>DISJ01000006.1 GCA_002421605.1 Rhodobacteraceae bacterium UBA6213 | reverse complement strand
ATGGTGATGCCGGGCGACAACCTGAAGTTCGAAGTCGAGCTGATCCAGCCGATCGCGATGGAAGAGAAGCTCCGCTTCGCCATCCGCGAAGGCGGCCGCACCGTCGGTGCAGGCGTCGTCTCGAAGATCATTAAGTAAGACGTGGTTCGAAGCAGGCGGGGCATGATGCCCCGTCTGCCTCTCAACCTTAAGCCCGCAAGAGGCATGACATGACCAGTCAAAACATTCGTATCCGGCTCAAGGCCTTCGATTTCCGCGTGCTGGACGCCAGCACCGCTGAAATCGTAAACACGGCCAAGCGCACGGGCGCAACGGTGCGCGGCCCGATTCCGCTGCCGAACAAGATCGAGAAATTCTGCGTTCTGCGCGGACCGCACATCGACAAGAAGTCGCGTGACCAGTGGGAAATTCGTACCCACAAACGCCTTCTGGACATCGTCGACCCCACCCCGCAGACCGTGGACGCGCTGATGAAGCTCGACCTCGCCGCGGGCGTGGATGTCGAGATCAAAGTTTAAGGGGGGCTTGGCAATGTTGCGTTCTGGTGTAATCGCCAAGAAGCTGGGCATGACCCGGCTGTTCCTCGAAGACGGCCGTCAAGTTCCGGTGACCGTGCTTCAACTCGACAACCTGCAAGTGGTAGCGCAACGCACCACCGAGCATGACGGCTATACTGCCGTGCAGCTTGGTGCGGGCGTAGCCAAGGCCAAGCGCACGACCGCCGCCATGCGCGGCCACTTCGCCAAGGCGAACGTGGCGCCCAAGCGCAAGGTTGCTGAATTCCGGGTAACCTCGGATTGCATGATCGGCGTCGGCGAGGAAATCACTGCGGACCATTATTTCGCTGGTCAGTTCGTGGACATCGCCGGTACCTCGATTGGTAAAGGCTTCCAGGGTGCCATGAAGCGGCACAACTTCGGCGGTCTGCGCGCCACGCACGGTGTTTCGGTCAGCCACCGTTCGCACGGTTCGACAGGTCAGTGCCAGGAACCCGGCAAGGTGTTCAAAGGCAAGAAAATGGCGGGCCACATGGGCGCCGTTCGTACGACCACGCAGAACCTGCAGGTCGTTCGCACGGATGCTGAGCGCGGCCTTCTGATGATCAAGGGTTCTGTCCCAGGTCATGCCGGCGGATGGGTTACTGTCAAGGACGCGGTAAAAAAACCGATTCCCTCGTCTGTGATCGTCCCGGCAGCTCTGCGTTCGGCGCAGAAAGCGGCGCACGCGGCGGCAGAGGCTGCGGCAGCGGCGGCGGCGGCAGAAGCAGCGGCAGAAGAAGCCGCACGTCTGGAAGCACAGGCGGCCGAGCAGGCTGCCCTCAAGGCCTCTGCGGCGGCTGCGGCCCTCAAAGGTGACGGCGAAGATCAGACTGACACAGAGTCGGCTGACAAGAAGCCCGAAGGCGGTGAAGCATGAAACTCGATGTGATCAAACTTGACGGCGGCAAAGCCGGCACGATCGATCTGGACGACGCGCTGTTTGGCCTCGAGCCGCGCGCAGACATTCTGCACCGCGTCGTGCGCTGGCAGCGTGCTAAGGCTCAGGCTGGCACTCACTCGGTGCTGACCCGCGCAGAAGTGTCCTACTCGACCAAAAAGATCTACCGCCAAAAAGGCACCGGCGGCGCTCGCCACGGTTCCAAGAAGGCGCCGATCTTCCGCCACGGCGGTGTCGTCAAGGGCCCGATCCCGCGCAGCCATGCGCATGATCTGAACAAGAAGTTCCGCGCGCTTGGCCTGCGCCATGCGCTTTCGGCGAAAGCCGGCGAGGGCAACCTGATGGTGATCGACTCGATCGAGATGGCCGAAGGCAAGACCGCGATTCTGGCGAAAGCCGCGCGCGAGCTTGGCTGGAAGCGCGTGTTGATCATCGACGGTGCCGATGTGAACGAAAACTTCGCCCGTGCGGCACGCAACATCGAAGGCATCGATGTGCTGCCGTCGATGGGTGCCAACGTCTATGACATCCTGCTGCGTGATCAACTGGTGATCACCAAGGCCGGTGTCGAAGCCCTGGAGGCTCGTCTGAAATGACCGCGAAAGCAGAACACTACGACGTGATCCGCAAGCCGATCATCACCGAAAAGGCTACTGCCGCCTCAGAACATGGCGCAGTGGTGTTTCAGGTGGCGATCGACGCCAGCAAGCCGGTGATCAAGGAAGCCGTCGAGGCGCTTTTCGGTGTCAAGGTGAAGGCGGTCAACACCGTCGTGACCAAAGGCAAGGTGAAAAAGTTCCGCGGTCGCCCCGGCGTCCGTAACGACGTGAAAAAGGCCTATGTGACCCTTGAAGCGGGGAACACTATCGACGTCTCCACGGGGCTTTGATAGAAGGCAACGAATCTCGCGGCCCCGGGTTCCGGGGCCGCGGATCATTTTGAAGACGGGCACTCTTGCCCATTCGGAAACGGACCTTTGGTCCAAAGCAACGGAAGACAGAAAGCATGGCACTCAAGTCGTATAATCCGACTACGCCAGGCCAGCGCGGGCTGGTTCTGATCGACCGTTCGGAGCTTTGGAAAGGCCGCCCCGTCAAGACCCTGACACAGGGTCTTAGCAAAACGGGTGGCCGGAACAATACCGGGCGGATCACGATGTGGCACAAAGGTGGCGGCGCCAAGCGCCTCTACCGGATCGTCGATTTCAAGCGCACCAAGTTCGACATGGCGGCTGTTGTCGAGCGGATCGAATATGACCCGAACCGCACCGCCTTCATCGCGCTGGTGAAATATGCGGACGGCGAGCAGACCTATATTCTTGCGCCGCAGCGCTTGGCCGTAGGTGACAGCGTTATCGCTGGCGCAAAGACCGACGTGAAACCCGGCAACGCGATGCCGTTCTCGGGCATGCCGATCGGCACAATCGTGCACAACGTCGAGCTGAAGCCCGGCAAGGGCGGCCAAATGGCGCGCGCAGCGGGCACTTATGCCCAGTTCGTTGGCCGTGATGGCGGCTATGCGCAGATCCGGCTGTCGTCGGGCGAGCTGCGCATGGTGCGGCAGGAGTGCATGGCAACAGTGGGTGCGGTATCAAACGCCGACCACTCGAACCAGAACCTTGGCAAGGCAGGGCGTCGTCGCCACATGGGCATCCGCCCGACAGTGCGCGGTGTTGCAATGAACCCGATTGATCACCCGCATGGCGGCGGCGAAGGCCGTACCTCGGGCGGCCGGCACCCGGTTACACCGTGGGGCAAGGGCACCAAGGGCACCAAGACCCGCAAGAACAAAGCATCGGACAAATACATTGTCCGCTCGCGTAACGCCAAGAAGGGTCGATAATCCATGGCACGTTCTCTTTGGAAGGGCCCCTTCGTTGATGCCTATCTGCTGAAAAAAGCAGAAAAGGCGCGCGGTACGGGCAAATCGGAAGTCATCAAAATCTGGTCGCGCCGCTCGACCATTCTGCCGCAATTTGTGGGCCTCACCTTTGGCGTCTACAACGGCAAGAAGCACATCCCGGTCAACGTGACCGAGGAAATGATCGGCCAGAAGTTCGGTGAATACTCGCCGACGCGCACCTACTACGGCCATGCGGCCGACAAGAAAGCGAAGAGGAAATAAGCCATGGGTAAGGAAAAGAATCCGCGCCGCGTGGCGGAAAATGAAGCTTTGGCCAAGGCCAAGATGCTTAAGACCTCGCCGCAGAAGCTGAACCTCGTCGCCGAGCTGATCCGCGGCAAGAAGGTGGAAAAGGCTCTGGCCGACCTCACCTTCTCGAAAAAGCGGGTTTCGGACGACGTGCGCAAATGCCTGCAGTCGGCCATTGCCAACGCTGAAAACAACCACGGGCTTGACGTTGATAGCCTGATCGTGGCGGAGGCCTGGGTGGGTAAGAACATCACGCTTAAACGCGGTCGTCCGCGTGCGCGTGGCCGTTTCGGCAAGATCATGAAGCCGTTTGCGGAAATCACCATCAAGGTTCGCCAGGTCGAAGCCACCACTGCCGGGGAGCGTGCGTAATGGGTCAGAAGGTCAATCCGATCGGCATGCGCCTGCAAGTCAACCGCACCTGGGACAGCCGCTGGTTTGCTGAAAGCAAAGACTACGGCAACCTGTTGCTTGAAGATCTGAAGATGCGTGACTTCATTCGCGAAGACGCGAAGCTGGCAGGCATCAGCCGGGTCATCATAGAACGCCCGCACAAAAAGTGCCGCGTCACCATTCATGCTGCGCGCCCCGGTGTCATCATCGGCAAAAAGGGCGCCGACATCGAGACGCTGCGCAAGAAACTCGCGAACCTCACCAAGTCCGAGCTGCACCTCAACATCGTTGAAGTGCGTAAGCCCGAGCTTGATGCGCAACTGGTCGCGGAATCGATTACCCAGCAGCTAGAACGCCGGGTTTCATTCCGTCGCGCCATGAAGCGTGCGGTGCAGAACGCGATGCGCATGGGTGCGCTTGGGATCCGCGTCAACGTCGGCGGCCGCCTTGGTGGTGCCGAGATCGCGCGGGTGGAATGGTACCGTGAAGGCCGCGTGCCGCTGCATACGCTGCGCGCTGACATCGACTATGCGTTGTCGGAGGCGGAAACCGCTTACGGCATCATCGGCGTCAAGGTCTGGATCTTCAAAGGCGAGATCATGGAACACGACCCGCAAGCGCATGACCGTCGTGCCAGCGAAGCCCAGGACGGCCCTGCGCCGCGTGGGCCGCGCCGCGATGCCCGGTGAGGAGTAAGATAGATGCTGCAACCTAAACGGACCAAGTTCCGCAAACAGCACAAGGGCCGCATTCACGGCGAAGCCAAAGGCGGCTTCCTGCTGAACTTCGGTTCCTTCGCCCTGAAAGCGACCGAACCCGAGCGTGTCACCGCGCGGCAGATCGAAGCGGCCCGCCGCGCGATCACCCGCCACATGAAACGTCAGGGCCGGGTCTGGATTCGGATATTCCCTGATGTTCCGGTTTCGTCGAAGCCGACGGAAGTGCGGATGGGTAAAGGCAAGGGTGCGACCGACTACTGGGCCGCCCGTGTCAAACCCGGTCGCATCATGTTCGAGATTGATGGCGTGGTCGAATCCGTGGCAAGGGAGGCCCTTCGTCTTGGGGCCAACAAACTGCCGGTGATGACCCGCATCGTGGCCCGCGAAGACTGGTAATCCACCAGTCTCGCAATCGACGTAACGACTTTCGCACCCCCCGGTCCATACCGGGGGGTGTTTGCATGTTGGGAGGGGCTGATCGTTCGCTTTTGTAGCAAAGGTCTGCTGCGCCGCCGCTGCTGCGACGCGCGCCCGTTGGAGTTCGGTGCTGCTGAGAGATTTACGCTACCTGTGCGTCAAGCCGAACAATTGTTTAGGTTAGACAAATCTGCCAAGCTTGCGCTCTGGAATAGACGGAAAGTCCGCATGACTATTGTGTCACCCCAGAGCCTTGGCACGGCCACCCAAGTTGGGCAGGTGCGCCGCGCATTCCGGATGCTGATCACATACCGCGCTTATCACGCAGTACTCTACGCCCTGTTTGCCTTGGTCGTCGCCCGCATGACCGCAACCGCGGTTCGCGGCATCGACTATACGGTGATCGTGCTTGCATCCATTGCGATCTTCATTTGGAACACGGTGCTTGATCGGGCCGAAGACGCGATTTCACGACCCGAGATGAGCGCTGCCATCTCTGACCGGCTGGCCAAGCTGGGAGGCCGGTTAAGTGCGGTGCCGGCAGTGGCAGCCTTGGTGCTGGCATCAGTTGGCGGTCATGTGGCAGCAGTCTTTGCGCTGGCATTTGTGCTGGTTGCGGCGCTCGGCTATTCGAACGGCCTCGGCGGGCAGCCGTGGAAGCGGATTTTCGTGGTCAAAACCTTAGTCGCGGTTTCAGGCTGGGTCTGCCTGACCGTTCTCTTTCCGGTCCTGAACGCGCCGCCAGGCCTGTCGCCTTTCGAACTGTCGATTGAACACTGGGCTAGCGTGATTTGGCTGGCGAGTTTCTTTGCCGTGGGCGAGACGGGCTCTGACATCAAGGACATCGCCGCGGATACCGCTGTCGGCGGCAAGACCGTCGCCACAACATTGGGCGGGGGCGGTACCGTCGCCGTGACGCTTGCCCTGTCCTTGCCGGGGTTGATCACGATCGCATCGTTCGTGGCCTCAGGAGCGCTGGCGCCTCGGTTCTGGTTCATGGCAGCCTCGCCGACAGTTCTGGCGTTAATCTTCGCGCTTTCATGGCTCACGGTGCGCGATCCTCGATTTTGTCTGCTGCGCAACCCGCGTCTGCAAGACCTCTTGGCGCATCTTTGGCTTGGGGTGCTGTTGGCGGCGGCGATCTGGCTCGTTGCCTGATAGGCCGCACCAATCAGCGCTTGCCTTCGCGCAGCGCCTTCCGTATAGAGCCACATCCTGCGGGTTCCGGCGACGGAATCAGCAGAGCTATTATTGACTCCACCGGACGCAGGGTTACCCGCTTTGGGGCCTACTGGTGATGTTGAAAGGAATAGGCGCATGAACGCCAAAGAACTTACGGCCAAGACGCCCGACCAGCTCCGCGATGATCTGGTGGCGCTGAAGAAGGAAGCGTTCAACTTGCGCTTCCGTCAGGCAACCGGCCAGCTTGAAAACACCGCCCGCATGCGCATAGTCCGTCGTGACGTTGCGCGTATCAAAACGGCGCTGAACCAGAAAGCCGCCGCAGCGGCGGCGAACTGAGGAGAGACCCATGCCCAAACGTATCCTGCAAGGCGTCGTCACCTCGGACAAGAACGAGCAAACTATCACCGTTCTGGTCGAACGTCGCTTCAAGCATCCGCTGCTGCAAAAGACCGTGCGCAAATCCAAGAAATACCGCGCGCACGATCCGCTGAACCAGTTCAAAGAAGGCGATTCCGTTCGTATCGAGGAATGTGCGCCGATTTCGAAGACAAAACGTTGGATGGTGGTCACTGAAGCTCAGGCTTGAGTCCTCTATCCAACTTTGAACGAAACCCTGGGGGAAGTCCCCAAAGGTCGGGAGAAACCAAATGATCCAGATGCAGACAAATCTGGATGTAGCTGACAACTCCGGCGCTCGCCGGGTTCAGTGCATCAAGGTTCTGGGTGGTTCCCATCGCCGTTACGCCAGTGTTGGCGACATCATCGTGGTGTCGGTGAAGGAAGCTATTCCAAAAGGCCGTGTGAAAAAGGGCGACGTGCGTAAAGCCGTCGTCGTGCGCACCGCCAAGGAAGTTCGCCGTGAAGACGGCACCGCCATCCGTTTTGACCGCAACGCAGCCGTCATCCTGAACAACCAGGGTGAACCGGTCGGCACGCGTATCTTCGGGCCGGTGGTGCGCGAACTGCGCGCCAAGAACTTCATGAAGATCATCTCGCTTGCGCCGGAGGTGCTGTAATGGCTGCCAAGCTGAAAAAGGGCGACAAGGTCGTCGTGCTGACCGGCAAAGACAAGGGCCGTCAGGGCGAAATCGCGTTGGTCATGCCGAGCGAAAACAAGGCCGTGGTTGAAGGCGTGAACATGGCTATTCGCCATACCCGCCAGACCCAGACCGAACAGGGCGGCCGTGTGCAGAAAGCCATGCCGATCAACCTGTCCAACCTCGCGATCGTTGACAAGAATGGCAAGGCTGCCCGCGTCGGCTTCCGTATGGAAGACGGTAAGAAGGTGCGCTTCGCCAAGACCACCGGGGAGGCGATCTGATGCTCGACCAAGCCAGCTATACCCCGCGCCTGAAAGCGCTTTACCGGGGCCCAATCCGCGCCGCACTGAAAGAGCAGTTCGGCTTTACCAACGACATGCAGATTCCGCGCCTCGACAAGATCGTGCTGAACATGGGTGTCGGCGAAGCGGTCAAGGACACCAAAAAGGTGAAACAGGCTGCTGAAGAACTTAGCCTGATCGCAGGCCAAAAGGCCGTGATCACCAAAGCCAAAAAATCGGTCGCAGCCTTCCGCGTGCGCGAAGAAATGCCGCTTGGCTGCAAAGTCACGCTGCGCGGCGACCGCATGTACGAATTCCTCGATCGTCTGATCACGGTGGCGCTGCCCCGCGTCCGCGACTTCCGCGGCGTGAAGGGTTCGGCATTTGACGGCAATGGCAACTATGCCATGGGCCTCAAAGAGCACATCGTGTTCCCCGAAATCGACTTCGACAAAGTCGATGAGGTTCTGGGGATGGACATCATCATCTGCACCACCGCGACCAAAGACGCGGAAGCGAAGGCACTGTTGAAAGCGTTCAACATGCCCTTCAACAGCTGATCGCGGAGGAACGGAACAATGGCCAAGAAATCCATGATTGAACGCGAGCTGAAGCGCGCCAAACTTGTGAAGCTGCATGCTTCCAAGCGTGCCGCGCTGAAAGCTATCGTCGAAGACCAGGCCCGCCCGATGGAAGAGCGCTTCAAAGCGTCTCTGAAGTTGGCCTCGCTGCCCCGCAATTCATCCGCCACACGGCTGCACAATCGCTGCCAGCTGACGGGCCGCCCGCATGCGTATTATCGCAAGCTCAAACTTTCGCGGATCATGCTGCGTGACCTGGCCCAGTTCGGCCAGATCCCCGGCATGGTCAAGTCGAGCTGGTAAGGAGATCGCGACATGTCGATGAACGATCCTCTCGGCGATATGCTGACCCGTATCCGCAACGCGCAAATGCGCGGCAAATCCACTGTGGCGACCCCGGCTTCCAAGCTGCGCGCCTGGGTGCTGGATGTGCTGGTGGGCGAAGGCTATATCCGTGGCTATGAAAAAACGACCGGTGCCGACGGCCACCCGGAAATCATGATCTCGCTGAAATACTTCGATGGCACCCCTGTGATCCGCGAGCTCAAGCGCGTATCCAAACCGGGTCGCCGCGTTTATGCCTCGGTCAAAGACATTCCGACGGTTCGCAACGGCCTTGGCCTTTCGATCGTCTCTACGCCCAAGGGCGTGATGTCGGACGCGGCTGCGCGCACCGCCAATGTTGGCGGCGAAGTTCTCTGCACCGTGTTCTGAGGAGGGCAAAATGTCTCGGATTGGGAAAAAACCTGTCGAGCTGCCCAAAGGCGTCAGCGCCACGGTCAGCGGCCAAACGGTAGAAGTGAAAGGGCCGAAAGGCACCCGCAGCTTTACCGCAAACGACGATGTGACGATTTCGATGGAAAGCAACGAAATCGTCGTGAAGCCGCGTGGCACCTCAAAGCGCGCACGCCAGCAGTGGGGCATGGTCCGATCGATGGTGGAAAACCTGACGATCGGCGTGACCACCGGCTTCAAGAAGGAAATGGAAATCCAGGGCGTGGGTTACCGCGCCGCGATTGCGGGCAACGTGCTCAAGCTGTCGCTGGGTTATAGCCATGAAGTCAACTTCGAGGTGCCAGCGGGTGTTACCGTCACCACCCCGAAGCAAACCGAAATCACTGTGGAAGGCATTGATCAGCAACTTGTTGGTCAGGTTGCCGCGAACATCCGCGAATGGCGCGCACCAGAGCCCTATAAGGGCAAAGGTATTCGCTATAAGGGCGAGTTCATCTTCCGCAAGGAAGGCAAGAAGAAGTAAGGGGCGAGAGAAATGGCGAATACAAAACGAGAGCTGTTCCTCAAGCGCCGTCTGCGCGTGCGGAACAAATTGCGGGCGATGGCCGATGGGCGCGCACGCTTGTCAGTGCACCGGTCGAACAAGAACATCAGCGTTCAGCTGATCGACGATGCACAAGGCATCACCCTTGCTGCGGCCTCGACCCTCGAAAAGGATCTGGGTTGTTTCGGCAAGAACAATCTCGAAGCGGCGGCGAAGATCGGAGCGACGATCGCCGAGCGCGCAAAAAAGGCTGGGGTCGAGGTATGTTACTTCGATCGCGGCGGTTTCCTCTTTCACGGCAAGATCAAGGCTTTGGCCGATGCTGCTCGTGAAGGCGGACTGAAGTTCTGAGGAGTTGAAACATGGCAGAACGTGAAAACCGCCGGGACCGCGCCCCGCGTGACGAAAACCCCGAGTTTGCTGACCGTCTGGTCGCTATCAACCGGGTGTCGAAAACTGTGAAGGGCGGCAAGCGCTTTGGCTTTGCTGCTCTGGTGGTTGTTGGCGACCAGCGCGGCCGCGTCGGATTTGGCAAGGGCAAGGCGAAAGAAGTGCCCGAGGCAATCCGCAAGGCAACCGAGCAGGCCAAGCGTAGCCTGGTGCGCATTTCCCTGCGCGACGGGCGTACGCTGCACCACGATGTCGAGGGCCGTCATGGCGCTGGCAAAGTGGTCATGCGCACCGCCGTGGCCGGTACCGGCATCATCGCCGGCGGCCCGATGCGTGCCGTGTTCGAAATGCTCGGCGTCCAGGACGTCGTGGCAAAATCGCTCGGTTCGCAGAACCCCTACAACATGATCCGCGCCACGATGGACGGACTTGCCAAGGAATCCAGCCCCCGTCAGATCGCGCAGCGTCGCGGTAAGAAGGTGGCCGAAATCCTGCGCAAGCCTGAAGCCGAAGTCGTGGAAGCATAAGGAGCAATGACAGTGGCCAAGAAAACCATCGTCGTAGAGCAGTATGCCTCGGCAGCTCGCCGCCCCGACAGCCAGCGTCGGACCCTGATCGGTCTCGGCCTCAACAAGGTCCGCCGCACGCGCGAACTGGAAGATACGCCCTCAGTGCGCGGCATGGTGAAAGCCATCCCACACCTTGCGCGCATCATCGAAGAGCGCGGCTGAGTCCCAAATACTCGAATAACGGGCGCCCTGGATGCAAGTCCGGGGCGCCTTGCTTTTTGCGCCCCGCCCACAAGGCATGCGCGTGTTGCAAGGCGGCACTTCTCGATAAGCTCTGGTTGCTGCAGTGCAGCGGGAATATTACTGCAGTTGCAAATAGAATAGTCGGAGACCGAAATGCCCGCCGTCCAACGCCAGACCAGCTTGATGCACGAATTTTCCCGCGCGATTCACGCGATGGGCCAGATGCTCAAGAACCTGCTGCCTGAAGAGCCGGCGCCTTATTGGACCGACTACCTTCGCGCTGAGCGCGAAAAGAACAACTGAACGTAGCGCTCCGAGGCTTTTGAAACGCCCTAGCTGCAAGGCTCGGGCGTTTGGTTTTTGGACAGGCGCGTCAGCCTGCTTGCATCGTTGCCCCACTGCGTCTATACGCCCCCGGTAGCCTGTCTCGGGCTGCGAGAATCAACAAGAAATGCCGTGTTTGCCCCATCCGTCGCAGGTAGGGCAGTTCCGGCCCAGGAGTTGCGACATGAAACTGCATGAACTTTCCGACAATGCCGGCGCGGCCAAAAAGCAAAAGCGCGTGGCACGTGGCCCCGGTTCGGGCAAGGGCAAGACCGCTGGCCGTGGTATCAAAGGTCAGAAATCGCGGTCTGGCGTGGCAATCGGTGGCTACGAAGGTGGCCAGATGCCGCTCTATCGCCGCCTGCCGAAGCGCGGCTTTACCAAGCCGAACAAACTGCACTTTGCAGTGGTGAACCTTGGCCTTATCCAGAAATTCATCGACGCGGGCAAGATTGACGCGAAGGCGGAAATCAACGCCGAGACGCTGGTTGCCTCGGGCCTCGTGCGCCGCGCGCTTGATGGCGTGCGGGTGTTGGCCAAGGGCGAGATCACCTCGGCCGTGACGATCAAGGTTGCGGGCGCCTCGGCAGCGGCAATCGAAGCTGTGAAAAAAGCGGGCGGCACGCTGACCGTGCCGGCAGCGGCGGCTGAATAGCGATTGCAGGCGGCGTCTCAGCCGCCTACATAGCTACAAGTTTTCCAAGCGCCGCCGGCCGGGGAACGGTCTGGCGGTGCTTTCATGAAAGAGACCGGGCATGGCATCTGCTGCAGAGCAAATGGCGGCGAACCTTAGCTGGGGCGCCTTGGGCAAGGCCACCGAGCTTCGCCAACGCATCTTCTTTACCCTAGGCCTGCTGATGGTCTATCGACTGGGAACCTATATCCCGGTTCCTGGGATCGACGCGGTCGCACTGCGCCAGTTCATGGAAGACGCGGCTTCGGGCATCGGGGGCATCATGTCGATGTTCACCGGTGGAGCGCTTGGCCGGATGGGCATCTTTGCGCTTGGCATCATGCCCTACATCTCGGCCTCGATCATCGTGCAGCTTTTGACCTCGATGGTCCCCGCGCTTGAGCAGCTGAAGAAAGAGGGCGAGCAGGGCCGCAAGAAGATCAACCAATACACGCGCTATGCCACCGTAGGCCTGGCGCTGTTTCAAGCCTGGGCCTTGGCGGTTAGCCTTGAGGCGGGTGATCTGGCGCATGACCCGGGGCTGTTCTTCAAGCTCGCGGTGGTTGTCACGTTGGTCGGCGGCACGATGTTCCTGATGTGGCTGGGCGAACAAATCACGTCGCGTGGTATCGGCAACGGCATTTCGCTCATTATCTTCGTCGGAATCGTAGCGGAAATCCCGCGCGCGCTGGCACAGTTCTTCAGCCAGGGTCGTTCTGGCGCGGTTTCCACTCCGGTCATCTTGGGCGTGATGGTTATGGTGGTCGTGGTGATCGGTTTCGTGGTCTTCATGGAGCGGGCGCTGCGCAAGATCCATATCCAATATCCGCGCCGTCAGGTCGGGATGAAGGTCTATGATGGAGGCTCTTCGCATCTACCGATCAAGGTCAACCCGGCGGGCGTGATTCCGGCGATCTTCGCGTCGTCGCTGCTGCTATTGCCCACCACGATCGCGACCTTCTCGGGTTCGCAGACCGGGCCGATCATGTCGACGATTCTGGCCTACTTCGGGCCGGGGCAGCCGCTGTATCTGGCCTTCTACGTCGGTATGATCGTGTTCTTCACCTATTTCTACACCGCGAACGTGGCGTTCAAATCGGATGAAGTGGCCGACAACCTCAAGAATCAGGGTGGATTTGTGCCGGGCATCCGGCCGGGCAAGAAGACCGAAGACTACCTTGATTATGTTGTGGCCCGCATTCTGGTCATTGGTTCTTCCTACCTGGCGATGGTTTGCCTGTTGCCCGAGATTCTACGCTCGCAGTTGTCGATCCCGTTCTATTTCGGCGGCACCTCGGTGCTGATCGTGGTTTCGGTAACGATGGACACGATCAACCAGATCCAGTCGCATCTGTTGGCGCACCAATACGAAGGGTTGATCGAAAAGTCGAACCTGCGCGGCAAAAAGCGCCCGGGCGCGAAAAAACCGCCGACGCGGCGCTAGGCTTCTGGGGGCATCATGGCAAACATCATTCTGCTCGGGCCGCCCGGGGCGGGCAAGGGCACACAGGCGCGTCTGCTGGTAGAGCGACGCGGCATGGTGCAGCTTTCCACAGGCGACATGCTGCGCGAGGCTAAGACCGCTGATAGCCCAATGGGGCGGCGCGTGGCCGAGGTGATGGCGCGCGGTCAGCTGGTCAGCGATGAAATCGTAATCGGGCTGATCGAAGAGCGATTGAAGTCCGGCGGCGGCGCGGGGTTCATTTTTGATGGCTTTCCGCGTACGCTCGCGCAAGCCGACGCGTTGGGGCGTTTGCTGGAACGAATCGGCCAACGCCTTAGCGCCGCGATCGAGATGCGGGTTGACGATGACGCGCTGCTTGCACGTATCGTGGGCCGCTTCAATTGTGCTGCTTGCGGCGAAGTCTATCACGACCAAACCCACCCCACCGCCGCGCCCGGCGTCTGCGATTCCTGCGGCTCAAGCGATCTGCGACGACGCGCCGACGACACCGAAGAAAGCCTGAAGCTGCGGATGCTGGAGTATTACAAAAAAACGTCGCCGCTGATTGGCTATTACTATGCCTTGGGCGATCATTACGTTGTCGACGGCTTGGGCGAGATTGAAGCGGTTGCCAGCGCAATCACCGCGGCGCTCAACAGCGCAAACGTCTCGTGAACCCTTGACGGCGGGTGCATAAGCTTCTACTGGACAGCGTCTTACTAGGGAATCGTTCCGGCCCGGCGTTTGCGCCATTTCTGGAACAGAGCGGCCCGAAGGCGGTGCTTTCGGGCTTTCGGTTGTGAAAAAAGGTTCTGGCACTACGGAACCGCAACAAAAAAGGAAATTACGTTTGGCACGCATTGCTGGCGTCAACATCCCGACGGGGAAACGCGTCCCCATCGCTCTCACCTACATCGCGGGCATCGGTTTACACACTGCAGAGCAAATCTGCGAGTCTGTGGGAATCGACCGGGCACGCCGCGTCAACCAGCTTTCGGATACCGAAGTGCTGGCGATCCGCGAATACATTGATGCGAATCTGAAGGTCGAGGGCGATCTGCGCCGCGAAGTCACGATGAACATCAAACGGATGATGGACCTCGGTTCCTACCGCGGCCTGCGCCATCGCCGTAACCTGCCCGTGCGCGGCCAGCGCACCCACACGAACGCTCGCACCCGCAAGGGCCCCGCGAAGGCGATCGCTGGCAAGAAGAAATAAGGGGAGGGTTCGCTAATGGCTCGTGATAAAACCCGCGTTAAGCGGAAAGAACGCAAGAACATCGCTTCTGGCGTCGCGCATGTGAACTCTTCGTTCAACAATACCAAGATCCTGATCTCTGACGTGCAGGGCAACGCGATTGCGTGGTCGTCCTCGGGCACGATGGGTTTCAAGGGGTCGCGCAAGTCCACCCCCTATGCCGCGCAGATGGCCGCTGAAGACGCGGGCCGCAAAGCACAGGAACACGGCGTAAAGACGCTTGATGTCGAAGTTCAAGGCCCCGGTTCGGGTCGCGAATCGGCGCTGCGTGCTCTGGCAGCGGTCGGGTTGAACATCACCTCGATCCGCGACGTGACGCCGATGGCACATAACGGTTGCCGCCCGCCGAAACGCCGCCGGGTGTAAAGATATTCTTTCGGCCTCTGGCGCGCGCAAACTGCGCGGCAGAGGTCATTCGCATTTAACCTCGGGCGTCGCGGACTTAGGGACATGGGTCTGGGACAAGAATGGAGGCGGAACGCATGATCCACAAAAATTGGGCAGAGCTGATCAAACCGCAGCAGTTGGTCGTCAAGGTCGGCAACGACCCGGCACGGCAAGCTACGGTTGTCGCCGAGCCGCTTGAGCGCGGCTTTGGTCTGACGCTCGGCAATGCGCTGCGGCGCGTGCTGATGTCGTCGCTGCAAGGCGCTGCCATCACATCGATTCAAATCGACAATGTGCTGCACGAGTTTTCATCGGTCGCCGGCGTGCGGGAAGATGTCACTGACATCGTACTGAACCTCAAAGGCGTCAGCCTGCGGATGGTCGTTGAAGGGCCGAAGCGCCTTTCGATCTCGGCCAAAGGCCCGGGCATTGTAACCGCTGCCGACATCTCGGAATCGAGCGGCATCGAAGTGCTCAACAAAGAGCACGTCATCTGCCACCTCGACGACGGCGCTGATCTTTTCATCGAGCTGACCGTCAACACCGGTAAAGGTTACGTCGCCGCCGACAAGAACCGCCCCGAAGACGCGCCGATTGGGCTGATCCCGATTGATGCGATCTATTCGCCGGTGAAGAAGGTCAGCTACGAAGTTCAGCCCACCCGCGAGGGCCAGGTGCTGGACTATGACAAGTTGACGATGAAAATCGAAACCGACGGCAGCCTGACCCCGGAAGATGCGGTGGCCTATGCCGCACGTATTCTGCAGGATCAACTGTCAATCTTCGTGAACTTCGACGAGCCGGAATCGGCCTCGAAAGCGGATGCAGACGACGGGTTGGAGTTCAACCCGCTGCTGCTGAAGAAAGTTGACGAACTCGAGCTTTCGGTGCGTTCGGCCAATTGCCTGAAGAACGACAACATCGTCTATATCGGTGATCTGATCCAGAAAACCGAAGCCGAGATGCTGCGCACCCCGAACTTTGGCCGCAAGTCGCTGAACGAGATCAAGGAAGTGCTTTCGGGCATGGGCCTGCACCTCGGGATGGAAGTCGAAGATTGGCCGCCGGAAAACATCGAAGATCTGGCCAAGCGTTTCGAAGACCAGTTCTAAGCTTTACGGGGCCGGGTAACCGGCCCCAAAATGCCCGCGCAGGCGGGGAACAGACTGGGCGTGATGCCCCAAGGTGAGCTGCCCATGCGAGGGTGGCCGGACAAAGCAAAACGACGTTTAGGAGATCAAAATGAACCACGGAGCCGGCCATCGCCGCCTGAACCGCACCCACGAACACCGCAAAGCGCTGTTTGCCAACATGGCAGGCTCGCTGATCGAGCATGAGCAGATCAAGACGACCTTGCCCAAGGCCAAGGAACTGCGCCCGATCATCGAAAAGATGATCACGTTGGCCAAGCGCGGCGATCTGCATGCCCGCCGTATGGCCCGCGCACAGCTCAAGCAAGACCAGTATGTGACCAAGCTGTTCGACATTCTCGGCCCCCGCTACAAAGACCGCGCTGGCGGCTATGTGCGCGTGTTGAAAGCGGGCTTCCGCTATGGCGACATGGCGCCGATGGCGATCATCGAATTTGTTGACCGCGACCCGGCCGCTAAAGGCGCTGGCGACATCGCGCGCACCGAAGCCGAAAACGCCTGAGACTGAAGCGACACATCGCATCGGCAAAGCCCCGCCCAAGTGGCGGGGCTTTTGCATCGCTGCCGCACCGCTTTCGGCAGAGTTGCAGCACAGTCTTGCGAGTCTGGAAAAAGCGGCCGAATATAGATTGACGGCATACTAGGCAACCTGTCTAAAAAGGCATGAGCACTCAAGCTGGAATCGATCTCGAACTGCGCAAGCTCGGACGACTTGCCCCGCAAGGCTTCTATATTGGCCTGCATATCCGCTTTACTTCGCCGCTGATGTCGTTCCAAACCTACAACCCGGCTTGGGTAAACCATTACACGGAACATGGTTACGTGTTGCGTGACCCGATGACCGCCTGGGGGTTTTCTGCCACTGGCACCATCCGCTGGAGCGACAAGCAACTGGTTGATCCCTTCGGTCTGTTCAAGGAGGCCGCAACCTATGGCCTCAAATACGGAATGACGGTCGCCTGTGGCCCGATACGGTCACGCACAGTGTGCAGTTTCGCGCGCGAAGACCGCGAATTTACAGACGAAGAAATCTCGACGATCTCGGGCATAGTGCACCGCCTGCACGAAATGACCGAACCGCCGGACAACCTCACGAAAGCCCAGATAGAGGCTCTCAAATACATTGCGGGAGGCGACCGTCACGCAGCGGCGGCCGCAAAATTGGGAATCTCGGAAAGCGCGCTTAAAGCCAGACTAACCTCTGCTCGAGACCGGTTGATGGCACGCACTACGGCCGAGGCAATCCAAAGGGCGAAAGATTACCGACTGCTCTGATCAGCGCCTTCCGCAAGGTTACGACTCGATTAACCCTTACGGAGGCTGCCATGCTTACCACGACGCTTTCCTTTGAAAACATGCACAACCACGGCGAGCTTTTCGCCAATATGCTTCGCGCCCGGCGCGAGCTTTTCATTGTCCACAACAAGTGGAACCTGCCCGAGGCGATGGGCATGGAATATGACCAGTACGACACACCCGCCAGCCGCTGGGTCGTGGTGCATGATGAACTGGGCCGGGTGCTGGCGGGCAACCGGTTGACCCCGACCACCACTCAATGCGGCATCTACACCTACATGATCCGCGATGCGCAACGTGGATTGCTTGATACCATCCCGGCGGAGTTACTTTTTGAAAAGGCGCCTGTAGCCGAGACGGTGTGGGAAAGCTCGCGCCTGTTTGTCTCGCATCACGTGCCGCTGGCCGAGCGGCGCAAGGTCCATGCCAAGCTGGTCGCCGATCTTGGGTCCGCCGCACGGCAGGTGGGCGCCAAGACCTGCCTGACTCTGCTGAACGCAAACTGGCCGCTTTGGGCCGGGCGTGTGGGGGTAAGCATGGCGCCGATGGGCCCGGTCATGGTTATTGACGGGGTGCGCAATCAGGTTGTGGCGATGGACTTCTCGCAAAATCTGCACTGATCAAACCTTGGGCTGGTCCCCCAGCGGGGCCGGCCGTTCACAGCGCGCTTTTGTCTGCCTCGTCGCAAGCGTAGTGTGGCCGCATGTCTGATCTGTTCGACACATCCAACACCGCCCCGTCGCCGCAGGCCCCGCGCCCGCTGGCCGACCGCATCCGCCCGGCAACCCTTGCCGAGGTGATCGGGCAGGCGCAGGTGCTTGGCCCCGAGGCGCCGCTGGGGGCGATGCTGGAGGCAGGCTCGCTGTCGTCGCTGATACTCTGGGGGCCGCCCGGCGTGGGCAAAACTACCATTGCGCGGCTTCTGGCTGATGCGACAGATCTGGTGTTTGTGCAAATCAGCGCGGTGTTTTCTGGCGTGCCGGAACTGCGCAAGGTTTTCGAAACTGCACGCCTGCGCCGCAGTCAGGGGCGCGGCACGCTGCTGTTTGTTGACGAAATCCATCGTTTCAACAAGGCGCAGCAAGACGGCTTTTTGCCCTATATGGAAGACGGCACCATCGTGCTTGTGGGTGCCACTACCGAAAACCCCAGTTTCGAGTTGAACGCGGCGCTTTTAAGCCGCTCTCAGGTTGTGGTGTTGGTGCGCCTCAGCCTTGCGGATCTTGAGCGACTTGCGCAACGTGCCGAAATGGCACTGGGGCAGGCGCTACCTTTGAAAGCACCCGCCCGCGAGGCGTTGCTGGAAATGGCCGATGGCGACGGGCGCGCGTTGTTAAACCTGATCGAGCAGATCGCGGCGTGGAAGCTGAAAGCGCCGCTTGATACCGAGGCGCTTTCGACCCGCTTGATGCGGCGCGCCGCAAAATACGACAAGTCCGGTGAAGAGCACTACAACCTGATTTCCGCGTTGCACAAATCGGTGCGCGGCTCAGACCCCGATGCAGCCCTTTACTGGTTCGCGCGGATGCTGGAAGGCGGTGAAGACCCTCGCTTTTTGGCCCGCCGCATTACCCGCATGGCGATAGAAGATATCGGTCTTGCTGACCCGGCCGCGCAAGCACAGTGCCTGCACGCTTGGGAAGTGTATGAACGGCTCGGCAGCCCCGAGGGTGAACTGGCACTGGCACAGGCCGTGATCTACCTTGCGCTCGCGCCCAAATCGAACGCGGGCTACGCCGCCTATGGCGCGGCCCGCACCGAGGCGCGCCGCACCGGGTCTGAACCACCGCCCAAGCACATCCTGAACGCGCCCACCAAGATGATGAAGGATCAGGGGTTTGGGGCGGGCTATACCTATGACCACGACGCCGAAGACGGCTTTTCCGGGCAGAACTATTTTCCCGAAAACATGCGTCGTCCGGTGCTGTATCAGCCCGTCGAGCGCGGCTTTGAACGCGAGCTGAAAAAGCGCGTTGAATGGTTCGTCAAGCAGCGAGAAAAGCGCGGCGGTTGACTTTCGCACGTGGCGCAGTCAAGACGTGCCGATGATCCAGACCCTTGTATCCGTAGCCCTCGGCGGGGCTTTGGGCGCCAGTGCGCGCTACCTTGTCAACGTTTCGCTGGCACGGCTATTGGGCCACGGCTTTCCCTATGCCACGATGACCGTGAACGTCGTGGGTAGCTTGCTTATGGGCGTTCTGGTGGTGGTGCTGGCCGAGAAGTCTGGCAACCGCTTCGCACCGTTTCTGATGACCGGCGTGCTTGGCGGGTTCACTACTTTCTCCGCATTTTCTCTTGATGCGCTGGCCATCTGGGAACGAGGGCAGGGCGCGCTTGCGGCGGTATATGTGCTGGGTTCTGTGGTGCTGTCTCTGGCCGCGATTGTCGCGGGCATGGCGTTGGCTCGGGGGTGGTTTGCATGAGCAGTGTACAACTGTTGACGGTCGGTGATGACGAAGGCGAGCAGCGGCTAGACCGTTGGCTAAGGCGGCATTTCGCGCAGCTTAACCAAGGCGCAGTTGAAAAGCTTTGCCGCACCGGGCAGATCCGGGTCGATGGAGGTCGCGTCAAGGCCTCAACCCACGTGCTACCGGGGCAAGAAGTGCGCGTGCCGCCGATCCCCGAAACCGCGCCCGAGGCGGTAGCGGTACCCAAGCGCGCCACCCGCATCACTGCGGATGACGAGCGGATAATTCAGTCTGCCGTGCTTTGGCGCGACGAGCACATCATTGCGCTGAACAAACCACCGGGCTTGCCAAGCCAAGGTGGCTCGGGCCAAGGCGACCGGCACGTTGACGGGCTGACAGAGGCGCTGAAGTTCGGCTACAAAGACCGTCCCAAGATGGTGCACCGGCTCGATAAGGATACCTCGGGTGTGCTGCTTTTGGCCCGCACCGACCGCATTGCGCGCGCCCTTTCCGAAGCCTTCCGCGAGCGTGATACGCGCAAGATTTACTGGGCTATCGTTGCGGGGGTGCCCAGCCCGCGCAAGGGCACGGTGCGCTTTGGCCTGCTGAAATCGCCTGGGCGTGGCGGCGACGAACGGATGATCTGCATCCACCCCAACCGCGTGTCCGAGACCGAAGGCGCCAAGCGCGCCACCACCGATTATGCAGTGCTTGATGCGCTCGGAAGCCGCGCGGCTTGGGTGGCGCTGGTGCCAATCACCGGGCGCACGCACCAGTTGCGCGCGCATATGGCCGAGATTGGACATCCGATCATCGGCGATGGCAAATACGGCGGTTCGGGGCAAGAAAATCTTGGCGAGGGCTGGGGGGCGCAGCTAGGCGGCGATATCAGCCGCAAGCTGCACCTGCACGCGCGCTCGATCCACTTTATCCACCCGATCACGAAGAAACCGATCACGCTCGTCGCGCCACTACCCGAGCACATGGCGCGCAGCTGGAAAACCTTTGGCTGGAGCGAAAATGATGTGCCCGCTGACCCGTTCGAGGATGAGGCATGAGGCCGCGGCTTGCGGTGTTCGATGTTGATGGCACCCTGTCGGACAGCCAGCACCATATCCACGCCGCAATGGGCCAGAGTTTTACCGGTCAGGGCCTGAGCGCGCCCGATCTGGGTGCCGTGCGCCAGATCGTCGGCTTATCGTTACCGCTTGCCCTAGCGCAACTGGCACCAGAAGCCAGTGCTGCGCAGATCGACGCGCTGGTGCAGGGCTACAAGCAAAGCTATTTCATTGCCCGCTCGCACGAACCCGCGCCACTGTTTCCCGGCGCGGCCGAGACGCTGCGGCGGTTGGCCATGCGCGAGGGCGTGGTGTTAGGCGTCGCCACCGGCAAATCGCGGCGTGGCATTGATGCGCTATTGGCGCAATTCGGGCTGGGCGATTTGTTCGTCACCGTGCAGGTGGCCGACGATCACCCCTCAAAACCGCACCCCGCCATGTTGCAAGCCGCCCTTGCCGAAGCAGGCGTGGCGGCAGGCGATGCGGTGATGATCGGCGACACAAGTTTTGATATCGAGATGGCTCGTGCGGCGGGTGTTACGGGTTTTGGCGTGCGCTGGGGTTACCACAGCCCCGAGGTGCTGGCCAAGGCAGGGGCTACACAGTTGGTTGAGGATTTTCCCGCGCTCGAAGCTGCGTTGGGCGCGCTTTGGGGGTTGGGATGAGCGGCTGGAAGGCAAAGCGATTCTGGAAAGAGGCAACCGTGTCCGAGGGCGCGGATGGCTTTGGCGTGGCGCTTGATGGACGTGTCGTTAAAACTCCGGGCAAAGCGATGCTGGCGCTGCCGACCCGCGCGCTGGCAGAAGTAATCGCCGCCGAATGGGATGCGCAGCAAGGCCAGATCGACCCGCGTCAGATGCCGATGACCCGCGCAGCCAACACCGCGATCGACAAGGTGGCGCCGCAGCACAGCGAAGTTGTGGCGCTGCTGGCTGAATACGGCGGCACCGACCTGCTTTGCTACCGCGCCGCCACGCCCGAAGCTCTGCGGGTGCGACAGGATGCCGCATGGCAACCGTGGCTTGACTGGGCCGAGGCGGCGCTTGCCGCGCGATTGGTCGTGACAGAGGGCGTGACACCCGTTCCACAAGCGGCTGAAAGCACCGCGCGGCTTGCCGCCGCCGTTGCGGCGATGGACCCGTTCGCACTTACGGCGCTGCACGATCTGGTCGCGATCAGCGGTAGCCTAGTGCTGGGGCTTGCCGTGGCGGAAGGGCGGCTTACTGCCGATGCCGCATGGAATATTTCGCGAATCGACGAAGATTGGCAGATCGCGCAATGGGGCGAAGACGAAGAGGCCGCGGCCCATGCCGCACGCAAACGTGCGGCGATATGCGATGCCGAGCGGTTTTTGAACCTCGTGCGCGCAGGGTCCGAATTCTAAAAGCGCTGCCGATCTTTTAAGCGATACAAGAATCGCACACGATGCGCTAGATTTCGCACAGGAGCGCCCTTGACGCGCTCTTTCATCTTTGACCAAACTTCGCCTACTGGGGCATACCCCTAATCAGAACTATGGCTCAACGGCCGAAATAACCGCCCTGCGCAATGGGCGGCAACTCAGGAAGAGGTAACACATGAAGAAATCCCTATTTTTTGGCACGCTCACCGCAGCTGGCATGGTCGCCGGTTTTGCGGCCGCTGGCACGCTTGAAGACGTCGTCGCGCGCGGCGAGTTGAACTGCGGCGTGAACACCGGTCTCGTGGGCTTTGCTGCACCCGATGCCAATGGCAACTGGTCGGGCTTTGACGTGGCCATTTGCAAGGCCGTTGCCGCCGCCGTGCTGGGCGACCCGAACAAAGTGAAGTATGTGCCCACTTCCGGCCAGACCCGCTTCACCGCGCTCGCCTCGAGCGAGATTGACGTGCTCGCACGCAACTCGACCTGGACCTTCACCCGCGATGTCGACCTGAAGCTCGATTTCGTCGGCGTCAACTACTACGACGGTCAGGGTTTCATGGTGCCGAAGGCGCTTGGCGTTTCGTCTGCGAAAGAACTTGATGGCGCCACCATCTGCATCCAGACCGGCACCACGACCGAGCTGAACCTGGCCGACTTCTTCAAGGCCAACAACATGACCTATTCGCCCATCGCGATCGATTCGAACGCAGAAGGCGAGCAGCAGTATCTGGCCGGTGCGTGCGACGCCTATACCACCGACGCTTCGGGCCTTGCGGCAACGCGCGCGGCTTTCGCCACGCCAAGCGACCACATCATCCTTCCCGAGATCATCTCGAAAGAGCCGCTCGGGCCACTGGTACGCCACGGCGACAACCAGTGGGGCGATATCGTTCGCTGGACGCTGAATGCGCTGATCGCTGCCGAAGAATACGGCATCACTTCGGCAAACCTTGAAGAGCTGTCGAAAGGCTCGTCCAACCCGGAAATCGACCGTTTGCTGGGCACCTCAGGCGATCTTGGCCCGATGTTCGGGCTCGACAATCTCTGGGCCAAGCGCGCTATCGCAGCTAGCGGCAACTACGGCGAAATCTTTGCGGCAACGATCGGTGAATCGACCCCGATCGGGCTTGCTCGCGGTCTGAACGCGCAATGGACGCAGGGCGGTCTGCTCTACACGCCGCCGTTCCGTTGATTAGTAACTGAAACTCGGGCGCGCGAAGCCAGCTTCGCGCGCCCATTCCTTTCTGCCAAACGAAAATCCGACGGTATGGGGCGCAAAAGACCCCTGGAACGGTGGCGCAAATGCCGCTGGTGCCGATCGGATCAGGGGAACGAAATATGGCCATCGCCACCGAACCGCCGAAGCAAGGCTTTCGGCTCAGTCAGCTTCTTTACGACACGCGATACCGCTCGATGACCATTCAGGTTGTCGTGATGATGATGTTCATGGCGTTCGCTGCATGGCTTGTGGACAATACCATCACAAACCTCGCCGCCCGCGGCAAGGATTTCAACTTTGGCTTTTTGAGCGTGCGTTCGGGCTATGATATCGGCCAGCGGCTGATCGCCTACGATTCTGATAGCACGCATGCCCGCGCCATGCTGGTCGGGTTGCTCAACACGCTTCTGGTCTCGTTTCTGGGCTGCCTTTTGGCCGTCGCGGTCGGTGTTACTGTTGGCATTTTGCGGCTAAGCAAGAACTGGCTCGTGGCGCGCCTGATGACGATTTACGTCGAGGTTTTCCGCAACGTTCCGGTGTTGCTCTGGATCCTTATCTTTCTGGCCGTTCTTACCGAGGCCGCACCGCTGCCGAACGCCTTCAAGGAAGGCGGCAGCGCCTCAATGTTGTTGTTTGATTCGATTGCGGTGACCAACCGATACACCGCGGTGCCCGATCCGCTGTTTTCGCGCAGCCTTGGCAACATCGATATCGGCATTTTCCTGATTTCAAGCGACCTGATGGCGCTGATCGCGGTTGTGGTAGCTGGCTGGTATGCCCGCCGCCTTGTGCTGCGCCGCGCCACGGCGGTGCAAAACGCTACGGGCGAACGGCCTGTAACATGGTGGAAGTCGGTGGCGCTTTTGACGCTGCCTGCGGTTCTGACGCTTTGGGCGCTTGGGTTCCACCTTGGCTATCCGTCGCTGCAGGGCTTCAACTTTACTGGCGGCATCAACGTTTCGAACGCCTTCATGGCGCTGTGGCTGGCGCTGTCGCTTTATACCGGTGCCTTTATCGCGGAAATCGTGCGCGCTGGTGTCATGGCGATTTCAAACGGCCAGACCGAGGCCGCCTATGCGCTGGGGCTGCGCCCCGGGCGCACGATGAACTTGGTGATTTTGCCGCAAGCGCTGCGAGTCATTATTCCGCCGCTGATTTCGCAGTTTCTAAACCTGACCAAAAACTCGTCGCTGGCAATTGCCACCGGGTATCTTGATCTGCGCGGCACACTGGGGGGTATCACGCTCAACCAGACTGGCCGCGAGTTGGAATCGGTGCTGCTGATGATGCTGATCTACCTGGTGCTGAGCCTGATGATCTCGGGGGTGATGAACATCTACAACGCCTCCGTCAAACTGAAGGAGCGCTGAGATGGCCGAACATCACACCGCCGCCTTTGTGCGTACCGAGATTTTGCCCGAACAGGCGCCACCGGTTAGCGAGGCTGGGATCATCCGCTGGATGCGCGAAAACCTGTTCTCTGGCCCCCTCAACACGGTGCTGACCTTCGTGGGGCTGTTCATCATCTACTTCGTGCTCAAGGAATACTCGCCGTGGCTGCGCCATTCGGTTTGGAATGCAGGCTCGGTGGGCGAGTGCCGCGATATCGTGACCGCGAAATATGGCGAAGGGGCCACGGGCGCGTGCTGGGCGATCATTCGCGACCGCTGGAACATGTTTATGTTCGGCTTTTACCCGCGCGAGCTTTACTGGCGCCCGACGCTGGCCTTGGGCCTGCTGATCTTTGCAGCAGCACCCGTGCTGTTTTCCGAAAGCCGTTTGATCCGCATGTGGGTTCTGGGTGTGGTTTCGGTGTTCCTGATGGTGGCCTTCCCGGGGCTTGACGTGCCCAACGGTGATACCGCGCTGCTCGCGGTCGTGCTGGTGGGGATGTTGGCCTTGGCTTGGATGCGGCCGTGGTCGCTGCTGTGGCTGACCGCCGTTTATCCGGGGCTAGCCGTCTGGATGCTTTGGGGCGGCTCGGCTTGGGGGCCGACGCTGGCAATGGCGGGCTTTGTGATTGGGTGGCTCGCGTGGCTGGCAACACGAAGCTTTGGCACGATTCTGTCGGTAGGTGCGGCGGTTCTAGCGCCGGTCTTGTGGTGGCTATTTGGTATGGCTCCGGTGCAGGCGCTGCTTGATGCGAGCTTGCCAGCAGCCATCGAAGGTGTGCGTTCGGAAAAATTCGGCGGCTTCGTTCTGGCGGTGACGATCGGCGTGGCGGGTATCGTGCTCAGCTTGCCGATGGGTGTGGTGCTGGCATTGGCGCGGCGGTCGGACATGTTTTTGATCAAGGGCCTGGCTGTGGGCTTTATCGAGTTTATCCGCGGGGTGCCGCTGATTTCGCTGCTGTTTGTGGCCTCGCTTTTGCTCAACTACTTCCTGCCGCCGGGCACCAACTTTGACATCATCCTGCGCGTCATCATCATGGTCACGATGTTTGCCGCAGCCTATATTGCAGAGGTGGTGCGAGGCGGCCTTGCGGCGCTGCCGCGCGGGCAATATGAGGCCGCCGACTCGCTTGGGTTGGATTACTGGAAGGCGCAGCGGCTGATTATTCTGCCGCAGGCGCTGAAAATCTCGATCCCGGGTATCGTTTCAACCTTCATCGGCCTGTTCAAGGATACCACATTGGTGGTGTTCGTGGGCCTGCTTGACCCGTTGAAGGGCATCACCGATTCGGTGCGCGCCAGTTTTGAATGGAAGGGTGCCTATTGGGAGCCTTACATCTTTGTTGGCTGCATCTTCTTCATCTTCAATTTCAGCATGTCGCGCTATTCGATGTATCTCGAGCGTCGGCTGCAACGTGACCACGAGTAAGGAGCCCGCCATGTCGGAAGCTAAAATCGAACGCAAGATCGACCGCTCGCATATGACGGTCACCGACGAGGTGGCAATTCAGATCACTGCGATGAACAAGTGGTTCGGCACCTTCCACGTGCTGCGCGACATCAACCTGACCGTGAATCGCGGCGAGCGAATCGTGATTGCCGGGCCTTCCGGGTCTGGCAAATCGACGCTGATCCGCTGCATCAACCGGCTGGAGGAACACCAGTCAGGGCAGATCATCGTCGATGGCACAGAGCTTACAAGTGACCTCAAGAACATCGACAAGGTGCGCTCGGAAGTGGGCATGGTGTTTCAGCATTTCAACCTGTTCCCGCATCTGACGATTCTTGAAAACCTGACGTTGGCACCGATCTGGGTGCGCAAGGTGCCAAAGAAAGAAGCCGACGAGGTGGCGATGTACTACCTCGAAAAGGTCAAGATCCCCGAGCAGGCACTGAAATACCCCGGTCAGCTTTCGGGCGGGCAACAGCAGCGCGTGGCCATCGCGCGCTCTCTTTGCATGAAGCCGCGCATCATGTTGTTTGACGAACCGACATCGGCGCTCGACCCCGAGATGATCAAGGAAGTGCTCGACACGATGATCGAGCTTGCCGAAGAAGGCATGACAATGATCTGCGTCACACATGAAATGGGTTTTGCGCAAGCGGTGGCAAACCGTGTGATCTTCATGGATCAAGGGCAGATCGTCGAACAGAATGACCCTTTCGAGTTTTTCAACAACCCGCAATCAGAGCGCACCAAGCTGTTCCTGAGCCAGATTCTCGGGCACTAAGGCGTGGGCAGAGCCAGCGTTTGACACTACTTGGGGAAAAGGGGCCGGTTTGCGGCCCCTTTTTCGTATCAACCGCGCCCGGCGGGTAAGAAGAAGTCGAGCATCGACCCTTCGCCAAGGCGCAAGTCGGCCCAGTCATTTATCTGAAAGTCGATCACGGTGGTGGCCGTCGTTGGGTAGCGCGCGAACGCGGGCGTGAGCGGCGGGCGGGCGCAAAGCTGGCGCGCAAAATCGGCGATGCCGGGGTTATGCGCCAACACCATGACCGAGGCTGCCGTGGCAGTTTTGAGCACGGCGAGCAGGTTTTCTGGCGCGGCCTGATACAGTTCTGCCTCATAGCGCACCACTGGGCGCACTTCGAGCACGGCGGCGGCGACTTGTTCCCACGTCTCGCGGGTGCGAAGCGAGGAAGAACAAAGCACCTCTTCGGGCTCATACCCGCGCGAAGCGAGCCAGTCACCAAGTTCGCGTGCAGCAAGCCTGCCTCGCGCGTTCAACGGCCGCTCGTGGTCGGCTATTGCCGGATTGTCCCAAGCGGATTTTGCGTGGCGCGTGAGAATCAAGCGTCGGTGTCCCTGCGGTGTCATTTGTGGAATTGCCTCATGTGCCAGGCCGATTGCTGTGGCAGCCTGCCATAGGCAGCACTCAAGGGGCAAGCGCGGCGAACGCCGCAGCCCAAAGAAAGACAATCTTCGCCAAGAGCGGTTTCAAGAAAATCGTGACAAGCCGCGACATTATAGCCCGATCTACCAAGCGCGGTCGTGGGGCAGGCGGAGGCACAAGGCGCGGGGCAGCCCATGCATGGGTTCGATGGGGGCATTGGCAGCGCCAGCACCGCATCTAACGCCAGCGCCCCGCGATACGAGGCCAGTAGCCCCATACGGTGGTGGACCAGCAGCGAAACGGGTGAGCGGAAGGATTCGCCGGTTTTGAGCGCCCAGTCGAAAAAGGGTGGCCACGGCGGCCCAGTAAACGGGAAAAGCGGCGTCGCGGCGAATTGTCGCGCCAGCGCACCGATAACCCGCGCCGACCAACGATCGAGCGGGTTTGGGCTTTTATCAGCAAACTCGGGCGCGGCGGTGACATGGGGCCAAAAGCCCGGCTCAGCGGGCGAAAGCAGCACCAGCGTGCCGCAGTTTTCGGGCGCACCGTCGCCTGCGCGGGGGTGGAATGCACCTGAAACGAACAGCCGCTCTGGCGCGGCTGCTGCGTCAATCGCCGCGAGTGTCACCGCGAGCGCGGCTTGATACGCGGCTCGCTTGAGCGGATCAGGCTGCCTGCGCCGTGGTCAGTAAAGAGTTCCAGCAGGCAAGCATTCGGCACACGACCATCAAGAATGACAACTGCGCGCACGCCGTCCTCGATCGCCTTCAGGGCGGTTTCCGCCTTGGGGATCATGCCACCTGCAATGGTGCCATCGGCGATCATGTTGCGAACCTCGGCGGGGCTCATTTGCGTGACCACTTCGCCGGCCGAGTTCTTGACGCCCGACACGTCAGTCAGCAGCAGCAGCCGGTCGGCCAGAAGCGCGCCAGCAATGGCCCCGGCGGCCGTATCGCCGTTGACGTTAAAAGTTTCGTTATCTTTGACGCCGGTAGCAACAGGCGCCACGACGGGAATGATTCCGGCGTTGTAAAGGTCGCGCAGCACTTGCACGTTCATCTCGACCGGTCGCCCGACAAAGCCGAGCTCGGGGTCGTCGGCTTCGCAGACCATCAGGTCATCGTCCTTGCCCGAAATGCCCACGGCGCGCCCGCCCTGATCGTTGATTGCCTGCACGATGCGTTTGTTCACAAGACCCGAAAGCACCATCTCGACCACTTCGACGGTGGCTTGATCGGTGACGCGCTTGCCGCGAATCCATTGCGAAACGATGCCAAGCTTGGCCAGCAGATCGTTGATCATCGGACCTCCGCCATGCACCACCACCGGGTTCATGCCGACCTGGCGCATCAGCACGATGTCGCGCGCGAAATCGGCCATCGCCTTTTCATCGCCCATGGCGTTGCCGCCGAATTTTACCACCACCACGGCGCCGGTATAACGCTGCAGATAAGGCAGGGCTTCGGAAAGCGTGCGGGCGGTGGCAATCCAATCACGATTCATGCTTTGCGGTCTCATCTGCAGGGGTCCTTGGGCGCGCGGTGCGGGGCCAGTGTTACGGCCAATCGCGCGCCCTGCCAAGAGGCAGGGATTGCGCGGGTGCTGCGCTCCGCGGGGGATATTTTGTCTGAAGCATGCGCAGGGTCAGGCGAGTGCGGCGATCAATGCGCGCAGGGTTTCGATGCCATCCCCTTTTTCGGACGAGGTGATGACAAGTTCCGGGTAGGCTGCGGGGTGTTTGGCCAGCGCCGCGCGGACCTGTTCGACGACGGTCTCGCGCTCGGACTGGCTGACCTTGTCGGCCTTGGTCAGAACCACCTGAAATGTGACCGCTGAGCGGTCCAAGAGGGTCATGATGTCTTCGTCGACCGATTTCACTCCGTGGCGGGTATCGACCAGCACGAAGGCGCGGCGCAACGTGGCGCGCCCCGACAGATAGGACTTAAGCAGGCGCTGCCATATTTCGACCGTAGCTTTGGGTGCCTCGGCGTAGCCGTAGCCGGGAAGGTCTACGAGGTAGGGGCCCATGGTGGTGAAATAGTTGATTTCCTGCGTGCGACCGGGGGTGTTGGACGCGCGCGCCAGCGACTTGCGCCCGGTCAGCGCATTGATCAGGCTCGATTTACCGACGTTGGAGCGACCGGCGAAGCAGACCTCGAGTCGGTCGGGCGGTGGCAAACCATCCATCGCCACCACGCCTTTGAGAAAATCGACCGGGCCTGCAAAAAGCAGGCGGCCCTTTTCGCGGGCGTCGGGATCGGGTTCCGGGGCAAGCGCGAACTGGATCTGCATCAAAGCACCTCGATTGCGTCGCCACGTGCGATTTCGCCGCCGCTGAGAACCCGGGCATAGACGCCAAAGTCCTTGTGCCCCCAGAGGCTTTCTAATGCCGCAAGGGTATCACAATCGTTTGCACCGGTCGCAGGGTTTACGGTTGTTGCGCGGCAGCGGGTAATAGGCTGCACGATTTCGAACGTGGCGCCGCCGATGCGGATGTGGCTGCCAATCAGCGCGCGCTCGTGCAAGGGCGCCCAGCCGTCAACCCAAAGGTTGGCGCGCCAGCGGTTGACGTGCAGCGCCTGACCGGTGTGATGCGAAAGCTCTGCCAGCGACGATAGCGACAGAAGCGAAAGAAACGGGTCTGCCCAGTCGGTCATCGCCTGCCCGGGAACCTCGACCACATGGCTGGGCGCGGGGCGATCATCAGGCCAGAGTGGTTCGAGCCAAGCGACAAGGCGGTTGCGGTCTGCCTCGCTTTGCATATCGAGCGTGATGGTTTCTGCCCGAGGGTGGCGAAGCGTGACCTGTTCGCCATTGCAGGCCGCGCTGATTGCCATCAGTTCCGGTCCGGCGACGCCGCGCAGAAAGTTCATTTTTGGCTGCCAGGCCCCAGGCTGCCCGGAAAACTTGGCCGCAACATGCGCAACCGCCCAGCGGCGATCACCAGCCAACGCGCGCCCCTTGGCAAGAGACGCGCTCTCGATTTCCTCTACACCGATCGCCTTGATCGGGTGGCGCAGGATATGGGCCAGCCGAGCGGTCATTTTTTGGGCGGAGGCGCTGGCTTTTTCTTAAAGCCGTCCAAAATGTTGCCGAACAGGTCGGGGCGTTTGTGGTGCATCGACATGATCGTGTATTGCTGGATGAAGGTGATGGTGTTGTTGGCGATCCAGTAGACGACGAGGCCCGAGGCAAAGCTGCCCAGCATGAACATGAAGACCCAAGGCATCCAAGCAAAAATCATCTTTTGCGTCGGGTCGGTGGGGGCGGGGTTCAGCTTTTGCTGGAACCACATCGAGATGCCGAGCAGAATCGGGAGCACGCCGAGCGACAGGATAAAGAATATCGAGCCTTGCTCGGGTGGCGCATAGGGTAGCAGCCCGAAGAGGTTGAGGATCGACGAGGGGTCGGGTGCTGAAAGGTCGCGGATCCAGCCGAACCACGGAGCGTGGCGCAGTTCGATCGTGACGTAGATGACCTTGTAGAGCGAGAAGAAGATCGGAATCTGCAAAAGGATCGGCAGGCAGCCCGAGGCCGGGTTGACCTTTTCGCGTTTGTAGAGCGCCATCATTTCTTGCTGCATCTTGGCTTTGTCGTCGCCAGTGCGTTCCTTCAGCTTTTCCATTTCGGGCTGAAGTTCCTTCATCTTGGCCATCGAGACGTAGGATTTGCGCGCAAGCGGGAACACCAACAGCTTGATGGTGATGGTCAGCGCGATAATCGCCCAGCCCATGTTGCCGATAGCGCCGTGCAGCCAGTGCAGCAGGCTGAACATCGGCTTGGTCAGGAAATAGAACCAGCCCCAGTCGATCGAATCGATGAAGCGGTCGATTTGGGGCTGGTTCGGATCAACCTTGGCGCCAAAAAGACCGGCGAAAAAGCCGGGGTTGTTCTGGTAGCGGTTGATGGTTTCCCATTCCTTGGCGCCCGCGAATAGCCGCGAAGAGGTGCTGCCGGTGGCGCCGGGGGCAACCTCAACCACGGGGAAACGCGCTTCGGTCTGATAGATATCGGCATCGGGGGTGTACTTGACGACAGAGGTAAAACTTTGGCCCGGAGTTGGCGCAAGCGTCGTCATCCAGTATTTGTCGGTGAAACCGGCCCAGCCGTCAGATGTGACCGGGATGATGTCGGCGGGGCCTTCGGACTGCACTGCATCAAGCTTGGTGATGTCTTTGTAATCCAGTTCCTGCAGCTTACCGTCCGACATGCGCACGGCGCCTTCGTGCAGCACATAAACCGAGTTGGTGCTGGGAATACCGTGGCGCGCGACAATCCCGTAGGGCGCAAGGCGCACTGGCGCGGTTGTGGTGTTGGTGACCGACTGTTCGATGGTGAAAAGATAATCGTCATCAATCGAAATCTTGCGATTGAAGATCAGACCTGCGCCGTTGTCCCAGGTCAGTGTCACGGGTTTGCCGGGGGCGAGCGTTGCGCCGTCCGGCGCGGTCCAGAGTGTGCGCGCATTGGGCACAAGGGCGTGGTCGAGCCCGGCTGCCGGGCTCCAGCCATAAACCACGTAGTAGGGTTTTGCGGCATTGAGTTCGGTGCCGCCGACCGGTGCCAGCATCCGCACATTGGGCGAGTCTTCATCGAGCGTCTCGCGGTAACCAACCAGCGACAGATCGTCGATCCGACCGCCAAACAGCGAGATCGAACCTTGCAGGCGCGGTGTGTCGATGGTGATGCGCGCCGCTGTGGCAAGCTCGGTCAGGGCGGACTCTGCGGCGGCGGCAAGCGCACTAACACCTGCGGGTGCTGCGTCGGGCGCAAGCGTTGGCACGGCAGGAATGGTGCCAGTCGCGTCGGTCTGTACGGTAGCCTCGTCCGGAATGGGCACGACCGGAGCAGGCGGCGCGAAGACCGTATACCACAGCAGGATGACCACGAAGGAAAGCACGGTCGCGAGAATGAGATTCTTGTTCTGATCGTCCATCGGGGCACCGCAAAGGTTCTGTGATGGGCTGGTTCAACAGAAGGGGGCAAGAAAGGTCAAGCGGTTTTCCCCCGGATTGCCCCTGCAGTGCGGCGATTGCAGGGATCAAGGCCTATGTCGGTGCTTTGTCGCGTATCAGCAGGGCCGGGGCGGCGGATGGTGACCGTTGCCACGAAGGCCAAGACACCGTCGCGCCGGACCGAAAATTGGTGTTCAGTGCTTGCGGCGGGTAATGCGAGGTGCGGGTTGCAGCTTGCCACGATGCCGCTCGATCCATTCCAACGTATCCTCAAAGGCCATGGCGCGCGCAATGGCGGGGCCTTGCAGATGGCCGCAGCCGAGCTGCGCCAGCATCGCATGTTCGCCGATGCTCGCCACCCCTTCAGCCAGCGTTTCGATGCCAAGCTGCGTTGCTAGCGACAGGATCGCGGCCACCATGTTTTGCGCGTCAGGGTCAACATCGACGCGCAGGCCAAAGCTGCGCTCGATGCGAAGCCTTTGCACGGAATATCGACGCAAGGCCGCTATCGGCGCGGGCCCTGTGCCAAAACCCGCAAGTTCGATCGCGCAGCCAAGCCGAGACAGCGCCAACAGTGTGCGCGCGACAATTTCTTGTGTGCCGTCGGTGGCGGCCACCTCGGGCACCAGCAGGTGCAACCGCGCGGGCGAAAATTCGAATCTATCAAGTTCCCACTTCAATCGATCGGGCAATTGGGGGTTTCGCAATTCATCCAAGGACAACGGCAACGTCAGCGTAACGGCGTGCAGACCTGCATTGGCCCAGCTGCGCGCGGCGGAAAAGCCGTGATAAAGCAGCACCTCACCAAGCCGCGCGCGCAGACCCGCTGCTTGAACGGCAGCCATGACAGCGGCCGAGTCGTGCGCTTCTGTATCGGGCCGCAACCAGCGCGGCACCAGCTCAAAGCCCGAAATATCGCCAGTGTCCGCGCTGATCTGGGGCAGGAAATGCGCGACGATCTTGCCATCTTCCAGTGCCGCGCTGACCGCCTCGACGTGTTCTGACCGCTCGCGCGTTGCCTGCTCGATCTCGGAGGAATAGGCACGAATCGATCCAGGCCCTTGCCGCAGCGCCTCATCAGCTGCGGTTTCGGCGGCGGCAAGCATGGCGCTTCCACCCGATGTTGGCGCGCGCGATACGAGGCAAAACCCGACATGCGCCGAAAGGTAGACCGCGCGCATTTCAACCGATTGCGGCACCTCGGCCGCAGATTGCAGCCGCGCCGCGATTTGCAGCACGCTTTCAAGGTCGGCGCGCCGCACTGGTGCCAGCACCACCGCAAAGCGTGCGCCGCCCAGATAGGCAACCATATCGCCTTCCCGCAATACGCCCTGCAATTGCTCAGCCGTGCGGCGCAGAATCAGCACATAGGTCGCATCGCCATGGATGGCCAACAGCGCCTCGGCGTCATCGATGCCGAGTACGAAGGCTGCGGTAGCGCGATTGTTTGCGATGACCTCGCCCAGTGCCGCGTCGAGCGCGGCTTCGGCATTGGCGCGAACGGGCAAACGTAATGCAGGGTCAAACGCGGGGGCGGTTGCAGGTGTCGTGGTGGCATCGCGCGCCAGCCAGGCGACTGCGACCGCTGCGCCGACCACAAGCACGGCCCCCGCCATTCCGTACCAGTACCCGGCGAGCCCTGCCGCTGGAACAAATGCCAGCATGTCGCGCCGGGCCATTTCGCCCAGCCAACCCAATCCGCGCAGTCGCTTAATGGCCATTGCCGTCACCCGTCGCAAGTTGCAGGCCAAAGGCCCCAAGCGGCAAGGCTAGAAAGGTTTGATGAGCCTACGGTTAATCTTCTTGCCGTAGTTTCGGCGGTATTTGTGTAAAATCCATGCCTTCCGGCGCGGAACCGGCGCCAAGTGCTAGCCCCCCGAAATCGAACAGCCGTGCGTCGAGTAGGTGCGAGGGGCGCGCATTCATCAGTGCGCGGAACATGATCTGGCGTCGACCGGGGCTTCGCGCCTCCCAGCCATCCAGCATCGCCTTGACCTGAACGCGTTGCAGGCCCTCCTGGCTGCCGCAGAGATCGCACGGGATGATCGGGTAGGCCATGGCCCGCGCGAAGCGCTCGCAGTCAGCCTCGGCCACATAGGCCAGCGGGCGCAGCACGAACAGATCACCTTCTTCGTTCACCAGTTTTGGCGGCATCGCCGCCAGCCTGCCGCCATGAAAAAGGTTCATGAAGAAGGTTTCCAGAATGTCGTCACGGTGATGCCCCAGCACGACGGCGTTGCACCCTTCCTCGCGTGCGATTCGGTAAAGGTTTCCGCGCCGAAGCCGCGAGCAGAGGCTGCACATGGTGCCCCCCGGTGCGATCTTCGAGGTCACCACCGAATAGGTGTCTTGATACTCGACTCGGTGTTTGACGCCCATGCGCGCAAGAAACTCTGGCAGCACGGTAGCGGGAAAACCGGGCTGACCCTGATCGAGGTTGCAGGCGATCAGCTCTACCGGCAAAAGCCCGCGCCATTGCAGTTCGTGCAATACGGCAAGCAGTGTGTAGCTGTCTTTGCCACCCGAAAGGCAGACCAGCCAACGCGCTCCGCGCGTGATCATGCCGTAAGCGTCGATCGCTTCGCGCACTTCACGCACCAACCGCTTGCGCAGCTTTTTGAATTCGGTCGTGGCGGGGGCGCCCTCGAATAGCGGGTGGATGGCGCCGGTGTCTTCATCCAGCATCGTCATCGCCTTTGCCGGGGGGAACCGGGTCATAGCCATGCCCGCCCCAAGGGTGGCAGCGCAGTACCCGATAGGCCGCAAGATAGGTGCCCTTGATCGCGCCGTGCTTTTCCAACGCTTCCAGCGCATAGGCCGAACAGGTGGGCTGATAGCGACAGCCGTGGCCAACCCAGGGGCTGAACAGCAGCCGATAGGCGCGCACCGGCACGGCAACGATATGGGCAAGCGGTGTCACCGGGCGGCTCCATGAATCTGTGCCAGCGCGCGTGCAAGCTCTTCTTTCATCGCCGCAAAGTCGCGCGTCGCGGTCGCGTTTGCGCGACCTACCAGAACATAGTCCCAGCCGGGCATTGCGCCAAGGGGCAGCACCGCGCGCGCCAGTGCCCGTAACCGGCGTTTGGCGCGGTTGCGCGCCACGGCGTTACCAACCTTTTTTGAACAGGTGAAGCCAACCCGAACCAGCGCGGCGTTGGCGGGTTCGCCCTCGGCGCGTCGGCGCGCCTGCACCAGAAATGCCGGTGTGCTTTGGCGGCGTGCCGAAGCGGCGCGCAGGAAATCCGGGCGAATCTGTAGGGTCGCGATCATCAAAGTGTCGGCGCAAACGGAAACCGCCGATGCGCTTCCCGGTTCCCGACCCTCTGGGCCAGTCGCGGGAGCCTCCGGCGGTTTCATGCCGTGTGCCGTTTGGCTTAGGCCGAAAGCTTCGCGCGGCCCTTGGCGCGGCGGGCGTTCAGAACACGACGGCCGCCTTTAGTGGCCATACGCGCGCGAAAGCCGTGGCGGCGGGCGCGGACAAGGTTCGACGGCTGGAACGTGCGCTTCATCGTGGTATCTCCGGTTCAGGCAGCCCGAATAGATCGGAATCGAGCGCCGCAGTCATTCGAAGCCCGGTCTTTAGTCGGGCTTGCCGCTCAAGTCAATTCATGGAGTGCGGGTTTTTCGCCTCTGGGCGCGTATTGCCGCCGATCTGACCGCTCTGCCCTATTTTTCTATTGAAAGCTTTGATAACGCTAAAGTGCGCCAAGCATCCGAAAAGGCTGAACCCATGGCGCACAGGGAAGCCATGGTTGTCAACACGCTCTCGGGTCGGTTCGCGCTGCTCACCACATTGTTCGTGGTTCTGGCAGAGGTGTTGATCCTGTTGCCGTCGGTCGCGGCGTTTCGCCAAGACTACCTCGCCGCGCGACTGGAGCGCGCGCAGATTGCCTCGCTTGCGCTACTGACGACGAACGCGATGATCGAGCCCGAGCTGGAGGCCGAGTTGTTGCTGAATGCGGGCGTGCTGAACGTCGTGCTGCGGCGCGACGAAGTGCGCGAACTGGTGCTTTCTTCGCCGGTGCCGGAACCGGTCTACAAAACCTACGATCTACGCGAAGCAACCCCGGTGCGGTTGATAAGCGATGCACTGGCGCTGCTTTTTGATAGCGAACCGCGGGTGATCCGGGTGATTGGCGCGCCAGTGCAAAGCGGTGGTGAGCTGATCGAAATCACGCTCAAAACCCAATCTCTGCGCGGAGAGATGATTGCCTATGGGTTGCGCGTGCTGGCGCTTTCGGCTGTGTTTTCGATTGCCACGGCGCTGTTGCTGTTTGTGGCGGCGCGCAGCCTGATCGTGGTGCCGATTCAGAAGGTTGTGCGCCACATGACCGACTGGGCCGAATCGCCCGAAGATGCACGGCGCATCATTGCACCCAAGGCGCGTGTGACCGAACTGCGCGATGCCGAGGTGGCGCTCGCTTCGATGCAGCATCAGCTTGTTGCATCGCTGCGCCAGAAAGAGCGGCTGGCCCAGCTTGGTCAGGCGGTGGCCAAGATCAGCCACGATTTGCGCAATATTCTTACGACGGCACAACTTTTCGCCGACCGCATGGAAGATAGCGCCGACCCGGCAGTGCAGCGTGCGGCGCCCAAGCTGATCGGCTCGATCTCTCGTGCGGTGAATCTGTGCGAAAGTACGCTTGCATTCGGGCGCGCGCAGGAACCGCCACCGACACTGACGCGCTTCATGCTGGCGGCGCTGGTGGGCGAGGTGATCGAGGGCGAAGCGATTGCTTCCGAAGCGGCTAGCGTGGAGTTTGTCACCGACATCGCGCCGAACCTCGTTATTCGCGCCGACCGCGACCAAGTGCACCGGGTGCTGTCAAACCTTGTGCGCAACGCACGGCAGGCGATCGAAGCCACCGGCAAGCCAGGCACGATCGAGCTGGGCGGCGGCGAAGAAGAGGCGGGCTGGTGGGTGCGCGTGGGCGATACCGGGCCGGGCTTGCCAGAACGCGCGCGCGCGCATCTATTCCAGCCGTTTCAGGGCGGCAGCCGCCTTGGCGGCACCGGGCTGGGTCTGGCAATCGCCGCCGAGCTGGTTCGCGGCCACGGCGGGCGGCTGGATCTGCTGCGCACAGACGCCGAGGGCACCGAGTTTTTGCTGCACCTGCCGCGCGAACTTGCCGCCGAATCCGAATAGGGCTGCAATTCGCGCATGGCGGTTTTGCCCGTGCCGACGGCGTAAATGCCAAATAAAACTCTTAGATATATGAAGTCGCGCAACTGATGCGCGTATTTGTATGCAGGTGGCCCAATGGCACTGCGTTTTCGGGCAACCCCGCCAATGAACCGATCGATTGCGGTGAAGCGCGTCAGTGACATTCTGGTGCTTTTTCACCTTAACAGCCGGCCGACCATCCGTGCGCAAGTGGGGCGTAGGCCAGTGCCAGCCGCAGCCACTTGCTGATGACCGGCGGACCTTCATCGCAAGGCCGTGGCAAGAAGGAGTTCGCGCAGGGGGCATGGCGCGCGCAAACCTTCGGCCACCTTCCGAAGCGTTCGCTACGCGACGGAAAAGCGTCCGCACCGCGTAAAACGTATGAATTAGAAATACCTTCAATATTCGGCAGGAGCACGCAATGACTTTGCGCACATGGGCCACCCCGTTGATCACCGCCACCTTCGTTGTGACGGCGGTTAGCGGCGTCATGCTATTCTTTCACGTCCGCTCGTCGGGCATCACCTTTTCGCACATCTGGCTGGGCTGGGCGATGCTAGCGGCCGTGGCGCTGCACCTTTGGTTGAACTGGCGCCCGTTCGTGCTGTATTTCAAACGCCCGATACCGGCCACCATCATGGCGACCGGTCTGGTCGTGCTGGGCCTCATGTTCACGCCAATCGGTAGCAACATTGGGATTGGTGGCGAAACCCACGGTGGCGGCGCGACCGCAGGCGGCGGTGGAAATTCGCAAAAGATCGCCGTTGCGGTGGGCAACGCTCATCTTTCGACACTTGCCGAGCTTGCCGGCAAGAGCACCGACGAAGTGATTGCCGTACTCACGGCGCAGGGAATCACAGGCGTCAACCTCAACGACACCGCAGCATCTTTGTCCGGTGGTGACCGCGAACGGCAGAACGAGATCATTATGGCGGTGCTTGCCAAGTAGTGAACCACCTCGCAGACCCGAAGGGGCGTGACATGGGCGCGTATTTTGCCCTTGCAATGCCCCGCCGCGACGTCTAAATGCCCCTCCACAGTGCACCCGTAGCTCAGCTGGATAGAGCATCAGACTACGAATCTGAGGGCCGGGCGTTCGAATCGCTCCGGGTGCACCAATAAACACAAGGGCTTAGGCATAACCGCCTGAGCCCTTTGCATTTCGCGGTGCCACCCGCGCACAAATGCGCGTGCCCACTGCGCTGGAATGGGGCGCGGTTAGCATGTGAATGATCGCGCACTTGGCGGCGCAGATGACTAATCTTTGGTCTGCGCGCCAAAGACTGTTCAGAAATGCGGATCGAAGGGCTGAATAATTCTGTGTTTTATGCCGCGTCGGGGTGGTCAGCCTGACAGAGCAACCCCCGACTGGTACCTATGCGAGCAATCCGCGCGATCAGGCGAAGGCAAACGTCCCGCCATCGCTCGAAGTTCAGAAGTTGACCTTCACGCCCGGCAATTTTAGCGCCTGCATCAACTCGCGCAGCTCTTGGCGCGCCGCGACGTTCGAGATGTTAAGCGTTTCAACCCCAACATCGCGCAGGTCGAGCAGCGTCAGGCCGCGCGGGAACAATTCGCGAAAGATCACCCGCTCGGCAAAGCCCGGCGCTACCCTGAAGCCGATGCGGCGGGAAAGCTGCTCCAATGCCGCGCCGACCTTTTTCTTGTTGTGCATCTGCTGTGCACCAAGCCGGTTGCGCAGCACCACCCAGTCGATCGGCTTAAGCCCTGCGCGCGCCCGCAATTGCCGCGCCGCCCAAACCATTTCGGAATAGATTGAGGGGCCGATAACGCGGCTCGTTTCAGGGTCGATCCGGGCCAGAAGGTCAAAGTCGATGAAGCTGTCGTTCAGGGGCGTCACCAGCGTATCGGCCAGCGAATGGGCCACCTGACTCAGCCGGGTGTGGCTACCGGGGCAATCAATCACAATAAAATCGACCTCGGTTTCCAGCGCCGAAACCGCCGCAGAAAGCCGGTGATCAAAGACGTTTTCGCTGGGGCCAATGCTGGCCGCGTCGATCTCGGGCAATTCGTGAAAGCTCGGGCTGGGCAGGTTTAGATTTTCGCGGGTAAGAAAAACGCGGCGATTCTCGATATAGCGCGCGAAACTTTGCTGGCGCAGGTCCAGATCAAGCGCGCCGACCCGGTGCCCCATGCGCACCAGTGCGGTCGCCACATGCATGCACGTGGTCGATTTTCCGGTGCCGCCCTTTTCATTGCCCATCACGATAATATGCGCCACGGGTCTGCCTCCGGGATAAAACTCAAAAGGCGCGCCGACTGGGGCGCGCCTTGACTATATCTTGTGCGCTTCGATTGCGAAAGCGCAAGCGGCTTAGAAACCGAGGCCCGCGTATTTGTTCTTGAACTTCGAGACGCGACCACCGGTATCCATCAGTTTGGCCGAGCCGCCGGTCCATGCCGGATGCACCAAGGGGTCGATTTCCAACGACATCTGTTCGCCTTCCTTGCTCCAGGTTGAGCGAGTGCGAAACACGGTGCCGTCGGTCATCTTCACATCGATGAAGTGGTAGTTCGGGTGAATATCTTTTCTCATGGCGCCGCTCCTTACGCTTCGTCTTTGGCTTTGTAGTTGCCCAATTCCGCGATACGCGCCGACTTGCCGCGGCGCTCACGCAGATAGTAGAGCTTGGCGCGGCGTACACGGCCACGGCGCACTACTTCAATGTTGGCGATGTTGGTCGAATAGAGCGGGAACACGCGTTCGACGCCCTCACCAAACGAGATCTTGCGCACGGTGAAGCTGGCCGCAAGCGTGCTGCCGCCTTTGCGGGCGATGCAGACGCCTTCATAGGCCTGCACACGCGAGCGCGTTCCTTCGGTCACCTTGTAGCCAACGCGAACGGTGTCGCCGGCCCTGAAATCGGGAATGGTCTTGCCGAGTGCAGCAATCTGCTCGGCCTCGAGTTGCGCGATAAGGTTCATCGCATGTCCTTTCTTGTGCCCACGGTTTCCCCGTGAAGATGTGCGCGACCTCAGAGCTCTCGGTCTTCATTCGGGTCCATGTTGTGCGCTGCACAATAAGCCCGCCAGAGATCAGGTCGTCTTTCCTTGGTCAGCCTTTCGGCCATGCTCCGCCGCCAGTCGGCAATTTTCGCGTGATGGCCGGATTGAAGCAGTTCCGGTATCGCGCGGCCTTCCCAGTCGGTCGGTCGAGTGTACTGCGGGTGTTCCAGCAGCCCATGCGAAAAGGATTCCTCCTCGGTGGACGACTGATTCCCAAGCACGCGGGGTATAAGGCGGACGCTTGCATCAATCAAGACCTGTGCGGCGATCTCGCCGCCGGTCAGGACGAAATCGCCAATGCTGACCTCTTCGACCCCGAAATGGTCAAGCACGCGCTGGTCAACGCCTTCAAAGCGACCGCAAAGCAGGGTCAAGCCCTCGGCCTTGGCATAGCTGCGCGCCATGTCTTGGGTAAAGGGCCGCCCGCGCGGGGACAGGTAGATAACGGGCCACTTGGCGCGATCAGGTGGGGTGCCGATCGCAGCCTCGGCCAGCGCCGCGCCCACCACATCTGCGCGCAGAACCATGCCTGCACCGCCGCCTGCGGGATTATCATCGACGTTGCGGTGCTTGCCGATTCCAAAGGGGCGCAGATCGATCGTTTCGAGCGCCCAGAGCCCTTCTGCCAGCGCCTTGCCGGTTAGCGAAAGGCCAAGCGTGCCGGGGAAGGCCTCAGGAAACAGCGTCACGATCCGCACGGTCCAGGCGCCCACAAGGCGCGTGGAATCGGCCATCAACTCGCGCGGCTTGAGCGAGGCGGAAATGGCTATGCGGCCATGTGATTTGGTCTTGGCGTCACCTTCGTCGCTCATTCGACCTCCTCGGGCGGGTCGGCGACGATCCGGCGCGCAGCAAGGTCCACGGTCGGTACGATGGCGTGGGTGAAGGGCAGCAGCAGCGCTGATTTTGCGCCTGGCACGAACACCTCAATAATGTCGCCTGCGCCGTGGTTGTGCACAGCGCGCACCTCGCCCAGCCGCCGCCCGCCGGTATCGACCACTTCAAGGCCGATCAGATCAGCGTGGTAATATTCATCATCGGGTAGAGATGGCAGCTTTGACTTCTCGGCCCAGAGCGTGGCGCCTTTCAGCGCGTCGGCTTGCTCCTTGGTCGCAATCCCACCTAGTCGCGCGCCAAAGCCACCCGTTATCGGCCGGGTGATCTTGACGCTGAAGGTGCGCGCGCGGTCTTCGCTATAAAGCGGCGCGTAGCGTGCGATGTCCTCGGGCCGGGCGCAAAAGCTTTTCAGCCGCACCTCGCCTTGCACGCCAAAGGCGCCTGCAATGGCACCAACGCAGATCAACTCGGGGCTGCTCATCGACCACGCTCCACGAATGGGGGCCGGGCAGTGTTGCCCGGCCCGATACTGTCTGCATGAAGGCGCAGATTACTCGGCGGTGGTAGCCTTGGCGGCCTTTTCCTCGGCGCGCTTCTTGGCCTTTTCGCCCGGAACTGCGGCTTTGGGGTTGGAACGCGTGGTTTTTGCAACCAGGCCAGCGGCTTCAAGGAAACGGGCAACGCGGTCGGTCGGCTGCGCGCCTTGGCTCAGCCAGTATTGCACGCGCTCGACGTTCATCTTGACGCGGTTCTCGTTGTCTTTGGCCAGCAGCGGGTCATAGATGCCCAGCTTTTCAAGAAAACGGCCATCGCGCGGCATGCGCGAATCCGACGCCACGATCGAGTAGTGCGGACGCTTGTTAGAGCCACCACGGGCCAGACGGATTTTCATCGACATTTCAGTATCTCCTTGGGTTTGGTTGTGCGCAGCGGTGCCGCTATTTCTGAAACTGCTCGTGATGCCGGATCACTTCGGAAATCACGAAGGTGAGGAACTTCTTGGCGAATGCGGGGTCGAGGTCGGCCTCGCGCGCCAATTCTTCAAGCCGCGTAATCTGTGCGGCTTCGCGGAAGGGGTCGGAAGGCGGCAGATCGTGCTGCGCCTTTAGTCGGCCCACGGCCTGCGTGCGTTTGAACCGCTCGGCCAAGGTGTAAACGAGTATCGCATCCAGCCGATCGATGCTGTCGCGATGCTCTTTCAAAAGCGCGGCTGCGCGGGCTGTCGCGTCGTTCATGCGCGGGCCTCCGGTCTGGGATGGCGGAACACTAGCATCGGGTCGTCGCCGGGATACGCCGCGCCGGGTTCAAGCACCGCGCCAAGGCGGCGGGCGAGCGTGATGGAGCGCGCATTATCAGGGTCAATGTAGCTGACACCAGTGGCCCAGCCGAGCGCGCCAAAGGCATGGGCGCACGCGGCCTGTGCCGCCTCGAACGCATAGCCCTTGCCCTCGGCCTCTGGTGCCCAAATGCTCCAGGCGATTTCCTGCTCTGGCCAGCTTTCGGGGAACCACGGGCCTGCCATACCAACGGCGGCATCCACGCCCTTTTGCGCTACTGCGAACATGCCGTAGCCGCGCAGCGCCCAATGGCCGACGAGGTGGCCAAAGGCGCGCCATGCGCGCTCGCGCGTGACGGGGCCGCCGACATAGCTCGCGCGATCCGACGTGAGAAAGGCTGCGAACGCTTCCCAATCGCGCATCGCCGGAACGCGCAGCGTCAGGCGGGCGGTGTGCAGGACCGGGGCTCCGGTGAGCGTGATCATGCGGCACCTCCAACAGGTGCAGGATGGCGGAACACAAAATCGTCGGGGTGCGGCCCGCGTGCGGCGGGGTCCAACACCGCCCCCAGCCGCTTGGCCAGCGCGGCCGAGCGAGCATTGGTCGGGTCGATGTAGCTAACGGCGGTGGGCCAGCCGAGATCGCGGAACACATGGTCGCGGGCGGCTGCGGCGGCCTCATAGGCAAGGCCCTTGCCCTCGTCCGCGACATTCCAGAGTGCCCAACCAAGTTCGGCCTCGGGCCAGTCGATCGGATGATACGGGCCGATAAGGCCGATCGCTGTATCAGACCCCTTGCGCGTGACGATGAAAGAGCCGTAGCCGCGCATGACCCAGTGCCCGATGTGGTGGCAAAACGCCCGCCACGCACGGTCATCCGCCAGCGGGCCGCCCGAAAGCTGCGACCGCTCGGTGGCGAAATACGCCAGCCATTGCGGCCAATCAGCCGGGCAGGGCGCACGCAGCGTCAGCCGTTCGGTGTGCAAAACCGGGGTGCCGGTCAAAGCGATCATTGCAACACCTCGCGCGCCGGGTGGCGCCAGCGAAAGGTGGGGTGACCGCCATCGGGGCTGTGCGGACCTTCGCAAACCGCACCCAGCTTTTCGGCAAGGCGGATTGAGGCGGTATTTTCGGCGTCGATCAGGCTGACCAGCGGTGCAAGGCCAAGCGTTGCATAGGCCCAGTCGCGCGCTGCAATGGCGCCCTCATAGCCAAAGCCTCGCTGCTGGTAGGCGGGGTAAACCAGCCACGCGAGTTCTGGTTCGGTGCGCCAGATTGGGTAATAGAGGCCAACACGGCCAACCGGCGCGCCGGTTGCGGACTCCGCAACCCAGAACGGGCCATAACCCCGCAGCGCCCAAAGCCCCGCAGCAATCGCAACACCTTCCCATGCGTCGCGCGGCTCGGCAGGACCGCCCAAAAAGCGCGACTCGTCGCTGGCGCAAAAGGCGATGAACGCCTCTGCGTGCGCGGCCGTGGCCGGGCCAAGCGTCAAGCGCGCTGTATGGAGCGTGGGCGCGTTCATTTCTTGCGGCCAATCCCCAGACCCGAAAGCCCGCCCGGCAGTTTCATCCCACCCGGCGCACCGGGAAAGCCGCCCCCCATGCTGCCTGCGGCCTTCATCGCGCGCGCGGCTTCTTCCAGCTGCGCGGGGTCCATGTTCTTCAGGTCGGGCATACCGCCCTTGCCGCCCATCATGCCCTTCATCGCTTGCTTGAGCATTCCGCCCTTGCCCATCTTCTTCATGGTGTCGGCCATCTGGCGATGCATCTTGAGAAGCCGGTTCACCTCGGCCACCTCTAGCCCGGCACCCGCCGCGATGCGCTTTTTGCGGCTCGCTTGCAGCAGGTCGGGGTTGGCGCGCTCCTTCTTGGTCATCGAGCCGATCAGCGCAATCTGGCGGCGCAGAATGCGGTCGTCGAAACCGGCGGCTTCTGCGGCCTTGGCCATTTTGCCCATCCCCGGCAGCATCCCCATGACGCCCTGCATGCCACCCATTTTCAGCATTTGCTCAAGCTGACCGCGCAGGTCGTTCATGTTGAACAGACCCTTCTGGAAGCGGCGCATCATCCGCTCGGCCTGTTCAGCCTCGAAGGTTTCTTGCGCTTTCTCCACCAGCGCCACGATGTCGCCCATGCCGAGAATACGGCCTGCGATCCGCTCCGCTTCAAAGGTTTCCAGCGCGTCGGTCTTTTCGCCAAGCCCGACAAAGCGGATCGGTTTGCCGGTCACGGCGCGCATCGAAAGCGCGGCACCACCGCGCCCGTCGCCATCCATCCGCGTCAGCACGACACCGGTGATGCCGACCTTGGCCTCAAATTCGGTTGCCACGTTGACCGCGTCTTGCCCGGTCAGACCATCGACCACCAGCAGCGTCTCGCGTGGGTTGGTGGCATCGCGCACCGCCTGCACTTCGGCCATCAGCACATCGTCGATGTGCAAGCGGCCTGCGGTGTCGAGCAGATAAACGTCGTAGCCGCCCATCGTTGCCTGCTGGCGCGCGCGTTTGGCAATATCGACCGGTTTTTGACCCGCCACGATCGGCAGCGTATCGACGCCAATCTGCGTGCCAAGGATGGCCAGCTGTTCCATTGCCGCCGGGCGGTTCACGTCAAGCGAAGCCATCAGCACGCGCTTGCCCTGCTTTTCCTTCAGGCGGCGGGCAAGCTTGGCGGTGGTGGTGGTTTTGCCCGACCCTTGCAGACCGACCATCAAAATTGGTGCGGGCGGATTGTCGATTTTCAGCGCGTCGGGCGCGCCATCGCCTGCCAGCACGCGGATCAGTTCGTCATGGACGATCTTTACGACCTGCTGGCCGGGGGTGATTGACTTCGTAACCGCCTGACCCTTGGCCTTGGCCTCGATCGCCTTGATGAAGTCGCGCGCGACGGGCAGCGAAACGTCGGCTTCCAGTAACGCAACACGCACTTCGCGCAGCGCGGTGGCTACATCGGCTTCGCTCAGCGCGCCCTGCTTGGTCAGCCGGTCGAACACGCCGCCAAGGCGTTCAGATAGGTTCTCGAACATCGCGCGCCCTCCGGGCAGCGGCAAAGACCGTTGGCGCCAGTGGGCGCAACGCGCTGACTGACGGCGATCCCTGCAAAAGCAACGGGACCGGAAGCAAAGCACTTCCGGGAATTGCGCAGGAACTAGTGGCAAAGCGCACCTGAGTCAACGGGGGCGCGTCTTTCGGGCGCCCCAAACCCCGCTATCTGGGGCCCAGCGACTGCCGCGCGGAGATCCGCGTTGCGAAAATGAACGGAAGCAGGCAACATAAGGCTGGATTGTTTATGGGTGCACAGATGGGCTTTGACAATTGGGATGAAATCCGCACCGCCTATCAAGTGGCGCGCGCAGGCACGGTTAGCGGCGCCGCGGAGGTGCTGGGCGTTCACCACGCCACCGTCATCCGCCATATCGACGCGCTAGAAGGGCGCTTGGGCGCGCGGCTTTTTCAGCGCCACCCGCGCGGCTACACGCCGACCGAAGCGGGGCAATTGCTGCTGGCGGTGGCGCAGGCAACCGATGACCAATTCGCCCAGCTTGGCGCGCGCATCGCCGGCGTGGGCGAAGATGTTTCGGGCGATTTAATTATCACGTCACTGCCAAACATGTCGCAGATGGTGCTGCCAGCGCTGGCACAACTGACAGCCGAGCACCCTGCCGTGCGGCTGCGCTATATCACCGATCTGCGCGTCTACCGGCTGGAATACGGCGAGGCGCATGTGGCTATTCGTGCTGGCGCGCGCCCGACCGAACCGGATAACGTGGTGCAACCGCTTTGTGTGCGTGAAAGCGCGCTTTACGCCGCACCTGCCTATATTGCTGCGCATGGTGCGCCCCGCGGCGATGCTGATTTGGCAGAGCACAGATTTGTGGGGTCCGAACCGGGCAAAGCGCGCGCGCCCTATCATCACTGGCTGGCAGCGCATGTGCCAAGCGACGCGCTGGTGTTTGCTTCTAACGAGTTTGCGGCGCAATTGGGGGCGGTGCGGGCAGGCATCGGGCTTGGCTTTTTGACGGTGGTTGAGGCGCGCGGAGATTCGGGGCTGGTTGAGGTGATGCCACCGCGCCCCGAATGGTCAGCACCGCTGTGGCTGGTCACGCATGTCGATCTGCACCGCACGCCAAAAGTGCAGGCTGCGGTTCGGGCGCTGAAAGCGGCCGCCTCTGTCTGCCCCGATGCGGTTTAGTCAGCGCCCTTTTCGCCGGACCGTTCGAACAATCCGGCCAGCGCGTTGCCGACCAGTGCGCGCACCTTGGGGCGCGGCAGCGCGTTAAAGGGCAGTGGGCGGCACACCTCCATCGCGGCAATGCCGACGCGTGCGGTCAGCGCGCCGTTGACCACGCCTTCGCCAAAGCGGCGCGAAAGCTTGGCCAAAATGCCTCCACCAGCCATCGTCTCGATCAGATCGTCTCCTGCCGCAACCGCCCCGGTGGCCACCAGATGCGTCATCACCGCGCGCGCCAGCCGCCAAGACCCAAAGGTGCCCGCGCGGCCGCCATAAACCTCGGCGATGCGGCGGATCATGCGCAGGTTGGCGGTCAAGGCCGCAACTACATCGGCCAGTGCCAGCGGCACCAGCGCGGTTACTGCTGCCACTTGCCGCGCCGCCGCCTGTATCTCGGCGCGCGCTGCAGCATCGAGCGGCGTTAGCAGCTCGGTTTCGGTCAGCGTCAGCAGGCTTGCGCAATCAAGCATTTCTGCTTCGCGTTCCAGTAGCCGGGCGCGTGGCCACGCGAGTTCCTCGCGCGCCGCGTAAAGCGTGCGAAGCCGCGCCACCACCTCGCGCGCCGCTGCAAGATTGCCCGAGGCAAGCGCGGCCGTCGCGGCTCGGTGCACCCGGTCAAGCCGCGCCAGCCGCGCCAATGCAGCCAGCTCGCGTAGCGCCACCAGCGCCGCGGCCAGCAAAAAAGCGCCCAAAAGCGCAGTGCCAAGCCAACCCAGAATCGGATGCGCGGTAATCAGCCCGGTCAGAAAGTTCCACGCCGCAACCGACACCAGAAACCCCACCAGCGCCAAGGCCGCCTGCCAGAAAAACCGCGTTAGCCGCGAAGGGCGCCGCGCCGCCAGACGCGCGGCGATCTGCATGGCGCGGCCCTGCGGTGGGGCCAGCGTGCCAAGGTCGGGCACCGGGGGCGCATCGGCGGGCGTGGGTGCGGCACCTTCGAGTTCGATCAGCACGGGGCCGCGGCGGGTTTCAGTCATCGGCGCATCCTCACAGCTTGTCGCCCAAAAGGAACTCGGCGGCGCGATCCAGCCGAATATGCGGCGGCCCGACGCCGGGTTTCAACTGTATCTGCGCCGGGCGGAAATCCATCATCGCGTAATCTGAATCGAGCCATTTCGCAGCCCCTTGCCGCGCCGGGGTCAGCAAATGCGCCGGGTCGTTGGGCAGCGCGCCGGGGTAAAACGCGGCCTGCCGCCCGCTTGCCAGCGTGCCGCGCACGGCGTCAAGCGGTGCGCCGTTGTGGGACAGCGTTTCTTCGGTCGTGGTGCGCAGCGCAGCAATTGCCAGCGCTTCGGTGCGCGCCCCCGCAAAATCGGCGCGGTCGCGCGCCTCGCGCAGCATCGCCTGCATAATCGCGGTCAACTGCGAGTGTTGCGAGTGGTGCAAATGGTCGGCCTTGGTGGCGACAAACAGGATACGGTCGATCCGCTTGAGCCCGATAAGCCGCGCAAGCCGCCCCGAGCGCCCCGGGCGGAACGCGGAGAGGATTTCGGCCATGGCGCGGCGCATGTCTTCCACGGCTTGTGGTCCGGCGTGGATGGCACCAAGCGCGTCAAGCAACACAACCTGTCGGTCGATATGCGCGAAGTGATCGCGAAAGAACGGGCGCACCACATGCGCCTTATAGGCTGCAAATCGGCGTGCCATCTCGCGCCAAAGGCTGCCGCGGGGGGCGGCATCAGGGCGGAACATCGGCGCAAAGGTCAATACCGGCGATCCGGCCAACTCGCCCGGCAAAAGGAACCGCCCTGGCGAGCAATCGGCAAGACCCGCTTTGCTTGCTGCCTGAAGATGCGCGGTAAAGGCGGCGGCAAGTGCTTGTGCTACGGGCTCGCCAAAGGGCGCAGTCGTGTCGGTGGTCGCAAGGGCTGCGAGGTATTCAGGGCCAAGCGGTCGCGCTGCCATGCGCGCAAGCGTGGCTTCGGACCATTGCTCAAAGCTCTGGTCCAGCAAGGCAAGATCCAACAACCACTCGCCGGGGTAATCGACGATATCAAGGTGCAATTTGCGCGGCCCGCGCAGCGCACCCAAAATGCCGGTGGGTTGAATCAGGAACGAAAGCCGTAGCTCTGAAACCGCCTTCGTCCCTTCGGGCCAGTGCGGAGCTGGGCCGGTAAGGGCAGCAAGGTGGGATTCATAGTCGAACCGCGGCACCGTATCGTCGGGCTGCGGTTGCAGCCACGCGGCGCGAATGGAGCCGTTGTTGGCCGCGATCAGCCCCGGCATCCGGCCACGGTCCATCAGGTTGGCGACCAGCGAGGTGATGAACACCGTCTTGCCCGCGCGCGAAAGGCCCGTGACCCCCAGCCGCACCACCGGCTCGAACAACGCCGCTGAAACCGAGTTGCCAAGCGACTCGATGCTTCGCGCCACCCCGTCTGCCAGATCGCCGATACCCAAGTTGGCGCGCCTCCTGTGACTTCTCTCAAGATAGGCGGCAGCAAGGGCAGGTGAAAGGGGCTGTGGCGCTGCGGTCACTGTGTGTGGCCGATTTGGCCGCAGCCGCGCGCAGTTACGCGGGATTGCAAGGGCGGGGTGTGGCGCGCTAAGGGAAGGCATGCCCAGATATGCGCTCCTGATTGAATACGATGGCGGCCCGTTTTCGGGCTGGCAGCGCCAGATTGAGCTTTCTTCGGTGCAAGGGGCGCTTGAGGCGGCGCTTGGGCGGCTCGGGCCGGGGCCACACACCGTTGCCGCTGCCGGCAGGACCGATGCGGGCGTACATGCCACGGGGCAGGTGGCGCACATCGACCTTACGCGAAACTGGTCGCCGTTTCGCCTGTCCGAGGCGCTGAACGCTCAGCTTCGCCCCGACCCGGTGGCGGTGCTGGCAGTGGCAGAGGTGGGCGAAGATTTCCACGCGCGGTTTTCGGCGATCGAGCGGCGCTATCTGTTCCGCGTTCTGGAACGCCGCGCCCCACCGGCTGTCGAACGCGGGCGCGTCTGGCAGGTAAAGTCGGTGTTAGATCTTGATGCGATGCGCGCCGGTGCCGCGCATCTGGTCGGCACACACGATTTTAGCACCTTTCGCTCGGCCCACTGCCAAGCCGCCTCGCCCGTCAAAACACTCGACGAAATCGCGATCGACGAAGTTGCGGCGCCCGGTGGGCGCGAGATTCGCTTTAGCCTTCGCGCGCGCAGCTTTCTGCACAATCAGGTGCGCTCGATCGTCGGAACGTTGGAGCGGGTGGGGGCAGGGGCCTGGGCGCCTGATGACGTGGCGCGCGCATTGGCGGCGCGCGACCGCGCGGCTTGCGGGCCAGTCTGCCCGCCGCAAGGGCTTTACCTTGCCTCCGTTGGCTACCCGGCCAATCCGTTCGCCTGACCACATCGGCGCGATACTGCACAGCAATTGAGCGACGGGTGACCTGACGGATGCGGGGCATTGCGCCTATCTTATGGGCGTCACGCGTTGAGGAGAGCGCCATGCGCACCCCGATCCACCCCGAGACCCGCATTGGCCATGTTCACCTGAAGGTAGCTGATCTGGAACGCGCGATTACCTTCTACGCGGGCGTGCTTGGGTTCGAGCTACAACAGCGCCACGGCTCGCAGCCGCGTTCTTTCTGCCGGGGGCTATCATCACCATATCGGGCCGAACACTTGGGAAAGCCGGGGTGGCAAATCGCCCGCGCACGGCACCACCGGGCTTTTCCACACAGCGTTCCTTTACCCCGACCGCGCCAGCCTTGCCGATGCGCTGCGCCGTCTGGTGAACGCGGGCTGGCCGCTGGAAGGTGCGGCAGATCATGGCGTCAGCGAAGCGATCTACCTTCGCGATCCTGATGGTAATGGGGTCGAGCTTTATCGTGACCGCCCGCAGGCGGAATGGCCGCGCGGTACCGACGGCGAGCTAACCATGGTCAATGAGCCGCTCGACCTTCAGGTGCTGCTGGCCGAGGCACCCTGAACGGCGCACGGGCGAACATGATGGCGTTGCCAAGCAGCGTTAGCCCCACGCCCAGCACCGTTTGCCATTGCCAGTGATAGCCTTCGAAAGCCCATGACAGCAGCAGCGCGATGACTGGAAACATCACCGTGGCATAGGCCGCCCGGCCAGAGCCGATTCGCGCCACCAGCATAAGGTAGGTGGTAAAGCCGACCACCGAGCCGAACAGCGCAAGGTATAGCAGCGCGCCGACATAACTAGCGCTGGGCGGTGCCACCAGCGGCACCCCGCTTAACCCGATCAGCGCTATCAGAAACAGCGCGCCATAACCCATGCCCCATGCGTTGGCTGTCAGTGGCGGCACGCCGGTACTGCTCAGCTTGCGCGAAACCATGTTGCCGAGTGAAAAGAACAGCGTGCCAAGGGCTGCAAGCCCGACGCCTTTGAGCGCATCAAGGTTCAGCGCGCCGCCAAACAGGTCGTGCCAGAAAATCAGCACCAGCCCCGCCACCCCCACCGCTGTTGCCAGCACTGCGCGCGCGGTAATGCGTTCGCCAAAAAACAGTCGCGCGTTGACGGCGTTGTAGATGGTGGCGAGCGAAAAGATCACCGAAACCAGCCCCGAGGGGATGTAGGCGGTGGCATTGTAAAAGCAGAGGAAATTGAGGCTGAAAAGGCAAAGCCCCTGCAAGCCCATGAAAAGATGGTCGCGCGGTCGGGTGTTTGCCATTCTGCCGCTCAGTAGCAGCAGCGGCCAGAGAATCAGCGCGGCCAGCGCAAAGCGGTAAAAGACAGAGACCAGCACCGGCACGGGACCAAGCTCAAGCGCAATGGCAAGCCAGGTCGAGCCCCAGATAAGTACGGTTGCGGCGAAAAGAAACAGGTTCATGAATCCCTCTCAGGCGCGCATCGCTAGCGTGATTCGCGCGGGCTTGCCCGCGAAATCTTGCGCCAGATAGCAAGAATTTTGCGCCCTGGTTACCCCGCCCCGCCGCCAGCTAGCACCCGGCTAGGCATGCTGGACCACGCCGAGGCAAAGTGCTTTAGTACGCCGCGCAACAATGGAGAGCCGAGATGGCATTTGGCACGCATATCCGCACCTGGTTCGATGGACGCTGGCACGAGGGCGACATTGCAGTCATGCGCGCCGCCGATCACGGCATCTGGCAGGGGTCTTCGGTGTTCGACGGGGCGCGCTATTTCGAAGGCGTGGCACCCGATCTTGCCTCGCACTGCGCCCGGGTCAACCGCTCTGCCGAGGCGCTGATGATCACCCCTACGGTCGGCACCGAAGAAATGGTGGCAATGGCGCGCGAGGGGCTGGCGCGTTATGCGCCAAGCGACGCGGTCTATGTGCGCCCAATGTATTGGGCGATCCACGGGTCAGATCTTGGCGTGGCACCGATGGAAGGGGTGACAGGCTTTGCGCTGTGCCTAGAGGCCGTGCCGATGCCCGCACCCGAAGCCACCACCACGCTGACCACCACCCAGTTTCGCCGCCCGGTGCTGGCCGACAACGTGTGCAACGCCAAGGCAGGCTGCCTTTACCCCAACAACGCGCGTATGTTGGTCGAAGCCAAGCGCAAGGGTTTTGGCAATGCGCTGGTATGTGATGCGATGGGCAACGTGGCGGAAAGCGCTACTGCAAACGTCTTTATGGTCAAGGATGGCGTGGCCTTTACACCAATCGGCAACGGCACCTTTCTTTCGGGCATCACGCGGGCGCGCCACATTGCCAACCTGCGCGCGGCAGGCACCGAGGTGCGCGAAGCGGTGCTGACAATCGCCGATTTCCGGGCGGCGGACGAAGTGTTCCTGTCAGGTAACTTTGCCAAGGTCACGCCGGTGACGGGCTTTGACGATGTAAGCTACCAGATCGGGCCGGTCACCAAACGGGCGCGCGCACTCTACTGGGATTTCGCGCACACTCAGGCATGATCCGGCGGCTGGCGTGGCTGACGCTGGCACTTTGGGCTGCAGGCTCGGTGGCGCTTGCGGGCTACGTTCTGGCGCAACACCCTTTTGCCGCGCCGGTTGTGGATCGGACCGAGGCGGACGCACGCGCGGCGCTGACGCGCGCGATTACGAGCACCGCAACCCCGGACCGGATCGCGGCGCGGTTGGCAGCAGCGGTTGGCGCAAAGGAACCGCTCGATGTGGCGCTTTACCTCGATCTTGCACGCGATCAGGGTGCCGTATTACCGCCCGATCTTTTGGCTGAGGCCGAGGCGATGGTGGCCGCAGCCGAGGGCTGGCTTGCCGAGCTTGGTGCCTGCGGCACCTGCGCGTGGGACATTGCGTCGTGCCAGACACTTAAACAAATCGGCGTTTGCGCCATTCCGGTGGAACTTTCGCCGCTGGGCGATCTGAACGCGCTCAGGAGGGTGGCGGTTGCTACGGCGCAGGGCGACGAGGTTGATGAGCTTGAGGCAGGGCTGGCGCTTGCAGGGCTAGCGGGCACAGCACTGATGCTGGCAAGCGGGGGCACAAGCACAACGGTCAAGGTGGGTGCGACCGGGCTGCGACTGGCGCGCAAACTCGGCAGCCTGCCAGAACGGCTTGTTGCGGAAATTGCCGGGGCGGCATCCTGGGCGCGGTTTTCGGCCATTGCGGGGGATGCGGGGCGCATCGTTGCGGCCACATCGCCCGCCGAAACACTTTTGCTTTTGCGCCACGCCGATGATGCCGCCGAGCTTGCGCGACTCGCGCGACTGGCCGAGGTCGCAGGGCCAGATACGCGGCGCGCTGTGGCGGTGCTGGGCAAGGCGCGTGCCTTTCGCACGCTTACGCGACTCAGCGATCTGGCAGTTGCGGCAATCGCGCTGCTGGGGCTGGCGCTTGCGCAATTGGGCGCCATTCTGGGCGCGATTGGCAAGCTCGCGCTACGTCGCGCGAAGTCAGTGCGCAGGGCAGTTGCCAAGCCTGCCCGATCTGCGCCATGATCGCGCCGACCTGAGGGGGCTTTGATGCGCAAGTTTCTGGTAGTGCTAGATGATACCCGCGAATGCCTGAACGCCATGCGGTTTGCGGCGTTGCGGGCTGCCCGTACCGGTGCAGGCGTAACAATTCTTTCGGTCATTCCGCCCGAGGAATACCAGCACTGGATTGGCGTGGCCGAGATCATGCGAGATGAGGCGCGCGAGCGGATCGAGGCGCATTTCGAGGTTTACGCAAAGTGGATGCGAGATCGGCAAGGGATTGACCCGGTGCTGATCATTCGCGAAGGCGAACCAGCAACCGAGATCCTCGCCGTAATCCGCGACGATCCGCAGATCGGCGTGCTGGTATTAGGCGCGGGGTCAGACAACGCTGGTCCTGGCCCTCTGGTCACGCAACTCTCGCGCACCGCAGCCAACCTGCCCTGTCCGCTGACAATTGTGCCCGGAGATATGTCTAAGGAACGGCTGGAAGAGATCACCTGAGCCGCGCCACGGGCGCTGCCCCCGGAGGTTTTCGGTGTTTCGGGCAACAAAGAAACCCACGTGGCCGCGCACCTCGCAATCTTGACGAAAACGCTTGGGAAGCGCATATGCGAAGCTGACCCGTGCGGAGGCTGCCCATGTTTATTCAGACCGAAACCACCCCAAACCCGGCAACATTGAAGTTTTTGCCCGGCATGACTGTGCTGGAAACCGGCACCGCCGACTTTCCTTCGGCCGACGCCGCCGAGGTATCGCCACTGGCGCGGCGCATCTTTGCCCAACGTGGTGTGAGCGGGGTTTTCTTTGGGTCGGACTTTATTACCGTCACCAAAGACGAAGAAATGCGGTGGGAACATGTGAAGCCCGCGATCCTCGGCGCAATCATGGAGCACTTCCAGTCGGGCGCCCCGGTAATGGAGGGCGCGGCCATAGCCGCAGGCGGACATGCCGGTCACGATGGACCCGATAGCGCGATTGTGGCGCAGATCAAGGAATTGCTCGACACCCGAGTGCGCCCCGCTGTGGCGCAAGACGGCGGCGACATCACCTTTCATGGCTTTGAGCGGGGCGTTGTTTATCTGCACATGCAGGGCGCCTGTGCGGGGTGCCCGTCAAGCACACTGACGCTGAAGATGGGCATCGAGAACCTACTACGCCACTACATCCCGGAGGTGAGCGAGGTGCGCTCCATTGCACTTTAAGCCGCTGATACTGGGCTTTGATACTTCGGCCGCGCACTGCGCGGCCGCTTTGCTTTGCGGCGACGAATTGCTTGAGTGCCGGACCGAAGCGATGGCGAAGGGCCAAGCCGAACGGCTGGTGCCGATGTTGGAAGAAATGCTGGCGCGCGCGGGTGTGGGCTGGCGCGATCTGGCGGCACTGGGGGTCGGGATCGGCCCCGGCAACTTTACCGGTGTGCGCATATCGGTCGCGGCTGCGCGCGGTCTTGCGCTGGCACTTGGTATTCCTGCGGTGGCGGTAAGTGGGCTGGAGGCGACCGCGCTGAGCCTGCCAAGGCCGCTGCTGGTGGTCGAAGACGCGCGCCGCGGCGAGTGTTATGCGCAAGAGTTCGGGCCAGAAAGTGCGCCGCGCTTGGTCAGTATCGAAGTGCTGCTGGCCGGGTTGGCAGCGGGGCAACTGGTAACGGGGTCGGGCGCAGCGGCGCTGCTGGCAGCGATGCCCGCGTTGCGCTTGCTTCATCCTGCGATGCCGCTGCCCGAAGCGATCGCGCGGTTGGCCGCAGCGCGCCGTTTGCTTCCCGGCCCCCGGCCCGCGCCGCTCTATCTGCGCAGCGCAGATGCGGCGCTACCCGCAGAACCTGCGCCGGTCATCGTGCCATGACACCCGCGGCGCTGGCAGCCCTGCACGCCGAAGCCTTCACCACGCCGCGCCCGTGGAACGCCAACGAATTTGCCGCGTTGCTGGATGGGACAGGCGTGTTTCTGCGCGGCGATTCGCGTGGTTTCGTAATGGGGCGCGTGGTTGCGGGCGAGGCAGAGTTACTGACCCTCGCCGTAGCGCCACAAGAGCGGCGCAAGGGCCTTGGGTTGGCGTTGCTGGCTGCCTTTGACGATTCGGCACGCGCGGCGGGTGCCGAATCCGGATTTCTCGAAGTTGCCGCGGCGAATGTGCCTGCCCGCGCGCTCTATAAAGCGGCGGGCTGGCGCGAAGTGGGGGTGCGGCGCGGCTATTACCGCCTGCCAGATGGGGGCACCGACGACGCATTGGTGCTGTCTCGTGGCTTCGGGCATTGAGGCGAGCTTCGGCGCGAGATTGCTATTGACCCTATCGTGGCAACTCGCCCTAATCGCAGTGTCTGCGGGCATGTCGCCCGCCAACAGGCGCCTGCCCGTAGGGAAGGCGCGCAACAGACCGGGAGACACTAATGACGATCATGAAACAGTTCCTCGGCGCAGCTGCCACGCTTGCGCTTTTCGCAGGCCCTACACTCGCTGATCCGGCACTGATCTATGACCTTGGCGGCAAATTTGACAAATCCTTCAACGAGGCGGCCTTTGGTGGCGCAGAGCGTTGGAAGGCAGAGACAGGCGGCAGCTACAAAGAACTTGAGATGCAGTCCGAAGCGCAGCGCGAACAGGCGCTTCGTCGGCTTGCCGAAACCGGTGCCAACCCGATCGTGATGACCGGCTTTGCCTTTGGCGATGTGCTCAACACTGTGGCGCCCGATTACCCGAACACCAAGTTTGCTATCATCGACATGGTGGTTGACCAGCCGAACGTGCGCTCGGTGGTGTTTACCGAAGAACAGGGGTCTTACCTCGTCGGTATCATGGCGGCGATGGCATCGAAATCCGGCACCGTAGGCTTTATTGGCGGTATGGATATTCCGCTGATCCGCAAGTTTGGCTGCGGTTATGCGCAAGGCGTGGTTGCCGCGAACCCCGACGCCAAGGTGATCCAGAACATGACCGGCACCACCCCCACCGCATGGAATGACCCGGTGAAGGGCGCAGAGCTGACCACTTCGCAAGTCAGCCAAGGTGCCGACGTTATCTACGCGGCGGCTGGCGGCACCGGGATCGGTGTGCTGCAGGCAGCGGCGGATGCGGGCATTTTGTCGATCGGAGTGGACAGCAACCAGAACCACCTGCAACCGGGCCATGTGCTGACCTCGATGCTCAAGCGCGTCGACAACGCGGTCTTTGACGCCTTCTCGGCCGGAACCGAGCTTGCGACCGGCATCAACGTGATGGACCTCGCAGCCGGTGGCGTGGGCTATGCGATGGATGAAAACAACGCACCCCTCGTGACCCCCGAAATGCTTGCAGCGGTCGATGCGGCCGCCGCCAAGATCATCTCGGGCGAGATCGTGGTGCACGATTACATGAGCGACAACACCTGCCCGGTCAACTGATCGGATATGGCAGTTGATCAATCGTCGGGGCGGCAGGAAGCTGCCGCCCCCGCTCCGGCTATAGAGTTGCGCGGCATCTCCAAGGCTTTCGGGCCGGTGCAGGCGAACAAGGACATATCAATTCGCGTCATGCCGGGCACGATCCACGGCATCATTGGTGAAAACGGCGCGGGAAAGTCCACGCTGATGTCGATCCTTTACGGCTTTTACCGTGCTGACGCTGGCGAGATACTTATCGCAGGCGTGCCCACCGTCATTCACGACAGCCAAGCAGCGATCCGCGCGGGTATCGGCATGGTGTTTCAGCACTTCAAGCTGGTGCAGAATTTCACCGTGCTGGAAAACGTCATTCTGGGTGTTGAAGAAGGCATGTTGCTGCGCCCTTCGTTGGCGCGTGCGCGCACAGAGCTGGAACGGCTTGCCAAGGAATACGCGCTGGAAGTTGACCCAGATGCCACCATTGACGAGCTTTCGGTGGGCCAGTTGCAGCGGGTCGAGATTCTCAAGGCGCTTTATCGTCACGCCGAGGTGCTGATACTGGACGAACCGACCGGGGTTCTGACCCCGGATGAGGCCGACCACCTGTTTCGCATTCTGCGCAGCCTGCGCGAACAGGGTAAAACCATCATCCTGATTACCCACAAGTTGCGCGAGATCATGGAAATCACTGACACCGTTTCAGTGATGCGCCGCGGTGAAATGACCGCGACCGTCAGCACCGCCGAGACCAGCCCCGAGGCACTGGCGGAACTGATGGTAGGGCGCAAGGTGCTGCTTGATGTGCAAAAAGGCCCCGCGCGCCCCGGCGAGATGGTGCTTGAGGTCGAAAACCTGCGCGTCGTTGACGACGATGGCGTAGAACGCCTGAAAGGCATCAGCTTTTCAATCCGCGCGGGCGAAATACTCGGCATCGCCGGGGTTTCCGGCAACGGCCAATCCGAACTTTTAAGGGTGCTTGGTGGCTTTCAGTCGGCCACGGGAACGGTGCGGATAAAGGGTCAGGAAATTGATCTGACCGGAAGCCATTCGAACGGGCAGACGCGGCGGGAGCGCGGCATTGCACATGTGCCAGAAGACCGCCAGCACCTTGGCCTGATTATGGATTTCACCGCTTGGGAAAATTTGATCTTTGGCTATCACAACGCACCAGAATACCAAAAGAACGCGCTTTTGATGGATAACGCGGCGATCATTACAGAGGCCGCGAAAAAGCTGGAACGCTTTGATGTGCGCCCACCAAACCCGGCGCTACCGGCAAAAAGCTTTTCGGGGGGCAATCAGCAGAAACTGGTGCTGGCGCGCGAGATCGAGCGCAACCCCGACCTGCTTTTGGTCGGCCAACCGACGCGCGGCGTTGATATTGGCGCGATCGAGTTTATCCATCGCCAGATCATCGCGCTGCGTGATGCCGGCAAGGCCGTGCTTCTGGTCTCGGTAGAGCTTGACGAGATTCTGAGCATGTCGGACCGCATCGCAGTCATGTTCGATGGCCGCATCATGGGCGAGCGCGACCCAGAGGTCACCGATCAGCGAGAATTGGGCCTGATGATGGCGGGCGTTGTCGCCGAGGAGGCCGCGTAATGACAAGGCTTCCGACTTGGGCGGATGTGGTGCTGATCCCGCTAATGAGCATCATTGCGGCTTTTGGCATTTCGGCACTGGTCATTCTCTACATCGGAGAGAACCCGTGGGAAGCGCTGAAGATCATGGTCGATGGTGCGCTCGGGTCTGCCTATGGCTGGGGCTATACGCTGTATTACGCCACCAACTTCATGTTCACCGGCCTTGCGGTTTCCATCGCGTTCCGCGCCAGCCTGTTCAACATCGGCGGCGAGGGGCAGGCGATGGTCGGCGGGCTGGGTGTGGCCATTGTGGCGTTGGCGTTTCCGTGGCCGCATTGGACACTGGCCTTGCCCGCTGCAATGGTGGGCGGCATAGCCTTTGGCGCGATCTGGGCCGCAATTCCGGGCTGGTTACAGGCGCGGCGCGGTAGCCATATCGTTATCACCACGATGATGTTCAATTTCATCGGTGCGGCGCTTTTGAACTATGTGCTGGTCAACGTCATGCGCCCGGCGGGCAGCATGGACCCCGCCACGGCAAAGTTCCCCGCTGGCGCGCATCTGCCCACGCTTTACGAATTGCCTTTGATCGGCGGGTATTTCAACAAGAACACCCCAGCGAACATCTCGCTTTTCATCGCGCTCGCCGCGTGCGTGGGGGTTTGGTATTTGCTGTTCCGCTCGCGGCTTGGCTATGCGATCCGCGCCTTTGGTAAATCGGAAAAGGCGGCGGTTTACGCCGGTATCTCGCCATTTCGCATCACCATGTATGTCATGCTGCTTTCGGGTGGTTTGTCGGGGATGATGGCCATCAACAACGTCATGGGCGAGGCCGAACGGCTGGTGCTGAATGCGGTTGAAGGCGCGGGGTTCATCGGTATCGCCGTGGCCCTGATGGGGCGCAACCACCCGTTCGGGGTGTTTGTTGCGGCGCTTCTGTTTGGCTTTCTGTATCAGGGCGGTGCCGAGCTTGGGCTTTGGACCACGATCCCGATTGAGTTGCGAACCGTCGTGCAGGCGCTGGTCATTCTGTTTACCGGCGCGCTCGATAACATGATGCGGATGATCGTCGAGCGGCTGTTCGCACTTGGGCGTCGCAGGAGGGCCGCGTGATGGATCTTTCGACACTCATTCAGGTGCTCGATTCCGGAGTGCGACTGGGTATTCCGTTACTGCTTGCCGCATTGGCGGGGCTATATTCGGAACGTTCTGGCGTGTTCGACATCGGGCTGGAAGGCAAGATGCTGATGGGTGCCTTTACGGCCGGCGCGGTCGCCTCGATTACCGGCTCGGCATGGCTTGGCCTAATCGCGGCAATTGGCGGGTCGCTGGCGCTGGCGCTCATCCACGGCCTTGCCTCGATCACCTTTCGCGGCAATCAGCTGATTTCTGGTGTGGCAATCAACTTTCTGGCCTCCGGGCTGACCGTGCTGATCGGGCAAAACCTGTTTCAACTCGGCGGGCGCACCCCGCCGATCAAAGGTTCGGCACGGTTTGAATCGATCACCTTGCCGGGGGCAGATGCGTTGGCCGACGTGCCCGTGTTCGGAACAGTTTATCATGACCTGATTTCGGGGCACACGATCCTTGTTTATATCGCCTTCGCCATCGTTCCGCTGACGTGGTTCCTGCTGTTTCGCACCCGCTTTGGCCTGCGCCTGCGCGCGGTCGGCGAAAACCCCGAGTCGGTTGATACAGCGGGCGTTTCGGTGCTGCGGCTGCGGTATACGGCGGTGGCGATTGCGGGCATCCTGTGCGGTTTCGCGGGCGCTTATCTTGCGACCTCGGCGCCCTCGGCAGGCTTTGGCAAGGAAATGACGGCGGGCAAGGGCTTTATCGCGCTCGCCGCGCTGATTTTTGCCAACTGGCGGCCGTGGCGCGTGCTGTGGGCGACCATGCTGTTCGGGTTGCTGGAAGCTGTGGCAATTCGATTTCAGAATATCGACGTGGGACTTTTCGTTGTACCGGTTCAGTTCATGCAAGCGTTGCCTTATATTCTGACAGTGGTCATTCTTGCCGGGTTCATCGGCAAAGCAACGCCACCGCGCGCAGGGGGGGAAGCCTATGTCAAAGAGCGCTGATCTTGCTACCCTTATACGCGCCCGCGTCGGGGCAGAACCGCCACGGTTGGGGCTGATCCTCGGGTCAGGCTTGGGGCATCTGGCCGAGGCCGTGCAGGGTGTGGCGATTGACTATGCCGACCTTCCGGGCTTTCCACATGCCGGGGTTTCGGGCCACAATCCGAAACTGGTGATTGGCGATCTGGAAGGCGTGCGGGTGGCAGTATTCGGTGGGCGCGCGCATTACTACGAACGCGGCAATCCCGCCGAAATGCGCTTGCCTTTGGAAGTGCTCAAGGACCTGGGGGCGGAAAGCCTTTTGTTGACCAACGCAGCTGGTAGCCTGCGCGCCGATATCCCGCCGGGCGGGCTGATGCTGCTCAATGACCACATCGCGTTTGCCGGGGCCAACCCGCTGATTGGCGAGCCTTCGGATTCGCGTTTTGTGCCACTGACCGAAGCGCACGACCCTGCCATGCGCGCGGGGCTCAAGGCCGCAGCAGCGGCTGAAGGGGTGGCGTTGCCTGAGGGTGTCTATTGCTGGTTTTCGGGGCCTTCGTTTGAAACCCCGGCCGAAATTCGCGCTGCGCGAATTCTCGGGGCTGATGCTGTGGGCATGTCCACAGTGCCCGAAGTGATCCTTGCACGCTTTCTTGGGCTGGCCGTTGCGGCGGTTTCGGTAGTGACCAACATGGGGGCCGGGCTTTCGGCAGAGGCAATCAGCCACGAACATACCAAGGCAATGGCGCCACTAGGTGCGACAAAACTGGAACGGGTTTTGCGACGATACCTGCGCGATCTCGTCTGACCCGTCGCGGCGTTTGACAAACATCCGCCACGGGGCGCACAGTTTTTTTGCCAAGCTGAAAAGTCCCGAAAATGCAAATCTATCTGCCCATTGCCGACGTTGCCGTAAACGCGTTTCTGCTGCTGGGGCTGGGCGGCGTGGTGGGCGTGCTTTCTGGTCTGTTCGGGGTAGGTGGCGGGTTTTTGATCACGCCCTTGTTGTTCTTCATCGGGATACCGCCGGGCGTGGCGGTGGCGACCGGGTCCAATCAGGTCGTGGCCTCGTCGGTTTCCGGGGTGCTTGCGCATCTGAAGCGCAAATCGGTAGATATTCCGATGGGCACTGTGCTGCTAGTCGGCGGCATCATGGGGTCTGCCGCAGGCATTTTGGTTTTCAACTGGCTGCAATCACTTGGTCAGATCGACCTTGTGGTGCAGCTTTCCTATGTGGTGTTTTTGGGCTTCATCGGCCTTCTGATGGCACAAGAAGGGCTGCGTTCGTGGCGGCGCGCGCGCAATCCCGGGGCGCGGCGCACCAAGCGGCATCAACACCACTGGGTGCACAATCTGCCGCTCAAGATGAAGTTTCGCGCCTCGGGGCTTTATATCTCGGTGATCCCGCCGGTGCTGGTCGGGTTGGTCGTGGGTGTGCTGGCGGCAATCATGGGTGTGGGCGGCGGTTTCATCATGGTTCCCGCGATGATCTACATTCTGGGAATGCCGACAAAAGTGGTGATCGGAACCTCGTTGTTTCAGGTCATTTTCGTATCTGCCTTTACCACTATGGCGCACGCGGTAACCAACCAGTCGGTCGATATCGTGCTGGCGTTTTTGCTGATTGCAGGCAGCGTTGTCGGCGCACAGGTCGGCACCCGGCTGTCGGGCCGCCTCAAGGCTGAAGAGCTGCGGATGTTGTTGGCGCTTTTGGTGCTGGCGGTTGCGATCAAGCTGGCGCTTGATCTTCTGCTAACGCCGTCTGACCTCTATTCGCTGTATCCGGGGGGTGCGCCATGATCCGCGCGCTTCTGCTGCTAGTGCTGCTGGGCGCTGCTCCGGCTTATGCCGAAACTGTGGTTGCCGGGCTTTCGCTGGACGAAGTCGGCATCACCTCCAGTTTTGACGGCACCGAGGTGCTGATCTACGGTGCCGTGCGCCGCGATGCGCCCGAACCTGCCGGGCCACCGATGCAAGTGATCGTAACGCTCGAAGGCCCTGCAGGTTCGGTCACGATCCGGCGCAAAGATCATATTGCGGGGATCTGGATCAACACCGAAGAGGTGGGTGTATCGGCGACGCCAAGCTATTATTCGGTTGCCAGCACCGGCCCGCTTGACGAGATTCTTGACCCTGCCGAAGACGTTCGCCAACGCATTTCGGTGCCTCTTGCAGTGCGCGCTTTTTCCGGCCCGCTTGAAGTTGAAGACGCGCGCCCCTTTACCGAGGCGCTGTTGCGCATCCGCGTAGCCGAAGGGCAGTATTCGCTTGCAGAAGGCTCGGTGAAGCTGATCGAGGGCACGCTGTTTCGCGCCGATTTCAAGCTGCCCGCAAACCTCGTCGAAGGCGATTACAAGGTGCGTATCTACCTGCTGCGCGGTGGCGAGGTGATTGATCTGTACCGCTCTGCGCTTCCGGTGCGCAAGATTGGGCTGGAGCGTACGCTGTTTTTGATGTCACGCGAACATGCCTATGCGTATGGGATGATGTCGCTTGTGCTGGCCGTGGTGGCGGGTTGGGCCGCATCAGCTGCTTTCCGGATGCTGCGCAGGTAAGGCTAGAACGCCCTGAAAGTCATCGTCGTCAGAGTTCGGCTGATACCGGGAATATCGAACAGCGCCTCGGTCAGAAAATGGCCCACATCAGCCTCGTCGGGCACATAAACTTTGGCGATCAGGTCATAATCGCCCGAGGTCGAATAAAGTTCGCTGACCACCTCGCGCTCATAGATCGCGTCGGCAACCTCATAGGTCTTGCCCGGTTGGCACCTTACCTGAACGAATACGCAGCGCATCGAAGCCCCCATGATCCAGCCTTGGCGCGAACCTTAGCGGCGCCGTCGCGCGGCGAAAACCCCCAAGCGGCGGCTTTTCACCTTTGTCGCGCCACTTAGCGCTGCCCGTAGTAAAGGCCTACCACATGCTCGGCCTGCGCAAAGAACAGCCAGCGCGCGGCCAGAACCCCGGTCAGATGCAATAGCGCTGCCAGCGCCACACGCGCAGGGCCACCTGGCAGCACCAGCACCACCGCCAGCGGCGCCACCACCGCCAGCCCATAGGCCAGCACACGCAGCCGCGCAGCATGCTTACGGCCGACAACGTAGATCATCTCGCGCATCAGGTAATTGGGCGAGGTGTGGGGTTGCTCGAACACCGTGACCTTGCCGATAGCGCCAAGCCCCGTGGCCGAGCCGATGCCCACGCCAACCGCGGCAAAGCGGCCATCGCCGATCTGCCAGAGCGCGGGTAGAACAATCCCCAGCACCACCAGCATTGCCGCCGTCCAGCGACCGTCACCCGAAAGAACCGCCCCGCCCGCAAGCGCAAAGACGGCAAAGCTGACGGGTGTGATCCAGTGATGCCAGCGCGGCACGGTCTTGAGCTGCGTATAGATCATCGAGGTGGTGCCGACAGTGGCAAGACACAGCGCCGCGGCCAAAAGCCCCCAGCTGCGCGGCCAGTTGAACCCCATCCAGTCTGACAGCGCCACCGGCGCGAGCAGCGTCAGCGTTGCCACCGCAGCCCAAGCTTCGCGGCTCAGCCAGCTTGTACGCCACTGGCTGAATGCGCGCATGGACCTGCGCGGGTTGCCAAGGTGAAACACCGAAGCCAAAAGCCCGCCCACTGCCAGAGCATAGCCCAGAAACCAAAGCCCAAAGGCCGCCCAGCCAGAAGCGTCAACCAACCCTGCGCCAAGAAAGGCAAGAAAGCCGAAACCGGCCCCCGAAAAAACCGTGAACAGAATGACAGAAGGTGCAGGATTCATCAGCGGCCCCCCAAAATACGATCAAGCCAGCCCGCAAGCCCGGTGGCCATGAAATCGCCCAGCGGTGCCAGCGCAGGTGCGGCCAGCGTATCCTTGCGGCGCGGGGGTAGGTAGCGATTGGTTGGCGCGGTGCCCATTTCCGGCATCAGCGCCACACCGCCGCGTTCGCGGCTAAGTCGGCTCACGTTGCTTTCCGGGTCGGCAAAATCGCCAAAATGCCGCGCACCGGTCGGGCAACTGCGCACGCAAGCGGGCACGCGGTCTACCTCGGGCAGGTTCTCGTTGTAAATGCGGTCGACGCACAGCGTGCATTTCTTCATCACCCCCGCCGCTGCGTCCAACTCGCGCGCACCATAAGGGCAGGCCCAAGCACAAAGACCGCAGCCGATGCAGGCATCTTCGTTAACCAGCACAATGCCGTCCTCTGCGCGCTTGTAGCTTGCCCCTGTTGGACAGACAGTCACGCAGGGCGCGTCATCGCAATGCAGGCACGAACGTGGAAAGGCGATGGTCTGCACCGCGCCCTCGTCGGGGGCCACCTGATAGCTATGCACCCGGTTCAGGAACGTGCCAGAGGGGTTCGCGCCGTAAGGGTTTTGGTCGGACAATGACGCGCCATAGCCCTGATCGTTCCACCCCTTGCAGGCGGACACGCAGGCCTGACAGCCCACGCAGGTATCGAGATCGATGGCGAGGCCGAGCTTTTTGTCGGTGTGGGCGGGCAGGCAGGTCATGCGCGTGTCCTCCCCTTGGGCACTACCCGCGGCAGCGGCGGAAAGACGGGTTCGGCATGGTCGCGCGGCCCCACTCGCTCTATCCGCACCCTCAGGTCGAACCACGCGGCCTGCCCCGTTACCGGGTCGGAATTGGCGCGCCGGTGCCCATCGGCCTGTGCAGGCTGCAATTCCGAAATCAGATGGTTCAGCAAGAAACCCTCTTTCGCTTCGCTTGCGCCGTCATCTAGCGCCCAAGCCGCCTTGCGCTTGCCGATCGCGTTCCATGTCCAGACTGTGTTTTCGTTCAGCGCGGGCATATGCGCCACCGGCGCCACAATCTCGCCGCTGGGGCTTGTGACGCGGGCATAGTCGCCCTCGCAAAACCCCTGTGCCGCCCAGATTTTCGTTGGTAGATACAGAAAATTTCGCCCCCGGATCTGGCGCAACCAAGCGTTCTGGCTACCCCAGGAATGGTACATATCCATCGGCCGCTGGGTCAGCGCGTGCACTGGATACTCGCCCGCCCCGGCCTCACCAAAGGGCGCATACCAAATCGGCAATGGGTCCATCGCTAGGCGCAGTTGCGCGCGCAGATGCTCGGGGGGCTGCGCGGGCCCGTGGCCTTCGGCCGCAAGCTGAAAGCGGCGCAGAGGTTCAGACCAAAGCGCAAAAAGATAGGGCTGCGGCGTATCGTAAAGCCCAATCTTGACCGCCCAAACCTGATAGGCCGCGTTCCAGGGTTTGTAGAACTGTGCCTCTTCAGGGATATGCGCCTGATAGAAGCTGCCATTTTCGATGTAGCGGGCAAGCTGATTCAGGTTCGGCTCGCCGCGCCCCTCTTTGGTTCCATCGGCCCCGCGCCAGCCGATCAACGACCCGACGCCAGGACGGCGTTGGTGGTTCACGATATAGTCGGCGTAGTCGCGGTATTTCGGGCTTCCATCTTCGGCCACCATGCCGGGCAGCGCCAACCGCGCGCCCAGATCAAGCAACACCGATTGAAACCCGCGCACGTCGCGGTCAGGTTCGATCACCGGCCAGCGGATACTGTCGCCTGCAGCATCAGGCTCTGAAATCGGGCGGTCGAGCAGGCCGATGCAGTCGTGGCGTTCCAGATAAGTGGTGTCGGGCAAGATCAGATCGGCGTAGGCCACCATTTCGCTGGCGTAGGCATCCGAATAAATGATGCGCGGAATGACATACTCACCATCTTCGCCCTTATCAGTCAGCATTTCCATCACGCGCGCGGTATTCATCGACGAGTTCCACGCCATGTTGGCCATGTAGAGAAACAGCGTGTCGATGCGGTAGGGGTCGCCCGCGTACGCGTTGGCGATGACCATGTGCATCAGCCCATGCGCCGAAAGCGGGTTTTCCCACGAAAATGCCTTGTCGATGCGCGCCGGTGTGCCGTCGGGCTTAAGCGCAAGCTGCTCGGGGCTGCGCACATACCCAAGGTGTGGCCCCGCCAGTGGTTTGCCGGGTACGGCAGTGAAATGCGGCACCGGGTGCGCATCGGCCGGTTTGGGATAGGGGGGTTTCAACCGGTAGCTGCCGGGGGTTTCGACCGCGCCAAGGATGATCTGCAACAAATGCAACGCGCGCGCGGTCTGAAACCCGTTCGAATGTGCCGAGATACCGCGCATCGCATGAAACGAAACCGGGCGACCCGGCATTTTCTGGTGCTGCACGCCGCGAAAATCGGTCCAGAGTTGGGCGATTTCAATGGCTTCGTCAAAGGCTACCCGCGCCAGCTCTGCCGCCAGCGCGCGAATGCGGTCTGCGGCGATGCCACAACGCTCGGCCACCGCTTCTGGTGCGTATTTGGGCGAAAGATAGCGTTCAGCCATGTGCTGAAACACGGTGCGCGCGCCTTGCCAGGTTGCGCCCAGATCAGGCTCGACGCCTTTCCCGTTCCAAGGCGCGGGCGCGCCGGTTTGCCGGTCGATCACCAGTGGCACGCCATCTGCGTTGCGCAGAAACAGCCCCTTGCCCGGCCCTTCGGTTGCATCAAGCAAAAGCGGCGCGTTGGTGAACCGCGCGAGATAGTCGAGGTCGATCTTGCCGGCCTCAAATAGACAATGCACCAGCGCAAGAATCAGCAACCCATCAGTGCCCGGCGTGATGCCAAACCAGTCATCGGCAATGGCATTATAGCCCGAGCGGATTGGGTTCACGCCCACAACACGCGCGCCGCGCGCCTTGAGCTTGCCCAGCCCGATCTTGATGGGGTTGCTGTCGTGGTCTTCGGCCACGCCGAATAGCACGAAAAGCTTTGTGCGGTCCCAATCAGGCTGGCCAAACTCCCAAAACGCGCCGCCGATGGTGTAAATGCCCCCCGCCGCCATGTTGACCGAGCAAAAGCCGCCGTGTGCGGCGTAATTGGGCGTGCCAAAAGCCTGGGCCCACCACGAAGTCAGCGCCTGCGATTGGTCGCGCCCGGTGAAAAACGCCAGCTTTTCGGGCGCGGTTTCGCGCAGCGGTTTCATCCACGAAACCGCAAGGTTCAACGCCTCGTCCCAGCTGATTTCTTCAAACGCGCCCGACCCGCGTGGGCCAACGCGCCGGAGTGGCATTTGTAGTCGACTTGGGGCAGTGACCTGCATGATGCCACTGGCACCCTTGGCGCACAAAACGCCACGGTTCACCGGGTGCTTGCGATTGCCCTCGATATAGCTGACCCGCCCCGATTTCAGGTGCACGTTGATGCCACAGCGGCAGGCGCACATGTAGCAGGTGGTTTGGCGCATCTCGTCCGATACTGCGGGCGACGTGTCAATCGACGGCTGGTTCATTCCAGGACCCTTGATCTGATTTTGTTTTGCGCCAACTAATGATTAACGTTAGGCAGTCGAAGCGCGCGTCTTGTGGTAAAGTCAAACCATCTGAAGGCGGAGGATTTGCAAATGGCTTTGGGCGAAGGTTCACCAGAGACGACCGACTGCGGCAAGCCGCCATCGGAAGAAATGCTGGACCGCGCAGAGGTTACTTCGGTTTTCCTCAAATCGCTTTCGCACCCGGCGCGGCTGGTCATTTTGTGCAGGCTGGCCGAAGGCCCCGCTGCGGTGGGCGAGCTAGAGACGATGTTGGCCTTGCCGCAAGCCGTGGTTTCAAAGCAACTCGCGCGGTTGCGCGAAGACAAGCTCGTGACAGCCCGGCGCAGCGGTCGATCCATCAGTTATTCCCTTTCCGAAGACCGCACCAGCCGCGTCGTCGCCATGCTGCACAAGGAGTTTTGCGGCTAGGCTTAGCCGGTGTGGCGGATCAGGAATACGTAGGTATTCCCGTCCATATGGTGCTCCACCAACTCGTTGCCGGTTGTGCGGCAAAACGCTTCGAAGTCCTTCACCGCGCCGGGATCGGTTGCCTGCACCTCAAGCGTTCCGCCCGAGGGCAGTTCCTTCAGTGCCTTTTTGGCGCGCAGGATCGGCAGCGGGCAGTTGAGGCCTTTGGCGTCGAGTATCATGTCGGCCATGGTGGTTCCTTCTTCAGATGTAGAGGTTGATATCGCTTTTCGTTGCCACTTCGACCCACGAGGCGGCACCGCCCACGCTCGGCCCATCAATCATGTCTTCGCGTTTGATTTCGAACAGGTCCATGGTCATCTGGCAGGCGATCATGTTGACATCGGCTTCAATGGCCAGATCGCGCAACTCTTGGATCGAGGCGACGCCTTTTTTCTTGATCAGGTTCTTCATCATGTTGGTGGTCAGCGCACTTGCGCCCGGTAGTGCTGCCATGATGTTCGGCATCGCCATGTGCATACCCCCCATTGGCATTTCCATGCCGGGGTTGCCCAGCGTGGAAACCTTGAGGTTCAGGTCTTTCTTGAGCAAGTGCAGCCCGTAGAACGTGAAGAACATCGTCACATCCAGCCCCATCGCCGCCGCCGTGGTGGCCAGAATGAAAGGCGGGTAGGCCCAATCAAGCGTGCCCTTGGTTACGATGATCGACATTGACTTGGCATTTGTCTCGTCCAGCATGTGGCCTCTCCCTTTTATACATTAGCGGCTGATGCGCGGGCGCCTTGCGCTTTTTGCTCAACCGCGCCCCCTTTGTTCTGCCCTGTCCCGGCCTCCCTGCCGAGATAGGGCAGCGTTTCCTTCATGCCGCGCAACCGACGAAGTTGTCTGCCGCCATCTTGGCCTCGTAGGGTGCCGCAACGGCGCTACCCGGTGTCAGAACCGAGTTTGGCTCGCCAGCATCCACCGGCTTTACCCGCACCATCCAACCTTCACCGTAGGTGTCGGTGTTGGCAAGTTTTGGGTTGCCGGTGAGAATGTCATTGACCGCCACGATCTCGCTTTGAAAGCCGATCTTGGCGGGCCCTACCCATTTGCCGCTTTCGATAGTGGCGACCGACTTGCCCGCGTCGATGGTCTTGCCGACCTTCTTGGCGGTAAAGGCCACCAGCGCCCCGGCCATGCCGGTGGCAACCACGGTCATGCCGACAGTAAAGGTGCCGTCGGATTCGGGGCGATACCAGAGGTTGTTGGCCACGTCATAGAAAAGCTCGTCGGGAAGGTTGCAGCCGCGGACGGTGGGCATGATCGACTCCTACAAATCAGTGGCGCGCTGCTTTGGCGCCGGACAACGTATCGGCTGGTGCAGCGTTGCGCACCGCCTTTGCCGAACAGCAGAAGTCGCCCAGTCCCGCTTCAACGAGTTTGCCGCCCACGAACAACGCCAGGTGACGCAGCACCATCGCCTGAAGCCGCAACTGGTGGCGGCATTCGGCTGTGTCATCATCATAAAGCGTAATTACGTTGCGCAAGTAGATAATTTCACGGCAGGTTTCACGACAGGCGTTGAAACTTGCGTCGCCGCGCGCACCTTGGCGGTGCAGCGCCAGAAGTCGGAAGCCTTCGATCGTCTCATCGGTTGGCTGCTCGCCCTTGGCGGCAAGCCACGCGGCAAGCACAAGCTCGCCATCGGCCACGAATGCCTCAGCCTGCGCGGTTGCTTTACACCCCTCGCCATCGCTGGCAAGAAACCTGTCAACCCGGTCCAGAACTTCAGCAAAAGGGTCAGCTTCGCTCATCCCAGTCCCTTTTCTTTCAGCAGGCTTGAGGCATCTGAAAAGTTTTCATGCACCCCAACCTTGCGCGCAGAAAGCCCGAGCGCCATGCCCAGAAGCTGTGTGAAGTAGAGGATTTTCACGTTGGTTTTGCGCCCCAACACCTTTTCCGCGCGCACCTGATGCATTTCGAGACCCGAATGGCAGGTCGGGCATTCGGTGGCGATCACTTCTGCGCCACAGGCCTCGGCTGTGGTCAGAATGTTGAGCACCAGCTTGGTCGAGGTGTCACTGTCAGAAAGCGCATGCGCGCCGCCACAGCAGGCGGTTTTTAGCGGGAAGTCCACATTCTCGGCCCCGGCGGCGGCCAGCAGGTCATCCATGAAATGCGGCTTCAGCGTGCTTTCGCTGCCAGGTCCCTTGTCTTTCTCGGGAAAAATGTGGCGCGGTCGGGTGTACATGCAACCGTAGTAGTTGGCCACCTTGATACCTTTGAGGCTGTTCTTCACGCGCTTGGCAAGCTCTTCCTCGCCAACGGCATCCTTGATCCAGTCGAGCGCGTGGATGGTTTCAACCTTGCCCGGCTGATAGGTGGCATGGCCCGACTTTGTGGAAAGCTGGGCATTGACCTCGGCCGAAGCGGGATCGTGTGAAAGGTCGTATTCTGCTTTCTTGAGGTTGTGATAGCAGCCGTTGCAGGGTGACATGACCTTCTCAAAGCCCATGTCCTCGGCAATCGCCAGATTGCGAGCAGAAAGATAGGTCTGGATCTTGGGATCGACGTTCTTCACCTCCATCGCGCCGCAGCAGTTCCAGTTCTTCAACTCGACCAATTCAAGCCCCAGTGCCTTGCCCACCGCCTTGGTGGACCGGTTATAGGAGTGGCCGGTGCCTTCCAGCGCGCAACCGGGGTAATAGGCTACCCGCTTCAGATCATCTTTCGGCATCAGTGCTTCCCCTTGCCATCAAGCCCGAGGGCTTTGGAGTTTCGCGCTTCAACTTCGCTCACATAGTCGTTCAGCGCCGCTTGCGTGCGCCCCCAGCCAGAGGTGCGTGGCCGGATCAGCGCGCTTAGCCCTAGCCGCATCAAAAGCGTGATTGGAAACTTGAGGACCAAACCGCGCACCAAAGCGATCAACCAAGGCTGGTTGAGCGGCTGCCCAGTTTTCTTGAAGAAGCTGCGCATCACTTGCCCTTCTTCGATCTTGCCGGTGGCGATGACCGAGCCGGTGAAACTCTCGTCAAAATGCGTCGAGGGGCTTTTGGGCGTGTGGCCTTTCAGTTCCATCCAATGTGCGGTTGCCTTCATCACTGCTTCGGGCACTACATCGCGCGGGCAGGCGTAAGTGCATTTGTTGCAGCTGACGCATTGCCAGAGGATTTCCTTGTCGCGCAAAAGCTCTTCTTCCATGCCCAGCCGGATCAGATAGATCCAGTAGCGCGGGTTGAATTCGGGGTTGATGGCGTTGACCGTGCAGGCGTTGGTGCAAGACCCGCATTGCCAGCAGCGGTTGATGTGTTCGCCGCCGGGCAGGGCGGAAATTTCTTCCTCCATCGCCTCGTTGTAATCGGTGACGGTGCGCGAGGTGATGAAGGTTGACCAGTGGCCCGAAACGTCCACCCCGTCGATCACCAGATTTTCATGGGTGACAAGGTTTTCTGGCCGGATCAGCGACCTTTCATGAATGGGCATCGGCGGCCTCCTTGGAAGTCGGCGCGGGCAACCCGCCGAAGCGATGCACGGTGCCGTCGATCAGGCGCAAGCGGGTGCGGCCCGTTTCGGTGTTGACCGCATCAAGCCCCAGCATCCGGCGCGTGTGCTGCATCGGATCGCCTTCAAGCGTGAAGTCGGTGCGCAAATATTGGCCGCCGCGGTCATTGATGTAACCCGCGTAGACATGCGACATCAGCAGATCGATATAGAAATGGCGGTCACGAAACACGCCCTCGCCAGCCAGAAATACGTCCAACTCGTCGCGCAAGGTCTGAAACGTTGCGACCGCATTGGTGGCGACGATCTTGGCCGCGTCCACATCTTCGCTGGCCCAGATTTCGCGCAAGACGCCGGTTTCGGTTGTCGCGTCCCAAACCCAGCGGGTCATCAGCGGGTAGTCGGTGGGGCGCGTGAAATGCAGCACTTCGGCACCCAGATCGCGCACCCAGCGATGCTCGGAATCGGCGCTGAAGCCCGCCTCAAACGCCGCAATGCGCGCATCGGTGCGGTCTGTCTGATCCAGTGCATGGGCAAGTTCGGCAAGGCGCAGCCGCAGCGGTTCAAACCCGTAGCGCACAAGATGGGCGCTGATGCGCCGCCGCACCGGAGTGATAAAGGCGGCAAGGTCCAGAAACTCGGCCTCGGTCAGATCGGCCGCTTTGCCATCGCCCAGAAGCTCGTCAAAAAGCGATGCTTTCAGCGCAAGCGCGGTGACATACCGCTCTAGGCCCCCGGTCGGTTCGGACGATTGCACCAGATCGTCAAACGCCCGCCGCAGCCGCGGCCCCGACAGGTCGAGCACCGGGCGCGGGGCTGCGTATTCCGTTTCGCTCGGTTTGCGGCGCAGGCCAAACATCATTCAGCCGCCTTGATCTGATGCGTGGCGTGATAGGTCAGCGCCGCCATCGCAGCCGCGTGGCCCTGCGCGATCGAATCGTCGATGGTTTCCGGCCCAGTGGCCGCACCTGCCACAAATAGCCCCGGGCGCGAGGTTTCGCTCATATGCAAATAGGTCGAGGGCTTTGCGATATAGCCGTATTTGTTCAACTCGACCCCGAACACCGCCGCGAGGGTCATGTTATCGACGTTGGGGTCCATGCCGATGGCGTGCACCACCATGTCGAAAGGAATGGTGATCGGGCGTTTTACCAGCGTGTCTTCGCCTTTCACCACCAGCCGTTTGCCGTCGGATGTGACTTCGGCAATGCGGGCTTTGATATACTTGACCTTCGCCTCTTCTTGGCTTTTCCAGTAATATTCGCCCTCCAAAAGTCCGAAGGTGCGAATGTCCATGTAGTAGATGTAGACGTTGGTTTTGGGCGAAAGCTCGCGAATTTCCATTGCAATATTGGCCGAAACCGAACAGCAGATTTTCGAGCACCATTCGCGCCCGATCTGACGGTCGCGCGAGCCTACGCAAAGCAGGATCGCCACTCGGTCAGGCACCCGCCCATCAGACGGGCAACGGATACCCGCACCGGACGAGATCATCTGTTCGACCTGCACAGTCGTCACCACGTCAGGGTAGGTGCCAAAGCCCCATTCGGGTTTGTTGAGGCTGTCGAAATGCGTGAAGCCTGTGGCGAGAATTGTGGTGTCAGCCTCGATCACGCTGCCGTCTTTCAGCGTTGCGCCAAAGGCACCGGGTTCGCCTGCAAAACTTTGCACCACCGCTTCCAGCCGCACCTCGACGTTGGGGTTATCGACAACTCGCGTGACCATGCCGCCGATCGCATCCTTGGCCCATTCGTGGCTGGGCACCAGTTTGGCATAACCCGAAAGAATCGGGGCGCCGCCCAAACGGTCTTCCTTTTCCACCAGCACCGCCTTGCGTCCGGCGCTTGCCACTGCATGTGCCGCCGAAAGCCCCGCAGGGCCGCCGCCAATGATGAGAATGGGTTTCGTCATGCCTTAGGCTCCTGTCAGGGCTTTGGGTTTTATATAGCCGGGCCCCGAGGTGATGGCGCGCTTGGGGTCGTATAGCGTTTCGATCCGCCCGGCCTTGACCTCGTCCAGATAGCCCTCGAATTCGCCCTTGGCCTTTTCCCAGTCGATGCCCATTTTTTCGAGCAACTCCTCAAAGGGGCTGGCGTGCCAGTGCAATTGCGCCAGCTTGTAGGGGTGCGCGCCCATCGTCAGCGCGGCAAACTGGCAGTCAGCCATGACCGGCAGTGCAAAGACCTTGCCGACCGCCTTGCCGATCCACTGGTTCTTATCAAGCGTGGTGATGCAGCCGGTATCGTGGCCGATCATCACGTCCGAACGCGCCTCTTCGACCGCGACCTTGATTTTGCGGTCCATCGCGAACGACCGGGTAAATTCGCGCTCACCGATAATGTGGCGAAAACCAAATCCGCAGCAGTCATACCATGTCGAATAGTCGATCACCTGCGCGCCGAGCGTCTGCAACAGGCCCGTCGTCACCGCCACGCGGTCGCCATTTAGCACGGTGTCGTCATAGATCACGTCTTCGGGCACCATTTTATACACATGGCAGGCCGGGTGCACCGTGGTGCGGATGTTCGACACGTCGATGGTTTGGCGTTCTGCGATCTTGTCGCGCATGACGTGCAACCATTCGGAATAGTGCACGACCTCTTCGGGGATCAGCAGCTTGCCATCGACCAATCGGCCAAGCTTGCCGAGAATGGCCTTCACCTCGGCGCGCAGTTCCGCCGAATGTAGCAGGAAGCCACGGATTTCCTTGTAGTTTCCAAAGGATGTGCCGCAGTGGACCAGTGGGTAGTAGGTGCCTTCGGGCAGGCCCTGCGACTTGGCCGAAACATAGGCTTGGTGGAAGTTGCGCAAAAACACCGCAGACAGCGAAACCACGTTGCCAATGCCCGAGCCGTGATAGTTCCACGCCGTGCACGAGGTCTGGTCGGTTTCGTCCAGATATTTGATGCCCAACTGGTTCTGAATCCAAAGGATCGAGGTCGGGTAGCCGGGGATATTGCCGCATTGGCCGCACGATTTGTGATGCCAAAGGTTATTGGTCGGGATCTTCTTGTCCCAACCATAAAGCGTTTTGGCGATCACCGGGTCGTTATGCTCGGCGACGCGATGCACCTTGATTTCGCCATCGCGTTCCAACTGCCACATGATGTCGCGCACGTCTTCCTTTCGGTCTTTGCCGGTCAGAAGGTGGCGTTTGTCAATTTTTGCCTCGACCCAGTCGGTGGCGCGGCGCGCCTCGACGCTGGAGAGGTTGCTTGGTGCCCAGTCTGCGCCAAACCCGTTATAGGCGCCCTTACCGCCCGGCTTTTCGGTGTTGCTCATCGTGCGCTCCTCCCAAAGCGACGGCCTCCCACTGACCGCTCAGTCGTCGTCTGCCTCGTCTTCCTGCTCTTCCAGCCATTCTTCCCATTCCTCGCGCTTTTCCTCCATCACGTCGGAAACCACGTCGAACAGGTTCTCATCCACGGATTCGAGCTGCTTGAGCACGCCCGTGGCCTCCCAGATCGTGTAAAGCTCGACCGAGGTGCGCAGGTTCACCTCCCACGCGGTGTCGAGCGTATGCATCGTCGGCATCGGAATTGCCTGACGCAAGATCATCAGCGGCGCTTCGACCTTGGTCACGTTTGGGCCCCAGTCGGGAAACGCGTCTTTGGTGATCATGTTGGGCGCAAGCTGGTTGCCGGTGGAAACCACCTTCAGCAACACGCGGCTGAAGGGGCGCAGCACCTCTTTGACCGAGGGTAATTCATGCTTGATCGCCACTTCGCGCATGATCATCACCAAACCGCCGGGCGAGTTTTCGAATGGGCAGCGTGCGGCACAGGTGTAGCATTGCGCGCAAGCCCAGATCTTTTCGTGCATCGCATCGTAGATGCCTTCGAGGTTTTCGGTCCACAAAAGCTGCACGATCTCGCGGGGCGAGTAATCGTAATATTGCGCCGAAGGGCAGGTGGCCGTGCAGATGCCGCAGTTCAGGCAGCCGTGGATTTCGTGGTCGTAAAGCGAATGACCACGGATATCTTCAAAGATTTCCTCGAGCTTTTCATAGGCGACCACCGGCGTATCCGAAACCGGATCGCTGATCGGCGGGTTTGGCACCTTTGCATGGACTGTCATCGCTGGCCGTTCCTCCCTGGCTGGCCGCACGAACGCTGGCCGGTCTAGTAGGTCAGCACCTTGGCGTCATCGTCTTCCATGATGTCTTCAATCACCTTGGCGCCGCCGACGATGCCTTCGCATTCGGGGATCAGATCTTCGATCGTCATGTCGAACAGATCAAGGTTGGGCGAACAGCAGTAAAACTTTGCCCCCGCCTCATGCGCATCCTTGATGAAGTCATAGACGGTCTTGGGGCTGCCGGGCTTGACCACAAGCTTTTCGGCCACGCCCTTTCGCATCAGGCTGCCTGCGGTCGCGGTGCAGATCACATCAACCTCGTAATCCATCGCAGCGGCGACGGTGGCCTGAAAAAATGGCGCGCCGAGTTCCTCGCCGTTGCGCGGATCGGTGTTCACCATAACAATTATCAACTTTTTGGCCAAAGCTCCGTCCTCCCCTTCGGATCTTGTTGCTGCCTAGTCTCCCCTCCAGGCAACAACTGTTAAAATTGGTATATGTCAGAAACGGAATGTCAAACCTATTCGTCGCCGCGTTGCAGCGATTACATCCACCCACAATGGGCGATCAGGGGCACCATCAATGTGCTGAGCGCGGTGCTTACCGGCCCCTGCTCGGCGCCGAGTTTATCAAGCGAAGCAAGGGGTTCGTCGGGCGTTTCGGCAAATTCCATGATTAGGTCTTCAGCCATGCCGCGCTTCATTCCAGGGTGCCCCAAAAAGCCCAGTGAATTTTCTGCGAGCGAGAAAACCAGCGGCTCGCCCGCCTCGTTGCTATACAGAACGCGCGCGCCATCGGGTAAAATCGGCCGATCGCGTAGATAGCAGGCAAGCGGAAACTGGGGCAGGTTTGGCGCGAAATCTGGCGTATTGGCAAGGGCTTGCTCTACCGAGAACCGCAGCGGCGCATCGGCTGCGCCGCCATCTGCGGCAACCGACAGAATCACCGCACCCGCCCCAAACCCTAGCACCGGTAGCCCCGCATCCAGAAAAGCGCGCGTCAGCCGCAACTCGGGTGCAAGCGACGGCAGGATATGCCCGGAAACAACGCCATAAGGCCCCGCACCAAGCAGAATTAGCCCGTCAAAATTGCCCGGCGCGGCAGGCACCATGCCGCCCGAAGCGAAGGGGCGAAAATATTGAAAGCGCACGTTGCGGCCTTCAAGATGGTCTTCGATTAGACCAAGGTATTCGGCCTCGGTGTGCTGAAGTACGGCGACGCGCTTCATGTGTGCGGCTGCTGCGCAGCACCGATTGCCGTGGCAATATCGGCCCCGCTCACGCCCGGAAGGTCGAGCCCGAGCCGCACGATGGCCGCATCGGCTGCGGCCTGCAACGCCGCCGGTTCCAACGCGGTGCCCTTGAGAGCCGCGGCCAGCCTGTCAACTCCATCTGGGGGCAGGCAGGTGAAATCGCCCGACAACACCAGATCGGCAACGCTGCCACCAGCATCCAGCAAGTTCACGCGGATCAACCCACCCGGCGCCTTGTGCGCGGCCTCGGTTAGATGCGTATTGGCGGCGATTTTTACCCCCAGCGCCACCAGCTTGCGGTGCTGCACCTCGGTCCACTCCGGATCGGATAGTTCGGCTTCTGCGCGCGCAATAGCGGCAAGTTCAGCGGCGGTCGGCTGGTCGATCACCGGCTCGACGCCCAGAACATCGGCGCAGTGGCGCAGGAAAGTGGACTTAAGCGCGGTGCGGTCGGGCTTGGCACCCAGCTGTTTGACCATCGTTGTCATGTAATCATCAAGCGTCTGGCGCAGCTTGTCGCGGAATTTCTCGGACGGCACCTTGAGGCACTTCGACATTGTTTCGGTGTCAAAGTCGATCATGAAGCTGCCGACCATCACCGTGGCATTGCCGATTGAGGCGGCACCGGTGCCGCCGATCTTGCGCCCCTCGACCTGAATGTCGTTCACCGGGCGGTAATTGGCGTTGATGCCCATTTCTCGGTAAGTGCGCACCACCGGTTCGATGAACAAAGGGTAAAGATCGGCCGCGCGTTGCGGTGCTTTGCCCGCAGGATAGATGAAATGGGTGAAAAGCTGATTTTCGTCGAGATAGACCGCGCCGCCGCCGACATGGCGGCGATAAATAGGCAAGCTGCGCGAGGCGCAAAAATCGCGGTCCACCTCTTTATCGATGTCTTGGTGCATACCGACACAGACATAGGGCGTGCTGGGTGAAACCAGCGACAGCACAGGATCGCTCTCCGGCGTCATCGCCTCGGCCAGACCATGATACACCGCTTGGCTACGCAGCGCCGAAACATGCCCGAAATCTATCACGCGAAGCTTCATTGTCCCCTCCGAAGAATTTGTTGCAATGCACCTTTCGTCCGCGCGCCAGACAATATCATACGGCGCTACGCGTCGGATGAAGAAACATTACGATTAGCGCATGTGTCAAGCTGCACCTGCCACAAGGGCTATGCATCGTCACCCGAAGCCAGTGTCAGCGCCGCGCTGCCTAAGGGCAGATCGTCGATGCCCAATGGCGCGGAGGGCCGTGCAAGGCGGTTGCGCACCACCCAGAGCAGACGGTTTTCGGCTCTCGTGATCGCAACATAGGCCAGCCGCTTCCAAAGCGGCATGCCCGCTTCAATGCGCCCGGATTGTGCGGCGGCGTAAAGATCGGGGGCGAACACCTGCACGCTATCCCATTGGCTGCCTTGCGCTTTGTGAATGGTCACGGCAGCGCCGTGCAAAAACGCCGCCCCCATCCGCGCGGCATAGGGAATAAAGGGCTCGTCGCTATCGGGGATTTCGATCTTGATGATCGAGGCCGCCGATAGACGTGGGTCTTCTGCGCCAATCACGTGCAGGCGCGAAAAGCCGGGCTTGTTTCCGGGGCCGAGGTAGATGACCTGCGCGCCCTTGATCAGCCCGCGCGCTTCAAGATCAATGCGTTTCTTGCGGTGCTTCAGCGGCAATTCGATACCATCGCAAATCAGCGGTTCGCCCGGCAACAGCGCATCGGCCGGGGCGCCGTGGGCGGCGCGAAACGCCGCAATCAGCCGCACCCGCGTGACATTGCGCCAGACCAGCACCGGGCTGCGCGACATCAGATCGCACTCGACGCGCTCGGCCCAGACCACGCGGGGGTCGCGCCGCGCCGCGTCTTCTACCAGCCGCTCGAACGCCTCAAAGCCAATGCTTTCGTCACCCAACGCGTGCGCGAGGTCAAGAATCGGGTTATCCTGCGCCTGCCGATGGATGCGCGTCAGATCCAGCCTGCGCCCGTCGCCCAGGCGTTCGAACACCATCTCACCCGATTGCCCGACAGGCGCTAGCTGTGCTGGGTCGCCAAAGATGATCAGCGTTGGAAAGATTTCGCGCAGATCGTCGAACTGGCGTTCATCAAGCATCGAGGCTTCATCGACTAGGCCGATGTCGAGTGGCTCATCGCGCCGCTTCCAACCTTTTATGAAATCGCTGCCGCGCAATCCCGCAGCAGCAAGCGCGCCGGGGATCGACTTGACCACGTCATAAAAGGCGCGCGCGCGGTCAAGCGCCACATCGCTCAGCCCTTCAACCTCGGGCCTGGTGCCTTGACCTGCCAGCCACTCTGCGATGCGTTCGTATTGCGGGTCATAAACCGGGGTGTAAAGAATACGATGGATGGTCGTGGCAGGCACGCCGCGCCCGCGCAACACAGAGGCGGCCTTGTTGGTGGGCGCAAGAATGGCCAGCGTGCGGCGATCCTTGCGCCGCCGCCCCTCCCAATCGCCCGAGACCGTATCTACGCCCGCAACGGCCAAAGCCTTGCAAAGCTCTGCCAGAAGCATCGTTTTGCCAGAGCCCGCCTTACCGACCACTGCCAGCACCCGGCGGCTGCCGCCCTCGGGCAGCAGGGTGCCATTCATCAGATCCACCCCGGCGGCACCCAGCGCCTCGGAAATCTGGTCCCAGGCCTCGGCCTGATCGTCGGAAAACTGCAAGGCGGGGGCAAGGCTCATGGCGCGAACCCTAGCGACGCGGGCAAGCGGGCGCAAAGCGAAACCTCAGGCAAAGCAGCCAGTCCCGACACGCAAGATGCCCCCAGGAGCGCGAACCTGAAACAGCGCATCCATATCACGCGCCCGCGCCAGATTTGCACCAACCTCGGGCCCAAGTACCATCAGCGCGGTCGCCCAAGCATCCGCCTCGGTGCAATCGGGTGCAAGCACGCTGACTGCCGCCACGCTGTTCTGCACGGGTGCGGCGCGTGCGGGGTGCATGGAATGGCCAACCCATCCCGCGCCAAGCCGCACCCGATTTCGCCAATCGCCTGACGAGGCTATGGCGCGGTTGTGCAGGTCGATCCAGCCCGCGGGGGCCGCTGCGTCATCGGGTGCCTCTAGCGCCACGCGCCACGGGGCGCGGCCCGGCTTGGCACCCTTGGCGCGCATTTCACCATCCATGCCTACAAGAAAATCGGCCACACCCAGCGCCTCGAGCGCGCGCGCCATCGCGTCAACGCCGAAACCCTTGGCAATCCCCGAAAGATCAAATCGTACCGCCGCAAGCCTGCGCGCGCGACCAGGGGCCAGCTCCAGCACCTCGGTGCAGGGGCGGCGGGGCTGGCCAGTCAACGCCCGGATCGCGGCCTCATCAGGGCGCCGGATTGGCGGGCCAAAACCCCATGCGCTGACCAGATCGCCCAGTGCCATGTCAAAAGCCCCGCCCGAGGCGACCCCCACCGCAAGCCCATTGGCAAGCACCGTCATGAGATCTGCAGGCAGCGCCACCCACGCGCCGGGAACCGCTGTGTTCAGCCGGTTCAGGTCCGACCCTGCGCGCCAGTTCGACATCTGTTGTTCAACCGCTTCAACCGCCGCAGCCAGCGCCTGTCGCAAGGCATCCTCGCGCGCGGCGGGGGCATAGCAAACCGCTGTCCATTCGGCGGCCATGGCGAGGCCGCGCAGCGCAATACGCTCAGTAGATATCTTCGACATAGCGACCCGCGCTTTTTAGCGACTTTGCACTTTGCCCCGAAGGCGCCAACACCCGGTCGAACGCCGCCATGACGTCGCGCGCCATTTCGCGGCTACCAACGACCATGACTTGCGCGCCTGCCTGCACCATTGCGCGCAACGGCTCGCCATCAGCTTCGATTTTATCTTGCAGATAGGCCTTTTCGGTTGATCGGCTGAAGGCGGTGACGAGCGCGGAAAGCTTTCCTTCAGCCAGCCAGCCCATCATCTCGGCGCGGTAAAGAAAATCTGAGTCGGGATCTCGCGCCCCAAAGTATAACCGCATCGGACGGCGGGACTTGTTGGCTCGGATAAAGCCCGCAAGCGGGCCAACGCCGCAGCCGGCGCCGACAAGAATCACCGGGTTGCGCCCGGAATCGAGTCTGAACTCCGGGTTCGGGCGTACGAAAGCCGAGATCCGGTCACTCGGCTTCAGCCCGTGCAGATAGCGCGAGCATAGCCCGTGCTCATGCTCGCGTACCGAAAACTCCAAAAACCCGTCTGCCGAGGCCGAACCGATCGAATAATACCGCGGCATGTTCGATCCGGGTGGAACGATGCCGATCAGATCGCCCGCTTCGAAATAGGGTAGCGTTGCGCGGCCCAAAAGCCTTTGCCAAAATCCCTGTCGTACATCGGGCGGCGCGCCAAAGCGCAAGATCGCCGAGGGCGCGCCAACCTCGGCGCCATAATCGTGCCGTGTCAGCAATTCGAACGGCTGGCGCCGCGGCGTTTCGGCAATATGCACAAGCCGCAAATCGTGCCCCAGCAGCGGTGCGATGGCATCGCCCCAACGCGCGAATTCTTGCGACGATTCGCGGTTGATCGTTTCAAGCCGCGAAAAGATCGGCCAGCCTTTGGCGATCAGCGCCGCTTCGACCTCGACCGCAAAATAGCAAAAATGTCCAAAGTCGCGGTCGCCAAAGCCAAGCACGGTCACGCCCTTTTTCGGCGCGGCCCGCAGCTTTGGCAGGATCTCAAGAAACTTTCGCGCTGTGGCGGGTGCTGTGCCATCGCCGTAGGTGGCGGTCAGAATGAACATCCGCCGATTGCCGCAATACGCGCCGGTCAACTGGTTCATCTCGGCCACATGCACAAAATGCCCCGCGGCGGTCAGCGCGTTTTGCAGCGTATAGGCAAAGCCCCAGGTTGCGTTGCCTTCAGAGCCGACCAGAATGACCGTATCTGCATCGCCCAGCGCCACGTTGCGGCGAATGCGCGGCTTTGCCTTGCGCCGTCGCCACCAAAGCACCACGCCGGAAAATGCCAGAAACGGAAGCCCCAGCGCCGCAGCGCCGGTCAGCAGCGTCAGCCACCATAGGCCTTGCCCGGTGTGCAGTGCCAGAACCAGCGCATAGGCGCGCGCGCCAGCAGACCGTGGCAACCACTCCAGCACTTCACCGCTGGCTGGGTCCAGAAAACCCGCGCCTTCGGCTGTGCGCAACTCGTAAGGTTCAAACGGGTCGCCCTCGTAGGGAAAGACCAGCTTTTGCAGATCGCGCAAATCAACTGTGCGAAGCGCAGTGATGTCGCCAATCGGCATCAACGCGCCACCGGAAAGCGCGGTCGGATAATCTGGCTGCCGCTCACTTCCCGTTGGCAGTACCCCGAAAAATACCGCCGACATGTAGAGCCCGCTTAGCGCCAGCAACAAAAGCGCGGGCAGTGCCACTCGGCTAAGCTGTACGTGCAGACGTTGGAGCGCGGTGCCGCGCACCGGGCCCATCAACATACGAAGCCCACCCATCCGCGTAATTAGCAGGCGCAGCCCCGATAGCGACACCATCGCCAGCGCCAGCGCGCCAAGCCCCGCTAGCCCGTGGCCAAGGGCGCTGTCGCCCAAACCGAAGGCGCGGTGAATATCGCCAAAGCGCGTCGAATATTGCGAAGGCTCATAGCGCCGTAGCGGTGCGGCGGTGCGCGGGTCGATCTCTGTGCTAAGCGGTTCGCCGTCGAGCGTGTAATCGACCACGATCTTACCAGATGGCCTGCGGGTGATCTGTTCGGTTTCAGGGTAGTGCGCCACCACCGCCGCAGCCAGGTCGGCCACGTTCACCGCACCTCGTGGCGGCAAGCTCACCTCGGCCCGCTCGCGCGCAGGGATCACGGCTAGAAGTGCCCCTGACACCGCCAGCGCCACCACCAGCAGCGATGTCGCCACTCCGGGCACGCCGTGAAAACTGCGCTGCATTCCTGCCCCCAGCCGCGCTAAAGATCCAAGCGGAGCGTTTTGACATAGCCGCGCCCTTCGATCTCGACGCCCGACGACGTGGTTGCCAGTGGCACTTCGGCATCGGTGCCGTAGTCGCGGCCTTCGTAAAGCGTGCTGTCGATGCGCAGCATGTAGCCCTTGTCGAACAGCTCGTCGGCAATCTCTACGCTGATTTCGGCGACTTCGCCGCGACGAACCGATGGGCCGGACTTGCCATCGGCGTCGGCGAAGTTGTCCACATCGGCCAGATCGGTTGCGCGATACCAGTTGCGAAGGTGCAAATAGTAACGTTGCGTCGTGCCAAACACATGAAAAGTGGTTTCATATTTGCCCTCGGCGTCAACCAGATACAGCACCGCATAGGCGCCGCCGATAAAGTTGCGCGCCATCACGGTGGTCAGCTTGACCTCGCGTGCGGCTGTGGGCTGCGCCGTAATGGCCAGCGCCGCCAGCGCAGAAACACCGAGGGTCAAGGTGAGACGGGTCATACGCGGCTCCGCAGGTGCGCTCGGGCGCGACCTTACGCGAAACCACGCGGCGGGTGAATGAACATTCTGCCGCAGGCCATATTGCAATTGGCCGTGCGTAAGTGCGGCCGCACATGCAATCAGCGTTCAGCTAAGCTGTTCAGTTGGCGGCGAGCCACTGCAAATATGCGGCAACCTGCTCAAATTGCTCATCTTCGAGTTCAATGAATGACATTGAATCGTTGATGGGCAGCTGTTCACGGATGTTGACTACATCTTGCCCAATGATCTTGGGGCCGTCGCGCCCGCCTTGCGCTTTGTCCCCGTGGCAAGGCAAGCAACCATAACCACCTGGCACGTTCACTTCGTAGAGCGCCTTGCCTGCCGCCACGTCGGGCGGCAACATGGCATCTTGCGCAGAGGCTTGTGTTGCGGCGAGCAGAAGCCCGGCGAACACTGGTAACATTTTCATTTCGAAGATCCCCTAGAGTTCTGTGAGGACAGCGGGCTTAGCGCGAATTGAAAACAGCAATCCTAATCCCGCCGCGGCCGGTGGCCGCGGCGGAGCGTGCAAGAAGCACGTTCTATACGTCAGATCACGGGTTGTTAGCTTTGAGGTAAGCCAGGTAGGCCTCAACCGCGGTCAGTTGTTGATCGGTCGCGTCGAACATCATCATTTCGTTCGTCTGCATTTGCAGATGGATGTATTCAACGGTCTGGCCCTGAATGTTGGGGCCGATACCAACGTCGCCCTTGGCGAGCTCGCCGTGGCATTCGATGCAGCCGATCTCTTCATCGAAAACCACTTTACCAGCGGCCTCGAGATCGGTTAGCGCAGGGGCTTGCGCGAATGCCGGCGCTGCCAGTGCGAACAGCCCGACAAGCGCCGAGGCAATCTTCGTGGTCGAATTAAACATGTGCTTTCACCTTCTTCTGGCCCACCCCCGACATAGAGGCGGGTCTTTGCCAATCCCTTGTTGCCGCCACCTAGGCTATTGCCCTTGAAGCGACCCGTCCCCCCGAAACCTTCGCGTAGTAAAGAGCCTGTGCGCGCGGCAGGAAAGAACACATGACGTATAAAGCATCTTTCTGCATGGATTCCAACGTGCGGGAATGTCGCAGGTAAGATATATGTTACTAAAAAATCGTTTTAGCACAATCAATTATGCCTATTTAGACGCGATGTTAACCTGATCACGATTTCGAGTATAAATAAAAAGCGCGCGGCCATGCTAAAGGGCCGCGCGCCAGCGATTTCTTTGGCACCGATTAGTGTTCTTCGAGTTCGTGCAGGGCGCGCAAGTAGGATGCAACCTGATTGACCTGAACTTCCGTCAACTCGATAATACCCATGTCCGGCACGGTCTTCATCGCTTCCAAAATCGCGACCGGGTCTTTGCCGCGGATATCGGGGCCAATGACGCCCACGGCATCCATGCCGTGGCAGGCTTGGCAACCAACGCCACCCGCGATTTCCTCATAGATCTTTTTGCCTTCCGTCTCGGCCTCCCCAAGGTTCGGGCGCGTGACGTAGCGCAGGACCTGAAGGAAACTGAAAACGTCATCCTTCTCGGCCGGCGTATTTTTGAGGAAGTTCATCAACTCGGCGCCACCAGACGTCATCGTATCGAAGGTCGAGCGAATTGCCCCTGCTGCAGCAGGAGCCCCCACGTCGATGTTGCCTTGCCCGATGTCGCCATGGCAATCGGCGCAGCCAATGCCCGATCCGACCCCGCCCGCATCATGGTAGTATAGCTGCATGCCGCGCTTTTCTTGTTCGGTCATCGTGCTAAACGGCAGGAACCACGGCGGGTCCATTTCGGCATGTGCGGCGTTGGCGCCGCCAATGATCGAAAGGCCAAGCCAGAGCGACGCGATAGCCGCTTTTCGGCGTTGCGGGCGCCGTGCGAAGTTTTTGTGCTGCTGCATTCGTATCCTCGTTTGGTGATGTCGGGGTCCACTGACAGGGCGGCACTTTAGCAGCCGAAACAAATAATGAAAGTAGCGGAGGTTAACGACTCCAGTAAACTTTCGCGACCAATTGCCTCGGTTTGCGCACCTTGCCTCAAAAATATGAGAAGCCCGCAGCGCCTTGCGGCGCTGCGGGCCATTTTCAGCTCAGTCGAGCGATGCCGTGCTTCTTAGCGGGCAGCGATCGCGGCCAGCGACAGATCGCGGATGCGCTGCGATTTGATGCCGCCCATGTCGGTCAGCACTTCGCCATCCCAGCCGTTGTAGGCATAGAAGCCACCCGAGTGGGTGTCGCCGCCGTGCACGGTGGGGATCCAAGCTTCCGGGGTATTGGTGTTCAGATCAAGAACGATGGTTTCCCAGCCGTTCATGTTCGAAACCCAGATCTCGTTCACAGCCGGATCGGGATGCAGGATGCAGTGGTCAACCGAGTTCGCCGAACCACCCAGGAAGATGGGCTGCTGGAAGAAGCCAGCGCGGGCCGGGGCGAAGGTCTTGAGGTCGATCACGCCCAGCACCGAACCGATGTTGTGCGAGCCTTCGCCTTTGCCGTCCACGAACATGAGGCTTTCGTCCCAGTTCATGCACAGACCGTAGGGGCCAGCCACGCCAGCGCTCGCCTTGCCAACGATTTCGTTGGTGGTGTCGTCGAGCTTGTAGACCATGCTACCGTGACCATCGACGACGTAGGTGAACAAGCCGTCGGCCGAGTGGGTGATCCCGATCGGGTGGTTGCCGAAGCCCATGACGTTGGTCACGGCGCCGGTGTCGAGGTTCACTTTCGCTACGCCGGCCGCATGGTGCGAGTCGGCTTCACGGATTTCAGGCGAACCGATCGAGACGTAAAGCATTTTGCCATCGTTCGAAGGCGTGGTGAAGGGGTGACCCATCACTTGGACGTCTTCGTAGGTGATCGAACGCTTCACAGTGTTGTTGGCATTCGGGTCGAGGATGTGGTGCGGGCCGCCGTCAGCGCCGAAGCCCCACTGCAGAACCACGTTGTCGTTGCCGTCCACGTCGGTCCACGATTGGATGTGGTGCAGACGCTGGGCGCGCGGGGCGCCACGGAAGCGCGACTCTTGCTTGATCAGCTTGTCGACCTTCATCGTGCGGACGTTCACAACCGCGACGTAGGAGGTGTAGCCGGTGACCGAATCGTCAACTTCCGACCAGCCGAGGTAGGCCCAGGCGCCGTCGGGCGACAGAGCAACACCGTGCGGCGCGCCGCGCATCCCCGAGGTCTTTTCGGTTTCTGCAGCGATGAAGCCGTAGATCGATTCTTTGGTCATCGCGTCAACCAGCTGGAAGCCAGCGAAGCCGCCCGGAAGGGTGCGGTTCGGGTTCGGGTTGGCGTGCGATTCCGAGGTCACATAGACCAGCGGGTGGGCAACCGGGTCCCAAGCGTCGGGTCCCGACGAATCAAATTGCGCGACCAGGAACAGGCCGCCACGATCCGATTCAGCGTTTGCCCAGCCGGCCGTTGCAGCGGCAGCGACTGCGGCTTCGTAACCGGGAATGTCCATGGCGCCGGCGGTTGCCGACGTGGTCATTGCCATCATCGAAGCACCCGCAAGCAGGGCCATCGTGGAAAGATGAAGTTTCATGAGTTGATCCTCTCTACAAGGCGCCAAACACGACCGCTGCGAGTCAACAAACCGCGATGGCGACTGGGTGGAACCTAGAGGTTATAGGGGGTGGTCTATATGACATAGATCAAGTTTTTGTGTGCGTAGGCGCACCAAAACATGGCCAAATTGACGCAGGAGGGAATTCGAATCAATATTCAAGAACGATGGGTGCAAAAATCAGAAAACCTGTAAAAAGCAAGGGCGCCGAAAGGATTCGGCGTCCCGCAAGCGTATGTCCGCTGAACTTGGTCAGTGACAGTAGTTGTTGGTCGAAGCCATTGCCACGCCCCAAGGTGCTTCGGTCACGTTCGGGATGATCTTGTGCACACGCATGTTGTAGATGTCGATCACCGCAAGCGAGTTTGAATCGTGCAGCGGCACGTAGAGCTTTTTGCCGTCCGCGTCAGCAATGCCCACCCCGGGGCCGCCAGGTAGGTCGATGTAGGCGTCGTTGGTCAATGTTTCGAGGTTGATGACCGCTACCCGGTTTTCCGGGTTTGATACGACATAGGCGAGCTTTTCAAAGAACCCGGTCGAGATAGACGTCACACCGGCCACAGCCGGCAGTGTTGCCGCGACTTCCCACGGGTCGGTTTTGAGCACCGTCATGGTTTTGTCCAGATCGTTGCCGACCATCATGTAGATGCCGTCTGCCGTGCCATAGGCGCGCGAGGCACCCCTACCGACACGCAACACCAAGTTCTCTGCCCAACTGCGCATGTTGACGATCGACACGAAGCCGTCGGTATTCTGCGTCACCAGACCATAAAGCCCGTCCGGTGTGCGTGTCAGCGCGCTCAGCTCGTCGCCATCGGGGTCATCAACCACGCCCACGTGGAGCGAAAGCTGGATCGGATCAAGCACCGCACCAGAGGCGGTGTCGATCGTGCTCAAGATGCCCGTCAGCGAGTCCGCGATGAAAACGAACACCGAATCGTCCGAGAACACCACTTTGCTGGGCTTGTAGAAGGTCTGCTCAAGCACGAATCCCAGTTTCTTTTCCACCAGATCGCTTGGCGTAAACACGCTGGTTCCGGCTCCCATCTCGCGCGCCGCAGTAAGCGTCGCCTCGATGTCGATCGCCCCAAACTGACCGGTTTCCGTGTCAGTCGCCGCGATCATGAAGCTATCGGGGCTCATCACCATGTTGTCGGGCGAAAACGGCAACGTGATCACCGCGTCGTCGGCCTGCGTTGCGATGTCATAGATATGCACCGAGTTGGTGGCGCGGTTGGCGTAGATCACCCGCTTGGGTTCCTTGGCCACTACCATCACGTCTGGCACAGCGGCCAGCCGCACACGTGTCACCAGTTCCTCGTGTGCCACGTCGATCACCGCAAGTTCCGGCGTCGTCGTGCTTTGAACAAAGACGTATAGCTCGATATCCCCCAGCATGACCTTCTTCTCCGCACCGAAGAAGAAATAGCCTGCCGCCGCGGCTGCCACCACGACCACCGCCGCGATTGAGCCCAGCACCTTACCGTTCATTTTTGTACCCTTTCCCCAAGTTTATGCCCTACCGATCAATTCAGACCGAGCCAGGGATAGATGATGTCGCTTACTGTATGGAAGTTGTCGGTTATCAGCACCAATCCGAACGCTACGATCACCACCATGCTGACAAAGCCAATCTGTGGCGTGTAGCGCGAGATCCACTGCATCGCGCTCATCGTGCGCGACAGGAAGAATGCGGCCGCAAGAAACGGAATCGCCACCCCCATCGAGAACACGAACAGGATCGTAGCGCCAACCGAGGCCGAGCCGAGCATGCCGACATAGACCAGCAAGGTCGCCACGATTGCCCCAGAAAAGCAGACCATGCAGCCAAGCGAAAAGCCCACCGACAGCAGGAACGAACGCACATATCCGGTGCTGTCGCCGCCGCTAACGCTTTTGGGCATCGGCATACGGCACACCAGCGGTGCGCGCGATTTGATGCCCATCCAGACGCCCATGATGATGACCAGCACGCCGGTACCAATCGCCATTTCGCGGCTGGCGGAATCGAAGATGATCTGCGCCGAGCGCCCGGCATAGCCGATTACCGCACCAGCAAATGTATAGAACGCGGTAAACCCTGCCACGAACACCAGCGCGATCAAAAGCATACGGCGGCGCGTTACCATCGGCACCGAATCCCCGCGCGACATCTGCTCGGCGCTCAGGCCAGTCAGCGTTGCCATATAAACAATCAGCAACTGCAACAGGCAGGGCGTCAGCGTGGCCGAAAGCAGGCCAGCAGACAGCGCCGCAATCAGCGTGGGCGAGGACAGCACGTTTTCCTCTGCCGGATAGTCGATCGGCAGGTTCCAGGTCAGGGTGCGCGGCGCGTCTTCAGGGTCGTAACTGTTGCGCACCAAGAGCGTCAGCTCTTTGGTGTCGGGTGTGATGATGTCGCGCCCGTTAGCATCCTGCGCGGCAAAGCGCACATCCGAGGTGCGGTGGTGGTCGGTAAACATCGGGCCATCGACGAGGGTCGGCTCATACCGTACGCCATCGACATAAAGCTCGATCCGCGGCAATTCCTGCGTCAGCAGATCGATATGCGTCGACTCGTTGACGAAAAACACAATGTTTTTATCAAGCTCGTAACGCTCGCGCACCTTGGGTGCGGTGGTGCGCTCGAAATAGGTGGGCGAGGCAAAAAGCGCGTCGACATCGAAGCCAACGCCACCTTCTTCCGCGACGCCATTGTGCACGCGGGTCATGACCTGCCCAAGCGTGCGTTGCTGGGTAGTCCGGTCGGCGGCAACCTGATCGGAAATGTCGGTCAGGATTGACTTGCCCTCGAAAAAATAGGGCATGATTAGCCAGCCAGAGGCCAGCACAAGTGTGATGACAAGCGTCAGGGCAAGCACCACGGCCTTGCCGAAGCCCGGCGTGCCAGTATCCGGCGATGGTGCGCCTGCCTTCGGGGCGGCGTCGATTCCAGTCGTCATGATCCTCGATCCTCGGTCTCTTCAGGCCCTGAACATTGGCGCGTAGGGCCGGGGTTTATGCGCCAGCGCAGGCGTCAACGAAGTGACGCCCACCTAGGTGAAGCGTCTTGACGTGAACATGACGCAAATCAAGTGGCAATTGCGCGCAGGTAGCGCCTAGGCCCTGCTGCAAAGGTTGCAATCTGTCGTGCAGAAAAGAAAAAATATGCCAGATCAGCCCCTTGAGGCACCCCATTAAGAGCTTTTGTCGCGCCATTCGCGCTCTTTTAGCCCCAAAGCGCAACATTCACAATCGCGTGGGTTTGCTCAGATGTCGCCTTGTCCGGCAGCAAGCGCGTCTTCGAATGTGCGCAGCCCCGGCCGTGGGGCTTGCACCAAGACCGCCATGTTTCCGGGCTTGTGCAGGTTCTTATACATCTTGGTATGCGCCGCTGGTATCTCGGCCCAAGGAAAGACCTCGCTCATCGCCGGGTCAAGGCGGCGCTCTAACATCAGCTTGTTGGCAGCACTCGCCTGCTTGAGGTTGGCAAAGTGGCTGCCTTGCACACGTTTTTGATGCATCCACAGATAGCGCACATCAAAGGTGAGATTGTAGCCGGTGGTGCCTGCGCAGATCACCACCATGCCGCCGCGCTTGACCACAAAAACGCTGACCGGAAAGGTTGCCTCGCCGGGGTGTTCGAACACCATGTCGACGTTATTGCCCTTGCCAGTGATTTCCCAGATCGCCGCGCCGAACTTGCGCGTTTCCTTGAACCATACGGCGTATTCCGGAGTGCCGACCTTGGGCATCTGGCCCCAGCAGTTGAAGTTTTTGCGGTTGATGACACCTTTGGCGCCCATCGCCATCACGAATTGACGCTTGTCTTCTTCCGAAATCACCCCAATCGCGTTGGCCCCGGCCGCGTTGATCAACTGGATCGCGAAAGAACCAAGCCCGCCCGAAGCGCCCCAGACCAGCACATTGTCGCCGGGTTTCAGGATGTGCGGGCGGTGGCCGAATAGCATCCGGTAAGCTGTGGCCAGCGTTAGCGTGTAGCAGGCGCTTTCTTCCCAAGTTAGGTGCCGTGGCCGCGCCATCAGCTGCTGTGCCTGAACGCGCGTGAACTGGGCAAAGCTGCCGTCTGGCGTCTCATAGCCCCAGATCCGCTGGCTGGTTGAAAACATCGGGTCGCCGCCGTTGCATTCTTCGTCGTCGCCATCGTCCTGATTGCAATGCACCACGACTTCGTCGCCGACTTTCCAGCGTTTGACCTTGTCGCCCACCGCCCAGATGATGCCCGCCGCATCCGAACCGGCGATGTGGTAGGGTGCTTTGTGCCCATCGAACGGGCTGACAGGGGTGCCAAGACCCGCCCAGACGCCGTTGTAGTTGACCCCTGCGGCCATCACCATCACCAGCACTTCGTGGCTGTCGATCTGCCAGGTATCGACTACCTCGGCCTGCATCGCCTGTTCCGGCTCGCCGTGCCGTTCGCGCCTTATCGCCCAAGCGTACATTTTTGCGGGAACATGCCCAAGGGGTGGCATTTCGCCGATCTCATAAAGATCCTTCAGCGGCGCGTCGTAGGGGGCGATGTCAGCTTTCGGGTCGAGGGCCATGGTCACTCCTGCAGCAGGTGCGCACGGCGATGCCGCAGCGCAGAATCGGGGCGTCTGCCGAGGAAATACGGGTCGCCGCGCAACAATGCAATGCCTGACGTTGCGATTTTGTAATTTTATGACCCAGAAAACGCGAGCGGCCGGGCGTTGGCCCGACCTCAGTCATCCTGATCCGTTACTTTAGTTGTAGGTGAATGACCCAATTTCGCATACGTTGATATTGTAATCTACCGCTTCGCGGCCATTGTTGAACACCGCCTTGAAGTCAAAGATGCAGTATCCGGTGCCATCGTCGAAGTTGACGTTTACTGACGAGTAGGGGTTGAGCACGTCGCGGCCAAGGATGTCTTCCTGCCACGTTCTCGCATCGGTGTGTGAACCGTAGAATTCCACCATCGTATAGCCAGTATTATTCACAATCCGCACACGACGGTCGAGCGCGGCTGCAGGAATCGCAGTCGCAGCCACCAAAGCGGTTCCAAGTGCGAGATTAAGAAACGAACGATAAAGCATAACAAACCCCTTTCATTTTTTCAGACGCGCCATCCTCACGCCTTTGACGGGGCGCCAGCATTCCCTCGCCCACAAGCCAAGAATTCGCGCAAAGCTGATAATTTGCAACAAAAATTCCGCGCTGCACCGCAAAGATTCTTGCCGCGGCGCGGCGAATTGACAGCGATACAATCTTTCGCCTAAACCCGCAGGTGCCGCAACTTTCTTGCGGAGCGACCCGGAGGCTTCATGACCACGCCCGCTGCCCGCAAGGACAACCCCTGGCTGTTTCGCACCTATGCGGGCCATTCGACCGCTGCCGCGTCAAACGAGCTTTACCGCGCCAATCTTGCAAAGGGTCAGACCGGGCTTTCCGTGGCTTTCGATCTGCCGACCCAGACCGGTTACGATAGCGACCACGAACTTGCGCGCGGCGAAGTTGGCAAGGTGGGCGTGCCGGTTTGCCATCTGGGCGACATGCGGGCGCTGTTTCTGGGCATCCCGCTCGATCAGATGAACACCTCGATGACCATCAACGCCACCGCGCCGTGGCTGCTGGCGCTTTACATCGCCGTGGCCGAGGAACAGGGCGCCGATGTGGCGGCCCTGCAAGGCACGGTGCAAAACGATCTGGTAAAAGAATATCTGTCGCGCGGCACCTATATCTGCCCGCCCAAACCCTCGCTGCGCCTCATCACCGATGTTGCGGCCTATACGGCGGAACACCTGCCGAAGTGGAACCCGATGAACGTGTGTTCCTACCATCTGCAAGAGGCAGGGGCGACACCGGAACAGGAACTGGCCTATGCGCTGGCCACGGCCATTGCGGTGCTTGACGACCTGAGGGGCAAGGTTGTCGCCGCAGAATTTCCCGCAATGGTTGGGCGCATCAGCTTTTTCGTTAACGCGGGCATCCGCTTTGTCACCGAACTTTGCAAGATGCGCGCCTTCACCGAGCTTTGGGATGAAATCTGCCGCGACCGCTATGGCATCGGCGAGGCCAAATACCGCCGCTTCCGCTATGGCGTGCAGGTCAACAGCCTTGGGCTGACCGAGCAACAGCCCGAAAACAACGTCTATCGCATCCTGTTGGAAATGCTGGCCGTCACGCTATCGAAAGGCGCGCGCGCACGCGCCGTGCAATTACCTGCGTGGAACGAGGCGTTGGGCCTGCCGCGCCCGTGGGATCAGCAATGGTCACTGCGCATGCAGCAAATCCTGGCCTATGAAACCGACCTGCTGGAATACGGCGATCTTTTCGACGGCAATCCGGTAATCGCCGCCAAGGTCGAGGCGCTCAAGCAGGGCGCGCGCGACGAGTTGGTAACGCTTGATGCCATGGGCGGGGCGATTGCGGCGATCGAATACATGAAAGGGCGGCTGGTTGAGGCAAATGCCGAACGGCTGGCGCGGATCGAGGCGGGCGAAACCACTGTGGTGGGTGTCAACCGCTGGCAAGCCAGCGAAGCCTCGCCCCTGACTGCGGGCGACGGCGGTATTCTGGTGGTCGATCCGGGGGTTGAGGCCGAACAGGTGGCGCGCCTGAGCGCCTGGCGCCGCGGGCGCGATGCCGCGGCGGTGGTCGCTGCGCTTGCAGCGTTACGGGTGGCGGCGGCAGCAGGGCAAAACATCATGCCCGCCTCGGTCGTTGCCGCCAAGGCGGGGGCAACGACCGGCGAATGGGCGGGGGTTATGCGCGCAGTGCACGGCGAATATCGCGGCCCAACGGGTGTGTCGCCGGCACCCTCAAACCGCACAGAGGGGCTTGAACCCTTGCGCGCGGCGGTTGATGCAGCCTCGGTGCGGCTGGGCAGGCGGCTGAAGTTTGTGGTGGGCAAGCCGGGGCTTGATGGCCATTCCAACGGCGCCGAGCAGATCGCCTTTCGTGCCCGCGATTGCGGCATGGACATCAGCTATGAAGGCATCCGCCTGACGCCCGAGCAGATCGTGGCGCGCGCCGTCGAAGAACGAGCGCATGTGGTGGGCCTTTCGATCCTGTCAGGCAGCCACCTGCCGCTGATCGGCGAGGTGATGCAGCGCATGCAGGCCGCGGGGCTTGGCGATGTGCCGGTGGTGGTGGGCGGCATCATACCCGAAGAAGATGCGGCACAGTTGCGCGCAATCGGGGTGGCGCGCGTCTACACGCCCAAGGATTTTGAGCTGAACCGGATCATGGCAGAGCTGGTCGAACTGGTCAGTCCAGCGCCCACTGCTGCTTGAAATGGCTTGATTATCGGCGATTGCAGCGCAACAATCCCGCTCAGCCCCCGCGCGAGTTCAGGAAGAAATTATGCGACGCCAATTTCCATACATTGCCGCGGCCGCGATGGCCTTTGTGGTAGCCTTTTTTCTGCGCAACTCCGGGTTGGGCGATATTAGCAAGGTGGTCATAGTCGGGCTGACGGCGCTGGTTACGTTGTATGGTGTTGAATATCTGTTGAAACGGCGCCGCTAGCGGCGCGCTGGACGCGGCCTGGTGTTTGGCCAGAACTGCCCGCCACCACAGCCAGAAAAACGCGGGGACCATGCGCGCGCCGGGCGCTGGGTCTGCCACTAGACTACACGCGCAAGCAGGCCGCCCGGCTGGCGCTCTATCTGGCCGTCGATTTCCAACGCCAGCAGTACCGGTGCAAGTGCTGCGGCAGAAAGCGCAAGGTCGCGGATAAGCTGGTCTTCGGCAAGCGGGCTGGGGCCGATTCGCTCTAGCACGGTTGCGGAAAGTCCAACCTCAGTGGGTAGGGCGGGCGCTTCGCACGCCGCCAGATTGACCGCGCTCGCTGATCGCGCGCGATGGGCAGGTTGGCGCGCGGCAGGTTCGGGCGCGGCCGCAAATGCAGGCGCGCCACCCGGTTGCAATGTTCCAAGCGCTGCCAGCACATCTTCGCCACTGCGCACCAAAAGCGCGCCATCGCGCACAAGCATGTTGCAACCAGCGGCGCGGGCATCAAGCGGATGCCCCGGAACAGCCATCACCTCGCGCCCTTGATCAAGCGCCAGTCGCGCGGTGATCAGGCTGCCAGAGCGTGCTGCGGCTTCGACCACCACGACCGCGCGCGCAAGCCCGGATATGATACGGTTGCGCTGTGGAAAATGCCGTGCCTGCGGTTGCAGCCCGATCGGTTGTTCAGAAAGCAGCAGGCCACGGCGCGCCATCTCGCGCATCAGGTCGGCGTTTTCGGATGGGTAGGTCACATCAACCCCGCCCGCCAGAACCGCGACGGTGCCAGACGAGAGCGCGGCAGAATGGGCTGCCGTATCGATGCCGCGGGCAAGGCCCGAAACGACCACCAAGCCAGCCGCAGCCATCCCCTCGGCCAGCTTGCGCGCCATACGCAGCCCAAGCGAAGAGGCGTTTCTGGCTCCCACCATCGCCACCATCGGGCGCGAAAGCAAATCCGTATTCCCCACCGCCCAGAACAGGGGCGGCGCATCGCTGATTTCGCCAAGCGCTACCGGATAGTCGGGCTGGCCGTGCAGCACAAGCCGCGCCCCGGCGCGCCGACCCGCGCGCATTTCGGCCAGTGCCACACCTTCGGGGCAGGGGGCATAGCCCTGCACACCCGCCGCACGCGCCACCTCGGGAAGTGCGTCCAGCGCCGCACCTGCGGTGCCAAATTCGGCAATCAGCCTGAAATAGGTCGCAGGGCCGACTCTGCGAGAGCGAATAAGGCGGAGCGCCAAGAGTTCGTCTGCTTCCGTGGTTGCTGGGGTGAAGGGGGTGGGAAGAGCCAACGAACCGCTTTCCATCCGACCCTCCGCCTCATTCGCCAGCTCAATCTGTGGATGTAAGGGTTAACAAGACGTTTACGCCCGCGCGAATTTCGCGGCGCTGTCGAAAAATGTTGTGGAAGGCGGCGCACAGCCTGCGGGCGGCGCTCGGAGGCGCGCCTATTGCGGGGGGTATGTGGCAATGAAGATGGCGAAAGCTCAGGCCGCAGAACCGCCCACGGTCAACCCGCCGATCAGCAATGTAGGCTGACCCACCCCGACCGGCACCCATTGTCCGGCCTTGCCGCAACTGCCGACGCCCGGGTCAAGCGCCATGTCGTTGCCGATCGCGCGGATCTGGCGCATCGCGGCAGGGCCATCGCCGATCAGGGTAGCACCCTTGACCGGGGCGCCGATCACGCCGTTCTTCACGCGGTAGGCCTCGGTGCACGAAAAGACGAACTTTCCGTTGGTGATATCCACCTGCCCGCCGCCAAAGCCCACGGCGTAAATACCGTCCTTCAGGCCCGCAATAATGTCACCCGGTTCTGCATTTCCGGCCAGCATGTAGGTGTTGGTCATGCGCGGCATCGGGATATGCGCGTAGCTTTCGCGCCGACCGTTGCCGGTGGGGGCCACGCCCATCAGGCGGGCGTTTTGGCGGTCTTGCATATAGCCCACAAGGATTCCGTCTTCGATCAGCACCGTGCGCCCAGATGCTGTGCCTTCATCATCCACCGAAATAGAGCCGCGCCGGTCGGGGAGCGTGCCGTCGTCAACAACCGTCACACCCTTCGCGGCGACCTGCTGGCCGATCAGCCCTGAAAAGGCCGAAGTCTGCTTGCGGTTGAAATCGCCCTCAAGCCCGTGGCCGACTGCCTCGTGCAGCAGAATACCAGGCCAACCGGGGCCGAGTACCACGTCAAATGCCCCTGCAGGCGCGGGCACGGCGTCAAGATTGACTTGCGCAATCCGCAACGCCTCGCGCGCGACGCCCTGCCAATGCGCAGGCTCAAGCAGCCCGGCCAGACCAAAGCGCCCGCCACCGCCGAAGGAACCGCTTTCGCGCCGCCCGCCGTGCTCGACAATCACCGAGACGTTGAGCCGCGCCATCGGCCGCGTATCGGCCACCAGCCCGCCTTCGGGGCGCAGAATGAATACCTCTTGATGCGATGCCGCGATCGTGGCCGAAACTTGCACGACGCGCGCATCAAGGCCGCGCGAAAAGGCGTCGATTTCGCGCAGAATGTCGAGCTTGGCAGCAAAGGGCGCGTCGGCCATCGGGTCCGCGTCGGTGTAAAGCTGGCGGTTCGAGCCGCGTGGCGCATCCGCCGCAATACCGCCACCATCGCCAACCGCGATCCGTGCCGTGGCAACCGCACGGCGAAGCGCACTTTCGGATATTTCGGTCGAATGGGCATAGCCTGCGACCTCGCCGCGCACCGCGCGCAGGCCGAACCCTTCGGCGGCGTCATACGACGAGACTTTTACGCGGCCGTCGTCAAAAACCAGTGATTCTGAACGCTTACGCTCTAAAAACAGCTCACCATCGTCAGCCCCTGCGACTGCCTCGCGTAGCAAGCCGAGGGCTTGGTCGCGGTCGATCAAGGTGTCGAACGGGGCAAAACGGGGCGTAGTCATGATGGTCCTTGTCTTTGATCTGGACTTAGAAAAGCAACAGAATGTCGCGGCTGCCCCTTGTCGGCGCGCGGCGGATGTGGTTTCAAATGTTTGCATACAACGGAGGCGGGGGCCAGTCCCCCAAATCCGTGGCGGCAGGGAGAGCCGCTTCAGGGAACGGGACAAAACGATGATTTTCGCAAAAATCCGCCTCGGGTTCGGGGCAGCCATGACTGCAACGCTTGCCGCCGGCGCCGCATTTGCACAGGACGGTATTACCGGACTGGCAGTGGTGGGCCAAGCACAACCCGGGGGGCTTGGCTTTCAAACCGCGGGGAACGAGCTTGCGCGCGATCAGCAATGGCTTGATGACCTGCTGCTATATATCACCGGCGCTATCGTACTGCTGGTGGTGGTGCTGTTGGCCTACGCGATCGTGCGTTTCAACCGCCGCGCCAACCCGACCCCTGCGCGCTTTACCCATAACGCGCCGCTAGAGATTACATGGACTCTGGTGCCGATTCTGATTCTTGTTGCGATCGGCTCTTTTTCGCTGCCGACGCTGTTCAAACAGCAAGAGATTCCCCCTGCTGACATCGTCATCAAGGTGACGGGCTATCAGTGGTATTGGAGCTATCAATACCCTGATGAAGGCATTTCTTTCGATGCGCTGATGCTCGAACGCGCCGATCTGGCCGATTACGGCTATGACGACTCTACCTATATGCTGGCGACCGACAGCGCGGTGGTCGTGCCGATCGGTAAGACCGTCGTGCTTCAGATCACCGCTGGCGACGTGATTCATTCGTGGGCGATGCCGGCCTTTGCGATCAAGCAGGATGGCGTGCCGGGCCGTATTGCGCAGGCGTGGTTCAAGGCAGAGCAGGAAGGCATCTATTTTGGCCAATGCTCCGAACTTTGCGGGCAGGCACACTCCTACATGCCTATCACCGTGAAAGTGGTCAGCGAGGCGGTCTATGCCGAGTGGCTGGCGCGCCAGAAGCTCGCCTCAGCGGCACCCGTGGTGCCTTTGCGCTTAGCCGCGAACTGAGGCGCGCATGACCGATATCAGCGCATTCGACCACAGCAAAGAGGCCCGCTTTGGCGATTACGTCGCACTGCTGAAGCCGCGCGTCATGTCACTGGTAGTATTCACCGCGATGGTGGGGCTGCTGGTTGCACCGGTCCCGGTGCACCCGTTTGTGGCGTTCACGGCGATTCTGTTCATCGCGCTTGGCGGCGGCGCTTCGGGCGCGCTCAACATGTGGTATGACGCCGATATCGACGCGGTGATGCGCCGCACCCGCAGCCGCCCGGTTCCCTCGGGACGTGTCGGCGCGGGCGAGGCATTGGGGGTTGGGCTTGGCCTTTCGGGGCTTTCGGTAATGATGCTGTCGCTGGCGGGCAACGTGTTCGCCGGGCTGTTCCTCGCCTTCACAATCTTCTTTTACGCGGTGGTTTACACAATCTGGCTGAAGCGGCGCACCCCGCAGAACATCGTCATCGGCGGTGCTGCCGGTGCCTTCCCGCCGATGATCGGCTGGGCCGTTGCGACCGGCGGCATTGCTCCCGAATCGCTTGCCATGTTCGCGTTGGTGTTTCTGTGGACGCCGCCGCATTTCTGGTCATTGGCGCTGTTCATGAAAGAGGATTACTCAAACGCGGGCGTGCCGATGCTGACCGTCACGCATGGCCGCCCCGCGACGCGGCGCCACATTCTGGCCTATGCACTGGTGCTGGCCCCGGTGGCGCTGGCCACTGCCTTTACTTCGATCGGCGGGCCGCTTTACCTTGCGGTTTCGATCGCACTCAACCTTGCCTTCGTGGTCGGTGCATTCCGGCTTTTGCGCCGTGACGAGGTGGTGGCCGAGGCCGACGGATACCGCGCCGAAAAGCGGTTCTTCCGCTTTTCTCTGGCCTATCTTTTTGGCCATTTCACCGCACTTCTGGCCGAGGCTGCGCTGCATTCATTCAATCTCGGGGGCTGGTAATGGCAATCACGCGTGACCACGAACTGCATACCCGCCGCTTTGGCCGCAACCTTGGTCTGGGGCTACTGCTGGCCGCCTTGGTCGTGCTGGTGTTCGGACTGACCATCGCCAAAGTCGAACGTGGCGATCCGATGCAGGCCTATGACCATCAGCCCCGCGTCGATCTGCTGCCGTCGGAACCTGGGAAATGAACGCCAATACGCGCCTTGCCGCCCGACTTGTGGGCGTTGTGCTGGTGATGGCCGTGCTCGCCTGGGTGGCGGTGCCGTTTTACAGCTGGTTCTGCCGCACCACCGGCTATGGCGGCACCACCAACGTGGCCGAGCGCGGTTCAGACATAATTCTCGATGAAACTATCACGGTCCGCTTCGATGCCAATGTGGCGCCGGGAATGTCGTGGGAGTTCCATCCTGTGCAGAATGAAATGACGCTGCGCATTGGTGAAACCGGCCTTGCATTTTACGAGGCGTACAATCCGACCGACCGGGTGATCGCGGGAACGGCCAGCTATAATGTCAGCCCCGATATCGTTGGCTATTATTTCGACAAGATCGCGTGTTTCTGCTTTAGCGAACAGGTGCTTCAGCCCGGCGAGCGGGTCGAAATGCCGGTTTCCTTCTATGTCGATCCGGCGATGGTGGATGACCGCGATGCCGGGCGCATCCGTTATATCACGCTGTCCTATACCTTCTACGAAACCGATTTGCCGCAGGTGCAGGCGCAGGCCGCCCCTGTGAGCCAGCCCCCCGTCAACTGACCAAGCGGAGACCCCGATGGCGCACGCAAAAAACCACGACTACCACATCCTTCCGCCCTCGCTCTGGCCGCTTTTAAGCGCGGTTGGCGCCTTCGTGATGCTGTTCGGCGCAGCGATCTGGATGAAAGGCATGACCCCGTGGCTGTTTGCGGGCGGCGCGGTCTTGGTGGCGTATACGATGTTCGGCTGGTGGTCCGACATGGTGGCCGAAGGCAATGAGGGCGAGCATACCCCGGTGGTGCGGATTGGCCTGCGCTATGGCATGATCCTGTTCATCATTTCCGAGGTGATGTTCTTTTCGGCGTGGTTCTGGAGCTTCTTCAAACACGCCATGTATCCGATGGGCCCGCAAAGCCCCGCTGTCGATGGCGTCTGGCCGCCTGCGGGCATAGTGCCCTTTGACCCTTGGCATTTGCCGCTGATGAACACGCTGATCCTGTTGTTGTCCGGCGTCACGCTGACCTGGGCGCACCACACGCTGGTGCACGGGGGCCCGCGCCGCGAAGTGATGCAGGGGCTGTTGCTGACGGTTCTTCTGGGCCTGTCGTTCACCGGGCTTCAAGCGTATGAATACAGCCACGCCGCCTTTGGCCTTTCGGGCAACATCTACGGTGCTGTGTTCTACATGGCGACCGGGTTTCACGGCGCGCACGTGATTATCGGCACGATCTTCTTGTTCATCTGCCTGTTGCGGGTGCGCGCGGGCGACTTTACCGCCGAGGCGCATGTCGGGCTTGAAGCCGCTGCATGGTATTGGCACTTCGTCGATGTGGTCTGGCTCTTCCTGTTCGCTTCGATCTATATCTGGGGCCGCTAAACCCACCAATGCGCAGCCTACACTGGCGCGGGGGGCAACCCTCGCGCCTTAGCTATTGAAAGGGCACCATGCGCCGCTACGTGTTTCCGTTGATCCTTGGGCTGGTCGGTGTGGCCATCCTGCTGTCGCTCGGGTTCTGGCAGTTGCGGCGGCTGGAATGGAAAGAATCGTTGCTGGGCGAGATTACCGCAAAGATTGGCGCAGACCCGCTGCCGCTTTCCGCACCGGGGGCGAGTGAAGAACTGAAATATACCCCGGTCTCAGTGGCCGGCTCTACCACCGGGCAAGAGATTCTGGTGCTAACCGGTATGCAGGGCTCAGGTGCAGGCTATGAGGTGATCGCCGCATTCGAGACGGCAGAGGGGCGGCGTATCCTGATCGACCGCGGTTTTGTGCCCGAAGACGCGCGCCGCACGCCAAGGCCCGCCGTGATGTTGACCATCACCGGTAATCTGCACTGGCCCCATGAAACCGACAAGTATACGCCACCGCCAGACCTTGCCGCAGGTGTCTGGTTCGCGCGCGATGTGCCAGCGATAGCCGCGCAATTGGGCACCGAGCCGCTTTTGGTGGTGGCCGCCAGCACCACGGGCGATGCGCAAGGCATCACCCCGGTTCCAATCGGCATCGAGGGTATTCGCAACGAACATCTCAACTATGCCATTACTTGGTTTTTGCTTGCCGCAGCATGGTCGGGGATGACAGCGTTTCTTCTGTGGCGTATCAGGCAAAAGCAATTCTGAAGGCAGGTTTCATGCGGTATGTTTCGACACGCGGGCGCGCCCCCGCGCTGACTTTTGGCGAGGCGATGCTAACCGGGCTTGCGCGCGATGGCGGGCTTTATGTGCCTGAGGCGATCCCAACGCTGACCGAGGCCGAGATCGAGGCGCTTGCCGGCTTGCCCTATGAAGCCGCCGCGTTTCGGGTGATGCGGCCTTTCTTGGCTGAAACCTTTAGCGACGCCGAGCTGGAGGGGGCGCTTGCGCGTGCCTATGCGGGATTTGGCCACGCGGCCCGCGCCCCCTTGGTGCAGCTTGCCCCTGGCCACCATCTGCTGGAACTGTTCCACGGCCCGACGCTGGCGTTCAAAGATTTTGCCATGCAGGTGATTGGTCAGCTCTTTCAGCTTGAACTCGCGCGCCAGGGTCGGCGCATCACCATTGTCGGTGCCACCTCGGGCGACACCGGCTCGGCGGCGATCGAGGCGTTTCGCGGCCTTGAAAACGTCGATGTGTTCATCCTCTTTCCGAATGGACGCGTTTCGGATGTGCAGCGCCGTCAGATGACCACGCCGGTCGAGGCCAACGTGCATGCGCTGGCCATTGACGGCGATTTTGACGATGCGCAGGCGCGGCTGAAAGACATGTTCAACGACCACGCCTTTCGCGATGAAGTCGGGCTGGCGGGCGTGAACTCGATCAACTGGGGCCGGGTGCTGGCGCAGGTGGTCTATTACTTTACCGCCGCCGTCAGCCTTGGCGCGCCGCGCCGCGAGGTTGATTTTACTGTGCCCACCGGCAATTTCGGCGACATCTTCGCGGGCTACATCGCGCGCGAAATGGGCTTGCCGATCCGCCGACTGGTGATTGCCACCAACCAGAACGACATTCTGCACCGCTGCCTTGCTACTGGCCGGTATGAAACGCGCGGCGTCACCCCGTCGATCAGCCCGTCGATGGACATTCAGGTTTCATCGAACTTCGAACGTGCTCTTTACCTTGCCTATGGGCGCGACGGTGCAGCAGTTGCGCAATTGATGGACGAGTTGAAAACCGCAGGCGGCTTCACGGTCAGCCAGGGCGCATTGCAGGCTTTGCGCGAGATCTACGCCTCGGGCCGCGCGTCAGAAGCTGAAACCCGCGCCACAATCACCGAAACGCTGAACACTACGGGCGAGCTTTTGTGCCCACACTCCGCCGTAGGGGTGAAGGTTGCGCGCGAGCATATCGCGCCACCCGTGCCAATGATCACGTTGGCCACCGCCCACCCGGCCAAGTTTCCTGATGCGGTCGATGCGGCAACCGGCGTTCGGCCCCCGCTTCCGGCCCGTATGGCCGATATTTTCACCCGCCCCGAAAGGGTCACGCGGGTGCCCAATGACCTTGCCGCACTGGTGCAGCTGGTCCGCGAAAGGCGCCGCATTTGACGATCGAACTGACTACGCTGTCGAACGGGTTGCGCATCGTCACCGAAAACATGCCGGGGCTGGCTTCCGCTTCGGTCGGGATCTGGGTGATGGCTGGCGGGCGGCATGAACGCCCCGAGCAAAACGGCATCGCGCATTTTCTGGAACATATGGCGTTCAAGGGCACCGCCCGCCGCTCGGCTTTGCAGATCGCCGAGGAAATCGAGGATGTGGGCGGCTATATCAACGCCTATACCTCGCGCGAGATGACCGCCTATTACGCGCGGGTGCTGGGCGCAGATGTTGGCATGGCGCTTGATGTGATTGCCGATATTGTGCTGAATCCGGCGTTCGACAATCGCGAACTTGAGGTCGAGCGCGGCGTGATCTTGCAGGAAATCGGGCAGGCGCTCGATACCCCAGACGATATCATTTTCGACTGGCTGCAAGAAGCTGCCTACCCCGATCAGCCAATGGGGCGCACCATTTTGGGGCCAGCCGAACGAGTCACCGCCTTTCGCCGCGCCGATCTGGCCGGGTTTGTGGCCGAACGCTATGGCCCGGATCAGATGATTCTGTCAGCTGCAGGCGCGGTTGACCATGCGGCGTTAGTGCGCCAGGCCGAGGTGCTTTTTTCCGGCCAAACCCCCAAAGGCGCGCAGCAAGTAGAGGCGGCGCGCTGGGCGGGCGCTGAAAAGCGCGAGGTAAAAGACCTCGAACAGGTGCATTTCGCCTTTGCGCTGGAAGGGCCGAGCTTTCTCGACCCCGATCTTTATACCGCGCAGATTTACGCAACAGCGCTTGGCGGCGGCATGTCTTCGCGCCTGTTCCAGAAGATTCGTGAAGAGCGGGGTCTGTGCTATTCGATCTTCGCCCAAGCCGGGGCTAGCGATGACACCGGAATGATCACGATTTACGCGGGCACCTCTACCGATGACATTGGCGCGCTTTGCGAGCTGACCATGACCGAATTGAAACGCGCCGCCAGCGACATGACCGAGGCCGAGGTGGCACGGGCGCGTGCGCAGATGAAGGCAGGCATGCTGATGGGGCTTGAAAGCCCGTCTAGCCGCGCCGAACGGATGGCGCGCAATCTGGCCGTTTATGGCCGGGTGCCGGGACTTGACGAGATTTCGGCGCGCATCGAAGCGGTCACAACGCCATTGGTGCGCGACTTTGGTGCGCGCCTTGCCACATCGGGGCGCTCTGCGCTGGCGCTTTATGGGCCGGTCGAGGCGGCGCCCGGTCTGCAAGCCCTGCGCGAGGAGTTATCGCGCTGATGCTGATGCGCAAGCCGAAGCTTCGGATCGAGTCCAAGCGGCTGACGCTGCGCTTGCCGCTTCATTCCGACTTTCGCGACTGGCTGGGACTGCGCGCCGAAAGCCGCGATTTTCTGGCCCCGTGGGAACCGACATGGCTTCCTGAACATCTGACCCGCAAGGCTTTTGCCAACCGCGTCTATTGGGCTGCCCGCTCTAGTTCCGGGGGCACTGCGTTGCCGCTGTTTTTGATTCGGAGCGAAGATCAGGCGTTTATCGGTGCCATCACGCTCGACAATATCCGCCGTGGGCCAGCGCAGGGCGGCACACTCGGCTATTGGGTGGGCGAGAAATACGCGCGCCAAGGCTATATGCGCGAGGCGATCGAGGCGGTGGTGCACCACGCCTTCAGCGTGCTTGATCTGAGCCGGGTCGAGGCTGCCTGCCTGCCCGAAAACCTTGCCTCGCGCGGGTGCCTGGAGAAATGCGGTTTCAAATACGAGGGCGTGGCGCAAAGCTATCTGCAAATCAACGGTCGCTGGCGCAACCACGTGCTCTATGCCACGCTACGCGGCGATCGGCGCGGGCGCAGCGGCGCGGGCTAAGGTGAGGCACCGCCCCGGCAGCCTCGGGGGTATCTAGCAATGAAGAAACTACAGGTTTCGGGGTAGGCATGACGGTTTGGGTTGCACTGTTGCGCGGGGTGAATGTCGGCAGCACCGGGCGGCTGCCGATGGCCGCGTTCCGCGTGATGCTGGAACGGCTCGGGGCGCAAGACGTGCAAACCTATATTCAAAGCGGCAACGCGGTGTTTCGCTCTGATCAGGGCGCGCCCGGGCTTGCGGGCGAGATTGCCGCGGCCATTGCGGAAAAATTCGGCTTTCACCCGGCAGTGCTGCTGCGCGAGGCTGATGAGATTGACGATATTCTGGCCGCGAACCCATTTGCGCAAGCAAGTGCAGACCCCAAGTGTGTGCACATCTACTTTCTGGCGCAGCCTGCATCGGGCGCCGATGTTGCTGGCTTGCAGGCACTCGCGGCGCGGGGCGAGGCGTTTCATCTGACCGATGCTGCGTTCTATCTGTTCGCGCCCGAAGGCATTGGCCGCTCGGTCTTGGCTGCACGTGCTGAGCGGCTGCTAGGCGTGCCCGCCACTGCGCGCAATCTGCGTACGGCGGCGGCGCTGGGGCAGATGGCGCAGGCGATGGCCGCGACGGAGGAGTGATGCTGAACCCCGCCGACACCCGCTTTTCCGCGCGCCTTGCGGCCCTGCTGCCCGAGGACACGCTTTGTGATGCGCCACCACGCTATCTTGTCGAACCTCGCGGTCGCCTGTTTGGGCACGCTGGGGTGCTGGCACGGCCACGCAGCACCGCCGAAGTGGCCACGATTTTGCGGCAGTGTTCGGCCGAACGGGTGGCGGTTGTGCCCTATGGCGGCGGCACCGGACTAGTTGGCGGGCAGGTCAACCCCGAAGGGCCCGCGCCACTGATCCTGTCGCTGGAACGAATGGCGGCGCTGCGCCAGATCGACCCGGTCGGAAACTTGGCGATTGTCGATGCGGGGGCGGTTCTCGCCGACGTGCAGGCCGCCGCAGAGGCGGTGGGGCGGGTATTTCCGCTGACGCTGGCGGCGCAAGGTTCGGCGCGCATCGGCGGGGTGCTTGGCACCAACGCGGGCGGGGTCAATGTGCTGCGCTACGGTGCCGCGCGCGATCTCTGCCTTGGCATCGAGGCGGTGCTGGCCGATGGCACCGTGATCGGTGGGCTCAAGCGGTTGCGCAAAGACAACACCGGCTACGATCTGCGCAACCTCCTGATCGGCTCCGAAGGCACATTGGGTGTCATCACCGTCGCAGCGCTGCGCCTGTTTCCGCGCCCTGCTGGCGAGGGCACGGCGATGCTGGCGGTGGCGGGGCCTACGCAAGCGCTGGCGCTGCTGGCGCTGGCCGAGGCGCGGCTGACGGGCTGCATTTCGGCTTTCGAGCTGATTCACCAGCAGGGCTTTGCCTTTCTGCGCGAGGTCATGCCAGACATGCGCCAACCTTTTGCCGCGCCGCCCGAATGGACGGTGTTGATAGAGCTGGGCTTACCCGAAGGCATCGAACCTGAGGCGGCGCTGACGGGGCTGTTCGAGGCGGGCATGGCGGCCGGGCTGGTTTCTGATGGGGTGATCGCGCAAAGCGGGGCGCAGCGCGCCGAAATGTGGCGCCTGCGAGAGGCGATCCCCGAGGCGAACCGGCGCATTGGCGCAATTTCAAGCCACGACATCTCGCTGCCGCTTGATGCGTTGGCGGCGTTCATCGCCAAGGCAGGCGCGGCGTTGGCGCGGCATGGCGATTACCGGGTCAACTGTTTTGGCCATGTCGGCGATGGCAACCTGCATTACAACGTCTTTCCCGCCGAGGGCCGCACCCGCGACGGATATGAAGCCGTGCGTGCGGGTGTGAAAACGCTGGTGCACGATCTGGTGACAGAGTTTGGCGGCTCAATTTCGGCCGAGCACGGGATCGGGCGGATCAAACTGGGCGATCTGGAACGCTACGGCGACGCCGGCAAGTTGGCCGCGATGCGCCAGATCAAGGCCGCACTCGATCCAATGGGCATCATGAACCCTGGCGCGGTGCTGCGGCAAGGGTGAGCAGGCGCCAGAAAAGACCGCGCCCCACCATGGAGGAGCCATGACAGGGCGCGGCGCATTAGGTTCACGTGGTGCAAGCAGCCGAACCTTCTGACCTGCCCGGCTTACCGTGATTCGGGTTGCAAATTGGTTAGCGCCGCTTCAGGTGCCGGCGAACTCGCACAGCATGTGCAGATTGACCCCAAGCTTGCGCAACAGCGCCTCGCCGCCAAGTTCGGGCAGATTGACGACAAAGGTGCAGCCCACAATCTCGGCGCCAAGCCGCTCTACCAGCTTGATCCCTGCCTCGCAGGTGCCGCCAGTAGCCAGAAGATCATCGACGATCAGCACGCGCTCGCCCGGTTGCAGCGCGTCTTCATGGATTTCCATGATCGCCTCGCCGTATTCCAGCTTGTAAGCTTGGCTAAGCGTCTGGCCGGGCAACTTGCCCTTTTTGCGGATCGGCACAAATCCGACCGAAAGCTGATGCGCAATCGCGCCGCCCAAGATAAAGCCGCGCGCCTCAAGCCCCACGACCTTGTCGATCCGGGTTCCGGTCCATGGCAGCAAAAGCTGGTCGATCGCCATGCGAAAACCGCGCGCGTCGGCAAATAGCGTTGTGACATCGCGAAACAAGATCCCCTCGTGCGGGAAATCGGCGATGGTGCGAATGTAGTCGCTGACGGTCTTGGCCATGAGTGTCTCCGGGCGAGTATCGACGCGGCAGGGTTAGCACGGCGACGGGGCGGCAGGAAGTGTGGGCCAAGGTCGCGGGGAGCATCGAAAAATGTTTGCCAGCCCGCCCGTCTGCGCCTTACCCGCCCCTTGCCGCCCGCGCCACTTTTCGCGCGCGTGCCAGCGTGTAAAGTCCGCTGGCGATGATAATGGCGCTGCCGATCAGCATCGGCGCGTCGGGGCTTTCGCCAAACACCAGCACGCCCAGCGCGAGCGCAAAGATCAGCCTTGTGTAGCGAAACGGCGTAATGACCGAAACCTCGCCCATCCGCATCGCCGCGGTCAGCCCGTAGTAGGCGGCGACGCCGAAGGTTGTGGCAAGCACAAGCCCCACCATTTCGGGCGCGCCCGGCAATACAGCACCGCCTGTAACGGCCAGAATCGCCGCGCCTGTCGGGATCAGCATAAAAAACCCGTAGATGCCCAGTTGCACATTGCTCAGCACCGGGGCCGCGGCGCGGGTGGCAAGGTCGCGCCCCGCAAAGCCAAGCATCCCGAGCACGGTGAACAGCGAGGCGGGGCGGAACCCCTCCATCCCCGGGCGCAGAATAATCAGCACCCCCACAAAGCCCGCCGCAATCGCCGCCCAGCGCCGCCAGCCGACCTGTTCGCCAAAGATCAGCGCGGCCCCGGCAACCACCACCAACGGTGTTGCCTGCAAGATCGCCGAGGCATTCGACAGCGGCGTAAGTGCTATGGCCAGTGTATAGCCCAAGCGGCCCGCCACCTCGCACACCGATTTCACAAGGATTGGCCAAGAAAGAATCGCCGGGTGCAGCACCCGTTCGCCCCGCCGCAGCGCCAGAACGATGAAGGCAAGCATGCCGGCGAACCCGAAGATCATCAAAATCTCGCCCACCGGCAGCACCGCTGCAGTGTGCTTGATGAACATATCCTCAAGCGCAAAGCCGCCCATCGCGGCAACCATCAACACGCTGCCGCGAGCGTTGCTCACCATCATTCTCCCTACCTGACGCAGAAGCGATAGCTTGGCGCGTGGCAAAGTGCAAACCGCCCTCTTTCCAAAGCCGCCTTGTGGCGCATAGGTTGGCGCGGCAACGGCGGAGACAAACATGCAAACCATGATCGGCATCATCGGCGGTTCGGGCGTCTATCAGATAGAGGGGCTGGAAGGGGCAAGCTGGGTCAAGGTCGCAACCCCTTGGGGAAAGCCCTCGGACGAAGTGCTGGTGGGTCGCCTTGGCGGTGTGCCGATCGCGTTTCTGCCTCGCCACGGGCGCGGCCATGTGCACAGCCCAACCAGCGTGCCCTACCGCGCCAACATTGACGCGATGAAGCGGCTGGGTGTGACCGATCTTGTGGCCGTTTCCGCCTGTGGCAGTTTCCGCGAAGACATGGCACCGGGTGATTTCGTGATCGTCGATCAGTTCATCGATCGCACCTTTGCACGCGAAAAATCGTTCTTCGGGCCGGGCTGCGTGGCGCATGTGGGCTTTGCGCAGCCGACTTGCGCGCGCCTGTCAGACGCCTGCTTTCGTGCGGCCGAAGCCGAGGGGGTGCGCGCGCATCGCGCCGGCACATACCTTGCGATGGAGGGGCCGCAGTTTTCTACGCTGGCGGAATCGCGGCTGTACCGCGAGGTCTGGGGTTGCGACGTGATCGGCATGACCGGAATGCCCGAGGCCAAACTCGCCCGCGAGGCCGAACTTTGCTATGCCTCGATCGCGATGATCACCGATTTCGATTGCTGGCACCCCGGGCACGGCGCGGTCGATGTGGCCACGGTCGTTGCAACCCTCGGTGCCAACGCCGCGCACGCGCGTGGTCTGATCGCGCGGCTACCTGCGCTGCTGGGTGGCACACGCACGGCGTGTGCGCATGGATGCGATCACGCGCTAGAGCACGCAATCATGACCGCCCCGGAGGCGCGCGACCCAGAAGTTTTGGCACGGCTGGACACCGTTGCCGGGCGGGTGCTGGGGTAGGGTGCGCCGCGCGCACCAGCGCAAACGCGCGGCTCTTGGCCGCTTCCGCCCGCCGTGCGCACATCCCCCTTGCATCCCGGCCCCCCTTCCGGCATCCCAGAGTCGACCTAGGATAGCGAGCTTGCCATGATTCATCGCATCGCCATACTCGGCGCCTCCGGCTATACCGGCGCCGAGCTCGTGCGGATCATCGCCACCCACCCCAGCATGCGGATCGTGGCACTATCGGGAGACCGCAAGGCCGGAATGGCCATGGCCGAGGTGTTTCCGCATCTGCGCCATTTGGCCCTACCGCTAGTGCAAAAGATCGAAGATATCGATTTTTCGGGTGTAGATCTGGCGTTTTGCGCACTGCCGCACGCCACTTCGCAGGCGGTGATCGCGTCGCTGCCGCGCACGCTGAAAATTGTCGACCTGTCGGCTGATTTTCGGCTGCGCGACCCTGCAGAATACGAAAAATGGTATGGCAAGCCGCATTCCGAACCAGAGTTGCAACGCGAAGCCGTCTATGGCTTGACCGAGTTCTACCGCGATGCGATCCGTGGCGCGCGGCTGGTTGCAGGCACCGGTTGCAACGCCGCCGCTGGTCAGTTTGCGCTGCGTCCGCTGATTTCGGCTGGCGTAATCGACCTTGACGAGATCGTGATCGACCTGAAGGCGGGGGTGTCGGGTGCGGGCCGCAGCCTCAAGGAAAACCTGTTGCACGCTGAACTTTCGGGCGGCACTCACCCCTATTCGGCGGGTGGCACCCATCGCCACCTTGGCGAATTCGATCAGGAATTCAGCCTTTTGGCAAAACGCCCCGTGCGCGTGCAATTCACACCGCACCTTTTGCCCTTCAATCGCGGCATCCTTGCAACGGTCTATGTGCGCGGCGATCCGGCCGAAATTTACGCGACTCTGACCGCTGCCTACGCCGCAGAGCCCTTTCTTGAGGTGCTTCCTTTTGGCGCACTCCCCTCGACACGGGCGATTGCAGGCTCCAATTTCGTGCATGTGGGCGTGATCGGTGATCGCCTGCCGGGGCGTGCGGTGGTAATGGTTGCACTCGATAACCTCAACAAGGGGTCGTCGGGGCAAGCGATCCAGAACGCGAACCTGATGTTGGGTATCGAAGAGACCGCCGGGCTGATGCTCGCGCCGGTCTTCCCGTGAAGGAGTAACGATGAAAAGCCTGAAAAAGAAACGCCGCGTTCAAGTGCTTTTGCTGGCCGCGGTCGCGCTCGGAACGGCCTTTCTGGCCTTCTATCTCGCGATAGGGGACGGTGTGCAATACTTCCGTTCGCCCGTTCAGGTTGTCGAACAGCCGCCAAAACCGGGCGAAACCTTCCGCATCGGCGGGCTGGTTGAAACCGGAACGTTGCAGCGCGGCACATCGACCACGATTACCTTCAACGTCACCGACGGTGGTGCTTCGATCCCGGTCAGCTTTACCGGCGTGCTTCCCGATCTGTTCGGTGAGGGCAAAGGCATGGTCGGCACCGGCACCATGGAAGACGGCACCTTTGTCGCGCGTGAAATCCTTGCCAAGCACGACGAAAGCTACATGCCCAAGGAAGTGATCGACGCGCTGAAGGAACAGGGCGTATACGAGCCGCCGAGCAGCTAGCGCGCGCCGCTATCGGAACGAATTAACCTCAGTTCACGAGGCTCTCTTCACCAGAGGAGAGTCTGCCCTTGAAAACCATAGCTGAAATTGCCCATGAAATTGTTGCCCGCGAGGGTGGCTTTACCAATGACCCCGACGACCCCGGCGGTGCAACCAACTACGGCGTCACCATCGGCACCTTGCGCCGCCTCGGGCTTGACCTGAACGGCGACGGCGAGGTGAGCGAGGCCGATGTTCAGGCCATCAGCGCCGCAGACGCCGAGGCGATCTTCATCAAACATTATTTCGAGGCCGCCAACCTTGCGGTCCTGCCAGTGCCGCTTCAAGCCACGGTTTTTGACATGTATGTCAACGCAGGTGGCGGCGCGATCCGGATTTTGCAACGACTGCTGACCGAAATGGGCCACAATCTGGCGGTCGATGGGGTTCTCGGGCCGCAAACCGCTGCCGCCGCCAGCGCCGCTTTCGCCAAGGCGCCAGACCATTTTGTTGACGCCTATGGCATTGCCCGGCGCAATTATTACTACAGCATCGCCGATACCCGCCCGCAAAGCCGCAAATACGCGCGGCGCAACAGCGATGGCGGCAAGGGCGGATGGATCAAGCGCGCCGAAGAGTTCATCTCGCCCCGCTTTCATCTGACCGAAGCGCAACACCGCGCAAGGGTGGCAGCATGGGGCTGATTGATCGTGTCGTCGGTGGCTCGGCAGCCGCCACTGCCCTTGCCAACGCCGCGGTCAACGTGGCCGAGGTGTTCACCCCCAACGCAACCAAGCAGATGGAGGCATCTCAGGCCGCCTACATCGCCGCGCTAGACGAACACGGGGCAGAGTTTCAATATGTTCGCCCCGGCAAATTCGATAGCGTTGTGAACGGGTTGAACCGCCTGCCGCGGCCAATGCTGGCGCTGGGCACCTTATCGCTTTTCATTTACGCGATGATCGACCCCACGGGCTTTTCCAAGCGGATGGTCGGCCTCGACTATGTGCCCGAGCCGCTCTGGTGGCTATTGGGGGGCATCGTCAGCTTCTATTTCGGGGCGCGCGAGGCCTATTACTTTCGCACCCGCGCACAACCAGCCCGCACAATCGCGCCAGTTACCGCGAGTGACGAGAACCAGGCGCTCAGCGAATGGCGTAGCGGCGCCGCGCCCTGAGCGGTTTCTTCATCGCCAAATACCAACAGGGGTGAATTGCGCCGCAGCGCATGGGGGGCAGTCGCCCCCCTTTTTTTGCGATCACCTCTGCGTCAACTCGCTGCACGGCCTTGGCCTGCGCCACCAATGCTCTTATGATCCCCGCTCCGGATGAGGGAGTCCCCGATGCTGAACGAACTTGGGCATTTTGCGCTGGTGCTTGCACTTGGTGTGGCACTGATACAGGCGTTGATACCGCTTATTGGCGCGCAGAAGGGATGGGTCGGCTGGATGGCGATAGCCGAACCTGCTGCCTCGGCGCAGTTTTTGCTGATCGCCTTTTCTTTCGGCGCCTTGACTTGGGCCTTCATCACCTCGGATTTCTCGCTGCAATTGGTCTTTGCCAATTCACACACCGACAAGCCGATGCTCTACAAAATCTCGGGCGTTTGGGGCAACCACGAGGGCTCGATGCTCTTGTGGGTGTTGATCCTTGCGGGCTTCGGGGCCACGGCGGCATGGTTCGGCGCGGCGCTGCCTGCTCGGCTTCGGGCGCGAGTGCTGTCGGTGCAGGGGCTGATCGGTGCGGCGTTTCTGGGCTTTATTGTGTTTACCTCGAACCCGTTTACGCGCTTGGTGGTGGCACCCTTTAACGGTCACGACCTCAACCCGCTGCTGCAAGACCCAGGGCTCGCGTTTCATCCTCCCTTCCTCTACCTCGGCTATGTCGGACTCAGCATGGCGTTTTCCTTTGCCGTTGCTGCGCTAATCGAAGGCCGTGTCGATGCTGCCTGGGCGCGCTGGGTGCGCCCGTGGACGCTGGCTGCATGGGTTTTCCTGACCATCGGCATCGCGCTCGGTTCATGGTGGGCGTATTACGAACTTGGCTGGGGCGGGTTCTGGTTTTGGGATCCGGTCGAAAACGCGTCGTTCATGCCTTGGCTTCTGGCAGCCGCACTTCTGCACTCGGCGGTCGTGGTCGAAAAACGCGAATCGATGAAAAGCTGGACCGTGCTTCTGGCGATCCTAGCGTTCGGCTTTTCGCTGATCGGAACCTTCATCGTGCGTTCGGGCGTTATCACCTCGGTACACAGTTTCGCCGCTGACCCGCAGCGCGGCATCTTCATTCTGGGGATTCTGGCGCTGTTCGTGGGTGGCGCGCTGACGCTTTATGCGGCGCGTGCAAGCTCCATGCAGGGGCGCGGCGTCTTCGCGCTGTCGAGTCGCGAAAGCGCGCTGGTGCTGAACAACATCCTGCTTGCCGTTGCGGCGCTGGTGGTCTTCGTGGGCACTGTCTGGCCGCTGCTGGCCGAGATGTTCTGGGGGCGCAAGCTTTCGGTTGGTGCGCCGTTCTTCGATAAGGCGTTTACGCCCTTCATGCTGGTGCTGGCGATCGCGCTACCGATTGGGGCAATCATGCCGTGGAAGCGTGCGTCGCTTTCGCGCGCGATGCGCTCGCTCTGGCCGGCGGCGGTGCTGGCGCTTGCTGTGGTGGCGCTAGCCTGGGCGATCGGTGTAAACCGTTCGACCACCGCTTTGGTGGCGGCGGGGCTGGGCAGTTGGCTGGTATTCGGCGCATTGTCCGAGCTTTGGCTGCGCGCTGCGCGTACGCCTGCGCGCCTTGCCCGCCTGCCGCGCGCTGACTGGGGCAAGGCTTTCGCGCATGGTGGCCTTGGCATCACCTTCATCGGTATCGGCCTACTGACCGCTTGGCAAAGCGAAGATATTCGCGTGGCGCAAGTGGGCGTGCCCTTCACGATTTCGGGTTATGAAATCACGCTCGATAACGTCGAGCGGGTGCAAGGGCCGAACTACGCCTCCAACACCGCTACGATGTCGGTGCGCCGCGATGGCGAGTTGGTGACAATACTGCACCCAGAAAAGCGGTTCTACCCGGTGCAAGGGATGCCCACAACAGAGGCCGCTATCGACAACGGCATCTGGCGCGACATCTACCTGGTAGTGGGCGATCCGCAAGACAACGGCGGCTGGGCCGTGCGCACCTATATCAAACCGTTCGCCAACTGGATTTGGGCGGGCGCACTGCTGATGGCGTTTGGCGGGCTTCTGAGCCTGTCTGACCGGCGCTATCGCGTGGCAGCGGGGGCGCGCAAGGTGGCCCCGCTTCAGGCAACCCCGGCGGAGTAAGGCAATGCTGAAAACCCTGATGTTGATGCTTGCACTACTCGCCGGGCCTGCGCTCGCCGTACAGCCCGACGAGGTGTTGCCCGACCCGGCGTTAGAAGCGCGCGCGCGCGACATTGGCAGGGTGCTGCGCTGCCCGGTCTGCCAAGGCGAAAACATCGACGAATCGAATGCCACCATTTCGCGTGACCTGCGGCTGGTGGTGCGCGAGCGGTTGGTGGCCGGTGACGAAAACTGGCAGGTGATCGACTATGTCACGTCGCGCTACGGCGAATATGTGCTATTCGAGCCCGAGGCAAAGGGGGTCAATCTGATCCTCTATCTCACCGGTCCGACCGCGCTGCTGTTGGCGCTGGGCGGGATGGCGGTGTATTTTCGCCGCCGCAATGCCGCACCAGTGGCGGGCGGACCAAAGCTTTCAGACGACGAAGCGCGCCAGATCGCTGAAATCCTCAAGGAGTGACGCGCGGTTTCGCTTTTGCTCTGCGCACACGCCGCTAGCATGGCGCGCAAGGGGCAGGAGGCGACGATGAGCTATCAGACGATCCGCTACGATTTGGCCGACGGTGTGGCGGTGATTACACTCGCGCGTGGCGCGGTGATGAATGCGCTCAATGGCGCGATGCGCGCTGAAATCACAGCCGCGCTGCACCGCGCCGGGAGTGAGGCGCGCGTGGTCGTGCTGACCGGCGAGGGCCGCGCGTTTTGCGCAGGGCAGGATCTGGGCGACACCGCCGACGCAGGCGACCTTGATCTAGAGCGGGTGCTGCGCGAAGAATACACGCCCATGCTCACTGCACTGCACGATTGCCCGGTTCCGGTCATCGCCGCCGTGAACGGCGTGGCGGCGGGGGCGGGCGCCAACCTTGCCTTGGCCACTGATGTGGTGATTGCCTCCGAAACTGCCTCCTTCTTGCAGGCGTTCGCACGCATCGGGCTGATGCCGGATGCTGGTGGCACCTGGTTTCTGCCGCGCCTCGTCGGGCAGGCGCGCGCCATGGGCGCTGCGCTTTTTGCCGACCGGATCAGCGCACGGCAGGCCGCCGATTGGGGCATGATCTGGGAAGCCGTGCCCGACGTCGATTTTGAACATCACTGGCGCGCCCGCGCCGCGCATCTGGCAGCAGGGCCAACACGCGCCTTTCGCGCAATACGACAGGCGATGCTGGCAGGCGCGGGCAACGGGCTTGCCGCGCAATTGGCGCTAGAAGCCGAATTGCAGGGCGCGCTTGGTCAAACTCGCGATTTTGGCGAAGGCGTTGCGGCATTTCTGGCCAAACGCCCGCCGGTATTTGAAGGCCGCTGACAGGCCGCACACGATTTGGACACCAGCGCGCCAGTGACACCAGCCGGTGCGTCAGCCGAGATAGACCAGCCGCGCGCTGGGGAAGGCCGTCAACGCCGCCGCGATTTCCTCGCGCGACATCAGACAGAAGGCCGAGCTTAGCGCATCGGCCAGCGCCGCCTGCGGCGCGGTCACGCTGACCAGCCGCCAAGGCTGCGCCGAGGGTGTGCCGGTGGCGGGGTTCAGAATGTGGCCCTGCGTGCGCGCATCGTCAAAGGTGGTGCCGCGCGGTGCGGACGACGCCAGCGCCAGATTGCGCAGCGGCACCGCATTGGGCAGGACCTGACCTTCGACATCAAGTGAGATCGGCCAGGCCCCACCATGCGGGTGCCCGCCGAGCGCCCGCATCTCGCCGGTATCGACCAGAATATCGCTCAACCCTTCCGACGCCAGCAACGTCGCCACGCGGTCCGCAATAAAGCCTTGCGCCACGCCGTTCAACGTAAGCGCCATGCCCGGCTCAGCAAAACTGATCCGCGCGGCGTCCATGCGCACCCCGCCCCAGCCCACCAGCGCCTGTGCTGCGGCCAATGCCGCGGTGTCAGGCACACGGCCCAGATCGTAACTGTCGGCATATAGCCGCCAGACCGGTTGCACGCTCGGGTCAAACAACCCGCCCGTCGCGGCATTTACAGTGCCGCACAGCGAAAGGCATTCCAGCAACTCAAACGGTGGCTGTTCAAGCTTGCCTGCTGCGTTCAGGCGGCTCAGTGCGGAATCCGCGCGATACAGGCTGAACACGCCTTCCAGTCGCGCGATTTCGGCGCGCGCGCGCGCAACGATGCGTTCCGCTTCGGGATGCGCCAGCGTTATTGAGGCCGAGGTGCCAAGCGCTACCCCCTCCCAGCGGTACAGCGCTTGCGAGGTGGCGTTGCGACCCAGCAGCGCGCCCGCACCCGCAACACCTACGGCGGCGGCAGAGATTGTCAGAAACCGGCGGCGGTCGATGGCGTTCATCGGGGCTTTCCCCTGTTTAAGGCGCGTGTTCATTCGGCCACCTTTACCGCATGTGGGTGATTGGTAAATTGCGTGCGCTCAATCGCGGCGCTCACCGCATGCACGCCGGTCGCGATCTTGTCGCGCCGCTTCACCTGCTTGATGACCACCGGGCAGACGGTCTTGGATTGATACTGCACCTGACAGTGCAAGCAGCTCAGGCATTCGTTCGGGTTGATCTCGCCCGTCGGATGGATCGACTGCACCATACATTCATTCGAGCAGATCTGGCACGGGTTGCCGCATTCGCGGTAGCGTTTGATCCAGTCAAACATGCGGATGCGCGCCGGAATCGCCAGCGCCGCGCCAAGCGGGCAAAGATAGCGGCAATAGAAGCGCTCAACGAACAGCCCGATGAACAGTAACACCAACAGGTAAAGCGTAAACGGCCACGCGCGCATGAACTTGAGCGTGATTGCGGTGCGGAATGGCTCGACCTCGGCATAGCGAATGGCGGTGTCAAGCGAGGTCAGCGTAACCCCGAATAGCCCAAGGAAGATGATGTACTTCACCGCCCAGAGGCGCTCGTTCAGGCCCCAAGGCAGGGTCCATTGCGGAATGTGCAGCAGCTTGGCCAACCTGTTGGTCAGCTCTTGCAGCGCGCCAAAGGGGCAAAGCCAGCCGCAATACGCCCCACGCCCCCAAAAGATCAACGCAGCCGCAACCGAGAACCACAGGATGAAGGTCATCGGCTCCATCGTGAAGGTGTCCCACTCGAACCCGGTGCGCAACGATGACAGCAGCGCCATCAGGTTCACGATCGAAAGTTGCGCGTTGGAATACCAGCCCAGAAACACCAGCGTGGTGGACAGGTAGGCGATGCGGAACCAAAAGGTCAGCCGCGCCGAGCGCGTCAGATAGGTCTGAAAGAAGAAGGCGGCGGTCAGCACCGCGAGCATGGCTGCAAGCCCGGCAATTTCGGGCGTTCGGGCGGCCCAAACGCTGTCGCGCATTGCCACCTTGGCGGCGCGCTCTTGGGCGGCTTCGTACTGCGCGACCGTCATCTCGGCCGGGATGATGAAGTTGGAGGGCAGCGCGAAATCAAGCCCATAGGTCAGATAGGCGCGATCGATTGCGCCCATGTTGCGCTGCACCAGCAGTTGCAGCCGCCACGGCTTTGTGGGGTCAAACTCGGCAAAGGCCGGAATCGCAAGAAGGCCGATCTCATCTAAGATCGGCGCACCTTCGACATGAATCCGGTAAATCGACATCTGATCGCGGCTGTTGAAGCGAATGGTCTTGTCGCCCTGAATCAGCTCGATACGGTCATATTGCCCGTCGTAACGATAGGCGGTGCCGCGCCATGAATAAGGCCCCCGCGCGCCGATCATGATTGCCGATCCACCTTCCTCAACCATCGTGGCAAGGTCGATCTGCTCGATCTCGCGCAGCATTCTGCTGGTCATGCCGGGAACAGAAATGACAGTGGCGTAGAGATCGATCACCAATTCGTCAGGCGCGCGCTTTAGCGGAAACTCCGCAGCGGCGGGGGGCTGGTCGGGGGCGGCGAATGCGGCGTTGACGGTTCCGACCGTCAGGGTCAACTGCTGCAACAGGCCAGCATCCAGCAATTCCTGCCATGTCTCGGGGGCGGCCACATCGGGGTTGACCCTGTCGTAGGTGCCTTCAGGGCGCGCTGGCATTTCCAGCCCGCCGAGACCCAGCGTGAACGCCACCTTGAGGCCCGCGCGCACCAGCGAATCTTCTATCACCCGCACCGAGGTTGAAATTCCCGAAATATAGGGTCGGTCAATGCCAGACCCTCCCGGCACCGCTTCGGGCTTGAGGTCGCGCCCGGTATAGCCTTGGACCAGCTCGCGTGCGTCTAGCGCGCGACTGCCGCTTTGCAGCAGCGGTTCCGATTGCCGCCGCATTGACGCGCCCATCAGCACTGCATCGGGCGAAATTGCCGCCAGAATGTCGATCGGACGGCTAGAATAGCCGATCGACGAAACAATGTCCGAGTTCAGGAAGGCATAGCCGATGATCTCGCCCGCGCGCAAAAGTGGCATCACCGGAATGTCTTCCAGCATTGGCCCATAGGCATCGGCCTCGGGCACCAGGCTCGAGGCGGGAAAGTTTGCTGTAAACTGGGGTAACTGCGGCACTTCGGCTTGCGCAGCTGCAGGAAGTGCAAACAAGACGGACGACACCGCCAAGAACACGCCTAGCGCGAAGCCCCGAACTATTCGGACGAGAGGCATGCGTAACTCCTGCGGAATGGTCGTTCTTTTGCAGTATTGCGAGCGGCATAGCGCGATCCGCGTCAAGCGCATACTCACAAATGCATGGCCCAGTGCGACATTTATGCGCGTATTTTGGGGTTCGGCGGCACTTAGCCGAGGCGCGGCGGGTTGCCTTTTTCGCGCGCCGAATCGTCAACTCCCAGCCGCAGACCGCGCCCAAGCCGGTGCGCCAAGGCCGACCATTGCGCGGCGGGCTCCGGCTCCAGCAGTTCAGTCAGCACCGTGTCAAAAAGCGCCAGCCACACCGCAAAATGCTCGGCCCGCACATTGCCCGCGCGCCGATGCGCCACCATCGGGCTGCCTTCATACCCCGCATCGCCCAGAATCGCCCCGCGCCAGAAACGCACGATCTTGGCCTCATGCGCGGGCCAGTCCGTGATGTGGGCCGCAAAGATCGGCCGCAAGATCGGATGTACACGGGTGCGCGCGTAGAATCGCGCGACCACGCGTTCAATATCGGTTGGTGTAATGGCAGTGCGGCGTGGCAGGTCTGGCATGGGTGCTCCTTTCTGCGAATATGGCGGGGCGTGCGGGGGCTGTGCAAGGGGCGGGCGCTCTTTACGCGCCTTGGGCGCCCACCTATAAGGCGGGCATGGTCCAACTGGCACGCATCACGGCACGAATTACCGGCCCGGCGCTCTGATCCCAGAGCCGCCGGGATAAGCCGCCATGCACCGAGCGCCGCAGGCGCCGCCGTCTTGAAGGAATGCCCCATGTGTGCCGACACACCCGACTACCGATCGACCGTCTTTTTGCCCGAAACCGATTTTCCGATGCGCGCGGGCCTGCCCGAGCGCGAGCCTGGCTGGCTTGCCCGCTGGGAAGAAATCGGCGTCTATGACCGACTGCGCGAGCAGACCGGGCGCCCGCCTTTCGTGCTGCACGATGGCCCGCCCTACGCCAACGGCCACCTGCACATCGGCCACGCGCTGAACAAGGTGCTAAAAGACATGGTGGTGCGCAGCCGACAGATGATGGGCTTTGATTCCCGCTATGTGCCGGGCTGGGATTGCCACGGCCTGCCGATCGAATGGAAGATCGAAGAACAATACCGCGCGCGCGGCGAAAACAAGGATGATGTCGACAAGGTCGCCTTCCGCCAGGAATGTCGCCGCTTTGCCGAAAGTTGGGTCGATGTGCAGCGCGAAGAGTTCAAGCGCCTCGGCGTCACCGGCAAATGGGATGCGCCCTACCTGACGATGGATTTTCATGCCGAGGCGGTGATCGCTGAAGAGTTCATGAAAATCCTGATGAACGGCAGCCTCTATCAGGGTTCCAAGCCTGTGATGTGGTCGCCGGTAGAAAAAACCGCGCTGGCCGAGGCCGAGGTCGAATACCACGACCACACCAGCCACACGATCTGGGTGCGATTCGCGGTAACGCAAAGCGGGGCGAATGGTGCCCCGGTGAATGACGACTTGCCCGGCGCTTTCGTCGTCATCTGGACCACCACCCCCTGGACGATCCCGCAAAACCGCGCGGTCTGTTTCAACCCGACGATCGAATATGGCCTCTACGAAGTCGAGGAACTGGCCGAAGGCTCGACCGCGAAGGTCGGTGAAAAGCTGGTGCTCGCCGACAAGCTGTCGGGCGAGGTGTTCAAGGCTGCAAAGGTTGTCAGCTTCTCGATGCTGCGCCGCGTCAGTGCCGAGGAACTGGCGGGTCTGACCCTAGCTCATCCCTTCCGCGGCGTGGCCGAGGGCGGGGCAGAGTGGGATTATGACGTCCCCTTGCTGCCGGGTGAGCATGTTACCGACGATACCGGTACCGGCTTTGTGCACACCGCCCCCAGCCACGGCGACGACGACTATCAGATCGGCGTCAAGTTCGGCCTGCCGATGACCTATAACGTCGAACCCGACGGCAGCTTGCGCACCGACCTGCCGCTGTTCGGGGGGCAGGCGATCATCACGCCCGACGGCAAGGAAGGCCCCGCGAACGTTAGCGTCATCAAGCAGCTTGCCTGGTCAGACGCGCTTTTGGCCAAGGGCAAGATCAAGCATCCCTACCCGCACAGCTGGCGCTCAAAAGCGCCGCTGATCTATCGCAACACACCGCAATGGTTTGCCGCCATCGACAAAAAGCTCGACGACGGCATGGGCACCTACGGCGAGACCATCCGCACCCGCGCGCTGACCTCGATCGACAAGCTGGTGCAGTGGACCCCGCCCTCGGGGCGCAACCGCCTCTATTCGATGATCGAGGCGCGCCCCGACTGGGTGCTTTCGCGCCAACGCGCCTGGGGCGTGCCGCTGACTGCTTTTGTCAAGCGCGGCGCGCGGCCCACCGACGCCGACTTTCTGCTGCGCGATCCGCAGGTCAATGCCCGCATCGTGCGCGCCTTCGAAGATGATGGGGCGGATGTATGGTATGTGCCCGGCTTCAAGGAAAAGATGCTGGCCGGGTTGCATGACGCGGCGGCTTACGATCAGGTGTTCGACGTGCTTGATGTGTGGTTCGACAGCGGCTCAACCCACGCCTTCGTGCTGCGCGACCGTGCCGATGGTGCGCCCGACGGCATTGCCGACCTGTACCTTGAAGGCACCGACCAGCACCGCGGTTGGTTCCATTCCAGCATGTTGCAAGCCTGCGCCACCAAGGGCCGCGCGCCGTATCGCGCGGTGCTGACGCACGGCTTCACGCTCGACGAAAAGGGCATGAAGATGTCCAAGTCGATCGGCAACACGATTCTGCCGCAAGAGGTAATCACCCAATACGGCGCCGACATCCTTCGCCTCTGGGTGGCGCAGGTCGATTTCACCAACGACCAGCGCATCGGCAAGGAAATCCTGAAAGGCGTGGCCGATAGCTATCGCCGCCTGCGCAACACCATGCGCTTCATGCTGGGCAACCTTGCAGGTTTCACCGAGGCCGAACGCGTCGCCCCCGAAGACATGCCAGAGCTGGAACAGTGGATGCTGCACCGTCTGGCCGAGCTCGACCATGTCGTTCGCAAGGGCTATACGGCCTATGATTTTCAGGGTGTGTTTCAGGCGCTGTTCACCTTTGCCACGGTGGATCTGTCGGCCTTCTACTTCGACATCCGCAAAGACGCGCTTTACTGCGACGCGACATCGGGCGCCACACGGCGCGCGGCGCGCTCGGTGCTGGACCTGCTGTTCCACCGCCTGACCACGTGGCTTGCGCCAATTCTGGTGTTTACGATGGAAGATGTCTGGCTCAGCCGCTTCCCCGGTGAGGCCTCGTCGGTGCATCTGGTCGATATGCCCGTCACCCCCGCCGACTGGCTGAACGAGCCCTTGGCGGCAAAGTGGGAAGGTATCCGGCGCGCCCGCCGTGCCGTGACTGCGGCACTAGAGGTGCAGCGCGCCGCAAAGGTGATCGGGGCCAGCCTTGAGGCGGCACCGGTGGTGCATGTGGACGATGCAGGCCTGCTTGCCGCGCTGAAATCGGTCGATTTCGCCGATCTCTGCATCACCTCGTCGCTGGAACTGACAGCAACCCCGGCACCGCAAGAAAGCTTCCGGTTGCCCGAGGTGGCGGGCATCGCGGTGGTGTTCGAACTGGCCGAAGGCGCCAAATGCGAACGCTGCTGGAAGATCCTGCCCGATGTTGGCCAGCACAGCCACACCGGCATCTGCGCACGCTGCGACGACGCGCTGGCATGAAAAAGCCGGGGGCTTCGCGCCCCCGGCACCCTAAAGCCTATATATAATAAAGGCGCTACGGGCCTTCAAATTGCCGCAACCGCGGCGCGCATCATGTCGCGCACCTGTGCGGCCACGTCCTTGAGCCCCGCGTTGTCGATCGCCTGCATCGAGGCAACCGGGTCAATCGCGCTGACCTCTACGCCGCCGTCAACTGCGCGCAAGATCACGTTGCACGGCAGCATCGCACCAACGCGCGGCTCCATTCCGATCGCCTTGTGCGCCATGCCCGGGTTGCAGGCGCCAAGAATGCGGTAGTCGGACATATCGGCATCGAGCTTTTTCTTCATCGTCGCCTTCACGTCGATTTCGGTCAGCACGCCAAAACCCTTTTCGGCCAGTGCGGCGCGGGTGCGGGCGTCAACTTCGTCAAAGGTCGCGCCGCTGATGGTGCGGTTGATGGTGTAGCTCATGGTTACTCTCCCGTATGCGGTTACCCGCAAGACCTAGGCACTTGGGCCGCCAATTGCGAGCCCCCGCGCCTAGCCGCGCCCGTGCGGAGCGTCAAAATCCAGCACCGGGTTGATCGGAATGATCCGGTGCGGACTGATTGTCTCGTGGCTGAAATGATAGTGGCGCACAATATGATCCAGCCGCACCGTCGCGGCCACGCCGGGGTGCTGATAAAGATCGCGCGTGTAGGCCCAGAGGTTGGGGTAATCGATCAGCCGCTTGCGGTTGCATTTGAAATGCAAATGATAAACCGAGTCGAACCGCACCAGCGTGGTGAACAGCCGCCAGTCGGCCTCGGTCAGGCGCGCGCCCATCAGGTAGCGGCCCTGCCCCAGCCGCGCCTCAAGCCAGTCGACGCTGTCGAACAGCGTGTGCACGGCCTTGTCGTAGGCCGTCTGCGTAGTGGCAAAACCCGCCTTGTAGACGCCGTTGTTGACCGTGTCGTAGATGCGCGCATTCACCGCCTCGATTTCGGCGCGCAAGTCGGTGGGCCAGTAATCGTCGGCATTGCCGGTCAGTCCGTCGAAAGCCACATTGAACATGCGGATGATCTCGGAGGATTCGTTGCTGACAATCGTGCCCCGTTCGCGGTCCCAGAGCACCGGCACCGTGACGCGGCCCGAATAGTGCGGATCGGCGCGGGTATAGAGGTCGCGCAGAAACGGCAGGTCAAAAAGCCCGTCGCCGGTGGCTCCGTCAAAGTCGCGCGCAAAGGTCCAGCCTTCGGCCAGCATGTCAGGATGCACAACCGAAACGCCGATGTGGGGGGTAAGCCCCTTGATCGCGCGAAAGATCAGCGCGCGGTGCGCCCAAGGGCAGGCGTAAGAGACATAAAGGTGATAGCGCCCCGAGGCTGCGGGAAAGCCACCCTCGCCACTTGGCCCCGCAGCACCATCCGACGTGACCCAGTTGCGAAACTGCGCTGCGCTGCGCTGAAACGCGCCGCCGGTTGCGGCGGTGTCGTACCACGCGCTTTGCCACGCGCCGTCAACCAACATTCCCATTTCCGCCTCCAGCCCTGACGACCCAAATCTAGGTGCCAGGCGCGTGCGGCAAAACAGGTGTCAGCGCGCAGCCCCCCTTCATGCGTGCACAACCAACCCTGATGCTTGCGCGCGCCGCAGCGCACGCTTACCGATGGCGCATAAGGGCAGGAGGCACGATGTCACTGGGCGTTTTGCTGGCGGTTCTGGGGGCGGCTTTTTTGCACGCGCTCTGGAATGCCATGATTAAGGTCGGGTCTTCCAAGATCGGCGGCATGGTGGTGCTGTCGGTAATGGAGGTGCCAATAGGCCTTGCCGTCGCGCTCAATCGGCCATTGCTGAACATCGAGGCGCTGCCTTGGGTTTTGGCCGCAGGTTGCACCCATTTCGGCTACAAGTTCTTTCTCACCCATGCCTATGACCACGGCGATCTGAGCCGCGTCTATCCCATCGCACGGGGGGCGGCACCAATGGTGGTTGCGATTGTGGGGGCGCTGTTTCTGCCTGACGCAATCAGTCGCGCGCAATATGCGGGCATCGTGGTGCTGGGTCTTGGCATTTTGATGATGGCACGCGGGGTTTTCACTGATGGCGAAAGCCGCCGCTTGCTGCCATTCGCGCTTGGCTCCGCAGCGGCCACGGCATCATACACGCTGATCGACGGGCTTGGGGCGCGGGTTTCGGGCGATGCGATTGCCTATGTCGGCTGGATTTTCGTGCTCGACGGGATTCTGTTCGCCTCGGGCATGGTGCTTTGGCGCGGGTGGGGAGTGCTGGCGGGGGGCTTGCGCGGCTGGGCGTTGGGCGGCGTGGCCTCGGCGGCTTCTTATGGTGCTTATGCAGTGTCGATCTGGGCCATGACCGTGGCGCCGATTGCCGTGGTGGCGGCGCTGCGCGAGACCTCGATCCTGTTTGCGGTGCTGATCGGCTGGCTCTGGTTTGGCGAGCGGATGCGCCCGATGAAGGCGCTGGCAGGGGTCTTGATCGTCGCCGGGGTGGTTCTGACGCGGCTTTAGGTGGCCTTTTCCGCGGGCGGCAACGCCTGCTGCACCAGCCCGACAAGAAGCAGATACGCCGAACTCGCAATCAACCCCCACCGCGCCCAACTTGTCGGGTCAAAATCAACCCAGGCAGACCAGACGGCAAACCCGGTCCAGGCGATGGCGACGGGCAGCGACACAGCGCGCCAACGCGCCGTGCGCACCGGATGGATGAAGCGTAAATTGGTGAACATCGCGCCCGAAAGCACCACCACCACCCCAAGCATAACCCAGAAACTCGGCTGCACCGCGAACAGCACCAGCACCACCATGTTCCAGCAAGCAGGAAAGCCTGCGAAAGAACAATCCTTGGTTTTCATGCGAGTATCGGCAAAATAGACAACCGACGCATAGGTGATGACGATGATCGCCAACCAACCGGTCCAACCCGGCAGCAAGCCCGAATGAAACAGCGCGAACGCCGGGATAAAAACATAGGTCAGATAGTCGATGATCAGATCAAGCAGCACGCCGTCGTATGTGGGCCAGTTTTTCTTGACGTCGTAGCGGCGCGCTAGCGGCCCATCGACGCCATCGACGATCAGCGCGCCAAGTAGCCACAGAAACATCAGGCTAAACTCGCCCTGCACGGCCTTCAGCATGGCCAGCATCGCCAGCACCGCGCCGGTTGCGGTCAGCAGATGAACGAAAAGGGCTTTGGAACGCAGCGTCATGGCCCAGTCATGACGCAAATTCGGGCCAGTGACAATCGCACGGCGTGCTTAGGCGCGGGGGTGTGCCGCAGAATAGATCTGCATCAGGCGGGCACTATCGACGGCGGTATAAATTTGGGTCGTGGCAAGGCTGGCGTGGCCGAGCAGCTCTTGTATGGCGCGCAAATCGCCCCCTGCAGCCAAAAGATGCGTCGCGAACGAATGGCGCAACGCATGCGGCGTGGCGGTTGCAGGCAGCCCCAAGGCCATGCGCGCGCGCTCCATCACGCGCGCCACCTGCCGCTGGTTTAGCGCGCCACCGCGCACGCCGCGAAACAGCGCCTCTGTGGGCGTCATCCGGTAGGGGCAAAGGCGCAGGTATTCCGCGATGGCGTCTTGGGCGGCGGGCAAAACCGGCACCATCCGCTCGCGCCCGCCCTTGCCGCGAATCCGCAGCGCGCTGGCCAGCGGCAGATCAGCGCCGCTCAGGCCAAGCGCCTCTGAAACCCGCAAGCCCGAGCCATATAGCAACGTCAGCACCGCCCCGTCACGCGCCGCTACCCAAGGCTCGGCGGCCTCGGCCTCGACGCTTTCGATCACATCGCGCGCACCGTCTTCCGACAAAGGGCGCGGCAGCGAGCGCGGATATTTCGGCGCGCGTGCTGCCAGCACATGCGTGGCATCAAACCCCTCGCGGTCGGCCAGCCAGCGGATGAATCCCTTGATCGCTGAAAGCCGCCGCGCCAGCGAGCGCGCGCCCAAACCCCGGCCCCGCTCGGCCGCAAGAAACGCGCGCATGTCCGATTGGCTGACCGTGGCCAGCCCGCCAAGACCCAGCCCTGCGCCGCGATGGGCGCAAAGAAAGGTCAGAAAGTCGGCCACATCTGCTTGGTAGGCGGTAATGGTATGATCCGCCGCGCCATCAAGTGCGCGCATCTGATCCAGCCATGTTGCCAGTGCGTCGGCCGCTGCGGGTGAAAACCCCGGCGTCATCTCAGCCAAGCCAGCGGCGCATTGCCCGCTCGAACACGCCCGAAAAGAACGCCAGAAGGTCGGTCCCGTGCGAGGGCTTGAACTGATGTGGGTCTTCGGCCCCCAACACCAGCATCCCCGGCAGGCGACCTTCGCCGAAATCAAGCCGCATCAGCGCCTCAGAGCGAATCCACTCGGCTTTTGCGCCGTGGATGGCATCGGAATTGGTCTGCGTCTGGCGCAGCACAACGGCGCGCGGCTGGCCATTGCGCTCGCCGCGCATGTATTCCTGCACAAAACCCGGTTCCGCCACGCAAAGCACATCGCCCAAATGGCGCAGCGCCGGTTCATTCTCGGAATGCACGCTTTCCAACACCAGACGCACCGAATCGACGCGCAGCGTTTCGGCGACTTCGCTGCCAAGGTTGTGCAGAAAATCCTCGAAGGTCAGCGGGTCGAGCATGCTCAGCACGGCGCGGTGAATAAGGTTGGTGCCTGCAAGGTTTTCATACGCGGCTGCAATGACGGAACGGTGGGTATCTTCCAGCCGCTCCAGCCGTGCCTCCAGCCGCTCCATCGCCACACCGCGCAGATCGACGATATTGCCGCCCATCGCGCGGTCATTCGCCGCCACCAGCGCGCGCATCACATCCCGATCATCGAGCACAACCTCGGGATCGCGGATAATCTTATCACGCAGCTGATTTGCCAATGCCTGTTCGCTCATGCCCGTATCCCCGACTGTACCGGTGGTCATTTTTGCGCCAGCTTACACTACTCGAACGAAAAATCAGGGTTTATTTCAGCCGATCTTTTGGCCGGTCTTTGCCCAGTCTTTCAAGAACTGCTCCAGCCCCTTGTCGGTCAGAACATGGTTCGCCATCGCCTTGATAACGGCGGGCGGTGCGGTGATGACGTCGGCACCAATGCGCGCGCAATCGGTGATGTGGTTGACCGAACGGATCGAGGCCGCAAGAATTTCGGTCTTGAAGCCATAGTTGTCGTAGATGGTGCGGATGTCTTCGATCAGCTGAACGCCGTCGTAGTTGTTATCATCCAGCCGCCCGATGAAGGGGCTGATGAAACTAGCGCCCGCCTTGGCCGCAAGAATCGCTTGCGCCGCCGAGAAACAGAGCGTGACGTTGACCATGTGGCCTTCGGATGCGAAAGCCTTGCAGGCGGTCAGTCCGTCCCACGTCAGGGGCACCTTGATCGCGATATTGGGGGCGATCTTGGCCAGCGTCAGACCTTCGGAGATCATCGTTTTCGCGTCGGTGGCGACCACTTCGGCCGAAACCGGGCCCGATACGATGCCGCAGATTTCCTTGGTCACTTCGACAATGTCGCGCCCCGATTTCAGGATCAGCGAAGGGTTTGTTGTCACACCATCGACCATGCCAAGCTCATTGAGCTCTCGGATGGCGGCGACATCGGCGGTATCGACGAAGAATTTCATGAGGCGGCTCCTGCGCAAGGTTTGCCCGCCTGATAGCGCAAAGTGCGCTCCGCCGGAACCCCAAACACGCCGAAGCACGCCTGCCTGCCCCCTTACGGCGCATTCGCGCCTTACCCCACCGCCGGCGCGTCCCGTGCGAAAAAAACCGGTGCGTCGTTGGTATGAAAATGCCCCCGCCGTTGGCCAGAAAGTGCTTTGGTGCCCGCATGGATGAGCCAAGTCATTTCGAGGCGGGCGCGCTGGTGGCAGTGCTGACCGCCGAACCGGTGGGCCGACCGCTGGATTACTGCGCCCCCGAAAGCGGGTGTTTTGGCGGTGCGCTGGTCGAGGTGCCACTGGGGCCGCGTCGGGTTCTTGGCGTCGTCTGGGGCGCGGGCGAGGGCGGCTATGACCCCGCCAAGGTGCGTTCGATTCTGCGCGTGCTTGATGCTGCGCCGCTGACGGGCGCGATGCTGACCTTTTTGCAACGCATGGCAGATTACACGCTGACGCCGCTTTCGGTGATGCTGCGACTGGCCACGCGGGCGCCGGGCTTGGGCGACCCGCCGGGGATGCGCAAGGTTTACCGCATGGGCACGGGCGTGCCCGAGCGAATGACCGAGGCGCGCACGCGGGTGCTGCGCGTGCTTGAAGACCACGGCGGCGCAGGCTTTGCGCTGGCCGAACTCGCGGCGCTGGCCGGGGTGGGGGCCGCGGTAGTCAAGGGGTTGGTGACAAGCGGCGCCGTGCAAGAGGCCGACAGCCCGCGCGATGCGCCCTTTGCCCGGCTCGATCCGGCGCTGCCCGGTTTGGTGCTGGCCGACGATCAGGCTGCCGCGGCGGCACAGTTGCGCGCAGCGGTGCGGGGTGGCGAGTACGGCACCACGATGCTGCAGGGCGTCACCGGCTCAGGCAAGACCGAGGTTTACCTTGAGGCGGTGGCCGAATGCCTTGCGCAAGGGCGCCAGGCGCTGGTGCTTTTGCCCGAAATTGCGCTGACGGGTGCCTTTCTGGCCCGGGTCGAGGCGCGCTTTGGCGCACGCCCCGGCGAGTGGCATTCAGGCCAGACTCAGGCCGAGCGTCGCCGCCTATGGCGGATGGCCGGGTCGGGCGGGGTGCAACTGGTGGTCGGCGCGCGTTCGGCGCTGTTTCTGCCATTCCGCGACCTAGGCTTGATCGTCGTCGATGAGGAACACGACACCAGCTACAAGCAAGAGGAAGGCGCGCTTTACAATGCGCGCGACATGGCAGTGCTGCGGGCATCGCTCTGCGGGGCGCAGGTGGTGCTGGCCTCGGCCACTCCAAGCCTTGAGACATGGGTGAACGCAGATGCAGGCAAATACGCGCGTATCGCGCTGGCCAGCCGCTTTGGCGTGGCCGAACTGCCCGAAATGCGCGCCATCGACCTGCGCGCCGAGGCGCAAGAACCGGGGCGCTGGATCTCGCCCACGCTTGTCGGCGAGGTGCAAGCGCGGCTGGATGCGGGCGAACAGGCGATGCTGTTTCTCAACCGGCGCGGCTATGCCCCGGTCACCGTTTGCCGCGCGTGCGGTCACCAGATCGGGTGCCGCCACTGCGATGCGCGGATGGTCGAGCATCGGTTTCTCAAGCGGCTCATGTGCCATCAGTGCGGCGAAACCGAACCGATCCCCGCCGCGTGCCCTGCGTGCGGCGCGGTAGGGCGACTGTCGGCGGTGGGGCCGGGGGTAGAGCGGTTGGCCGAAGAGGTGGCAGAGCGGTTTCCCGACGCGCGCCTGGCAGTGCTGTCGTCGGATTTGTTCGCCAGCGCTCGCGCCTTGAAAGAGGCGATCGAGGCGATTGCGGCGGGCGGTGCCGACATCATCATCGGCACCCAGATCGTGGCCAAGGGGCACAACTTTCCGCATCTGACACTTGTCGGGGTGATCGACGCCGATCTGGGCCTGCAAGGGTCAGACATGCGCGCAGCCGAACGCACGTTTCAGCTGATGCGCCAGGTTGCCGGGAGGGCCGGGCGGGCAGAACGGCCCGGCGTGGCGCTGTTGCAGACCCATCAGCCCGACCACCCGGTGATCCACGCCATTCTGGCGGGCGACGAAGAGGGGTTCTGGCGCGCCGAGGCGGCGGGGCGCAAGGCGGCGGGGGTGCCGCCTTTCGGGCGTATGGCGGGGATCATCCTTTCCGGGCAGAACTTGGCGCAGGTGTTCGACTTTGCCAGCGAACTTGCGCGCCGCTCCGCACCGCTAAAGCGGATCGGGGCAGAGCTTTATGGCCCCGCCGCAGCCCCCATTGCGCGGGTGCGCGGGCGTCACCGGGTGCGCCTACTGGTCAAGGCAGATCGCGCCGCCCCCTTGCAAGCCGCGCTGAGCGAATGGCTTGCGCAGCTCAAGCTACCCGCGCAGATACGGCTGGCGGTCGATATCGACCCGCAGAGCTTTCTGTAAGGCTGGGCCGGCGCGCATGCCGCGCCGCTGCGATGCTAGGCAACCGCAGATGCCCGCGCTAGGCTTGCCTAACCGAATAGCACATTGCCCTGCGAAAGGCTTGGGCGGTCTGGAACGTGGAAGGCAAGCAGCATGAGCCCGAACGCGCCTGAACTGCAAAATCACCTTCGGATCTGATCGACGCCAGGATCGCCGAGCTGGGCGACTGGCGCGGCGAGATGCTGGCGCGGCTGCGTGCCTTGGTCCGGCAAACCCGCCCTGAGGTGACTGAGGAGTGGAAGTGGCGCGGGGTTCCGGTCTGGTATCGCGATGGCATGATCTGCACCGGCGAAACCTATCGCAACACCGTCAAGATGACCTTTGCCAAAGGTGCCGCACTTGCCGACCCGTCCGGTCTTTTCAATGCCAGCCTCGACGGCAAAATCCGGCGTGCAATAGATTTTCGCCAAGGCGACGCAATCGACGAAGCGGCGTTGATCGCGCTCATTCAGGCGGCGGCAGCGCTCAACAGCGCGCGCTGCAGAGGTGATTGACGAGGTCGGACGCCGCTTTAGATCAACTGATCCCACGCTGCGGTGGCAATGGCGCGCAGCGCCTCGCGCGCAACCTCGCCCACCAGCGCATAGCGCAGCCCGCTATCGACCCACCAGAAGCCTTGCGTCGCCCCGGCTTCCACAAAGCGGAACGCGGCATCGTCGGTGCCATCGCCGGGGCTTGCATACAGAGTGATGCGCTGGCCGCTGTCGTTTTCATACAAAAACACCGCCGCCGTGCCGGTTTCAGCCGGTAGAATGCGCCCACCCAGCAGCGCAAAGCCAAAGGTGGCAAAATCGGGTGCCTGAATCGAATGGCCAAGGCGATTGGACAGCCAGCGCGTAAGATGCTCGGCGTCGCTGGCCGCCACCTCGACCGGGTGCGCCACCTCGAGCGCAAAAGTTTGATGCGCGCGGATCGCCGCCAACGCTGCGCCGGGTGCGGCAGTGGCGGCTGGTCGCAATTGCGCCGCGCCCCAGCCGCCCGCAGCACCAATGGCCACGAGCGCAATCGCCGCGGCAAGGCGGGCGAGCGCTGGCCAGCGCGCGGCCACGCTGCGGTTGGTCTTGCCGGACGCCGCTTGCAACTGCGCGCGCATCACCTCGGGCAACGGTTCGGCGGAGATGGGGCCGTATAGCGCGGTAAGGCTAGCGTCTTGGCGGTCCCATTCGGCCAGCGTTGCGGTGGCGGCAGGATCGGTCTTGATGCGGGCCGCAAGTGTTTCGCGCTCGCGCGCAGGCAGCGCGCCGTGCCGCCATGCCAATAGTTCCGCTTCGGCCACGGGTTTACGCTCGCTCATGTCTCGGCGGTCCTTTCACTTCGGCTCTCATCGCGCCCCGTGGCTGCGCGCAGCGCCGCCCGTGCCCGCCCCAACCGCGACGCGAGCGTGCCTTCGGCAATACCCAGCACTGCCGCCGCCTCGGCCAGCCGCATGCCTTCCAGCGCCACCAACAACAGCGCCTGGCGCTGATCATCGGGCAGCTTGGCCATAGCCGTGGCAACCTCGGCCAGCGCCATGTGCCCTTCCTGTGCGCCCGGGCGCGCCAGTTCGGCCACAACGCCCGAGTTGACCAGCGACAGATGTACCCCGGCCGGGCGGCGGCGCAGCCCGTCGCGGTAAAGGTTGAGCAGAATGCGGTAAAGCCACGCGCGCACGCTACCCTCGCCGCGCCAGCCCGCATGACGGGCCAGCGCGCGTTCAAGGCAATCCTGCACCAGATCGTCGGCGGCGGCACGGTCGCGCAGCAGCGCAAAGGCATAGCGCCGTAGCGAGGGTATCGCCGCCTCGATCTCGTCCAGCATGGTCACGCTTGCGCCCAAGACGCCCCCTTGCGGTCAGTTGGTCTTGAGAATGTGCCACACTCCACCGACGCCGTCGCCGGTCACATCGCCCGGTTTCGTATCTTTGACCCAGAGGTAAAGCGGCTTGCCCGCATAGGTCCATTGCATCGCACCGTCGGTGCGCGTGGTCAGGCCAAAGGTGCCCTCGGCCATCGCCCCCGCCGGGGCCAGTAGCGGTGGCCAGTTTGCCGCGCAGGTGTCGTAGCAGGCCGACATGCCACCGGCATCGGCATCGTAGCTGTAAAGCGTCATGCCATTGGCATCGACCAACACTTTGCCAAGGCTGGTATCGGCGCTGCCAATACCTGTCTCTGCCAGCGCAGGTGCTGCAAGGCTTGCCAGAAGGGCGGCGAGGATGGTGATCTTGCGGGTCATGTCGTGCTCCCTTGGGTTACGGGCGCCGTCTCCCACGGCACCCTGAAGGCAATGACGCAGCCGCCGCGTTTTTCATCCCGCCATCACGCAAGCGTGACGCACGATTCCCCCTTTCGCTTGCTACGCCTCGCTGCCACAAAAGCGCCCATGCTGTTTGCCCGCACCGCCACCACGCTGGAAGAGGCCAAGTCGCTGCCCCGCTGGCGGCGGCCCGAGGCGTTGCTGTATCTGATGGCGGCTGCGCAGCCGATTTCCTTCGCCACATGGTCGGCGCTGATCAACAATTTCGTCATCGAGCGCGCCGCCTTTACGGGGCGAGAGATCGGCTGGCTGCAATCGGTGCGAGAGGTGCCGGGGTTTCTGGCGATCGGGGTGATCGTCGTGCTTTGGCTGATGCGCGAACAGGTGCTGGCGCTTTCGGCGCTGGTGCTTTTGGGCGTGGCCACCGCGCTGACTGCGGCCTTCCCCAGCTTTGCGGGGTTGCTGACGCTGACGCTGCTGTCGTCGATCGGGTTCCACTATTTCGAAACGGTGAACCAGTCGCTGCAACTGCAATGGACTACAAAGGCCGAAGCGCCGCGCCGCTTGGGGCGGATCGTGGCGGTATCTTCAGGCGCGTCGCTGTTGGCGTACGGGTTGCTGGTGCTTACCTGGCACCGCTTCAATCTAAGCTACGAACTGGTTTTCGGCATTGCCGGGGGCAGCACCGCGCTGATGGCGGTTTTTGCCGCCTTGGCCTTTCCGCGCTTTGAGGCGCCCAATCCGCAGATCAAGCGGCTGCTGCTGCGCCGCCGCTATTGGCTTTACTACGCGCTGCAATTCATGGCGGGCGCGCGGCGCCAGATTTTCGTGGTCTTTGCGGCCTTCATGATGGTCGAGCGTTTCGGCTTTGACGTGCAGGCGCTGACCTCGCTTTTCCTCATCAACTACGCCGCCAATATCGTGGTGGCGCCGCTTTTGGGCCGCCTGGTCGCGCATTTTGGCGAAAAGCGGGCTTTGATGATCGAATATACCGGGCTGGCTGCGGTGTTTCTGGGGTACGGCGCGCTGTATCAGTTCGATCTGGGGCCACTGTTTGCTGCTGGCCTTTATGTGGCCGACCATCTCTTTTTTGCGATGGCCTTTGCGTTAAAGACCTATTTCCAGAAAATCGCCGACCCTGCCGATATTGCGCCCACCGCAGCCGTGGCCTTTACCATCAACCACATCGCCGCCGTCGCTCTGCCTGCCGCCCTCGGTTATCTCTGGGTCACCGACCCCTCGGCGGTGTTCTTGCTGGCCGCCGGTATGGCGGGCGTTTCGCTTTCACTGGCGCTGATGATCCCGCGCCATCCCGAAAAGGGTAACGAGACGGTGTTCAGCGCGCGGCTCTGACTGGTAAGTTCCGCTTTGCCCCCTATCTTTGGCGCAAAGGGAGAGATCGTCATGCACCGACCCGACCGCCTGCCCACCGCCGCCGAGGCGCTTACCGGCCGCAGCACGCCCATGCCGATTACCGAGCCGCATTTCCTTTCGGGCTTCCCGCTCGATGCGCCGGCCCCTGCAGGGATGGTGCAGGCGATGTTCGGAATGGGCTGCTTTTGGGGTGTCGAGCGGATTTTCTGGCAACTGCCGGGGGTATGGCTAACCGCCGTCGGCTATGCGGGCGGGCTAACAGAGAACCCGACCTACAAAGAGGTTTGCACCGGCATGACCGGGCATAACGAAGTGGTGCGCCTGACTTTTGATCCTGCAAAGATCAGCTATGCGGCCCTACTTGCCACCTTCTGGGAAAACCATGATCCGACGCAAGGTATGCGGCAGGGGGGCGATCGGGGCACGCAATACCGCTCCGGCATCTACACCTATGACGCCGAACAGGCCGAGGCCGCAACCACCTCGCGCGCGGCCTACGCGCCGCGCCTTGCCGCCGCCGGATACGGGCCGATCACCACCGAAATCCTGCCCGCGCCCCGCTTTTACTTTGCCGAAGACTACCATCAGCAATATCTGGCCAAGAACCCGCAAGGCTATTGCGGCATTGGTGGTACTGGCGTCGCCTGCCCGATTGGTCTCAAGACCTAAGCGTCGATCGTCAAAATGCCTTCGCGTGTGCGGGCGCGGTGCGCCTACTCTTGACCTGCGCCCCAATTGCCTCTTACTGCGCCCGACCGCCAAGGAGCCGCCATGCCCACCTTTACCGCCTTCACCACCCTTGCCAGCCGCGAAACCGCCGAGGATTTGGGCGAACGGCTCGAAAGCCTTGATCCCGCGCCCTATGGCGTTGGCGTGGGCGAAATCGAGGATGGATCAGAGCGTTGGGAGGTTGGCGCCTATTATACTGAAAGCCCCGATGAGGTGGTTCTGGCGCTGCTTGCCGCAGCCTACGGCGCCGAGCCTTTCGCCGTATCAGAACTGCCCGAAACCGACTGGGTTGCGCATGTGCGCCGCGAATTGCGCCCCGTGGTCGCCGGGCGCTTTTTCGTATACGGCGCGCATGATGCCGACAAAGTGCCGCCCGATGCGGTAGCGCTGTTGATCGAGGCGGCAATGGCCTTTGGCACCGGCCACCACGGCACCACGCTCGGCTGCCTAACCGCACTCGATACCCTTAGTCGCGAAGGTTGGCGCGCCGAGAACGTGGCCGATATCGGCTGTGGCACGGCGGTGCTGGCAATGGCGGCGGCAAAAATCTGGCCGGGGCGGGTGATCGCGTCGGATATCGACCCGGTGGCGGTTGACACCGCGCGCGCCAATGTCGAGGCGAACGGGCTAGCCGACCGGGTAATTTGCTTAGAGGCGGCCGGGTTCGGGCACCCCGATCTTGCCCAGGCCGCGCCCTTCGACCTTGTCTTTGCCAATATCCTGAAGGGCCCGCTGATCGCACTTGCCCCCGATATGGCGGAGAATTTGCGCGTGGGCGGGCTGGTGATTCTCTCTGGAATACTGAATGAACAAGGCGATGAGGTGGTTGAAACCTACCAATCGTTTGGCTTTTCGCTACGTTCCAGAAACGAATACGCAGACTGGACAACACTGGTTCTGACTCGAGAACAGTAAGCGAACTTCCTGCGTCGCATAGCCGCAATCTATGCCATACTGCCCCGACGTCACGCCAAAACGCGGTGACTGAAAAGGTGTCATGGTCGATCACAACCTGCAAAACTTCTATACGAGGCTTGAACGCATTGAGCGTATCAATCTCGCTGGCGGTGCGTTTGAGGCCGTGGGCACTCTGGGCCGGTCGGCCTATGCCGCGCTAAGGCCGCGCCGCCGCCGCCGCATGATCTGGTTGCGCCCGCTCGCAATCATTCTGCTCTCGTTCTTGGTAATCAAGGGCGGGCTGCACGCGCAGCTTGGTGCTGACACCTACAACCAACGTCTTGACCTGCTGCGCAACGGCACAGTGGTTGAACAGGCCGGAGCATGGGTGCTAAGCGCTGATGCGCTGACGCAAATGGTTTCAGCACAGCTTCGCCCCTATCTTCGCTGACATCTTCTGCGCTAAGAAAAAGGCCACGCCGAATGCATCGGCGCGGCCTTTTGGCGGTGCGAACCGCGGTAGACGGTTCGACTTAGCGGCGGGCGGAAACCCGGTCGATGTCACCACGGGTCAGACCGATATCGTCAAGCTCGCGGTCGCTCAGCTTGGCAAGTTCATTGCGCGTGGTGCGGGCATCGTTCCAGACGGCGACGGTGGCTACGAAGCGCGAGATAAGGCCCATTTGACGGGGCTGCATCATGACGCGGTTGGTGTCGAAGGCGGACATGGTAATAGTTCCTTTTACATTCTGCTCAATTCGAGGGCATCTACCCTTCGAAGGCGCACATAGTCGTGGCGGATTATGTTAGCAAGCGCAGCCCAGACAGCCCCGTCATGCAAGTTTTGCATGGCTTTGCAGGCATTTAAGAGTGCCTTGCCGCGTCCAGCATATCGTAGCGGAAAGTGTCTGGCCGTGGGCGAAAAGTAGCGTTTTCTTGCGCCGGACCACACAGAACGACAATTTCATTGCTGCAGCGCAGAAACTCGGTTCTGGCTTTGCGATGTTCGCTTTTCGTGCTACTGCGTGAAAAAAGCAACAGAGCAGGGCGGCATGCGTGTTATTGGAATAGACCCCGGTCTTCGTAACCTCGGCTGGGGTGTGATCGAGATGGCGGGCTCGCGCCTTAGCCACATCGCCAATGGCGTGATTCACTCAGAAGGCGATGATCTGGCGCTGCGCCTGCTGTCGCTCCACGTTGCGCTAAGCGAAGTGGTGGCGCGCTATGCCCCCGAGGCGGCGGCGGTGGAACAGACCTTTGTCAACAAAGATGCGGTCGCCACGCTAAAGCTGGGGCAGGCGCGCGGCATTGCGCTGCTGGTGCCCGCACAGGCAGGGTTGACGGTGGGCGAATACGCACCGAACGCCGTGAAAAAGGCGGTGGTGGGCGTAGGCCACGCCGACAAGGTGCAGGTCGCGCATATGGTGCGCTTTCAGCTTCCCGGCGTTGAACTGGCAGGGCCAGATGCCGCCGACGCGCTGGCAATAGCGATCTGCCATGCGCACCATCTGCAAAGCGCGGGGCGAATGCAGCGCGCGATGCGGGGTGTGGCATGATCGGGCGCATCGCGGGTGTGATATTGCACCGGGGGCTTGATCAGGTGCTGATCGATGTGCGCGGTGTAGGCTATATCGTGCACATATCCAGCCGCACCGCTGCCGCCCTGCCCCCGGTGGGCCAAGCCGCTGCGCTTTATACCGAGCTTTTGGTGCGCGAAGACCTGTTGCAACTGTTCGGTTTTACCACCTTGCAGGAAAAGGAATGGCACCGGCTGCTGATTTCGGTGCAGGGCGTGGGGGCCAAGGCGGCGCTGTCGATCCTTGGCACACTCGGCCCCGATACGCTGGGGCGCGCGATTGCCTTGGGCGATTGGGCAAGCGTGCGCGCCGCTCCCGGCATCGGGCCGAAACTCGCGCAGCGCGTGGTGCTGGAACTGAAAGGCAAGGCGCCCGCAGTCATGTCGATGGGTGGCGCGCTCAGCGTCGATCTGTCCGCCACCGATGTGGTGATCGAGGCAACGACCCCCGGCCCCCGCAAACCCGCCGCCACGGCGCAACCCTCGGCCACGGTCGAGGCGATGTCCGCACTTGCCAACCTCGGCTATTCCGCCACCGACGCCGCCGCCGCTGTGGCTGAAGCCTCGGCCAACCCAGAAGCGGTAGACACCCCCCGCCTGATCCGCGCCGCGCTTCGCCTGCTTGCGCCGAAGGGCTGAGCCTTACTCGTAGGCGTCAAAAAAGCCTTTGGGCACCAACAGGTTTTCGCGCCGCAACGCTGCGACGTCGCGCTCGCCACACAGCGCCAATGAGATGTCCAACTCTTTGCGGATAACCTCAAGCGCTGTGGTCACGCCCGCTTGCCCCATCGCCCCCAGCCCGTAGATATAGGCGCGCCCGATGTAGGTGCCCTTGGCCCCAAGCGCGAGCGCCTTCAGCACGTCTTGCCCCGAGCGGATGCCGCTATCCATGTGCACCTCGATACGGTCGCCCACCGCCGCCACGATCTCGGGCAGCTTGCGAATGGCCGACAGCGCGCCATCAAGCTGGCGCCCGCCGTGGTTGGAAACGATGATCGCATCGGCCCCGAAATCGGCGGCAATGCGCGCATCTTCAGCGTCAAGAATTCCTTTCAAGATCAGCTTGCCGCCCCACTGATCTCGGATACGCGCGATCTTGGACCAATCAAGCCGCGGGTCAAATTGCTCATTCGTCCAGGCGTTCAACGAACTCATGTTTTCCACGCCCTTCGCGTGGCCCACGATATTGCCAAAGGTGCGGCTTTGCGCACCCAACATGCCAAGCCCCCAGCGCACCTTGGTGGCAAGGTTCAGCATGGTCGAAAGCGTCAGCTTGGGCGGCGCGGAAAGCCCGTTCTTAAGGTCTTTGTGCCGCTGCCCGAGGATTTGCAGATCCAGCGTCAACACCAGCGCCGAACAGCCCGCCACCTTGGCCCGCGCGATCATGCCATCAACGAAATCTTCGTCGCGCATCACATAAAGCTGAAACCAGAACGGCTTGTTTGTTGCCGCCGCGACCTGCTCGACCGAGTTGATCGACATCGTCGAAAGCGTGAAGGGCACGCCAAAATCTTCGGCCGCGCGCGCTGCCTTGATCTCGCCATTGGCGCTTTGCATGCCGGTAAAGCCGACCGGGGCCAACGCCACCGGCATTGTCACCGGCTGCCCAATCATGCTGCCCGCTAGGCTGCGGTTCGACATGTCGACCGCGACCTTCTGGCGCAAGCGGATCTGCGTAAAATCCGAGGTGTTTTCGCGAAAGGTCTGCTCGGTATAGCTGCCGCTTTCGCAATAGTCGTAAAACATCCGAGGCACGCGGCGGTGTTGCAGGCGCTTGAGGTCTTCGATGCAGGTGATGGTTGCCATGGCGCGCTCCTCGGTGCAATTGGTAAGGTTCGATTACCAATTTATCGTAACCCGCGCAATAACGATACGCGGCAAACGCATCGCGAACCAGCGAAGGGCTAGGGTGCGCTTTGGTCCTTGCGGCGCAGAAATGCCTCAAACGCTGCCAGCGTGGCTTCGGAAACGTGGTGCTCCATGCCCTCGGCGTCGGTTTCGGCGGCCTCGGCAGGCACGCCAAGCGCCAACAGCACATCGACAACAATCCGGTGGCGCGCGCGCACGCTTGCGGCCATGGCACTGCCCGCTTCCGTCAGAAACACCCCGCGATAGGGGCGCGATACCGCCAGTCCCTCGCGTTTCAGCCGCGCGACCGCCTTGGCGGCGGTGGGGTGAGTAACCCCCATCAGATGCGCAATTTCGGTAATGCGCGCCTCGCCATGCGCCTGCACCAGATCGTCGATCATCTCGGTGTAGTCCTCAAGCAGCGTCATCGCCTTGGCCGTGCGCGCCTGGTTGAAACGGTCGGCTTGCGCGCCCGAGTCGCTGTCTTGCGGCGGTGGTTGCTGCATGGGGCGCCTCCTGTTGTTGGCGCGGGTCGGGCCGACGCTGACCAATCATTCATGAAAATGCCGGAACATGATAGAGCCGAGGCTTCACTTTATCGCCTATCAGAACATGTTTGCGTTTTGTTGATAAAGCATCAGGAATTTGCCAGTTGACAAAAGTGTAGCCTAGGCTTCATTTGCGATAACTGAGTTTGCGAGGACTTCCAACTCATGCCGAGCGGCAGACGCGATAGCTCGATCACCGTGCGCACCCGCAGCGGTATCGCGGCGGTATTGGAAGGAAAGCGTGGCGGGCCTCGCTCGATCCTGCTGTTTGCAGGGCCAGCGATCATCGCCTCGATCGCCTATATGGATCCCGGCAACTACGCCACAAACATTCAGGCCGGGGCGGGCTACGGCTTTGCGCTGTTGTGGGTCGTGTTGATGGCCAACCTGATCGCGATGCTGTTTCAGGGGCTATCGGCGCGCCTGGGCATCGTGACAGGCAGCAACCTTGCCGAACTTTGCCGCGATCATTTTCCGCGCCCGGCAGTGCTGGCGATGTGGGTGGTTTCCGAAATTGCCGCCATGGCAACCGACCTCGCCGAGTTTCTGGGCGGGGCAATCGGCCTTGCGCTGCTGTTCGATATGCCGCTGATGTCGGGCATGGTGGTCACCGCCATTGTGACCTACGGCATCCTCATGTTCGAAGCGCGCGGCTTTCGCCCGATCGAGCTGATTATCGGCGCGCTGGTGGCGGTGATCGGGCTTTGCTATCTCATCGAAATCATAATCGCGCCTATAGCTTGGGGCGATGCGGCTTGGGGCATGGTTACCCCGCAACTGCCCGACGCCGCCGCGCTGACCATCGCGGTGGGCATTATCGGTGCCACCGTGATGCCCCACGCGATTTACCTGCACTCCGGGTTAACGCAAGCCCGCGCGCCCCTGCGCAACGAAGAAGAGCGGCGCAAGATCCTGAAGTTCTCGAATATCGAGGTGGTGCTGGCGCTTGCAGTGGCGGGCATGGTGAACATGGCGATGGTGATGATGGCGGCATCGGCGTTTCATAACGGCCATTCGGACGTTGCCGAAATCGAGACCGCCTACCACATGCTGACACCACTTCTGGGCGGTGCTGCGGCGGCAGTGTTTTTGGTTTCGCTGATCGTTTCGGGCATTTCCAGCTCGGTTGTCGGCACCATGGCCGGGCAGATGATCATGCAAGGGTTCCTGCGCATCCGCATACCGGTCTGGGTGCGCCGCGCGGTCACCATGCTTCCGGCCTTCGCCGTGGTCGCCGCTGGGGTAAACGCCACCGACGCGCTGGTGATGAGCCAGGTTGTGCTAAGCATCGCCTTGCCGGTTCCCATGATCGCGCTGGTCATCTTTACCGGTCGGGCCGACATCATGGGACCCTATGTCAGCAGTCGGCTGGTGCGTACGCTTGCCGTGCTGGGCGCGGGGGTGGTGCTGTCGCTGAACTTTGTGCTGCTGGCGCAGACCTTCGGGCTGCCGATCCCGGGGCTGGCGGGCTAGCGCCTCGCAGCCGCAAAAGCGCGCCCCTGTCAGGCACGGTGCGCGCCCGCAGCAAGTGCCGCAACCGTGGCCAGCACTTCGGCCACTGGCTTGCCCTCGCCGATCAGCTTGACGATTGCAGACCCCACCACGCAGCCATCGGCCAGCCCGGCAATGCTTTCTGCCGCATCCGGCGTGGTAATGCCAAAGCCCACAATCACCGGCAGCGCGGTCGATGCCTTGATCCGCGCCACTTCGGGGCCAACCTCTGCCGCCTCGGCGGCTGCGGCACCCGTAATGCCGGTGACCGAGACGTAATAGACAAAGCCCGAGGTGTTCTGCAGCACCTTGGGCAGGCGCTTGGCGTCGGTCGTTGGTGTTGCAAGGCGGATGAAGTTCAGCCCCGCCGACTGCGCGGGCAGGCACAGCTCTGCGTCCTCCTCGGGCGGCAGATCGACAACGATCAGCCCGTCCACCCCCGCCTCTGCGGCGTCGGCAAGAAACTTTGGCACGCCGCGCGCATAGACCGGGTTGTAATAGCCCATCAGCACAATCGGCGTTTGCGCATCTTGCGCGCGAAAATCGCGCACCAATTGCAGCGTCTTATCCATCGTCTGCCCGCCCGCAAGCGCGCGTTGCCCCGCCGCCTGAATGGTTGGCCCGTCTGCCATCGGGTCGGTGAAGGGCATGCCAAGCTCGATCACATCCACCCCAGCGGCAGGCATGCCGCGCATCAGCGCCAGCGTGGTTTCCACATCGGGGTCACCCGCCATGATGTAGGCAACAAAACCCTTGCGGTTCAGGCTGCGAAGGCGGGCGAAGGTGGCGTCGATTCTGGTCATGTCCGGCCCCGGTCTGACTATTGTGGCCCGGGTTTGCGGCATGGCGCGCAGAAAATCAATGGCTCAGTCCGCGCTTTGCACCCCGATGATCCAGTGCGTGCCAAACCGATCCTTGACCATGCCAAACCCCGGCGACCAGAAAGTCGGGCCGAACGGCATAATCTCGGCGCCGCCCTCGGCCAGCGCGGCGTGCAGCCGGTAGCCTTCAGCGACACTCGCAGGCGTTGTCATCACACTGACCGCTGCCTGCCGCTCGCTTGGGCCGGGCGGAAAATCGGATGCCATCAGCACCCCATCGGCCAGCGAAAACTGCGCGTGCATGATGCGGTCAGACGGAAGCGCCTGATCGCCCGGCGCTTCGGAATAGCGCATCAGTTGCAGGTCGGTCGCACCGAACAGGTCGGCGTAAAACGCCATCGCCTCGGCGCAGCGACCCTCGAAATGCAGATAAGGTACGAAGGACATGGGGCTTCTCCTCTCGCCTCAGTTTGCCACAAGTCGGTGCGGTGCGGAAAGCCTTGCCTTGCCTTGCGGCGCCCCTCCGCCTATGAAGCGCCGGACCTTCAAGGCGGAGCGGTGGCATGGGTTTCAAAATGGGTATCGTCGGGCTGCCGAATGTGGGCAAATCGACGCTTTTCAACGCACTTACCCGCACTGCCGCCGCGCAGGCGGCCAACTTTCCGTTCTGCACGATCGAACCGAACGTGGGCGAGGTCGCCGTGCCCGACCCGCGGCTGGAAAAGCTGGCGGCGATTGCGGGCTCCAAGCAGATCATCCCGACCCGCATGACATTTGTCGATATCGCGGGCCTCGTGAAGGGTGCAAGCAAAGGCGAGGGCCTTGGCAACCAGTTTCTGGCCACCATCCGCGAGGTCGATGCGGTGGCCCATGTGCTGCGCTGCTTTGAAGACGGCGATATCACCCATGTCGAGGGCCGCATCGACCCGATTGCCGATGCCGAAACCATCGAAACCGAACTGATGATCGCCGATCTCGAAAGCGTCGAAAAGCGCATCGCCGGGCTTTCGCGCAAACTGAAGGGCGGCGATAAAGAGGCGCTCGATCAGGACCGGCTTCTGAAGGCCGCGCAAGTGGCGCTGGCCGCAGGCCGCCCGGCCCGCAGCGTGAAAGTGGCCGATGATGACCGGCGCACCTGGTCGCTGCTGCAACTGCTGACCGCAAAGCCCGTGCTCTATGTCTGCAACGTCGAAGAATCCGCCGCCGCCACCGGCAACGCGCTGACCGCGAAAGTGGCCGAAATGGCCGCGCGCGAGGGTGCCGCCACGGTGGTTATCTCGGCTCGCATCGAAGAAGAAATCGCCCAGCTTCCCGCCGACGAGGCGGCGATGTTTCTGGAAGAAATGGGCCTGCACGAAGCGGGGCTAGACCGGCTGATCCGCGCCGGGCACGACCTTTTGGGCCTGCAAACCTACTTCACCGTCGGCCCCAAAGAGGCGCGCGCCTGGACGATTGCCAAAGGCACCCCCGCGCCGCAAGCCGCCGGGGTGATTCACGGCGATTTCGAGCGCGGCTTCATCCGCGCCGAAACCATCGCCTACGCCGATTACATCGCCGGCAAGGGCGAGGCGGGCGCCAAAGAGGCCGGCAAGTTCCGCATCGAAGGCAAGACCTATGTGGTGCAAGACGGCGACGTGCTGCACTTCCTGTTCAACGCCTGATTTGCGCGGGGGGAGTGGCCAGGGCCGCCCCCCGCGCCCGCCGCGCGGCGCGGCCCCATGGCACACCCGCCGCCCCGACATCCCGCTTGATTTCACGCCCGACATCCCCTCCGATCAGCGTTGGGGAGTCATGGGTGTGGGTGTGGGGAATATCGCGGCGAGGGTTGGAGCTTTGGCGGCGGCTCAGCGGCCATCAGGGGATGTCTGTGGCTTTGACAGCAGCGGACCGAACCCCGACGCCTGCTGCTTCACTCCCCACCCGATCCTCCTCGACCTCGACGGCAACGGCATCCGGATCACCGAGCAGTCGCGCGCAGGCGTGTTCGTCGATGCCGGGGGCGATGGGCTCCTGCACCGGACCGCCTGGGCCGGGGCGGGCGACGGGGTGCTGTTCTACGACCCCGACGACACCAGCGCCATCACGGAAAAGCGGCAGTATGTGTTCACCGAATGGGGTGAGCGGCGGAAAAGAAACGGTCCGGGGGACCGTTTCCGCCAGCGAACGCGCAGAGCGCCGACCGCCGCCGATGACCTTGCCGCCCTGCGCTCGGTGTTCGACAGCAACGGCGACGGCGATGATTACCAGCGCGCGGCGCGGGCAAAGGCAAAATCTCGATTTTAGAACCGGTGAGGCGAGCAATGAAACCAAGACATGTTGCAATAGCTGCGATTTTAGGAACGAGCTGCACCGTAACTGGTCTTGGCGTTTCTATCATCGCTCACATGCTTGCTTCCGGAAGGCATCTGGCTTTGAACGCTGAGCAGTTCCATATAGCCGATAGTATCGCGGAGGCACTGTTTGGAATCGGCGGTTTCATTCTGTTCTTTGGCGCCGTTTACCCGATTGCTTTAACGATTTCGTTCCCATGGCTGTCGAAGATATCAAGACGCGATTTGGCGGCGCAGAAGAACTCATTACTTTTCAGGATTTTCTATATCAAAAAGGGGAATAAATAATGGCGAGTTACGCTATATATGGGCAGTTCTCCGGCGGCGTATTTATGGCTGGCTACGACACTAATCGCGGGGTTTCTGTTTGGGTCGGCGCCCAAGGGACAACGTCGGTAGCGATCAGCGGCGCAACACTTGCGCAATGGAGTTGGGGTGAAGGCTGGACGGCGCCGCAGGCCTTTGTGGGCGCTAGCGTTCCGAGCGGTTCGCCAATACCAATTGTCCCTACAGTGTTAGAAAACTTAGAAACGCATGATCGATCGATATCAGTCGGTATAACCGTTTATGGCGCCGATTTATTTGAGGGTGGCGTTTCGGTCGAAGGCGGACTGGTGAATCGGATTCCGGATCTCCTTGTTTCTCCCGAAATTCCCCCTAGTCCAGTCGACATCCTGGGATACAAATCACTAATCCCGCAGTTTTCCGATATCCCAACAGCGTTAGCGATTGGCTTGGCTCGGGGTGTGAAAATACCGCAGTACGACGATTACCCACTTGGCCTTATAAGTGAGGGTTATCGCGCCCCTGCGTCGGCCGAACTACAACCCATCCCACCCGAAGACCACATCTCCGAAGACGACCACGTCCCCTCCTTACCGCATAGGAACTACACCGTCGCGTATTTCGCCGAAGATGATGACGGCCTGAGCGATGGCTACAACAGCGCGCCGAACACGGGCTCCGGCCCGGCGTCGACTCTACCGCCTCCGTACAACCCGAAGGCGGACTACGTCAGCGACGACGACTACGTCCACACGGTACCGCACACGGTAAAGGTATCGAGTAACCACGATGATGACGATGATGACTATTCGGCCCCGGATGTAAGTTACAGCAAGGCCAAGAGCGACGACGTGAGCGGCGCATACAACAACCCAAAGAACCCGGCCGGTGGCCCGGCGTCCTCCGCGCCGCCAGCCTGGGACAAGAGCGCCGATTACATCAGCAGCGATGACTACGACCACACCCCGAAAAGTAGAGTCACTGTCGAATACCCCGACGACGACGCGCCGATCCTGCTGGACCTTGACGGCAACGGCATCCGCATTGCCGAGATCGGGCGTTTCCAGCCCTGCCCGCCACCCTCTCCACTCCCCTTACTTCAACTGACTATCCTTCGTGCCGCGCCGGTTGATGCCGCCGCGCAGCACGGGGCGGGCGTCGCGGGCCTTTTGGCACTCAAGGCACAGCTTGACCCCCGGTACCGCTTGCCTGCGCGCCTCGGAAATCGGCTCGTCGCATTCCGCGCAGTGGGTCAGGCTTTCGCCCTGCGGCGTGGGCCGGGCCTGCATCCGGCGGATCTCGTCGGCAATCGACGCCTCGATCTGCTCGTTCACCGCACCGTCGCGCGCCCAACCACCAGCCATGAAATGCCCTCCCTTGCACACCCCAAGTTTCGCGCACCGGCACCCTGCCGGTCAAGGCTAGTGCCGCAACTTCAGCCTTCGCCGGGCCGGGGCAGGGAAATCACCCGGTCGATCACCGCGTAATCCTGATAACCCATCCGCGCCATCAGCCCCGAGGCGGGCAACACCACGCGCCCATCCTGCAGGCATTCTGGCGCGATGTGCACCCCCGTAACCTCGCCGATAGCCATAAAATTTGCCGCCCCCCGCAACTGCACAATCTGCACAAGCCGACATTCCAGCGTCGCGGGGGCGGCGGCAACGCGTGGGCAGGGGATGCTGACACATTCGGCCTTTTCCACCCCGGCAAGGTCAAACTCGTCCACCTCGGCGGGCAGCACGGCCGAGGTTTCGTTCATCTGCTCCAGCATCTCGCGCGACACGATGTTGACCGAAAACACCCCGGTTTCGCGGATATTGGCCATGCTGTCCTTGGTGCCCGCACGATCAGGCTTGGCCGAGGTCGAGGCAAAGATGACCTGCGGCGGGCTATAGGCCACGGCATTGAAAAAAGAATAGGGCGCAAGGTTGCACCCCAAACTGCCGCGCGTCGCAATCCAGCCAATCGGGCGCGGAGCCACGATTGCGCTGAACGGATTATGTGGCAGTCCGTGGCCATCTTCGGGGCGATAGAACATGGGCACACCTCTTGGGATTTGCCCCTGACAAGCGCGCATGTTACGCGCGATTTCAAGCAGATTCGCGGGAAGGGGCAGCGGCGCATGTACCGGCTCGAAGAAGAGACAGAGGCAGACTGGTGGGAGGTAGAGGCGCTGTATGACCTCTGCTTTGCCCCCGGTCGCACTGCGCTTTCCTCTTACCGGCTGCGCGACGGCGTGCGCCCGTTGGCCGAGCTGTGCCTTGTGATGCGCGACGGCGATGGCGTGCTGGCCGCGGTCATCCGCTATTGGCCGGTGCGGGTGGGTGGCAAGCTTGTGCTGTTGCTTGGCCCGATCGCCGTGCACCCGACCCGGCAGGGCGAGGGCTTGGGGGGGCTTTTGATGCACGAAAGCCTTGCCGAGGCGCGCAGGCTGGGCTGGGAACGGGTGCTCTTGGTGGGCGATGCGCCCTATTACAACCGCTTTGGCTTTACCCGGCTTGAGGGCGTACTGATGCCGCCGCCCACCAACCCTGACCGTATTCTGGGCCTTGCCCTGCAACCCGGTGCTTGGGATGGTGTGCGGGGCGAAGTTACCAAGGCGGTCTAGGCGCGCCCCAATGCTTTCGCTGGCAAGGGGCTTTTGGTGCCGCCCCCGCGCGCTTATATGCGCCATATCGCGTCGGAGGGGGAACATGGCAGAACCGGGCAATTCAGCAGCGCGCATGACGGTATTTCCGCCGCTGGCGGATACCGAGGTTGTGGCAGAACTTGATGCACTGGCGCGGCGGCATCGCGGGGCCAGCGGCCTTGGTATGCAGATCCTTGGCATGGTCGGCGGTAGCGCCGAAGCGCTGCTCGACAAACTGCCCGCGGGCGTAAAAAACCGCCTTGATAGCACCACCGAGGCCGCTCTTCGCGCCGCCCTCGGTGCTGCGAACCGCTCGCGCGGCGTGGTGGCCGACAAGGCAGATTGGCTGAACACCGCCCTTACCACCGCGATGGGGGCGGCGGGTGGCTTTGGCGGCCTGCCCGGTGCCATGGCCGAACTGCCAGTTACGGTCACAGTGCTTTTGCGCGCGATTCAGGGCATTGCCGCCGAGCATGGCTTTGACCCCGCTGACGAGGCCGTGCAGATGGAATGCATCACGGTTTTCGCCACCGCCGGGCCGATGAAGCTCGACGATGGTGCCGAAACCGGGTTTCTGGCGGCGCGCATGACCGTGACGGGGCAAAGCCTGAATGCGCTGATCACCAAGGTCGCCCCCCGCCTGTCTGCGGTGCTGGGCCAAAAGCTCGCCGCACAGGCCGCCCCCGTGCTGGGCGCGGTGGCGGGGGCTGCTATCAACTACGCCTTCACCGGCTATTATCAGGAAATGGCGCGCGTGCATTTCGGCCTGAAACGCCTCGCGCGTGACCAAGGGCTTGATGAAGGCAACCTGCGCGAAGAACTGCGCGCGCGCATCACCCTGAAGAAAAAGTAGAAAATCGGGTTGCGCCTTTCGCCCTGCGCGGCGGGTGCGCGACCCCTGCCTTGGGCGTTGTCGAGAATCGGCACAACGCCTAAACTGCGCGAACGGCCCGCGCGGTGCCAGACCGCGATCCGGCTTTCCCAGCAAAAGGGTCCGCCATGACAATCGCCAAAAACTCCATCTGCCTCTGGTATGAAAAAGATGCCGAGGCTGCCGCGCGATTTTACGCCGCTACCTTCCCCGACAGCCGCGTGATAGCCGTGCACCGCGCGCCCGCCGATTACCCCTCGGGCAAGGCGGGGGATGTGCTGACAGTCGATTTCACCGTCTGCGGTATCCCCTGCATCGGTCTCAACGGCGGGACTGCGTTTCATCAGTCCGAGGCCTTCTCGTTCCAGATCGCCACTGACACGCAGGAAGAAACCGACCGATATTGGAACGCCATAATCGGCAATGGCGGGCAGGCCAGCGCCTGCGGCTGGTGCAAAGACAAATGGGGCCTTAGCTGGCAGATCACCCCGCGCACGCTAACCGAGGCGATGGCCGCAGGTGGGGCCGAGGCAAAACGCGCCTTCGAGGCGATGATGGAAATGACCAAGATCGACGTGGCAGCGATTGACGCGGCGCGGCGGGGGTAGGGGGTCGTAAACCTTTCCAATTCCTTAACGGAATCTAAAAAGTCAGTTTTACCAATAAGATAGCAGCTATAACGCGCGTGTTACCCCGCCTACTGCCGCGCCAACCAGCCCACCACCGCGCCGCGCACGCTTTCCACGGCACTATCGCGCGCCTCGTCGATTACGTCCTTCAAATCCATCAAATTGATACGGCGGATCAGGTGCTTGACCGGCCCGATCGAGGCCGGGCGCATCGAAAGCGTGCGCAGCCCCAGCGCGGCAAAAGTGGCCGCCTCGATCGGCCGCCCAGCATCCTCGCCGCAAAAACTCAACGGCGTGCCCGACCGCGCGCAGCGGTCGATAATCTGCTCCAGCAGCCCCAGAAACGCCGGGTCGAGCGTATCGTAGCGCCGCCGAACGCGCTCGTTTTCACGGTCGGCGGCAAAGAAAAACTGCTTCAGGTCGTTGCCCCCGATCGAGATGAAATCGACTTCGTCGAAAAACTCCTGCGGCGCGAAGGCAAGGCTCGGGGTTTCCAGCATCGCCCCCACGTCAAGCGCGGCAGGGGTCGGCCGTCCGGCCGCCGCCTCGCGCGCCACTTCGTCGGTCAATATCTTGCGCGCGGTCAGAAACTCGCTTCTGCTTGCCACGAACGGAAACATCACCGAAAGCGGGCGCCCATGCGCGGCGCGGATCAGCGCTTGCACCTGCATCCGCAAGATGCCCGGTTTGTCGAGCCCTACCCGGATCGCGCGCCAACCCATCGCCGGGTTCGGCTCGTCCTGCGGCTTCATGAACGGCACAACCTTGTCCGAGCCGATATCGAGCGTGCGAAACACCACCCGCTTACCCGCCGCCGCATCCATCACCCGCGAATACAGCGCCGCCAACTCGCCCCGGCGCGGCACCTCGCTGCGGATCAGAAACTGCAACTCGGTGCGAAACAACCCCACCCCTTCCGCGCCCGAACTCGAAAGCGACGGCAGGTCTGCCATCAACCCGGCGTTCATATGCAGCGCGACTTGGGTGCCGCAGGTGGCCACGGCAGGCAGTTCGCGCAGGCTGGCGTAGCGGCTTTGCGCCTCGGCCTGCATCGCGATCTTGTCGCGAAACGCGTGTGCCACGGTATCTTCGGGCCGCAAGTGCACCAGCCCCTGATCGCCGTCGACCAGAATCGCATCGCCGTTCAACGCCTCGGAGGTGATGCGCTGGGCGTGGATGACCAGTGGGATCGCCAGCGCCCGCGCGACAATCGCGGCATGACTGCCGACCGAGCCTTCTTCAAGCACCACACCGCGCAGTCGGCGGCCATAGTCGAGCAGCTCCGCCGGGCCGATGTTGCGCGCCACCAGCACCGGGTTGTCGGGCATTTCCGCGCCGGTATCGGTGCCTTGCCCGGTCAGCAGGCGCAGCAGGCGGTTGGAAAGATCATCAAGGTCGTGCAGGCGGTCGCGCAGGTAGGGATCGGACGCCTGCTCGAGCCGAGCGCGGGCAGAGGATTGTTCCTTTTCCACCGCCGCTTCAGCCGAAAGGCCGCGCGAGATGTCTTCTTCCATGCGGCGCATCCAGCCGCGCGAATGGGCAAACATTCGGTAAGTTTCGAGCACTTCCAGATGATCGGCATTACCCGAGGCAACCTCGGCCAGCATCCGGTCCACCGACTTGCGCAGCTTTTCAACCGCAACTTCAAGCCGCGCGCTTTCTTTCTCGGGGTCGTCGCCCACCGGGTTGGTGACCACAACGCGCGGCTCGTGCAGCCAGACCCGGCCTTCGGCAGCCCCTTCCTGCCCGGTTGCGCCGTGCACCAGCACCGGTCGGGTGTGCACCAGCGCCATCGCCTCGCCCTCGCCAAGAAAGGCGCCAAGTTCGGCCATTTCGGCCACCACCATGGCCACGACCTCGAGCCCGTACACCTCATCGTCCGAAAACTGCCGCGCCTCGTGCGACTGCACTACCAGCACGCCCAGCTTTTCACCTACGCGCTGGATCGGCACGCCAAGGAAGCTGGAATAGATCTCCTCACCAGTTTCCGGCATGTAGCGGAAACCCTTTTCCGAGGGCGCATTTCCGGTGTTGATCGGCTGTGCAAAGCGGGCCACGCGGCCCACCAGACCTTCGCCGAGCCGCAGCCGGGTCTGGTGCACAGAGGCCGCCTTCAGGCCCTCGGTCGCGCAAAGCTCCAGCGTATCGGCGTCTCGGAACAGATAGATCGAGCAGACTTCGGTGCCCATCGACGAGGCGATCAGCTGTGTGATGCGATCAAGCCTCTCCTGCCCCTTCGCGGGGGTTGCAAGCGTGTCGCGCAAGCGCCGCAGCAATTTGCGACTGTCGCTTTCCGTGCGTTCGGGCATGATCCTGTCAAAAATATTCTACCAGCATCTATTGGCAGGGCGACGGCAAAAGAGAAAGCGAAAATCAATCTGCGCTTGCAGTACGGCGGCCGACAATCGCCGGAGCGCGGCGGATCAGGGCGTCACCGAAAAGGGCTGCCACCATAAGAGGCGCAAAATCAATGCGCCGGGTGCGAGCCGTGCCGGCGTGGTTGGCCGAGGCGGATTTTTAACGCCGTCACGAGGGCTTCATAACCTAGACCACGCGCTGAAAGCAGCCCGCTAAGGCGAAGCTGAAGCCTGAATAGATCAGGCTTTGTCCAACCCGAAGGTATCGTGCAGCGCCTGCACCGCCAGTTCCATGTATTTGCGGTCGATCAACACCGAAATCTTGATTTCTGACGTGGCGATGACCTTGATGTTGACGTTTTCGACCGCAAGCGCCTTGAACATAGTTGCCGCCACGCCCGCGTGGCTGCGCATACCAATACCCACCACCGAGACCTTGGCTACGTCGGTGTCTTCGATCAATTCGTCATAGCGGATGATGCCTGCGTTGCGCGCGTCTTCCATCGCCTTGCGCGCGCGGCCTACCTGCGTGACCGGGCAGGAAAAGGTCATGTCGGTAACTGCGATCGATTTTCCATCCTCGGTCTTTTCCGAAATGTTTTGCACGATCATGTCAACGTTCACGCCCGAGTCCGCCAGTGGGCCAAAGATCGCCGCAGCGATACCGGGCCGGTCTTCGACGCGCAGCAGGGTCATTTTGGCTTCGTCGCGCGAATAGGCGACGCCAGAGACGACTTTCGATTCCATGATTTCATCCTCGTCGCAGACAAGAGTGCCGGAGTTTTCATCGGTTTCTTCAAAGGACGACAGCACCCGCAGCCGCACCTTGTTGCGCATTGCAAGCTCGACCGAGCGGGTTTGCAGCACCTTGGCGCCAAGCGAGGCCAGCTCGAGCATTTCTTCGTAGGCAATGCGGTCAAGCTTGCGCGCTTTGGCGGAAATGCGCGGGTCGGTGGTATAAATACCATCGACATCGGTGTAGATGTCGCAGCGTTCTGCGCCAAAGGCGGCGGCAAAGGCCACCGCAGTGGTATCCGATCCGCCGCGACCAAGCGTGGTGATGCGCCCCTCGGTCGACACGCCTTGGAAGCCTGCCACGACCGCGACCTTCATGCCTTCGGCGAATTTCGTGTCGATATTGTCGCGCGGAATGGTCACAAAGCGGGCGGCGGAATGGGCCGAGGTGGTGTTGATCGGCACCTGCCAGCCTTGCCAGCTGCGCGCGGGCACATCCATTTCCTGCAAGGCCAGCGCCAAAAGCCCGGCGGTGACGTTTTCACCCGACGCCACCACCGCGTCATATTCGCGCGCATCGAATAGCGGCGAGGTTTGTTCGACCCAGGCCACCAATTCGTTGGTCTTGCCCGACATCGCGGAGACAATGACGATCACGTCATAGCCGCGTTCCACCTCGCGGCGAACCTTGGTTGCGGCACTCTTGATGCGCACAAGGTCGGCCACCGAAGTGCCGCCGAATTTCATCACCAGAAGCGGCATGGATACCTCCTGAAACCGCCTGTCCAACCCGCGCGTGTCTTATGCGAGCCGCAGGGCCTATGCAAGGGCAGGGCAGGGGCGTGCGCTATCCCGCAAGATGGCGCAGCCCTTGGGTCACATCGGTGCGCACTGCCAGCCGCAGCCCCGGTTCGTCACCCGCGCGCAGCGCCGCAAGAATCAGCCGATGGTGGCGTGGCGGCTCGTTTCGCGCGATGCGGGAATAGAGCGCGCTCATTGTCGGGCCAAGCTGCAGCCACACCGTTTCGATGATCGCCAGCATCGCGGGCGCCTGTGCGCGCAGGTAAAGCGTGCGGTGAAACTCCAGATTAGTGCGCACATAGGCGACCGCGTCGTGCTTGGCGACCGCTTCGGCATTGGCGGTGTTGATAGCCGAGAGCCGGTCGATCAGCGCCAGATGTGCACGCGGCAGCGCCCGGCTGGCAAGTTCTGGTTCGATCAGCGCGCGAAGCGCTGCCAGCTCCTCGATCCGCTCTTGGCTGAGTTCGGGCGTCGCGATCCGACCCGACGACGACAGCATCAGCGCACCTTCTGCTACCAGTTGTCGCAGCGCCTCGCGTGCGGGGGTCATTGATACCCCGTAGGCCTTGCCCAGCCCGCGCAACGTCAGCGCCTGCCCCGGCTTCAACTCTCCATGCATGATCTGTTGGCGCAGGCCGCGATAGATACGGTCGTGCGCGGCCAAGGCAGAGTCGGCAGGGCGGGTGGCAGGCAACATGCCGGCAGGGGACCACAGCGCCCCGTTGCGGTCAATCGGGGAAGCGATAGGCGTGCAGCGTCTGCCCGTGCCGCTTTAGCCAGGCACGCGGCGCCGCATAGTCGGGGCAAAGGCGCTCCACCACGGCCCAAAACGCGGGCGAGTGATTCATTTCGGCCAAATGGGCGACCTCGTGCGCCGCAACGTAATCCAGCACCTCGGGTGGTGCCAGAATCAACCGCCAAGAAAACATCAGCCGACCATCCGGTGCACAAGACCCCCAGCGCGAACGCGTATCGCGCAATGTGATCTGGCCGAAAGGCCGCCCGAGTGCGGCTGCGTGGCGCGCGCAGGCGGCCTGCAGCCGCTGGCGCGCCACCAACCGCACAAAGGCCACCAGCCGCACCCCCAACCGCGCAGCGTCAGGGGGCAGCAATAGCGCGTCGCCTTCGATTCGCGGTGCGCGTACCGGGGCGGCTGTAAGCGCCAGAACCCTTCCCTCAAAGGCCAAAGTCGCCCCAAAGCCCAAAGGTGCCGGGGGTGCCATACGCGCCAGCGCCTCGGTGACCCACGCGCCCTTGCCCCGCGCAAACGCCAGTGCCTCGGCCTCGGCCGCCCAACGCGGCAAAGTCAGCGTTACCTGCCCGTCAGTGCGCGAAACCCGCAAGCTGAAGCGGCGCGCGCGCGCTGAACGGCGCAGCGTTACATGCACTTCAGGTGGGCCGGGCAGCAACAATCGGCGCATCGGGTTCCTTTACGAGGCGGGCACAGGGTCGGGCGGATGTTGCAAAAGGCTTTGACACCTCGTGCCGCTTATGGCAGTTGGCTCCGACTCTCGATAATCAGAGCGATGCCAGGAGTTTTCCATGCCGAAAGAGGAATGGGGCGTCAAGCGCCTCTGCCCGCATTGCGCGAACCGGTTCTACGATCTGGCGCGTGATCCGATGACCTGCCCGGTCTGCGCCAATACCTACACCGCCGAAAGCCTTGTTGCTGGGCGCGGTCGGGTCATTGTTGCCGACAAGGCCACCGTGCGCGAGCGCGTGCTTGACGTTGAAGACATTGATGCCGAAGAGGATATCGACGCGGATTCGGGTGATACCGAACTCGACGACGATCTTCTTGAAGACGACGAGGACGACACCGTCTCGCTCGACGACATCGCTGATGTCGCGACGAACGACGAAGAGCCGTGATCTTTCGGCTTTTGCGCCGATGAACGGTAGGGCACGGGTGCGATTCCCGTGCCCTTCACGTTTGCGCAACGCCCCCCGGAATGCCGCAGCTCTGCCCGCGATTTTCTGCTTGCGTGGCTTCCAGCATATGCCTATACGACCCCCCACGCGGGCCCCCAAACCCGCGTATCGCGTGGGGTCATAGCTCAGTTGGGAGAGCGCTTGAATGGCATTCAAGAGGTCGACGGTTCGATCCCGTCTGGCTCCACC
>DISJ01000003.1 GCA_002421605.1 Rhodobacteraceae bacterium UBA6213 | reverse complement strand
CAAGAGGTCGACGGTTCGATCCCGTCTGGCTCCACCAAACTTCCAAACGCCGTAATGATTGTGTTGGCGCACAGGCGACTTGCGCCTTTAGCATAACGTTTTCCACACACCGTGAAGGCGCGCAGGTGTGCGCCGCGATTCGTTGATTAGGACTGGCGAACCGAATTTAGTGCCAAGTTTCGGGGAACCAGCCCGCATCGCGCCAAAGCTGGCCGTCGTTGTCAGCCGCCAGAAACACCCCCAAAGGGGTTTCCACACGCCGCGTGCCGCCGGGAAATACTTGCTCGCCGCCGTGCAGCAGCACCCCGGTCAGGCCTTCGCTGCGCGAGCCTTCGGCGTGGATGTAAAGCTGGTACACCCAAGTATTGTCCTCCAGTATCGCGGAAAAGTCGCTCATCGGCGTTACTGGCAACATGCCCGTGCGGATAAAACCGCAGATGCTCCACGCGTAAGGGCAGGGCATACTCTCAAACGTGCCGATTTTGGTTTCGACCATCTCGCCGGGGGCCGCGTCGGTTATGGTGCCATCCTCGCCAAAAAGCGTGCCAAGCCAGCCTTGGCTGCGGGTGTTCGGTTGCGTGATCTCAAGCTGATAAAGCAGGCGCCCTTCGGCATTTTGGGCGCTAAGAGAAGCCGGAGTTAAACTGGCAACAGAAAGGCCAAGAGCGCAGAGAATCTTTGGCAAATGGTGAAAAGACATCAGGCACCTCCTGCCTGGGCGCATCTAGGGGCGTCAGGGCAAATTGTTGATCCCACGCAGAGCGTATTCCTTGTGCGGTTGCTTTTTCAACCGTGATCCTGCCCCGCGACGCCGTGACGCCAAGACCTGTTCAAGCGCCGTAAGCCTTGCCCCAGCGCGCTATCAGTTGCTGTTGCAGCGTTTTGGAGCGGTTGATCCAGCTGCGCGAGCCTGTTGGCGCCTCAACAGGGCCGGCAGCCTCGCGACGCGGCTCGTCAGCGGTAAAGATCGCAAACGCCAGCTCCGCCCCACCCGGCGGCGAAATAAATCCGGTCAGGGTAGAGACAAAGTTCAGCGTGCCAGTTTTGGCAAACACTTGCAGCGGCACGACACCTGACTTTTCGGGCATCGCGAAGGGGCGCAGCAAACCGCGCAGCCCGGCGGCCGGACCCAACCGCGCCAACGCCGCAGCCAAGGCACCTGCCCCCGCGCGGGTTTCGATATCAAGCCCAGAGTGGCAAGCAAAATCGGTGCCTTCGATACCGCGCTCTGCCAGCCAGCTGCTCATCGCGCGACCGGACCCGGCGATGCTACCTGCGCCCGAGGCGCTCATGCCCACTGCCTCTGCCGTAATGTTGGTGGAATAGCGCAGCATCTCGCGCAGAATCGTGGGCAGTTCGGCGCTATCGTGCTGTGCTAGCACCGTGCCGCCGGGCATGGAGCGCACCTGCTCGGGTTCTGGCAAGGTTATGCCCAGCGCGTGCGCCAGTGTGCGAAACACGTCGCCTGCATAAAGCTCGGGCAGGCGCACCGGCAACCAGCGCCCGCCGCCCTTGCCCAGTGCGGTCACTGCCACGGTCCATTCCTCGTGCCCGTCTTTTTCTGTATAAGCAAAAATCGGCATGTCGCGCTCTACCACCGTGATGCGCACCGAATTGACGCGCGGCACCACCGTATCGGAACGCGCGTCCATTGAAATCTCGTAGCCCGCGCCATTCGCCTTCCACTCGAAAAAAACGCGGTTGAAGTTGAGGTTAAGGCCACTGACAGCAGGGTTGTAGCCGACGTACTCGGGCTGATCATGCGCAATTTCACGCGCGTAGGGCAACGTGGCACCCCAGACGAGAAAGCGCCCGGAGACGCCGGTCACCCCTGCGGCGCGCAGATCGCGCGCCATTGCGGCAAAGTGGTCGGTGTGCAGTGTGGGGTCGCCCCCGCCTGCCAGCACCAGATCGCCCTCGATCTGGCCGCCGACCAACGGACCAGTGGCAATCAGCCGGGTGGAAAAGCGGTGCGCCGGACCAAGTCGGTCGAGCGCGTAAAGCGTGGTGATTGCCTTGGCGGTGCTTGCCGGGGGCATGGAAAGTTCGGGGAAACGCGACTCGAGCATATGCCCGCTGCGCAAATCGAACACTGAAAAGCTGACTTTACCGCCGAGATTGGCAGCCTCGATCAGCGCTTCGGTTGCTTGCGCCGAGCGCGCTTGCAGCACTGTTGCCGGGCGGGGAAAAGGTCGCGGCGACGTGGTCGGCGGTTCGGGAAGGGCGGGGCTTGCCAATCCGGCCAACGCGCCGCCCAAGATGAAACGCCGAGAAAAATTCATACCGCAGCTCCCGCTAATGGAGCGACCCTAGCCTGGCGAATTGTACGCGATCAACCCTTTGCGTGCCAGCCGCCGCCCGCCCTGATCATTGACGACGAGATATCGAGCATCGGCATGTCGAGGTAGCACCAAGCAGGCGGCGTTGCCCGAGCAAGGCGCCCGGCATCGCCGGCAGAAAGTCGGGCGTGGGCATAGGTGCGGGCGGCGGGTGCGCATTGCGCCGCAAGCCGTTGCCCCGGCCTTGCCAGCACGCCCACCGGCACCATGCCAAAAATACCGCGCCAGTCATGCCAGCGATGAAACTGCGCAAGGTTGTCTGCCCCCATCAGCCAGACGAACCGCACGCCCGGAAAAAGCGGGATCAGGTGGCGCAGCGTATCGGCGGTGCGCCTTGTGCCCAACTGCGCCTCAAGATCGCTGACCACCACGCGCGGATCACCGCCCACCACTGCCAGTGCGGCCGCCATGCGCAGCGCCAGCGGCGCCGGGCCATCTGCCTTGAGCGGATTGCCGGGGCTGATCAGCCACCAGACCCGGTCGAGCCCAAATCGCTTCAGCGCCTCGTGCGTCAGGTGCAGATGGCCCGCATGCGCGGGGTCGAACGAGCCGCCAAGCAACCCGATCGCCATGCCTGGCGCAGCCATGGGAAAACCCTGTCTCATGCACACTTGCCTAGCGCATCGCTTACGCCTTTGGCAGGGGGAAATGCTCAGGGCGCGGGGGGCATTGCTGGCGGCATCGATGCGCGCGGCAAGGTATGAGCGTGGCAACTTACCACGCAGCGCCCACGCCCAGCCCGCTTGGCCGCGTAAAGCGCAGTGTCGGCATCAATAAAAATCTGCTCGCCGTCAGGCAGGGCGTAGCAGCACGATAATGCGACGCCGACACTGGCAGAGATTTGGCACGGCGCGCCCTCGAAGTGGAACGGCACTTCGAGTCGTGCAATCACCCGCTCGCCCAGCCTGCGCACCACTTCAGGCTCGATCACGCCGCGCAAAAGCAGCACGAATTCGTCGCCCCCCAAACGGGCTACAAGGTCGCTCTGCCGCGTCTCGGCGCGCAAGATCCCGGCGACATGGGTTAACACAAAGTCACCCGCCGCATGGCCGAGCGTATCATTGATGGCCTTGAAATGGTCGAGATCGATCTGCGCAATGGCAAAAGCAGAGCTGCCGCGCATGGCCTCAGCAGAGCTGCGGGCCAGTTCGCGTTCTACCGCGCGGCGGTTGGCAAGCCCGGTCAGCGGGTCGCAAAGCGCTTGCGTTTCGGCGGCCTGCTGCGCCGCCTGCAGGCGGGTGTTGAGCGAGCTGAGTTCGCGCATCACCGCCGACTTTGCCTCGTGCAGATACAGAAGTTCCAACGCCAGATCGGTTGGCGCAAAGTCGGCGGCGGTCAGGCCGTGGTCACGCACTGCCTCGGCAACACCCACGCCGAACGAAAGGTTGAGAAAAAGATCGCCTTCCCGGCATACCCGCACGACGCCGCGCAGATTGGTGGCGGGGCTGCGACGCAACGACAAGTGCACCCTGCTACCCGGCCCGTTGCGCAGCGCGGCGAGCGCTGCGCTGTCAGGTGCGCTTGAAACGGTAAAATGCGCGTCGAACGGTTGCCCGATCAGCCCGGCTGCGCCACCGCAGAGTTTACCCAGCGTCGGTCCAACCGCCCGAATCTCGCCCGCAGCGCCAAGCCACAGAAACATCGGCATCAACTTGCCAAGTGCGCCAAGTGGCAGTTCGGGCGCGTCAGCATGGGGCGCGCGCTGGGTCATGTGGCGACCGGTTGCGCCAATTCAAATCGACGCCCGCGTGTGTGGCTCGCATCGAGAAGTTCGACCGTGATATGATCGCAGGTGGTTTCCACGGCGCTTGTGGGTGCCACGTCGATCAGCGCCAGCGCGCCGTAATCATCGGCCATCGCGCGCAGTAGCCCCGACATTACCAAGCCCCAGCCCGGTACTCGCCCCCGCACCGACAGCTTCAGTCGCCCCGCTCCCTCGACCGTTAGCACCAGATGCGGGGCGTCAATCTCTGGCAGCGCCATGCGCGCGCGCGCCGGAAGTTCGTCTAGCGACATAAGGAAATCGGCGTAATCAACGCCACCAAAGCGCAGCAACCGCCGCAATGGCTCTAGCGTAACAAGGAAAGCGCCGAGGTCTTCCAAAAGCGCATCGCGGGGTTTGCCAAGCCGGTCTGCGGCAGCGTCGAGCATGGCAAAGGTCAGCGCGTCGTCATAGGGCAGCAGTGCCTCGAACCCTTCGGCGGGCGCGGATGACGCTTCGCCCACCTGCTGCCAAAGCGGTGCGCCATAGGTATCGCACAGAAATCGTTGAATCGAGCGGTTGATAAGACCGTGCATCGCCTTGCCCTTAATTCCAAGCTCAGGCTAGCGGGCAAGTGTTAACGAACCCCAAATCGCGTCAGGGCCGCAGCACCACTGGCAAACCACCGATGTCGAGCGCAGAAATGCCCGAGGGCACGAGATTTACCCCATCGGCGTAAAGCCGATCGATAGCACCCGGGGCGGCGACGCCCGGCGCGTCGCCCAAAAGCCGCAGATCGCCTGCTGCTTGCCAGCCCTCGCTTGCCTGCCGATAGCTTTGCGCGGCCCCCGGCAGCGCAATCGGCCCTGCGCCAAACAAAAACACCGCCTCGTCGCCCGGCCATGCCGCTACAAGATCGGCCAGCACCAGCAGGCAGCCGGGGTGACCTTCGGGCGTGCTGCGAGCGCAAGTTTCCAGCACCGAGGCGCGCGCCCCGTCGTCAAGTGCCCGCCAAAGCGCGTCGGGCACAACACGGCCTTGAGGCAGCACCGGCACCTCGGGCGCGCGCGCCAGCGTCGGGTCTGGCGCGTCGAAGCTGTTTTCATACTGCCAACGGCTCTGTGCGGCATCCAGCGCCAGCAACCGCGCGGCCAGAACCTCATGCTCTGGCTCTGCGGCGCGCGTGCGCAACTCGGCCAGCGCGGCTTGTCCGGGGCGGCCCCATTCATGCGCCATTTGCCAAAGCGGCAATTCCTCGGGCGAGACCAAGCCTGCCACAACCCGCGCCATCTGCGAGCGCACGGCGATGGCTTCGGGGTTGATCGCCGGGGTCAGCCACAGCGCCGCCAGCCCGATCAGCGCCAGCGCCATTGCCAGATTGGCGCGCCGGATGCGTTCCATCCAGCGATCGCCCCCCAGCACCGCCAGCGCGTAAAGCGTGCCATAGGCAAAGCTTATCCCGCCCCCTGCCGCAGCGGCGACGCGCCCCGGCGTCCAGCCGTATTGGCCGACGCGCAGCACCACCGCCCAAACCGCCAACCCACCGAGGATTGGCACCAACACCGCCAACATGCGTGCAGCTTCCGGTAGCAACCAACCTGCTACGGCCTCATCCTCGCCTTGATCGAGCGCAATCGAAATCAGCGCAACCGCCGTTGCTGCAGCCATCATCATCACCGCGCCAGCTGACAGGTTGCCGAACAACTCGCTGAGGCCGCGCAGTGGCAGCACGGCCACAAACACCACCACCACCAGCAGCACGACCGGCAACAGCAGGCGCAACAATCGCAACAGCAGATAGGGCGAAAGCTGTTCGGCCAATTCCGCTACCACCGCCAAACCCAACCCCAGCGCGCCGCCAGTCAGCAGCCAGATCACCAGCGGCTGTCGCAGCGCCTCGCCCAGATACGTGACGCCGACCAGATCAAGTAGCACCGAAGATGCCAGCAGGACCACCCAGACCACTCCGGCAAAGGCGGCGGCCGAACCGATCCGCAAAACTGTGTTCCAGCTATGGGTGTACAGTGCGCCGTAGTCGAGCCAGCCCCAGCGCCCACCTTGCAGGCGCGCCATCAGGAACGGCAGCGGCACTATCGCCAGCACCGCGAGCGCCGCTAGCACATGTTCCGAGTTCAAAAACCCTTCAACCGAGGCAAAACGTGTGGCCCCCCAAAGCGCCAGGCCTGCGACCGGGGCTGCCAGCGCCGTGGCGTAAGGCGCGGCGCGCGGTCCTATCTCTGCCAGCATGGTCAGTGCGCCGCCGAACGCCACAACGACCAACACCCAAAGAAAGAGCAGCGCACGTTCATCGATCTGCCCGGCCAACACCTCGGCCAGCAGCCAGCAGGCCAGTCCGCCGGTCGTTCCCAGCACGACATGCAGCACCCGGTTTTTCAGCATTTACCGCCTCTCGCTTGGCTTCTTGCCTGCGAAGGCTAGCGAGGCGCTGCGCAAAACGCCAGAGCGGCTCAACCGCCGTGCGCGGCCAACCATGCGGGAATTGCGCCGATATCGGGCAAAACCGCATCGGCGTGCAGCGCAAGTTCAGCGGCACCGGCAAGCCCGGTCAGCACCGCCAGCGTGCGCATACCGGCGCGCCGCCCTGCAACAAGGTCATGCGTGCTGTCGCCCACCATCACCACTTCGCCCGGGTCAAGCGCGACTGCGCGGGCAAAGGCCAAAAGCGGGCCGGGTTCGGGCTTGGCGCCGTGCCCGGAATCGTAGCCTGCGATAAAATCGAACAGATCCGTCACCTCGGCCGAAGCCAGATGCGCGTGAGCCGGGGCTTCTGCATCGTTGGTGACAACGCCGAGCTTCAGCCCTTGCACGCGCAGACCGCTCAGCAGCGGGCGCAGTGGCACCGCGGGCATCTGCGGCGCCAGTGCTGCACGCGCGTTCATCAGCGCCACCAGTGCGGCGCTTTCACGCCCCGGCAGGTGCGGCAGAAGTGCGGCGGCAATCACCTCGGGCGTTCCCGCAATCACCGGGCTTGATGCCAGAAACCCCGCCTGCACCCCCGCCGCGGGATCGGCAAAGCGGTAGCCGATAGCGTTGCCCAGCCGCGACGCGATAGCGTCATCGCCCCCCGCAAGCTCTGCAAGCAAGCCTTGCGCCCAGACGCCCCATGTCGCGTGAAAATCGAACAAGGTGCCGTCCTTGTCGAATAGGATGCCGCGAACTTTTGCCATCATGCCCCCGCTCGCGCCGGCGGGCGCGCCCGGTTGCCTAGCAGGTTGGGCACTTTCATGTCCAGTGCGCCGCGCCGGGGCCTGCCAGAACCGCCGCTGCCTGCATCGGCAGCTCTGGCCGAATACCCGCCGCTTCGGCAAACCCCTGCACCCAGGCGTCGTTTTGCAGCAAGAAATCAAGCACCGCCGCCAGAAACGCAGGATCAGATGCAAGCGCGCGCAGATCGGCCACCGCAGCGCCACTGGCCGCAAGAAAAGCCGTAAATATATCGTCGTCGGCGGCGATCCAGCCAAGTGCTTGAATAGCCAGTGTTTCGGCAAAATCTTGCTTCATGGGCCTGATATTTCACTGCCGGGATTCATATCCGGAAAGAGTTTGTTAACCTTTTCAAACAAAGGATGACCACAAGGATAGTGGAAGTAAAGCGAGAGGCCCACGCCATGGCAGGAAAAATCCTGATCGTGGATGACGTTGCGACGAATCGGATCATGCTTAAAGTCAAGCTTTCCGGCGCCTGCTACGAGACTATCCAGGCCGCAACGGGCGAGGCCGGGCTGGGCCTTGCGCGTGGCGAACGGCCCGACCTGATCTTGGTCGATCTGCACCTGCCCGACATGAACGGGGTCGAGCTTTGCGCTCGCCTGCGCGCCGACCCGGTGACGGGCACGATCCCCGTGATCGTGCTGACAACCGCCAGTGATCCTGCCACGCGGGTGGCGGCGCTGCGCGCCGGGGCAGACGATTTTCTGGCCAAGCCGATCGACGAGATTTTGTTGCTTGCGCGATTGCGCAGCCTGCTGCGCGCCCGCGAAACCGATGAAGAGCTGCGGCTGCGCGAAAGCACCAGTCGCGCGCTCGGCTTTGCCGAACCAGCCCCCGAGTTCGAGTTGCCTGCGAGGGTAGCACTGGTCAGTTCGTCGCGCGAACGGGGTGCCGCTTGGCGGCGGGCGCTGGCACCGCATCTGCGCAACGTCCAGTTTTCCGTGCTTTCGCGCGACGAGGCGCTTGCCAGCGTCACCAGCTCAGCGGTTGCCGACGGCTTTATCATCGATGCTGCGCTGTCGCGCGCGGGCGACGGACTGCGGCTGATGTCGGAATTGCGCGCGCGCCCGGCAACGCGCCACGCGGTGGTGTGCATCGCGCTTGAACAAGGGATGCGCGAGACTGCGGCGGTGGCGCTCGATCTTGGCGCAAACGATCTGCTGGCGGCCAATCTGACCCGCGTCGAAGATGCGCAAGAGGCAGCGCTACGCTTTCAGGTGCAGTTGCGGCGCAAGGCGGCCGCCGATCGCCAACGTGCCAGTGTGGCTGACGGGCTGCGCCTGGCTGTCATCGACCCGCTGACCGGACTTTACAACCGCCGCTACGCACTGCCGCATCTGGCGCGCATCGCCGAACGGGCGCGCGAAACTGGGCGCCCGATTGCGGTAATGCTGCTAGACCTCGACCGTTTCAAGAAGGTGAACGATATTTGGGGACATGCCGCGGGCGACCAGGTGTTGAGTGAGGTTGCCCGAAGGCTGGCAGCTAATTTGCGCGAGGTCGATCTGGTGGCGCGGATCGGGGGTGAAGAATTTCTGGTGGCGATGCCGGAAACCACGCTCGAGGCCGCGCGGGTTGCCGCCGAGAGGCTTTGCGATGTGGTGCAGCAGGAACCAGTGCAACTGGCCGACGGAAAAGCGCGGATATCGGTGACGCTGTCGATCGGGCTGGCGATGGGCGGCGGCGCCACGCTCTGCCCCGAAGTCGAGGCGCTGATGCGCGAGGCCGACCGCGCTCTGCTTGGCTCCAAAGCATTCGGACGCAACAAGGTTACGGTCAGCGCCAACGCGGCTTGATCGGGATGCGCGGCGTTGGGGTGCAGAGCGCCACCGCGCCGATGCAAAGCCGGGGCAGAAAGCTGCCCCGGTTCGCTTTTCAGGTATGTGTCAGTTGCCGCGTTGCTGCGGTTGCATGGGTTGTTGCGGCAGCGGCGCCATAGGCGCAGCGCGCTCGGTACGAAAACCGCGGCTTAATACTTCTTCCAGCCGATCTGCAAAAGCCTTACGGGCAAGCGGACCCATATCTGCCAGCCGCTCAAGCATCAGCCGCTCGCCAGCATCAATGCGTTCCTTGCTGCGCACACCATAGGCGCCGATCGCGCGCCGCGCGGCGGCTTCGTCCCAAGGGTCGGTGCGCACCGCGTCTATCAGCGCCAGATAGTCTTCGCGCGATGCACGGTGCATTTCACGCACACCAAGTCTTTCCGCCTCGGCCGCTACGCGCAGCGCCTCGCGGTCTTCAGCCGAAAGCGCCTCGGTAAAGGTGCCAAGCGTGATGTCGGAAATCGTCGGTCGCGGCTCATGGCGGGCGATGCCTATTGCCCCGCCCGCGAGTACGCCGAGCACCAGAAGGTTGACCGTCAATGACACCACAAAGGCAATGCGCAATCCGCGCCCGGCGCCCGGCGCTTCGGGCGGGGCAGGGGGCAACGGCGGGGCGCTGGTCGGGGTCGTCGGATCGCTCATTCAAAGTCCCCTAGGTCCGATGCCAGTGCAAACACGTCGTCGCCCGGTAGCAGGTTCAGCACCGCCAGCGTTTCGCCGCCACTCAGAAGATCGACGGTCGTCAGCGACAAGTTGCCCACACCGGCAAAGCCGATCCAGACCCCGGCCACGGTGGCGCTGGCAAGCCCGCTGACCGCGCGCCAGCCGCCGATTGCGGCAAGCAGCTCGCCCAGAACGATCATGAAACCAGAGGTCCGCCGCGTAGGCGCCGCGCGCAGAGGTGGTGCTGTGCGGGCCGCAAGCTCGGCGTCGGCATCAGCCAAGACGCGAGCAAGTAGGCCTGGAGGCAGATCAACCACCTCGCAGCGCGCTGTTTCAAACAGCTTTTCAAGCATTTCGTCTGTCTGGTTCATATCAGCCATGACCATACCCCAATTCTTCGCGCTGAGCCGCCAGAAGGGCGGTCAAAGCCCGCTTTCCTCTCGCCGTCAGGCTTTCTACGGCCTCAACGCCGATCTGCATCACCGCGGCGATCTCGGGGTTTGTGAGCCCCTCGATATGACGTAACACAACGGCCTGGCGCTGCCGTTCTGGCAACGCATCGAGCGCGTCTTGCAGGGCGTTCGCCCGATCGCGCGCGATCATCCTGTCAACCACGGGCGGCACGCCGTCTTCTGGCTCGGCAATTTCGTCAAGCCCGACTCCGCGGCGGCGGCGCAGGCGGTCGGTGCACAGATTTGACACAACCCGGTAGAGCCAGGTTGAAACCCTTGCCTCGCCTTGCCGCCATTCTGGCGCTATCCGCCACAGTCGCAACATCGCCTCCTGTGCCACATCCTCAGCTTCGGACCCGTCACCCAGCATTCGCGCCGCTACCCGCAAAGCCAGCGGGGTAAAGCGTAACGCCAGCACATGCGCGGCCGCCCGGTCTCCGTTGCCGTAAAGCACCAGTAGTACCTCGTCCGAGGCCTGCGAATTTGCGTCAAACGCCATCGACATTGCCCCTGAGGCCTACCGCGCATGCACGCCTTTTGCAAACCCTGTCCGGCGGCGCTCCGCCGGACCGGTCACTTTGTTTCTCAACGGTTCCAGTTCTGCTGAGCGTTGCCTTGCCCGCCCCGCGCGCCATTGCGCCCGGACCGGTCACTGATGTTCATCCGCGGGTTGGTGTTGCGGATGGTCGTGTTGTTTTGGGCGCAGTTGGCGGTGTTCAACTGCGGGTTCGCATTGCACAGGGCGGCGTTGCGCACGGCGCGATTGGCGGTGTTCACCGCTGGGTTCGCGTAGGGCACGGCGCGGTTCACGGAGTTCGTGCGCGGGTTCACCGCGGGCGCGGGAATGTTGGCCAGTCCCTGCATGCGACCAAGCACCGCGGTCTGCGCGGCCTCATACTCCGCAATGCTGATAGCCCCATCCGTGTTTTCGTCGAACCGGTCAAAGAAGGTCAGCGGCGGCACGTTGGGCGCCAGCCCGCGTCCGACAAGGCCACCGGCGGCAAGCGCGGCATCATGCGCGGCGATGACTTCGCCTGTCGTCACCATACCGTCAGCATTTGCATCGAGTCCTGCAAAGTCGAACAGCATCGGCCGCGTTGCCGTAGCGTTCGGCGCGATGGGCACCGCAGTCTGTGCGAGCACCGGCATGGCAAGCGCCAGCCCGGTTGCGGCGATCAGTGCGGCGGTGAAATAGCTCTTGGTTTTCATGGTGTCTCTCCTCTTCACCCGACGGTATCTTCGCCATCGGATGCTCATGATACGCAGCAAGCTCACGATTCCGTCGCAACACCTATGGCGGCTTTTCTTGGCGCCGCTTTTCGGCCAAGAAGGGGCAAACCAGCCGCAGGATGCCATATGCCCCAGCCCGACCCCGTTGAAGACCGCCCGCTTGGCCCCGCGTTGCGCCGCGGCTTTCTGGGTGCCTGCCCCAATTGCGGGCGCGGGCGGCTGCTGCAGGGCTATCTGCGCCTGCGCCCGACCTGCCCGGTTTGCGGTGAGGATCTTTCGCATGCGCGCGCCGATGACGGGCCTGCGTATCTGACCATTCTGATTGTCGGGCATCTACTGGCACCGGCAATTTTGGCCGTGTTCGTGCACTGGCGCCCGACGCCGGTGGTGCTGATGTCGCTGTTCGCCTCGGGCGCCGTGGTGCTGTCGCTGGCGCTACTGCCACGGCTCAAGGGCATGTTGGTAGGCATTCAATGGTCGCGCCGGATGCACGGGTTTGCAGGGGCCGACTCGCGCGATGTCTGAACCGATTGACAAGTCGCAACTGCGTGACGCAGCAACAATTTTGCTGGTGCGGCAAGCTGCGGCGGGGCCTCAGGTGCTGATGGGTATGCGCGGCGCGGCGGCGGCCTTCATGCCCTCGAAATACGTGTTTCCGGGTGGCGCGGTTGATCCGGGCGATGCGGCCGTGCCGCATGGCGCACCACTTGGTGCCGATTGCAGCGCACGGCTGGCACAGTATGCCGCCCCCGGGCTGGCGACTGCGCTGGCCGCAGCGGCCGTGCGTGAACTTTGGGAAGAAACCGGTCTGATGCTTGGCGCGCCGGGGCATTGGGCGGGCGCGGTGCCGCCCGATTGGCAGGGCTTTGCCGAAGCGGGCATGTTGCCCGATGCCGCGGCGCTGACTTTTGTTTTCCGCGCCATTACCCCGCCGGGCCGCCCGCGCCGGTTCGACGCGCGCTTCTTTCTGGCCGATGCCGCCCGCGTGGTGGGGGATGTGACCGATTTTTCGCGCGCTTGTGATGAGCTTTCGCACCTGCATTGGGTGGCGCTGGCCGAGGCGCGCCGGCTCAATCTGCCGTTCATCACCGAGGTGGTGCTTGCCGAGGTCGCCGCACTGTTGGCGCGCGGTGAAGGGTTGGCCGCGCGGCCTGAAACGGTGCCGTTTTTTGATAACTCTGGCGAAGTTTCGCGGTTTATCCGCCTCTAGGCGCTTTGCGCCCCCAGCACGATGCCTATCAGGCTGACCACCACAAGTGCTATGCCAAGCGCCTCGCGCGGGCGCAGACGTTCGTGAAAGACCAGCACCGAGACGGCAAGCGTGAAGACAATCTCGACCTGCCCCAGCGCGCGCACATAGGCGGCGTTTTGCAGCGCGAAGGCCGTAAACCAACCCGCCGAGCCCACCACACCTGTAACCCCCACCCAGATCGTGCGCCGCCAAGCACGCACCACGCGCCCCAATTCGCCCGCTTCGCGCAGCCGCAAATAGAGCGCCATACCAAGCGATTGCGCGAAAGTCACACAGGCGAGCGTAAAGATCGCGCGGCTGAATGAGCCGAGGGGCAGCAATTCCTGCGTCGCACCCCGGTAGCCGATGGCCGAAATGCCGAACAACATCCCCGCCAGCACACCGTAAAGCGAAGCACGGCTAAAAATGCCACCACCGCCGGGCCGATGTGTCAGTGCCAAAAGGCCCAGAAACCCCACGCCGATTGCCACCCATCCTGTGGGGCTGACCGCTTCGCCCAAGACCAGCGCCGAAAACGCCGCGACCTGCACCGTTTCGGTTTTGGTGAACGCCACCCCCACCGCGAAATTGCGCAGACTGAACAGCGCCACCGTCAGAAACGTTGCCGCAACCTGTGCCGCGCCCCCTGCCAGCGCAAATGCCCAGAACCGCGCGCCCGGCACAGGCAGCGCGGCACCGGTGGCAGCAAAGGTTGCTACCGCCGCAAGCGCCGCGAGCGGTGCGCCAAAGAGAAACCGCGAAAATGTGGCACCGCCGGTCGAAAGCCCCGCGCCCTTCAGTTGCTTTTGCAGCATGAAGCGCAGCGACTGCACCAGCGCCGCACCAAGCGTGACCAGAACCCAAAGGCTCACCGCGCCACCTTCAGCAGGGCAAGGTCGAAGCCGTTGAATTCCAACACATCGCGCGCCGCAGCCATCAGATCGGGGCGCGCAAGGCCGGGCCGTGTTACGATCATCGCCCAACGCCCCGAGGGGGTTGCAAGCACCGCGAGCCGATAATCCTGATCGACCCAAAGCACCCAGACCGGGTCGCCACCAAACGCTGGTGCGGCGGTGATCCGTGCGCCGGGCCCTGAAAGCCGCGCTTGTGCATTCAGCGCGGCAGGTGCTGTGCCTGTGCAGTCAGTGCCGCTGAGGGCATAGCCTGCGGCGGTAGCATCCCAGACCATTTCGCTGCCCGCGCACCCCGGCGTGTGGCTGGCCGCCACCTGCCAACGCCCCGCGAAGCGCGCAGTATCAAAGGCCATCACCGAGGCGATGCGCTGGCTTGCGTCGCGCCGCGGCGGGGCCGGGCTGGTGCAAGCGGCAAGCGCCAGCGCCAGCGCCAGAATGGCTGGGGTGCGGATCATTGCAGGCATTCGGTTACAGTCTGGCCGCGATCGGTCAGCACTTCGTTACAACCGGCAAGCGGCTTCAGGGGGGCGCAGCTACGCGAGCGGGCAAGGCAAGCGCCTTCGCAATCGCTGGCGCGCGTACAAGTTTTGCCCGCGTCGTCGGTTTGATATTGGCAAAAAAGCAAGCTTTGCCCAAGCGCGCGGAAGTTGCCACCCTGCGCCGCGCAAGTGCTGCGCGCGGCATCGACCGCGGCCGAACCAACCGGCGGCAGCGTCGGCGCAGCACCGGGTATGCAGCCTGCCAGCGCCAGTAGCGCCAGAACCGTTATGAAAACTGCACCCTGCCGCATTGCGCGCTCCTATCAGAACGGCATCGGGTGCGCCTGGTGGGCGCGGTCGATTGCGGAAAGCACGTCGGTGCTTAGCACCAATTCAGTCGCGCCCAGCAAATGTTCCAGTTGCGGCGTGGTCGTAGCACCAATGATCGGCAGTGCCGGAAACGGGCGCTGCAGCACCCAAGCCAGCGCCATCTGCACCGGATCAAGCCCCGCTTCGCGCGCGATCGAATGATAAGCCGCTATCGCGTCCCACACGCGAGGGGTGACGCGCCCGCCAAGGTTGGCGTTCACCGCGCGGCGCGAGCCGGGTGGGGGTGGCGCGTCGGGCGCGTATTTGCCTGTCAGAAGACCCGCGGCAAGCGGCGAGTAGGCCAAAAGCGTCACGCCCTCGTTCACTCCCAGTTCTGACAGATCGGTATCGTAAAGGCGGCTGAGCAGAGAATATTCGTTCTGAATGGTGATCGCGCGCGGCCCGACACCATCTTCGGCCAGCGCCACCCATTGCGCCATGCCCCATGTAGATTCGTTGGAAAGCCCAAAATGCCCGATTTTGCCCTCGGCCTGCATTTCGAAAACCGTGGCAAGGCAGGCGCGCATATCGGCAAGGTTGGCCTCGCGGTTCTGCATCGATGGGTCGAATTTCCAGTTCTGGCGAAACCCGTAGCTGCCACGGTTGGGCCAATGAAACTGGTAAAGGTCGATGTGGTCAGTGTTGAGCCGCCGTAACGACGATTCAACCGCCGCGCGGATCGCCGCCGGGGAAATCGGCGCGCCATCGCGCACCGCGCTTGAGCCTTCGCCGGTGATCTTTGTGGCCAGCACCACGTCGTTGCGCCGCCCGCTGCGTGCGATCCAGCTGCCGATGATTTCTTCGGTGCGCCCAACGGTTTCGGCGCGCACAGGGTTGACCGGATACATCTCGGCGGTGTCGATGAAATCGATCCCGGCTGCCAGCGCGCGGTCGATCTGTGCGTGCCCTTCAGCTTCGCTCGACTGCGAGCCCCACGTCATTGAGCCAAGGCAGAAGGCCGATACTTCCGGCCCGTCGATTCCTAGTCTTTTTCGCTGCATCATTCGCCCCAATGTCGTCAATTTGCGCCTCGGCGCGACCCTGCCACATGCAGCGCGCGCCCGAAACCCCTGCCGCGCACAGGGGTTTTGGGCGCCTGCGACCGTCATTCAGAGTTTTGCAGAAAGAAGCGCGATCCGCGCCTGTCAGAATGCCAGCGTTGCTGCCACCGCGCGCTGCCAACGGGCGTATTTGCGCGCGCGTTCTGGTTCGGAAAGTGTGGGGGTAAAACGGCGTTCGGCCGACCAGTTGCTGGCAAACACGGCCTGCCCAGCACAAATGCCAGATTGCATGCCAGCAAGCCATGCCGCACCAAGCGCGGTGGTTTCGAGCACTTTCGGACGATCGACCGGGGCGCCGAGAATGTCGGACAAGAACTGCATGGTCCAATCCGAAGCCGCCATGCCGCCATCGACCCGCAGCACCGCCTGCCCGAAATCGGGCCAATCGGCGCGCATCGCTTCCAACAAATCGCGGGTCTGAAAGCCGACGCTTTCAAGCGCTGCACGGGCAAGCTCTGCCGGGCCGGAGTTTCGCGTAAGCCCGAAGGTGGCACCGCGCGCCTCGGCTGCCCAATGGGGTGCGCCAAGCCCGGTGAAGGCGGGTACCAGAACCAGCTCCTGCGCGGGGTCCGCGGTTTCGGCAAGGGTCTGCGTTTCGGGTGCCGAGGCGATCACGTGCAACCCATCGCGCAGCCATTGCACCGCGGCACCCGCCACGAAAATCGACCCTTCAAGCGCATAGGTTGGTTCGCCCGCAAGTTGATACGCGATGGTGCCAAGCAAACGGTTGCGGCTTTCAACAAGTTCGCCGCCGGTGTTCAGCAGCGCAAAGCAGCCGGTGCCGTAGGTGGCCTTGAGCATGCCCGGCTGAAAGCAGGCCTGCCCCAGCGTTGCCGCCTGCTGGTCGCCCGCTACGCCGCGAATGGCAATCGGGCCACCGAAAAGCGAGGGCTCGGTTGCGCCAAAGTCGGCCGCGCAGTCGCGCACCTCGGGCAGCATAGCCAGTGGCACGCCGAGGCGCGCGCAAAGGCCCTCATCCCAACGGCCCTTGCGGATGTCGTAAAGCATGGTGCGCGAGGCGTTTGTGGCATCGGTTGCATGCACCTTTCCGCCGGTCAGCCGCCAGATCAGGAAGCTGTCGATGGTGCCAAAGGCAAGCTTGCCCGCCACAGCCCGCGCCCTTGCTCCGGGCACGGTTTCCAGCAACCACGCGATCTTGGTGGCCGAGAAATAGGGGTCCAGCAGCAGCCCGGTCTTGTGGCGCACGTCGTCCTCAATGCCTTCGGTGCGCAATTGCGCGCATAGCGGCGCGGTGCGGCGGTCTTGCCAGACGATGGCGTTATGAATCGGCGCGCCCGTGGCGCGGTCCCAGACCACCGTGGTTTCGCGCTGGTTCGTAATGCCGATGGCGGCCACATCGCGCGCGCGTAACCCCGCTTCGGCCAGCACCTTGCGCGTTGCGGCCAACACGGTGGACCAGATTTCCTCGGGGTCATGTTCGACCCAACCGGGCGACGGGTAGTGCTGCGCAAATTCCTGCTGCGCTACGCCGTGCGGGTTCAGTGCAGCGTCAAACAGGATTGCGCGGCTTGACGTAGTGCCCTGATCGATTGCCAGAAGATAGTCGGTCATGCCGTCTCCATGAAGGCTGCCAGTTCTACTGTTTGCTCTGCCGTCAACCGCAGCCCGAGTTTCGAGCGCCGCCAAAGCACGTCTGCTGCCGTGCGCGCGTATTCATGCGTGATCAGCCAGCGGACCTCGACCTCGCTCAAAGTGGCGCCAAAATCGCGGCCAAGATCGGTGGGCGACTTTGCCGGGCCAAGCAGGGTGCGCGCTTCGGTGCCGTAAGCACGGATGAGGCGGGCGGCCCAAGCGGGGCTGAGAAAGCGGTACTCAGCCCGGAGCGCCTCGGTCAGCGTGCCGACTTGATCATACCCAAAGTCGCCGCCGGGCAGCGCCACCCGCGCGGTCCAGTTTGGTGCGATGCCGCCCAAACCGGGGGCGAGTTTGGCCAGTGCCGCCTCGGCCAGCTTGCGGTAGGTGGTGATCTTGCCGCCAAACACGTTCAAAAGTGGCGCGCCTTCGGTGCGGTCAAGCGAAAGCACATAGTCGCGCGTGGCCTCGGTGGCCGATTTCGCTCCGTCATCATAAAGCGGGCGCACGCCGGAATAGGTCCAAACGATATCGGCCCGTGTGATCGGCGCGGCGAGGTATTTTGAGACGAAGGCGCACAGATACTCCTGCTCAGCCTCGGTGCAGACCGCCGTGGAAGGGTCGCCCTTGTGGTCAAGGTCGGTGGTGCCGATCAGCGTGAAATCCTGCTCGTAGGGCAGGGCAAAGACGATCCGCCCGTCTTCGCCCTGAAAGAAATAGGCGCGATCATGCGCGAACCGCCTGCGTGTCACGATGTGGCTGCCGCGCACCAGCCGCACCCCTTCACCCGAGCGCACGCCCAGCGCGCCGCCCATCACCTCGGCCACCCAGGGACCTGCCGCGTTGACAACCGCGCGGGCCAGATGTTCCTGCCGCCCGGCCTCGCCCTCGGTCACGATCCGCCAAAGCGCACCCTCGCGCGATGCATGGGTAACGCGCGTGCGCACCATCACCTCGGCCCCGCGCGCCGCCGCATCGCGGGCGTTCAGCACCACAAGGCGCGAATCATCCACCCAGCAATCGGAGTATTCAAAAGCATCGGTGAACTTTGGGTTCAGCGGCACCCCGGCAGGATCATGGCGCAGATCAAGCTTGCGCGTTGCGGGCAAAATTTTGCGCCCGCCCATATGGTCGTACAAAAAAAGACCCGCCCGGATTACCCAAGCCGGGCGGTGGCCACGCAGCCAAGGCATCGTCAGCCCGAGAATCGTCGAAATGGGTGTACCGCCCGCAAAGCGCATCGAAGGATGCGTCGGTAGCACAAAGCGCATCGGCCAGCTGATATGCGGCATTGCAACAAGCAGCGTCTCGCGTTCGGCTAGCGCCTCGTGCACCAGCCGCAGTTCGAGGTATTCAAGATACCGCAGCCCACCGTGGAAAAGCTTGGTCGAGGCAGACGAAGTGCCTTGCGCCAAATCGCCCATTTCCGCCAATGCCACGCGAAGCCCGCGCCCCGCCGCATCGCGCGCAATGCCGCAGCCGTTTACGCCGCCGCCGATGATGAAAAGATCAAATGGCTGGGCGGGCATGGACTCACCTGTTGGCTGTTTCGCATCATGCTCGCGCCGACGCACCACAAGGTCAAAACAAATCTTCGCTTTTGCGCGCTTATGTTCTAAAATGTGCGAAAAGGGGCACGACCTTGGCGTTGAACTTCAGACAGCAAGAGATTTTGGAACTGGCGCGCGCCGAGCGGCGGGTGGTGGTAGAAGACCTTGCCGCGCGCTTTGGCGTGACCCTGCAAACCATCCGCCGCGATTTGGCCGAATTGGCCGAGACGGGGCAGCTGGAACGGGTACATGGCGGTGCCGTAGTGCGCTCGGGTATGGCCAATATTGGCTATGATGCGCGCCGGGGAATGAACGCCGCTGCCAAAGCCGCGATCGGGCGCGCCTGTGCTGCGGAAATCCCACATAATTCGTCGCTGTTTCTGAACCTTGGCACCACCACCGAGGCGGTGGCGCGCGCGCTTTCGGGGCATCGCAACATCACGGTGGTGACCAACAACATCAATGTCGCGAACATTCTTGCGCCCAACGAAGGCTGCGAGGTGGTGCTGGCGGGCGGTAGCCTGCGCCGTTCTGATGGTGGGCTGGTGGGGGCGCTGACTGCGCGCTTTATCGAGCAATTCAAGGTTGATCTGGCGGTAATTGGCGCCTCGGCGCTTGATGCATCGGGTGATCTGCTCGACTATGATCTGGCAGAGGTCGGGGTCAGCCAGACCATTCTGCGCCATGCCCGCGCCACGGCGCTGGTAGCCGATGCCAGCAAGCTTGCCCGCAGCGCACCGGTGCGCATCGCCTCGCTGGCCGAGCTTGACCTTTGGGTAACGGATGCACCCCCACCAGCACCGCTGGCACAAGCCTGTGCTGACTGGCATACCCGCATCTGTCTGGCACAGCCCGATCCACGAGTTTCCACTTGACCTCACAGCCCGCGCACACTACCCACCGCGCGGAGTGGCTAGGTAGCTCAGCTGGTTAGAGCACGTGACTCATAATCACGGGGTCGGGGGTTCGAGTCCCCCCCTCGCCACCAACTTTCCCAAACGAAACTATCTCGTTTTTCCGCCTGTGCGAGGTCGCGCGGTGGTTTGGCGCGCCAGCGACGACAATGTGGATACAAAGCGGTCGAATCTGCCCCTCGCGGCAGTAAGCGCACGGCACTGAATGGCTGGCAAGTCGCGAAAAAGGCGACACCGCGCCCCCGCGCCCACGCGACTGCATCACTATGCCGAGGCGGGGTTGGCCACGCCAAACCGCATCAAGCGCGCGCATCCTCGCGCATCATCCGAGCGGCCTTTTCGGCAATCATCATGACCGGGGCAGCGGTGTTGCCAGAGGTGATCGTGGGCATCACTGAGGCGTCTGCGATGCGCAGCCGCCCGACCGCGCGCATCCGCAGCCTTGGGTCAACCACGGCACCCGCATCCGCGCCCATGCGCGCGGTGCCGACCGGGTGAAAGATGGTGGTGCCAATGTCGCCCGCCGCCCGCACCAACTCTGCCTCGGTCTGTGCCTGTGGGCCGGGGCGAAACTCCTCGGGGTGAAAGCGTTGAAAGGCGGGTTGGGCGGCGATATGGCGGGTCAGGCGGATCGAGGCGGCAGCCACAGCGCGGTCAGCCTCGGTGGCAAGATAGTTTGGCGCAATCGCCGGGCCCGCGCGAAAATCCGGGCTTTTGAGGTGCACCGAGCCACGGCTTTCGGGGCGCAGGTTGCACACGCTGGTGGTCATCGCCGGGAACCGGTGCACGCCCTCACCAAACTTGTCGAGGCTGACCGGCTGGATGTGAAACTCCAGATCCGGCGTCGCCTTTTCGGGGCCAGAGCGGGTAAAGATGCCCGCTTGGCTGGGTGACATCGACATCGGCCCCGACCGGTTCAGCGCGTATTCTGCGGCAATCATCGCCTTGCCCCAGAGCGAGTTTGCCAGCGTGTTCAGCGTTTTGACGCCTTGTACCTTGAAGGCAAGGCGCAGTTGCAGGTGATCTTGCAGATTCTCGCCCACGCCCGCCACCTCGACCAAGGGCGCGATACCGTTGGCCGCCAGCACGTCACCGCGCCCGATGCCGGATAGTTCCAGCAGATGCGGCGTGCCGATGGCGCCCGCCGCCAGCACAACCTCGCGCGCCGCAAGGAAGGTTTTGGAAACGCCTTCGTGGTGCACCACGACGCCGTGCGCCTCGCCACCCTCGATCAGCACCCGTTCGGCCTGCGCCCCGGTCAGCACGCGCAGGTTTGGGCGGCCCATGACGGGGCGCAAAAACGCTTTGGCCGTGGTCCAGCGAACGCCGCGCTTCTGTGTGACCTCAAAGTAGCCCGCGCCTTCGTTGTCGCCCCGGTTGAAATCGTCGCTGCGCGGAATGCCCGCCTCAACGGCTGCATCGAGAAATGCGTCGAGCACGTCCCAGCGAACCCGCGCGCGTTCCACCCGCCATTCACCACCCACGCCATGTAATGCGCTTTCGCCGCCGTGGTGATCTTCCTGCGCCAGATACAGCGACAGCACGTCATCCCAGCCCCAGCCGGTACAACCCGCTTGCCTCCAACCGTCGAAATCGGCCGCTTGCCCGCGCATGTAGATCATGCCGTTGATCGAGGACGACCCACCCAGCACCCGTCCGCGCGGGTAACCCAGTGCGCGCCCGTTCAACCCGGCCTCTGGCTCGGTCGAAAAGCACCAGTCGGTGCGTGGGTTGCCGATGCAGTAAAGGTAGCCAACCGGAATATGAATCCAGTGGTAATTATCGCGCCCACCGGCCTCTAGCAGCAACACACGGCTTGCGGGGTCAGCGCTCAACCGGTTAGCTAAAACCGACCCTGCCGAGCCTGCGCCGACAATGATGTAATCGTAGCTTTCCATGCGCGTCTCCTTGGCCCGAGTGAAAGTGTCACCGAACCTGCGCGCTTGGCAAGTGCAAGCTGGCCGCGAAATCGCTAGGCGCCAACACGCGCGCCACGCTTGCATTCTGCATTGCAGGGAATATCTGTTGTGTATGGGCCGTCTTGCCCAAACAGGCCAAAGAATGATCCGCTACACACTCAAATGCGATAATGCGCACAGCTTTGATAGCTGGTTCTCCTCGGTTAAGGGGTTTGAGAGGCTGCAAGCTGAAAAGCGGCTGAGTTGCGCTATCTGCGGCTCGACGGTGGTTGAGAAATCGCTGATGGCGCCGTCTGTGGTGCCGGGGCGCGCCTTGGCAGCGGCCGCCGAAACGACGTCCGAAACACGCCCGGAAAACTCGCTAGGTGCGCCCACGAATGAACTTGAGGCGGCGATTGCCGTGCTGCGCAGGCAGGTCGAGGAAAACTCGGACTATGTCGGGCTCAACTTTGCTGCCGAGGCGCGCGCCATGCATGAAGGCGCACAACCCGAACGCCCGATCCACGGTGAGGCGCGGCTGGAAGATGCGCGCGCATTGCTGGAAGACGGCGTGCCCGTCGCACCGCTGCCATTCCTGCCACGGCGCAGAACTAACTGACCCCACCCCCTTGCCAGTATGCTAAACTTCGGCAGACTAGAGAAAATCAGTCCCTTGGGGGTCTTATGAGCATTTTAGTAACCGGCGCAAATCGCGGTATCGGCGCGGCTTTGGCGGCGCATTATCGCGAGACGGGGCAATCGGTTGTCGGCACCTCGCGCAAGTCAGGCACTGGGTTCGAACGCCTTGATGTGACCGATCCCGAAAGCCACGCGCGGCTGGCGCGCCGTCTTGCTGGCAAGCCGCTGTCGCTGCTGATTTGCAACGCGGGCGTTTACCCCGACAAGGGCCAGAGGCTAGAAGATGGCTATCCTGCCGCACTTTGGGCCGCGGGGCTTGCAACCAATGTCACCGGGGTCTTCCTGACGATTCAGGCGCTGCTGCCAAACCTGCGCGCGGCGAAGGGCAAGATCGCCATAATGTCTTCGCAGATGGCATCGCAGGCGCGCGCGCCGGGCGGCTCTTACATCTACCGCGCGTCAAAGGCTGCGGTGCTGAACCTTGGCCGCAATCTTGCCGTTGATCTGGCACCTGAGGGGATCGCGATCGGCATTTACCACCCCGGTTGGGTGAAAACCGGGATGGGTGGCCACGCCGCCGAAATCACCGCCGAGGAATCGGCGGCGGGCCTTGCGGCGCGCATCGAGGCGCTTTCGGTGGCCACAACGGGTTGCTTTGAAGGTTGGGACGGCACGCCGATCCCGTTCTAAGCGCACTGCGCCCGCCACTGCTATACGCAATGGCGGCGCGGTTTTAGGGCCCCTGAGAGCCTCTTGTCAGGCGTGAATCGCGCCGTCGCCGCAGGCCAGCGCCGCCTCGCGCACTGCTTCCGAACAGGTCGGGTGAGCGTGGCAGGTAAGCGCAAGGTCTTCCGCCGAGGCGCCAAATTCCATCGCCACGCAAATCTCGTGGATCAACTCGCCCGCGCCGGGGCCGATGATATGGGCGCCCAGAATCCGGTCGGTGGCGGCATCGGCAAGGATCTTGACGAAGCCTTCGCCCTGAAACATCGCTTTCGCGCGGGCATTCCCCATAAACGAAAACTTGCCAGCCTTGTAGGCGCGGCCTTCCTGTTTCAACAGTTCTTCGGTCTTGCCGACCGAGGCTACTTCGGGCGTGGTGTAGATGACGCCCGGGATCACATCATAATTCACATGGCCCGCGTGCCCTGCAAGGATTTCGGCCAGTGCCATGCCTTCGTCTTCGGCCTTATGCGCAAGCATCGGGCCGACAATGGCATCGCCGATGGCATAGATGCCGGGGGCGCTGGTGGTAAAATGCGCGTCGGTCTTGATCTGACCGCGCGGCAGCAGGTCTACCCCAGCTTCCTTGAGCCCGAGGTTTTCGGTATAGGGTTTGCGCCCGGTGGCGACCAGAACCACGTCAGAGGTGAGGCTGGCTTCGCTTTCATCTTTGCGCAGTTTGTAGCGAGTGGTGGCGTGGCCTTTGGCGACATCAACCCCCTGCACCGCCGCGCCGAGGATGAATTTCAGGCCCTGTTTGGCCAGAATCCGTTGCAGCGATTTAGCCACTTCGGCGTCCATCCCGGGGGTGATCGCGTCGAGGTATTCGACCACGGTAACGTCGCTTCCAAGCCGGGCATAGACCGAGCCGAGTTCCAACCCGATCACGCCCGCGCCGATCACCACCATGGACTTCGGGATCTTGCCCAAGGCAAGCGCTCCTGTTGAGGTGAGCACGGTCTTTTCATCGACGCTAACGCCGGGTAGCGACGAGGGTTCAGACCCGGTCGCAATGACGATGTGTTTGGCCTCGTGTGTTTCGTCGCCCACCACGACGGTGCCGGGGGCTGCAATGCTGCCCCAACCCTTGAGCCAGGTGATCTTGTTCTTCTTGAACAGAAACTCGATGCCCTTGGTGTTTCCCGCCACGACATCGGCCTTGTAGGTCTGCATCTGTTTCCAGTCGACCGATGGCGATTTGCCCTTGAGACCCATTGTGGCAAAGTTATTCTCGGCATCATGCAGGCAGTGGGTCGCGTGCAACAGCGCTTTCGATGGAATACAGCCGACGTTAAGGCAGGTGCCGCCCAGTGTTTCGCGGCCCTCAACCAGCGCGGTTTTCAGCCCAAGTTGCGCGCAACGGATAGCGCAGACGTAGCCGCCGGGGCCACCGCCGATGATGATGACGTCAAAGCTGGACATGTCGGGTCTCCCTGTTTCGGTTCGGGTTGCCGGCGGTATCACGGCAATCAAGAATGGTGGGCGTCAGAAAAGCGCGGCGAGGATCATGGCGAGTGTGGCAACAAAACTAACCGTCCAGACCAGCGATCGGGTCATTCCGATCGACGCCACATAGGCTGGCACGTAAAGAATGCGCGCGCCAAGGTAGACCCAGGCGCAGGCGGCGGTAAAGGCGGTTGACTGATCCGAAAGCACGGTAACGGCGACCGCGATGGTAAAAAAAGCGAGCCCCTCGAAGTGGTTACTCGATGCGCGCATGAGCCGCCCGGTTCTTGGAGACAAAGGCTTGGGGGGTGGTGTATCACGCGGGCCACCCGACCACTCGGGGCCGACATCGCGCGAGGTGGACCAGCCGACGAGCCCGAGCTGAACAATCTGCAACAGCGCGGCAAGGGCAAGGGCGGTAAGTTCGGGGGTCATGTGGTGCTTTCTGTCTTGCGGCTTTGCCGCCCGAGCCGCCCCTTCATGAGGCGGCCCAGAATTGTCGTTTCTTAGAGTTCCATCAACAGGCGGCGCGGATCTTCCAACGCCTCTTTGACCCGCACGAGGAAAGTGACCGCACCTTTGCCATCCACGACCCGGTGGTCATAGGAAAGTGCCAGATACATCATCGGGCGGATCACAATCTGCCCCGCCACGACCACCGGGCGGTCCTGAATCTTGTGCATGCCCAGAATGCCAGATTGCGGTGGGTTGAGGATCGGCGAAGACATCAGCGAACCATAAACGCCGCCGTTCGAAATGGTAAAGCTGCCGCCTTGCAACTCGGCCATGCTCAGCTTGCCGTCACGGGCGCGCAGGCCAAGTTCGCCAATCTTTTTCTCGATCGTGGCAAAGCTCATTTGGTCGGCGTCGCGCACCACCGGCACCACAAGGCCCGAAGGCGTGCCAACCGCCACGCCCATGTGGACATAGTTCTTGTACACCACATCCTGCCCGTCGATCTCGGCGTTAACCTCGGGCACCTCTTTCAGCGCGTGGGTGCAGGCCTTCACGAAGAACGACATGAATCCCAGCTTCACGCCGTGCTTTTTCTCGAACAAATCTTTGTATTCATTACGCAACGCCATGATGCTCGACATATCGACCTCGTTGTAGGTCGTCAGCATCGCGGCGGTGTTTTGCGCGTCTTTCAGGCGCCGCGCGATAGTGGCGCGCAGGCGGGTCATCTTGACGCGCTCTTCGCGCGCGGCATCGTCGGCAAGGACTGGCGCGCGCGGTGCGCTGGCCGGAGCGGGCGCGGCAGCGGCGGCGGGTGCGACCTCGGAGGTGGCAGCCACAGCGGCGGCGACATCGGATTTCATCACCCGGCCATCACGGCCCGAGGCTTTCACTGCGTCGCGCGAAATTCCGGCTTCGGCCAGAGCCTTTTTCGCGGCGGGCGCGTCTTCGACGTCTTTCGCGGCTTTCGCTGCCGTTGCGGGGGCGGCAGGCGCGGCGGCTTCGGCCTTGGGTGCGCTGGCAGCGGCACCCTCGCTGATAATCGCAAGCCGTGCCTTGGCATCGATGGTGGCGCCTTCGGGGGCAAGGATTTCGGTCAAAACCCCGGCGACAGGCGAGGGCACCTCGACTGAAACCTTGTCGGTTTCCAACTCGCACAGCATCTCATCCAGTGCGACCGCGTCGCCCACCTTTTTGAACCAGGTTGCTACGGTGGCTTCCGACACGCTTTCACCCAGCGAGGGGACCATCACATCTGTCATCTTGACCTCTTTGCCTATGGCTTGGCCGGTTTGCGCGGGCCGCGCCAGATTTCGTTTCGCTCGCCGGGCAGGCAGGGCCTGTCGCGACGAAGGGATTATTCAGCGATGCTCAGTGCGTCGTTTACTAGCGCCTCTTGTTCGGCCTTGTGGCGCGAGGCAAGGCCTGTTGCCGGCGAGGCCGAAGCGTGGCGCCCGACATAGCGCGCACGGCTATAGGCCGCGCCGATGCGGATCAGCACCCATTCAAGGTTCGGCTCGACAAATGTCCATGCGCCCTGGTTTTTTGGCTCTTCCTGGCACCAGACGATCTCCGCCTGCTTGAAGCGACCAAGCTCGGTCACCATCGAATGTGCCGGGAACGGGTAGAACTGTTCAAGCCGCAGCAAATAGACATCTTCGATGCCGCGTTTGTCGCGTTCGGCCAGCAGGTCATAGTAAACCTTGCCAGAGCAGATCACCACGCGGCGAATTTTGTCATCTGCCACGAGCTTTGTTTCAGACTGCCCGCCCTGCGCATCGTCCCAGTGTACTCGGCGGAAGAAGCTGCCGGTGGTGTACTCGTCGGCGCTCGAAATGCACATTGGATGGCGCAGCAGCGATTTCGGGGTCATCAACACCAGCGGCTTGCGGAATGGCCGATGAATCTGGCGGCGAAGAATGTGGAAGTAGTTGGCCGGCGTCGAGACGTTGGCGACGATCCAGTTGTCTTCCGCGCTTCCTTGCAAGAACCGCTCAAGCCGGGCCGAGCTGTGCTCGGGGCCTTGGCCTTCAAACCCGTGGGGCAGCAGCATTACCAGGCCCGACATCCGCAACCACTTGCGTTCGCCCGAGTTGATGAACTGGTCGAACATGATCTGCGCGCCGTTGGCGAAATCGCCGAACTGGGCTTCCCACATCACCAGGTTGTTCGGTTCGGCAAGTGAATAGCCGTATTCGAAACCGAGCACGGCATACTCGCTCAGCATCGAGTCGATTACCTCATAGCGCGCTTGCCCCGACTTGACGTGGTTCAGCGGGTAGTAACGTTCTTCGGTGGTCTGGTCGATCAGCGCCGAGTGCCGCTGGCTAAAGGTGCCGCGCGCTGCGTCCTGCCCGGAAAGGCGCACGCCAAAGCCTTCGGCCACCAGGCTGCCAAATGCCAGAGCCTCGCTGGTTGCCCAGTCAAAGCCCTTGCCGGACTTGAACATTTCAGCCTTGTTATCCAGCAAGCGGGACACCGTCTTGTGCAAATCAAAGCTATCTGGCGCGCGCGTTAGGGCGCGCCCGACCTCGGCCATCAGTTCTGGCGAAATCGAGGTGGTGCCGGCATCATATTCGCTGCGCTCTCTGTCGAGGTGGCGCCAGCGGCCATCAAGCCAGTCAGCCTTGTTGGGCAAGAAGTTCTTACCCGCCTCATATTCCTCGTTGAGTCTGGCCTGAAACGCCGCCTTCATATCCTCGATCTCGCCCTCGGGGATAAGGCCATCGGCCACAAGACGTTCGGTATAAAGCTGCAACGTCGTTTTGTGGCCCTTGATCGCCTTGTACATCAAGGGGTTGGTGAACATCGGCTCGTCACCTTCGTTATGCCCAAAGCGGCGATAACAGAAGATGTCGAGCACTACGTCCTTGTGGAACTTCTGGCGGAATTCAGTTGCGACCTTTGCGGCATGCACAACCGCCTCGGGGTCGTCGCCGTTGACGTGGAAGATCGGCGCTTCAACCATCAGCGCAATGTCGGTGGGGTAGGGCGAAGAGCGGCTGAACGACGGTGCCGTGGTGAAGCCGATCTGGTTGTTGACCACGATGTGGATAGTGCCACCGGCGCGGTGCCCGACCAGGCCCGAAAGCCCGAAACATTCAGCCACCACACCCTGGCCTGCAAACGCCGCATCGCCGTGCAGCAGCACGGGCAGAACCTGATGCCGGGTCTTGTCGCCAAGCTGTTCTTGCTTGGCGCGCACTTTGCCGAGCACGACCGGGTTGACCGCCTCAAGGTGGCTGGGGTTGGCGGTCAGCGACAGGTGCACCTTGTTGTTGTCAAACTCGCGGTCAGACGAAGCGCCGAGGTGGTATTTCACGTCGCCCGATCCATCCACGTCTTCGGGCTTGTAGCTGCCGCCCTGAAACTCGTGGAAAATCGCGCGGAAAGGTTTGCTGAGCACGTTTGCCAGAACCGAAAGGCGGCCGCGGTGCGGCATACCGATGACGATTTCCTTCACCCCCAGCGCACCGCCGCGCTTGATGATCTGTTCCATCGCCGGAATCAGCGCCTCGGCACCGTCGAGGCCAAATCGCTTGGTGCCCATGTATTTCACATGCAGGAACTTCTCGAAGCCCTCGGCTTCGACCAGCTTGTTCAGAATCGCGCGGCGACCCTCGCGGGTAAAGGTGATTTCCTTGCCATAACCTTCGATCCGCTCTTTTAGCCAACCCGCTTGTTCGGGGTCTGAAATGTGCATGTATTGCAGCGCGAAGGTGCCGCAGTAGGTGCGCTTCACGAGATCCATGATCTGGCGCATCGAGGCCACTTCGAGGCCAAGCACATTGTCGATGAAGATCGGCCGATCCATGTCGTCCTCGCCAAATCCGTAGGCTTTGGGATCAAGCTCTGGATGATCGTCGCGCCCGGCAAGGCCTAGTGGGTCGAGGTCGGCGGCGTAGTGGCCGCGAATACGGTAGGCGCGGATGATCATCAGCGCGCGCACGGAATCGAGCACGGCGCGCTTCAGAGAGTCATCAGAAACCTTCACCCCGGCCTCATCGGCCTTGGCGCGGATCTTGTCGCCTGCGGCCTTCGCCTCTTTCATCACCGGCCATTCGCCGGTCAGCGCGGCGGTCAAATCGTCAACGGGCGCCGGTTGCAGGTCTTGCCGATCCCAGCTCGCACCCTTGGCTTGCCGCTTTACATCCAGCTCGGCATCGCCCAGCGAATGAAAGAACACGGCCCACGCCGCATCAACCGAGCTGGGGTCGGCGGCAAAGCGGGCGTAAAGCTGCTCGACATAATCGGCGTTCGCGCCTTGTAGGAAGGATGAGGCGTGAAAAGCGTCGTTAGGCGTCTGGTCAGTCATATGAGACCTCTGAGGGTGAAGAACGGGGTCATTTCGCCAGTATTTCGATGCGCTCTAACCGATAGGCATCAGTCAGAGGCGTGCGCAGTGGGTCAGAGGTAAGGCGCGTCCAGGTCGAATACATCTGGTATTCGACATCGGGATTAAAGCGGAACGCGGATTCATCGAACCGCACCGCCATCAATTCCAGCTCTGGCAACACTTCGGGTTCGCCGTAAACCCGCGCAATTTCAAACGTCTCGTCGCTTGGAGGCATGGCAAAATAGCACGCCAAATGCTCGCCGCCCTCGGGGGTTTTATCAATGCTGATTGCCAGAACCGCGCCATCGCGTGACCAAAGCGTCATAGCACCTTTGTCGGTCATGGTGGCAAAGTTACCCGCCAAAACCGATGCGAGGCCAAAGCGTTCTTCGAGATCGGGCATTCCGGCTGTGAACCCGATGACCAGCGCAGTGGACAGATCTGTCAACACAGGCGCCGCATCGCTTGCAAGCGGTGTCCAGCCTGAAATCGCAAAAAGATCGCGCTTTTGCGGCCCCGTAGAAAGCGGGTCGGAACAGATCGCGACCACGTCCGACATCGTGCTGCCGAAGGCTGGCGCCGCAAACATCGCGGCGCCAATACCCAGACCAATTGCAACCTTCAGCACGTGCGAAGCAACTGCAACCATCGCCGTTAGCGCCCTAGCGCCTTCATCACCGCTTCGCCCAAACTTGCCGGGCTGTCGGCTACCACGATTCCGGCGGCGCGCATGGCTTCGATCTTGCTTTCCGCATCGCCCTTGCCGCCCGAGACGATGGCGCCCGCATGGCCCATGCGCCGACCTTTGGGGGCGGTGCGTCCGGCGATAAAGCCTGCAGTCGGCTTCCAGCGGCCACGCTTTTTCTCGTCCGTCAGAAACTGCGCTGCGTCTTCTTCGGCAGCACCGCCGATTTCACCGATCATGATGATCGAGGTGGTTTCCGGGTCGGCCAGAAACATCTCGAGCACATCAATATGTTCGGTGCCCTTGATCGGGTCGCCGCCGATGCCCACCGCGGTCGATTGGCCTAGCCCGAGGTCCGAGGTTTGCTTGACCGCTTCGTAGGTCAGCGTGCCCGAACGGCTAACCACGCCGCACGACCCGCGCCGGTGGATGTGGCCCGGCATGATGCCGATCTTGCAGGCGTCGGGCGTGATGATGCCGGGGCAATTCGGCCCGATCAGGCGGCTTTTCGACCCTTCAAGCGCGCGCTTCACCCGCATCATGTCCAAGACCGGGATACCCTCGGTGATGCACACGATCAGTTCCATCTCGGCGTCGATTGCCTCGAGGATCGAGTCGGCGGCAAACGGCGGCGGCACATAGATCGCCGAAGCGTTGGCCCCGGTGACCGCGCGCGCCTCGTGTACCGAGTTGAAAACGGGCAGGTTGAGGTGCAGGCTGCCGCCTTTGCCGGGCGTCACGCCGCCGACCATCTTGGTGCCATAGGCGATGGCCTGTTCGCTATGGAACGTTCCTTGGCTGCCGGTGAAGCCTTGGCAGATCACCTTGGTGTTTTCGTTGACGAGAATGGCCATGATCTTACCCCTTCACCGCTTTGACGATTTTCTGTGCAGCGTCGGCAAGGTCGTCGCCAGCGATCACGTTGAGGCCAGAGCCTTCGATGATTTCTTTGCCCAACTCGACGTTGGTGCCCTCAAGGCGCACCACCAGCGGCACTTTCAGGCCGACTTCTTTCACCGCGGCAACGATGCCCTCGGCGATGATGTCGCAGCGCATGATGCCGCCGAAGATGTTGACGAGGATGCCTTTGACGTTCGGGTCCGAGGTGATGATCTTGAACGCCTCGATGACCTTTTCCTTGGTAGCGCCGCCGCCCACGTCAAGAAAGTTAGCGGGTGCCGCGCCGTAAAGCTTGATGATGTCCATCGTGGCCATCGCCAAGCCTGCGCCGTTGACCATGCAGCCGATTTCGCCATCCAGCGCGATGTAGTTGAGGTCGAACTTCGAGGCGGCAAGTTCCTTGGGGTCTTCTTCGGTCTCGTCGCGCAGCGCCATGATTTCGGGCTGGCGATACAGCGCGTTGTTGTCGAACCCGATTTTGGCGTCGAGCACTTTGAGGTTGCCGTCGGTCATTACGATCAGCGGGTTGATTTCGAGCATCTCCATGTCCTTCTCAACGAAGGCACGGTAGAGGTTTTTCACCAAAGCGACGCATTGCTTGACCTGCGCGCCTTCTAGCCCGAGCGCAAAGGCAACGCGACGGCCGTGAAAATCAGATAGGCCCGAGGCCGGATCGACCGAGAAGGAAATGATCTTTTCGGGGGTTTTGGCGGCAACCTGTTCGATGTCCATGCCGCCCTCGGTCGAAACGACAAACGAGATGCGGCTGCTGCCACGATCGACCAGCAGCGCAAGGTAAAGCTCGCGCGCGATGTCAGAGCCGTCTTCGATGTAGATGCGGTTGACCTGCTTGCCCGCCGGGCCGGTCTGGTGCGTAACCAGCGTGCGCCCCAGCATCTGCTTGGTCAGCACCTCGGCCTCTTCGACCGAGCGCGCCAGCCGCACGCCACCCTTGAGACCCGCCTCAGGCTCTTTGAAGCTGCCTTTGCCGCGGCCCCCGGCGTGGATCTGCGCCTTGATCACCCAGAGCGGGCCGTCAAGTTCGCCCGCTGCGGTCTTGGCGTCTTCGGCGCGCAATACAACGCGTCCGTCAGAAACTGGGCAGCCGTAGCTGCGCAGCAGCGCCTTCGCCTGGTATTCGTGGATATTCATGGCCCATGTCCCATGTGGCTTGCAATTGGCGCCGTCTGTCGCACGGAACGGGGCCAGAGCAAAACGCTTTTTGCTGCAAATGCAGCGAGGCGCGGGGAAATCGGGCATTTGTGATCACGGGTTTTAGACGCGTGATCACAAAAATAGAGCGAGCGCTCGCGTGCCGATTCGCGCGTCGCAGATGCGAAGGGCGCACCCAACGGCGCGCCCTTGGTCGTGATGTCTGGCTTATGCCAGCGAGGGATCGATTGCCTTGCAGGCGGCAACAAGGCCCTTCACGGCTTCGACCGATTTGTCGAACATCGCCTGTTCGTCCTTGTTGAGCGCGATATTCACGATCCGCTCGATGCCACCCGCGCCGATCACCGTGGGCACGCCCACATACATGCCGTTCAGACCAAGCGCGCCGTCCACATAAGCCGCACAGGGCAGCAGACGCTTTTGATCCTTGAGGTAGGCTTCGGCCATTTCGATGGCACTGGTAGCGGGCGCGTAGAAGGCCGAGCCGGTTTTCAGCAGGCCGACGATTTCGGCGCCGCCATCACGGGTGCGCTGCACGATCGCGTCCAGACGGTCCTGCGTGGTCCAGCCCATTTTCACAAGGTCCGGCAGCGGCACGCCGCCGACAGCCGAATAGCGCGCCAACGGCACCATCGTATCGCCATGACCGCCCAGCACGAAGGCTGTGACGTCGCGCATCGAGACATTGAACTCGACCGCAAGGAAGTGGCGGAAGCGCGCCGAATCAAGCACGCCCGCCATGCCAACAACTTTGTTGTGCGGCAGGCCAGAGAACTCGCGCAGCGCCCAGACCATTGCGTCAAGCGGGTTGGTGATACAGATCACGAAAGCGTCCGGGCAATGCGTCTTGATGCCCTCGCCAACCGATTTCATCACCTTGAGGTTGATGCCCAAAAGGTCGTCGCGGCTCATCCCCGGCTTGCGAGGCACGCCAGCCGTAACGATGCAGACGTCAGCGCCTGCAAGGTCTTCGTAGCTGTTGGTGCCCTTCAAGGCGGCGTCGAAACCCTCGGACGGGCCTGATTCCGCGATGTCGAGTGCTTTGCCTTGCGGCGTGCCTTCGGCGATGTCGAACAATACGACGTCGCCCAATTCCTTGATCGCAGCGAGATGGGCGAGTGTGCCGCCGATCTGCCCCGCGCCGATCAGCGCGATCTTGGGTCTGGCCATGAATTCCTCCGGGTCAGGGTGTTTACAAAAAAAGACTGACGGGCAATTGCCTAGCCCCTTGGGCGGCTTCGCGCAAGTCCGCTGCAACGCAGCAACGCGGCGAGCATTCCTTTGCCGCCCGGATTACGCTAAGGCACCGCGAAACGGGGGCGGGGGCGAAATGGACCTGGGCGTAGCCGGTTGGGCGTTTGCAGTGGTGGCGGCGTTGCTGGTTGGGCTGTCGAAAGGCGGGATGCCGGTTGTCAGTATGCTGGCGGTGCCGCTATTGGCGCAGGTGATGAACCCGGTCGCGGCAGCAGGTTTGTTGCTGCCCGTCTATATTGTCTCTGACGCATTCGGGCTTTGGGCTTGGCGCAAGGCATTTGATGCCCGCGTTCTGGCGATAGTGGCGCCAGCTGCGGTGCTGGGTGTTGGCATTGGCTGGGCCACATCAAGCATGGTGTCCGAACGCGCGGTAACCGCGTTGATCGGGCTGATCGGCACGATTTTTGCGGCGAACGCAATTTTGCGGCCACGGATTGCAGGCGCGCGCAAAGCGCGCGTAGGCCCCGGTATCTTTTGGGGCACGATCAGCGGCTTCACCAGCTTCGTCAGCCATTCCGGCGGCCCGCCGTGGCAGGTCTATGCGCTGTCGCTGGGCATGGATAAGCTGACCTTTGCGGGCACTTCGACAATTCTGTTCGCGTGGATAAACGCAATAAAACTGGTGCCATATTATGCGCTTGGCCAGCTTTCGACCGAGCATTTGAAGGTTGCAGCGGTGCTGATGGTGCCCGCGGCGCTGGCAGTGCTGGCGGGAGTGCGGCTGACGCGGGTGATCCCGCAAGAGCTATTTTTTCGTATCATCACATGGACACTGCTCGCAATCTCGTTGCGGCTTTTGTGGCAGGCGATCTGAATCTTGCGCAGCTTTCGCGTAGTGCCTCATGCCTTGCCGACCACCCGATCAGGCGGGCGCGCGCGGCCAAGCAGCCGCAAGATTGTGCAAGTCCGCTGTCGTGTCGGGCACGAATGGCGCAACGACTGCTTTTGCCAAGCCCTCCGCCACCGCGCACGGCGCGCCGCTGACAGGTTCAGCGCGCACCTGCGGCGCGGCCAGAATCAGAAGCCCGAACCCGAGCGCTGCTAGAACCGATCTATGCGACATGGGACACCCCTTGGCATTGGCAATTCCTTGCCGAGCGTCGTGCCCATGCGCCAAGATGTGGTGAACTGTGCGGGCGTTCCCGCTCTGCCCCCGCGTATTGCTGCGCTGCGGCACATCGGGGCTTGCCGAATATGCTGAAAATGTGGTCCTTGGCGAAAGATTATTGCGAGGGAGAGAATCATGAACCCGTCCGCCCGCCCCTACCGTTCGGTGCTCTACATCCCCGGATCGAAAGACCGCGCACTGGAAAAGGCGCGCGATCTGGCGGCGGATGCTATCATCTTCGATCTGGAAGACGCTGTGGCACCCGATGAAAAGCCCGCCGCGCGGGCGCTTCTGGGGGCCACACTTGCCACCACCGACTATGGTCGGCGCGCGCGGATTGTGCGGGTGAACGGGCTGGATACCGCTTGGGGTGATGCGGACCTTGCAGCTTTTGCCCGAGCCGATATTGACGCGCTGCTGATCCCCAAGGTGTCGTCGACGGCGGATCTGCAGGCGGTGGCAGAGCGGGTTCCCTCGCTGCCGCTCTGGGCGATGATGGAAACTGCACGCGGTATGCTGAACGCCGCCGAAATTGCGGCACACCCGCGGCTGACGGGTATGGTGATGGGCACCAACGACCTTTCCAAGGAACTTGGCAGCCGCTTTCGCGCGGATCGATTGCCGCTGCAGGCGGGGCTGGGGCTTTGCCTTTTGGCGGCCAAGGCATACGGGCTGACTATCATCGATGGCGTCTATAACGCCTTCAAGGATGACGCCGGCCTGCGAGCGGAATCCGTGCAAGGCCGTGACATGGGCTTTGATGGCAAGACACTGATCCACCCCGCGCAACTGGACATCGCCAACGAGGTATTTGCGCCTTCCGAAGGCGAAATCGAACTTGCCCGCCGCCAGATTGCCGCGTTTGAGGCCGCCGAGGCGAAGGGGCAGGGCGTTGCGGTTGTGGATGGAAAGATTGTCGAAAACCTGCATATCGTCACGGCGCGGCAAATGCTGGCCAAAGCGAATGCGATCGCCGCGCTGAATGCAACCTGAGAGGGCATCATGACGGTTCTGCTTCTGGGTCTATTGTTGTGGGTTGGTTCCCACATGTTCAAACGCATTGCACCAAAAGCGCGCGCCAGTATGGGCGACAGCGCAAAGGCGATGGTCGCGGGCCTGTCGGTCTTGGGTATTGTGCTGATGGTGCTCGGGTTTCGTGCGGCCACGCAGGTGCAGCTTTATCACACGCCGTCTTGGGGGGTGCACGTCAATAACCTCGCGATGGTGGTGGCGATATTCCTGCTTGGGGTCGGCGGCACCAAGGGCCTGCTGGTCAACAAGATGCGACACCCGATGCTGACCGGCGTGTTGATTTGGGCGCTGTCGCACCTGTTGGTTAACGGTGACAGCGCGTCGCTGGTGCTGTTCGGCGGCATGGGGCTTTGGGCCGTGGCTGAAATGGTGATGATCAACCGTGCGACCAAGTGGAAACGCCCGGCGCCGGGTAGCCTTGCAGGCGACGCCAAGAACCTTGTGGCGACCGTGCTGATATTTGGCGTCGCGACCGGCATTCACATTTGGCTTGGTCACAACCCCTTTGTGACGGTGATGTGATGCAAGTCTATCGACTGCTGAGCGACGATGACACCTCGGCGTTTTGCCACAAGGTCAGTCTTGCGTTGTCCAAGGGCTGGGCGCTGCACGGCAGCCCTGCCTACGCCTTTGATGCAGCGCGCGGTGTGATGCGCTGCGCGCAGGCGGTGGTGAAGGATACAGCCATCCCTTACCACCCCGAGATGAAACTTGGAGAGCAATAGATGAAGACCAACCCGGGGCGCTTTTTCGAGGACTACCGTCTGGGCGAAACGATCCGCCACGCGGTGCCACGAACCGTCTCGGGGGGGGAGCGTGCGCTTTACCATGCACTATATCCGGCGCGCGGCGCGCTCTATTCCTCGGACGCCTTCGCGCGCGCTTGCGGGTTAGCGGGTTCGCCGATTGACGATCTTGCGGCGTTTCATCTGGTGTTTGGCAAGACCGTGCCCGACATCAGCCTGAACGCGGTGGCCAACCTTGGCTACGCCGAGGGGCGCTGGCTGCGGCCGGTTTGGCCGGGCGATACGCTGGCGTCAGAATCGCAGGTGATCGGGCTAAAGCAAAACTCCAGCGGCACCTCGGGTGTGGTGTATGTGCGCACGCGCGGACTGAATCAGCGCGACGAGGTCGTGCTGGAATATGTCCGCTGGGTGATGGTGCGCAAACGGGATGCGTCCGCACCGGCTCCGGCGCCGGTGGTGCCCGAACTTGCCAAATCCGTCGCTGCCGCCGATCTGGTGGTGCCCGAGGGGTTGCACTTTACCGATTACGATTTCGGGCTGGCGGGCGAGCCACACCGCTGCGGCAACTATGCGGTGGGCGAGCGTATCGACCATGTCGATGGCGTGACCATCGAAGAAGCCGAACATATGCTGGCCACGCGTCTTTGGCAAAATACTGCCAAGGTGCATTTCGATGCTACCCAGCGGCCCGACGGGCGACGGCTGATTTATGGCGGCCATGTCATTAGCCTTGCCCGCTCGCTTTCATTTAACGGGTTGGCCAACGCACAGATGATCGTGGCGCTGAACGCTGGCATCCATGCCAACCCCTGTTTTGCGGGCGATACGGTACACGCGTGGACCGAAGTGCTTGAACGCGCTGAAACCGCGGCACCGGGCGTGGGGGCGGTTCGGCTGCGGTTGGTGGCGACCAAACAGGGGGCCGCACCTTTTGCGTTGAAAGGCGACGATGGCAAATATGCGCCCGAAGTGTTGCTCGACCTCGACTATTGGGCGCTGATGCCACTTTAGGCGCGCCGTCCGCTATCGACGGCGCCCTGCCTTCCGTGGCGCGGCGTTTGTGCGCGCATTGAGCAGTTTTGACAGACTTAATGCCTCGCAAAAATCACCGTGAATTCGGCGCGCGGGCTGTTGCTGGCAACACGATTGGCAGGTTTGCCTGCTGGCCGCGTGTAAGGCCGCAAGCGGTAACTTGCTGACCCAAATTGGTATTTCGTGATCACATCCACGCCCTGCGTCGATGTGGCAGAAGAAAAAGTTGTACATTTTGGTTCGGCGGGGCGTGACTTGGCTGAAAATTGCGCTATTGAGGGGACATCATTCAGCCAGCGCCGCCGAGCAGGCTTGCCCTGCGTCGCGGACGCCAAGCGACAGAGGGACCCACCATGGCGGACTCCAACCGGGTTGACCGGCCTCTTTCCCCCCACCTGACCACCTATCGAATTATATTCAGACCGCAGATCACGTCGTTTTCGTCGATCATGATCCGGGTAACCGGCATCGGGATGATGTTCGGCGTGCTGTTGGCGGTTTGGTGGCTGCTGGCCGCAGCCCTCGGCCCCGAAGCCTTTGCCACTGCCGATGCTGTGGCAACCTCGTGGTTCGGTGATCTGGTCTTCACCCTCTCGCTGCTTGCAGTCTGGTACCATTACCTGGGCGGACTGCGCCACCTTCTGTGGGACACCGGCAGGGGCCTTGAACTGCGCACCGTCGAATTGCTCGGCTGGGGCTGTATTATCGGGTCGGTCGTGCTGACCATCCTCACACTCATCGTCATCTGAGAGGGCTAGACATGCGCTATCTGACGGACCGCAAACGTGCCGAAGGCAAGGGGCCAGCGCACCACGGCACCGAAACCCACAAGCACATGACGCTGACCGCGACCGGGCTGGCCTTTCTGATGCCGGTGTTTCTGTACATCTTCGGTCACGCCCTCGGGCAGGATCATGCCGGTGTGGTGGCGACCTTTTCGCGGCCAATTCCGGCGATTGTCACTGGGTTGGTGTTCTTCATCGCGATGCGCCACTTTCCCCACGGCGCCGGTTCGGTGTTGACAGATTACGCCAAGGGCCGAGCACGCAGGTATCTGACGATCTTCGTGGTTTCGCTGTCTTACCTGATCACGGCGACGGTGCTTTTTGCGCTCGTCCGCATCGCGAACTGAGAGATCGACATGCCTGCATATGAATACGAAACACATGATTACGACGTGGTTGTGGTGGGGGCCGGCGGTGCCGGGCTTCGCGCCACACTCGGTATGGCCGAACAGGGGCTGCGCACCGCTTGCGTGACCAAGGTGTTCCCCACCCGCAGCCACACGGTTGCTGCACAGGGCGGTATTGCTGCGAGCCTTGGCAACATGGGCCCTGATAGCTGGCAATGGCACATGTTCGACACCGTCAAAGGGTCGGACTGGCTGGGCGACATGGACACCATGGAATATGTCGCGCGCGAAGCCCCCAAGGCCGTGTACGAACTGGAACACTACGGTGTGCCGTTCAGTCGCACAGAAGAAGGCAAGATCTACCAGCGCCCGTTCGGCGGCCATACCACCGAATACGGTGACGGTGTACCGGTAGAGCGGGTCTGCGCCGCAGCTGACCGCACCGGTCATGCGATGCTGCACACGCTTTATGGTCAAAGCCTCAAGAACAACGCTGAATTCTTCATCGAGTATTTCGCGCTTGATCTGATCATGGGCGAAGACGGCTCGTGCCAAGGTGTCGTGGCATGGAAACTTGATGACGGCACGATCCACGTATTCAACGCGAAAATGGTAGTGCTGGCGACCGGCGGCTATGGCCGCGCCTATTTCTCGGCCACCTCGGCCCACACCTGCACTGGCGACGGTGGCGGGATGGTGGCGCGCGCCGGATTGCCGCTGCAGGATATGGAGTTCGTGCAGTTTCACCCGACGGGCGTTTACGGCGCGGGCGTGCTGATTACCGAAGGTGCGCGCGGCGAAGGCGGATACCTTACCAACTCCGAGGGCGAGCGGTTCATGGAACGCTACGCGCCCACCTTCAAGGATCTCGCCAGTCGCGATGTGGTGTCACGCTGCATGACGATGGAAATCCGCGAAGGGCGCGGTGTGGGCCCGAAAAAGGACCATATCTACCTGAACCTGAGCCACCTGCCGCCAGAGCTGCTGGCCGAGCGGCTTCCGGGCATCACGGAAAGCGCCAAGATCTTTGCTGGTGTTGATGTTACCAAGCAACCGGTCCCGGTGCTGCCGACCGTGCACTACAACATGGGCGGCATTCCCACCAACTATTGGGGCGAAGTACTTAACCCGGTTGAGGGTACTCCTGATGCAGTGGTCCCGGGCCTCATGGCGGTCGGTGAAGCGGCCTGTGCAAGCTTGCACGGAGCCAACCGTCTTGGCGCCAACAGCCTGATCGACCTTGTGGTTCTGGGCCGCGCCGCCTCGATCCGGGCGGGCGTGGTGGTTGACGCCGAGGCACCGAACCCGGTGCTCAACACGGCTTCGATCGATGCCTCGCTGGCACGCTTTGACGCGCTGCGCCACGCCAAGGGCAACGTTCCGACGGCGCAACTGCGGCTGGAAATGCAGCAGGCGATGCAAGCCAACGCGGCAGTTTTCCGCACCGAGAAAGTGCTTGATGAGGGCGTTAAGCTGATGACCGAGATTGCCGCGAAGATGGGCGATCTCAAGGTCACCGACCGCTCGCTGATCTGGAACTCGGATCTGATGGAAACGCTTGAACTGGCTAATCTGATGCCGAACGCATTGGCGACCATTACCGGTGCCGCCGCGCGCAAGGAAAGCCGTGGCGCCCACGCGCACGAGGATTACCCCGAGCGCGACGACAAGAACTGGCGCAAGCATACCATCGCGCGGGTCGATGGGGCCAAGGTCGATCTCAGCTATCGCCCGGTGCATACCGAGCCGCTGACGGCATTCAAGGATGGCGGCATCGACCCGAAAAAACTCGCCCCGAAAAAGCGCGTTTACTGATGCGGTATCCCGCGGCATATGCACTTGTCACAGCGGCCCTTGTGGCCGGCTGTGGGCCTGTGCCGTTGGAACGGGCCGAGCGCGATTGCCTCGAAGCTGCCCGTCTCGCTGCGCAACCGCGTGGAGAATTCGGGGTAGGTGTCGGCCCTGATGGCCCCAGCGGCTTCCTCGACCTTACGATCTCATCGGACTACATCGCGGGGCGTGACCCCGCGGCGGTGTTCGAAACCTGCGTCATCAACAAATCCGGCCAGCGCCCGTCGCAGCCGCTCTATTCCCGCTCAGACTGGAAGGGATAATCATGGTTCAGTTCGCACTGCCGAAAAATTCCAAAATCCGCGTCGGCAAGACCTGGCCGAAGCCCGAGGGCAAGAACGTCCGCAAGTTTTGCATTTACCGCTGGGATCCCGACACGGGCGAGAACCCGCGCGTCGATTCCTATTTTGTCGACATGGACAGCTGCGGCCCGATGGTTCTGGATGCGCTCATCAAGATCAAGACCGAAATCGACCCAACGCTGACCTTCCGCCGTTCATGCCGCGAGGGTATCTGCGGATCGTGCTCGATGAACATCGACGGCATCAACACGCTTGCGTGCATCTATGGGCTTGATGAGATCAAGGGTGACGTAAAGATCTACCCGCTGCCGCATATGAAGGTGGTCAAGGATCTGATCCCCGACATGACGCTGTTTTACGCACAACACGCAGCCATCAAGCCGTGGCTCGAAACCAAGACCGCAACGCCAGCGACCGAATGGCGCCAGTCGATCGAAGATCGCAAGAAGCTTGATGGTCTCTATGAGTGCGTGATGTGCGGCTCGTGCAGTGCTGCCTGCCCAAGCTACTGGTGGAACTCGGATCTCTACTATGGCCCCGCGACCCTGCTGCATGCCTATCGCTGGATCGTTGACAGCCGCGACGAGGCGACGGGCGAGCGGTTGGACGCGTTGGAAGACCCGTTCAAGCTGTATCGTTGCCACCACATCTTGAACTGCACTCAGACCTGCCCGAAGGGTCTGAACCCCGCACTGGCGATTGCCCAGATCAAGAAGTTGATGGTCGAACGGATGTCTTAATCCGGCACTTCGACCAAAAGTGGTCAGCTAAACTAACATCCAGCGCCAGCCCGCAAGGCTGGCGCTTTCGTTTCTGGGTCGCTCAGACGCCGGGGGCGCCAGACGCTTCAAGACGTTCCGAGGCGCGCTGCCAATATTCGGCTAGGTCAGATACCAACGCGGCACGATCAGCGCGGTTCCAGCCTTCGGCCTCGCCCCGGAAATACGCGGTAAACCGCAGGTTGGAGCGTTGCACCGCCGCCTGCGCCGCCACATCGTCGGGCAGGATCGTCTGGCGCCCGTAAATAGTGCGGGTGGGCATGTTCAATTCGGGCATCACAGTTGCGACCAACTCGGCGCAATAAAGCTCGTCCAGCGTTGCGTTGTCGAAATGGTAATCGAACTTCATTCCCAGTCGTGCCGCCAAATCTGCAACGACGTTGCGCCGCCGTGCATTGCTGGCAAGTTGCGGACGCAAAAGCAAAATGCGGTCGGTATCAAGCACAATTTCGGGGCTGGACAGATGCACGCCGTAACGGTCGCTTTCGATAAAGGTTGCGCCAGCGCGGATGTCGGCCTGATACGGTGCAATCGCGGGGGCGTTCCACATGCCAAGCGCGCGCAATTCTGCCTCGGTGCCAAGGTAAATGGCGAGATGCCCGTACATGCCGGGAATGGTGTTGCCCGAAGCCCGGCCTTTGCTGGAAAGCACAACCACATCAAGCGGCTGCGCCAGTTTCACCACAGCGATCTGCGGTTCTGGTTGTGCCAGATATCCGGGCCGCAACACACTGCCGCCGACGATGTTGCCCAAAAGGGGTGCGAAAGGCTCAATCAGCGCTACCAGCACCGGCGGGTAGGGTTCTGTCTCGCGGCAGCAGCCTTCAAGCGCGGTGCCGTTCAGCGCGATATCTGCCGAGCCGATGGGCTGCGTGCTGGCGCAGGCGGCCACCGAGATCAAAAGCAGCCCCGCCCAGATGCCCTGAATGACGCGCTTGATCCACATGCTATGCCCCTTTCCATGGCGGGCGCCAAGAACAAGACACGCGGTCCGCCATCACGCCATTAATAATTGGGCAATAACAAGAGTAGCCCTGAACCAACCCCACCCGTGTCGTCAATTGCCATAGCGCAGCGATTGCATCAAGTGCGGGCTGCGGAATCAGTTGCGCCGCACCAAGCTTGTTGCGGAAATGTTCCGGAACAATGCGATGATAATTTGCACAACGCGGGTACGCGCACCCATGGCCCCGCGGTGTTTCGGATGACAAATCAAGAACATGGTTCACTCTACTGACGGATCGCGCAATACTTGCCCCGAGGAAACCGGGGCAGTGAGCTCGGCCTGCAAGAACCGCTCAAAGTCGTCGAGATCAAGCGGCTCAAATTGGCCGAAGCCCTGCATCCACGTGGTCGCAGCGCGCATCGCGGTGGGTTCGAGCTTGCACCACTTCAGCCGACCGCGCTTTTCTTGGCTGATCAGTCCCGCCTCGGCCAGAATCGCGAGGTGCTTGGAAATTGCCGCCAACGAGATCGCAAAGGGGGCGGCAACGTCGGTGACCGCCATGTCATCTTCAAGCAACATCGTCAGGATCGCGCGCCGGGTCGGATCGGCAAGCGCGGCAAACAGCAGATCAAGGTTGGGTATGCGTCGGGACATGGCGCGGATTAGCGCAAACAGCGCACAATCGTCAACCATATGGTTGAACGTTGCCCGACAGCTGGTGCGCCAGTCGATGATTATACCGAAATAAATTCTTTTATTATCAGGTTGTTAGGCCATACGCATCCAACTTGACTCGGACGGAAGACGCGCATAGGAAGACGGCGACTTTGCGCGGGGCCCGAAACATGCCTGTTGACCCCCCAGATGGTCCTGATCCTGAGCGGCTGCGGCGGCTTGAGAAACGGATCGCCGAGAAGAAACGGGAGTTGATGCCCGGGCCGCGCGCGGACGAGCACATCAATCAGGCCAATATCGCCTGGCGGATGGTGATCGAGATGGTTTCGGGGCTGGGGATCGGCTTCGGCATAGGCTACGGGCTGGACAGATTGTTCGGCACCCTGCCGTTTATGCTGGTGATCTTCACGCTTCTAGGCTTTGCAGCCGGGGTGCGGGTGATGCTGCGCACGGCGCGCGAAGTTCAGGGTGAGCGGCTGGCAGAGCAATCTGCGCGGGAAGAGGGAAAATAGACGTGGCGACGGAAGAAGCAGGCAGCGCACTTTCATTCCACCCGATGGAGCAATTCATCGTAAAACCGCTTTTCGGCGATGGCCCAGTCAACTGGTACACGCCTACCAACGTCACGCTTTGGATGGCGATGGCGGTGCTGGCGATCTTTCTGATGTTGGTGGTGGGCACGCGCGGGCGCGCGGTCGTACCCAGCCGGATGCAATCGATTGCCGAACTCAGCTACGGCTTCATTCACAAGATGGTTGAAGACGTCGCGGGCAAGGACGGCCTGAAATATTTCCCGTATATCATGACGCTGTTCATGTTCATCGTGTTTGCTAACTCGCTCAGCCTGCTGCCGATGAGCTTTGCTTCCACCTCGCATGTTGCCGTAACTGGGGTGCTGGCGCTTGCCGTGTTCATCACCGTAACAGTGATCGGTTTCGTCAAGAACGGAGTGGGCTTTCTGGGCCTGTTCTGGGTCAGCGCCGCGCCTTTGCCGCTGCGCCCGATCCTTGCGCTGATCGAGGTCATTTCCTACTTCGTGCGGCCGGTTAGCCACTCGATCCGACTTGCCGGCAACATGATGGCCGGGCACGCGGTGATCGAAGTTTTTGCGGCCTTTGCCGCAATTGCAGTGATTTCGCCGCTGTCGGTGGTCGCTATCGCCGCAATGTATGGTCTGGAGGTCATGGTGGCCGTGATCCAGGCATATGTCTTTACCATTCTGACCTGCGTTTACCTTAAGGATGCGCTGCATCCGCACCACTGACGCAAGTCTTCGAACCCCTATCATCACTATTCCAACATCAAGGAGAGACGGACATGGAAGGCAATATCGTTCAAATGGGTGCGTACATCGGCGCTGGTCTGGCCTGCATGGGCATGGGCGGGGCTGCGGTTGGTGTGGGCAACGTTGCCGGCAACTTCCTGTCGGGCGCGCTGCGTAACCCTTCGGCCGCCGCTGGCCAAACCGCTACGCTGTTCATCGGCATCGCGTTCGCCGAAGCGCTGGGGATCTTCTCGTTCCTCGTCGCCCTGCTGCTGATGTTCGCCGTCTGATACCTGCTTCCATCCTTGCGGTCGGGTGGGTCTGAGGTTCAGGCCCATCCGGGTTCTTGAAGGGTCCAGGGGGACGACATGGCAACAACTACGCACGAGGTCGCAGGCGCCGCCGCGGATCATGCCGCAGAATCGGCAGGCATGCCGCAGCTCGACTTTGCCAGCTTTCCGAACCAGATCTTCTGGCTCGCGGTGACGCTGGTTGTGATCTACTGGGTGCTGTCGCGGATCGCACTTCCGCGCATCGGCGGGGTTCTGGCAGATCGTCAGGGCGCCATCACCAGTGATCTGACTGCCGCAGAAGAGTTCAAGCTTCGGGCCAAAGAAGCCGAGGCCGCCTATGAGCGCGCCTTGGTCGAGGCCCGCGCTGACGCACAAAAGATCGTGCTGCAGGCCCGCGCCGAGATTCAAAAAGACCTCGATGCGGCAACCGCACATGCCGATGCCGAAATTGCCGCGCGGGTAAGCGAATCCGAACATCGGATTGGCGAGATCCGCGCCGGGGCGATGGAAGCTGTGGTGGCAGTTGCGCGCGAAGCGGCGGCCGACATAGTGGCTGCACTGGGCGGCAAAGCCGATGCCAAGGCGGTTGCCAAGGCGGTTGACGCACGGTTGAAGGGGTGACGCGATGAAAAAATTTCTGATCCCGGCGCTTTTTGTTGCCACCCCGGCGATGGCGGCTGAAGGCACGGCGTTCTTTTCGCTGCACAACCCCAACTTCGTCATCACGCTGGCATTTTTGTTGTTCGTGGGCGTGTTGCTGAAATACCGGGTCCCAGCATTGCTGGGCGGATTGCTCGATAAACGCGCCGCAGGCATCAAGGCCGACCTTGACGAGGCACTGAGCCTGCGTGAGGAAGCGCAAGCCTTGCTTGCCACCTACGAGCGCAAAAGCCGCGAAGTGCAAGACACGGCTGATCTGATCGTGGCAACCGCCAAGCGCGATGCGATGGCGGCGGCCGAGGCGGCGAAGGCCGAGCTCAAGGTTTCGATTGCGCGCCGACTGAAAGCTGCGGAGGAACAGATTGCCTCTGCCGAGGCGGCCGCCCTGCGCGATGTCAAAGACCGCGCTGTGAACGTTGCGGTGGCGGCGGCATCGGAATTGCTGGCGGCGCAACTGGGTGCTGATGCGAAATCCAAGTTGATTGACGCGTCCATCAGCGAAGTTGCCGCGCGGCTGAACTGAACACCTTGCGTGACTGTTTGAAAACCCGGCTCTTCGCGGCCGGGTTTTTTTATGTGCGATCGGCCTCATGTTGCAGGCGCAGCTGCGCCAGCGCCTCGTGCTTATCAGCCTTTTGCTGATCATAGAGCGCTGCTTCGACAAAGCTCAGATGCGCCTCGATCGCGGCGCGCGTTGCTGCCGGTTCGCGCGCTTGCAGTGCTGCGTTGATGGCGCGGTGCTGGTCGAGCATCGCCTCGCGCGTCGTGCGCTGGCGAAACATCACCGCGCGATTATAAAAGACACCCTCGCGTAACAGACCGAACATGGCACGCATCATATGCAACATGATGACGTTATGGCTTGCCTCAACGATTGCCATGTGAAACTCGGCGTCAAGTGCTGCTTCATCCGTCGGATTGCGCTTTTGATGCGCGGCCTCCATGCGCACGAAAATCGCATCAATCACCTTCAGATCTGTCTCCGAGCCTAGCCGTGCGGCACGCTCTGCGGCCAACCCCTCCATATCGCGGCGAAAAGAGAGATAGTCGAACACCGCCTGTTCGTGGCTGGCAAAAAGCCGGATCAGCGCAGGCGAGAATGCGGCGTTGAGCACTTCGGCCACAAAGATGCCTGATCCAGCGCGCGTCACCAAAAGCCCGGAATCCTGCAACGTGGCCACCGCCTCACGCAGGCTGGGGCGCGAAACACCCAATCGATCGGAAAGTTCGCGCTCCGAGGGCAGGCGTTCACCAGGGCGCAGAACGCCCTGTAAAACGAGTCCCTCGATCTGGCGCACGACCGCCTGACTGAGCTTTTCCGACTCGATTTTTTGAAACGGCATGGCATCTCCGGATTTGGTCAAAATCTATGACCACATTCCGCAAGGCGCAAGAAAAAGCCGGGCGCAATGCCCGGCTTTCGTATCCTGTGCCTGCACTCAGGTATTGGGGCGGATGATGATCTCTACGCGGCGATTCTTGGCCCGCCCAGCAGCATCGAGGTTCGAGGCGATCGGCTGATCTTCCCCGCGACCATAGGCGATGATGCGCCCTGACGGCACACCGGCCCCGATCAACACCGATGCCACCGAGTTGGCCCGGCCTTGGCTGAGCGTCTGGTTGTAACTGGCGCTGCCAACGTTGTCGGTATGCCCGATCACCTCGATCTGGGTGTTCGGATAGCGCAGAAGACTGGCGGCCAGCGTGTTCAGATCAGACCGCAGGTCGGAGCGTAGCGCGGTGCTATCGGTCGCAAACAGCACGTCTTGGGGCATTGTCACGATCAGCTGACTGCCGGTGTTGACCACGCCGACCCCGTTGCCAAGGTCGCGGTCAAGTTCGGCTGCCTGCCGGTCAAGGTCAGCACCGATCAGCCCGCCGATCGCACCGCCCACCAGCGCCCCAGCCGCAGCTTGCCCCAGCGTATCGCCTTTACCGGCGGTTGCGCCAAAAAGTCCGCCGAGCGCCGCGCCAATAGCCACGCCGTCTTGCGTGCGATTGGTGCTGCCGTCGGGGTTGGTGCAAGCACCTAGCGTCAGCACCCCAACTGCGGCTGCAGTAACAAAAATACGCCCACTTTTCATCTTGCAAACCTCCAAAGAAAGCGCCCCAGCGGGGCGTTGGTGCAACTATAGCCCGAGGGTGGCGATCAGACCACGCGCGCCCCGCTGACAGGCGGGTTTTCGCGCATCACATTGCCGCGACACCGGCCTCGGCGCGTGCCGATTCCCATGCCAACATGGCGCGTTTGATCGGCAGGCCCCAGTGGTAGCCGCCCAATGCGCCGGATTTTCGCAGCGCCCGGTGGCAGGGGATAACGAATGCCAGCGGGTTGCGCCCGACCGCCGTGCCTACTGCCCGCACCGCACGCGGCGCACCAATCGCCCCGGCAATGTCTCCATAGGTAGTGACATGGCCCGAAGGGATCGCCAGCAACGCCTCCCAAACCTTGATCTGAAAAGGTGCGCCGATCAGGTGCAGCGCCGTCTCGCCGCGCTGCCCAAGCGCCGCTTCGACCCAAGGCCGGATCGCTTCGGGGTCCGCTTCAAAGCGTGCGGCGGGCCAGCGCGAGGCCAGATCGGCAAAAGCCGCCTCGGCCCCGACATCGGCGGCAAAGGCCATACCGCACAGGCCACGCTCTGTACCCATCGCTACGACTTCACCGAAGGGCGAGCCAAAGCGGCCGTGCCGAATGGCCAACCCTTCGCCGCCTCGCGCATGCTCGCCCGGGCTCATCGCCTCCCATCGCAGGAAAAGGTCGTGCAGCCGCCCGCTGCCCGAAAGTCCTGCCATATCGGCCACAGCCTCTAGCGGCAGGCGCTGCGCGATCAATTCGCGCGCATGGCCCAAGGTCAGATATTGCTGATAGCGTTTGGGCGAAACCCCGACCCAAGCTGAAAACACCTTTTGAAAATGCGCCACGCTCATGCCTAGCGCGCTTGCCAACTGTTCAAGCGACGGGCCCGGCGGTGGGGCGGCGTCAATCAGCACCAAAGCTCGGGCGATCAGGCGATAATGGTATTCATCTTCTATGCGGCGCATGTGCCCTCCCTTTCGCCCAAGCTTACCTTTGCCTCGCCCCACGCGCGACCCGAAAGCTGCGCAATAGGGTGGCGATGCTGGCGATGTTTGCGCCGGTTAACGCGGCCGGCAGCAAGCGCGCAATTTGGCAGAAATCCGCTCGCCTCTTGCCAGCGCGCGCGGCTATCGGCATAGCAGACAGATGCACGCACCACTCGATTTTGCCGCCCAATCCGAGATTTTTCGCCGCCTTCATGCGGCCAATCCCGTTCCTGTGGGCGAATTGAACTATCGCGATGCCTTCACGCTTTTGGTTGCGGTAGTGCTTAGCGCGCAGGCCACAGACGTTGGCGTGAACAAGGCCACACACGGGCTTTTTGCGCGCGCCGCCTCGCCCGAGGCGATGCTTGCATTGGGCGAGGTCGGGGTTGTTGAAGAAATCCGCACGATCGGGCTGTTTCGTCAAAAGGCGAAAAGCCTGATCGCGCTTAGCAAAATTCTGGTCGATCGTTATCAGGGGTGCGTGCCAGATTCGCGCGCGGCGCTGCAATCGCTGCCCGGCGTGGGGCGCAAGACCGCGAATGTGGTGCTGAACATTGCCTTTGGTCACCCCGCGCAGGCGGTCGATACGCATGTGTTCCGCGTCGCCAACCGCACGCGCATTGCACCGGGGCGCGATGTACTGGCGGTAGAGCGGGCGCTTGAAGACAATGTGCCTGTCAGCTATCAGCGCCACGCGCATCACTGGCTGATCCTGCACGGTCGCTACATCTGCACCGCGCGCAAGCCCCGCTGCCCGATCTGCCCAATCGCCGACATCTGCCCCTTCGAGGAGAAAACCGCGTGACTCAGTATCAGGTTGTCGGCATCGGCAACGCCATCGTCGATGTGCTTAGCCAGACCAGCGACGATTTTCTCAACACCAAATCCATCGCAAAGGGCGTGATGCAGCTGATCGAGCGCGAGCGTGCCGAAGAGCTTTATGCCGCAATGGATAGCCGCGTCGAAATTGCGGGCGGCTCAGTCGCCAACACGCTTGCGGGTCTTGGCAACCTTGGCCTTACCACCGCCTTCATCGGCCGTGTGCACGATGATGCGCTGGGCCGCTTTTACGCCAGTTCGTTGGCCGCAGAGGGAACCGATTTCGTCAACGCCCCGGTGAAGGGCGGCGAGTTGCCAACCTCGCGCAGCATGATCTTTGTTACCCCAGACGGCGAGCGGTCGATGAACACCTATCTTGGCATCTCTGCCGAACTCGGCCCTGAAGACGTTGCCGAAGCGGTAGCAGCAAACACGAAATTGCTGTTTCTGGAAGGCTATCTTTTTGACAAAGACAAGGGCAAGGCCGCCTTTCTTAAGGCCGCGCGCGCCTGTCACGCCGGCGGTGGGCGCGCCGGAATCGCGCTATCCGATCCTTTCTGCGTTGACCGTCACCGCGCCGATTTCCGCCGCCTTGTGCGCGACGAAATGGACTATGTGATTGGCAACGAACACGAATGGGAATCGCTTTATCAATGCGGGCTAGAGGAGGCCCTGGCGCACGCTGGTGAGGAATGCGAAATGGTCGTGTGCACGCGCTCAGGCTCTGACGTGGTGCTGATCGGCCAGAAACAGCGCGTCAGCGTGCCGGTGCACCGCGTTGTGCCGTTTGATGCGACCGGTGCGGGCGATCAGTTCGCCGCCGGGTTTCTGTATGGCTACTCCACCGGGCAGACACTTACCACGGCGGGCCGCATGGGCTGCCTTGCGGCAAGCGAGGTTATCTCTCATGTCGGTGCGCGCCCAGAGGGCGACGTGAAGGAAATCTTTCGCGGCCACGGCCTGATCTGAGGGCGGCGCGCGCCTTAGGTTGAAAGCTTGGCGTGCACTTCCGCAAGATCAATTTCGGCCATGGGCATCTTGTTGTCCGGGTTCTCGAAATCGTAGTGGAACAGCTGAAAGTCGCGCTTGTAGATTTCCCAGATCAAATGCCGTGAAAGATCATCGAAATAGGCGCTGACCGGATGCGCGCGCTTTGGCCCGTGACCTTCGCTTTCGTTGAACCGCGGAATAGCAGCCAGATCGATCGGTATCGGCGTTTTCACCGCGTCGAGCACTTTTTGCATGCCCTCGTTGAACTTTTCGGTGAAGAAAATGGCATCGTAGCTGCCGCCGTTGGCAATGAAGGTGGCAATATGGCCGGACATGGCCGACCAGTGGATGTCAGGCTCCATCGGGCGGCGCCAGCGGATGGTATCGCGCGCGAACAACAAAAAGCGCCGAAACGAGGCAATCTGGTCAAACTCGAATCCGTTTTCCGGGCTGCCCACATCGATGCCGTATTTCTGCGCCAGCTGCGGCACAAGGTTACCGCGGTATCGCTTTCCGTTGCGCTGAATCCCCGCGATCTTGTCAAAAAAGCTCGACAGAATGCGCGTGTAGGGGTTGCGCACGCAGGTGAACGAATAGGACGAATGCTTGCGCACATTGTCTTCAATCAGCCGCTGGCTGCCATCAATCGACCATTTGTGCAGCCCCGAAGTGGCGTCATGCACGTCGCCATCAAAGAAGGTGCCGTGGTCGGAATAGAACATGATTTGCCCGATCGTCGAGCAGGCGCATTTGGGCACGACGCGGTAGAGCATGCTCTGGCTCTCGGTCATCCACGTGCCAGGAAATCCCATTCTGCGTCTCTCCTTGTAGCCTGACGGGTGGTTAGAACCCGCTGGCAAAACATTTAGCCCTAGAAAGCAAAGAAGCTCTGTCTTTTCAACGTGTGTTCACGATACTTATGCGAATAGTCGAACAATATCGCGTTGAATGTTTCCACTGTGGCAAAAATCGCGTTCATCTTGCTGACCCACAAGGATCCCACAGGGGTCATCGCGCAGGCCGAGCGGCTGACCGCGACGGGTGATTTCGTCTCTATCCACTTCGATGCGCGTGCAAAGCCCGCCGATTACGCACAGATCCGTGCGGCGCTTGATAGCAACCCCTCAGTCACTTTTGCACGGCGGCGGCTGAAGTGCGGCTGGGGTGAATGGAGCCTTGTTGGCGCCACGCTAGAGGCGTTGCGTGCGGCGGTCGAGGCGTTTCCGCGCGCGACGCACTTCTACATGCTGTCGGGCGATTGCATGCCGATCAAGACCGCCGAATACGCGCATGATTTCCTTGATGCAGACGATGTCGATTACATCGAAAGCTTTGATTTCTTTACGTCGGACTGGATCAAGACCGGCATGAAGGAAGAGCGGCTGATCTATCGGCATTGGTTCAACGAACGCAAGCACAAGTGGTTGTTCTACACTAGTTACGAATGGCAGCAAAAGCTTGGGCTGCGCCGCAAGGTGCCGGACGATTTGCAGATGATGATCGGTTCGCAGTGGTGGTGCCTGCGCCGCCGCACGGTGGAATGGGTGCTAGACTTCATCGACCAACGGGGCGATGTGATGCGCTTTTTTCGCGCGACCTGGATCCCTGATGAAACTTTCTTCCAGACACTTGTGCGCCATCTTGTGCCCGAGTCCGAGATCCGCGCTCGCACGCTGACGTTTCTGATGTTTTCGGACTACGGCATGCCGCTGACATTCTACAACGACCAATATGACCTTTTGCTGTCGCAAGATTATCTCTTTGCCCGCAAGATCAGCGCCGAGGCCAAAGACCTCAAGCAGCGGCTTGGCGCGCTTTGGTCCACCACGGGCCAGCAATTTCATATATCGAACGAAGGGCGCAGCCTGTTCAGTTTTCTCACCGGGCGCGGTCGCGTCGGCCGTCGCTTTGCGCCGCGCTTTTGGGAGACCGAGTCGAGCCTTGGGCGCGAGCGCGAGTTGATGCTGGTGGTGTGCAAGAAATGGCACGTCGCCAAGCGATTGGTCGAACGCGTGCGGCAAGTGGCGCAGGTGCCTGCAGTGGAATATCTTTTCCATGAGGCCGCCTGTCCGCTGCCTGATCTGGGTGGCCTTCAATCGTCGGTGGAAAAGCGCAACCGCCACCGCCGCGCGCTGATGCGCATGCTTTACGACTATCACGCGACCAATCGCCTAGTGATCTGCCTCGACCCTTCGGCGATCGAGTTGATGCAGGATTTCACTTCAGATCGCGCCCAAGTGCGGCTGCTGGAAATAGAGTGCGATTTTACCGACGACTATTTGCTTGGCCACGCGCGCCGCGTCGGGCTGGCGGGCGAGAATACACCGCGCGAAGTGTCGGACCGGTTGTTGCCGACCATTCGCTATGATCTGAAGTTCGAAAGCGACCGCATCCGCGAGGCGCATTTCACGTCGCTTTACCGAATGCGCGAAAGCGCCGATCTGGCCGAAAATACTCGCGCGTTGGCTGGATTTCTGGCGGTTCTTGCCGAAGTTGCGCAGGAAATCGCCTCAACGGATTATCTGTTCATCGACTGAGAGGATGCATCAATGGCCTATGCCTATGATTCCACAAATATTTTCGCCCGCATCCTGCGCGGCGAGATCCCGAATGACACGGTGCTGGAAACCACGCATACGCTGGCCTTCCGCGATATCCGCCCGCAAGCGCCATTGCATGTGTTGGTGATTCCGAAAGGGCCTTACGTCACTTTCGATCATTTTGCCGCTGCGGCAAGTGAGGCCGAGATTGTTGATTTCATGCGCACGGCCGCGACCGTCTGCGACATGATCGGGGCCACGCCAGGGCAGGGTGGTGGCGGCTACCGCGCCATTTCCAACGCGGGCGAAGCGGGCGTGCAAGAGGTGCAGCACTATCATCTGCACATCCTGGGCGGGCGCATGTTGGGGCGGATGCTTTCGCGCGACTGAGCGCAGGCGTCAGTGCGCGATCGCCTCATCGCGCACGAACATATTGGCCCAGGCGCGGTCGATCAGTTCGGGCGTCATCTGCAAGGGCATGCGCTCGAAGTTGCAGATTGCCACGATCTGGTCGATCAGGAAGCCCGGCTGATAGTTGGCATAGATGCTGTCGATGGTGGGGTATTTCACCCGCATCAGATGCAGCATTGTGGGTTCGTCCAACGGCACCTTTTTCTTGCGCGCCACCATTGCAAAGATCTTCAGGAAGTCTTGCTGGTTCGGCCCGTCAATCTTGATCTTGAAAAAGATCCGGCGCAGCGCCGCTTTGTCGAAGATTTCGTTGGGGTGGAAGTTTGTGGAAAAGATCACCAGCGTGTCGAACGGCACCTCGAACTTTTCGCCCGAATGCAACGCAAGAATGTCGCGGTTTTCTTCAAGCGGCAAAATCCAGCGGTTGACCAGCTTTTGAGGCGGGTCTGCCTGGCGGCCAAGGTCATCGACGATGAACACCCCGCCCGAAGACTTCATCTGCAAGGGTGCCGTATAGGTGCGCGCAGTCGGGTTGTAGGTAAGGTCAAGCATGTCCAGTGACAGCTCGCCCCCGGTCACCACAGTCGGGCGCAAAGAATAGACATAGCGGCTGTCAAAACGGTTGCCCGTGCGGCGCAGGCTGTTGGGGTCATCGACGCTTTCCTCGGCCGCGGTATGCACGATTGGGTCGAATACGGTGATGACCTGGCCTGCATATTCGATCGCGCGCGGAATGTAGATACGGTCACCCAGGGCGTCGCGGATGCCGTTCGAAATCGAAGATTTGCCGTTGCCGGGCGGGCCATACATCAGGATCGAGCGGCCCGAGGAAACTGCAGGGCCAAGATGGTCAAGCAGCTCTTTGGGCAGAATCAGATGCCCCATCGCCGCAGTCAACTGATCGCGCGTGATCTGGATATTGCGGATCGACTGGCGCTCGATCTGTTCGCGGTAGGCGGCCAACGGCACCGGGGCGGCGCCGTAATATTCTGATTGCGCCAAGGCGTCGAGCGCGCGCGCCCTGCCCGCGTCGGTCAGCTGATAGCCCATCTCGCCGCCCGAATTGGCGTGCAAGGTGCCGGTCGCTTCCAGCAGGCGCTGGCTGCGCGCAAGGTCGATCAATTCCTGCGTCACTGGAACCGTCAGCGCCAGCACACGCGCGATTGCCGAGCAGATGTCGAGATTGGTACGAAACATGGTCTTGAGCAGCAGATCGCGCAACATCACTGGCGAAAGCCCGGTTTCAGCTATGCTCTTTGGCGGCACTGGTGCCAGCACGCTAGAGGCCATCATATTCATCTCTGCCCGACCCGTTTCTGCCGCAAGCGCAAGCGTTGCAGGCTTTGTTTGAACGAAAGGTTCACACCGCCACGTTGCCCAGCTAATGTGGCCAAAACATGGAACAGATGCGGAGAGGCTGCGATGCAAAGAGCGAGTACGCTGCTGCTGGGAAGCCTTCTCTTCGGGCTGATCGTGCTGTTGGGCGGGGCGATGCTGCTGAAAGGCGGCCTCTACATTGGCAAGCACGAAGGCGACACGCTGCAGCTGGCCGATATGGTGCTGCGCATGACCGAAGCGGGGCAGTGGCCGCACCTTGATTTCAGCACCCCGATCGGAATTCTGGCACTCGCGCCGATCGCGTTTTTTGTTTGGTTGGGGGCAGGGCTTGGCCACGCAGTGATCTGGGCCGAGGTCGCGGTTGCGCTGGTGCTGCTGCCCGCGCTTGCGCGCGCCGCAGCCTCACGGTTTGAAGCGACAGGGGCGCTGCTTTACGGCGTCTATGTGGTGGTGCTCTGCCTTGCGCTGGTGCACGGCGAATCCGAAACCACCGTGTCGCTTTCGATGCATTATAACCGCTGGGCCTGGGCGGTGGTTTATATCATCGTGCCGCTTGCCACGATGCCGCCCAGCGGTGAACCGCGCCCTTGGCTTGATGGCGCACTGATTGGCCTTGGCATGGCGGCGCTGGCGCTGATCAAGATCACTTATTTCGTGGGGCTCGCCCCGGCCATTCTACTGGCTTTCCTAGTGCGCGGCGAAGGGCGAGCATTTTTGGCGGCGATGGTGGCAGGGCTTGCTGTGGCGGGGCTGATGACGGGCATCGCCGGCCCCGGCTACTGGGGCGACTATCTGTTCGATCTGCTCAGCGTTTCGCAATCGTCAATCCGCGCGACGCCCGGCGAATCGCTGCTGGGTGTCGTTGCCTTGCCCGCTTATATCGGGGCGACGTTGACACTGCTGGCCACGGTGATCTTATTGCGCCAATCCGACAAGTTCACAGAGGGGTTGTTGCTGCTGGCGCTGGCGCCGGGGTTTTTCATCATTACCTGGCAAAACTCTGGGAACGATCCGCAGTGGCTGGTGCTGCTTGCTGCATTTGCCCTGCAGTTTCGACCTGATCCTTACCGGCACAACAGCATGGGCATTCCGCTTAAGGCAGGCTTGACCACGGCGGCAATTGCAGCATTGGCGTTTGCCACGCCCTCGGCGCTGAACCTTGCTTTCAGCCCGTTCCGTCAAGCTTTCGCCAGCGCCGAAGGCATGATGCCAATGCTGTCCAGATGGCCAGAGCATTCGGATCTGCTGGTGCGCGAGGCGCGGTTTTACCGGGTGGATAGCATCGTAGCGCTAGATGGCGAGGGCGCGCCCTATGCCAGCTACCGCGAATTGGCCCAACGTGACGCGCCAGCGGTGCTGAACGGTGAAACCTTGCCCGATTGCGAATTGTCGCTTGGCTACAGCGCTTGGTTTGAAACAGCGGCCGCAGACCTCGCCGCTTCTGGATACGCGGACAAGCGGATATTGGTGGCTGACCTGTTTTCGGCGCTCTGGCTTTACGGCCCGTTTCCGCCGCTGCGGGGGGGCGCCCCGTGGCTCTACGGTGGCGCGCCGGGTATCTCGGTGTCCGAGTTTGTGCTGGTGCCGCTTTGCCCGACCAATCTGGAGTCGCGCGCCGGTATGCTCAAGGTGCTCAATGACAGCGGCTGGACTCTGACCGAGGTGCGGCGCAATGCGACCTATGTGCTGCTGCGCCCGTCCAAGCCCTAAAAGGCGACATAGGCCAGATAGGCCCAGAGCGTGGCCACCAGTGCTAGCCCAAGCGGAAAGTCGGCGCGCCCCCACGAAACCCAATCGGGTGCAAGTGCGCGCAGTTGTGGCACCGCGCGGATCAGCCGGTGTGCCACAAATGCGCTGAGCAGGCTAGCCGTAAGCAGAAAGATCACAAAGCTCGCTTGCGACTGTGCGAAAAACGGTGCCATTGCCGCGCCGAACTTGGCATCGCCCGCGCCGAAATGCGCGACCGCGTTCAAGATCACCCCGGCAACCAGCACCACCCCAAAGTTCACCCAGCGCCACGCCCAGACATCAAGCGGCAGTAGAAACGGCCCTGCGACGATGTAAACCGCCAGCAACGATAGCACCGCCGTATTAGGAATTTTCATGGTTTTGAGGTCAGACCACGCAACCCAAGCGCAGATCGGCGTGACCAGCACTAAAAACACCAGTGCCGAGTTTGGAACGCTTAACCCGAGCACCGCTTAGCCCTGCCCGACGTTGGCATCAAGCGCGGCCAGTGCGCGCGCGGCTTCTTCGAAATGCTGCGGATGGGTATCCACTGCCTGCTTTAGCAGCGTCCGCCCGATGTTCACATCACCCCGCTTGATCGCTGAAAGCGCCGCGGTGTACAGCAGCTGCGCCTTTTCCACTTGCGTCATGGGCATCACCGGCAGATCGTATTTACCCTGCGCAGCGCGGGCCAGAACTAGGTTGTTCTTGGCGGTAAAAAGCTTGGAGTCATGCGTCAACGCCTCGGCAAACAGCCGTTCGGCACCGACCTGATCGCCGCGCGTCAGCTTGGAAAAGCCCCAATTATTGAGCACTGACGCGGGCGTTGTGGTGAGGCCAGCGGCAATTTCGTAGAAACTGTCGGCCTTTTTCCAATCTTTGCGAAAGTCGGCAACCATCGCTTCCAGCCGGTAGCGATCAAAAGTCTCGTAGGTTGGTGGTACAGCGTTCAGCGCGGCTTCGGCGCGTTCCCACTCGTTCATGCGGATCAGTGCTTCGGCGTAATCTACCCGGTCCTCGTCGGTGGCGCCCGGCATCCCGAGCACGGCCTTCCAGACCTCGGCTGCGTCGTCAGGCTTTTGCGCCCGCACCAGCGATTTTGCCAGGCCGCGCTTAAGGTCGATCCGGTCGGGTTTTTCGATACTGGCACGCAGGAAATAGGCGACCGCCTCGTTCGGGTCAGCCGCGGTCAGCATCAAATCGGAAAGGTTGGACTCGTCGATCACGTTAACGCTGGCCAAGGCCCGCGCAACATCGGCGTCAGACTGCGTATTGCAAGCAGAAACCATAATCGCGCTGCCCAAGCAGAGCGTCATCAGAACCGGGTGGCGCATCTTTGTGCGTCCTTTGCTCGTTGCCTCAGAAACTTCGCCTTAGGGTCGGGTCAGCAAAAGGTATTGCCCATATCCAGTGCTGACCAGCGAAAGTGCCTCGCCGGGTGGATCATACGTTGGGTTTTCTACCTTGGCGAGCGCATGTCGTAAATTTTCGCGGATCGAGTCCGTTTGGCCACTATCGAGCGCATAGGCAGTCTGAAAAACGCGCGCGGCTTCGGGGTAGCGCCCGGTTTCCATCAACACGACACCGAGGTTGTTCCAAGCGGGCACGAACGTGCCATCGATGGCTGTCGCCTGCCGCAGCAGTCGTTCGGCTTGTCCCAGCCGCCCAAGCTGCAGGTTAGCGGAACCGAGCGATGCAATCACATCGACCGTGGCACCTTGTTCAGATGCCGCGCGCAGATAGGCGTCAAGCGCCAGTTCGTATTCGCCAGCGGCCATCAGACGATGCCCCACTGTCAACCCGTCCACTGCAACGCCGCCGGGCACAAGCCCGGGCGCATAGGGCGACGAGGGGTCGTGCGCAAAACCGCCTGTCGGTTGACAGGCGGTCAGCGCCAGAAGCGCAAGGATCGCGGTGGCAGGGGCGGCTGCGGGCAGAATGTCTGACATCACCTTACATGTTCAGGGTCGCGAACGTGGTCAGCATATCGTTTACCGACGGGCCGACAAGGATGATGAGCAGCGGCGGCACCGTAAACATCATGGTGCCGAGCGTCATTTTGGTAGGAATCTTGTTTGCGGCTTCCTCGGCGCGCATCACACGCTTGTCGCGCATGTCGCCCGCATAGACCCGCAGCGCCTCGGCGATCGAGGTGCCGAAGGTCTGTGATTGGATCATCACGGTCACGAACGAGTTCACGTCCTGCACGCCTGAGCGCTCGCCAAACGCGCGCAGCACCTGCGTCTTTTCCTTGCCTGCCTTGATTTCATAGGCGACCAGCCCGAACTCTTCGGCCAGTGCGGGATAACCGGCCTGCAATTCTTTCGAAACACGGATGATGCCCTGGTCAAGCGATTGCCCGGCCTCGACGCAAACCAACAGCAGATCGAGCGCGTCTGGAAAACCATTCTGGATTTCCTGCTGGCGCGATTGCACCCGCCGCTCAACCCAGTATTTCGGCAGGTAATAGCCAGCGCCGCCTGGCAGAAGTACCGACACGATCATCTTTGTGGTCGAAACCTCACCGCCCTGCGCCGAATAGAACGCATAAACGACACCCAGAAACAGCATGCTCAGCCCCAGCCCGAACTGGATGGCGTGAAAAGTGCGCACGGCATTTGGGCTGCGATAACCCGCGCGGGTCATCTTGAGCCGCGCGTCGGTCATTTCGACCTCGCTTTGCGGCTCAAGGAAGCCTGCGAATTTTTCCAGCTTGTCCTTGCCGCTGCCAAGCCGCAACGCCTGCTGCTGCTCGCTTCCCGAACGCGCCGCGCTTCCGCGTGCGACCTCGCGCAGCTTGTCGAGCGGATCGACGTTTTTGCGCAGGAACATGGGCAGTACCGATAGCACCAGCAAAAGCCCCAGCGCGGCCAGCGCGATTACCGGGCCCAGCGGGCCCATTGTGTCGGTCAGCATCTGCGTGAACGGTGCGAAGAATTGCATGGCGACCCCCTCAAACCTTGATGTTCGTCATCACCTTCATGAAGAGCATGTTGATGCCCAAAAGCACGAAGACGATGATTGCGGCAGGCACGAAAGCCGGGGTTTCCTTCACGGCGTCGTAATAGTGCGGCGAGCTCACCTGAATGACCAGCAACACGCCCAGCGGAAAGCCCGACAGAAACTTACCCGACCATTTCGCCTCGGCGGTGATCGCCTTGACGCGGCGGAACAGCCGGAACCGCGCCCGGATGACCTTGGAAAGCCCTTCGAGGATTTCCGCAAGGTTGCCGCCCGAGCTTTGCTGGATGGATACGGCCACCGCCAGAAAGCGAAGGTCTTGCATATCCACACGCTCAGCCAGATCAGTAAGCGATTCCGCGATGTTACGGCCATATGCCGCCTCGTCCGCGATCATCCCGAATTCCGAGCCAAGCGGGTCTGCAACTTCTTTGGCGACAATCTGGATAGCCGAGGTAAACGGATGCCCAACGCGTAGTGAGCGCACCATCAGCTCGATTGCGTCAGGCAATTGCTCTTCGATCATCGAAAGCCGCTTGTTGGCCTTGCCCGAAACCCAAAGGTATACAGCACCCACCCCCATTGCCACGGCCAGCGCGATGCGCACGGGCGCCGCAGCGTCGGTGCCAATCGTCAGGCCAAGGTAGGCCACGACAACCAGCAAACCCATTACCCCAATCAGTGCCTTGGGCGAAAAGGCGATGTTCGCCTTTTGCGCCTTTTCAGCCAGCAGAGAGTATAGCGGAATGCCCTTGGAATTGCGGTGCTGCGAAATCTCGCGGCGCAACTGCTCCAACACGGCTTCGCGCCGCCCGCCTTTTTCCAGCAGTTCCAACCGGCGGTTGACGCGGCTGTTGAGCGAGATCGACTTGCCAAATACCAGCAGGTAAATGCCTTCGACCAAAAGCAGAACCGCCACAAAGATGACGCCATAGATGATCGGAGTCGGGCTGATGATCATGGTCAGTTCCCCACGGGTTCGTAGATCGAGGCCGGCAGATCATAGCCCCATTGCTTGAAGCGGTCAGAAAAGTGCGAGCGCACGCCGGTGGCGGTAAAGCGCCCGATGATCGTGCCGTCAGGCGCAAGTCCAAGCCGCTCGTAGCGAAAGATTTCCTGCATCGAAATCACTTCGCCTTCCATGCCCGTCACTTCAGTGATCGAGGTCATGCGGCGCGAACCATCTTGCAGGCGGCTGGCCTGCACGATCAAGTTTACCGCGCTGGCGATCTGGCTGCGCGTTGCCTTGATCGGCATTTCGATGCCCGACATGGCGATCATGTTTTCCAGTCGGCTGACTGCGTCGCGCGCCGAGTTGGCGTGGATCGTGGTCATCGAGCCGTCGTGGCCAGTGTTCATGGCCTGCAACATGTCGATTACTTCCTCGCCGCGGGTTTCGCCAACGATGATGCGGTCGGGCCGCATCCGCAGGGCGTTGCGCAAGCAGTCGCGCTGGGTCACGGCGCCGCGGCCTTCAACGTTTGGCGGGCGGCTTTCCATTCGTCCAACGTGCACCTGTTGCAGCTGCAGTTCGGCGGTGTCTTCGATCGTCAGAATCCGCTCGGTGTTGTCGATGAACGAGGAAAGCGCATTCAACGTAGTGGTTTTACCCGAGCCGGTGCCGCCTGAAACGATGATGTTCAGCCGGGTTGACACCGCAGCTTGCAAATAGGCGGCCATCTCTTCGGTAAAGGCACCAAAGCGGACCAGATCATCAATCGCCAGTTTGTCTTTTTTGAATTTCCGGATCGAGACCAGGCTGCCATCAACCGCCACCGGCGGCACCATAGCGTTGAAACGCGAACCGTCTGCAAGGCGCGCGTCAACATAAGGGTTCGATTCATCGACCCGCCGTCCCACCGCAGAAACGATCTTGTCGATGATCCGCAGCAGGTGCTTTTCGTCCTTGAAAGTGGTGTCGGTCAGCGTCAGCTTGCCACTACGTTCAATAAAGATCTGATGCGGCCCGTTGACGAGAATATCGTTGACGGTGTCGTCTTTCAGCAAAGGTTCCAGCGGGCCAAGGCCCATGACCTCGTCGTAAAGTTCCTGATTCAAGGTCGAGCGTTCGCTGCCGTTCAGAACAACAGACATTTCACCCAAGGCTTCCGCGACAATCGCGGAAATCTCTGCGCGCAAATCGGCCTCGGGCGCGGTTTCAAGCGCAGCGAGGTTGAGGTTATCCAGCAGCCGCTTGTGCAGCTCTACCTTCAATTCGCCCATACGCTCTTTGCGCTTGCGTTCCTTGTCTTGCACTGCCGCGGTCGCGGCATCTTGCACGGGCAGGGCGCGGCGATGCGAAGCGCTGACCGCCGGGGCGACCGTGCCCATTTTCAGGGTGCTGACCGGTGCCGCTGGTGCCGTCGGTGCTGCTGGTTTTTTATAGCGCGAAAACATAGGGTCCGTCCTTATTTGCGGCCAGTCTCGGCTGCGAGGTTCAGATCAAACAGCGATTTCGCAAGCTTTTGGATTTCCTTGCGCAGCGGTGCCTTTGCCGCGGTTTCAGCAAGTGGCAGGCCGTGGTCGTTGGCCTGTGTCACCTGTTTGCCGCCATCGGGAAGCTGCACTTCGATCGAGATATCGAGGCTTTCGGCCAGCCGCCGGACCCGGCTTTTGCCGGTAAGGTCGGTAAAGCGCGGCGCGCGGTTAAGCACGAAACGCAGCTTTTCAGCGGGCAATCCTTCTGACTTCAGTGCCCGGATCATCCGCAGCGCGTTTTGTGCCGAGCGCATGTCGAGTTCGAGCAGCGCGAAATAGACATGTGAATGTGTCAGCACGGTTTCGGTCCAACTGACCACCGTGCTTGGCATGTCGATCACCACAAAGTCGAAATTCGCTCGCGCCATTTCAATCAGACGAAGCACATCTTCGCTGCTCACGATGTCGAGCGGCAGCATATCGGCAGGCGCGGTCAATACATGCAGGCGCTCGTTGAAGGTGCTCAGCGCCTGGCTGAAGCTATCACCATCCATATGCGAAGTGTCCGACAGCAGCTCGAAAACCGCCTCGCGGCGCGGCAGGTCAAGATAGGTCGAGGCCGAGCCAAACTGAAAGTCGAAATCGAGCAGGCAAACACGCGGCGGTAATTTTTTGGAAATCGTCGCGAGCTCCCACGCCAGATTGACCGCAAAGGTGGTGGCACCGGTGCCACCTGCCAACCCGTGCACCGGCAGGATAACGCCATCCTTACCGCCGGTCGCCTTGAAGGTCGAGGGTGGAGCATCTGACGCGGGTTCGGCGATGCCGACTGCGGCGGTGGGGTCTTGCCCAGCCGTTCGACGGCCTCGTGCAGCGCATGTTCAGGCAACGGGTAGGGCACGAAATCATCGGCCCCAAGGCGCAGCAACTGGTGCAGCGCGATCGGGCTAATTTCTTCCGCAATCAAGATTACATGCACGCCACGTTCGCGCGCCGTGGTGATGATGCCCGAGATGCGTGTCAGGTCGTCTTCGTCCTCGCCGTCGACTGCAATCGCGATAAAACGCAACTGCGTCGCTTCGGGCTGGTTGAGAAACAGGACGGCGTCCTCAAAGCTGAGGTCACCCCAGCTTTCGCCCATTTCGGCTTCCATGTCTTCGATCAGAAGGTCGAAGTTTGCTACATCGCGTGAAACCGTGCAGGCCAGAATCGGTGCGGCCTCGGGCTTCAAGACTGTCGCTGTGCTGCTCATTGCCTGTCATCCTCTTGTCCGCGGGGCAAGAAGGCGATGTTAGCACATTGGTTTTGTTGCTTTATATTTTTCATCGCACATATACCCCAACACGACTCATGCGTCGTGCAACTGCTTCTCTAGAAGGCTAAACTCGCCTCCAATCTTGGCCACAATGGGGCTAAAGAAGCGTAATTGTGCGGTTTTGAGCGATTATCGAAACGATGGGGCGGCCTTTGTTTGCAAAGGCCGCCCCTATAAGTCGCAATCAAGGCACGTTGGCGTCAGTTGCTGGCGTCGATGGTGTTGCCTTCGCCGCTTTGGTGCGCCCACTGCGCCGAGGCCACATAGTCTCGGAACACAACCTCGGCGTATTTGCCATTCATGATGGTTGGGTGGTTGCGTACGAAACCCGATACCTCGGTGACCGTGCGCCGGTTCCGCACGTCTTCCTGTTCGGTATAGATCAGCGGGCGCGTTTCGCCGTAGCTGACCATAGCCTCAAGGCGCGAGCGCGAAATACCCTGCGAAACAAGGAAGCTGACCACAGACTGCGCGCGCCTTAGCCCCAGTGACTGGTTGTAGGCGTTGCTGCCCACAAGGTCAGTATGGCCATAGACGCGAAAGCGCACTTCAGGGAACTGCCGGATCCAGTCGGCTTGCTGAGCAAGCGTGCGTTGCGCCGCACCGTCAAGCACCGACGAGTTGAACGCAAAGTTCACCGTGGTTGGTACCTGCGCCGTGAACCTCTGGTTGAGGTTAACCGTATAGTCGCGATCGCCCGACTGTATCAAAGTGTTGTTCATCGTCGAGTTGCCGAAATCGGCGGTATCAAGTTCCGATCCTGCTTCGCCGAAAAAGGTTCCGTTGCGCTCGCAGGCACCAAGGCCGACTGCGCACAAAAGCATGACGGCAAGTTTCAGCTTCGCCTGCATCGCCTACTCCATCACATAGCCGTAAGAACCCGAAAAGTCCTGTCGCGCAACTTCTGCGGCGGCACCGGTGTTCGGGGTCTGCGTCGACGTTTTGCCAAACAGGAACAATTGGTTCTCGGTCGGCGGATGCACCCGGTCGGTAGGAAGCGCTAGGGCTTCGCCGCGTGTCGGCGTAACCAGATGCGGCGTTACGATGATTACCAGCTCTGACTGGTTGCGCTCGAACGAAGCAGAGCGGAACAGCAGCCCCAGCACCGGCACATCGCCCAGCCACGGAATCTGCGTGTTCAGATCGTTGAAATCATCTTGCAGCAGCCCGGCGATGGCAAAACTTTCACCGTCTCGCATTTCCACTGTGGTCTGTGCATCGCGCCGCTTGAAGGCGTTGATCGAAAAACCGCTGCCGTTGGTCACGGTCTGCGTGGTGTCGATTGCCGACACCGCCGCCTTGATTTCAAGGTTGATGATGTCGCCATCGACGACCCGCGGCACGAACGACAATTCGACCCCGAAGGGTTTGTACTCAATGGAAATCCCGTCAGAAGACGAAACCGGGATCGGGTATTCCCCACCGGCGAGGAACCGTGCTTCCTGCCCCGAAAGGGCGGTCAAGTTCGGTTCTGCCAGCGTGCGCACCATACCCTTGGCTTCCAGCGCCTCAAGCATGGCGGCAAGCGTGATGTCGCCCATAGTTATGGTGGCGCCGATGCCACCAAAACTGTCGGCAGCAAGCGTTGCTGTTTCGCCCGCCAAAAGTGAGTTTAGCGCGCTGGTGTTGCCTGTGCCCGCGACCAGTGAGGCTTGGTTGCCAGGGCCCGAAAGGCCAAACGAGGCACCTAGACTTTTTGAAACCGACCGCTGCATTTCGGCAAAGCGGACCTTGAGCATGACTTGCTGTGTACCGCCGACGCTCATTAGGTTGGAAACCCGGTCGGGGGCGTAACGCTGCGCCAGTTCCAGCGCGCGGTCGAGCTTGGCGATCGATGAGACTGTGCCCGAAAGCACGATGCCGTCATTGGCTGTGCGCACTTCAATCGGCTCGCCCGGCAGGATTTGCTGCAGGCGTTCTTTGAACTCTGCGATGTCAGGCGTGACCTGCACCTCGACGTTCGAGATCAGGCTGCCGTCAGCACCGAGGATCGTCATCGTGGTGCGACCTGGCGTCTTGCCAAGCACATAGATGGTGCGATCTGATAGCGTGGTGATATCGGCGATACCGGGGTTGGCAATCGACAATTCCGCAAAGGGAACATCGCTTTCCACCACGACCGCGCGGTTCATTGGCACCGCAAGCGTTTCGGCCACGCCACTTGAAAGCACTCGCAGCGCCTGCGCATGAGCTGGCGCAGTCACTCCGGCGCCAAGCGCCATGCCTAGGGCTAACACCCTGAAAAGAACACGCAATTTCATTGTGATCCTGCCTCTCCGATCACGCTGCACGACGGGTCTAGTGCCCGTTTCCCGGGTCTCGATCGCCCGAATTGATATGCAGAATGCGCGAAACGCCAATAATTTGCAAGAATCAACATCTTGCGAGGCGTTTTTAGTTGAGTTTGTGCAATTGCGTGACGCAGGGGCATCACTGCCCCTGCGTCTTCAGGCCGCGAAATGCGGCGTTCAGTTCGTGCACGGGATCTCGACCAGCACCAATTCACCTGCCTTGCGCGAGCGGATTGTGCAGACCTTTGCCGTTTCGACCGCGACGATTTCCTGTTCGGTGATGCCCAGCAGCGAATTGCGGTCCACCTCGATCGCGCCGACCGCCATTGTGTCATTGTTGCCCACCAACGATAGCGTCAGCCGCCCCGTCGCCTGTGCCAGCGTCAGCGATGCCACCTGGCTGGGGCTGACTTCGGCGGTTACGGTGCGAGCGATCTTGGTTTCTTCCGAACGATCCGCATCGGCGCTCTGGTCGATGGCGATCAGCTTCAGGTTGGCTTCGATCAACTTGGTCACTTCGCGATCACCGGATTGGCCATACCAATAGACATCGACCACATCGCCGGGGCGTAGAAAGCCCGAAACGCCGCTGGCAATATCGACGCTGATGGTGAAGGCGCGCATGTTGGGGGCAAGGTTCGCCATGATCCCGGCATCAACGCCGGGCGGGGTGATTTTGCTCGCCAGAAGCGGCTCATAGGCTTCATAGCTGCGCAGTGCGGCGCGCGGGCGGGTTTCGCCATCATAGAATACGGTCGCAAAAGCCGGGTCGGTATCCATCGGCACCGTAATCGCGCTGAAGATGCCTTCGGGGGTTTTGCCGGCCTGCACGCCGATCACTTCAAGATCGGCCTGTGTGAAACGTTCGCCGTATTTCAGGGCGCGATTGACCACGACCACTCGCACCAGCTCGGGTGCACGTTCTTGTGCTGCCAAAAGCGCGTCGCGCTCTGACTGCGCCTGTGCGATGTAACCTTGCGCCATATAGACTGCGACGCCTGCAAGCGCGATGCCCACCAGCAACACCAAGCCATAAACCATACGCATGCGATACCCTTTCCTGTCGTATTTGCACCCCCGCAGGGGCGCTTTACCCGGCCATGTTGCATTCCGATTGTGGCCTGATCGTGGCCAATCGGTGCAAAACCTCGTGCATCGTTGCGAAATACGCTACCCGGTCAGAACGTGGACTTGACCGTCTGCGATTCCATGAAAATAGAAATCTTGTTGTTCGCAGTGCCGATCTCGCTCCATAGAATGGCGACCACGGCCATGCCCAGCCCAGCAATCGCAGCGGTCAACACCACCCAATCAACGGTTACCGCACCCTCTTCGTTGCGGGCCAAGGCGTGGAGGAATTTGAAATAACGCATGGCGCTCGACCTCATCTTTGTGTTGGCGTGGCCCCGACCGGGTGCCGGGCTCGCCTCAAAGCCATATTTGCAGTGGTTGGGGGCAACTTTGGGGCACTTTCAGGAAATCTTTTCGGCAAGACCCAAGCAATTGCCGCCAATTGAAAAGCCGCGCCCGAAGGCGCGGCTTTCGGAGCTTTCGGGTTGAAGATCAGAACGCGGTCTTGATCGTGGCGGACGAAAGGTGGCCCGAAATGGTGGTGGTCAGGTCTTTCGTCCCGCCCGATACCATGGCAAGCGCGGCGGCGCCCAGGCCAACAACGGCAGCAGTCAGCACAACCCAGTCAACAGTCACAGCGCCATCTTCTTGCGCGCGGAAAGATTTCAGAATTTTGAACATTTTCATCTGGTAGCTCCTTGGTCCAGCGTGCTTCCGCGTCCCGGCGTTTCAGACTGACTCTGATTCAGCCTCCTCCGTCGCGGTGTAAGTTGTTTTTGCCTTTGAATCGTGGCGAGTTCTTGGCGCGGCACGCACATTTTCGGGGTATTTGTGCGTATTTCTTGGCGAAAGTGCCGCAATGCAAAAAGGCCGCGCCTTTCAGGGCGCGGCCTTGTGCTATACTTATGAACGGCGGTTGATTAGAACGCGGTCTTGATCGTGGCGGACGAAAGGTGGCCCGAAATGGTGGTGGTCAGGGTTTTCGTTCCGCCCGACACCATGGCGAGCGCGGCAGCGCCCAGACCAACAACGGCAGCGGTCAGCACGACCCAGTCAACAGTCACAGCGCCATCTTCTTGAGCGCGGAAAGACTTCAGCATTTTGAACATTTTCATCGTATAGCTCCTTGGTCCTGGTTACCTCCGCGCCCCGGCGTCTTCGACCTGTTGCATCTGGTCTCGTCCGTCGCGGTATGGGTATGTTTTCGCGCTGAATCGTGGCTTGAATTTGTCGGCGATGGTACATTTTCGAGAAGACCCTTCATACTGGATGTATTTTATCTAATACTATGAATATAAAAGACAATAAGCATGTTGAAAATTCAAATTAGGGCCAATTCCCTGCTCCATTGGCGCGACTCTGCCGCCGAATCGGCGTTTGCACGGGTAATTCTGGCGTTGGGCGGCGTTTTCTGGGATAAGAAAGAAAAGCAGGCAAACGAGGCAAGGCAGGGTTTCCGCGGCAATGCAGCGGCTTACAGGCGTGATCGCTATCTGCGCCGCCATGTGCGGCATGCAGGCCGGGGCGGACGACGCTCTGCAGCCTTATGTAGACTTTACGTTCAAGCGTGTTGGGGTGCCCGCACCGGGCGCGCGGCGCTTGAACATCCAGATTGATCCCGAAGAACAGGCGCGCCTGCTGGCGGCAGCACCGATGCCGCCCGCAGAACCCACGGAGGCCGCGGTTTCTGCCCCAGACGGCGCACCCGCCCCCTATGGCTGGTTCTGGGATGAGGTTTCGCCCGCGCTCGGCGATGGCGCTGGGCGGTTCGAACGGGCGATGGCGGTGCTCGGCCTTGCCAGCGCGCCCGATCCCGCCGTGCCAAGGCTGCAACAGTTGCAAGACATCGCAGCGCAGCACGGAACCGAAATTCTTGCCGCCACCGTTGGCACCAATGTTTCGCCCGCGCTGGCGCTGGCAGTGATCGCGATCGAAAGCGGTGGCCGCGCCGATGCGGTGTCGCGCTCGGGCGCGGTTGGGCTGATGCAGCTTATCCCCGCCACTGCCGACCGTTTCGCGGTAACCGATTCCACCCACGCCGGGCAAAACATTCGCGGCGGCGTGGCCTATCTTGATTGGTTGATGGGTGCCTTTGGGCGCGACCCGGTGCTGGTGCTTGCCGCCTATAACGCGGGCGAGAACGCAGTTCGAGGCGCAGGCGGGGTGCCCGCATATCCCGAAACCCGCGCCTATGTGCCCCGGGTGCTTGCCGCTTGGGCGCTGGCGCGTGGTTTGTGCCTGACCCAGCCCGAACTGGTTTCTGACGGATGCGTATTTGCGGTGCGAGGATAGCGATGGAAAGAAGCGTAACCCCGCTGGTGCTGGATGTTGATGGCACTTTCCTCAAAACCGACATGTTGCTTGAGGCTTTCTGGCGCGGGCTCGGGCGCGCGCCGCTGGCAACGCTCGCCTGTCTGCGCCACATTCGCCACCCGGCGCGGCTCAAGGCGGCACTGGCACGGGTCGCGCCGCTGCGCACTGATCTGTTGCCGGTTAATCCCGAAGTCGCGGCACTGGCGCTTGCCAGCCACTCCGAAGGGCGCGAGGTGGTGCTGGCCTCGGCATCCGACGTTACGCAAGTGGCGCGCTTGGCCGAAGACTACGGGTTTTCAGACCGCATTTTCGCCTCGGATGGCGAAGTGAACCTGAAAGGCGAGGCAAAGGCGCAGGCACTCGTGCAGGAAATGGGTGAGCGTGGCTTTGACTATGTGGGCAATTCCACCACCGATATCGCGGTCTGGCACCACGCCGAAAACGCGCTGGTGGTCGGGCGGGTGCGCGGCACCGCGGCGCTGGCGGCAAACGGGCAAAGCGTAATCTATCTGCCGGGCGGCTGGTCGTGGGGCGCACTGGCCCGCGCTTTGCGCGCACACCAATGGGTCAAGAACCTGCTGCTATTGCTGCCGATGATCGCCTCGCATCGTTTCGATGTGACCACTTTGGTGCAGGTGCTTTGGGGCATCGCTGCGTTTTCCGCCGCGGCCTCGGCCATTTACATCGTCAACGACCTGCTCGACCTTGAGGCTGACCGCCTGCACCCGACCAAGAACCGCCGCCCCTTTGCATCAGGCGCGGTGCCGATTGGCGTGGGAATGGCGACATTTGTGGTGCTGGTGGCAATTGCGCTGGCTGTGGCGGCCACGCTGAACCTCGCATTTCTGACCGTGGTCGTGCTGTATATGCTCACATCGCTCGCCTATTCGCTGCGATTGAAGCGGATGCGCTGGGTCGATATCGCAACCCTTGCAGCCCTTTATACGATGCGCGTGGTGGCGGGGGCGGCGGCGGGGCAGGTGGAGGCCTCGATCTATATGCTGATCTTTATCTTCCCGGTGTTTCTGACACTGGGGTGCGTCAAGCGCCTGACCGAACTGACACTGGCCACAACCGATGAACGCCTGCCCGGGCGCGGCTATGGCCGCCCCGACCGGGGCGACCTTCTGAACGTCGCAGGGCTCGGCGTTGTTACCGCGCTGCTGGTCTTTTTTCGCTATTCGGTCTCTGAGCAGGGGCACGCGCTTTATCCTGACACGTGGCTTTTGTGGCTGGCGATGGTGCCGATGGGCTGGTGGTTGATCCGCATGGTGCGCCTTGGCTGGCGGGGCAAGCAGGATTACGACCCGATCGTGTTTGCGCTGCGCGACAAGCTGGGGCTTGGCATCCTGATGCTGGTGCTCAGCTTGATGTTCTGGGCAGCTGGCATTTGGTCGCAGTGGTTTGGCGTCTAGCGCCTAGATCTTCAGCTTCTTGAAGATCGGTTCGGGCACCATGCGGATAATCAGCATGATCCAGCGCCAGAAGAAGGGCGCATAGATCACGTTACGCCGCTTGCGCACCGCTTTGAGAATGGCGCGTGCCACCGCATCGGGGGATGCTACCAGAAACATGCCCGGCAGGCCCCATGTCATCGCGGTATCGACAAAGCCGGGCTTCACCGTCACCACATGCACCCCCGCCCGACCAAGCCTGTTGCGAAGGCCCGAAAGATAGGTGTGAAACGCCGCCTTCGCTGCGCCGTAGCAATAGTTGCCCAACCGCCCGCGGTCGCCCGCAACCGATCCGATCCCGACGATGCTACCACCGCCGCGCGCCTCAAGAAGCGGGGCAAGCCGGTGCAAAAACTCCGCTGGGCCTCTGAAATTGTCGGTAACGACGTGGCCGATCAGGCCGGGGTCGGCGTCGATATCGGCCTGCGCGGGCATCGAGCCCACAAAAACCGCAGCGTTCAATTCGCCTTCTTCGGCGCTCGCGCGTTCGATAAGTGCTGCGAAACCCGCAGCATTACGCGCATCAAAACGCATCACCTCGGCAAAGCGTGCGCCGCGCAATTTGCAGTCGGCAGCAATCAGTGCCAGATCGGCCGCATCGCGCCCCGCAAGCAGAAGCCCAACGCCTTCGCCGGCTAGCGCGCGCGCAGTGGCGCGCGCCATCGCTGACGAGGCCCCCAGAATGATCCATGTCCGGTCTGTCATGCTGCACTCCTCAGCCCGAGCCTGCGCACAAGGTCGGTAATCAGATGCCCATCGGGGTCGGTGCGGCGCACTTCTTCGCGCCACTCTGGCAGTTCGGGATACATCGCCCGCATCGCAACACCCTCGGCTAAGCTGTCCTTGGCAAAATATAGCCGCCCGCCCGCCTCGGCGGTGCGCCCTTCAAGCCGCTTGATCAGCGCGCGCGCCGCATCGCGGTTGGGAAAGTCGATGGCAAGCGTATAGCCCTCCATCGGAAAGCTCAGATACCCCCCCCGCCCCGGCCCCATGCGCTTCAGCACCGCCAGCGGCGAACACAGGCCCGAGTTGGCGATCTCTTCCAGCATCGCACGCAACGCGGGTGCCGACGACAAGGGCACCACGCATTGAAACTGATGAAACCCCCGCCGCCCATATAGCCGGTTCCATTCAAGGATCTTGTCGAGCGGAAAGAAGAAAGCGCCGACCGGCTTGACGCTGGTGCGCCCGCGCGCCGGAACCCGGCGATAGTATACCTCGTTGAAGGCCCGCACGATCGGCTTTGACAGCGCAAAATGCGGCGCATTCATTGGCACCGTGGCAACTGGGACATGGCTTTTCACAAGGCCCGAGCTTGATTCCGCCTCTTCAACGATGCCCCGCCCAAGACTGTCGCCCCGCGCGGTGCCGTCAATCCAGCCAACGGTATGCGTGGCGGTCGAGGCGTCCAGATAAGCCAGATGTTCGTCCCAATTCTCGGCCCGCCGCTCTGTTACCATCATCGCAGCACCTTTGACGGGCACCATCTGCACCACTGCCGAAACGATCACCCCTGTCTGCCCCAACCCGCCTGCGGTGGCACGAAATGCGGGCGTGCCGGGTGTTACCTCAACCAGTTCGCCCCGTTGTAACAGGGTCATTCGGGTGACGTGCTGGCAAAAGCTGCCCGCGTTGTGGTGGTTTTTGCCGTGCACATCCTGCGCAATGCACCCGCCGATCGTGGCAAAGCCGGTGCCGGGCATCACGGCGGGCAACCAGCCAAGCGGCGCAAAGCGCGCCGCAAGGTCGCCAATGCGCACGCCCCCTTCGGCTTCCAGCAGCCCGGTGGCGGGGTCGAATGAAATCAGCCGGTCAAGCCGCGTCATGTCGATCACGCGGCCCGCACTGTTCAGCGCCGAGTCGCCATAACTGCGGCGCAGGCCAAACGCTGGGGCAGGGGGTAGCGACAGCAGGTCAGATTGTCTTTCGGGGCGCGCAACTTCGCCCGTGGCTTTCAGGGCCTGGCCCCAACCTGCGTATTCAGTGGTCTTCCAAATCATCTTGCGCCCCTCAGCGATACCCTCTCGGCGAGCGGAAACACCGCAACCCCAAGGGCGATGGCGAACCATAGCGTTGTTACCCGGATCACGGCAGTCGCGGCAAGGGCGACCTCCATCGGCGTGCCGCTTGCAACCAGCAACGCCACCATTGCGGCCTCTGCGCCACCCAGGCCCCCCGGCGCGCCGGTCAGACCGCCCGCCAGTGACGCGAACAGAAATATCGCAAGCGCCTTCCAGAACCCGACATCGGCGCCCATCCAGCCCAGCAGCAGATGAAAGGCATAGCCCTCTGCCGTCCAGCCAATCAGGCCAAGACCAAGGGCAGCAAGCATCGTCGGCGTATGGCTAAAGCGCGCAAGGCTAAGTGCGGCGGCGCGGGCACGCGCGAAGGCGCGCGCAAAGCGCCCCGTGGCGCGGTAACCCAGCGTCAGCGCCCCCGCCAACAGACGCGGCCGGGTAACCACCACAGCCGCTCCAATCGCCAAGACCACCAGCGGAAATGCCCCCGCAATGCCCCCCGCCGCCAACGAAACCGCCAGCCCGAGCAGCAGCGCCATCGCGACAAGGTCATAGGCACGGTCCATCAGCACCAACGGCGCAGAGCGTTCAAACGCCCAGCCGGTTTCGCGCCGAATCCAGCGCATCCGCACCAACTCGCCCACGCGCCCCGGTGTGACACTCATTGCAAAGCCGCCGACAAAGTGGCGCAGGTTGGCGCGCAGGCGCAGCGGCAGCCCGAGGCGGCGCGCAAATAGATGCCAGCGCAACCCGCGCAGCGCATAATTGACCATGGAAAGTGCCAGCAGCAGCCCAATCTGCAACGCCGTCAGGCGCGCAATTTGCGCCCAAGTCTCGCGCCAACCGGTTGCCGCAGCTAGCCCAACTAGGCCCAATATCACCAGCGCCAACAGCCCGCCCAATAGCAGCCGGTCACGCAGTTGGCGCGCCGCTGTCGGGGCGGAAGGGGGGCTTTGCGTATTCATTGCCCGCATTTAGCGATGAATTTGGGCAAGATTGTGAAATTGTTTCCAAAATGATAACGATAAAAACACCCGCACAGCAAAAAGGGCGGCCCCAAAGGCCGCCCCAATGCAGTCATCTCACCTTAGGCAACAATCGTCGCCTCAGTCGCCTTGCGCAGTTCCGCCTCGCTTACGTCGTCAGCAAGCTCGACAATTTTCAGCCCGCCCGGCACCACGTCCAGCACACCGAGGTTGGTGATGATGCGGTGCACGCAGGCCTTGCCGGTCAGCGGCAGCGTGCATTCGTGCAGCACCTTCGATTCGCCGTGTTTGTTGGTGTGGTCCATCACCACGACCACGCGGCGCACCCCCGCGACAAGGTCCATCGCCCCGCCCATGCCTTTGACCAGCTTGCCGGGGATCATCCAGTTGGCCAGATCGCCCGCCTCAGACACTTCCATCGCGCCCAAAATCGCCATGGCGATCTTGCCGCCACGGATCATCGCAAAGCTTTGCGCAGAATCGAAATAGGCCGAATGCGGCAATTCGCTGATCGTCTGCTTGCCTGCGTTGATCAGATCGGCGTCTTCCTCGCCCGCAATCGGAAACGGGCCGATGCCGAGCATGCCGTTTTCCGATTGCAGCGTAACCGTCATGCCTTCGGGAATGTAGTTGGCCACCAGCGTCGGAATACCGATGCCAAGGTTCACATACATCCCGTCTTGCAGTTCCTTCGCCGCCCGCGCGGCCAGTTGGTTGCGATCCCAGGGCATATCAGGCGCTCCTCACCGTGCGTTGTTCGATGCGTTTTTCGTGCGTGCCCTGAATGATGCGGTGCACGTAGATGCCGGGCAGGTGGATGCAATCGGGGTCAAGACTGCCCACCGGCACGATTTCTTCCACCTCAGCCACGCAGACCCGGCCGCAGGTGGCGGCTGGCACGTTGAAGTTGCGCGCCGTTTTGCGGAATACGAGGTTGCCCGAGGTGTCGGCCCTCCACGCCTTGACGATTGCCAGATCGACCACGATTCCGGTTTCCAGAATATAGGTCTCGCCGCCAAAATCCTTGTGCTCCTTGCCCTCGGCAATCACCGTGCCAACCCCGGTCTTGGTGTAAAACCCCGGAATCCCCGCGCCGCCCGCCCGCATCCGCTCGGCCAGCGTGCCTTGCGGGTTGAATTCCAGCTCCAGCTCGCCCGAAAGGTACTGGCGCATGAATTCGGCGTTTTCGCCCACATAGGATGATTGCATCTTCTTGATCTGCCGCGTTGCCAGCAGCACACCCAGCCCGAAATCATCCACCCCGCAGTTGTTGGAGGCGATCGTGATGTCGCGCGTTCCGGCCTCTTTGATGGCGGCAATAAGCAATTCGGGTATGCCGCACAGGCCAAAGCCCCCTGCGGCAATCGTCATGCCGTCGTGCAGCAGCCCGTCAAGCGCCGCCGAGGCGCTGTCAAAGACCTTCTTCATCGGATACTCCCCCCAATATCGGTTGGCAAAGTTGTGACGCGCAGCGCGCGGCAAGTCAATTGCCGCGCCGCGGCAGGGTTGGGGCGAAGTGTCACGAATCCTTGCGCTTGCCTCGCGGCTGGGCAAAAATCCTGCAGATGAAAGGAACTTCCTTGCGCTGTTTGTTCGCCCTTTTTTTGGTTCTGTCGGTGGCGGGATGCAGCGGGCTCGGCGGTGACAAGACTCTGGCCACGTCAGGTGCTGAACCCGCGCGGCATGTGCAATCCCACCTTTACCTTTCCGCCAGCGGTCCCGCCGCTGATGCGCTGCCGTTCCGCTTTTCGGGCGTTGATGCCACGCGCATCAGCGTGGCGCTGTATTCAGTGGCAAATGGCCCGCTTCAGGTTTCAGGCAGTTGCGACGGTGCGGTGGCCGTGCGCCAGAAAACCAGTGACCCGGCGGTGCAATCCTTCGCGGCGGGCGCGCCTTTTGCAGTAACGCTTGCGCATCGCTCGCGCGGCGAGGTGTGGCTGGAACCGTCGCTTGCAACGCGCCGCTGCACGCTTTCGCTGCAACCTCAGGGCGCGCCCGCCTATCAGATGCAGATCGAGCGCGAAGAATGGGCCAACCCGGCCCTTGCAGCCCTCGATTCCCGAAACGACATCTGCAACTTGCCCGATCCGGCACGCCTGACTCCGTTGCAGCGCGTCTATTACGCGCCGCGCACCCTGTCGCTTAGCTGCGATCTGGCACCGGGCACGCCCCGGCTTTTGGGCGACGCGCGCGATGCCTTCAACGCCAAGGTCGAGGCGTTGACAGGCGCGCAGCTGTCGCAAGCCACGCTTGATGCGGGTGATCCGCTTGCGCCGATAGACTTTGCTCACGCGCCACAGCTCGACGTGATCTGGATTTCCTATCTGAACCTGCGCGCCGATTATTCGGGCTACATGATCTCGCGCATGCTCGCATACCACGCCGCCAGAGGCGCCACGGTGCGGATACTGGTGACCGATGTGCTGATGCTGCCGCGTGACCGCGCAATTTACGAAGACCTCGCGGCGCGCTACCCCAACGTGCAGCTGCAACTTTATCGATGGGATAGCACCACCGCACCCGATCTCGAGAACCCTCTGCACGCGATCCACCGCGATCAGCACGTCAAGGTGTTTGCCACACTGGCGCGCAACCCAGCACTTTCGCGCTTCATTACCGGTGGGCGCAACCTGCACGATCCCTTTGTCTTTGACGCCCCGCGCGACCTTTCCGACTATCCGTTCCTGCGCGACTACGACGTCAATAGGCAGCTGACGCTAAGCTTTTTCCTGCCCTATCAGGACTTCGAGATAGAGTTTTCGGGCAACGTCACGGTGCGCGCGCTTGTGGCGCAGCTGTCGGCATTCTGGCTGCGCGATGCCGACAGCCAGCAATCGCGCCATTTTTCCACCAACGCGCCCGGTGGCGTGGCCGCACAGGCGATGCGGCATTTCGTTTCGGTGCCTTACGCCGACGATTACGCGCTCGAGCAGCTTTTCATCGAACTGATCGACGCCGCGCAGGAAAGCATCCTGTTCACCGCGCCGTTTCTGAACCTAACGCCAACGTTAGATGCGGCCCTGCGCCGCGCCGCCGCGCGCGGGGTCGACGTGCGCGTGATCGCACGGATGGATATAGACGAGCCGGCCGGGGCCTTTTCGGCCGCGCTCAACCAGTTGTTCTTTGAAGAGCTTGCCGATCTTTACACGATCATCGGCTATGATCCCGCACCGCGCACACTGCACACCAAGATCTATGTGTTTGATGGCGAGTTGGCGGTGGTCGGTTCGACCAACATGAACCAGCGCAGCTTCTTGCACGATACCGAAAACGGGATGATGATTCTCGACCCCACGCTGATCGCACGGCTGCAAGCGGTGATTGAGGGTTATGCGGCGCGGGGCGTTGTGGCACCAAGCGATGTCAATGTGCCGGTCGTCTTGCGCGCGCTGATGTCCATTCCGGCGATCCGGCGGCTCTTTTAGCAAGCGGGCGGGGGGGGTGCCCCCGCCCGGCAATTTTAATCTTCGGCGGTGGCGGGCGTGACCAGCGAACCCAGCAGCGTCGACAGATCGACGATGCCCAGCGATTTGCCCTTGCGCCCAACCACATGGGCCACCGTGGTGTCGGCCTTGGTCATTTTCCGTGCGACCTTTTCCAGCACCATTTGCCCCGGCACACTCAACGAGGGCAGCTCTTCGCCCTCTTCACGCGGCCGCGCGATGGTGGCAGCTTGCACAACCCTGCCGCGATTCACATCGCGCACGAACGAGGCGATGTATTCATTGGCCGGCCCAAGCACGATGTCCTGCCCGGTGCCCACCTGTTCCAGCGCGCCATCGCGCAGGATTGCGATCTTGTCGCCAAGCCGCAATGCCTCGTCGAGGTCGTGCGTGATGAAGACGATGGTCTTGTGCAGCTCTTCCTGCAATTCCAGCAAGATCGCCTGCATATCCATGCGGATCAGCGGGTCGAGCGCCGAAAACGCCTCGTCCATCAACAAGATGTCTGCATCGTTGGCCAGCGCGCGCGCAAGGCCCACACGCTGCTGCATTCCGCCCGAAAGCTGCGCGGGATAGTGGCGCTCATAGCCTTTCAGCCCGACACGTTCGATCCAGTGCTGCGCCATCGGTTCGCTTTTCGAATGCGCGATGCCCTGAATATCCAGCCCGTAGCGGGTATTTTCCAGCACGGTCCGGTGCGGCAGCAACGCAAAGCGCTGAAACACCATCGCGGTTTTCAACCGCCGAAAACTGCGAAGCTCTATGGGCGACATTTTGCAAACGTCGTCCCCATCATAGATCACTTCGCCCACTGTCGGCTCGATCAGCCCGTTGATGTGGCGGATCAGCGTCGATTTCCCAGAGCCCGAAAGCCCCATGATGACCGTGATCTTGCCGCCCGGCATCGACAGGTTGATATTTTGCAAGCCCAGCACATGGCTATACTTGCTGTTCAACTCGTCCTTGCCCATCCCGGCCTTTACGGCGGCGATGTGGCGCTTCGCGTCGGGACCGAAGATCTTGTAAAGATCGCGGATTTCGATGCCCTCGCGATCGGGATCGATATCGGGGTCGATGTTGGTGCTTACGTGTTGCATGGTGCTTGCGACCTCATTCATGACCCGCCTCCCGATGCTTTTGCAGCCGTTTGCCAAAGGCTTGGCTGGTACGGTCAAAGATGATGGCAATCGCGACCAATGCGAAACCGTTCAAGAAACCGATCGTGAAGAACTGGTTGTTAATCGCCTGCAAGACGTTGCGGCCAAGTCCGCCGACACCAACCATCGAGGCCACCACGACCATCGCCAGCGACATCATGATAGTCTGGTTGACCCCGGTCATGATCGTCGGCAGCGCCAGCGGCAACTGCACGTTCCAAAGCTTCTGGCGCGCTGAAGAGCCAAAGGCGTCGGCCGCTTCGGTCACCTCGCGGTCAACCAGGCGAATGCCAAGGCTGGTCAGGCGGATCATCGGCGGCACTGCGTAAATCACAACCGCGATCATGCCCGGCACCTTGCCGATGCCAAAAATCACCACAACCGGGATCAGATACACAAAGCTCGGCATGGTCTGCATCACGTCAAGCACCGGGTTGACGATGCTTTGCACACGGTCCGAGCGTGCCGCAAAAATGCCGACCGGCAGACCAAGTGCTACTGCGAACACGGTGCAAACGGTGACCATCGCCAGCGTCACCATCGTGTCTTCCCAAAGTCCGACCCAGCCGATGGCAAACATCGCCAGCGCCGCGCCCAGCACGGTTTTCCAGCTTCGGCTGGCGGCCCAAACCACTGCTAGCAATACCAGCAGCACGACCACCCAAGGTGCATCTACAAAGCTGTGCTCAAGAACGTTGAGAAAGCTTTGAAGAGGCGCCGTGGCGGCGTCGATTACATCAGACCATTCGCGCACCAGTCCGCGAAAGCCGGTGTCGATGGTGCGGCGCATTTCGCGCATGGTTGTCGTATCTATCGCGGGAAAGGCGCAAAGCGCCTCGGGCAGTCCCCAGCATGTGGTTGCCATCTAGGTATCCTTTGTCGGGCCGTTCAATCAGTGCGCCACGGCGAAGCGTCAAAATGGGAGAGAGAATGAAAAGGGCGGGAAAGTTGCTTCCCGCCCCTTGGTCTTGTGTTGCGCTTAGATTGCGCTATCGACCTTGGCCGCAATATCCGCGGGAACCCAAGTATGCCACATATCGGTGTAGTTTTCGAGGAAGTAATAAGCCGCATCCTCGTTGGTGCCTTGGTTCTCGTCTTTCCAAGCCAGCACTTGACCGACAGTCTGGTTGTCCCATTTGCGGGTCTTGACGTAATCCATTGACACGCCAGCTTTTTCGGCAAAGCTAGGGGTCACGACAGTAAAGACCTCAGCCACCGGGTACGAGTTGACCTTGGGCTCGGGGCAATCGGGCTGCGAGGTGCACGCGTCCCACTCTGCTTTGTCGAGGGGCACACCGAAATCAAGTTGCACCATCTCGTATTGGCCCAGAATCGAAGTCGGCGCCCAGTAGTAGCCAAGCCACCCTTGGTTACGCGCAAACGCGCCTGCGATTGATCCGTCAAGCCCTGCGGCCGAACCGGTATCGACCAGATCGAAGCCTTTTTCCTCGGCATTCAAAGCGCGATAAAGGTTTTCGGTCGAAATCTGGCAGTTCCACCCTGACGGGCAATTATGCACGGCGCCACGGCTTGCGTCTTCGGGCGCAGGGAAAAGATCGGGGCGCGCCAGCGCGGCCTCGACAGTGGTGATCTCGGGGTGCGCATCAACGATGTATTTGGGAACCCACCAGCCTTCGACGCCGCCATCTTGCAGCATCGGTGCTGCAATCACGAGGCGGTTTTCGGCGACCGCAGTGTCAAGCGCGGTGCGAACCGCGTTGACCCAAAGCTCGGGCGCCATATCAGGCTCGCCCTTTTCGTTCATCGAGGTAAAGGTGGGCATCGTGTCGCCGCTCACAAGCTCGACATCGCAGCCGTAACCGGCTTCGAGGATGATCTTGTCGACCTGTGCGGCAACGCCTGCCGAGGCCCAGTTCATTTCAGCAATCGAAACTTTGCCACACTCTTGCTGCGCCAATGCCGGCGCGGCAACGGTGCACAGAATGGCGGCAAGCCAGGTTGAAGCGGTGTGCTTCCCCATATGTTGTCTCCTTGGTTCGCGGTTAAAAACGAACGGTCAACGGTGCACCGCATACACCTATGACCCTATGGCTGCTTGTTCCCGGACAAATGCCCTAAATCAGAGCGCCAGGGCGTGCGTCGGGATCAATGGACGCGTGCGCTTGTGTCAGCACACACACAGGCACCCCTGAAGGGCGCTCAAATCCGACAAGTCATGTCGTAAACGTATTATGAGGAAAAAGCAACCCTTTTGCCGCCGGGCAGGGGATTCAGCCCTGCTCCGACGCGGTCGCGGCCTTAGGTTTTGCTGCTGTTTTTGGCTTCGCGGCGGCCTTTGGCTTTGCCGCAGCCTTGGGTTTTGCGGCGGCTTTCGGCTTGGCCGCAGCCTTCGATTTTGCTGCTGCTTTCGGCTTGGCTTTCGCTTTTGGTTTTGCCGCCGCCTTCGGCTTAGCTGCTTTGCCCTTGCCGCTTTTCGCGGCGCGTTCGGCCAATAGCGGCAGCGCTTCGGCAAGCGTCAGCGCCTCGGGTGCGACCCCGGCAGGCACCGTGGCATTAATCTTGCCCCATTTCACATAGGGCCCATAACGCCCCGGCATCACCACCACCTCGCCGCCGTCTGGGTGCTCGCCAAGGTTGGCCAGCGCCGCAGTGGTAGCACCGCGCCCCGGCCCGCGCGCGGCCTTTTGTGCCAGCACTTCAAGCGCGCGGTTCATACCGATGGTGAAGACCTCGTCAGCGTCCTTGAGGTTCGCATAGCTCGAAGCATGCTTGATATAGGGGCCATAGCGCCCGATCCCCGCCTCGATCAGCACTCCGTCCTCGGGGTGGTTTCCCACCGGACGCGGCAGCGACAACAGCGCCAGCGCCCGTTCAAGGTCGATGCTTTCGGATGCCCAGCCCTTGGGCAGGCTGGCGCGCGGCGGCTTGGGGCTTTCCTCGCTCGGCTCTCCCTTTTGCACATAGGGGCCAAAGCGCCCGGCGCGCAGGGTGACAGCTTCGCCCGCGTCCTCGCCCAGCACCTTGCCGTCAAGCGCCGCCGCTTCGCCGTTCGGCGCAGAAAGCGGTCGGGTAAAGCGGCACTCGGGGTAACCGGAACAGCCGATGAAGGCGCCCCCCGACCGCGCCGTGCGCATGCTCAGCCGCCCCTTGCCGCACAAGGGGCAAAGCCGCGGGTCGCCACCGTCCTCGCGCAACGGGTAAAGGTGCGGCGCCAGCACTTCGTCGATCTTTTCCAACACCTCGCTCATGCGCAGATTCGAGGTTTCCGCGATCGCTGCCGCAAAATCGCGCCAGAACCGCGCCAGAACCTCTTTGTAGTCGCGCGAGCCTGCCGAAATATCGTCAAGCTGATCTTCAAGGTCAGCGGTAAAGTCGTATTCGACGTATTTGCCGAAATAGTTGGTCAGAAACGCCGTGACGAGACGCCCGGTATCGGCGGCCACCAGGCGGTTTTTGTCTTTTGTCACGTAGCCGCGGTCCTGAATCGTGGTGACGATGCTGGCATAGGTCGAGGGCCGCCCGATCCCCAGCTCTTCCATCCGCTTCACCAACGTCGCTTCGGTGTAGCGCGGCGGTGCTTGGGTAAAATGCTGCTCGGGCGTGATCGCGTGCTTTTGGGCAACCTCACCAGCCTGAATGGCGGGCAGGCGCGCGCCATCCTCGCCTTCGTCATCGTCGCGGCCCTCATCGTAAACCTTCAGGAACCCGTCAAACAGCAACACTTGACCAGTGGCGCGCAACTCGACCTCGCCATCGGGGCTGGCAACATCCACCGTGGTGCGTTCCAGCCGCGCCGCTTCCATCTGGCTTGCAATCGTGCGCTTCCAGATCAGATCATACAGTCGGCGCTGATCGGCCTCTAGGTGCAAGGATTCGGGCGCGGCGGCCATATCGGTCGGGCGGATACATTCGTGCGCTTCCTGTGCGTTCTTGGCCTTGTTCTTGTACATCCGCGGGTTCGCGGGCACATAGGCATCACCGAAGCGGCGCTTGATTTCATCGCGCGCGGCCATCACCGCTTCGGGGGCCATGTCGATGCCATCGGTTCGCATGTAGGTGATGTGCCCGCCCTCGTACAGCCGCTGCGCCGCCGACATGCACGCCTTGGCGCCAATGCCGAACTTGCGGCTCGCCTCTTGCTGCAAGGTCGAGGTCATGAACGGCGCCCAAGGGTTGCGCGTGGCAGGCTTGGCCTCAACCGATTTCACCGCGAAAGCGCGCGAGGTTACGGCTTGCACCGCAAGGTCGGCCGCGGCGGTGCTCGCAATGTCGAATTTCTCTAGCTTGCGCGCGCCCAGCACGGTCAGGCGGGCCTCGTAATGCTGCCCCTTGGGGGTGGCAAGATCGGCCCGCACGCTCCAGTATTCGCGGGCGCGGAACGCTTCGATCTCCATCTCGCGCTCAACGATCAGGCGCAGGCAGACCGATTGCACGCGCCCCGCCGATTTCGCCCCCGGCAACTTGCGCCACAGCACCGGGCTAAGGTTGAACCCCACCAGATAGTCCAGCGCGCGCCGCGCAAGGTAAGCCTCGACCAGCGCCGTATCCACCTGTCGCGGATGCGCCATCGCCTCGGTAACGGCGGCCTTGGTGATCGCGTTGAACGTGACGCGGCTAACCTTCTTGCCCTTTTTCAGCGCGCTCGCCAGCACCTCTTGCAAGTGCCACGAAATCGCCTCGCCCTCACGATCAGGGTCAGTTGCAAGGATCAACTCGTCGTCGGTTTTCAGCGCATCCGTAATCGCGCGAATGTGCTTGCGGCTTTCCGCCGCCACCTCCCACTGCATTGCGAAATCCGCGTCAGTGTCCACCGATCCGTCCTTGGCGGGCAGGTCGCGCACGTGCCCATAAGAGGCCAACACGGTGTAATCAGAACCGAGATACTTGTTGATCGTCTTGGCCTTGGCTGGGGATTCGACGACGACAACGGCCATGATTACCTCGTGGTGGAACGGAAAATGCGCTTTGGGGGCGGAACATGGGGGGCGCGGCAGTGGATTGTCAATGCGCCTTCGCCCATGGCTGTTGACGTTGTCGCGCACCGATGGCCCAATGAGGCTGCGGTAATCAGGAGGCTGGGTGATGCGTGGCGCTTTGATGGCAGTGGGTTTCAGCGTGGTTCTGGCAGGCAGCGTCGCGGCGCAAGGATGGGTCACACCCGAACGCGGCAGCGCCACCCGAGCGCAGCTGATGGATGCGATCCGCCCCCATGCCGAATGGATGCTGGGCGCCCCGGTTGAATTCGTCGTCAACGATCTGCGGCTGTTGGGCGACCACGCCTTCGCGATGCTCGTAGCACAGCGCCCCGGCGGCGGCACCATCGATGTGCTGAAAACGCCGATGGTGGCGCGCGGCGAGTTTGACCCCTACCTCGCCGACACCCCGCATATCGAGGTGCTCTACGTTAAATCCGGCGATACCTGGGTCGCGCTGCACTGGGCGATCGGTGCCACCGACGTGTGGTATGCTTGGGAGCCGATCTGCGCGCCCTTCCGCGCCCTGATCCCCGAGGTTTGCCCGCCGTACTGAACCCGCCCCCTGCCACTGCTTCAGCCAAAATATCCCCGCCGGAGGCGCCTACCTTGCCGCCCGCCGCAGTCGCAGCGCGTTGCTCACCACGAACACCGATGAAAACGCCATCGCCCCCGCCGCCAGCATCGGTGAAAGCCCCGGTCCGCCAAAGGGCGCCAGTACCCCCATCGCCACTGGAATCAGCGCAACGTTATAGCCAAAGGCCCACATCAGGTTCTGGCGGATGTTGCGCATCGTGGCGCGCGACAGGCGCACTGCGCGTGCCACGCCCAGCGGGTCACCCTGCATCAAGACCACCTCAGCCGCCTCGATCGCCACGTCCGTCCCGGTGCCAATCGCCAGCCCGATATCGGCGGCGGCAAGGGCGGGCGCATCGTTGATGCCGTCGCCCACAAAGGCTACCGGCCCTTCGCGGCGCAGTTCTTCCAGCGCGGCAAGCTTGCCTGCGGGCGTTGCACCCGCGAACACCCGCTCAATGCCAAGGCCCTTCGCCACCGCGCGCGCCGTGGCCTCGGTATCGCCCGAAATTAGCGCCACCTTCAGCCCCAGCGCGTGCAGCGCCGCCACCGCCGCTGCGGCACTCGGCTTGACCGGGTCTGACAACGCCATCAGGGCGGCGAGTTTTCCGTCAAGCGCCATCCAGACCGGGGTCTTGCCCGCCCCCGCCAAGGCTTCGGCGGCCTGCGCCATCGGCGCCACGTCGGCACCCGCCTCACCCATCGCCGCGCCATTGCCCAACACCAGCGCGCGCCCCTCGACCAAGGCGCTCAGGCCCTGACCCGGCATCGCCTTGATGCCCCGCGCAGTCGCTGGCGTCAGCCCGCGCGCAGCTGCCTCGGCCAGAATCGCGCGCGCCAGCGGATGTTCGGAACGCGCCTCCGCACCCGCCGCCAGCCGCAACACCTCGTCCGCGTCAAAACCCTCAACCGGCATTAGGTCGGTCAGCGTCGGCTGGCCCCGCGTCAGCGTGCCGGTCTTGTCGAAGGCCACCGTCTTTGCCTCGGCCAACCGCTGCAACGCATCGCCCCGCCGATAAAGCAAGCCCAACTCTGCCCCGCGCCCGGTGCCCACCAGAATCGAAACTGGCGTCGCCAGCCCCATCGCGCAAGGGCAGGCGATAATCATCACCGCAATCGCGGCAACCAGCGCCTGTGGTAGCGCTGGGGCCTGCGCAAATATCATCCACAGCACGAAGGTTGTGACCGAAAGCGCCATGACCACCGGCACGAACACCCGCGTCACGCGGTCCACCAGCGCCTGCACCGGCAGCTTGCCGCCCTGTGCCTCTTCCACCAGCGCCACAATGCGCGCCAACACGGTGTCCGAACCCGTAGCGGTCACCCGAAAACTCAGCGCCGAGGCTCCGTTGACCGTGCCCCCCGTCACCGGCGCGCCGGGCACTTTCGCCACCGGCATCGGCTCACCCGTCAGCATCGCCTCGTCAATCCAGCCTTCGCCCTCGGTGATGACGCCATCAACCGCAACCCGCTCGCCGGGTGCGAGCAGCACCATATCGCCCGCCGCCAACTCCTCGACAGGCAGTTCCACCGCGCCGCCTTCGCGCACCACCCGCGCCGTGGCCGGGCGCAGCGCCACAAGTCGGCGGATCGCCTCGCCTGCCTGCCCCTTGGCGCGCGCCTCAAGCCAGCGCCCCAACAGGATCAGCGTCACGATCACCGCTGCAGCTTCGAAATAGACCTCGCGTGCGTCGGCGGGCAGCAACCCCGGCATGAAAGTGGCAACCGTGGAATACAGGAACGCCGCCAGCGACCCCATCGCCACTAGCGAGTTCATTTCCGGCGAGCCGCGAAACAACGCCGGCAAACCCAGCCACAAAAAGCGAAAACCCGGGCCAATCAGTACCCCTGTGGTCAGCACGAACTGAATGATCCAGCTGGTGCGCTCGCCAATCGTGTGCATCACCCACATATGAAAGCTGGGCGAGACATGCACACCCATCGCCAGCACGAACACCGGCAGTGTCAGCGCGGCGGAAATGATCAGATCGCGGCGCAGCGTTGCCGCCTCGGCCTCGGCGCGCTCGGCCATTGGCGCGCGCTCGGCGGCGCGCGCCGCGGTGGCATGGTAGCCCGCCGCAGTGACAATCGCTGCAAGCTCGGAAGGTGCCACCACGCCAGCCGCATAGTCTACCCGCGCCTCGCCCGTGACCAGATTGACCTCGGCCTTCAGCACCCCCGGCGCAGCGGTCAGTGCGCGTTCAACCCGCCCAACACAACTGGCGCAGGTCATGCCTTCAACCTGCAGGCGCGCTTCGGCGCTGGCCACCGGGTAGCCCGCCTTTGCCAGCGCCGCGGCCAACGCCTCGGGCGTGGCGGGGGCATCGTATTCCACCCGCGCCGACCGCGCGATCAGATTGGCGGCAGCACTTTGCACGCCCGGTTCGCCAGCCAATGCGCGTTCGACCCGCCCCGTGCAGGCCCCACAGTGCATGCCTTCGACGATGAATGTGGCGGTGGACATGCGCGCTAAACTCCTCAAAACTGCTCGCATCAAATGGACCTTCGCTCCGCTTCGGTCAACCGCGCCACGATCACAATCCGCGGCAGACTTGCACCTTGCGCCGCCCCGCCCTAGCTTGCGCGCGCCTTTGCGGAGCCCGCCCATGAACCGATCCGACCCGCAGCCCTCGGCCGGGCGCGCCCTTGCCACGCTGCAACTCACCGCCATTTCCGATCTCGACTCGCTCGATTTCGACACGATCATTGACGTGCGCAGCCCCGCCGAATTTGCCGAAGACCACGTGCCCGGCGCGATCAACCTGCCGGTGCTGAGCAACACAGAACGCGCGCATATTGGCACCATTTACAAACAGGTCTCTGCCTTTGATGCGCGCAAGCTGGGCGCGGCGCTGGTGGCGCGCAACGTGGCCGCACATCTGGAAGGCCCGCTTGCGGGGTTGAAGGGCGGCTGGCGCCCGCTGGTCTATTGCTGGCGCGGGGGGCAGCGTTCAGGCTCGTTCGGCGCGATTCTGGCGCAGGTGGGCTGGCGCGTCACGCTGCTGTCGGGGGGCTACAAAAGCTGGCGGCGGCTGGTGGTAGATGCGGTGCAAGAGGCCCCCGTGACCTCGCCGGTGGTGGTGCTAGACGGCTACACCGGCAGCGCCAAGACCGAGGTGCTGCTGGCAGCGGCGGCCCAAGGCGCGCAAGTGATCGACCTTGAGGGGCTGGCCAACCACCGCGGCTCGCTGTTTGGCGCGATGCCGGGCGGGCAACCAAGCCAGAAGGCGTTTGAAGGCCGCATTGCGCGCGAACTGGCGCGCCTTGACCCAGCCCGAGCGGTGCTGGTCGAGGCCGAAAGCTCGCGCGTGGGCGATGTGGCGGTTCCGCGCCGCCTGTGGGCCGCGATGTGTGCAGCGCCTCGCGTGCGCCTTGCCGTGCCACGCGCGGTGCGGGCCGAATACACCGCGCGCAGCTATGCCGAGGCGCTGGCCGCCCCCGGCAGGCTGGCCGATACCATCGGCCTGCTGCGCCGCCTCTATTCGGCCGAAACTATCACCGAATGGTTAGGGCTGGCCGAGGCGGGTGAACATGTGGCACTGGCCGAGGCGCTGATGGCGGTGCACTACGACCCCCGCTACGCCCGCCAGCGCGCCCGCCACCCAACCCCCGCTGACCACGAGATCGCCGTCCCGCGGCTTTCGCCCGACGATCTGGCGGGCCTCGCACAAAAGGTGATTGCCGTGGCGGGGCTGTAAAGCCTCGCGCAAGGCTTCGTAAGGCTGACCCCTCGCGCACTGCGCAAGCGTAAAAGGCGCACGCGCGACGATTGCGCCACACCCGGTTCGGTGCGTGGAAAGCGACCCCAAAAAAACGAGCAAAAAACCCATAGTTCGCATTTGACATATCAATTAGGACGGATAATACATGCCGCATGATGGTTGATATCGGAGTCTTCGGGTGATCACCTCAGCGCAAATTCGCGCCGCCCGAGCACTTCTCGGGATTGATCAGAAAGCGTTGGCGGCGCTGGCCGATCTTTCGGTGCCCACAATCCAGCGGATGGAATCAAGCAGCGGCAACGTGCGCGGCTGGGTCGGCAGCTTGACCAAAGTGGTCGAGGCGCTGAACCGCGCCGGGGTGGAACTGATCGGCGAAGGTGCCAGCAGCGCGCCTGCAGGCCGCGGTGTGCGCTTGCGCGCGCCCGAGGCGCCACCGCATGCGGAAGGACTTCCGGATGAGCGCAGTTGACCTTGCACTTCTGGCGGTCGCGGCATTGCTGGCGCTGGGCGCTTACGCCATTCCGTTTGGCCGCCAAACCGCTGCCCGCCCGCTGATTTACGGCGCCAGTGCGATGCTCTGCACCGTGCTGCTGCTGCTCGGCGTCGCGGTACTGGCCGGGCAGGCGGGTGTATCGGCGCGGGTGTTGCCAATTGGTCTGCCGTGGCTCGGCTCGCACTGGGGGCTTGATCCGCTTTCGGCGTTCTTTTTGGTGGTGGTGGGCATGGGTGGCGCTGCCGCCAGCCTTTTCGCCATCGGCTACGGGCGCCATGAGGGCGAGCCGATGCGCGTGCTGCCCTTCTATCCGGCGTTTCTGGGCGCGATGACGCTGGTGGTGCTGGCGCAGGATGCGTTTTCCTTTCTCGTCGCGTGGGAGGTGATGTCGCTTTTGTCTTGGGCGCTGGTGATGGCGCACCACCGCACCGAAGGCACGGCGCAGGCGGGTTATGTTTATCTTTTGATGGCGGGTTTCGGAACGATGGCGCTGCTGTTGGCCTTCGGCTTGCTGGCGGGGCCTGCGGGCGATTATGGCTTTGCAGCCATGCGCGCCGCGCCCCGCTCGACCACGCTCGCGGCGGTGATTCTGGGGCTGATGATGGTGGGGGCGGGGTCCAAGGCGGGGCTGGCGCCGCTGCATGTCTGGCTACCACTGGCCCACCCCGCTGCCCCCAGTCACGTCTCGGCGCTGATGAGCGGCGTGATGACCAAAGTAGCGCTTTATGGCCTGATCCGCGTGGTGTTCGACCTTGCTGGCCCGCTGGAATGGTGGGCAAGCCCCGCGGTGATCGTGATGGGCGCGGCAACGGCGGTGCTTGGCATCCTGTCCGCGCTGATGGCGACGGATCTGAAACGCGCGCTGGCCTATTCCACCATCGAAAACGTCGGTGTGATCGTGCTGGCGCTGGGGCTGGCGCTGGCGTTTCGCGCCAACGGCATGACCGCGCCTGCGGCGCTCGCCTTTTCGGCAGCGCTGTTTCACATCTTCAACCACGCGGCGTTCAAAAGCCTTTTGTTCATGGGCGCGGGTAACGTGCTGGTGGCAACCGGGCAGCGCAATCTGGATGCGCTGGGTGGGCTGATCCACCGGATGCCGGTCACTGCGGCGCTGATGCTGGTGGGGGCGGTGGCGATTTCTGCCCTACCGCCGCTGAACGGATTTGCCTCTGAATGGTTGCTGTTTCAGTCGGTGCTGCTTAGCCCCGACCTGCCGCAAGCCGGGCTGCAGATCATTGTGCCCGCCGCGGGTGGAATGTTGGCGCTGGCCGCAGCACTTGCCGCCGCCGCCTTCGTGCGCATTTACGGTGTGGGCTTTCTTGGCCGCCCGCGCACCGACGCCGCGCGCAGCGCGGTCGAAGCTGACCGCTTTTCGCTCGCCGCGATGGGTGTGCTTGGGCTGATCTGTGTTCTGGCAGGCATCTTCCCCGGCGTCGTGCTTGATCTGCTCGCCCCCGCGACCGAGGCGATGGTGGCCGCGCGCCTGCCGCTTCAGGCGGAACAGGCATGGCAGACGCTGGTGCCGATCGCCGAGGCGCGTTCCACCTATAGCGGCCTTCTGGTCTTTGCCTTCATCACCATCACCTCATCAGGTTCGGCGTGGCTGGTGCACCGTTTTGCCTCGCGCCGCCTGTCGCGCGGCCCGGCGTGGGATTGCGGCTTTCCCTCGAACCTCGCCAACAGCCAGTATGGCGCTGGCAGCTTTGCGCAGCCGCTGCGCCGCGTGCTGGGCAGCATTTTGCTGGGCGCGCGTGAAGAGGTAACGATGCCGCCCCCCGGCAGCACCGCCCCCTCGCGCATGATCGTGCGCCTGCGCGATTGGGCATGGGAAGGGATTTATCAGCCGCTTGCTGCCGCCATCAACACCGTGGCGACGCAGGCCAACCGCCTGCAATTCCTGACCATCCGGCGTTATCTGAGCCTTGTCGTCGGCTCGCTGGTGTCGCTGCTTTTGGTGCTGACGATATGGAACTGATCCGCGATCTTCTGGTGCAGGGCGTGCAGATGCTGGTGGTGGTCGCCCTTGCACCCGCGCTTCTGGGCCTTGTGCGCAAGGTCAGGGCGCGGCTGATGCGCCGGCGCGGTGCCTCGATCCTGCAGCCCTACCGCGATTTGCTGCGCCTGATGCGCAAGGATGTGGTGCTGGCCGAAAACGCCTCGTGGCTGTTTCGCGCCGCCCCCTACCTGATCTTTGCCGCCACTTGGGTGGCGGCAGCTCTGGTGCCCACATTTGCCTTCGGGCTGCAATTCAACTGGACCGCCGATCTGATCGCGATTGTCGCGCTTTTGGGTTCGGCACGGTTCTTTCTGGCCCTGGCGGGCATGGACGTGGGCACCGCGTTCGGCGGCATCGGTGCCAGCCGCGAAATGATGATCGCCTCGATGGCCGAACCGGCAATGTTGCTGGCGGCGTTTTCGGTGGCGCTGGTGGCAGGCTCGACGCAGCTTTCCACCGTGGCCGAACATATGGCGACCGAGGCGGTGGGCCTGCGGGTATCGCTGGGCCTTGCGCTGGTGGCACTGGTGATCGTGGCGCTGGCCGAAAACGCCCGCATCCCGGTGGATAACCCCAGCACGCATCTGGAACTGACGATGGTGCACGAGGCGATGGTGCTGGAATATTCCGGCCGCCACCTTGCGATGATCGAGCTTGCGGCGGCGCTGAAGCTGTTGCTCTACATCTCACTGATTATCTGCGTCTTTGTGCCCTGGGGCATGGCGGGGGCGCAATCGGGTGTGCTCGCCTATCTGGCTGGGTTTGGCTTCTGGCTGGCAAAACTGGCGCTGGGCGGCGTTGCGCTGGGGGCGTTCGAGGTGTCGATTGCCAAGATGCGCGTGTTCCGCGTGCCCGATTTCCTTGGCGCGGCACTGATGCTGGGGCTGCTTGGCGTGCTTTTGCTATTCGTCTCAAGGAGCCTTTGAATGGACCGCATCGCCTTTGACATCGCGCATTTGCTGGCGGGCGGGCTGGTGCTGGTCAGCTTCATGATGATCTATCAGGAACGGCTGACCGCGCTTTTGAACGTGTTTGCAATGCACGCGGTGGTGCTGGCGCTGTCAGTCTCGTGGCAGGCGCATATCCAGCACGCGCCGCATCTTTACGTCACCGCCGCGATTGCGCTGGTGTTCAAGGCGATGATCATTCCCGGCGCGCTGCACCGCATCATCCGCCGCATGGGCATCCACCGCGAGGTTGAAACCGTGGTCGGCGTTGGCCTGACGATGCTGGCGGGCATGGGGCTGGTGGCCATGTCGATCGTGCTGATGCTGCGGCTGACCGAGGCGGCTGACACCTTCGCGCGCGAAGACCTCGCCTTTGCGCTGTCTGTGGTGCTGCTGGGCCTGCTGATGATGGTCACGCGGCGCAACGCGGTCAGTCAGGTGGTGGGCTTCATGTCGCTTGAAAACGGCCTGATCCTTGCGGCCACCGGCGCCAAGGGTATGCCGCTGGTGGTCGAAATCTCGGTCGCCTTTTCGGTCCTGATCGCCTTCATCGTGATCGGCGTGTTCCTGTTTCGCATCCGCGAACGGTTCGACACCATAGACCTTGGCGCACTTGAAGAATATCGCGGGGAAAACCAGTGAACGCGCTCTTGGCCAACCCCGCGTATGCGATTTTGGCGATCCCTGCGGGCACTGCGGTGCTGCTGGCGCTTTTGCCCGGCTACCGGTTGACTGCGCGGCTGAACGTGGCGGCCAGCTTTGCTACGCTACTCGCCGCATTGGCGCTGTTTTTCGTGCCGCGCGCGGCGCCGGGGCCGTATCTTTTGGTCGACGATCTCAACATCGTCTTTGTCGTGCTGAATACTTTCGTGGGCTTTACCGCCGCTTATTTTTCGGCATCCTACATCGGCCACGAGATGGAGACGGGCAAGCTTACCGCCGCCTCGCTGCGGTTTTACCACGCGATGTATCAGCTGATGATGTTCGGCATGAACCTTGCGCTTTTGTCCAACAACATCGGGCTGATGTGGGTGGCGATCGAGATTGCGACGCTGACCACCGTGCTGATGGTCGGCATCTACCGCACCCACGCGGCACTAGAGGCGGCGTGGAAATATTTCATTCTCGGCTCGGTCGGCATCGCGCTGGCGCTGTTTGGCACGATCCTTGTTTATCTCGCGGCGCAGCCGGTGCTGGGCGAAGGTGCGGCCTCGATGATCTGGACCAATCTTCTGTCCCGCGCGGCAGAGTTTGATCCGGCGATCCTGAACCTTGCCTTCGTGTTTCTGCTGCTGGGCTACGGCACCAAGGTCGGGCTTGCGCCGCTGCACGCATGGTTGCCCGACGCCCACGCCGAAGGCCCGACGCCGATATCGGCGGTGCTGTCGGGGCTGTTGCTGAACGTCGCGCTTTACGCCGTGCTGCGCTTCAAAATGCTGATCGCCACCCACCCCGATGCCATCGCGCCGGGCCCGCTAATGGTGGGGATGGGGCTTTTGTCGCTGATCTTCGCGGCCTTCATGCTTTACCGGCGGCGCGACATCAAACGGCTGTTCGCCTATTCCTCGATCGAGCATATGGGCATCATCGTTTTCGCATTTGGCATGGGCGGGCCGCTGGCCAACTTTGCGGGGCTGTTGCACATGGTCATGCACTCGCTCACCAAATCGGCGATTTTCTATTCGGTCGGACATGTTGCGCAGATCAAGGGCACACAGCAGATCGACGGTATTCGCGGCCTGACCCAAAGCCACCCGGCACTCGGTTGGGGGCTGGCGCTCGGGGTGCTGGCAATCGCCGGAATGCCGCCGTTTGGCGTGTTCATGAGCGAGTTTCTGATCGTCACCTCGACCTTCGCGCGTGAACCGCTACTGGCGCTGCTTTTGGTATTCGGCCTGCTCGTGGCCTTTGGCGCGCTGATTCTGCGGCTTGCGGGGTTCATCTTTGGCGAACCGACCGGCAAGGTCGGGCCTGCCGAAGCATCGCTTGCGCCGCTGTATGCGCACCTGGCGCTGGTGCTGGCGGCGGGGATATTTTTGCCCGGTCCGGTGGTCGCGTGGTTCCGCGCGGTTGCGGCGTTGTTAGGGTAGGGCAATGGATCAGATCGAAACACCCATGCCGCAGACCTTTCGCAACCAGCCTGCGCCGTGCCAAACCGTATCCGCCACGGAATGGGAGCTTGCGGCGGTCGAGGCGGCGCGCGGGCGGTTTGAACTGTTCAGCCTCTGGGCTACCGAGGATGCGGTGCATATGGCGCTGCGCCAGCATGTAAGCGGGCGCATGGAAATGCTCAGCCTGCCGCTGACCGACGGAGCTTTTCCTTCGGTCGCAGCCCAGCACCCTGCCGCCGCGCGGCTGGAACGCAGCATTACCGATCTATTCGGCCACCGCGCCATTGGCACCCCCGATGCGCGCCCGTGGTTGGATCACGGGCGCTGGGGCATTGCCGCACCGCTTGGCGCCGCCGCGCCGGGCCCTGACCTTGCACCCTACGAATTTCTGCCGGTCGAGGGTGAAAGCCTCAATCAGGTGCCAGTCGGCCCTGTGCACGCAGGCATCATCGAGCCCGGCCATTTCCGCTTTACCGCGCAGGGCGAAACGCTGGTGCGGCTGGAAGCGCGGCTGGGCTATACGCACAAGGGCGTAGATGCGTTGATGCGCGGCGCCAGCCTTGCGCGCGGAGCAGAGCTTGCTGGGCGCGTATCGGGCGATTCTTCGGTGGCTTGGGCCTGGGCCTATGCACAAGCCGCCGAGGCCGCGCTTGCGGTCGAGGTGCCTGCCCGCGCGCTCTATCTGCGCACCATCATGGCCGAGCTTGAGCGGCTGGCAAACCACATCGGTGATATCGGCGCAGTCTGTAACGACGGTGCTTTTGCGATGATGCTGGCCCAGTGCAGTATCCTGCGCGAAGAGGTGCTGCGCGCCGCCGAAGTCGCCTTTGGCCACCGCTTCATGCGCGATAGGGTCGTGCCCGGCGGTGTGACTCACGATCTTGACAGCGCAGGGCGCGCCGCAATCGCTGCGCTGATGGCCCACCTGCGCATCCGCTTTCCCGCACTGATCGAACTTTATGACGGCACCGCCTCGATTTTGGCCCGCACCGTCACCACCGGCCGCCTTGCCAGCGAACATGCCCGCCGCTTTGCGGCTGGCGGCTTTGTGGGCCGCGCCTCGGGCCGCGATTTCGATACCCGGCGCGATTGCCCCTATGCGCCTTATGACGAGCTGACCTTCAGCGTGCCAACCCGCGACGACGGCGATGTCAACGCCCGCATCTGGATTCGCATCCGCGAGGTCGAACAAAGCCTTGCGCTGATCGAACAATGCCTTGCCCGCCTTCCCGAAGGCCCGATTTTCGCACCCTGCGCCCCGGCGGGCGCACCGCGCGCCGGGCTGGGGCTGGTTGAAAGCTTCCGTGGCGATGTGCTGGTCTGGCTCGCGCTTGGGGCGGACGGGCGCATCACGCGCTGCCATCTGCGCGATCCGTCGTGGTTCCACTGGCCGCTTTTGGAAGCGGTGATCGAGGGCAACATCATCGCCGACTTTCCAATCTGCAACAAATCCTTCAACTGCTCCTACTCGGGGCCCGACCTTTAGGGGGCGCGATGCGCAAATTTCTGCTCGAAGGATTGCTGCGTCGCCCGCTGACCGAGGCGGCGCCGACCGATCCTGAAATCGCCGCAATGGCGCTGGCCACCGGGCAGGCGGCACGGCGCAGGCTTGGCCGCTCGCTGTCAATCCGCCAGCTTGATGCCGGGTCGTGCAATGGGTGCGAGCTGGAAATTCACGCGCTGTCCAATCCCTATTACGACCTTGAGCGGTTTGGTTTGCATTTCGTGGCCTCGCCGCGCCATGCCGATGTGCTGCTGGTCACCGGCCCCGTGACCAAGAACATGACCGAGGCGCTGCAGCGCACCTATGCCGCCATGCCCAACCCAAAATGGGTGGTGGCGGTGGGCGATTGTGGCCGTGATGGCGGCTGTTTTGCGGGGTCTTACGCGGTTGAGGGCGGGGTTTCGGCGGTGCTGCCGGTTGATCTGGTTATCCCCGGCTGCCCGCCAAGCCCCAAGGCGCTGCTGACCGGGCTCTTGTCGCTGCTGGATGCGGCAGAGGGCAAACGCGCCTGAACCTCATCGCGGCCCGGGGGCAGGCAGCGGCCGCCCTTCAAGAATCGTTTCCATCGAGAAAAAGCCCGTCACCTTTTCCAGATCGACGCTGGCGATCAGCGCCTGATAAACGCGGTCATACCCTGACATGCCGGTGGTGACGATTTTCAGCAGATAGTCCCATTCACCACCAATTCGATGCAGCTCGATAATGTCAGGGATCGCCTCGACCTTTTGGCGAAAGCTGCGTGCCCAGTCGGCGTTGTGGTGGCGCGTGCGCACCATCATGAACACAGTCAGATCCAGCCCCAACGCCTTTGCCCCGATCCGCGCCGTGCTTCCCCGCAGCACGCCACTGTCGTTCAACCGCTGCACCCTGCGCCAGCAGGCGTTTTGCGATAGCCCCACCTGTTCGGCCAGCGCGCGTTGCGATAGCGACCCATCGCGCTGCAACGCGGCGATGATCTCTTGGTCAAAATGGTCCATATTAGCCTCATAACTGCGCAGGTGATCGAATAAAGCCTCTGATGAGTGTTCAAAAGCAAGAGTATTCGCAGCGAATATAGGTCAAACTGCAACTAACCTTCACCGCACCGAAAGCCGCTGCAATGACCGACGCTGAATCCTTCTTTCCCCGCTTCCGCGCCAGCCTCGGGGCGGGTGACATTCGCGCCACGCTGCACGAAGCCGAAATTGGCCGTGATCTGGGTTTCGAGGGGCCATTCGGGCCGCAAAAGCTGCTCTATGCCGATTACGTCGCCTCTGGCCGCGCCCTGATGCCGATCGAGCAGGTAATGCTGAACGACGTGCTGCCGATCTATGCCAACAGCCATACCGAAGCCTCGTTTTGCGGTGCCCGCATCACGGCGCTTCGCGCTGCGGCGCGGGCGCGGGTGGCAGAACTCTGTGGCGCGGGGCCAGAACACGCTGTCATCTTTGCCGGCTCGGGCGCCACTGCGGGGCTGAACCGGCTGGTGCATCTGCTGGGCGTGCAGCAGGCGGTTGCGGCGGGGCAGCCGGTCACGGTGCTGACCGGCCCTTACGAACACCACTCCAACATCCTGCCTTGGCGCGAAAGCGGCGCGCGCGTGGTCGAGATTGCCGAGGCTGAAACCGGCGGCCCCTGCATGATAGCCCTCGACGCCGCTTTGGCCGAGGCGCGCGGGCTGGTGATTGGCGCCTTTTCGGCGGCCTCCAACGTCAGCGGCATCCTGACCGATGTGGCAGCCGTCACCCGCCGCCTCAAGGCGGCAGGCGCGCTGGCGGTCTGGGATTACGCAGGCGGCGGCCCTTATGTGCCAATCTCCATGCGACCCGCGCCGGGGGTCGAAATCGACGCCATCGCGCTATCGGCGCACAAGTTCATCGGCGGCCCCGGTGCATCGGGCCTGCTGCTGGTGCGCCGCGACGTAGTGCGCGCCCACCGCCCCACCTTTCCCGGCGGCGGCACCGTGCGCTTTGTCTCGCCCGAGTCACATGACTACCTGCCCGACGTGGTTGACCGCGAAGAGGCGGGTACGCCCGGAATCCTTGGCGATATCCGCGCGGCGCTGGTGCTGGAGGTCAAGGACGCGGTCGGGCAATCCGCCATCAGCGCGCGCAACCGCGTCCTTGCGGCGCGCGGCATCGCGGCCTTTGCCGCCACGCCCCGCTTGCGTCTGCTGGGGCGCACCGATTGCGCGCGCTTGCCGATCTTTTCCTTCATGCTGTCCGATGGCGAAGGCGGTTATCTGCACCCGCAACTTGCCACCCGGCTGCTTAGCGACGGGTTTGGCGTTCAGGCGCGCGGTGGCTGCGCTTGCGCGGGGCCTTACGGGCACCGCCTGCTTGGCATCGACGCGGCCACATCGCGCCGCCTGCGCGATGCCATTCTGGCGGGGGACGAGGTTGACAAGCCCGGCTTCGTGCGCGTGAACCTGAGCTTTCTGATGAGTGATGGCGATGTTACCCGCGTGCTTGACGCGCTCGCCTCGCTGCCCGCATTCGCCGATCAGCACAAGGGCCGCTACGCCTGGCAAGCCACGGCGGGCGTGTTCGAACCTGCCTGAACGCGGCCCTAGCGGCGGCGCAAAGAGCCTAGGCCAAACGTCGTGTCGGTTTCGATCAGATTGACCCGCATCATGCCCTCTGCGACCGGCACATAGTAAAGGCGGAACGGAAAGGCGATCTTGTCGGCCATCTCGTGTTCGCTAAAGCCTGCCAGTCGGCGATACTCGCCCGCGCAGACGATGCCGTCCTCGCCAACCACCGGCGCGCTCAGCGTGATCTGCGAGCGCCGCTTGCCGTCGAACATCTGTACCTCCAGCGTGCAAGCCTCGGCGGCGGGCACATCGCGCAGCGTTGCGTAGAGTGCGGTCAGCGGGTCCACCGTGCCGCCCTGGGTTTCGGGCTTCACGTCGGTTTCCTGCGGCTCGCGCGGCGGGCTGTACACTTTGACCTGCGGCACGCCCGCGCGGTATTCCATTGTCGATTGCGAAACCCGCTTGCCGGTATCGGCGACCTCTGAATAGTAGCTCGGCGTGTAGCGGCCATTCTTGACCGTGCCTGCGGACTCGGCCACGTATTTCACCTTGCGCACCAGCCGTATCAGTCCGGCGCTTTCAAGCGTGCCACTGGCACTGTACTGGGTGCCATCGACGACGCCAGTCAGCGTCAAGCGCCCGGCGCGGATGCCTTTCAGCACCACATCGAACACGATCAGATCGGTCTGCTCCACCGCAGGCGCCGCCACCGGCGTAACCGCCAGCAGCCCCGCCAAAAACGCCGCGCTCATGCCGCCCCAGCCCCTGCTAAACGCGCTCACTCGTCTCGACCTCACCTTTATGCCGCGAAATCGGCGCTGACACTGGACATACACGCCCCAAAGCGGGCATGAAACCCCCAGGCCCGTCAACTGTTATGACGGTTTCGTCAAGCGGACGAGGAGCGTCGGATGCAGCACCCAGACCCTGCAAAAGCCGTGCTGGCGGGCGATCGGCGCGCCCTTGCGCGCGCCATCACGCTGGTTGAAAGCGGGCGCGCCGACCACCGGGCCGAAGCAACCAAACTGCTGGAAGTGCTAGCAAAATCTGGCCGCCAAGCGCTGCGCATTGGGCTTTCCGGCACCCCCGGCGTGGGCAAATCGACCTTTATAGAAACCTTCGGGCTGATGCTCACGGGGCAGGGGTTGCGCGTCGCGGTGCTGGCGGTTGACCCTTCGTCGGCGCGCTCAGGGGGCTCGATCCTCGGCGATAAGACGCGCATGGAACGCCTTGCGCGCGACCCACTTGCCTTCATCCGCCCCTCGCCCAGTCAGGCGCAACTGGGCGGCGTGGCGCGCCGCTCGCGCGAAGCGGTGGCGCTGTGCGAGGCGGCAGGCTTTGACGTGGTGCTGATCGAGACCGTCGGCGTCGGCCAGTCTGAAACGCTGGTGGCCGAAATGACCGATCTTTTCGTGCTGCTGCTGGCCCCCGGTGGTGGTGACGAATTGCAGGGCGTCAAGCGTGGCATCATGGAAATTGCCGACCTGATATTGGTCAACAAGGCCGATGGCGACCTGCGCCCCGCCGCCCTGCGCACGCTGGCCGATTACGCGGGCGCCCTGCGTCTGCTGCGCCGCCGCCCACAAGACCCCGAGGGCTTTCCCAAGGCGCTGGCGGTTTCGGCGCTGCAATCCGAAGGGCTCGCCGCCGCTTGGGGCGAAATGCAAGCACTTGCCACATGGCGGCGCGAGCACGGCCATTTCACCACCCGGCGCGCCGAACAGGCCCGCGCGTGGTTCGAAGCCGAGGTCCGCGCAGGCCTCCTCGCCCGCCTGACCGATGACCCAAAGGCCCGCGCCGCCCTCGCCCACCTGGGCGACGCGGTGGCCGAAGGCCGCGCAACCCCGGCGGCAGCAGCGGCCGAGATGCTGGCGAGGTTGGGGTAGCGGCGGGCGCTTCACGCCCACCCCGCGTGCCGGGCGCCGCCCTTTGTCCCGAACGGCCCCGCCGGGTTGCGGCATCCCCCGCTGTCACCGCCAGCCATCTCGCCCCCATCGCCCACGATACCCCCTTCCGCGCTCCCCCGCGCCGCGCTATACGCCGCGCCATGACCCAGCTAGATCGCATCCGCAATTTCTCCATCGTGGCCCATATCGACCACGGCAAATCCACGCTCGCTGACCGGCTGATCCAGTCGACCGGCACCGTGGCTGACCGCGATATGAAGGCGCAGATCCTCGACAGCATGGATATCGAGCGCGAGCGCGGTATCACCATCAAGGCGCAGACCGTGCGGCTGGAATACAAGGCGCGCGACGGGCACACCTACACGCTCAACCTGATCGACACCCCCGGCCACGTGGACTTTGCCTACGAAGTATCCCGCTCCATGCGCGCCGTTGAAGGCTCGCTTCTGGTGGTCGATGCCAGCCAAGGGGTCGAGGCGCAAACCCTCGCCAACGTCTATCACGCGCTTGATGCCGGGCACGAAATCGTCCCCGTGCTGAACAAGATCGACCTGCCCGCGGCCGAGCCCGAACGCATCAAGCAACAGATCGAAGATGTGATCGGCCTTGACGCCCACGACGCCATCCTCATTTCCGCCAAATCCGGCCTCGGCATCCCCGACGTGCTGGAAGCGATCGTCACCCGCCTGCCCGCCCCCAAGGGCGACCGCACAGCGCCGCTAAAGGCGATGCTGGTGGATAGCTGGTACGACAGCTACCTTGGCGTTGTGGTGATGATCCGCGTCATGGATGGCGTAGTCAAAAAGGGCGACCGCATCAAGATGATGCAGACCGGCGCGGTTTACGGCATCGATCGCCTCGCGGTGCTGCGCCCGCAGATGGTCGAAATCGGTGAACTCGGCCCGGGCGAGATCGGCGTGTTCACCGCCAGCATCAAACAGGTGCGCGATACGCGCGTGGGCGACACCATCACCCACGAACGCCGCCCCTGCACCACGGCACTGCCGGGCTTCAAACCCTCGCAACCCGTGGTGTTCTGCGGCCTCTTCCCGGTGGATGCCGCCGATTTCGAACCGCTGCGCGACGCGATCGAGAAACTCACCCTGAACGACGCCTCTTTCACCTCCGAGATGGAAACCTCTGCCGCCCTCGGCTTTGGCTTTCGCTGCGGCTTTCTGGGGCTGCTGCACCTCGAAGTGGTGCGCGACAGGCTCGAACGCGAATATAACCTAGACCTGATCACCACCGCGCCCTCGGTCGTCTATCGGCTGCACCTGCGCGATGGCAGCGTGCGCGAATTGCACAACCCCGCCGATATGCCCGACCTGACCTTGGTCGATCACATCGAAGAGCCGCGCATCAAGGCCACGATCATGGTGCCCGACGACTACCTCGGCGATGTGCTGAAACTCTGCCAGGATCGGCGCGGCATTCAGATGGACCTGACCTACGCGGGCAGCCGCGCCTTGGTGGTTTATGACCTGCCGCTCAACGAAGTGGTGTTCGATTTTTACGACCGGTTGAAATCGGTGACCAAGGGCTACGCCAGCTTTGATTACGTCATTATCGGCTACCGCGAGGATTTCCTTGTGAAAATGTCGGTGCTGGTGAACGAGGAACCGGTCGATGCCCTCTCCATGATGGTGCACCGCGACCGGGCCGAGGCCCGTGGCCGCGCAATGGTGGAAAAGTTGAAAGAGCTGATCCCCCGCCACATGTTCAAGATTCCGATTCAGGCCGCCATCGGCAGCCGCGTGATTGCGCGCGAAACCCTGAGCGCGATGCGCAAAGACGTGACCGCCAAATGCTACGGCGGCGACGCCACCCGCAAACGCAAGTTGCTGGATAAGCAGAAGGCGGGTAAAAAGAAGATGCGCCAGTTCGGGAAGGTAGAGATCCCGCAGGCGGCGTTTATCTCGGCGTTGAAGATGGATGATTGAGGGGGCGATGGCTATTTTTCGAGCGTCAGAACCAGACCAAGTGTTTACGCCGAGGTCGTCAGTTGTAAATGAGCAAATGTATGTCAATAGAGAATTGCTCGAGGAGCAATTTTCAAAGCACATCTTTGGAGGAAAGCATATAATCGTTCATGGCGAAAGCGGAAATGGAAAAACTTGGTTATATAAAAAAGTATTTGATAACAATAAAGTACCGTATACGGTAATTAATCTAGCAACAGCCTCCCGTTTAGGTGGGCTGCAAAGAGCCTTTGAAGATAAGTTGCAAAAGAAATCTCCCGATGAAACTCTTGCACAACACGTTGTGACGGTATCTGGGGGTGCAAATGTGGTTTTGCACGCGGGCATAGCTGACGAGCGAATATATGAGATCGCGAAGCGCGAACCACTAGAGGCGCTAATGGCATTGTTGCACAGAGAAGCAAACAGCAAGAAATCATTTATTGTATTGGATAATTTAGAGCAGATATTGACGAACCACGACCGCGTCAAGGAATTGAGTGACGTACTCATTTTATTAGACGACGACGACTACGCGAAATACAACGTCCGATTCTGTATTGTCGGCGTGCCATCCGACATAAGAGAATATTTGGCGCGTCAGAGTTCGATCGAAACGATCACAAACAGGACGATGGAGCTTTCAGAGGTTGCGCGACTTACCGACGAAGAAGCAAACATTGTTAACCACCGGTTTCGGTCTATTGAAAATAGACTGCGCTGATTCACTGATTAAAGAGCTAATTTGGAAGACCGATAGAATTGCTCAACATCTCCACGAGCTGGGGCTAGAAGTTTCAATTAGCGCAAGAAAGCGTAAAGCGAACTCCGTTACAGATGAAATTGTCGAGGAGGCCGTGAATTCTTGGTTTGCATCATCGCTGACCGCGGTTAAAGAAGTCCTTGACCACAACCTTAATGCGCGAGATACAAAGGCCGGCCGGCGAAACCAAGTAATCTACGCGCTTGGCTGTCTAAGAACAGAAGACTTCAAGTATTCAGACGTTGAGGAAATTGTCCGAAGGGAGTTTCCGAGTAGCACGGATGGAGTTGTTCTCAACGTTTCTCAAACCCTAAGTCAGCTTGAGAAGAGCGCCCACCCAGTGGTAAAGAGAGTGCCCAAAGGCGACGCGTACAGAATGGTTAACCCGAAAATTAAAATTGCGATTCGTGTGACAATGGAAAAAGTTTCTGGGGAGAAGGCGGTTCGACTCCCAAGGTTCACGTAATTGCTAACACAACTTTATTCGATAATTTTTAAAAAAAATGTAGGTAATACTAATTCCCCCGCCCGGTGCCCCTTGCACCGGGCAGCGCCCGAACCGCCCCCACGGGGCGGGCGCTTACGCCCACCCCTCGGTTCGGGCGCTGCCCTCTGTCACCCACCGCACCTACCAAAAGCGCCCTCCCTCCCGGCCCTGCGCTTGGCGCAGGGCGTTCGGGGCTGAAAACGCTCCACCGGAGCGTTTTCGCGGGCAAGCCCGCCGCCCCTCACCCCCCACGGTGCAGGCGCACCATGCCTCCCGGCCCTACGCTTGCGCTTCGGGCGTTCGCCGGGGAAACGGTCCACTGGACCGTTTCCTGATCCGTCTCACCCCCTCGGTTCGCGCGCAGCCGTCCGTCACCCACCGCACCGTCAATAGCGCCCTCTCTCCCAGCCCTGCGCGTAGCGCAGGGCGTTTGGCTCTGCAAACGGGCCAGCGCGCCGTTTCGCGGGCCACCCGCCGCACCACACCCGCAAGGGGCGCGCGCGGCGCACCGCTCCCTTGCGCCAGCGTCACAAGCGCGTGCTCCCGACCCCGGTCACGCCCTTAAAAAATCGTTACCGACTCCAAGAAAATACAACAAACACAACGCCATCACCCCCATAACACGCGCGATACGCAGCTTCTCGCCGCCGCTTGACCCCCCGCCCCCCGCCTGCGAGAATGGCTCTCGATCGAACGCCCGGAGGCCCTCATGATCCTTTCTGTTCCAGACATGTCCTGCGGCCATTGCAAGGCCACTATCGAGGCCGCCCTCGCCGCCGTCGGCGCGCGGGTCGAGGTGGACCTTCCGGCCCGCGAAATCACCGTGTCCGGCCTTCCCGCCGCCACCGTTCTGGCCGCGCTCAAGGGGGCAGGCTACCCCGCCGAGGTGGTCGGCTGAGGCTCGCCGCCGCCTTCGCAGCGGTAACCGCCCTTTCCGCGCCCGCTGCCCATGCCGGACCCGTGGGCGCCGCTTGCCTCGCCGTCACAACCGACCGCCCCGGCACCATCCTGTGCGATTGCTTGCAGTTTCTGGCCGACCAAAGTCTTGATCGAAGCGATCAGCGCCGCGTCGCCGAGTTTTTCCGCGACCCCGACAAGGCCGAGACCGCGCGCCGCTCAACCCGCCCCGATGATCGCGCGTTTTGGGCGCGCTACACCGATTTCGCGGTCAACGCCGAGACTCTCTGTCACGAATGATTGGGGGGAGGATGCGCCGTAATCGGTGCGGGGGTCGTAAGAAAATGGATTGCTGGAAATCTTTTGCGGCACCGCCGCGGGTCTGAAAGTGTCAGACCAGCACAGGCGGCCCCCTGGCACGCGCCGTCACGAATGAACGCGAATGCAGCAGACGGGGTTCGACGAGGATCAGATCGCTAACCCGCCCGGCGGGGCGTTCGACGATAAGCGGCGTGTGCGCAACAGCGGCCAACAGGCCCAACGCCATGTCCGGGCAGATCTGAACCTGCGTCACCTCATTGCCGAACTCGTCGACAGAGATGGTGGTCAGGCCATAACCCGAACAGATGACAATCTCGCCCGCAACGCGGGTCTGGCCGCGCGCCACCGCCATCGTGACGCTGGTCACCGCCAAAAGCAGCGACAGGCCAAACGCAATAAAACGGTGCGGAACGCGAGTCATCATGGCGCAATCATAGAGCAACAGCGCGAAAAGGTGGCAGAGAAAACGCGTAAAAAGCCGCGGTTCACGCAAATGCGTTCAAAACTGTGGCGTGCGCGCAAAGCGAAGGGCGGGACTACTGCCCCGCCCGCACTGTAGCAACCAGCCCTAGTGGGCCGGACTCTAATTCATTTCACAACAGCTTCGACCGGCAGTTCAAGGCCTTGCGCGAACTTCACCGTGACTGTGACCACGTCGCCCACATTCAGCGGCGCCTTGAGGTCTTTCAACGTCAAGAGCACACCACCCGGTGAAAGCACTAGGCCGCCGTTGCCGCTGATATTGATGCCCTCGGGTTGCATCGCCATTTCGGGCACACCCTTGCTCGACCAGATGGTGGAATAGAGGTCAACTTCGCCCGCAGCTTCGGACATGCCGCCGATCAGCGTTATAAGGTCCTTGTTCGCGTTCTTGATGACCATGTAGAGTCCGGCGGCATTATCCATACCAGCTAGCGGCATGACATAGGCCCCTTCAACCGACACATCTTGCGCGAATGCGGGAAGCGCAAAGGCGATTGCGCAGACGGCCAGCAGGTATTTTACAGATTTCATCTGATCACTCCTTCTAGGGTGTTGCACAGAATGGCTACGTTTGCGCGCGTAACGAGCATCGGTGGAGCGCGCGTTCCTGCCGTTGCTTGAAAGTGGCCTTTTTTGCAGCGCTGCAGGCCGTCCGGTGGCGACTCTTACCGATCCGATAGCCGTGAAAGTGCCACGTCCGGAGGCGCTGAGAAGCAGTGCAGGGCAGTCTTGGCAGAGCTATCAAATAAACCCAACCATCATGCACGCAACATACACCTATGGGTCGCGCCGCCGCATGCGACAAGTTGTACAACGGCAGACTCTCACGGAATTGGGATCGGCTGAAATGAATCGGGCACAATCGCTGCGCGAGCACGTTTTTCTTAATTTTTAACGGGATGTTACGGTGTGACAGGTCGCATCGGCACGGTGCCCGCTGGCGCGCCGACGACGATCTGCACCGGCACATCTCCTGCTTTTTCGAACGTCAGTGTTAGCGTAACCACGTCGCCCATTTGCGGCCTCGGGGACATACCCATCAGCATCACATGGTCACCGCCACGTTGCAGCACATGGATACCGCCTGCGGGGATAATCCAGCCACCGGGAACACTGACCATCTGCATCACACCGTTTGGGCTGGCGATATGGGTGTGCAGTTCAGTCCTCGCGGCAAAAGTAGAACTGGCACCGACCAAATGGTCGTCGGTGGCGCCGGTATTTTCGACCACAAAGTATGCAGCCCCCGCGGCCATCGCGCCGCGTGAAACGATCAGGTACTGACCTGAGATCAGGATGTCTGCCGAAGCGGGCAGGGCAAATGCAACTACGCCCGCAGCCAGAAGTGTCTTGAGAGCAAACATGTCAATATCGTTTTACAAGTGTTGAATGTGAAAGGTTCGAGGCATGAGGCGGTGCAAGAACCGGGTGCGCCTTGGCTTCATGCTCCGCTGCCACGATGGATACGCGGGGAATGCGAAGAACGAGCGCGGCGAGTCGCGTGAGATATGTGCGAGCCATGCACTTCATGACCTCAGAGTGCGCCTAACCTTGGAGAAAGCAAAGCGAGCAATGTTCTAACTGCCGCACAGTGCTGTGAAGGCCAACGCAAAAGGCCCCGCCGCTTGGGGCGAGGCCTTTAATCAGTGCTTGCCAGCAGGATCAGGCGGCGCTTTGCGCCTTGCTGATTGCTTTTTTGATTTTCAACGCGTTGACCGAAAGGTCTTCATCGCGGGCCTTGGCGAGAAAGGCGTCAAGCCCGCCGCGATGGTCAACCGAACGCAGCCCGGCTGCCGAGATGCGCAGTTTGAACGCGGTACCGAGCGCGTCGGACATCAGCGTGACATCGTTCAGGTTAGGCAGAAAGCGACGCCGCGACCTGTTGTTGGCGTGGCTTACCGTGTTGCCCGACATCGGGCCTTTGCCGGTCAATTCACAGACGCGCGACATGGCGTATTCCTTCGTTTCCCAAGGCTGCCAAGGCGCAGCCACAACATCAATGGGCGCCGCCTCGGCAGCGCCCCCAAATCCATTGCGGCTGGATACGGACTCCGCCGCGCCTCGTCAAGCGATGAATCATCTGCCGGGGCAGTGCCCCTTATCGGCGTATGGCAACGATCACGCAAGGACGTGATTTGCACTTGCGGACGGCGCGGCTGAAACTGCAGCCTGCGATTACTGCGCGCCTTCGTCTTACCGGATGGCCGCAACGACACAAATACGTCAGCCCAGAAACGAAGGATCACCTGATGTTGAAGCTACTGTTAACGCGCGTTGCGCCGGTCTTTGCCGCGCTATTTCTGGTGTTGGCCCCTGCGCTGGCTGACGGATTGCCCGGCCCGCTCGCGCCCCCTGCTTGGCTTGCGGCCAATTTGGGCCGCGAAGATCTGGTGATTATCGATATTCGGGGCAATACAGCGGCCGATGACTATAGCGCAGGGCATGTGCCGGGCGCGGTCTGGTCGGCATATCCTGGTGCGTGGCGAGGTTTGGGCGCTGTGCCAGGTTCGGCGCCCGAAACGGCGAGTCTGCAAGCCAGCATCGCGGCGCTCGGCGCGAATGACACTAGCCTTGTGGTGATCGTTTCGACCGGCAGCGGCGCGGTGGACTTCGGCGGCGCCGCGCGCGTTTACTGGAGTTTCAAGTACGCAGGCCACGACGACGTAGCAATTCTAGATGGCGGTTGGGCGGCTTGGGTTGCGGATGCAGCTGACCCGGTTTCCACTGATGTCGTGGTGCCCAACCCCGGCAACTTTGTGGCGCAGGTCCGCCCCGAGCTTTTGGCCACCACCGACGAGGTCGTGGCGGCGCTTGGTGGCAACACCACGTTGATCGATGCGCGCTCTGCGGCGCAGTATTCGGGTGCTCAAGGCGGCGCGGCGGGTGCTGGCGGGCATATTCCCGGTGCGCTCAACCTTGAACACGCGACGCTTTTCGACGCCATTGCCAGCCGTCTGAAGCCGCTTGACGATCTGCGCGCCCTGATGCCCGCCGAGCTTGCCGACCCGGCGCAGCCGGTGATTGCCTATTGCATGGCCGGCCACCTTTCGGCGACCGACTGGTTCGTGATGCACGAGTTGATGGGGCTGGAAAACGCGGCGCTTTACGTCGATTCGATCACGGGCTGGACGCAGGACCCCGCGCGCCCGCTGGCCAGCAACTAGGCGCCAGCTACGCTATCCATCCTACGGCGAGGGGAAGGCCCTCGCCGTGCGGCCCTTATGTGGTGGGGGCTGCGGCTTCGGTGATCGGCTTTGCACCAATCATTTCGCCCAAGCCCGCGTCGATTAATGCCGCGACCAGCGTTTCCATGTCGGTCTGCATGTTTTCGAAAATCACCACCGCCACTTCGTCATCGACCAGCATCTCAACCGACATCACGCCCGGCTGGCGCGCGAGCACAAACTCGATCAGCGGTGGTTCTGAAATCGGGCAGCTGAAATCGATCGGAATTGTCAATTGCCGAGGCTCAGCAGATGCGAGCGAGCCCGAAGCGAGCAGCGTGAGTGCGGCAATTGACAGACGATGCAGGGCCATCGAGATATTCCTTCGGGTGCGGCGGCGGGCTGGAACGGTCAAGATAGCGCCCGCTCGCCCCGCTGCCAAGGCTGCTGTGCCACACCTTTCAGGCAATTTGCGGCGCAAGCGGGATCGCGTTGCGGGCATGGTTGCGGGTGCCACGGGAATGTGGCAAGACTTCGCGCAGGCTAAATCCAGACCGAAGAGTTCACCGATGCAAGATTTTGCGACGCGCCGCACCATAATGGTCGACAGCCAGATCCGCCCCAACGATGTGACAAAATATCCGGTTATCGAGGCCATGCTGGCAGTTCCGCGCGAAGACTTCGTGCCTGCGCGCTGCCGTGAAACCGCCTATGTGGGCGATGACATCGTCATCGCGCCCGGGCGGGTTATGCTGGAGCCCAGAACACTGGCAAAAATGCTCGACACGCTTGATCTGCAGGGCACGGATCTGGTGCTCGACGTGGGTTGTGGCACTGGTTACACAGCGGCGCTGATTGCGCGCATGGCCGAAGCGGTTGTGGCGCTCGACACCGCCGAGTTTGCGAAGGCGGCTCAAGCTACATTGGCAGCGGTGGGCGCCGACAATGCGGTCGTGGTGACAGGTGAGCTTGTCGAAGGCGCGGCCAAGCACGGACCTTACGATGCGATCCTCGTCGAGGGCGCAGTCGAGGTGTTGCCTGCGGCCATTGCGGAACAACTACGCGACGGTGGCCGCATCATTTGTCTGTTCCGCGAAGGCCCGGTGGGCGTTGTGCGGATCGGGCGCAAGATTGACGGTGCCATTGCCTGGCGGCATGCCTTTAACGCCATGGCGCCGATTTTGCCGGGTTGCGAAGCCGAACATGGCTTCGTGCTCTGATCGGGGCCGCGACGGAACGACCGCCAGCCGACGTTGAATGGCGGCTCGGGCGAAGTCCAGGTCAATAACGGCCCGCGACGGGCGCTAGGGATGTAGGGATTGCAGGTATGAGAAACAGCGTGGTCAAGGCTTTCGTACTGGCGGGTGCACTCGCAACTTCGGTGCTAGCGGGTGGCGCGGTGCAGGCGCAATCACTGGCCGACGCGATGGTCGCGGCCTATCGAAACTCTAACCTGCTCGAACAAAACCGCGCAACGCTGCGCGCCGCGGATGAAGACGTGGCGCAAGCTATCGCATCGCTTCGCCCGGTGCTGAGCTGGAGCGCCTCGACCACCGCTTATTCAACAGCGACGGCGGATTCCAACACCATCGCGCTGGCGCTGAGCGCGTCTTTGACGCTCTATGATTTTGGCCGCAGCAAGATCGGTATCGAGATTGCCAAGGAATCCGTTCTTGCAACGCGTCAAGCGCTTGTGGCGGTGGAACAGGACGTTCTGCTTTCGGCAGTCAAAGCGTATACCGGCGTGAAAAGCGCCACAGAGACTGTGGCCATCAGCCGCAACTCGGTGCGCGTGATCGGTGAATCGTTGCGCGCTGCAAACGACCGCTTTGCGGTGGGCGAAGTAACGCGGACCGACGTGGCGCTGGCCGAAGCACGGCTGGCAGCGGCGCGCGCCGGTTTGGCTGCAGCCGAGGGCCAGCTTGCCGCTGCGCGCGAAAGCTACAAGGTAGCCACTGGCACCTATCCCGTCTCGATCAACGGCTTGCCGCGCGCCCCCGCGCTGCCCGCTTCGCTTGCCGAGGCAACCGCTACCGCGCAACGGCTGCATCCCTCGATCCTTCAGGCGCAACGCCTGGTGACGGTTGCCGAACTGGCGGTGCAAGCCGCTGCCGCTGAACGTTTGCCCACCGTGAAGGGCACGGCCTCTGCCAGTGCGTCCGATAACACGGTGAGCGGCGACAGCCACACCCTTTCTCTGGGTGTCACGATGTCGCAGACACTTTACGCGGGCGGCGCGCGGTCTTCGGCGCATCGCAAAGCACTGGCCAACCGCGACAGGACGACCGCTTCGTTGCTGCAAACCAGCCGCATCATTGCGCAAAACGTTGCCGTATCTTGGGCCAACATCGAAGTTGCGCGGGCGCAGATCATTTCGCTCGACCAGCAAATCGCTGCGGCTAACGTTGCCTATGAAGGCGTAAAGGAAGAAGCGACGCTTGGTGCACGCACCACGCTTGAAGTGCTGAACGCCGAACAGGAATTGCTTAGCGCGCAGGGCGACAGGATTACGGCAGAAGCCAATTATCAGGTATCACTCTATTCACTTTTGTCGTCTATGGGTCTGCTGACGGTCGAACGCCTGAACCTCGGGATCCCGACATATGATCCTGCCGCCTACTACAACGCCGTGCAGAACGCGCCGCATACTTCCGTCCAGGGCGAAAGCCTTGACCGCGTGCTGCGTGCCATCGGCAAGTAGTTTTCGGGGCAAGGTTTCGTTGTCTTGGCCGTCGCGCGCGGGTAGACTCGCGTGAACAGGCGAAATTTGGCGGAGGGCCCTATGTCTGAATCTCGGACGCATGCAGAGATCGAGGATGTCTTGACCTCGATCCGGCGCCTGGTTTCACAAGATGGGGTGGGGCCGCGACGCACTGGTCTGTTTCGCGCCGCCGATATGGCGACACGCCCGGTAGAACCTGTAGCGCTGGCCGCAGAAACGCTGGTGCTGACCCCGGCGCTTCGCGTGGCGCAGACCGCGGATGCGCCCGCCGCCGAACCACCCAGCCTTGCCGCCGAGACAATCGCATGGCCAGATCCGCGCAATGGTGAAGGCGCCGAACTGGCCGATCCGGCGCTCGCCTCAAACGATCACGATGCTGCCAACGCAACCGAGGCGCTTTCGCGCCAAGGCGCTGTCGAGGCGGCGCTTGTCGATACGAGCGCAGATGAAATGCCCGATTCCGGGCTTACCTTGGCGTCAGATTGGCAATTGCCCGAAGCTGAGTCCGCGCCCGAAAACCTGAACGACGAGCTTTCGCGGCTGGAATCGACGATTGCCGAATTGGAAGCCGCAGTGGCCGCCAGCGACGAGCCGTTTGAGCCGGACCACGGCGACGATTTCACCTATACGGCACCCGGCGAGGCATTGGCCGCAGCCTTCGTGCAACCGTTTCCTGTAGAGCCTGCGGATGATGCGCCAGAGGAACCAGCTTTGACAGGCGCAACCGAAACTTTCGATCCCCCGCGCGCCGCAGCACCCGATCCGGTGGCAAGCGAGCCCGAGCTTGCGCCTCCTCCGATCATGGCCGAATCCGCCCACCAGCAGCTTGAGGCTGTTGAGTGGGTTGACCCGCTCGACCCAGCAGAAGCCGAGTTGACCGCCTCGGATTGGGCGGAGGAAGACCCGGAAGACGAGCTTTTGGCCGAAGCTGCGCAGCCGCGCCGCTTGCATCTGGCTGATGCCCAACCCGCATCGCCCAAAGCCAAAGCATCGCTGTCGAGCTACGATCAGATGCGTCTGGACGCCGAAAACGAACTGTCTGAGGCGGATGAGGAAAGCCTGTTTGGCGGCACCCAAGACGCGTTGATCGACGAGGCAGCGCTGCGCGCCATGGTCTCTGAAATCATCCGGCAAGAATTGCAGGGCACACTTGGAGAGCGCATCACTCGCAGCGTACGCAAACTGGTGCGCCGCGAAATTGCCCGCGCTGTTGCAAGCCGCGATTTCGAATGAACCTTCAGTCGGGCTGTGCGCCTTCGCTCGCCACCCGAGGGGCGCGGCAAGTTGCGGGCAGGCAGTTTGCGCCGCACGCCAGCCGCCCGACCTTTGTCACCCCGTGCGGGGTGGCAGCGCGTGAGCATCCGCTATGCCTGCCGCTGATGCCGCGCCGTGGCGGCTAGCCTGACGGCGCGTAGAGGGCTGGACTGGACGCGGGCTTTGGTTCTCTGCGCCTGCAGTGACGGGTGGCACCCGCGCTGCGCATCCGGCCCGCCGGGGGTGCTTGCGCGTATCGTGCTATCGCGGCGCTGGTGTTTCGCACCCACCAATGCGCAGAAATGCAAACCGCGCCGGAGTGCGGCGCGGTGTTCGACATGCACGTAATGCAATTCTCAGGCGGCTTCGGCCTCTTCTCAGGCGGCTTCAGCCTCTTCGGCGGCGATGCGACGTTCGCTTTCTTCGCGCGAAAGCGCGACCGAGGTGCGCACGCCTTTGCCGACGAACTCCATCAGCCCCTTCACGACCCGCTCGTTGGGGTCGATACCCGCGCAGGAAAGCACTTCGCGGCCATCACGCGAGCGTGCCCAGCGGGCGATCTGCTCGGGGCCATTGCCATATTTCTTGTCGTCAGAAATGGCATCGTCCAATGCAGCCAGCACAACCGCAGCGAAAAGTTTGCGCGAACGCTGCCCTTGCTCATAGTTGAATGCGGAGCCGTCAACGAAATCGCGCATTATGATGTCCTTTTTATTGCTCTTGCGTTTCCGGGCGTGGCGGCAAATATGGCGTTTCTCCCGCGATTCGATATGGCCCACATAGCATGTCAGTCATGCGTTTGGCGCATATCTCTTCGCGAAGGGGGGCGAATCCGGTCGGGTTGCCAGCCGACATTGCGCCCTATATAGGGGTTTGTCGGCAGCAATCAACCATTTCAGGCGAGCGAACCCATGGCCAAAATCAACGGCAACGAAATCCGTCCCGGTAACATACTGGAACATGACGGTGGGCTATGGGCGGCCGTCAAGGTCAACCATGTAAAGCCAGGCAAGGGCGGCGCTTTCGCGCAGGTCGAACTCAAGAACCTGCGTGACGGGCGCAAGCTCAATGAACGGTTCCGCTCCGAGGATAAGGTTGATCAGGTCTCACTCGACTTTAAAGAGCAGCAATTCCTGTATGAAACGGACGGCAGGCTGGTGTTCATGGATGCCGAGACCTACGAGCAGATCGAACTTGATGCTGAACTGCTGGGCGAGCGCCGCCCGTTTCTGCAAGACGGCATGACAGCGCAAATCCAGTACTACGGTGATGAGGCGCTGAGCGTGCAACTGCCGCAAAAAGTGCGCTGCCGCGTGGTGGAAACCGAGCCCGTGCAAAAGGGCCAGACTGCCGCGAACAGCTTCAAGCCCGCGATCCTCGACAATGGCGTGCGGATCATGATTCCACCCTTCATCGGGCCGGACGAAGAGATCATCGTTCACACGGAATTGATGGAATATTCTGAGCGGGCTTAAGGTACTGGCGCCTATTCGGGCCAAAGCCGCGCCGAACCGGCGCGCATTGCCTCGCCCAGACGGTCGAATCGCGCCATGGCAAGCGCGCGACCGCCCGACTGGGTGCCAAGTACACCGACCTCGCGCCCATCTGCCTCAATAGATGTGCCTACCGGTGCCGCACCCTCGATACCAAGCCGCACGAGGCCTTTGCGCAATTCGGTCTTGTGCTTCATGCGCGCCGTGACCTCTTGGCCCACATAGCAACCTTTGCGAAAATCGACGCCGTGCAGCCGTTCAAACCCGGCTTCAAGAATGTAGCTATCGCCGCTTATCAGTTCGGCCCCGGCTTCGGGGATCATCAGATCAACGCGCAGTGCTGCCCAGTCGGTGCCGTCATCGCCCGCGCGCGTGCCGTAAAGCCGCCAGCCAAGGGCGGCATCGCGCGGGTCTGGCAGCGCACCTTCGGGGGCGGGGCCGGTGCCGCGAAACACCTGCAGATCGGACGGCGCAATCGTCACATCGGCGCGCAGCCGATACATTTGCAGCCGCCGCGCGAGATCGTCGGCCAACTCCGCTGCAACGTCGAGCAGAATTGCTTCGCCCGCCTCGATCAGAAAGAAATCCGCCAGAAATTTGCCCTGCGGCGTCAGCAGCGCTGCATAAAGCGAGTCGCCTGCGAGGTGGCGCAGATCGTTTGTCACAAGGCCCTGCAAGAAATGCTCGCGGTCCTTGCCGGTAATCGAAATAATCCGCCGCTCGTTCGCCATGCCAGCCTCCATTCCGCCATCCTGCCAGATCCGCGCTCTACCACCAATTGACCTAAGCCGGGACGCGGAATAGGCAAGGGGGCCGAGCAAAAGGAGACCATCATGAGCCTCGCCCAAGGCCGCCCGTATCTGGCCATTCCCGGCCCTTCGACCGTGCCCGATCGGGTGCTGGCGGCGATGCATCGCCCGGCACCGAACATCTACGCGGGCGCGCTGGTCGAGATGGTCGAAACGATATGGCCCGATCTGCGGCGTCTGGCGCTGAGTTCGGGGCATGTGGCGCTTTATATCTCGAACGGGCACGGGGCTTGGGAGGCGGCGAATGCCAACCTCTTTTCGCGTGGCGATCGGGCGCTGCTGCTTGCTACCGGGCGCTTTGGAGTGGCATGGGCCGAACATGCACGCGCCATGGGGGTTGAAGTCGAAATGATCGACTTCGGCAAATCCACCGCTGCAGATCCGGGCAGGTTAGAGGCGGCGCTACGCGCGGACCGCGAACACAAGATCAAGGCGGTGTTGGTGACGCTGGTCGATACCGCAAGTTCGGTGCGCAACGACATTCCCGCAATGCGCGCGGCCATTGATGCGGCGGGTCACCCTGCGCTGTTGGCGGTTGATGGCATCGCCGCACTTGGCTGCGACGAGTTTCGGATGGACGATTGGGGCGTCGATGTGCTGGTTTCCGCCAGCCAGAAAGGCGTGATGCTGCCGCCGGGGCTGGGGTTTGTGCACTTCAACGACCGCGCCTTACAGGCATCGCGCACATCAGACCTCGCCACGCCCTACTGGCGGTGGGAGCCGCGCGCGCTTGGCACTGAGTTCTATCAGCACTTTGCGGGCACTGCGCCCACGCATCACTTGTTTGGCCTGCGCGAGTCGCTGACCATGATCCTTGAGGAAGAGGGGCTGGCGCATGTCTGGGCGCGCCACGCCACGCTGGCGCGCGCGGTCTGGGCGGCGTTCGAGGCATGGGGGCAGGGAGGCGACATCGCGCTTAACATCGCGGACCCGGCGCAACGCGCGCACGCCGTAACCGCAGCGCGGATCGGTGGTGGCGGGGCTACGCGTTTGCGCGCGTGGTGCGAACAAGAGGCCGGGGTGACGCTGGGCATCGGGCTTGGCATGGCCGCACCCTCTGATCCGACTTACGGCGACTTTTTGCGCGTCGCACATATGGGCCATGTAAACGCGCATATGACACTGGGCGCGCTGGCGGTGATGGAAGCAGGGATGCAGGCGCTCGGCATTGCGCACGGGCCCGGTGCGTTGGCCGCTGCCGCGGCAGTGGTTGCAGGCGCGTAAGGCGCGCTCAGGCTTCGCGTTCACCAGATGGCGGTGCTTCACGGCTATCCGCATCGAGTGCCACAATTTCCGACCTCTCGGGCGCGCTTGCGCCAGAGCGGGCAACAGAAAAGTTTTCGGAATAGGCACCAAATGCGAGCGCGAATGCCACGGGGCTAAGGCGGAGTGCGCGGCGGGTTCTGGTCATCTGGTCCTCGAGGTTGCTACAGCACCAAACTGGGGTGCCGAAGCCGCCGCTTCAACTCACCTAACGGTGAGCGGCCTCCAATGCGCGGGGAAGCGCCTTCGCGAATGCTTCAATCTCGCTTTCGGGGCCGCAGCTGACACGGATGCAGCGGTCGTGGGGCGCTACAAACGGCATACGCACGAAGATGTCCGCCTCGGCCAACTGGGCTAGTACTCGGCGGGCATAGGCACCATCGGCCCCGCAGTCGATGGCGACGAAATTGGTGGCCGAAGGCAGTGGTATCAAGCCATTAGAGCGCGCGATCCGGGCCAGCGCATTACGCGCGGTGGCAACCTCGGTCTGCACATGGTGCAACCAGTCCTGATCGGCCAAGGCCGCCAGCGCCCCTGCTTGGCTGATACGGCTCATGCCGAAATGGTTGCGGATCTTGTTGAAGGCTGAAATTAGCGCAGGCGCCGCAATCGCGTAGCCCACGCGCGCGCCCGCCATACCGTAGCCCTTGGAAAAAGTGCGCATCCGGATCACCCGCGGATCGGCCGGGTCGATCTGGGCGGCAGTGCCGGGGGGCGCGAGGTCGATGTACGCCTCATCCAGCACCAGCAAGCAGCCCTCGGGCATCGCCTCGACCATTTGCGTTATGCGCTGGCCGGCGTGGTGGCTGCCCATCGGATTGTCGGGGTTGGCGATGTACAGCAGCTTAGCGCTGGTGCCCGCCGCTGCCGCAATCAGCGACCAAGGGTCTTCATGTTCGCCCGCATAGGGCACCTTGTGCAACACGCCGCCAAAGCCTGCGACGTGGAAATTGAAGGTCGGGTAAGCGCCATCCGAGGTGACGACAGCATCACCCGGCCCGACCGTAAGGCGCACCAGATAGCCCAAGAGCCCGTCGATTCCTTCGCCCACCACGACATTCTCGATACCGCAGCCATGATGCGCGGCAAGTGCGGAGCGCAGGTCGAAGTTTTCGGGGTCGCCATACATCCAGCATTCCCCCGCCGCTACCTGCATCGCCTCGATTGCGCGTGGCGATGGGCCGAATCCGTTTTCATTGGCTCCGAGGCGAGCCGCAAAGGGGCGGCCGCGTGTGCGTTCCTGCGTCTCTGGGCCAACGAAGGGCACCGAGGCGGGAAGGCTGGCGGCAAGCGGGGTCAAGCGAGGTCCGATCATGCCCCAAGGCGTAGCACAAATTGCACCGCCCACAAGGGGCCGAAGATGCCGTGGCGTCGCAGGCACGCGCACGCGCTGGCGCGCGTGCCGATGCCGGGGCATACTTCGCAGAGTGTTTGAAGGAGGTGCCGATGAGCCGTGTCCATTTGACCATGCAGGGCCACATTGCCCATGTGCAGCTGAACCGCCCGGAAAAGCTCAACGCCGTCGATATGGCGATGATTGATGAAGTGGTCGCGGTAGGCGAGTCGCTGGCCAAGCAGGCCGATCTGCGCGCCGTGGTGCTTTCAGGTGCGGGCAAGGCATTTTCGGCGGGGCTTGATGTCGCCAGCTTTGGCGCATTGGCCGGGGGCGACCCCGAGGCGCTTATTTTGCCGCGCACCCACGGGGCGGCGAATCGGTTCCAGCAGTTTTCGCTGGTTTGGCAGCAGTTGCCGGTGCCAGTGATCGCGGCGCTGCACGGGCCATGCTTTGGCGCGGGGTTCCAATTGGCGTTGGGTGCCGACATCCGCATTGCACACGCCAGCGTCCGGCTTTCGGTGATGGAAATGAAATGGGGGCTGGTGCCAGATATGGGCGGTATGGTGCTGCTGCCGCGCCTGGTGCGCGCCGATACGCTGGCGCGGCTGATCTATACCGCCGATGCGGTGTTGATCGAGCAGGCCCTTTCATGGGGGCTGGTGACGGAAGAGGCGGATGATCTGATGGCGCGCGCATTCGAGCTGGCCGAAACCATTGCATCGAAAAGCCCGTCTGCCGTCCGCGCCGCGAAACGGCTGATCGGGCGCGCGCTGGTGGCGGGTGCCGCCGATGTGCTTGCAGCGGAATCCAAGGAACAGGCCGCACTGATCGGCAAGCCACATTTCATCGAGGCTGTGTCCGCCAATATCGAGGACCGCGAACCGAAGTTCATCTAGGCGCCCGCAGCGGTACCGAATTCGCCAGCCTAGCCGCGCAAGAACTTGCGCCGCGCGTCCTCGGCAATCGCCTGCCGCAACTCAATGCGCGCAAGCTCGGCCATCGCCGCCTTGCGCGCCTCGGGGTTGGTCAGGGTGGCCAGATGCGCGCGCTGCGCCGCGGCCTGCTTTTTCAGCACGATTTCCTCGGGCAGCACACCCGCTTCGGCCATGATGCGAAAGCCCACCGCATCGCCCGCCGAAACGAAGGCATCGCCGGGGCGGTAAGGCAAAGGCTTGCCCTCTCCCTCAAGGCCCGAAAGTTTGCCTTCGGCCAAAGCCTTCAACATGCGCCTCTCGGCCACTCGGTCAGCGCCGCCCATCGGCTACCCCAGATCTGCCAGCCGCGCCAAGGCGGTGCGCAGCTTGGCCCCCTCGGCCTCGCCCGCTGCCAGCAATTCGCGGTTTTCCTCGACCACCTCTTCAGGTGCCGATGCCACAAATTTGGGGTTGTTCAGCCGCCCGCGCAAGCCGTTCATGTCTTTTTCAAGCTTTTCAAGCGCTTTGGTCAGCCGCGCACTCTCGCCCGCTACGTCGATGATGCCCGCCAACGGTAGCGAGAACGCCGCGCCCGGTAGCGCCAGCGCGATTGAACCCTTTGGCGGCGCGCCATCGCTAATGCGTTCCAGCCGCGCCAGCCGCAGAATCAACGCCTCGTTATGGGCAAGGGCGGCGCGCGCAGTGTCATCGGCCTCGCCGGTGAGCATGTCGATCTTGGCCGCCACCGGCACACCCATCTGGCTGCGGGCCGAGCGGATTTCTTCGATAAGCTGAATGACCCAGTTCATCTCGCGGTCGGCTTGCGGGTCGATCAGTTCGCCGCCGTATTCGGGCCAGTCGCCATGCACCAGCATCTTGGCGCGCTCTCCGGTCATCGCCCAAAGCTCTTCGGTAATGAAGGGCATCATCGGGTGCAGCATCGTGTAACACTGATCAAGCACCCAACGCATGGTCTGGCGCGTTTCTGGCGCGTGTCCGCCGTCAAACAGCGGTTTGGCGAACTCGATATACCAGTCGCAGACCTTGCCCCAGACAAAGGCGTAAAGCGCGTTGGCGGCATCGTTGAAGCGGAAGTTGGACAGTGCCTCGTCCACCGCTTCGCGGGTGCGGGCCACTTCGCCAATGATCCAGCGGTTCACAGTGTGGTCGGGCGCGGGCAGGCCAAGAGGGGCATCAAACACACCATTCATTTCGGCGAAGCGCGTGGCGTTCCAAAGCTTGGTGCCAAAGTTGCGATAGCCCGCGATGCGTTGGCTTGAAAGCTTCAGATCACGCCCCATCGCGGCCATTGCTGTCATGGTAAAGCGCACCGCATCAGCGCCGAATTCGTCGATAAGCTCCAACGGGTCAAGCACGTTGCCCAAGGATTTCGACATCTTCTTGCCCTTCTCGTCGCGCACCAGCGCGTGCACATAGACGGTGTGGAAGGGCACCTGATCAACAACCGCCAACTGCATCATCATCATCCGGGCGACCCAGAAAAAGATGATGTCAAACCCGGTGATCAGCACATCGGTGGGGAAGTATTTTTGCAACTCTTGCGTGTTTTCCGGCCACCCAAGCGTGCCAATCGGCCAGAGGCCCGAAGAGAACCATGTGTCGAGCACGTCGGGGTCGCGGGTAAGCACCTTTCCTGGCGCCATCGCCTGCGCTTCAGCCTCAGAGGTGGCGCAATAGTGGTTGCCTTGCTCGTCATACCAAACCGGAATCTGGTGCCCCCACCAAAGCTGGCGGCTGATGCACCACGGCTCGATGTTTTCCAGCCAGTGGAAATAGACCTTCTCGTGCTGCTCGGGCAGGATTTTGGTGCGCCCGTCGCGCACGGCGTCGATGGCGGGTTGCACGATTTTTGCTGTATCGACAAACCACTGGTCGGTCAGCATCGGCTCGATCACGACCTTGGAGCGGTCACCGAACGGCTGCATGATCGGCTTGGATTCGACATGCGGCACCAGCGCGGGTTCGCCTTCTTCCTCGACCTTGGGGTTGGGCACCATCACCGCAAGCCCCTCGGCGGTGATCTGCGCGATGACCTTTTCGCGCGCGGCGAAACGGTCAAGCCCGCGCAATTCATCGGGAACAAGGTTCAGCGTGTCGATCTCGGCCTCGGTAAAGGCCGCGCCACCTGCGATTTCCTGCGCGCGGGTTGCGCAGTCGGCATAGGGCGCACCGTCAGCCCGCATCTCGGCACGGGTGTCCATCAGCCGATAGCAGGGGATATTGCCGCGCTTGGCTACCGCGTAGTCGTTGAAATCATGCGCGCCGGTAATTTTCACCGCGCCCGAACCAAAGGTCTTGTCGGGGTATTCGTCGGTGATGATCGGAATCAGGCGGCGATGCGCCTTGGGCCCCACAGGAATTTCGCAAAGCTTGCCCACGATTGGCGCGTAGCGTTCATCGGTGGGGTGCACCGCGACCGCGCCATCGCCCAGCATGGTTTCGGGGCGGGTAGTGGCGATAGAGATATAATCGCGCGTCTCGCGCAGGGTCACGTTGCCGTCTTCATCTTTCTCGACATATTCATAGGTCTCACCACCCGCCAGCGGGTATTTGAAGTGCCACATGTGGCCCTTGACCTCGATATTCTCGACCTCAAGATCGGAAATCGCGGTTTCAAAATGCGGGTCCCAGTTCACCAACCGCTTGCCGCGATAGATCAGGCCCTTTGCATACATTTCGACAAAGACCTTGATGACGGCTTGCTGGAAATGTGCGTCCATCGTGAAGGCGTTGCGCGACCAGTCGCATGACGCGCCAAGGCGTTTCAGCTGGTTGATGATCGTGTCGCCGGATTTTGCCTTCCATTCCCATACTTTGGCCAGAAACGCCTCGCGCCCCATCTCGCGGCGGGTGGCGTTGGTCTTGTCTTTGGCCAGTTCGCGTTCCACCACCATTTGCGTAGCGATACCCGCGTGATCTTGCCCCGGCTGCCACAGCACATCGTGCCCGCGCATCCGGTGCCAGCGCACGAGCGCATCTTGCAGCGTGTTGTTGAAGGCGTGGCCCATGTGCAGGCTGCCGGTCACGTTCGGCGGCGGGATCATGATGCAAAAGGTTTCGGCGGGCGAGCCGTCAGCCTTGGGTTTGGCATTGGCGCCTGCGGCAAAGGCGCCTGTGGCATCCCACGCGGCAGCAATGCGAGCTTCGGCTTCGGCGGGCGCAAAGGTTTTTTCCATCGGCATCGGGGCAACTTTCCTTGGGTTGCCCCGATTTAACGCCCCCTTATGCAAAGGCCAAGGCCCGATGTCGCGCTGCCGCTAGCGCGGCCCGACCAGCGCGAACATGACGCCCTGTGGGTCACTTGCCACCACGATGAAAGCACTGCCCGGCACTTCATGCGGCCCGTTTACCACCTTGCCGCCAGCGCCGGTGATCCGCTTGGCGGCGGCGTCGATGCCTTCGACGCCAAAATAGGGCAGCCAGAACGGCGTGCTCGGCCCCGGCATATTGGGTGCCAAGCGCATCATGCCGCCAATGTCTGCGCCCTGATGGCTAAACAGATCGTAGCTGCCCATTTCGCCCATATCCATGCTGGTGCCGGCTTTCCAGCCGAACAGCCCGGAGTAAAAGGTAAAAGCCGCCTTGGGATCAGTGGTCATCAATTCGTGCCAGTTGCCGTGGCCGGTCTTTTTCTGATCGAAGGCATTGCCCGTGGCATCCAGCGGCTGCAACAGCGCGAATACCGCGCCTTGCGGGTCTGTCACCACTGCAAACCGCCCGGTGCCAGGAATATCTGCGGGTTCCTTGTGCACCTTGCCCCCGGCCTTGGCGACCGCTTTGGCTGTGGCATCACAATTGGCTGCGGTGAAATAGACCATCCAGAAGTTCGGCATACCCGGCTCGTCCGGCACCCACATCCCCGCCACCATGTCGCCGCCTGCCGAGGCTAGCCGGTAGTCCATACCGGGCATGCCCGCATCGGCGACGGCCCAACCAAGCACCGCAGAGTAGAACGCCTGCGCATCGTCTGGGTTGCTTGTTGTCAGTTCATACCAGCAAGGGTTGCCGTTTGGGGTGGTGGTCATGGCATTTCCTCCGAGTCAAAAATCGGGATGAAACCGCCAAAAATCATCCGCGTCATGTCAAACGGCATGTCGCTCATGGCGTCCATTTCGGGGTCTTTCATCATCTTTTCCATTCCGGCATTGCGCGTTGGCTTGTCTGGCCAGATAATCCAGCTAAAGGCGACAATCTCGTCCGGCTTGGCCGCAACCGAGCGCTTGAAATCGGTCAGCTTGCCATCGGGGATGTCGTCGGACAGCGTTTCCACCATCCGAAGCGCGCCGTATTTCTTGAAAACGTTCCATCCCATTCGCGCGGCGGCAAGGTAGGCATCGCGCTTGTCGGCGGGCACCGGAACCACGAATCCGTCGATGTAGGTCATCTGTTTCCTCCCTGACACAGACTCCGTCCGTTCAGGCTGCGCGCGCCACGCCACTCTGGCAACGATTTCGCACGGCGAGCGGCTCACGAAGCCGTTACCGCTAGCAATCGGTCAGACCGCGCGTTCAAGCTTGGTCGAAAGGTGGATCAGGCTTTCAGAAGACTTGACGCCGGTTAACTCTCCGATCTGGTCGAGCACCGCGTCAAGCTGAGCGGTAGAGCCTGCTGCAAGCTGAAGTAACAGATCAACGCGCCCCGAGGTGGTATGAAGGCGCTCAACCTCGGGCAATGCCTTCAACCGGGTAAGAATCGCTGCCTGAGTGCGTGGTTCGATAGTTAAAAGCACAGTGGCCCGAATCCGCCCCTGCCGCGCGGCTTCGCCTAGCTTCAATGTGTATCCAGCAATGATTCCAGAGGTTTCCAGCCGCTCTAACCGCGCCTGAATGGTTGATCGCGCCACTTTCAACCGTCGCGCCAAAGTCGCCACCGAAACACGAGCATCCGCTCCCAAAAGCCCCAGAAGCGCGCGATCGAGGTCGTCCATCTACATTACCCGCAATTTATTTGTCCGTTTCGTCAATATAACGAGCAAACGCTACAAATCTAGTCTTTTGATCGGTGAATATGTGCATCACATAGCGGCACATAGTTTCAGGAAAAGGGCGGCTCATACGCACCTGGCCTGGTTGGATGAAACGCGTAAGCGTCTCCCGACCCGTGAAGCCGGGGCAAGAGGTGGCTGCCTTCTGTTGGCAAAGGAAACGCCGATGGGACTGTCAAAAACTATCTGGAATGAACCCGCCGAACATCTGCGCACCCAGCAACCTGATAATCCGGCGATGTTCTTTGCGCCGCAGGTTCTGCAGTCAACTGCCCGCCGGTTTCTGAAAGGATTCCCAGGGCTTGTCACCTATGCGGTGAAATCGAACCCCGACGAGATGGTGATTCAGAACCTTCTCGCCGCTGGTATAAAAGGCTTCGATGTCGCCTCTCCGGCAGAAATCGACATGGTGCGCCGCCTCGCGCCGACTGCGGCCTTACACTACAATAACCCGGTGCGCTCACGCTCCGAGGTGTTGCATGCGGTGCGTGCTGGGGTGAAAAGCTGGTCGGTCGATAGCCGGTCAGAGCTTGCCAAGTTGATCGACCTTGTTCCCGCCGAAGGTTGTGAAATATCGGTGCGCTACAAGCTGCCGGTGTCGGGTGCCGCCTACAACTTCGGCGCCAAGTTCGGCGCGACGGTGGAACTGGCGGCAGATCTGCTGGCAACGGCGGAAAAAGCGGGCTTTATCCCCTCGCTCACCTTCCACCCCGGCACTCAGTGCACCGACCCGTTGGCGTGGGATAGTTATATCCGTGCGGGTGGCGAAATCTGCCGCTTGGCAGGTGTAAAGGCCGTGCGGCTGAACGTGGGCGGCGGCTTTCCCAGCCACCGCGTGACCGACGTGGTGCCCCAGCTTGAGGCGATCTTCGCGCTTATCGACCGCGTAGCGACCGAGGTTTTCGGCGCTGATCGCCCGGCGTTGGTGTGCGAACCGGGGCGCGGCCTTGTGGCCGAGGCCTTTTCCCTCGCTACGCGCATCAAGGCAATCCGCGATGGCCAGCAGGTGTTCATCAACGATGGCGTTTACGGTGGGCTGACCGAGTTGCCGATGGTGGGCAACATCACCCGCGTCGAGGCGATCTCGTCGCAAGGCGTGCTCCGCACCGGCGCACCGGTGCCGCGTGTGGTGTTCGGCCCCACCTGTGATTCGGTCGATCGGCTGCCGGGCGAGTTGGAATTGCCCGGCGATATCGAGGAAGGCGATTACCTCGTGTTCCACGGCATGGGTGCCTATTCGATGGCGACCAACACCCGCTTCAACGGCTTTGGCGAAATGACCGTTTCAACCACCATGTCGCTTGCCCTCTGAGGCAATTTGGGACTGGCCTGAATTGAACCCCGCCCTATAGTTGGGCGGGGTTTTTGTTGGGGCGGTGTGTGCCGGGGCGTTTCATCAGACGGATCATGGCACTTCTGGGTGGGCGCAATCCGACGCCGCCCACCACTGGCTTGCACCTGCCCCACCGTGCGCCAGTCGATCATGTGGTGCTGCTTGATGGGACGCTGGGCAAGCTTGGCGGTGTCGATCAAACCTCGATAGGGCGCATCTACGAACTTCTGCGCGAAGCGACGCCGCGCGGTTCTATCCGCTACGGCCAAGGGCTCCAATGGAACGAGTGGAACCAATTTTCCCAATCGGTTTTGGGCTGGGGCATAGAGCAGCAAATCCGGCGCAGCTATGGCTGGCTGGCAACGCGCTATCGCCCCGGCGACCGCATCTTTTTGTTGGGCTATTCGCGCGGCGCTTTTGCTGTGCGCTCGCTTGCGGGCATTATCGACAGGGTCGGGCTGTTGCGTCCTGATGCCGCGACCGAGCGCAACGTGCACCTTGCCTGGCGTTATTACGAAGCAAACGAGCTGCGCCCGGGGGCAGAGGCGTTCCGGCGGCGGTTCTGCCACCCCTCGGTCGAGGTCGAAATGGTGGGCGTATTTGATACGGTGATGGCGCTGGGGTTTCGCTTTCCGCTGGCTTGGGTAGTGTCGAAACCGCGCACCCGCTTTCACGATGCCGCCTTGGGCCGCATCGTGCGCTACGGCTATCAGGCGCTTGCGCTCAATGAAACGCGTTCGGTCTTTGAACCGCTGCTGTGGGATACAAAAGATACCGACGCGCTCGGGGTCGAACAGGTGTGGTTTCGCGGCTGCCACGGCGATATCGGCGGCCAACTTGGGCACCAAGAGGATTCGCGTCCGCTGGCGAACATTCCACTGGTCTGGATGCTGGAACGGATGGAGCAGTGCGGCCTCGTGTTGCCCGAAGACTGGCGCAATCGCTTTCCTTGTGACCCACAAGCGCCGTCTGTCGGTTCTTGGCGGGGTTGGAGCAAGGTGTTTTTACTGCGCGCGCCGCGCGTGGTGGGGCGTGATCCGTCCGAAAGTATTCATGAAAGCGCGGTTGGCGCGCGGATGGGTTGGCGCGCGCTGATCCTCCCGGGCATCTGGCGGCGCAGGCCCGCGTCAGGCGGCGGGGCTGCCCATGATGAGGCAGGTGGTAGAGCCGGTGGCGTATAGCTTGCCATCGGCCACGCCGCGGATTTCGCCGCGCGCGATACCGGTTGAGCGGCCAGCGTGTTGCACTTCGCCCACCGCTTCAATTTCAACGCCTATCGGCAAGGCGCGGGCAATGTTGATGCGGTATTCGAGCGTGGTGTAATACTGCCCCTTCGCCACCTTGGTCATCACCGCGCAAGCCATACAGCTATCTAGAAGCGTGCCGTACCAACCACCGTGCACGCCGCCCATCGGGTTGGTATGTTCAAAAAGCGCCGATCCGCGAAATACCACCCGCCCCGGTTCGACCGAATGCAGGGTGTAGTTCAGCACCCCCGCAATTGGTGGCCCTGACAATTCGCCCGATAGTACCGCCTGCATGAACTCTAACCCAGATCGCGATAAAAGGTCTTCGCGGTTTGGCATTTCGGCGGGGGTGCGGGCGATGAAGGCATAGGGCATTGGGGGCTCCGGGTTTTGCGCCCGCAGACTTGCGCCCCAAGCGCCCGGGCGCAAGGGGGGGTGGCAAAAGACGCGGGGTCTGACCCCGGCCTCGTGCCTTCAGGCCACCTTTTCCAGAGCTGGCGTGGGCGATACGCCCAGTGCGTGGCAAACATCACGCGTCAGGCCGGGGCGGTTGAGCGTGTAGAAATGCAGATCCTCAACCCCGCCCTGAATTAGGTCGTCGCACAGTTCGGTACACAGTGCGGTAGCAAGCAATTCCTGCCGATCGTCGCGCTCGGCGGCGGTGAAGGCTTCTTCGACCCACGCAGGCACCGAAGTGCCGCAGCGTTGCGCAAAGCGTTTTGCCCCTGCCCAGGATTGGACCGGCAGGATGCCGGGAATGATCTTGGCCTTGACCCCGGCCTTTTCGGCCGCATCGCGGAAACGAAAGAAGGTTTCCGCCTCAAAGAAGAATTGCGTGATGGCACTGCTTGCACCCGCGTCACACTTGCGCTTGAGCCAGCGCACATCGGCGCCCGCATCGGCGGCATCGGGGTGCGGCTCTGGGTAGGCACCACAGCGGATGGTGAAGCGGCCATCAGCCGCCAGTGTCTCGATCAGCTCGACCGAACTGGCAAAGCCGTCCGGGTGCGGCGTGAACCGCTCGGCGCCCTTTGGAGCATCGCCGCGCAGCGCCACGATCTCGCGCACGCCCGCTTGCGCATAGGCATCGACAATCTCCATCGTCTCGGCTCGGGTGGCATCAACGCAGGTTAGGTGCGCGGCAACATTTAGCCCGTAATTGCGCCCGATGGTGGTGACGGCCTCGTGCGTCAGCTTGCGCGTCGCACCGCCAGCGCCATAGGTGACCGAAGCAAAGCTTGGCTTCAGCGGCGCCAGCACTTGCGCGGTTTCCCACAGCCGGAAGGACGCATCGAGCGTTTGCGGCGGAAAAAACTCAAAACTGACGCGTGGCGTGGGCATGGGATATCCTTTTGCTGCCCCCTTGTCGCACAATTTGGAATGTGAGACAAACTCATAGTGTTCAATAACAACATGAGGCTTGCAGCATAATGCATCTGGAACTGCGCCACCTGCGCACGATCCGCGCCATTCATCACGAGGGTGGGCTGGCACGGGCGGCAGAATTGCTGCACATCACCCAGTCCGCGCTCAGCCACCAGATCAGGGGGCTGGAGGATCAAACGGGGGTCGAACTCTTCGTGCGCGCGGCGCGCCCGATGCGGTTGTCGGCGGCGGGAATGCGCCTGTTGCGGCTGGCCGAACGGGTGCTGCCCGAGGTGGATGCGGTGACCGAAGAGTTTGGAGCGCTGCGGCAGGGCCGCGCCGGGCGGCTGCACATCGCGATTGAATGCCATGCCTGTTTTGATTGGCTTTTTCCGGTGCTTGAACAGTTTCGCCGCGCCTGGCCCGAGGTTGATGTCGATATCCGCCCCGGCCTTGCGTTTGGCGCGTTGCCTGCGCTGATCCGCCAAGAGGTTGATCTGGTGATCTCGTCCGACCCTGAAAAGCTGGACGGCGTTACCTTTTCACCGCTGTTTGATTATGCGCCGATGTTCGTGGCCTCTGCCTCCAGCCCGCTTGCCGCCAAGCCCTTTGTTGAGGCCGAGGATTTCCGCGATCAGGTGCTGCTGACCTATCCGGTCGAACGCGGCAGGCTGGATATTTTCACCGAACTTCTCAGCGCCGCACGGGTCGAGCCCAAGGCGATCCGGCAAGTGGAACTAACCGCAGTGATTCTGATGCTGGTAGCCTCGGGGCGCGGGGTGGCAGTGCTGCCCGACTGGGTACTGCGCGAGGTGAAATATCGCCCCGATTACATAACGCGCCCCGTCACCGCCAAAGGTCTTACCAAACGGCTTTACGCCGCCACGCGCAGTGAAGATGCGACCGAACCTTTCATGGCGCATTTCCTGCGGCTGGGGCGCAGCGAGCCGGTCAAGCTGCAAAGGGTTTGAAATGGCGGTGGAATTGCCGATCCTCGCACTTGCCAATGCCGCCGCACTTGCCGCGCACATCGCCGCCGACCCCAAAGCGGCGGGCTTCTGGTTGAAGCTGGCCAAGAAAGGCGCGGGCGGCATGGCCCCAAGCCGGCAAGAGGCGGTAGATGTGGCGCTTTGCTGGGGCTGGATCGACGGGCAGGTGCAGCGGTTTGATGACCAATACTTTCTGATCCGCTTCACGCCGCGGCGCGCCGGGTCGATCTGGTCGCAGTACAACTGCGCGCGTGTGGCAGAACTGATCGCAGAGGGTCGCATGACCCCGCACGGGCAGGCCGCAATCGATCATGCCCGCGCCAATGGCCGGTGGGATGCTGCCTATGGCCCATTGCGAGGTGCCGAGGTGCAGGCCGATCTTGCGGCTGCTCTGGCTAGCGAACCGGCAGCCGCGTCGGCGTTTGCCGCGCTTGACGGTGTCAACCGCTACGCCGTGATCTTCCGCGTGCAAACAGCAAAAACGCCCAAGGCGCGCGCGGCAAGGATTGCGCGGCTGGTCGGTGACCTTGCGCAGGGCATTCAACCCCATCCAAAGAAGCCCTAAGACAACTCAGAGCCCAACCCCCTTGGCATCTGCCGCCCGCCCGCGTATAGCCAGCGCCTGACGAACAGGAGCCCCCCATGCATGGCAGCGCCAACCTCAATCTGATGATCAAGGCCGCCCGCAAGGCGGGCCGCGCGCTGGTCAAGGATTTCCGCGAAGTCGAGAATCTTCAGGTCTCGTCCAAGGGTCCGGGCGACTTTGTGACCAAAGCCGACCGCGAAGCAGAGCGGGTCATCAAGGAAGAGCTGCGCGGTGCGCGCCCGTCTTATGGCTGGCTTGGCGAGGAAACCGGCGAAGAGGCGGGCGAAGACCCGACCCGGCGCTGGATCGTTGACCCGCTGGATGGCACCACCAACTTTTTGCACGGTCTGCCACATTGGGCGGTGTCAATTGCGTTAGAGCAAAAGGGCGAGATCGTGGCGGGCGTGGTGTTCGACGCCGCCAAAGACGAGATGTTCTACGCCGAAAAAGGCTTGGGCGCCTTTATGAACGATCAGCGTCTGCGCGTTTCCGGGCGCCGCACGATGATCGAGGCGATCTTCGCAACCGGTGTGCCGTTTGGCGGTCGCCCCACCTTGCCTGCCACGCTGCAAGACCTTGCGCGTCTGATGCCGGTTTGCGCGGGCGTGCGGCGCTGGGGCGCAGCGGCGCTTGACCTCGCCTATGTCGCGGCGGGTCGCTATGACGGCTACTGGGAACGCGGCATCAACGCCTGGGACATTGCCGCTGGGCTAATCCTCGTGAAAGAGGCGGGCGGCTTTGTCAGCGCTGTGCGCGAAGGCCAAGAGATTTTCCAAAGCGGCTCGGTGATTGCGGGCAACGCGGGGCTTTACAGCCAGTTCTGCACGACCCTGCGCGACGGCGCCTGAGGCTAGCGCCTCACCCTACGCGATATTTTACAATGCGACTGCAAAGAGCATCCCTTGTCGGAAGGGGTTGTCAACTCTGTCTGCCCATGCGCGCGGGTCAAGATCGCGCGGGTTGACGTCATCAGACAGCATAACCCGCATCGCAGCCGCGCCGCAGTGGCAGGTAGGATGATGCGGGGCAAGGACATTGGGCGCGCTTATCTGCGCCGGCGCGGCACCGTTGGAATCCGGCTTGGGTAGCTACTGGCGGGGTGGTTGGGGTGGCCGCCGCTGCGCGCCCAAAAACCGGCTGCGCCGCGCCGTACCCAGACCGGTAGGGTAAGCGTCAGCCCAGTTGCAAAGCCCCCGATATGCGCCCAATAGGCCACGCCGTCACCGACAAGATCAGCAGACGTGCCGTTGAGTAGCTGCAGTGAGAACCAGACCCCCAGCACCAGCCAAGCAGGCACCGGCACCACTTTGAAGAACACGATGAAAATGAGCAGAACATCGACCCGGGCTCGGGGAAACAGCAAAAGGTATCCGCCCATTACCCCCGCGATTGCCCCCGAGGCACCAACCATCGGCACCATGCTTGCGGGTTCTGCGATGATCTGGGCCGCCGCCGCTGCAAGCCCCGCGGCAAAGTAGAGAAGGGCAAAGCCGAAATGCCCCAGCGCCTCTTCAAGGTTGTCGCCAAAGATCCACAAAAACAGCATGTTGCCGACGATATGCGCAATTCCAGCGTGCAGAAACATATGGCTGACAAGGCCGGTAAGCATTTGCCCATGCGTAACCATGCCGGGGTAAAGTGCGAGCGAATACCACAGCTCTTCCATGTTGCCGCCCCAAGGCATGGTGGCAAAAAACAGCACCAGATTGGCACCGATCAGTGCCCAGGTCACATAGGCCGGGCGCTGCGAGGGGTTGTGGTCGCGCAATGGAAACATGGCGCGAGCCTTTCGTATGGCCGCGCGGGCGTCAAGTGGTTCTGGCGGCTCAGGCGGTGCCTGCGCCTGCCAGCAATGCTGCGTTGCCGCCCGAAGCGGTGGTGTCGATGCAAATCACCCGCTCGTGCGCGACGTGGCCAAGATCGGGCAGCGCGCCGATCAGCGGCAGGATCGCGCCTTCGCGTGCCGCAAGCACCTGCGCATAAGCACGCGCTGCGCTGACCTCTCCCCACCAGAGCACGCCGGAAAAGCCGCCAAGTTTTGCAAGCGCCTCAGGCGCCAGCGCCCCCGGCACCACAACCGCGCGGCCCCCGAGCTTGCGCACCGCCTCGGCCTGCGCCTCGGCCATTGCGGCACCCGGCCCTAGGCACAATAGCGGCGCGCGTGGGTGCAATAGAAGGCGGTTGGATTCACCGGTTGGGCCGGGCAACTCACTCTCTGGCAGCGCCGGGCCGGACGGGCAGGCGGCCAGCGCCGATGCAACCGTGGCGGCAGTGATGGCGGGCGCAGCTTCGGGCGGTGTAAGCGGCGCGGGCCGTAGCGGCGCGGTAAAGCGCGGCAAATAGTGCGCCCCGCCCGCCTTTGGCCCGGTGCCCGAAAGCCCCTCGCCGCCGAATGGCTGGCAACCGACCACGGCGCCGATCTGGTTGCGGTTGACATAGATGTTGCCCACCGCCAGCGCCTCGGTCACCTCTTGCACGCGGTTGTCGATGCGGCTGTGCAGACCAAAAGTCAGCCCGTAACCAGTGGCAGTAATGTCGGCCAGCACGCGCGGCAACTCTTCGGCCTTGAAGGTTGCCAGATGCAGCACCGGGCCAAAGATCTCGCGCCCCAAATCAGCGATGCCCCGCACACGGATCACGGTAGGGGCAATGAAATGGCCACCCTCGGGGCGCGGCAACTCCTTCAGCAGTCGCTCTTCGGCCTCGGCCTGCCCGATATGCGCACCGATGGTTTCCTCGGCCTCGGCATCGATCACTGGGCCGATGTCGGTGGCAAGATGCCAAGGGTCGCCCACCCGCAACTCGTCCATCGCGCCAAACAGCATTTCGCTGAAGGCCGGGGCGATGTCGTGCTGCACATACAGGCAGCGCAGCGCCGAGCAGCGTTGCCCGGCCGATTGGAACGCCGAGGCAAGCACATCGCGCACCGCCTGTTCAGGCAGCGCGGTGCTGTCCACGATCATTGCGTTCAGACCGCCGGTTTCCGCAATCAGCGGCGCATCGGACGCAAGGTTTGCTGCCATTGCGCGGCGGATCGCCTGCGCGGTATCGGTTGATCCGGTGAAAGCCACCCCCGCAACGCGCGCATCCGAGGTCAGCGCGCGCCCCACAGTCGGGCCATCGCCAGGCAGCAATTGCAGCGCACTAACGGGCACACCCGCGCGGTGCAACAGGCGCACCGCATGCGCGGCAATAAGCGGTGTCTGTTCGGCAGGCTTGGCCAATACCGCGTTGCCGGCGGCAAGTGCTGCCGCAATCTGCCCGGTAAAGATCGCCAGCGGAAAGTTCCACGGGCTGATGCAGGTGAAAATGCCAAGCGCCGGGCGGCTCAGAACGGCCGCCTCAAGCGCGTAGTAGCGCAGAAAATCGGTGGCCTCGCGCAGCTCGCCCACCGCGTCAGACAGGGTCTTGCCGGCCTCGCGCGTCAAGAGCGCAAAGATCGGGCCAAAATCGGCCTCGAACATGTCGGCAGCACGGTTTAGCACAAGAGCACGTTCAGCCACCGGCGTGTTCCAGACCTGTGCGGCGCCAAGCGCGGTGGCGACATCGCTGGCCGAGGCCATGCGCACCTCGCCCACCTTGGCCCCGGTGGCAGGGTTAAGCACGGCCTGCGGAGCGCCCCCTTCGACCGGCCCCGCAAGGATCGGTGCGGCGAGGGCAGAGCCCTCGGGCGCGCGCGCGGTGTCAATAGCCGCAAGTGTGCCGGCGTCGGCCAAATCGAAACCACGGCTGTTGGCGCGGGCGGGCGCGAACAACTGCGGCGCGCGCGGCAGGCGTGGGTTAACCGGATCGGCCAGCGCCTCAAGCGCCGTCAGCGGGCAGGCGGCGACCACTTCGGCGGGCACCTCTTCATTGACGATCTGGTTCACAAAGCTTGAATTAGCGCCGTTTTCCAGCAACCGCCGCACGAGGTAGGCCAGCAGATCGCGGTGCGCGCCAACCGGCGCATAGATGCGGCAACGCCCGCCCGCGTTTTTCATTGCGATGTCGTGCAGCTTTTGGCCCATGCCATGCAGACGCTGAAACTCGAACGCGCGTCCCTCGGCCATCTCTTGCACGGCGGCCACGGTATGAGCGTTGTGGGTGGCGAACTGCGGATAGATGCGGTCGCTCATGCCAAAAAGGCGGCGGGCCAGCGCGATATAGCTGACATCGGTGCCAAGTTTGCGGGTGAAAACTGGAAAGTCGGCCAGCCCCAGCACCTGTGCGCGCTTCACCTCGGCGTCCCAATAGGCGCCCTTGACGAGGCGCACCATCAGGCGGCGATCAAGCCGCTCGGCAGTGGCGTAAAGCCAGTCGATCACTGGCCCGGCGCGCCGCCCGTAGGCTTGCACAACCACGCTGAACCCATCCCAACCCTTCAGGTCGGGGTCCGCCAGCACCGCCTCGATCACGCGCAGCGAAAGCGCCAGACGGTCGGCTTCTTCGGCATCTATGGCAAAGTTCATTCCGCCCTTGGCCGCAGCGCGCGCAAGGCGTTTTACCACCGGCACCAACTCCGCCATCACCCTCGCTTCCTGAGCGACTTCGTAGCGCGGATGCAGGGCCGAAAGCTTGACCGAAATGCCCGGGTTGGCGCGCGGATCACGACTCTTGCATGATTTGGCGATAGCGGCGATCGCCTTGGCGTAACTGTCGGCGTATCGCTCTGCGTCATGGCCGGTGCGGGCGGCCTCGCCCAACATGTCGTAGCTGAAACAGTAACCCTCGGCCTCGCGCGTTTCGGCGCGCTTCATTGCCGCGCCGATCGTCTCGCCCAGCACGAACTGGCGCCCCATTTCCTTCATCGCACGGCCCACTGCCAAGCGGATGACGGGCTCGCCCAACCTGCGCACCGCGTTACGCAAGTGGCCTACCACGCCCGGCTCTTTGTCTTCCAGAACCTTGCCAGTCAGCAACAAGCCCCAGGTCGAAGCGTTGACTAGCGATGAAGAGGATCGCCCAAGGTGCTTGCCCCAATCCGAAGGGGCGATCTTGTCTTCGATCAGGCGGTCCATGGTGTCGGTATCGGGCACCCGCAGCAGTGCCTCGGCCAAGCACATCAGTGCCACGCCTTCTTCTGTGCTCAGTCCGTATTCGGCCAGAAACACCTCCATCAAACCGGGGCGCACGTCGGCGCGGATCTGGCGCACCAGCGCCGCGGCGGCCTCGCCAATGCGCCGGCGCGCAGCGGGATCAAGCGCCGCCTCGGCAAGCAGGCTGCGCAGCAGCGGTGCCTCGGGGGTAAGGCTTTCGGTTTCGATGCGGTGCATCAGCGTGGACAGGCGTTTCATCAAAAGCTCCCTTGCGTTGGGGCCATGATAGCGGCAATCTGCAAGCCATTCGGCCTGATCTTTCGTAATTTGCAGCCAAAACGACCAAAGAAAGGTCAACCGACATGCCAAGAGGCCCGGTAGAGCTTGACCGCTTCGACGCCGCGATCATTGCCGCACTCGCCGCGGATGGCCGCATGACCGCCACCGCACTCGCCCGCCGCGTGGGCCTGACGAAGTCGCCGGTGCAGGCGCGCGTGCGGCGGCTGGAAGAGGCGGGGGTAATTGCCGGTTACCGCGCCATTCTTAACCCGATCCGCATGGGGCTGGCGCATGTGGCGTTTGTCGAGGTGCGCCTGTCCGACACCCGCGAAGGTGCGCTCCAAGCGTTCAACCGTGCCGTGCGCGCAGTGCCCGAAATCGAAGAATGTCATATGATTGCGGGTGGGTTTGATTATCTGCTGAAGGTGCGCACTACTGACATTAGCGATTATCGCCGGGTGATGGCCGAGCGCATTTCTACGCTGCCGCATGTGGCGGCAACCTCGACCTATGTGGCGATGGAAGCGGTGAAAGAGGCCGGGCCTATCGCGCTGCGCTAATCACCACGGCGCCATTTGTCAGCAACTCGATTCCGCCCGCGGACTCGCGCACGCTATCGACCTTACCAAGCAAGTCGTTGAAGGCGAACTCATATTTGAAGAAATCGAAGTCACAAAGCATCTTGGTGGTGGTCAGCCCGCCCAGCACCAACTTTTCGCCCGACGCCGAAATCGGTCGCGACCATGTGTTGCAGATCACTGTCCCGCCAACGCTGTCTGCCGCGCCGCGCGATAGGGTAATTTCCGCCCCCTCCGGCACCGCTTCGCCCGCAAGGCTGGTCACCCGCCACTGGCTGCCGATCGGCAGCGCAGCAAAGGGGTCGGCGGCGGCAGGGATGGCCAGTGCAAGAATGGCGACAAGCGAAAGGGTTAAGTGGCGCATTTCGGCCTCCGGTAAGGTTTGGCGCAGTATGCGCCCGGGCGGGCGGCAGCGAAAGCTAGAAAGTCGGCGGCGTGTTCACCCAGATCAACACGGTTTCGCCATCGGCGGCATTAGCCCAGGCGTGACTGCGGCGGCTTTCGAAATAGACCGAGTCGCCCGCGCCAAGATCGTGGCTTTCAACGCCGTCCAGCGTCAGGCGCAACCGCCCCGCCAAAACGTGAATGAACTCTTCGCCCTCGTGGCCATAGCCGCCCTCGCTTGCGGCCCCCGGTGCCAGCACGAAACGGTGGCAATCCATCTGCCGGCGGCCCTCGGCCAGCACCTCGACGCGAAGCCCCGGCACCGGCATCGGCCAAACCCGCGCGGCCCCCGCCCGCACCACCGCGCCGCCCGGCTTATCTTGCCCGGAAAGTGCTGAAACCGTGGTGCCAAGGTGGCGCGCAAGGTCAGCCAAGGTTTTGAACGAAACCCCGGTGCCGGTGCGCTCCAGCGTCGAAAGTGCCGAGGCGGAAATCCCCAGGACCGCCGCAACCTGTTCCAACCGCTCACCGCGCGCCAGCCGCCGCGCTCGCAACCGCGCGCCCAACGGTTCGCCGGTGGGTGTTGCTGTCTCGGGTGCGGCATTGGCCAAGGCTGCGCGGATCGCCGCCGGGTTCAACCCTGTCTCGCGGCGCAGCCACGCGATACGACAGGCGCGCGCCACCTCGGCTGATGAATAAAGCCTTTGGCCAGAAGCGCGGCGCGTGGGCGCAAGCAACCCCTGCGCCTCCCACAGCCGCAGCGTCGAGGGGGAAACCCCCGCCACCCGCGCCGCCTCGGCCACCCGAAGCGGGATTTCTTCGCTCATTTCGCTGGCCTCGCCCGAAAACGGCATCGCAGAGTCGGGCACATACTATCGCGGGCGGAAAAAATCTTGCAGAAAAAATGCAAAGACCGAATCGGGAGAATGCCATGACTAGCCTGACCGACCGCAAGAATGCCGCCATCGCCAAGGGCGTCGGCATGACCACGCAGATTTATGCCGACCGCGCCGAGAACGCCGAGATTTGGGATAAGGAAGGCAATCGCTACATCGACTTTGCAGCGGGCATCGCGGTGGTCAATACCGGCCACCGCCACCCGCGCGTGATCGAGGCGGTCAAGGCGCAGCTCGACCGCTTTACCCATACCTGCCACCAAGTCGTGCCCTACGAAAACTACGTGGCACTGGCCGAGCGGTTGAACGGCCTGCTGCCGGGCGATTTCGCGAAAAAGACCATCTTCGCCACCACTGGTGCCGAGGCGGTTGAAAACGCGGTCAAGATCGCGCGCCACTACACCCAAAGGTCGGCCATCGTGGCCTTCGCGGGCGGCTTTCATGGCCGCACATTCATGGGCATGGCGCTGACCGGAAAAGTGCAGCCCTACAAGGCCGGGTTTGGGCCGATGATGGGCGATGTGTGGCACTTGCCGTTTCCCGTCGAATTGCACGGCACCAGCACCGCTGACGCGCTGGCCGCGCTCGACCGGCTGTTCAAGGCCGATCTGGAACCCACCCGCGTTGCCGCGATCATCGTGGAACCGGTGCAGGGTGAGGGCGGATTTTATGAGGCGCCGGCGGGCTTTATGGCAGCGCTGCGCAAGGTTTGCGATACCCATGGGATCGTTCTGATCGCCGACGAGGTGCAGACCGGCTTTGCCCGCACCGGCAAGATGTTCGCCATGCAGCACCACGGCGTTGCCGCTGACATCACCTGCATGGCCAAGGGCCTTGGCGGCGGCTTGCCGATTTCGGCGGTCACTGGGCGCGCCGAGATCATGGATAGCCCCAACCCCGGCGGCCTTGGTGGCACCTACGCGGGCAACCCGCTGAGCGTGGCGGCGGCTCATGCGGTGCTTGATGTGATTGAGGACGAAAAGCTTTGCGAACGCGCCACGCGGCTGGGCCAGAGATTGAAGCAGCGGCTGGCGGGCATGCGCGACGCGGTGCCGGAAATCGTCGACATTCGCGGCCCCGGCTTCATGAACGCGGTCGAATTCAACATGGCGGGCAAGGGCGAGCCTAACCCCGCCTTTACCAACCGGGTGCGGGAAGAGGCGCTGAAACGCGGGCTGATCCTGCTGACGTGCGGGGTTTATGGCAACGTTATCCGTTTCCTCGCGCCGCTGACGATTCCGGACGCGGTGTTTGATGAGGCGCTTGACATTATCGAAGCGTCGATGATTGCCGCGCGGGGCTGAGGCGCGTGGATGAGACCGATCAACGCCTGATCGCGGCGCTGCGCCGCGACGGGCGCGCCTCGCTTTCTGATCTGGCGGCGGCGCTGGGCGTGGCGCGCGCTACGGCGCGGTCTCGGATAGAACGGCTGGTCGCGCGGGGCGAGATTTCGGGGTTCACCGTTTTGACGCGCACCGATGTAACGGCCGCGCCGGTGCGGGGGCTGATGATGCTGGGAATCGAGGGGCGCGGCACAGACCGGATCATCGCGCGACTGATGGGGCTATCGGCGGTGCAGGCGGTGCATTCGACGAATGGAAAATGGGATCTGATCGTCGAAATCGGCACCCAGACTCTGGCGCAGCTTGACGATATTCTGGCGCAGATCCGCCGCCTTGAAGGGGTTGCCACCTCGGAAACCAATCTGATGCTGACGACGCGCCGCCCCGGCGCCAAACTGTAAGGAACGAGGCGGCGTATCACGCGTGTTAGATAGCCTAAGACATTGAAAAAGCTATTATAAATCAAGCGTATTAAGCATTCATTAAGGTTTTCAGGGACGCCAAACCGCGCCAGATCGCCGCTAATTTGCCCGCATCAACATGCCGAAAAGATCGCGCGGATCGTCGGGGTCTGCGATCATGTCGAGCTCGTCATAAAGCCCGGTGCCTTGCATCTTGGCCAACACATAGCGAAGTGCTGCGAAATCTTCGATTGCAAAGCCTACGCCGTCAAACAGGGTGACTTCAGCACCGCTTTTGCGCCCCGCTGCCTGCCCGGTGATCACCTTCCAAAGCTCGGTCACGGGGAAATCGGCGGGCATCTGCTGAATCTCGCCCTCAACGCGGGTCTGTTCGGGGTATTCGACAAACACCGAGGCGCGCGAGAGGATGCCGGGGGCCAGTTCGGTCTTGCCCGGGCAATCGCCGCCGATGGCGTTCAGATGCACCCCGGCACCCACCATATTGTCGGTCAATATCGTCGCATATTGCTTGTCGGCGGTGCAGGTGGTGATGATCTGCGCGCCTTCGATGGCGGACTCGGCCGAAGTGCAGGGCACCACGCGCAACCCGGTTTTGGCCAGATTGGCCGCGCATTTTTTGGTGGCGGCCGGGTCTATATCGTACAGGCGCACCTCGCTGATACCGCAGACCGCGCGGAACGCCAGCGCCTGAAATTCAGATTGCGCACCGTTGCCGATCAGCGCCATGACCTGCGCGCCCTTGGGGGCAAGCCATTTGGCCGCCATTGACGAGGTGGCGGCGGTGCGCAGCGCGGTCAGAAGCGTCATCTCGCTGAGCAGCAACGGATAACCAGTGCTGACCTCGGCCAAAAGCCCGAAGGCGGTGACCGTTTGCAGACCCTCGTGCGTGTTCTTGGGGTGGCCGTTGACGTATTTGAACCCGTAGGTTTCCCCATCCGAAGTGGGCATCAGTTCGATCACCCCAACCGCGCTGTGCGAGGCGACGCGCGGGGTCTTGTCAAACTTGGGCCAGCGGCGAAAATCGGCTTCGACTTCGCCGGCAAGTTCGACCAGCAACTGCTCTAGCCCGATGTGGTGTACAAGGCGCATCATATTGGCGACCGAAACGAAGGGCACCAACGCCAGTTCGGAAGGTGTGCTCATGCGTAAATCCGGGTTGGGCGGTCAAACACCTTGCGCCCCATCAGGCTGGCGACAAGATCAACCATCAGCCGCGCGGTGCGGCCGCGGTCATCAAGAAACGGGTTCAGTTCTACCAAATCCAGCGATGTGACCAGCCCGCTTTCGTGCAGAAGCTCCATCACCAGATGCGCCTCGCGGAAGGTGGTGCCGCCGGGCACGGTTGTGGTCACCGCAGGCGCGATGGCGGGGTCGAGAAAATCGACATCGAGCGAGACATGCAGCAAGCCGCCCGCTGCTGCGACGCGGCCTAGAAAGCTGCGCAAGGGCGCGATGATGCCGCGTTCGTCCAGCACGCGCATATCGTTGATTTCGATCGAGCGGTCCAAAAGCGCGTCACGTTCGGCCGGGTCAACCGAGCGGATGCCGAACATGCAGATATTTTCGCCCGGCACTGCGGCAGGAAACGGCGGAAACGGCTGAAAACCCTCGCGCCCCGCAATATAGGCCATGGGCGTGCCGTGCAGGTTGCCGCTCTGCGTGGTTTCAACCGAGTGAAAATCGGTATGCGCATCGAGCCAGAGTACAAAGAGCGGCCGCCCGATGGCCGCCGCATGTGCCGCGACACCAGATACCGTGCCAAGCGACAGCGCGTGATCGCCGCCCAGAAAAATCGGCAGGCCCGCCGCCATGCCCGCGCGCGCCGCAACCGCCAGCGCCTCGGTCCATGCGACGATCTCGCCCAAGTGATGCACAGCAGGGTTGGTGCAGGTGAGCGCGCGCGCAGGCCCCGGCACGACATCGCCGTGGTCAACGACGTGGTGGCCCAAATCTTGGAGCATGGCACCAAACCCGGCCACGCGATACGCGGCAGGCCCCATTCCGGTGCCTTCGTGGCGCTGGCCGGTTGCAACCGGCGCGCCGATCAGGACGCAGTGTCTTTGCATGGTTTCCTCGCTTTTGATGCAACATTACCGTCGATATCGGCAAAGGAAAGTCGAATTGCGCAGTATGGCGGGCAAAACATGACCATTATGGCAGATAGTACTATCGTTTCGGAAGTATGGACCTACGCGCGTGATTTTGCGCCAGAATTCACAAACCGTCTTGAGTTTTATGCAGACCTCTACCATATCAGCAGCGCGACGTTATCTGATCGACACTGTTCCTTCATCGGCCAGTCTTTCGATTCTGCACTGACTGAGCCGGGCCGCCGCGATGTTGCGGGTGGCATATAGAAGGAGAGATCACGATGGCTACTGGCTCCGTGAAATGGTTCAACGCTACCAAGGGCTTCGGCTTCATCGCCCCCGATGGCGGCAACAAAGACGTGTTCGTGCATATTTCGGCCGTTGAACGCGCCGGCATCCGCGCGCTGAACGACGGTCAGAAAGTGACCTTCGACATCGAAACCAGCCGCGACGGCCGCGAATCGGCCACCAACCTCGCGCTGGTCTGATTTCAGACGCTTGCGAACCGAAACGGGGTGGGCCATGGCCCGCCCCGTTTTCATTTTGCGGTCTGCGCCCGGGTTCAGCTGCGGATGCCAGAAAACCGTTTTTGCCAATTTTCCCGCTCGTCATCTGCGATTTTGCGGAACAGGACTTCGGGCGTGGTAAAGGCGTGGCCTGCGGGCAGTGCTGCCAGCGCCGCGGCCACATCATCGCCCGGCCAGTCGCGGTTGCTGGTTTGCATACCGGCCAGCATCGCGGCAGCGGCATCGGGGATGAAGGGTTCGGACAGCACCGCGTAAAGGCGCACGAGGTTCAGCGAAAGCCGGGTTTGCGCGGCGGCCTGCGCCGGGTCGGTTTTGAACACGGTCCAAGGGGCGGAGGATTGCAGGTATTCATTGCCCAGCACCCAGAGCGCGCGCAGATCTTGCGCGGCACGGCGCACCATCATCGCATCCATCGACGCCTGATAGCTGGCGATCCCGGTGCTGACCGCTTCGATCAGCGCCAATTCTTGCGCGCCGTACGTGCCGCCCTCGGGCACCGCCTCGCCGAACTTGCCGCGGCAGAATTTGGTGATGCGGCTGACGAAATTGCCCAGCACGTCGGCCAGATCCTTGTTCACGGACGTCTGGAAATTCTCCCACGTAAACTCGCTGTCGGCACCTTCGGGGGCGTGCGAGAGCAGCCACCAGCGCCAGTAATCGGGCGGCAGGATCGAAAGCGCCTGATCCATGAACACGCCGCGACCCTGACTGGTTGAAAACTGGCCGCCGTCATAGTTGAGGTAGTTGAAGGACTTGATGTAATCGACCAGCTTCCATTGCGCGCCACCCGCGCGGTTCGCGCCGATGATCGTGGCAGGAAAGCTGAGCGTGTGGAAGGGCACGTTATCCTTGCCCATGAACTCGGTATAGGTCACGTCATCCGCGCCCTTGTCGGTGCGCCACCAGCGTTGCCAAGCGGCGTCGTCTTGGCCAGTTGCATCGGCCCATTCGGCGGTGGCGCCGATATATTCGATGGGCGCATCGAACCAGACGTAAAAGACCTTGCCGTCCATCCCGCTCCACGGTGCGCCCTCAAACTGCGCGGGCACGCCCCATTGCAGATCGCGGGTGATGCCGCGGTCTTGCAAACCGTCGCCATCATTCAGCCATTTGCGCGCGATCGAAGTGGTCAGCACGGGCCAGTCGGTCTTGCTGTCGATCCATGCAGAAATTTCGCCCTTCAGGCTACGCTGGCGCAGGTAAAGGTGCTTGGTCTCGCGCACCTCAAGGCGGGTCGAGCCGGAGATGGCCGAGCGCGGGTTTACAAGGTCGGTGGGGTCAAGCTGCTTGGTGCAGTTTTCGCACTGATCGCCGCGCGCACGTTCGTACCCGCAATTGGGACAGGTGCCTTCGATATAGCGGTCGGGCAAAAAGCGGTTGTCGTCGATTGAAAACACTTGGCTTTCAGCGACCTCGCTGATCAGGCCTTGCTCGCCCAAGGTCTGCGCGAAATACTGCGTCAGGGCGTGGTTGCGCGGGCTGGACGAGCGGCCGAAATGGTCGAACGAAAGGCGGAAACCGCGCGCAAGTTCGGCCTGCACCTCGTGCATTTCGGCGCAATATTCAGCCACGGGCTTACCTGCCTTGGCGGCGGCAAGCTCGGCCGGGGTGCCGTGCTCGTCGGTGGCGCAGATGAACATCACCTCATGGCCGCGTGCACGCAGATAGCGGGCATAAAGGTCTGCCGGAAGCTGGCTTCCCACCAGATTTCCGAGGTGCTTGATGCCGTTGATATAGGGGATTGCCGAGGTAATCAGATGCCGGGCCATCACGCGCCTTTCGTGCCGTTTCAGCGCGGTTTACAGCCCTTGCGCGGGTAAGGCCAGAGGGTTTGCCCTCTGGCCTTGCCGGGTTTATTGCGCGGTATAACCGCCATCGACCAGATGATATGATCCGGTGATGAAGCTGGCCTGATCCGAAAGCAGGAATTGCACCAGCGCCGAAACTTCGCTGACGGTGCCGAGCCGTTTGGCCGCGTGCAGCGAGGCGATCCCTGCGAGTGCATCTGCCGGGAGCGCCTCGAGCAGCGGCGTGCTGATAAAGCCGGGGCCGACCGCATTGACGCGAATGCCCGCCGCCGCATGTTCAAGCGCCGCCGCCTTGGTCAGGCCGACTACGCCGTGCTTGGCCGCAACATAGGCCGAGGAATTGGCAAAGCCGACCGAGCCCAAGATCGAGGCGATGTTGACGATCGCGCCGCCGCCGTTCTTGACCATCTGCGGGATGGCAAAGCGCATGCCATAAAACACGCCGTTAAGGTTGATGCCGATTACTTGCTGCCAACCGTCCACGGGATATTCACCAACCGGTGCCTGTGGTCCGCCGATTCCGGCGTTGTTGACCAAAAGGTCGATCGGGCCAAACTTTTTCTCGGCTGCGGCCATCATTGCCTCGACCGCCTTGGGGGCGGACACATCGCAGGCCAGCGCATAGGCGGTGCCGCCCGCCGCAACGATTTCAGTTTCAATTGCCTCTGCGGCGGGCAGGTGCCAATCGGCCACCACCACCTTGGCGCCTGCGCCTGCCAGATCGCGCGCGATTTGCGCGCCGATACCCGAGCCCGCGCCCGTTACGAGTGCTACTTTGTTGTCAAAACGAATGTCCATTTCAGCCTCCTCGGCGTCGTATACACCGAGGCTTATATGGGGTCGCGTGGCGGGCAGGTTAAGGGTTAATCGTCGCGCCCGCGCCGGAAAAGCCGCCCAACCTGAAACGAGGTGCGCGGCACCCAAGTGTAGGGCAGACGGCGGCGCGGGCCGGGACGTAGCGCCATGCGCCAAAACCCAAACACCACCAGCACCAGATGCACCAGCGCGATGGCCCAGAACATCGAGGCGGGGCCAAACCACTCGATCAGCAGCGAGGCGGCCAGCGGCGAAGCGATCGCGCCCACCGCGTAAAGAAACATCAGCGCCGCCGAAAGCTCGACCCGTTCGGACGAAGTGGCGTGGTCGTGCGCGTGGGCGGCCGAGACCGAGTAGATTGGCAGCGTGACAAAGCCGAAGAGACCAGCAGAAAGGTAAATGGCCATGCTGCCCGAGCCCGCCATCGCCACGGTCAGCGCCGCCGCGCCCGTCGCTGAAAGTGACAGCCCGATCAGCACCCAGCGGCGATCAAAGCGGTCGGCCAGCCAGCCCACCGGCAATTGCGCCACCCAGCCGCCAAGCACATAGATCGCAAGGAACACAGCGATTTGATCCAGCGTCAGCCCGACCTCGGAGGCATAGACCGGGCCGACAAAGCGGAAGGCCGCGCCGGTAATGCCGGTGACCACCACCCCTGCCGCAGCCAGTGGCGAGCGCGCCCAGGCCATCGCCGGGCGCAGGCGCGGTGCTGCGGGGGTTTCAGGTTCAGGCGTGCGGGTCAGCGCCAACGGCAACAGCGCCGCGCAGCAGGCAATGGCAAGCAGGTTGTAAGAGGCATAGCTAGACGGTGTGAGCACGCCGATCATCAGCTGTGCGCCAAGCGAAGCGCCCACATCGACGACGCGGTACACACCCATCGCGCGGCCACGCGTTTCGTTGGTGACACTGGACTGTAGCCACGCCTCGATGATCGTATAGCAGCCCGCCACCGACAGCCCGGTGAGCATACGCATGATCGACCAGGCCAGCGGGTTCACCAGCATCATATGTGCGGCAATGCCGATGGTGCCGAGCGCCGAAAATGCCGCAAAAGCGCGTGAATGACCGACCGAGCCCAGCATCCGCGGCGCCCACCAGCAGCCGATGAAAAAGCCGATGAAATGTGCCGAGCCGAGCATGCCGACTTCGCCTTTGGAAAAGCCTTGGCCCAACCCCGAAATCGCATCGAGCGGCGCCACCCCGCCCGAGCCAAGCTGGACGAAGATCACCGACAGAAACAGGGCCGCGAAAGAGATGATCATACGCATGGCGCGACGCTAGCTGCGCCGCGTGAGGGGTGGAAGGGTGATTGTGCGGCGGGGTGCGGGAAATGTGGGTGGCGTGGGGCTTCAGCCTTGCGGTGCCACCTGCCGGGTTGCCAGTAGCGCCGCGCCCGGGCCGGATTCCAGCAGCCAGGCGGCGGGCGGGGCCATGCGGGCGCGGCGGCGTTCGAGGTGCCAGCGGTTTTGGCCCTCGGCATGGGCGGCGGCGAGGTGCCAGCGGCTTTCGGCACCGGGCGCGCCGCCAGCTTCGGGGGTCAGGATCAGGCCGATGGGGGCGCGACCGCTGGCCTCGGCGGCCAGTTGCAGCCGCCGCATCGGGGTGAGGCCGGGGGGCGTGGCAAGTTCGGCCACCGCCATCGCCACCGCGCCGCTGTGCAGCGCCTCTTCAAGGCACCAAAGCGCCTCGCGGTCAGGCCGGGCGGCGGCAAGGATCAGCCGCTCGGGGGCGCAAAGCCCGGCCATACCCCAGGGGTTGAGCGCGCGCGCCGCCGCCTCTGGCGCGATCCAAAGCACTGCGCCCTCGGTTCGGCCCGCCAGCAGCAGCGCCAGCGTGCGTCGCGCGGGGCCGCACAGTTCATGCACCCGCCCGCGCGCAAACTCGACCCCTGGTGCAAGCTGCAGCGGCGCCCGCCCGCGCGCCAACAGCGGCGCAGGTTTCGCAGGTAGGGTCTCGGGCGATGGGGCGGGGTGAGTCGGCATGGGATGAGGGTAAGGCGTTCGCTTTTCGTTCTCAAGGCCGTTGCGCGTATGTGCGAGGGGCCAGCCACCCAAGCACGCCGCCAAGCAAATGGGCCGTGCGCGCCAGCCAGAGGACGGGGCGCCGTGCCACCAGCATAGCGCGCTGGGACGTGGCGGATGTGTGCGAAGGGTGGGCACCCGTCGCACGGGGCGCAGACCCACAGCTTTGCCATTGCCCGTGCGGCCGGGCAAGTGTCGGTGCAAAGCGCAAAGGCGACGCCCGCCCTCTTGCCGCAGCGGCGTGAACCGATTAGCCAAGGGGCAGGGGGCAGGCCCCCGCGCGGGCGTGGCGGAATGGTAGACGCATGGGACTTAAAATCCCTCGGGCGCAAGCCCATGCCGGTTCGAGTCCGGCCGCCCGCACCAACCGCCCCGCCAAAGGGCGAGGGTCCCAAGACACCACCGGCGACCCGCACCCTTCGCCGCTGCGCGGTTTTGGCACCGCACCCCATTGCCGCCGTGGCGGCCATATGAGCGCTTTCACACAGTGGCCCGGGAAGGCCCGACGCACACCCCCAAAGGGGCTTGCGCCATGCCAATCGGCAAAGGGTGAGGTGGCAAGGAACGATGCGGCAGAGCCCGGGTCACGCGCCAATTGTCGGAAGCGGTGGTTCAGAGCACCATAGACCCACACTCTTCTACGCAGCCCAGTATAGAGGCGCGGCCCAGTGCCGCCTTGACGGCCACACGAGAGCATGGTCGCGGGTGTATGGCTCGGAAGGTATCCGTGCACTGCCGAGGGGCGACCCCGCAGGGCGGCGTGATGGCGCGACAACACGGCAGGGTCTGCGTCTTGCGCCCGTTGTCGGGAGCGGTGGTGAGGGACCATCGCAAGGCTGCGCCTTTCGTCATAGCCGCGTGTTTCAGCGCGGTCGTGCGGGTGGGGTTGGCTTTTGCGAGAATGGTCCCGCGGCACCGACACCCTGTGGCGGCGCTTCGCTCGCCGATGCCGCGAGGGCGGTATTGGGGCTGTCTGTCCCGCTTTGGCGTGCCGCGAGATAAAGTTGCAGCGCGCAGCACACGCCGTGTGGATTGGCTGTTCGGTATCCACCAGCGGCATTTTGGCGCGCCGCGCCCTTGCCCCCGTCGCCTCAGGGGCATAGATCGCTGCGCAGTAGCGAGGGGAAATATCATGGCGCGCGGACCGCAGCAAATTCTTGAAGACCGGCCCACGACCAAACGGGTCGGTGCGCTGCGCGCGTTGGTACCTTTCGTGCGGCCCTATATGGGGTTGGTTATAGCGGCGCTGTTGGCGCTGATGCTGACAGCGTCAATCAGCCTGATCCTGCCGCTGGCAGTGCGCCGCGTCGTTGATGGTTTTCAGGCGGGAGCGGAACTGCTTGACCAGTATTTTGCCGCCGCACTTGTCATTATCGCGCTGCTCGCGATCGGCACGGGGCTGCGCTATTACCTTGTGACGCGACTGGGCGAGCGGGTGGTGGCAGACATCCGCAAAGCGGTTTTTGACCGCGTGCTGGGCATGAGCCCGGCGTTTTTCGAACGTATCCTGACCGGAGAAGTGATCAGCCGCATCACCACCGACACCACGTTGATCCTAGCCGTCATTGGGTCTTCGGTTTCGGTGGCGCTGCGCAACGTGCTGATCTTGTTTGGCGGCCTGGCGATGCTGATGGTCACCTCGCCCAAGCTGACCGGGTTGGTGCTGCTGGTCGTGCCGGTGGTGATCGTGCCGATCATCGTGCTGGGGCGCCGCTTGCGCGTTTTGGGGCGCGAGAACCAAGACTGGATCGCGAATTCGGCGGGTTCGGCGACCGAGGCGCTTATGTCAGCGCAGACGGTGCAGGCATTCACTCACGAGGTCGAAAGCCGCGCTGATTTTGCCGCCGTGACCGAAAAAGCCTATATTTCTGCGCAGCGTCGCATTCATACCCGCGCGGTGATGACTGTGATCGTCATCTTTTTGATCTTTGCGGGCGTGGTGGGTGTGCTTTGGGTCGGCGCGCGCGATGTGCGGCTGGGCGCGATGACCGTGGGCGAGTTGGTGCAGTTCGTCATCTACGCGATCATGGTGGCGGGCGGCGTTGGCGCGCTATCCGAGATTTGGGGCGAGGTGCAGCGCGCGGCGGGTGCCACCGAGCGATTGGCGGAATTGCTGCATGCCGAAGACCCGGTGCATGACCCGGCAGTGCCTGCCGAAATGAAGCGTCCGGTGCAGGGTGCGATCAGTTTTGAAAATGTTACCTTCCACTACCCCTCGCGCCCTGCGGACTCGGCGCTGGACGGGGTGACGCTGACCATCGCGCCGGGCGAGACGGTGGCGCTGGTTGGCCCGTCGGGTGCGGGCAAGACCACGATGATCCAAATGATCCAGCGTTTCTGGGACCCCGAAACCGGCCGCGTCACGCTTGACGGGCAAGACCTGCGCACGCTGGCGCGCGCCGATTTCCGTCGCTCGATCGCGCTGGTGCCGCAAGACCCGGTGATCTTTGCCGCCTCGGCGCGCGAAAATATCCGTTTCGGCCGCCCCGACGCCACCGACGATGAGGTTGAACAGGCCGCCCGCGCAGCGCATGCGCATGAGTTTCTGGCCGCCTTGCCAGAGGGCTACAATTCCTATGTGGGCGAACGCGGGGTGATGCTGTCGGGCGGGCAAAAGCAACGCATCGCGATTGCGCGCGCGATCCTGCGCGATGCACCGGTGCTGTTGCTGGACGAGGCGACCAGTGCGCTTGATGCCGAAAGCGAGGGGTTGGTGCAGGCGGCGGTCGAGCAGTTGACCAAAGGGCGCACCACGGTGATCGTGGCGCACCGTCTGGCAACGGTCAAACGCGCCGATCGCATCGTGGTATTCGACAATGGCCACATTATCGCACAGGGTACACATGAAGCACTTGTAGCCGAGGGCGGGCTTTATGCGCGCCTTGCGCGGTTGCAGTTTACCGCGGGGTTTGAAACGGTCTGACATTGTGACGCGACGTGCCAGCGGCGCAGGCACTTGCCGCGCCGGGCGTTTGACGCCATTCTCGCGCAAATGCCTTTGAGGAAGGGCAGTCGGGGGAGGATTAAGATGTCTAGATTTAGCACTGTTGCAGACCGCAACGCGGTGGAAAAAGAAATGGCTTGGGAAGACCGCGACCTGCCCAAAACCATGTATCAATTCATGGCCGATGTGACGGCGCGCCATGGCGGTCGCCCGGCAACCACTTTCCAGATTCTGTCAGGGCCAAAGGACAAGGCCGAGACCTTGACGTGGGCTGCGCTGATGGGGCGCGTGACGCAGGCGGCAAACCTGTTTCGCAGCCTCGGCGTGGGGGAAACCGATACCGTCGCCTACATCCTGCCCAACAGCAATGAAACCGTCGTTGCGCTGATTGCAGGCTCGATTGCAGGCATCGTGAACCCGATCAACCCGCTGCTGGAGCCCGAGCAGATTTCTGCGATCCTGCGCGAGACCAAGGCCAAGGTTGTCGTTACGCTCAAAGCCTTTCCAAAATCGGACGTGGCGCAAAAGACCGCTGAGGCGGTGAAGTATGCGCCAAACGTGCGCACCGTTCTTGAGGTCGATCTGAACCGCTACTTGGCGCCGCCAAAAAGCTGGATCGTGCCGCTGGTTCGGCCCAAGAACCCGGTCGAGCACAAGGCGGACGTGAAGGATTTTGCTGCCGAATGTGCGCGCCAGCCTGCTGGGCAACTGGTTTTTGCCGACAGCAAAAAAGATCGAATCGCGGCCTATTTCCATACTGGCGGCACCACGGGCATGCCGAAAGTGGCGCAGCACAAGTATTCGGGTATGATCTACAACGGTTGGCTGGGCGCGCGGCTGTTGTTTGACGAAACCGACGTGATGATGTGCCCCTTGCCGCTGTTTCACGTTTTTGCTGCCTATCCGATCTTGATGTCGGCCATCGCCTCGGGGGCGCATGTGGTGTTCCCGACCCCGGCGGGCTATCGCGGCGAGGGGGTTTTCGACAATTTCTGGAAGCTGATCGAACGCTGGAAGGTCAGCTTTCTGATTACCGTGCCCACCGCGATTTCGGCGCTGATGCAGCGCCCGGTTGACGCTGATGTCTCGACGTTGAAAACCGCGCTTTCGGGCTCGGCACCGCTGCCGGTCGAGCTTTACAATCGCTTTGAAAAAGCCACGGGTGTGCAGATTTCTGAAGGTTACGGGCTGACCGAAGCGACCTGTCTTGTTTCGGTCAACCCGGTGCACGGCAAGAAAAAGGTGGGGTCGGTGGGTATTCCGATGCCGCATACGCATGTGCGTATACTCGTGCAGGAAAATGGCAGCGCCTTCCGCGAATGCGCCACCGACGAGGTGGGCGAGATCTGCATCGCCAACCCCGGCGTGTTCGAGGGATCGACCTATACTGAGATTGACAAGAACCATGACCTGTTCGCGGAAAACCGTTTCCTGCGCACCGGCGACCTTGGGCGGCTTGACCCTGATGGTTATCTGTGGATCACGGGGCGCAAGAAAGACCTGATTATCCGGGGCGGCCACAACATTGATCCCGCCGAAATAGAAGACGCGATGATGTCGCATCCGGCGGTGGCATTTGCCGGTGCGATCGGCCAGCCCGATGCTTTTGCGGGTGAATTGCCTTGCGTCTATGTGGAACTGGTCAAGGGGGCCGATGTCACAGAGGCGGAGCTGGTCGAACACGCGCGCACCCATATACACGAACGCGCGGCCATTCCGAAGCACGTTGAAATCATGCTTGAGCTGCCAAAAACCGGCGTCGGCAAGATTTTCAAACCCGACCTGCGCAAGCGCGCGATCACCCGCGTCTTCAACGAAATGCTGACTAGCGCGGGTTTCGCCGCCAATGTCGCCTCGGTCAGCGAAGACAAGAAGCGCGGGCTGGTGGCGCATCTGCGCCGTCTTGGCGACGTCGATGAGGCCGCGCTTGCGGCCAAGATGGGCGAGTTCACCACGCCTTGGGACTGGGTGAAGTAACACCAGACGAAATTGGCCCGCGCTTTGCGCGCGGGCCAATCGCAAAGGCAACCGCAGTTGCGCTCAGAGCAGTTTCAGATCACCCGCCGAAGCACGCCCGTCGCGGCCCGACTGCATCTCGTAGGCGACTTTCTGATTATCGTTGAGGCCCTTGAGCCCGGCGCGCTCGACCGCCGAGACGTGCACGAACACATCTTTGCCCCCGTCGTCAGGGGCAATGAAACCAAAACCCTTTGTTGCGTTAAACCATTTCACAGTGCCAGTGGCCATCCAGCGTCTCCATAACCAGTGTACCCCGGGCGTTATGCCTGGGGCCGTGCAGCCGGGTCTTTCAGTTCTTCCGGCTGGCCCTGACGGGGTAGGCGGTAGGAAAGGCAGCAGCATCGCCCCAAAATGATGCCAAATCCGTATCGAAAATCAACAAAAAATGGTTAATGCGCCGCGCCGCCCGCCAGTGCGCTAGCACTGGTCGGGGGGCAAGGCCTCGGCCACAAGTTCTGCGAGTGCGTCCTGCAGCGTAAGCGAGCGGCTTTGCGGATCGCCCAGACGGCGCATCGAAACGGTGCGCTCTTCGACCTCTTTCATGCCCACGGCGAGAATCACCGGCACCTTGCCAACGGAATGTTCACGCACCTTGTAGTTGATCTTTTCGTTGCGCGTATCCGCCTCGGCGCGGATGCCCTTGTCGCGCAGCGCCGCCACCACCTCGTTCACGAAGGCATCGGCATCCGAGACGATCGAGGCCACCACCACCTGGCGCGGTGCCATCCAGAACGGCATCTTGCCGGCGTAGTTCTCGATCAGAATTCCGATAAATCGCTCGAACGAGCCTAGAATGGCGCGGTGCAGCATGTAGGGGCGGTGCTTGGCACCGTCTTCACCGATATATTCCGCACCCAGACGGTCGGGCAGGTTCGGGTCAACCTGGAAGGTGCCGCACTGCCATTTGCGCCCGATCGCATCGGTCAGCTTGAAATCGAGCTTTGGCCCGTAAAACGCGCCTTCGCCGGGGTCAATGGTATAGGGCACACCGGCCGATTTGATCGCGGCTTCAAGCATGCCTTCGACCTTGTCCCAAGCCTCGTCGCTGCCGATGCGCACGTCCGGGCGGGTGGAAAACTTGATTTCGAATCCGTCAAAGCCAAGGTCTTTGTAAACGCTGGCCAGCAGGTTGATGAAACCCACACATTCAGCGCCGATCTGATCTTCGGTGCAGAAGATATGGGCATCGTCTTGCGTGAAGCCGCGCACCCGCATCAGCCCATGCATCGAACCCGAGGATTCGTAGCGGTGGCACGAGCCGAACTCGGCCAAGCGCAGCGGCAGGTCGCGGTAGGATTTCAGGCCCTGATTGTACACCTGCACATGGCAGGGGCAGTTCATGGGCTTCAGCGCATTGATGCGCTTTTCCTTTGCACCTTCTTCGTCAACCTCGACGATGAACATGTTTTCGCGGTAGGCCTCCCAATGGCCGGAACGCTCCCACAGAACACGGTCCACCACCTGCGGCGTGTTGATTTCGCGGTAACCCGCCTTTTCAAGCCTGCGGCGCATGTATTCTTGCAAAGAGCGATAGATACGCCAGCCGTTGGGGTGCCAGAACACCATGCCGGGGGCTTCTTCTTGCAGATGGAACAGCTCCATCTCGCGGCCAAGTTTGCGGTGGTCGCGTTTGGCGGCCTCTTCCAGCATGGTCAGATGCGCCTTGAGCGCATCGCGGTTTTTGAACGCAACGCCGTAGATGCGTTGCAGCATCGGGCGGTTGCTATCGCCGCGCCAGTAGGCACCGGCCACGCTCATCAGCTTGTACGCATCGGCGGGCAGTTGGCCGGTGTGCTGCAGGTGCGGGCCGCGGCAAAGGTCTTGCCAGTGGCCGTGCCAATACATGCGGATCTGCTGATCTTCCGGGATCATGCCGACCAGTTCAACCTTATAGGGTTCGTTCTGCGCTTCGTAATAGGCGATGGCGCGGGCGCGGTCCCACGTTTCGGTGGTGACCGGATCGCGGCGGTTGATGATTTCACGCATCTTCGACTCGATCGCGCCGAGGTCTTCGGGCGTGAACGGTTCGGCGCGGTCGAAATCGTAATACCAGCCGTTTTCGATGACCGGGCCGATGGTGACTTTGACGGAGGGCCACAGCTCTTGCACCGCGCGGGCCATGACGTGGGCCAGATCGTGGCGGATGAGTTCCAGCGCGGGGGCATCATCCTTCATCGTGTTGATGGCGATGGTGGCGTCTTCGCTGATCGGCCAGGCCAGATCCCAGTGCTTGCCGTTCACCTGCGCGGAAATCGCGGCCTTGGCCAGTGACGGCGCAATTGAGGCTGCCACTTGCGCCGCGGTGACGCCCGCGTCATAGCTGCGCGAATTGCCATCGGGGAAAGTTAGGGAAATCTGGGACATCAGGGTCCTCCTCGTCAGTTTGGCGCCTACGGCACGCCCGGTTGCGGGTTATGGCGCAGGTGGTAAGAAGATATCCGAGCCAAGTCAACACCGGCCCTAAGGGCAAGAAGGGGCAACATGAGCAAATTTTTAACTTCGCCACAGGGTCGCCAGATTGCCTATGAACAACGCGCGGGGCGCGGCCCGGGGGTGATGTTTCTTGGTGGATTCCGATCGGATATGCAGGGCACCAAAGCACTGGCGCTGGAGGCATGGGCGGGGGCGGCGGGGCGCGCGTTCTTGCGTTTCGACTATTCTGGCCACGGCGCGTCGGGTGGTGCGTTCGAAGAGGGCTGCATTGGCGACTGGTTGCAGGATGCCGAGGCGGCGCTAGCGCTGACCGAGGGGCGCCAAGTGCTGGTGGGTTCATCAATGGGCGGCTGGATTGCGCTGCTATTGGCGCGCGCGATGCCCGAGCGGATCGCCGGGCTGGTGCTGGTCGCCGCCGCGCCCGATTTTACCGAAGACGGAATGTGGGCGGAGTTAGACGCGGCAGAGCGCGTGGTGCTTGCACGCGACGGGCGGGTGAAGCTGCGCTCAAACTATTCTGATGAACCCTATGCCATCACCGGCCGCCTGATCGAGGACGGGCGCGAGCATCTGGTGCTACGCGCGCCGCTGCCGCTGCAGATGCCGGTGCGCATGTTGCAGGGCACCGCCGATGCCGACGTGCCCCAAACGGTTGCGCTGCGGCTTTTGGCGCATGCCGAGGGGGCGGACATTCGCTTGACGCTGGTGAAGGGTGCAGACCACCGCTTTTCAACGCCCGAGTGCCTGCGGATGATCGAAGCAGCGGTGACGGAACTGGCGGCGTAAAGGGTAGCGGCCCCCCGCGCGAGGCCTTGCAGGGGCAATTCGCCGCCCTAGGGGTTGTGGTCGAGATGGCGCGGTAAGTTCAAGTATTGAAAGTATGACAGCAAAACCGGGCCGTGCCGCGCCCCAAAAAGTTGCATTTCTGATGGAATACGAAAAGGGCGGTCATTTGACCGCCCTTTGCTATCAGCTGCAAGGCAAGATCAGACCGCGCGAAGCGGTGTGACCTTGGTTGCCTCGACGCCGGCGTTTTGGTCGATGAAGCTCAGCACCAGCGGGCGGATGTTTTCGCGCCAACTGCGACCGGCAAAGATGCCGTAGTGGCCTGCGCCGATTTCGATGTAGCCAGCCTTCTTTTCGGGCGGAAGGCCAGTAAGCAGATCGAGTGCGGCAGAGCACTGACCGGGTGCAGAAATATCGTCTTTGCTACCCTCGACAGTTTTCACAGCGACCGCGGTGATTTTGCCGATATCGACCTGATGCCCATCTACGCTGAAGCGGTTGTCCGCAATTTCGCGGCCTTTGAAGATGCGCTCGACCGTGGAAAGGTAGAACTCGGCGGTCATGTCCATGACCGACAGGTATTCGTCATAGAAGATGTTGTGCTTGTCGCGTTCTGACCCTTCGCCCTTGGCTTCGGCGGTGATCTTGTCTGTAAACGCCTTCCCGTGAGTTTCGGCGTTCATCGAGATGAAGGAGGCAAGCTGCATCAGCCCCGGATAGACGAGCCTGCCCGCGCCCTTATGCTTGAAGCCGACGCGTTGGATGGCAAGATGCTCGAGTTGGCCCATCGTTATGCGGCGGCCAAAATCGGTGACTTCGGTGGGGGCAGCGTCGGGGTCGATTGGGCCACCGATCAGCGTGAGGGTGCGAGGCTGTGCGGCGGGTTCGACTTCGGCAAGATAGGCGGTAGCGGCAAGGGTGAGCGGGGCTGGTTGGCAGACCGCTATCACGTTGATGTCGGGCCCGAGGTGGCGCATGAACTCGACAAGGTAGAGCGTGTAATCCTCGATGTCGAACTTGCCTTCGGAAACCGGGATGTCGCGCGCGTTGTTCCAATCGGTGATGTAAATGTCTGCATCGGGTAGAAGGCTGGCGACGGTCGAGCGCAGCAAGGTTGCGTAATGGCCCGACATCGGTGCCACCAGCAGCACGCGGCGCTGCATCGGGGCGCGGCCCAAGACGTTGAAATGCACGAGGCTGCCAAACGGGCGGTCAACCAAGGTTTCGACATTCACCAGATGATCGCGCCCATCGACCCCCGGGATGGTGCGGATGCCCCAGTCGGGTTTGATGACCATACGCGCAAAGCTGCGTTCGGTTACGCGGCCCCAGGCCGACATCACCTTGAACATCGGGTGCGGCACGAGGCCCCATGCGGGGTAGGAGGCCATTGCGCGGGCCGAGGCGCCCATCCACTCGTTCGTGTTCCTGATGGTTTCCATCAGGTCGTAACTCATCATGCCCTTCATTATGTCTCCTGACGCGGCCGGTCCCAAACGTGGCTTTACCCTTGGACCCCTGCGGCACTATGTTGGTTGTGAGGATAGGGAGGAAATATCGCCATGACAACGGGAGACAGCGGAAATATTGCTGCATCGCAGCAATTGACCGATAATCTGGCCCGCGTCGAGGCTTTGTCGCAACGATTGGTAGCGGCATTGGCGCAAAAGCGGGCGCCAAACCCTTCGCTCGAAGGGCCGGGAAACGATCTTTACCTCAAGGCGGGCTCGGCGCTGCTGAAAGAGTGGATGGAAAACCCCGCAAAACTGCTTGAGGCGCAGATCAACTATTGGGGGCAGTCGCTCAAGCATTATGTCGAGGCCCAGCAGGTGCTGGCCAAGGGGCGGCTGGAGCCGCCTGAGGATACCGGCCCAAAAGATCGCCGCTTTGCCAACCCGCTGTGGGATAGCAACCCGTATTTCAACTTCGTCAAGCAGCAGTACCTTATTTCGTCACGCGCCATTGAAGACGCAGTAGGCAAGATCGAGGGGCTGGAGCCGGTCGATCGCAAGCGGGTGGATTATTTTACCCGCCAGATCATCGACATGATGGCGCCAACCAACTTTCTGGCCACCAACCCCGACGCGCTGGAACGCGCCGTGGCGACCGAGGGTGCGAGCCTTGTGCAGGGGCTGGAAAATCTTGTGGCAGATATCGAGGCGAGCAAGGGCGATTTGATCATCACGCTAGCCGACCGCGACGCGTTCAAAGTGGGCGTCAACCTTGGCACCGCGGAAGGCGGCGTGGTCTTTCGCAACCATCTTTTCGAGTTGATTCAGTACACGCCCACTACCGAGACGGTGCATAAAACGCCGCTGTTGATTTTTCCGCCGTGGATCAACAAGTTCTACATTCTTGATCTGAAGCCACAAAACAGCCTGATCCGCTGGATCGTCGATCAGGGCTACACGCTATTCGTGGTGGCTTGGAAAAACCCCGATGCCTCGTATGCCGAGATCGGTATGGACGATTTCGTGCAAGACGGGTATCTGACCGCGATCCGCGAGGTCAAAGCGATCACCGGCGAACCCAAGGTCAACGCGGTCGGCTATTGCATCGCGGGCACAACACTGGGGCTGACGCTGGCGCTGCTACAAAAGCGCGCCGACAAGTCGATCAACTCAGCCACATTCTTCACCACGCTGACCGATTTTGCCGACCAGGGAGAGTTCACGGCGTTCTTGCAGGACGATTTCGTTGACGGGATCGAACAGCAAGTGCAGCGCGACGGGGTATTGAGTTCCTATTTCATGAGCCGAACCTTCAGCTATTTGCGCGCAAACGACCTGATCTATGCCCCCGCGATCCGCAGCTACATGATGGGCGAAGCGCCTCCGGCCTTTGATCTGCTGTACTGGAACGGCGATAGCACCAACCTGCCCGGCAAGATGGCGGTGGAATATCTGCGCGGGCTTTGCCAGCGCGACAACTTCGCGGGCAAAGGCTATACCGTATTGGGCGAAAAGGTGAAGCTTGCGGGCGTGAAGGTGCCGCTTTGCGCGATTGCCTGTGAAACCGATCATATCGCGCCGTGGAAGGCATCTTTCGCCGGAATCGCGCAGATGGGGGCCAAGGACAAGACCTTCATTCTCAGCGAGTCGGGTCATGTTGCAGGCATCGTCAACCCGCCGGGCAAGAACAAATACGGGCACTATCTATCAGAAGCGCCGATCGAGGATGCCGAGGCCTGGAAGCAAGCCTCTCTGTTTCACGTGGGTAGTTGGTGGCCGAAGTGGGGCGCATGGCTTGCCGAGCGGTCTGGCAAGCGAATTGCTGCACGAGCGCTGGGTGATTCGGCGCACCCAGTGCTGGCGCCAGCCCCCGGAACCTATGTACTAGAGAGATCAACTACCTGATTGCATATCAGAAAAACAACATGCTGCAGCGCAGCAATTTGCACTTGAAATGCCGCGCTGCAGCGAGTATATCTTGGTTCAGAAATCAACGGGCCCGCACTTCCCCGCCAGCGCCCTGAACAGGAGATACTCAGATGAGCAAGACCCAAGATTACACCAAAACCATGCAAGACATGATGGCGTCGTTCCCGATCGACACCTCGGCCTTCCAGGATGCGTTCAAAAACACCGCCGCGATGGGCGAGCGTTTCGCCAAGGTCGCGCTGGAAGCGGCCGAGAAATCGACCGATATTTCCTCGTCCTGGACCAAGGCGACCCTTGCCCGTGTAGGCGATCTGTCGAAGTCGAAAGCTGACCCGGCTGACTACAGCAAAGCGATGAGCGATTTCGCCTCGGCCGCTGCCGAAACCGCCTCTGAAAACCTTGCCGCCTTCGCCGAAGTCGCCAAGAAAGTGCAGATGGAAACCGTTGAGCTGATGCTCGCGGCCGGCAAAGAAGTCTCGGAAGACGCGTCCGCCGCCGTGAAAAAAGCCACTGCCGACGTGACCGCCGCGGCCAAAAAAGCCACCGCGACCGTCAAAGCCTGATTTCGCGCCGCAGATATTCAGTTTCTGCACAAGATTCGAGGCGGGCCCGCAAGGCCCGCCTTTTCTTTTGTTGCTTTTGTGCGCCCGCGTATTAGGCTTCGCTGCACTGCCGAATTGCCCGGAGGGAACCATGGCCGAAGACGCAAAGCCCTTGCTCATCAAGCGTTACGCCAGCCGCCGACTCTACAACACCGAAACCAGCGACTACGTGACGCTGGAGGATATTGCCGCCTTCATCCGTGACGGCCGCGAGGTGCAGATCATTGACCTGAAGTCGGGCGACGATCTGACCCGGCAATATCTGCTGCAAATCGTGTCTGACCATGAAAGCCGCGGTGAAAGTGTGCTGCCCGTTGATCTGTTGACCGACCTTGTGCGCAGCTACACCACGCAAGCGCAAAGCGTCGTGCCGCAGTTTCTTGCCGCCTCGTTCCAAATGCTGCGCGAGGGGCAATCGAAGTTGATGGAAAACCTGACAGCCTTCCCCAACCCGATGGCAAAGATGCCGGGCTTTGAGGCATTGCAGCTACAGCAGCAGGCCTTCATGAAATCAATGATGGGTGGGTGGACCCCCGAATCCGACGCGGGCAGCGCTGAAAACACGCCCGATGCGCCCAAGCCCGCGGCCCGCGAAGACCTTGATGCAATCAAAAAGCAGCTGGCCGAATTGCAGGCCAAACTCGCCAAGCTGTGAAAAGGGGCCCTGCGGGGCCCCTTTGCTTTACGCGACCTCGGCAAACACCTTGGTCAGAGCACGTTCAAGCTTGTCGAACATCTCATCCATCTGCGGCAGCGTCATGATGAACGGCGGACAAAGCACAATGGCCTGCCCCAGCGGGCGACAGATCAACCCCTGATCGGTGCAGGCATTGGCGATGCGTTCCGAAACGCTGAGCGAGCCGTCGAACGGGGTCTTGGTGGCCTTGTCCTTGACCGCCTCTAGCGCGCCCATCAGCCCCTTACCGCGCCATTCGCCGATATTGGGGTTTTCGGCCAACCGCGCCAGCCCAGCCTCGAAATGCGGCGTCAGGTGGCGTACGTTTTCGGCCAGCCCCTCGTTCATCACCACGTCGATCGCCTTGAGCGCGATGGCGCAGCCCACCGGGTGACCCGAGGCAGTAAAGCCATGGGGAAACTCTTCGATCGCTTCGGCGGCGGCTTGCACGCGGTCCGAAAGCTCCTCGCCCAGAATCACGGCCCCCATCGGAAAGAACCCGGCGGTCAGGTTTTTCGACGAAATGATCGCATCGGGTTTGAAATCATAGGTCTCACAGCCCCAGGTGTTACCAGTGCGCCCGAAGCCGGTGATGACCTCGTCGGAAATGATCGGGATCCCGTATTTGCGCAAAATTGGCACGACCGCCTGGAAATACCCGTCCGACGGCACGATCACCCCGCCCGCGCCCATAACCGGCTCGGCAAAGAAGCCCGCGATGGTATCGGGGCCTTCCTTGATGATAGTCGCTTCCATCTCGCGCGCGAGGCGTTGGGTAAACTGAGCCTCGGTTTCGCCGGGTTTTCCAAACCGCCAGTAATGGGGGCAGCCAAGATGGATAAAACCCGGCAACGGCAGGCCAAAGACGCTGTTGTAAGGCTTGCCTGTCATGCTGGCCGAAACGGCCGTGACGCCGTGGTAGGCGTTGATGCGGGTAAGGATCTTGCGACGCTGCGGGTTGCCTTCTGCGGCATGCAGAAACCACAAGGTCTTGACCATCGTGTCATTCGCTTCGGACCCAGAGTTGGTATAGAACACCCGACCCCGGCTGAAGGGCGATACCTCGACCAGCTTTTCGCTCAGCATCACCGTTTGATCCGACATCCGCCCGAAAAAGGCGTGATACCCGGCCAGCTTTGTATATTGATTCTGCGCGGTCTCGATCAGCCCCGGATGGTCGAACCCCGCCACCATATTCCACAGACCCGAGTTTGCATCGAGATATTCGCGCCCGTGCGTGTCGTAGACATAGGGTCCCTTGCCGTGGGTCACCACCACGGCACCGCGTTCGTGCACCGAAGGCAGGTCAGTAAAGCCGTAAAGTGAATATCGGTCGGCCCGGGCTTCCCAGGAATTAGGGGCATTGTCACGCATGGCACTCTCCATAAATACGTGGGCGGCAGGCTAGCCGGGCCGCGCGCCGGGTTCAATGGCTGTGTGCTTGGACCCGCCACCTCTTGCAACTGCTTCAGGCCAAGTATCCCCGCCGGAGGCAATGCTGCGCGCGCCGCCCGCTCCGCGGGGGATATTTGGGCTGAAGCAGTTTAACGTGCGGCTTTTTCTGCGATGCCCGAAGTGCCCTCGCGGCGCGCGAGTTCGGCTTCGACATCGGCAAGGGTCACGCCGCGCGCGGCGAGCATGACCAGCAGATGATAGAGCACATCCGCCGCCTCGGCTGTCAGGCGCGCGCTATCGCCCTTGACCGCTTCGATGATTGCTTCGACCGCTTCCTCGCCGAATTTCTCGGCGCATTTCTCTGGCCCCTTGGCCAGCAACTTCGCGGTCCAACTGGCCTCGGGGTCAGCCCCGCGGCGCGTCTCGATGGTGGCGGCAAGGCGATACAAGGCGTTCATGCGAGCCTCATGGGAATGCCCGCGGCGGCCATATGCGCCTTGGCCTCGCGGATGGTGAAGGTGCCGAAGTGAAAGATCGAAGCGGCCAGCACGGCGCTGGCGTGGCCATCGCGGATGCCTTCGACGAGGTGATCGAGCGTTCCCACGCCGCCCGAGGCGATCACCGGAATCGAGACGGTATCGGCTATGGCGCGGGTGAGGGGGATGTTGAAGCCCTGTTTGGTGCCGTCGCGGTCCATTGAGGTCAGCAGAATCTCGCCCGCGCCCTTGGCAGCGACGGTGCGCGCAAACGCGACCGCGTCGATGCCGGTGGCGCGCCGCCCGCCGTGGGTGAAGATTTCCCAGCGCCCGGGGCTGACGGTTTTCGCGTCGATCGCTACCACGATGCATTGGCTGCCAAAGCGGTCGGCGGCCTCGGCTACCACATCGGGGTTGGCGACGGCGGCCGAGTTGAACGAAACCTTGTCGGCCCCCGCTAGCAGCAGGGCGCGTACGTCTTCGTGGCTGCGCACGCCACCACCCACCGTAAAGGGCATGAAGCATTGTTCAGCGGTGCGGGTGACCACATCAAACATAGTGGCGCGGTTTTCATGCGTGGCGGTGATGTCAAGAAAGCAAAGCTCGTCCGCCCCCGCTGCATCATAGGCCTTGGCCGCCTCTACCGGATCGCCCGCGTCCACGAGGTTGACGAAGTTGACGCCCTTGACGACGCGGCCATTGGCGACATCGAGGCAGGGGATGATGCGGGTTTTCAGCATGGCAGCTCCTTTGCCCCTAGCTAGCGCCTTGGGGCGGGCGTGGGAAGAGGGCGCTGCGCGCCGCGCGCCGTCTGCCGGGCACTACCCGGCGACGGAGCGGTGATCAGGTCTTGAGCGCCGCGAGCGCAGCGCCAAGATCAATCGCCCCGTCATAAAGCGCGCGGCCCGAGATGGCGCCTGCGATTACTCCGGTGTCGCGCAGTGCGACCAGATCGGCCAGGGTTGCCACACCGCCCGAGGCGATCACGGGGATGGTGACGGCGCGGGCGAGGGCGGCGGTGGCGTCGATATTGGGGCCCTGCATGGCGCCGTCGCGCATGATGTCGGTGTAGATGATGGCGGTCACACCCGCGTCTTCAAAGCTTTTTGCAAGGTCGGTGGCCTTGACCGCCGTGGCCTCGGCCCAGCCTTTGGTGGCGACAAAGCCTTTGCGCGCGTCGATACCGACCGCGATATGGCCGGGAAAGCGGCGCGCGGCTTCGCGCACGAGGCCGGGGTTTTCGACTGCGACGGTGCCGAGAATGACGCGGGAAAGACCGTGCGTCAGCCATCGCTCGATGGTGGCCATATCACGGATGCCGCCGCCAAGTTGCACCGGCACCTTGACGCGGGCAAGGATTGCCTCGACCGCCGCGGCGTTGATGGGCGTGCCTGCGAAGGCGCCGTTAAGATCAACGAGGTGCAACCACTCTGCACCTGCCGCCACGAAGGCTGCGGCTTGGGCGGCGGGGTCGGTGCCAAATACCGTGGCACTTTCCATGCGCCCATGGATCAGGCGCACGCAGGCGCCATCCTTGAGGTCGATTGCAGGATAGAGGATCATTTGGGGGCTCCGCTGGCGCGATTTCGGCATGGTGATAGCGGCAATCGGGCGCGGGTGCAAACCGCGACGCGGCAAAGTTGCCCTAGCGTCGCGCAAGAGTTGCGCTTTTTCGAGCAGGGCGATAGGTCCTTCGGGCGAGGGGCAGGAGGAGACGGACTATGAAACAGCAGCACCCCGCGCAGCGGGGATTTAGGGTATGGATGGCGCTTGCAGCGCTGTTGGTGTTTTTGGGCGGGTTCATTCCCTACGGGGTGCTTGCGGGTGGTGCGCCCTCACTGGCGATCTTTGGGTTCTGGGTGGCTTTTGGCGTGGCGGTGATCGGGTTGATCTTGCTGGCCGTGCTGCGCTGGAGGGACTGAGGCGATGATTTCAAGCACGTTGATCTGGGTGGCGATTGCGGTTTTTGCCGTTGTGGGTGTGCTGATCGCGCTGGCGGCGCGGCGCGAGAATACCGGAACGGCGGCCGACTATTATCTGGGTGGTGGCCGCCTTGGCGGGCTGGTTGCCGGGCTTTCCTATGGTGCCACCACCTATTCGGCCTTCATGCTGGTGGTGTTGACCGGGCTGACCTACCGCGGCGGTGTTGGCGCGCTGGGGTTTGAGTTGATCTATTTCGCGGGGCTGAGCCTGCTGGTGATTTTTGCGCCGCGGTTCTGGCTGACGGGGCGCAAATGGGGTTTCATCTCGCCCGCCGAGATGATCGGCGCGCGCTATGGAAGCGGTGCGGTGGCGCGGCTGATGGCGGTGGTGTCGCTGGTCTTTCTGCTACCTTATTGCACCACGCAGATGGCGGGCATCGGGTTACTGCTTTCGGGTGTGACGGGGGGCAAGATTTCACTGGCGGCGGCGGTGGCGACGGGCGCGGGCCTTGCGCTTTTGTGGACGCTGCTTGCCGGGTTGCGCTCTGTCGCATGGACCGATGCGGCGCAGGCGGGGATCATGCTGGTTTCCGCACTGCTGGCGGTGGGATTTGCGGTGGCGGCAATCGGCGGACCGGGGGCGTTTGTGGAGGCGACGGAGGCCTCGCACGGCCAATGGCTTGATCTGCCCGGGCCGGGGCTTTGGAGCCTGCCGACGTTTATCGCGTTGTCGCTGCCGTGGTTTTTCTTTGCGGTTTCGAATCCGCAGGTCAGCCAGCGGTTGTTTGTGGCGCGCGATTTTGCGGCGATGCGGCGGATGATTATCTGGGTGCTGCTGTTCGGGTTCGTCTTTACCTTGGTTGCGGTGATCTGGGGGTTTGCGGCGCTGCAATTGGCGCCGGGGCTTGAAAACACCGCGCTTGCCACGCCGGCGCTGCTGACCTCGGGGGCGGTTCCGGTGGCGGTGGCGGTGCTGCTGATCATCGGCGTGCTTTCGGCGGCAATTTCGACGCTGGATTCGATTGCGTTGACGGTCGGCTCGATGGTGGCGCGCGATCTGATCGGGGCGGGTGCCAGCGACGCGCGGCAGGTATTTGCCGGGCGGTTGGTGGTGGTGGTGGTGATTGTGTTCGCCGCCGGATTTGCCATCGATTCGGCGCGGGTGGTTGACCAGTTGGCGGCGCTTTCGGCCGCGGGTTTGCTGGTAACGGTTCCCCCCATTGTCGGGGCCTTTTTCTGGCGGCGCGGCACGGCGGCCGGGGCGCTTGCCTGCCTTGGTGGTGGCGCGGCGGTCGCGGTTTGGCTGGCGATGGTTCAGGGGGTGAGCGTGTTCAACCCGTGGCTTTCCGCCAGCGTGGCGGGGGTGAGCACCGGGCTGTTTGTGGTGGTGAGTCTGCTAACGCGCGCGCGCGTCAAGGCACTCGACTTTTCTGCGGCGCTGCGCGAAGATTTGGCATTGCACAACGTCTGGTAAACGCGACCCTACGTCAGGCTTGCGCGAATTTCGCCAGCGTGTCGGAATAGAGCGACTTTCTGGGAGGAAAGCTATGAAGAAAATGATACTGGCGGCGGCATTTGCCGTCGTGGCCGGCGCTGCATGGGCAGACCCGGTGGAAGGCATCTGGCAGACGATTCCCGATGACAACGGCGAATTTGGCCATGTGCAGATCGCGCCCTGTGGCGATAAGCTGTGTGGCACGCTGATCCGCTCTTATGACAATGCGGGCAAGCCCATGGAGTCGGAAAACGTCGGCAAGATGATTGTCTGGGACATGGTTGCCAAAGGCGACGGGTCTTATGGCAGCGGCAAGATCTGGTCGCCCGACCGCGACAAGACCTACAACTCGAAAATGCAGATGAACGGCAACGCGCTTGCCGTTGAGGGATGCATTCTGTTCGTCTGCCGCGATGGCGGCACCTGGACCCGAGTGCAGTAAAGCGCGCGCGGGCCTCAGGGGTTCCAGCTTAGAAAGTTGGCAATCAGCCTGAGGCCCGCGGCCTGGCTTTTTTCAGGGTGGAATTGGGTGCCAACCATGTTCGCGCGCCCGACGATGGCGGTGATCGGGCTGTCATAGTCGCAATGCGCCAGCAGATGCGCCGGGTCGGCCACCTTGAAGTGATAGGAATGCACAAAATAGGCGTGATCGCCGGTGCTGATACCCGCGAGCACCGGGTGCGGGCGATCAATCACGAGGTCGTTCCAGCCCATATGCGGCACTTTCATCGCCCCATCCACAGGCTCGATCCGCACGACCTCGCCGCCGATCCAGTCAAAGCCAGGCGTTTGGGAATATTCGAGCCCGCGTGTCGCCATCATCTGCATGCCGATACAGATACCAAGAAATGGGCGCGCGCGGCTGTGCACCGCTTCTTCGATCGCCTCAAACAGCCCGCCATGCGCATCCAGCGCGCGACGGCACGCAGGAAAGGCGCCATCGCCCGGCAGCACGATACGGTCGGCGCGCGCCACATCCTCGGGGCGCGCGCTGACCAGCACCTTGCCGCCATCCACGTCGGCGGCCATGCGCTGAAACGCCTTTTCGGCCGAATGCAGGTTGCCGCTTTCGTAATCGACCAACACCGTCAGCATCAAAGCGCGCCTTTGGTCGAGGGCAGAGCAGCGCCCATGCGCGGGTCAGGTTCGACCGCTGCGCGCAGGGCGCGTGCTACTGCCTTGAAAGCCGCCTCGCCGATATGGTGGCTGTTGAGGCCGTGCAGTTGGTCAACGTGCAGCGTAATGCCAGCATGGGTCGAAAGCGCCTGGAAGAACTCGCGCACCAGTTCGGTGTCGAAGTTGCCGATCTTGGCCGTCGGGAAATCGACGTTCCACACGAGGTAAGGGCGGCCCGAAAGATCAAGGGCTGCGCGCACCAGCGCATCGTCCATCGCAAGGTCGAAATGGCCATAGCGGCGGATGCCGCGCTTGTCGCCCAAGGCGGCGCTGAGCGCCTGGCCAAGCGTGATGCCCACATCCTCGACCGTGTGGTGGTCGTCGATGTGCAGATCACCCGTGGCGTGGATGGTCATGTCGATCAGCGAGTGGCGGGCGAGCTGGTCGAGCATATGGTCGAAAAAGCCAACGCCGGTGGCGTTTTCATAGGCGCCGGTGCCGTCAAGGTTGACCGTGACCGCAACGCGGGTTTCGTGGGTCTGGCGGGTGATGGTGGCATTGCGCATGGGGCTTCTCCGCTGCTATCGCTGCCTTATAGGGCGCGGATGTGGCTTTGTTAAGCCATGCGCGGCGGCTTGTGGCACGCTACGCCTCCGGCGGGGATATTTTGCCTGAAGCAGCGATCAGTAGCCGCGCGCCCGATCGACGAGGTTGAGGAGCGGCTGGCCCGCGTGATCGCGGCGGATATTTTCGGCAATCGCGAGGGCGGCGCTGGCGGGGCGCGTTTCGGCGGCGATATGGGGGGTGACGGTCACACCGGGATGCGCCCAATAGGGATGCGCGGGGGGCAGCGGTTCGGTGCGAAACACATCAAGCGTAGCATGCGCAATTTGCCCGCTGTCGAGTGCTGCAAGAAGTGCCGCATCATCGATGACGTTGCCGCGGCCCGGGTTGATAAGCCGCGCGCCACGCGGCAGCTGTGCCAGTGTCGCCGCGTTCAGCAGGTTTTCGGTATCGGGCGTGTTGGGCAGCAGCGTGACGAGGATCTCTGCGCCCGCCAGTGCCGCGGCGAGTGTGCCATGCCCTGCGAGACAGGTGACGGCGGGGAGCGCGCGGGGCGAGCGGCTCCAGCCGGTGACGCGGAAATTCAGGGCGGCAAGGGCCCTGGCGCAGGCGCTGCCAAGTTCACCGAGGCCAAGAATGGTGACGCCGCGTTCGCGCGCCAGTGGCGGTGTGAGCGCGCCGCGCCAGATGCCGTCTTGGCCGAGGATATGCGCATCCATGCCGAGGTGATAGCGCAGTACGTGGCCGCTGACCCATTCCACCATGCCCTCGCTCAGCGAAGGGTCCACCATCCGCGCCAAGGGTTGGCTGAGCGTTGGGTTCGAGACGATCCGCTCGACCCCTGCCCAGAGGCTGAGCACGGCGCGCGCGTTGCGGTAAGGGGTAAAATCGGTCAGCGGACCGCCGGGTGCGAAGATGATGTAATCGACCGTTTCAGGGGCGGTGTCGGGGTTGGCCATGCGCACCGAAAGCCCGGCTTGGGTGAAGGCCGCAGCCAGCGGGGCTTCGTATTTGGGCCAGAGCGGGGCGGGGGCGGCGAAGAGAACGGTGAGCATGAATAGGTTACCTTGGGCGGTGGACATGGGCGCTTTGCACCAGCCCGAAGGCCATGAGCAGGATCAACATTGCGGTGCCGCCGTAGCTGACCAACGGCAAGGGCACGCCGACCACCGGCAAAAGCCCCATCACCATACCCATGTTGACGCCGAAATAGAGAAAGAATGTGGCGCCGATTCCGAGCGTTAACAGGGCCGCGTAGCGATCCTTGTTGGACAGCGCCGAGTGGATGCAGAACGCGAGGATCAGCGTATATAGCGCCAGCAGCGAAATGCCGCCGATGAAGCCGAATTCTTCGGCCAGCGTGGTGAAGATGAAGTCGGTGTGCTTTTCGGGCAAAAAGTTCAGCCGCGACTGCGTGCCTTGCATGAAGCCGCGCCCCGCCCAGCCGCCCGAGCCGAGTGCAATTTGGGCTTGCGTGATGTTGTAGCCCGCGCCGAGCGGGTCGCTGGCAGGGTCGAGGAAAACGTCGATCCGGCGATACTGGTAGTCGCGCAAAAGCTGCCAGGAGGTGCCGCGGCTGAGCAACACCGCCCAGATTCCCGCGATACCGATGGCTAGGACCGTGCCGAAATACCATAAACTGACGCCCGCGGCGAACATGATGATGCCGCCACCCATCACCAGCATCAGGCTGGTGCCGAGGTCGGGCTGCGAAAGCACCAGCGCGGTTGGCACGAGGATCAACAGCACCGGCAGGATAACCCAGACAAGGCGCGAGGTGCGCTCAAGGTCTAGCCAGTCGTAATAGGCGGCCAATGCCATGACCAAGGCAATTTTCATGACTTCCGAAGGTTGCAGGCGCAGCGGCCCGATTTCGAGCCAGCGCTGTGCGCCCATGCCGACATCGCCAAAAAACTCGACCGCGATCAAGAGGATCAGCGCAAAGACATAGGCGAGCGCCGAGAGGTTGCGCCAGAACCAGATCGGCACCATGGCGATAATCAGCATCGCCGCCATGCCGGCGGCGAACCGCGTCATCTGCGGCTCGGCCCAAACCTCGATCCTGCCGCCGGCGACCGAATAGAGCATGAGAAAGCCGACGCTGGAAACCGCCGCAAGCAGAACGATCAGCGGCCAGTTCAGATAGAGCAGTTTGCGGATGCCGGTGGGGGGTGATTTCAACCCATAGTCTAGATGGCTCATGCGCGCTCGCTCGCCGAAGGGGGGGGCACGTCGGGATCGACCAGATCCATGGCGTCATGCTGACTTTGGATGCGGGTGCGCTGATTTTCGGGGTAGTCTGATAGCGGCGGCAGCCCGCCGCGCATTGCAAACAGCAGCATATCGCGCGCTTGTGGCGCGGCTACCGCCGAGCCGCCGCCGCCGTGTTCGACCACCAGCGCGACGGCGTATTTGGGCGCATCGGCTGGTGCATAGGCGACAAAGAGCGCGTGGTCGCGCTGTTCCCAAGGCAGATCCTCGTTAGCCGAAACGCCGCTTTCGCGCTCGGCGGCGGAAATGTTGCGCACTTGGCTGGTGCCGGTTTTGCCCGCCATGCGCAAGCTGGCGGTCACGATCCGCGAGGCAAGTGCCGTGCCTCTGGGCGCGTTGACCACCGCCTCCATACCGGCGCGCACGGCGGCCAGATACTCTGGCGCGATTTCGAGCGGGGGGGCATCGAGGGGCGCTATTTCGACCCCGTTTTGCGAACGGATCAGGCGGGGCACCACCTCGCGCCCCGAGGCGATGCGGGCGGCCATCACGGCTAGCTGCAAGGGCGAGGTCAGCACGTAGCCCTGCCCGATGGCCGAGTTCAGCGTATCGCCCACCACCCAGTCGCGGCCATAGCGGCGCTTTTTCCACGCGGTGGTTGGCGCCAAGCCTTCGGCTACGGCAGATACCGGCAGATCGTGGCGCAGGCCAATGCCAAGGCGGCGCGCCATATCGGAAATGCGGTCGATGCCGACGCGTTGGGAAACCTCGTAATAAAACACGTCGCAAGATTGCTCGAGGCTTTGTTGCAGGGTCATGTTGCCGTGCCCGGCGGGGCGCCAGCAGTGAAACTTGCGCCCGCCAACCTCGACATAGCCATTGCAACGCACGGTTTCCTTGGGCTCGATCACGCCCGCCTCCATCGCCGCGAGCGCCACGACCATCTTGTAGGTCGAGCCGGGCGGGTAGAGGCCTTGCACGCTTTTGTCGGCGAGCGGGCGATGGTCGTCTTCATTCAGTGCGCGGTAAGCCGTGGTCGAGATGCCGCGCACGAACAGGTTGGGGTCGAACGAAGGTGCCGAGGCCATGGCAAGGATATCGCCATTGGTCACATCCATCACCACCGCCGAGGCGCTGTCGGTGCCAAGCCGTGTCTGCACGTAGTTCTGCAACCGATAATCCAGCGTCAGTTGCAGCGTATCGCCCGGCACCCCTTCCTGACGGGAAAGCTCGCGCATTTCGCGCCCCGCCGAGTTCACCTCGACCCGGCGGATGCCGGCGCGGCCGCGCAATGCCTTCTCCATCTTGGTTTCGATGCCGATCTTGCCGATCTGGAACCGCGGTATGCGCAGCAGCGGGTCGGGGTCTTCAATCCGGCCAAGGTCAAAATCGGAGACCGGGCCGACATAGCCCAGCGAATGCGCGAAATCCGCGGCCCGCGGGTAGAACCGCGAAAGGCCTACTTCGGGGGTTATGCCCGGCAGCGCGGGGGCGTTGACGGCGATGCGCGAAAATTCTTCCCAGCTAAGCCGGTCTGCGATGGTGAAGGGGGTCAAGGGGCTGCGCCGGCGGATGTCGGCCAGCATGGTTTCAGCTTCGGCGTCCGAGATCGCGATCAGGCGGCGCAGTTGCGCGAAAACACTGGCCACATCGCCCGCATCTTCGCGGGTTATAGTGACGCGATAGTTCGATTCGTTGCCCGCCAGCAGATAGCCGTTGCGGTCGTGGATCAGCCCACGCGCGGGCGGGATCAGGCGGATCTTGATCGAGTTGCCTTCCGACAGCAGCCGGTATTCATCGGCGTGCGCCAGCTGCATGCTGCGCATCCGCAGCGTCAGCACCGCCACCGTGCCCGCTTGAATTGCGCCCAGCATCAGGCCGCGGCGGCTGATGCGGCGGGTGCTTTCGAGGGTTTCGCGGGGCGAACGCCTCATCTGCGCCTCCCGAAGGCATCAACCTCGCCGGGGGCGGCGCGGCGCAACCCGAAGGCGGTATAGGAGGCAATCACCACCAGCGGATAGGCGGCCAGTGTGGCCAAATAATGTAGCAAGGTCAGCCCTAACTGCGGTTGCGGCACGAGCAGAAGCGCCAGCACCAGACGGTCCGCCAGAACCATCGCAAGCAACAACACGCCCACGGTGATCCATTCAAGCATGAACGAAAGATCGCGCAGGCTGACCTCGCGGGCCCGCAGAAACTCGGTTCCCCCCAGCACGATCAACGCCCAGAGTCCGGGCGGGCGCTGGAACATCAGATCTTCAATCAGCATCACCGTAACGATCAGCAGCGCGGGCACATACTCGGGCCGCCGCAGTAGCCAAGCCAGCATCAGTGCAAGTGTGATGTCAGGCCCGGGCCAGCCGGAAGCGCCGCTCGACAGCGGCAGCAACCGCAGGAACAGCACCACCATCGCGATCGCCAGAAACATCGCGCGGTGCAGCCAGAGCTGGCGGGAGATCGGGTCAACCATCGCCGGAGGGCCTTTGCTCTGCGGCAGGGGCGCTGAGCGGTGCAGAGGTCTCCTCTTCGCTGCCCACCTCGGGCGGGGGCGGGATCAGCGCGCCCACATCCTGCAACTGTTCGGCCGGGTGGCCGCGCAGCACGCGCAAAAAGTCGAGCCGCTCATAATCGGCGGCCAAAAGCACGCGCAGGCGCTGATCGCTGCCTTGCGCCAGTTGCCCAACTAGAATGCCCGCTGGAAAGACCCCACCATCACCCGCACTGACCACCCGATCACCGGGGCGTACCTGTTCGGGGTTTTCCAGAAACTCGATCAGCGGCAATGTCGAGTTGTCGCCCGACAGAAGCGCGCGTTGCCCGGAAGGTTCGATTTTCACCGGCACCCGGCTAGAGGCATCGGTCAGCAGCACGACGCGCGCTGTGGTCTGCCCCACCCCCGAAATGCGACCAACCAGCCCTAGCCCGTCCATCGTTGCCCAGCCATCCACCACACCATCGCGCAAACCGACATTGAGCAGCACCGACTGGCGGAAGGGCGAGCCGCTATCGGCCAGCACCACGCCGGAAACCGAGGTCAGCTTGGGGTCAAGCCGGACGGCGTTTTGCGCCAAGAGTTTAGCGTTTTGCTGTTCCAGTTGCACAGCCGCCTCTTTCCACGACTTCATCTGCTGCAACTCGCGCCGCAGTTCCTGATTTTGTTCGTAGATGCGCGCGTAAGATTGAAAACCCTCGACCATGCCAAGCACCTTGGTCACCGGCACCATCGCCCAGTCGAAGGTTGGCACGAAGCGGTCTATGAAAGCGGCGCGGAAGCGTTCGACCCGCGGGCTATCAATGCGCCAGACCAGAAAGGTCAGCGCCAGCGCGATCGCCATGAGCGCCACGAGGATGCGCCGCACGGGCCGGGCAAAGTCGATGTCGTCGCGGTCTCTTGCCAAGCTGGCCTCGTCTCAGGTGCGGCCCCGGTGCGGGCGCGTGGTGCGCGCGGCGCAGTCCGCGCGCTTAGCTGTCGTAGTCGATCACGTGGCGAAGTTGTTTTTCAAACTCGAGCGCCTTGCCGGTGCCAAGCGCCACGCAGTTGAGCGGCGCCTCGGCGATCGAGATTGAAAGCCCCGTCTGTTCGCGCAGCGCCAGATCCAGATCGCCCAACAGCGCGCCGCCCCCGGTCAGCATCACGCCGCGGTCAACGATGTCGGCGGCAAGATCGGGGGGCGTCGCCTCGAGCGCGGTCATCACCGCCTCGCAAATCTGTTGCACCGGTTCGGCCAGCGCCTCGGCGATATGCGCCTGATTGATCTCGATTTCCTTTGGCACACCGTTCAGCAGGTCGCGCCCGCGGACCAGCATTCCGATGCCGCGCCCATCGTCGGGCATCCGGGCGTTGCCGATGGCAAGCTTGATCCGCTCGGCGGTAGATTCGCCTACCAGCAGGTTTTGCTGGCGGCGCAGGTAGTTGATGATGGCCTCGTCCATCCGGTCGCCGCCCACCCGCACCGAGCGGGCATAGACGATGTCCCCAAGGCTCAGCACCGCAACTTCGGTCGTGCCGCCGCCGATATCGACAACCATGCTGCCGGTCGGGTCGGTGATCGGCATGCCCGCGCCGATGGCGGCCGCAATCGGTTCGGCCAGAAGCCCCGCGCGCCGTGCGCCAGCAGATAGCACTGATTGGCGGATCGCGCGTTTTTCTACCGGAGTGGCACCATGGGGCACACAGCAGATGATTTTCGGTTTCGAGAAGGTCGTGCGCTTGGCCACCTTGCGGATGAAATGCTTGATCATTTCTTCGGCCGAATCGAAATCGGCGATCACGCCGTCGCGCATCGGGCGCACCGCTTCGATGCTGCCGGGGGTGCGCCCAAGCATCAGCTTGGCATCCTCGCCCACCGCAAGAACCGACTTCTTGCCGTCTTTCACATGGTACGCGACCACCGAAGGCTCGTTCAACACGATGCCCTTGCCCTTCACGTAGATGAGCGTGTTCGCGGTGCCGAGGTCAATCGCCATGTCTGACGAAAACAGACCAAAACCTGCCATCTCGAATATCCCGTTTCCCAAAACCCATCCGCCCCCGACTCGGACGCACGAGCCTTGGTTAACCCCTCATATAAGGCGCTGGGCGCTGGGGCGGAAGGGAAAAGGACGTGGCGGCAGGGGGATGCCCGGCGGTAAACCGCCGGGCAGTCGATCACGAAGGTGTGGTCATGAACACAGTCTTGCGGTCAGCGTCGGGTGCAGTCTTGGCGCGCCGCACCCGCAAACGGTTCAGCGCGCCGACATAGGCCTTCACGCTGGCAAGGATCGTGTCGGTATCGGCGGCCGATCCGGTGACGATGCGCCCGTCTTCTTCCATGCGCACCGAAACGGTGGCCTGCGCGTCGGTGCCTTCGGTGACGGCGTGCACCTGATAGACCTGCAAGCGCGCCTTGTGTGGGTAGATCGTGTCCACCGCGCGGAAGGCAGCGTCTACCGGCCCGTCGCCCGAAGTGTCTGCGCTATGCTCGACACCATCGACCAACATTTTGAGTTCCGCCGACTGGCCTTCAGAACCGCAGATCACCTTTAGCCATTTCACCTGCAGATAATCGCTGTCGGTGTTGGCGGCGGTATCGGACATCAGCGCGATCAGGTCGTCGTCATAGATCTCTTTCTTGCGGTCGGCCAATGCTTTGAACCGCACGAACACGTCGCCGAGCTGGTTTTCGGCCAGATCAAAGCCCAGATCCGCAAGCTTGGAGCGCAGCGCCGCGCGGCCCGAATGCTTTCCCATCGCGATGTTGGTTTCGGTAATGCCGATGTCTGCGGGGCGCATGATCTCGAAGGTTTCGACGTTTTTCAGAACGCCATCCTGATGGATGCCGCTTTCGTGCAGAAAGGCGTTCTTGCCCACCACCGCCTTGTTGAATTGCACCGGAAAGCCCGAAACCTGGGAAACGCGGCGCGAGAGGTTCATGATCTTGGTCGTGTCGATGCCGGTGCTGTAGGGCATCAGGTCGCGGCGCACTTTCAGCGCCATCACCACTTCTTCCAGCGCGGTATTGCCGGCGCGTTCGCCAAGACCGTTGATTGTGCATTCAATCTGGCGCGCCCCCGCGCTGACCGCCGCCAGCGAGTTCGCCGTCGCCATGCCGAGGTCGTTGTGGCAATGCGTGGCAAAGACCACAGCGTCTGCGCCCGGCACCCGTTCCAGCAACATGCGGATGATCGCGCCGCTTTCTTCGGGCAGCGTGTAGCCCACGGTATCGGGAATGTTGATCGTGCTGGCGCCCGCCTTGATCGCGGTTTCAACCACTTGGCAAAGGTAATCGCGCTCGGTGCGGATTGCATCCATCGCGGACCATTGCACGTTATCGCAGAGGTTGCGCGCGTGGGTCACGGTGTCGTGGATCACCCCCAGCATCGCCTCTTGCCCAAGCTTGGTGATTTCACGGTGCAGGGGCGAGGTGCCGATAAAGGTGTGAATGCGCGGGCGCGGTGAATGGCGCACCGCATCCCAGCAGCGGTCGATATCTTTTACGTTGGCGCGCGCGAGGCCGCAGATCACCGCCGATTTCGCGACCTTGGCAATGGCGCTGACAGCTTCAAAATCGCCTTCCGAGGCGATCGGGAAACCGGCTTCGATGATATCGACGCCCATTTCATCAAGCAGCAGCGCGATTTCGAGCTTTTCGGACTGGCTCATGGTGGCGCCGGGCGATTGTTCGCCGTCGCGCAGCGTGGTGTCAAAAATCAGAACACGGTCGGAGGTCATGATGTCATCTCGGGTTTGTCAGAAAGGGCTTGGCTGTTTCGGGTGCTGGCCAGTCTGAGCGGTCGCACCCAAAGGCACGCTCAGACGCAACCAAGAAGAAGCAGGCCAATAAGCGGCAGCGCGCAGGACGAGGCGTCATGCGGTGCGGGGCAGGGGGCAATGGGGTGCCGCGTGCGGTTCATGGGGTCGCACTATACGGCGGGCGCGCGAAAAGAAAAGCCAAAATCGAAGAACGCGGGGCGGCATTTGCTGGCCCGGGCGCGGCCCGCTTGGCTAGTCGAGCGTCTGGCGATAGCGCAGCATCGCGAACAGCACGACCACGGCAAGGATCACCCCAATCGCCGCCATGTCGCCGGTGATGTCGGCCATTGTCGCGCCTTTCAGCATCACTTTGCGCACAAGGCGCAGATAATGTGTGGCTGGAATCGCGGTGCCAAGGGCCTGCGCCCAGCCGGGCATACCCGCGAAGGGGAACATGAACCCCGACAAAAGGATCGTGGGCAAAATCGTGAAAAAGCTGGCCTGCATCGCCTGCATCTGGGTGCGCACCAGCGTCGAGATCAGGAAACCCAGCGCCAGATTGACCACGATATAGAGGTTGAAGCCCAGAAAGAACGCCCAGTGCGACCCCAGAAACGGCACGTCGAACAGAAGGTCGGCGGCGATCAAAAACACTGCCGTCTGCACATAGCCCACAAAGACGTAGGGCAGAATCTTGCCCAGCATCACCTCAAACGGGCGCACGGGGGTGGCGATTAACGATTCCATCGTGCCGCGTTCGGTTTCGCGCACGATGGCAACGGCGGTTATCAGCACCATCGTCATCGCCAGAATCACCGCCAAAAGCCCCGGCACGGTGTTCACAGAGCTTACCTGTTCGGGGTTGAACTGGCGGTGCAGCGTTATCGAAAATGGCGCCGGGGTGGCTGGGGCTGTGGCCAGCGCCCCGCTCAGCGTCTGCTCGATCGCGCGTTCGAGTATGCCCGAAAGCGCGCTCATCGCGCTGCCCACAGCCACCGGGTCCGATGCGTCGGCAGAGACGAGAATTTCTGGGCTGCGCCCGCGCACCACGTCACGCTCGAATCCTTGCGGCACAACGACCACGAAATTGGCGGTGCCGTCGCGCAAGGCGCGCTCGCCCGCCTCGATACCGTCAACCCGCCCTACGAACGCGAAGTACTCCGAGGTTTCCATGCCCGCCAGAACGGCGCGCGTAAGGGGGCCGTCATCGACGATTTCGACCAGCGTCGGCAGATGGTGCGGGTCGGTGTTGATCGCAAAGCCGAACAGCAGCAGTTGAAAGATCGGAATCCCGACCATCATGCCAAAGGTCAGCCGGTCGCGCCGCATCTGCACGAATTCCTTGGCAAGCACCGCCCAGAAGCGGCCCAGCGAAAACCCGATCATGCCGCCGCCCCTGCTTTGACTTCGGGTGCATCGTCGCGGCTGAAGTTGTCGGATGCCGAGGCCATCAGATAGATGAAAGCCTCTTCCAGTTCGGCGTCCTTCTTTTGCCAGCGGTGCAGGCCGCGCGCCATGCCCGCCTTTGCCACCGCCTCGAGTGCTGCGGCATCGGTGCCAGAAACGTGCAGCACAGCGCCAAAACGCGCCACCTGCTCGACACCCGGTGTGGCGCGCAACTCGGCCTCTAGCGCGCTAAGGTCAGGGCCCTGCACGCGCCATGTGTGCAGCCCGATCATCGCCGGGATTTCATGCGAAGGCCCCGCGATCAGCTTTTTGCCGTAAGCGATATAGGCGATGTAATCGCACTGGACCGCTTCATCCATGTAGTGGGTTGATACCAGCACCGTTACGCCCGCCGCCGAAAGCCGCCGAATCTCGTCCCAGAAATCGCGACGCGCCTTGGGGTCAACGCCTGCGGTCGGCTCGTCAAGCAGCAGCAGCGCGGGTTTGTGCAACATGCAGGCTGCCAGTGCGAGGCGCTGTTTCCAGCCGCCAGACAGGGTGCCAGCCAGTTGCCCGGCGCGGTCTGCGAGGCCAAGGTCTTCTAGCGCGTGCTCCACCGCCGCGCGCCGCCCCTTCATGCGATACATGCGGGCCACGAAGTCGAGGTTTTCGCGGATGGTGAGGTCTTCATACAGCGAGAAGCGCTGCGTCATGTAGCCGACGTTTTCCTTGATCCGCGCGGACTGGGTGCGAATGTCGTAGCCAAGGCAGCTGCCATCGCCGCCATCGGCGGTAAGCAAGCCGCACATGATGCGGATCGTGGTGGTCTTGCCCGAGCCGTTCGGGCCGAGAAAGCCGTAGATCGAGCCGCGCGGCACGTCCATGTCGAAATTGTCCACCACGGTGCGTGCGCCAAAGCGCTTGGTGATGCCGCGCACCGAAATGGCGAAATCGTCGCTCATGGCCAATACACAAGGCTGACCGGCTGACCCGGCAATAGCCCCGCCGCTGCATTAACGCTCGCCTCGGCGCGATAAACAAGGCGGGTGCGCTGATCGCGCGAATAGATCATCGGCGGGGTGAACTGCGGGTTGGCTGCAAGGCGGGTGAGGGTGGCAGTCAGCCCCGGTGCGCAGGTATCGCACGAAAGGCGAAAGCGCGCACCGGGCGCGAGTTTCGGGCGGTCAGATTCTGACACGAAGAACAACACCGTCATCGGCCCGTCGCGCTGGATTGACAGCACAGGTGTGCCAATGCCCGTCACTTCGCCGAGGTCGAAATAAAGCTTTTCGACACGGCCCGCGGCGGGGGCTGACACTTGCCTTTCGGCCAGCGCAATGCGGGCGCGTTCGGCTTCGGCCTCGGCGGCGTGCAGAGCGGCCTCGGCGGCGCTGCGTTGTGCGGCGCGGGCAGGCAATTCGGCAACCGCAAGCTGCGCGCGCGCCTGCGCAACCTGCGCCTTGGCGGTGGCCAGTGCGGTGCGCTGCGAATCCAGTTGCGCCACCGTGGCGGTGCCGCTGATGATGAGCTGCTCGGATCGATCGAGCGTGCTTTGCGCCAGCCGCTCCTGCGACTCTGCTTGCGCCAGCGCGGCGCGCAGAACCTCGATTTCTTCAGGCCGCGCACCGGTTTGCAGGTTGTCGAGGTTAGCTGCCGCTGCGGCTACTTGCGCCTGCGCAGCCGCCAGCGCCGATGCCTGCGCGCTGTCTTCAAGCTGGAACAGCGGCTGCCCCGCGGTCACCAACATACCCTCGACGGCGGTAATCTCGCTGAGACGTCCGGCGCCGGTCGCCGAAACATACAGGTAGTCGGCTTCGACATAGCCATTGTAGCCGGGATCGGGCACGGCCCCGAACCCCGGCCAGACAATCGCGATCAGACCGACGAGGAAGCCTGGCATGGCGCTCATTTTGACGGCTCCGTTTCAGGGTCAAGTCCGGCCAAAAGTATGGCCAGATGGGTTTCTATCAGCCGGTCAATCGCCAACCCGTCAGCCGGGGTGACGCCGAACACTTCCGACAGCAGAATATGTGCAACCAGCGGCCCGACTACGCAGCGCACCGCCATTTCCGGGTCGATCGGGCGGATGTAACCGCCTGCCACGCCCGCCGCGATCAGCCGCTGCATTGCAGGAATCGAGCTGGCCAGAACTTCGTCGTGGTAAAGCTTTGCGATCTCGGGCGCGGCCATCGCCTCGCGGATCACCAGTTTGGGCACCGAAAGTGTGTGCGGGTCGCTGAGCGCCGTTGCTATCATCCGCAGAAAACGGGCGATCAGCGGCCTCGGATCGCCCTGCGCGCCGCCAATGAGGCCTTGCGCAAATGCCGCCACCGGACCGATTGCGCGGCGCACCAGCCCTTCGAGAAGGGCTTTTTTAGAGGGGAAGTACAGATAGACCGCACCTTTGGATATGCCGGCGCTGCGCGCGATCTGATCGACGGTGGTGTGGGTATAGCCGCGCTCTACAAACAGCGCCAGTGCGGCGTCGAGCACCTCTTCGGGGCGCGCTTCGGCGCGGCGGCGGAACTTGGGGCCAGCAGCGGGGCTGGGGGAAGGGGGGGTGGAATTATTCATGCGATATTACTAACTGACCGGTCAGTTAGTTGCAAGTTGCGGTTTGGCGACGCAGTGTTTTCGATTGGGGTGCGCGCCTGATTTGGCGTAGCAGCGGGCAGAGAACGTGGCCGAAAACCCTGATAGCGCAATGCTATGCGGGGGTTTGCGTGGTTTTGACCATGTGGCAGCTTTGCCTCAGGTCGTGCTTATAGAGCCGACGAAGGGCGCGCCCGGAGGGCGGTGCAAAGCCTTGTTGGGTGCCGGATCAATTGCGCGCGGTGTCGGCAGACACGCCAGGGTTAAGGAATGGCGCGCAGGCTGGATCAGGTGGCACTGTGGCGCTAACCCGGTGTGGCATTGCCGGCACTGCAAGGAGAGCACGGGCCTTACCCGCCAATGGGTCAATTTGCCGGGGCAGGCCCGGTGGGCGTGTCGGCTGTGGGTTCAGCCGCGGCAGGCTCGGCGGGTGCGCTTGCTGCTGGGTCGGCGGCAGGAGCTTCGGGGGTGGCCTCAAGGGGCAGGTCCGCGCGCCATTCGGCATCGATGACACCGCCGCTGGCGTAAAGCATCACGCCGCGGCCTTGGCGTTTGCCCGCGACAAAGCCGCCTTCGTACACATCGCCGGTTGCGTAGCTGGCAACGCCTTGCCCTTCGGCCTCGCCTGCGACCCAGTCGCCTTCGTAGCGGTAGCCTGCGGGGGTGGTCAGCACGCCTTTGCCCTCGCGCAGGCCGTGCACGAAATTGCCCTCGTAGATCGAGCCATCGGCGTAAACAGCACGCCCCTCGCCGTGCCGCAGCCCACCTGCCCAAGCGCCTTCATAGACATAGCCGTCGGGGTAGCTCATGCGGCCTTGGCCGTGGTTGCGCCCTGCCAAAAACTCGCCTTCGTAGATCATGCCGTTGGCGTAGCTGGCCACGCCCCGGCCCTCGATTATGCCACCTGCCCAGCCGCCTTCGTAGCTGGAACCATCGGGATAGGTGATGCGGCCTTGCCCGTCGGGCTGGTCAGCAACAAAGCTACCCTCGTAAATCGTGCCGTCGGGGTAAACCACGCGACCGTCGCCCTCGATCCGGCCTTCGACCCAGCTGCCTTCATAGATATAGCCATCGGCCCCGCGAAAGCTGCCCTGACCGTCGCGGCGGTCATCGACAAAACCGCCCTCGTAACTGTCGCCGTTGGCATAGGTGACGGTGCCGGTGCCGTGCCGTTTACCATCAAGGAAGGTGCCCTCGAAGATGTCGCCACCCGGCTGCACCAGCGACCCGGCGCCGCTCATCTGCCCTGCGCGCCAGCTTCCGTCATAGACCATGCCATCGGGAGTGGTCAGTTTGCCTTGCCCCTCGCGCTGCCCGCCAAGCATCTGGCCCTCATAGATCGAGCCATCGGCATAGGTAATGCGACCGTTGCCTTCCTTGACGCCCATCACCCAATCGCCGGAATAGATGTAGCCATCGGCGTCCTGCATCTCGCCCACACCGTTGTGCACGGCATTCACGAAACTGCCAGTGTAGCGGGTGCCGTTGGCATAGACCGCGATGCCCTCGCCGGTCATCTCGCCCGCAACCCAATCGCCCTCGTAGCTGGCACCATCGGCAAAGACGATGCGGCCCTTGCCTTGCGGTTGGCCCGCGACAAAGCTGCCCTCATAGACCGAGCCGTTGGGAAAGCGCGCGCGCCCTTCACCCTCGATCACGCCGTCGACCCAGTTGCCGGCGTATTCGTAGCCATCGGTGGTGCGATAGGTGCCAAAGCCGTGCTGGCGACCGTCTTTGAAGCTGCCTTCGTAAAAGCCGCCGTCTTCGTATTGTTTGGTCGTCACTTGCTGCGCCAGCGCAGCGCCGGACGTCAGCGCCAGCACCACCGCTAGCCCGAACCCTGCCCGAAGCATGCCCGTCATCTGCCAACCCCCGTTCGCGACCCCGTCAACGCTTGCGCGCGAAACCTGGGCGCAAATCTAAGCCTCTGATCCGGCGCTGACAAGTCGCGTGCGGAGCATGAAGCAGGCAGGCGGGGTGCACGCGCGCACTTTCGCTTGGGCGTCGTTCTGCTAAACCGGGCGAGAAGCTGTGTGGAGCCTGCCTTGAGTGATCGCTTTCGCCTGACCATCGCCCAGTTGAACCCGACCGTGGGTGCCTTTGGCGCCAACGCCGCCAAGGCCGAGCAGGCTTGGCAGGCCGGGCGCGCGGCTGGGGCCGACATGGTGGCCCTGCCCGAAATGTTCCTGACCGGCTATCAGACGCAGGATCTGGTGTTGAAACCCGCTTTCGTGGCCGACGCGATGGCGGCGATGGAGCAGTTGGCGGTGACGTGTGCCGACGGCCCGGCGCTGGGCATAGGGGGGCCCTACAGCGACGACAGCGGCCTGTATAACGCTTGGTGGGTGCTGCAGGGCGGCAAGGTAGTGGCGCGGATGCTCAAGCACCACCGCCCCAACAACGATGTTTTTGACGAGGTGCGGTTGTTCGATCAGGGGCCGATTTCAGGCCCTTACCGAATCGGCCCGCTGCGAGTCGGCACCCCGGTTTGCGAGGATGCCTGGCATGAGGATGTACCCGAGGCGCTGGTCGAAACCGGTGCCGAGGTGCTACTGGTGCCAAACGGGTCGCCCTATCGGCGCGACAAGCTTGATTTGCGCATGCAGGTGATCGTGGCACGGGTGGTCGAAACCGGGCTGCCGCTAATCTACCTCAATGCGGTCGGCGGGCAGGATGACCAGCTTTTCGACGGCGCAAGTTTTGCACTGAACCCCGGCGGCGAACTGGCGCTGCAACTGCCGCCCTTCGACGAAGTGATCGAGCACGTCGATCTTGCGCGCGGCCCTGAAGGCTGGCGCGTGCTGCAAGGGCGACTTGCGCCACAGCCCGACACTTGGGAGCAAGACTATCGCGCGATGGTGCTGGGGCTGAAGGACTACCTTGGAAAATCGGGGTTTTCCAAAGTGTTGCTCGGGCTTTCGGGCGGAGTTGATTCGGCGCTGGTTGCAACTATTGCCGCCGATGCGCTGGGCCCGGCAAATGTACGTTGCGTCATGCTGCCGTCCGAGTTTACCTCGCAAGCCTCGCTTGATGATGCGGCAGATGTTGCCCACCGCCTTGGTTGTCGCCTCGACACGGTATCGATCGAAGGCGCGCGCGGGGCGGTGGCGCAGGCCCTTTCGGGCGTGATGGCGGGCACAGCACCTGATGTCACCGAGGAAAACATCCAATCGCGACTGCGTGCACTGATGCTGATGGCGATTTCCAACAAGCATGGCGAGATGCTGCTGACCACCGGCAATAAATCCGAGGTGGCGGTGGGTTATTGCACCATCTATGGCGATATGGCAGGCGGTTACAACCCACTGAAAGACTTATACAAAACCCGCGTGTTTGAAACCTGCCGCTGGCGCAATGCGAACCATCGCGACTGGATGGAAGGCCCGACGGGCGAGGTTATTCCACCGGCAGTAATCGACAAGCCGCCTACCGCGGAACTGCGCGCGGACCAGAAGGATCAGGACAGCTTGCCCCCCTATGAGGTGCTGGATGCGATTCTCGAACGGCTGGTCGAAGGCGATCAGTCGGTCGCCGAGGTGGTGGCGGCTGGGTTTGAGCGCGCTACGGTGAAGCGCGTGGAACATCTGCTTTATATTTCAGAGTGGAAGCGTTTTCAGTCGGCCCCCGGCCCGCGGCTTTCAACCCGCGCCTTCTGGCTTGATCGTCGCTATCCGATGGTGAACCGGTGGCGCGACCAAGGTTAAAAATGCATAGCCGCCATGCATCGCGGAATTGACTTGTATCAGTGCAAAGGGCACCGTTCTACGGCAGTTCAAAGGGGCAGCCGCAGAACCGGCGCGCAGGCTCCGATTCTGCAGAGGTGGCAGGTTTGACCGTCAGCCGGCGGTTGATCGTAAATTCAAGGAGACGAGAGATGCAGCAGATCATGACCCAAAGCGTCGCGCCGAACCGGCGTTCTTTGCTGACGGCAGGGCTTTGGGCGGGGCTCGCAGGGGGCGCCGCCGAGATAGCATGGATAGCAATTTATCGCGGGCTCGTTGGCTCTGGCAGCGCCGATGTGGCGCGTGGCATTACTGAAACCGTATTTCCGTCACTGGCAAACGCCTCATATTCAGTAGCGCTGGGTCTGGTGATCCACATGGTCCTGGCGATCGGGCTGGGTATTGCGGCAGCATATTTTGTTGCGCGCGTCTTCCCGAAGCTGGCTGGTAGCTGGACCGAGTTCGCGATGATCCTGGGCATTCTGGTTTGCGTCTGGAGCATGAACTTCTTTGTGATCCTGCCGATCGTCAACCCGGCCTTCGTCACGATCGTGCCTTATGGTGCAAGCTTCGTTTCGAAAACTCTGTTCGGGCTGTTTGCCGCGCTGGTGTTCCGCCGCGCAGCACGCGCCTGAAAAGGACTGACCCGGCGGCGGTAACGCCGCCGGATCTCCTAAACCCGGCTAAGCGTGCAATGCGGCGTCAGACGGCGCACATCGGCAGCGCGGCAAAGTTGTGTCGCCGCCGTTGTTACTGCAGAGCTTGCCGCAGCAGCACCCTTTTGCAGCGCGCGTTCGGGTGACTCGCCTCGGCTTAGCGCCAGCACGAAGGCAGCAACGAAACTATCGCCTGCCCCAGTCTTGGAAACGACCTCGACCTTGGCGGCAGCTGCATGCCAGCGCCCCTCGCCCGTGGCCAGAACCGAACCATCGGCACCGCGCGCCACGATCACCATTTCCGCCACCCGCCGTTCTACCAGGTGCTGCGCGAAGTCAGCACTGTCCGCGCGGTTGGGCAAGGCGTGGCCCGCCATTTCTTCGGCCTCTTCACCATCCATTCGCAGCAGATACACCGGGGAGGTGGCCGCCTTGAGCAAATGGTGCAGCGGCTTGCCCGAGGTATCGAGCACCAGCCGCGCCCCGGCGCGCCGGATTCGCGCGGCTAGCCGGGCGGGAAAATCGGCTGGCACACCCGGCGGTTGGCTGCCCGACAGCACCACAATACCACCACGTGGTGCCGCGCGTGCAATCCGCGACAGCGCCACATTCACCGATTTCAGCGGCCAGTCCGGCCCAGGCGTCACAAACCGATACTGATGCCCACTGGCCTTGTCGTGCACCGAAAAGCTTAGCCGGGTTTCGCCTGGTGCCGGGAACGGGGCAAGGCCGATGCCAGCGTCCGTCAGAAGGTGCACGAGCTTGTCGCCCATCGGCCCGCCCACCGCCACAAAGGCGGTGGAATGACCACCTAGTATAGTGATGGCGCGGCTGACGTTGATGCCACCGCCACCGGGGTCTGTGTCGGGGCTGGTCGAGCGCAGCTTGCGGTCGGGCTCTACCGCGTCGGTCGTAGTCGAAAAATCGACCGTCGGGTTCAACGTCACGGTTAGGATCGGGTTCATCGGCAGCCTCGTCTGATACGCGCATACACTGCCACTTTCGCGTGAGAGATTCCAGTGGTGGCGCTAACAAACACATAGGTTGAGGCGCTTTCGCCGCAACCCCTGCTTAAAGGCTCAACTGATACGAGACAGGAATATAGCGCCAGCCCGCGCCCTTTGCCTCCAGATGACCAAGCGCCGGGAACGGCATGTGATACCCGACAAAAGGCAGCCGCTCAGCCGCGATCATGCCCAGCAGGTCACGCCGGGTGGCTGCGGCCTGGGCTTTGTCGGAATCAAAGCGCACCTCCCAATCGGGCTGCTCAAGCGACCAGACATAATGGTTCGCGGTATCGGCGATCAGCACCATGCCCTGCCCACCACTTTCAAGGCGGAACGCCATGTGCCCGGGCGTGTGCCCCGGTGCGGCAATGGCGGTGATGCCCGACAGCGGGCTATCGCCGGGGTCAAGAAAGCTCATGCGCGCGTTCAGCGGGCGCACCTTGGCGTCAAAGCCTGCATTGCCCGCCGCCGACCAGAAATTATGTTCGGCAGCGCCAGTAACATAACGGGCGTTAGCGAAGGTTTCCGCTGCCCCTTCCATCAGCCCGCCGATGTGGTCGCCGTGCATGTGGGTGATGACCACGGTATCAACCTGATCGGGGGCAATGCCCGCCGCCGCCAGCGCGGCGGTGATTTCGGCCGCCGAATTGCCTGTGTCGAACAGCACCAACTCTGTTCCGGTGTTGACCAGGACCGGGGTGAAAAAGAATCGCGTCTTATCGGTGGGAATGAAAGCCGCTTCAGCGGCGGCAGCGAAATCGGCATCCGAGGCGTTGGTGCCAAAGATCGTATGCGGGTCTTCTACGATACGGGTTCCAGAAAGCAGCGTGGTGATCTCGAAATCACCCAAGGTGACGCGGTGAAAGGGCGCAATCGCTGCGCCCTGCATCGGGGCGGCGGCGCGCGCGGTGCGGGGAAGGGCAGCGGCAAATGGCAAAGATACGGCGGCCAGAAGCGCGCTACGACGGGTCACGGGTGCGTGCATGGTGGACTCCCTTTGATTGCAGAAAGTTCGCTCAGAGTGTCACGGGCGCAGTCATCGCCAAAGCCCGGATTACTCCCACCAGCGGTCTATCACCGCAATGTCATCATCAGACCAACCAAAGTGGTGCGCCATTTCATGCACCATCACATGCGCGACCAATGTGCCAAGCGCCACATCGCCGCGCGCCACCCATTCATCAAGAATCGGGCGACGGAAAAGCCAGATCACATCCGGCCCCATCGGTTGATCCATCACCGATTTTTCCGTCAGCGGGATACCTTCATACAGCCCGGTCAGTTCGAACCCGTCTTCGATCTGCATTTGCGCGAGCATCTCATCGCTGGCGAAGTCCTCGACGCGCAACACGATCGCGGCGGCCTTCGCGGCGAAAACCTCGGGCAAGGCCGCGCGCGCCGCCTCGGCCATCGCTTCGATCTCGTCCAGCCCCGGCGCTATGTGCGCATCCCAGTCTTGCATACCGGCCTCCATGCCTTCCCCCGATATGGACAAAAGCCGCGCCTTGTGAAAGAGCGGAGGCAACGAGGAGTGTCCAAAATGACCACCGTCACCCGCTTTGCCCCTTCGCCAACCGGCTATATCCATGTCGGCAATCTGCGCACCGCGCTGATGGCCTGGCTGATCGCGCGCAAGGCGGGCGGGCAGTTCATTCTGCGCCTGGATGATACCGACCGCGAACGCTCGCGCCCCGAATACGCCGACGCGATCATGGAAGATCTCGAATGGCTGGGCCTGACGTGGGACAGGCTGGAGCGGCAATCGGAACGCTTTGACCGCTATGAGGCGGCAGCCGAAAGCCTGCGCGCGATGAACAAGTTTTACGAGTGCTTTGAAAGCCCGGTTGAACTGGACCTGAAGCGCAAGAAGCTTTTGAACATGCACCGCCCGCCGGTTTACGACCGCGCCGCGCTGACGCTAAGCGCGCTCGACAAAGACCGTCTGCGCGAGGAGGGGCGCGAAGGCTATTGGCGCTTTCTGCTCGATCAAGAGCGGATCGAGTGGGTCGATGGCATCATGGGGCCGATCTCGATTGACGCGGCCAGCCTTTCGGACCCGGTGCTGATCCGCGCCGATGGTCAGGTGCTGTATACCTTCGCCTCGTCGGTGGATGATTTGCAGATGGGCGTCACGCATATCGTGCGTGGTGCTGATCATGTGACAAACACCGCCACGCAAATTCAGATCATGCGCGCGCTGGGGGGCACACCGCCCGCCTTTGCGCACCACAGTCTGCTGACCGGGCCGCAGGGCGAAGAGCTTTCCAAGCGCCTCGGTACGCTATCCTTGCGCGATCTGCGTGCGCGTGGCGTCGCCCCCGAGGCGCTTTTGAGCCTGATGGCAAGGTTGGGTTCCAGCCAGCCGGTGGAATTGCGCATGAGCCTTGATGAGATTGCCGCTGGCTTTGAGGTTTCGCAGTTTGGCGCAGCGCCGACCAAACTTGACCCCGAAGACCTGATGCCGCTGACGCGCGAACGTAACCAGCGCCTGCCTTACGCCGCTGTTAGCGAACGGATTGCGGGGCTTGGTGTGCCCGCGGCAATTGCCGAGCAGTTCTGGTCGGTGGCCGCCAAGAATATCACCACGCTCGATGATCTGGCACCTTGGGCCGCGCTGGTGCTGGAAGGTGCAGAGCCTGTGATAGAGGCAGAGGACAGCGAGTTCGTCGCCACCGCGATGCAGCTATTGCCCGACCCGCCTTATGACGGGGAGACTTGGGGGCGCTGGACCGCTGCGGTCAAGGCCGCAACCGGGCGCAAGGGCCGGGGCCTTTTCATGCCGCTGCGCAAGGCGATGACCGGGATGGACCATGGCCCCGAGATGGCAGAGCTGATGCCACTGCTGCAACGGGTGCGCGGGCGCGGCTGATGCCGCCGGGGCGTGGCTCTCGACGCCAAGCCGGTAATTCGGGCGTTACTGCAGGACTGCGCGATCGGCGCGTCACACAGCCCCTTGCCAGCCGGGGGCGTGGCAGGCTATCGCTTGGCCGTCAGGATCGGGAGAATCTGGCGGGGAGAGCCCCGTTAGTGCCGAAGGAGCAACCGCCCCGGTAAACTCTCAGGCGCAAAGGACCGTTCTGGCAGAAGGACTCTGGAGAGAGGTGCGCTTGCACCCGCCGAAGGGATAACGATCTCAGGCGCAAGGGACAGAGGGGGCATCGGGTTGGGTAGGCGGTAGCCTGCCTTGGGCGCGATGCCGGATTTTCCGGCCAATCGGGGAGGGACGGCATGGCCGACCTGTTACGGACCGGACTATACGATCTTCATGTGCGCCTTGGCGCGAAAATCGTGCCTTTTGCGGGCTACGAAATGCCTGTGCAATATCCGCTGGGGGTATTGAAAGAGCATTTGCATACCCGCGCCGCTGCCGGGCTGTTCGATGTAAGCCATATGGGGCAAGTGATCTTGCGCGCGCCATCGGGGCGGGCGGTCGATGCCGCGCTGGCGCTTGAGGCGCTAGTGCCGGTGGACCTCGCCGGGCTGGCCGAGGGGCGACAGCGCTATGCGATGTTCACCAATGAGGCGGGCGGTATTCTGGACGATCTGATGGTTGCGAACCGGGGCGATCATCTGTTCGTTGTGGTCAACGCGGCCTGCAAAGGTGCTGATATTGCCCATATGCGCGCAAATCTGGCGCTGGAAGTGACCGAAATCACCGATCGCGCCCTGCTCGCACTGCAAGGGCCCGCTGCCGAGGCGGCGTTGGCGCGGCTGGTGCCGGGGGTGGCTGCGATGCGGTTCATGGATGTTGGCGTATTCGACTGGGCTGGCAGCGAACTTTGGATCTCTCGCTCGGGCTACACTGGCGAGGACGGGTTTGAGGTTTCGGTGCCCGACGCCCGCGCTGTCGCCTTTGCCGAGGCGCTGCTCGCGATGCCCGAGGTCGAGCCGATCGGCCTTGGCGCGCGCGACAGTCTGCGGCTGGAAGCGGGGCTTTGCCTTTACGGCCACGACATTGACACCACCACCACGCCGATTGAAGCCTCGCTTTCTTGGGCGATCCAAAAGGCACGGCGAGCGGGCGGGGCACGCGAAGGCGGCTTTCCGGGTGCTGCGCGAATCTTGGGCGAACTGGCCGCAGGGCCCGCGCGCCGTCGGTTGGGTCTGCTGCCCGAGGGCCGCGCGCCGATGCGCGAAGGCGTCGAAATCTACGCAACACCCGACGGGGGCGCACCACTTGGCGTGATCTGCTCGGGTGGCTTTGGCCCCTCGATCAACGCGCCGATGGCGATGGCCTATCTGCCCGCCGATCTGGCTGAGGGTACAACCGTTTATGGCGATGTGCGCGGGCGGCGATTGCCCGCGCGGATCGCCCCGCTACCGTTCCAACCTACCACCTTCAAACGCTGAGGAGCGTTCAGATGAAATATACCGAAGAACATGAATGGCTGCGCGTCGAGGGTGACCTCGTGGTGGTTGGCATCACCGAGCACGCGGCGGAAGCCTTGGGCGACGTGGTGTTTGTGGAACTGCCTGCGCCCGGCACCAAGGTTGCACGGGGCGACGAAGTCAGCGTGATCGAAAGCGTCAAGGCGGCATCCGACATTCTGGCCCCTGTCGATGGCGAAATCGTCGAGGTCAACGCCGATCTGGGCGACAATCCGGGGCTGGTGAACGAAGACCCGATGGGTAAGGCATGGTTTTTCAAGATGAAATTGGAAAGCCTCAAGGTGCTTGACGGTTTCATGGACGAGGCGGCCTACAAGGCGCTGATCGACTGAGGCGGCCCGGCATGGCATGGCCCAAAGGCTACAGCGATGCGGATGCGGCCTTGCTCGGTGGTCCGAAAACAGAAGCCAGATGGCGCGGCGGTTCGCCGCGCCTTGGCGCGTGATATGCAGACCCAAAACGCTCTTTCTGGAGACGGCGCATGACCTTCACTCCTACCACCTACGACACCTACGATTTTGCCAACCGTCGCCATATCGGGCCGAGCCCCGCCGAAATGGCGGAAATGCTCAAAGTGGTGGGCGCGGCGAGCCTTGATGCGCTGATCGACGAGACCGTGCCGCGCACGATCCGCCAGACCCAGCCGCTTGGCTGGGCACCGATGACCGAACACGCGCTTTTGGCGAAAATGCGCGAAGTTGCGGCGAAGAACCGGGTGATGACCTCGCTGATCGGGCAGGGCTACTACGGCACCGTCACGCCACCCGCGATTCAGCGCAACATTCTGGAAAACCCGGCGTGGTACACGGCCTACACGCCCTATCAGCCCGAAATCGCGCAAGGTCGCCTAGAGGCGCTACTGAACTACCAAACCATGGTTAGCGACCTGACCGGCCTGCCGGTGGCAAACGCCTCGCTTCTGGATGAGGCGACGGCGGCGGCGGAAGCGATGGCGATGGCCGAACGGGTGGCCAAGTCGAAAGCGCGGGCATTTTTTGTTGATGAAAACTGCCATCCGCAGACGATTGGCGTGATCCGCACTCGGGCGCTACCGCTTGACATCAAGATCATCGTAGGCGCGCCCGAAGCGCTTGACCCCGCGCGCGTTTTCGGCGCGATTTTTCAGTATCCGGGCACCTATGGCCACGTCCGCGATTTCGAAAGCCAGATTGCAGCACTGCACGGCACGGGGGCGGTGGCGATTATGGCAACCGATCTTTTGGCGCTTTGCCTTCTGAAGGAGCCGGGGGCGATGGGGGCCGATATCGCAGTTGGTTCGGCGCAGCGTTTTGGCGTGCCGATGGGCTACGGCGGCCCGCATGCCGCCTTCATGTCGTGCCGCGATGAGATGAAGCGGGCGATGCCGGGGCGGATCGTTGGTGTTTCGATCGATTCACGCGGTGGGCGCGCCTATCGGCTAAGCCTGCAAACCCGCGAGCAACACATTCGCCGCGAAAAAGCTACCTCGAACGTCTGCACCGCGCAAGCGCTGCTGGCGGTTATGGCCTCGTTCTACGCGGTGTTTCACGGGCCGGTGGGCCTGCGCATGATTGCAGAGAAAGTGCATTTTAACGCGGTGCAACTGGCCAATGCCCTGCGCGCCGCTGGCGCAAAAGTGCAACCAGACGCATTCTTCGATACGATCACGGTTGAGGTGGGCGTGGGGCAGGCGGGGATCATGGCGGCGGCGCGCCACCGAGGGCTGAACCTGCGCAAGATCGGCCGCGACCGGGTTGGCATTTCGGTTGACGAAACCACCGACGCCGACGTGATCACCCGCGTGCTCGACGCCTTTGGTATTCTCGATGCGCCCGAACCGGCGCGCCAGCTTGGTTTCAGCGAAAACCTGTTGCGCCAGTCATCCTATCTGACGCATCCGGTCTTTCACATGAACCGAGCCGAATCCGAGATGATGCGCTACATGCGCCGCCTTTCGGACCGCGATCTGGCGCTGGATCGAGCGATGATTCCGCTCGGTTCCTGCACGATGAAGCTGAATGCCGCTGCCGAAATGATGCCGCTGACATGGCCCGAGTTTGGCAGCCTGCACCCTTTTGTTCCCGCCAATCAGGCCGAGGGCTACGCAGAGATGGTCGCCGACCTGACCGCGAAGCTGTGCGACATCACCGGCTACGACGCCTTTTCGATGCAACCCAACTCGGGCGCGCAGGGCGAATACGCGGGGCTTTTGACCATTCTGGCGTGGCATCGCGCGCAAGGGCAGGGGCAACGCAAGGTCTGCCTCATCCCGGTTTCGGCGCATGGCACAAACCCGGCTAGCGCGCAGATGGCGGGGATGAAAGTGGTGGTCGTCAAGGCGATGCCCAACGGCGACATCGACGTGGAAGATTTCACGCAAAAGGCACACGCGGCGGGCGACACCTTGGCCGCCTGCATGATCACCTATCCCTCGACGCATGGCGTGTTCGAGGAAACCGTGCGCGAGGTTTGTGACATCACCCACCGTTACGGTGGGCAGGTCTATATCGACGGTGCCAACATGAACGCGCTGGTAGGGTTGGTGCGGCCCGGCGAGATTGGTGGCGATGTCAGCCACCTCAACCTGCATAAAACCTTTGCCATCCCGCATGGCGGCGGTGGCCCCGGCATGGGGCCGATCGGGGTGCGCGCGCATCTGGCGCCCTATCTGCCCGGCCATTCCGAAACCGGCGGGCAAGAGGGGCCGGTTTCTGCCGCTCCCTATGGCTCTGCCTCGATCCTGCTGATCTCGTGGGCCTATTGCCTGATGATGGGTGGCGCAGGGCTGACGCAAGCAACGCGCGTTGCCATTCTCAACGCCAACTACATCGCGGCGCGGCTGCGCGGGGCCTATCCGGTGCTGTTCATGGGCAACCGGGGTCGCGTGGCACACGAATGCATCCTTGATACCCGCCCCTTTGGCGAGGTTGGCATTTCTGTTGACGATATCGCCAAGCGGCTGATCGACAACGGCTTTCACGCCCCGACGATGAGCTGGCCGGTCTCTGGCACGCTGATGGTAGAGCCGACCGAAAGCGAGACCAAGGCAGAGCTTGACCGTTTCATCACGGCGCTGCTGGCGATCAGGGAAGAAATCCGCGATGTCGCCGAAGGGCGTATCGAGGCCGAGCAGAGCCCCTTGCACTTTGCCCCACACACGGTCGAAGACCTCGTCGCCGATTGGGACCGTGTTTACAGCCGCGAGCAAGGGTGTTTTCCGCCCGGCGCCTTCAGGGTGGACAAATACTGGCCGCCGGTGGGGCGCGTTGACAACGTCTGGGGCGACCGCAACCTGGTCTGCACCTGCCCGCCCGTTGAAAGCTACGCTGCCGAATAGGCGTATGGCGCGCTCTGGGGCCGGGCTTGTACGCCCAGCCCCGATTTGCCGATAGGTAACGTATGTCCGACCCTGCCCCAAAATCGAGCTTCGCACAGGGGCTCTGGTCAGCGTTGCCAATTGCGCTTGGCTATTTTCCGATCGCGTTTTCGTTTGGCGTGGCGGCAGTGCGCGCGGGCCTGAGCGCGCCCGAGGCGGTGATGCTATCGCTGGTGATCTATGCTGGTGCGTCGCAGTTTCTGGCACTGGCGCTGATCACCGGCGGTGCGCCGCTGGCGGTTTCGGCCTTCACGTTGATCGCGATGAACCTGCGCCACGTGCTGTACGGCCCGGCGCTGATGAAAGCGGCGGGGCCGGGCGCGGGGCGGCGGCGCGCCTGGGCTTGGGCCTTTGGGTTGACCGACGAGGTTTTTGGCGCGGCGCTGGGGGGGCTGGCGCGTGGGCGAGTGCGGTTTTCAGAGCCGTTCATGTTTGGCATCGGCCTTGGTGCCTACGCGGCATGGGTTTTGGGCACGGCGCTAGGGGCGTTGGCGGGCGGTGCGGCCTTGGCGGACTGGCCGGTGCTGAGCGCGGCACTTGGCTTCATGCTGCCTGCACTGTTTCTGGCGCTGCTCTTCTCGATTCTGCGCCGCGCGGCGCTGCCGGTGATTGCTGTGGCGGCGCTGGCAACGGTGGGTGCAACGCTCTGGCTTGGTGCGACTGCAGGCATCTTGGGCGGCATGGTGGCGGGGGCGCTGGCAGGGGTGGCGGGCTTGGGTGTGCGGCGATGAACGCAGATCTGGTGGCGCTGGCGTTGATCGTGGGGGCGGCAAACTGGGCGTTTCGCTATCTGCCGACCCGGCTCGACCTTTCGGACGCGCCGCAGGGCGGGCTCTTCGCGCGGTTTCTGGCGGCGACCGGGCCTGCGGCCATCGCCACGCTGGCCGTCGCCTCGTTGCAGCCGCTGGTCGCATCTGCGCAACTGGCCGATCTGGCCCCGGTTGCGGTTGGCGTTCTGGGTGTTGCTGTGGCCTATTTTGCCAGCCACTCGGTGGCGTTGGCAACGCTTGCAGGAGCGGTGCTTTACGGAGTGGCCTATGCCCTTGTCTGACCTCGCCCGCGCCCCATATATTCCCCAGCGCGAATATGATGCGAGGCTGCAATGACCCAACCCCTGACACTGACTTGCCTGTCCTGTGGCAAGGCCAACCGCGTACCTCACGACCGCCTGGACGCGGGGCCAAAATGCGGGGTTTGCGGCGCGCCCTTGACGGGGGGCAAGGTGGCCGAGCTGAACCCTGGCACGTTGGCCAAATCGATCAAGGACGATCTGCCCCTAGTGGTCGATTTCTGGGCGCCTTGGTGTGCGCCCTGCCGCCAGATGGCGCCCGAGTTCATCAAGGCCGCGGCGCAAATGGCCCCCAAAGTCCGCTTTGCCAAGATCGACACGCAAGCATTTGCGCAAGTTGCCGAGCGGCACCGCATTCAGGGTATTCCGGCGTTCATCGTGTTCCACAAGGGCCGCGAAGTCGCGCGCGCCGCGGGCCTGCGCCCGGCGGCCGATCTGGTAGCCTTCGTGAAATCGAAGGTGGCGGTCTGAACGGTCAGTTTTTTTCGCGCGCGCCTGCGGCGCTTGCTTGACAATGCCGATGCCGTGCGCGAAATACCGCCCCGGTGTGGGGCAGTAGCTCAGTTGGGAGAGCGCGACGTTCGCAATGTCGAGGCCAGGGGTTCGATCCCCCTCTGCTCCACCAAAATCCTGAAATAACCCATAGATTGTTTCGGCGGTATGCCGTTGCGGGGCGCTTTGCCCACTGCGGGGCTAAATAGATCAAGACGAATTGCGATATTCTAGCCGGTTGCGAAGCCGCGTCTATCGCGACGACCCTGATGGATCGGTGTCAGAGCGTGGACGCTGATTCCAGATAGCTCGGCGCGCGGGAAACTGTTTGCGGCAGACCGGCATTTGGCTTTGTGCTGGTCAGGCACAGGAAGATATGTGAATAGGTCAGGGTCGATTGGTGGCTGAACGTTGAGGCATATTCCGCCTTGAGTCCTTGGGTGCCACAAATACGCTGCGCTTCGGCGACCGCCTGCGCTGTCGGCGTACTCGAGACCGATTGAATTCGGATGCTGTCGCGATTGTATTCGGTGACAACGGTCGGCGCGCAGGTGGATAGCATCAACGCCAGTAAAAGATACTTACGCAAAAAATTGTGTAAACGCTGCTGGCGCGATTTTAATTTCCGCGACTCGAGCCTGACCCAGCGGTGCGCTATCGCGACACTAGGTCACCAGATTTTGGTGTGTAAGCTCGGTGTTGCTGCATGTTGCGCGTAGTGCGCGCACAGATACCTTCTGTGTTGACCTGTGCCTTTGCCCCTTGGCAGCGCCGGGGGCTGCGCGGCATAAGGCAGCATGACCGCCGCCCTTGCCCTGCCGATAGATGCGCTTTTGCCCGAGCTGGCCCGCGTGCTGGTGGCCGAAGGCCGCGCGGTGCTGGTGGCGCCGCCCGGTGCGGGTAAAACCACGCGGGTGCCGTTGGCGTTGCTGCCGGTGGTGGCGGGGCGCATCGTCCTGTTGGAGCCGCGCCGCCTTGCCGCGCGCGCAGCGGCCGAGCGGCTGGCGGAAACGCTGGGCGAAGCGGTTGGTGCCACTGTCGGCTACCGCATCCGCGGCGAGGCGCGGGTGGGGGCTGCCACGCGTATCGAGGTGGTGACCGAGGGAATTTTGACCCGCATGCTGCAATCCGACCCGGGCCTGACCGGTATCGGCTGCGTGATTTTTGACGAGTTTCACGAACGCTCGCTGAACGCCGATCTCGGGTTGGCACTGACATGGGAGGCGCGCGGCGCGCTGCGCCCTGATCTGAAGTTGTTGGTGATGTCGGCCACGCTTGATGCCGGGCCGCTGGCCGCGCTGCTTGACGCAGCCCCGGTGCTGGTCAGCGAGGGGCGCGCCTATCCGGTCGAGACGCGGTGGTTAGGCCGCCCCATTGGCGCGGGAATGCACCTTGCGGCGGCGACGGCAGCATTGGTGGCCGAGGCATTGGCAGAAACCGAGGGCGGGGTGCTGGTGTTCCTGCCCGGTGAGGGAGAGATCCGTCGCACTGCCGCCCTGTTGGCCCCGCGCCTGCCAGAAGGCGTGGCACTGCGCCCGCTGTTCGGAGCGATGGAGTTTGCCGCACAGCGCGCCGCCATCGCACCGGCGCCCGGCCTGCGCAAGCTGGTGCTGGCGACGGCCATAGCGGAAACCTCGCTGACCATCGAGGATGTGCGCGTGGTGGTTGATGCTGGGCGTGCGCGCCGCGCCCGCTTTGACCCAGGTTCGGGCCTGACACGGCTGGTGACCGAGCGGGTCAGCCGTGCCGAGGCGACACAGCGGCGGGGCCGCGCCGGGCGACTGGGGCCGGGGGTTTGCTATCGGCTTTGGACACAGGGCGAAGAAGGGGCACTGGCAGCCTTCGCCCCACCTGAAATCGAAACGGCCGACCTTGCGGGTCTCGCGCTTGAGCTTGCCGCCTGGGGTTCGGATGGTGCGGGTCTTGCGTTCCTCACGCCGCCGCCCGCCCCGGCGCTGGCCGAGGCGCGCGCACTGCTGGCGGGGCTTGGGGCAATCGATAGCGCGGGGCGGATCACGCCGCATGGTCGCGTGCTGGCGGCGCTGCCGCTGCACCCACGGCTTGCACATATGCTGGTGACGGCTGGCCCCGCCGCGGCCCCGCTGGCCGCGCTGATGGAGGAGCGTGATTCACTGGGCGCGCGCGCGCCTGCAGACCTTTCGTTGCGCGTTGCAGCGCTAGAAAACCCCTCTCGATTTGAGGCAGAGCACGCGCTGCGACCCAACCGCGGCGTGCTTGAACGCGCGCGCACCGAGGCCAAGCGCCTTGCGCGGATGGTCAAGCCGCCGCGCGAACCGCTAAGCCTTGCCGAGGCAGCGGCCACCGCCTACCCCGACCGCATCGGCCAGCGCCGCCCGGGCGAAGGCGCGCGCTTTCTGTTGGCTAATGGCAAGGGCGCGGTCATGGATGCCGCCGACCCACTGGCCCGCGCAGCCCTGATCGTGGCGAGCGAGCTTGACGGCGATTTGCGCGAGGCGCGTATCCGCCAGGCGGTGGAGCTGCCAGAAGCCAGTCTCCGACGGCTTTTTGCAGAACAGATCCGTCGCGAGGAAAGCTGCATCTGGTCGCGCCGCGACGGCAAAGTGGTGGCGCGCAGGCAGGAACGCCTTGGCGCGCTGATCCTTGCCGAGGCGCCTTGGCCTGACCCGCCGCAAGCCGCCGTGGCCGAGGCCGCGCTGGAAGGGGTGCGCCAGATCGGGTTGGTATTCTCGGAACCCGCGCGCCGCCTGCGAGCGCGCATCGCGCTGCTACACCGCGAAGGCGCGAACATGCCAGATGTCGCGGATGCGGCGCTTCTGGCCAGCGCCGAAGTTTGGCTGGCACCCTTTCTTGGCAACCGGCGCAGCGAGGCGGACCTACGCGCGCTCGATTTGGCCGAACCGCTGCGCGCTTGGCTGACCCATGCGCAGCGCCAGTTGCTTGAAACGCAGGCCCCGGCGCATTTCACCACCCCGCTCGGCCGTGCGGTGCCGATTGATTACGAGGGCGCGGCACCAGCCATTTCGGTGCGCTTGCAGGAACTTTTTGGCCAGCGCGCGCACCCTTGCGTTGGCCCCCGCCGCTTGCCGCTGCAATTGACGCTGCTGTCGCCGGGGGGCAAGCCGATGCAGGTGACACAAGATTTGCCGGGTTTCTGGGCGGGCACTTACGCCGAGGTGCGCCGCGATATGCGCGGCCGATACCCGCGCCACCCCTGGCCCGAAGACCCGTTGCAGGCTGAACCCACCGTGCGCGCCAAGCCGCGTGGTAGCTAGCGCCGAAGCGCACGCTTTTGCAGCGGTCAGGATGTGGGCGCAGCCCGCAGTAGAACGCGGTCGCTGCCATCAGGGCGCAGGCATCCAAGTTGTGCGAACGGGTCTTCCAGCACGCGCTTGGCGGCCAGTAGTGCGTCGTTGGCATTGATGCCGTCGTCGATCCGCTCGTCAAAGCTGATGCGCAGCGGCAGAATTTGGCGCACCACGACCGCGCCCGCTTCTACCACCGGGGTCGGGGCAATCTTGCCTGCCACAACGAACAGCGGGCAATTGCCCCATTCGTACAGGTGATGATAACCGGGCCGCATGTTGATGCTGCCGAGATTGGCAAGGAAAACCGAGCAGTAGAGAGGGTCCTTGTCCAGAAACGAGGCGGGCAGCAGATTGCGCCGGTCAAGCCACTTCAGCGCCGCCACCGCAAAGCCTAGCAGTGGGCGCGGCAGTGCCAGTGTTGCGCGCAGTTCGCGGTCGGTATAGGTGCGCTGCCCCGAGCGTTCGATTGCAATGCTGGATTGTAGGGCACGGTGTAAATCATCAAACGCCCAGTCGTTTTTGACGGTCAATTGCACCGCCGCCACCTCGGCGCGGCGATCTTTTTTGCGCCGCAACGCCGAAAAGGAAACCTTGCGCGCATGGCGCTGATAAAGCCTTCGCCCGATCACAAAGCGATTGATCCGTGGCGATTCATCAAGCGCCACGGCAATTGCGGCCAGCAGACAATCGGTGACATCGACATCTTTGCCAAGTTCGCGCTGCGCTTCGATAAAGGCCAGTAGCGGCTCAGCGTTGATCTGCTCGTCGTAAAGCGTGATCGCGCTGTTGGGCGTCGTCACCAGATAGGGGAGCATCTGGCGATAGGGATGCGCGCGCACCAGCGTGCCATCTGAACGCGAGGTCTTGAGCTCCGCCAGCACCAGCAGCACCAGCACCGCCGCCAAAACCCACCAGATCATGTTGTCCCCGGGGCAGCGCCCTTTGCCTCGCCAAAAGCGGCCGAGGCTTGCAGCGTTACTTTCAGCGCATCGAAGTGGCTGATGCAAGGTGCAAGACCCACCCGCGCCCCTTCGCGCCCTCTTGCGGCGACTGACCCGTTCCATTATGTGAATCCCACCTCGAAAGGCTGGCGGGTTGGCGGAGAGGTTACGCAGCGGATTGCAAATCCGTGAAGACCGGTTCGATTCCGGTACCCGCCTCCAAGTTTCCCGATGATCCGAGTTTAGAAATCCCTTCAGGTAAGGGGGTCTTTCCATTTTTTCGTTTCTGCGGTGTCCGGGGGCGAAATGTTTCGCGATTCTTGCCGCCACGTTCGCATGTGCCGCGCGCTGGGCTGTCAATTTGGGCACGAATTGTTGCGACGGTCTGGTGAGTATTCACCGAGGCGCATTGCGATGGCCTGAATCGCCATCGCCGCGCCCGCAGCGCGAGGAGACACCACCATGAACCCCTTCAAAAACAGGGATCTTTCACTCAATGGGCCGGCCACGGACATTTTGCCGGTTTTGCCGAGCGATACAGTCGATTTGCCGCTGGTCGCCCCGGCGATCTATACGGAAACTGGCGGTACCATCGTGATCGTCACCGTGGCGGGCCACACACGAACTGTCAAAGTGGCTGACTACTCGGTGTTGGCCGTTGGGGTTAGCCGCGTCATGGCAACCGGCACCACCGCCACGGGAATTCATGCGCTGGTGCTTGCATGAAGTTCGTCAGTGATTTTTCCTTCACCTCGGCGCCGCACCGTCCGCGTGCCGACTGGCACCCCGGTCAGGTTTTCGGCATTGGCGCACTTGGCGCGCTATGTGACCCCTCGATCATGTCGAGCTTGTTCCAAGACAGCGCGGGTGCCACGCCTGTTACGGCGCAGGGCCAGCCCGTCGGTCTGGTGCGTGACCAATCTGGCAACGGCAACCACGCCGCGCAAGCCACCAGCACCAAGCGGCCCTACCTTGCGCGGTATCCGGCTGGCGGGCTGCGCAACGTGGCGCATGGGTCGGCAGCGGTGGATAATGTGGCGTATTGGCCCGCGACGGTGCTGCATAACGGCATGACTTCTACAAAACTAGCTAGTGGCCTAGACACGGACGGGTTGCCGTTCGTGGACATTCAGTGGACAGGAACCCCTACCGGAACGCTGCACCAGTTGTGCTTCGCCGTCGCAAACACCAGAAACGCCGCGTCAGTTGGGCAATCGTGGACGGCGAGCGCCATTGCCAAGCGCACCGGGGGGACTCTTTCCGGTGTCTATGGCCTGCGGGTTGACACGGTGGAGGAAACTGCGCCAGCCACATATGTTGCTGCGGTATCTGGAAATCTCGCCTCCGGGGAAGTCGATACCATTAGCACGTCAACGCGGGTTATCGCGTCGGGAAACCAAGTCAGAACTGCAATTTCGTTGAGCGTGGCCACGGGTGCGCCAATCGACGTGACCTATCGCGTCAAGGGTCTGCAACTTGAACTAGGCTCTACCCGCACCGCCTACCAACACAACATGAGCCAATACGACATCACCGAAGCTGGCCAGCGTGACGTGTGGGCACTCTATAACGACGCCGTTGACGATGCGCTGCCAGTGACGGTTCCTGACCTCGGGACGGATGCGACGATCTGGTGTGCGACCGAGGCAGGCGCAACGATTACGGGCGCGCAGACCATTGGCGCGGGATCGCTCGAAACTCTGCGCGGCACCCGCACAGTTGCCTTTGGCGCGATTAATCGGGCGCTGACCGCTGCGGAAACGGCGCGGCTGACGGCATATCTCAATCGCAAACTGGCGGGGTACTGACCATGCGTCTAACCATTTCTTGTCCTGTCGCCATGATCCCGGACGCGAACCAGCTTGCGCGCTGCCTAGGTCTTTCGGGTGCGGACGATCAGACCTTTGGCGCGGCCACGTGGCAGGACGCGAGCGCCAACCGATACGCTGCTGCATCGTTCGAGGCGTCGGATGCGTGGTTCTCCGGTGCCACATCGCCGCTGATAGAGCCCGAATGGGGCTGCGACTTGGCAGCGGCTTCGCGCGCGCAGGCCGCGATTGTTCTGTGGATCGCTGAGGGGGAAACCGAACCACCTTTGGCGGCGCTCGGCAAGCTTACGGTGGTTGCGGGCCTAGACGGGCGAATAGCTTTGGCAAGCATGGGTCTGCGTGCTGCCAACGATGCCTCGGGGGGCTGACCCGTAAGGCGCGCACAGCCCGCACTTTCGTGGCCTAGGCGCTCGCCTAAACCACCATCTGTCAACTACTAGACCGGCGCGATCAGACCGACTAGTCCGCACTTCTTTGCGTCAAATACCGCCCGTAGTCGTTCTTGCCGTGCCGTGCGGCGGCGGCAGAGAGAGTTTCGCGGCTAATCCAGCCTTGATCAAAGGCGATTTCTTCGGGGCATCCGGTTTGCAGCCCTTGCCGATTTTGCAAGGTGCGTACAAAATTGCCGGCATCCAGCAGGCTTGCGTGGGTGCCGGTGTCGAGCCAGGCATAGCCGCGCCCCATGCGTTGCACATCAAGTCCGCCGTCGGCGCGATAGCTTTCCAGAAGAGTCACAATTTCAAGTTCGCCGCGCGCCGAGGGCGTCACTGCGCGGGCGCGTTGAGGCGCGGTGCCGTCAACAAAGTAAAGCCCGGTCAGTGCCTGGTTCGAAGGCGGCACGGCAGGTTTCTCGACGATACCGTGCACCTGCCCATCGGCACCAAAGTCGATCACGCCGTACCGTTCTGGGTCAGCGACCTTATAGCTGAATACGGTTGCCGGGGACGGGCTTGCATCGGCGGTGTGCAAAAGATCGACCAGCCCGTGGCCAAAGAAAATATTGTCTCCCAGCACCATGGCGCTTGGCGCCCCGGCCAGGAATTCCTCGGCCAGAATATAGGCCTGCGCGAGGCCTTCGGGTGCGGGCTGCACGATATACCTCAGCCGCACCCCCCACTGGTCGCCGTCGCCCATCAGGCGGCGGAACTGGCCTTGATCTTCGGGTGTCGTGATCACCGCAATCTCGCGGATGCCTGCCAGCATCAGCACCGAAAGCGGGTAATAAATCATCGGCTTGTCGTAAATCGGCAAGAGTTGCTTGGAAATTCCAAGCGTCACCGGATAAAGCCGAGTGCCCGAACCGCCTGCCAGAATGATGCCCTTGCGCGCTGTCATTGCCTTGCCTCACCTGCTTTAATCTTTGTCAACGCCCGCGCCACGCCCGCCCGCCAATCGGGGCGTTTCAGCCCGAAGGCGGCCTCGCTCGCCGTGCAATCCAGTCGCGAATTGGCGGGGCGGCGGGCCGGGGTAGGGTAATCAGTGGTTGCAATCTCGCGCACCGAGCAGGCAAGCCCCGCTTGCGTGAAGATCTCGCGCGCGAACCCCGCCCAGCTTGTGTCGGGCGTGCCCGCAAAATGGTAGGTGCCGCTTTTTGCGGGGTCTATGACCAGCCTGTCGGCAATGGTAAGGCAGGCTTCGGCCAGCGCGTCAGCCGGGGTCGGCCCGCCGATCTGGTCGGCCACCACCGAAACCTCTGCCCGCTCGGCACCGAACCGCAGCATGGTGCGCAGGAAATTGCTACCCTGCGCCGAAAACACCCATGACGTGCGCACGATTGCATGCACACCGCCCGCCGCGCGCACCGCCGCCTCGCCTGCAAGCTTAGTGCGACCATAGGCACCCAAAGGGCCGGTCGCGGCATCCACCGCCCAAGGTGCACTGCCCGCGCCGTCGAAGACGTAATCGCTCGAAACCTGCACAAACGGGATGCCTGCTGCGCCACAGGCTGCCGCCATCGCCCCCGGCGCCTCGGCATTGATGCGCTGCGCCAGCGCCTCTTCGGCCTCGGCGCGGTCAACGGCGGTGAAGGCCGCAGCATTGATCACGGCGCGCGGTGCTGCGCGCCGGACCGCCTCGGCGCAGGCTTCGGGGTCGCTAAGGTCGGCTTCGGCGCGGCCAAGGCAGCGCACCCCCGCAAGGCGTGCCAGCTCTTGCGCCAATTGCCCGGTCTGGCCAAACACCAGCACCGCGCCGCTCATGCCCCCATCCCCAGCCGCTGGCCCACACCCGCACGGCCCTGCAACGCGCGCCACCACGGCTCGTTCTCCAGATACCAGGTGACAGTACGCCGCAAGCCCTCGGCCAGCGTCACGCTTGGCCGCCAGCCCAACTCGGCGCGGATACGGGTGGGGTCGATTGCGTAGCGCGCATCGTGACCCGGCCGGTCGGCAACAAAGCTGATCAGCCGCTCGTGCGGCGCGCCCTCTGGGTGCATCTCGTCCAATTGCGCGCAGATCATGCGCACCAGATCTATGTTGCGCGCCTCGGCCTCGCCGCCGATGTTGTAGCTGCGTCCCGGTGCGCCGCGCGTCAGTACCGCCAGCAGGGCCTCGGCGTGGTCTTCAACATAAAGCCAGTCGCGCACATTCTCGCCAGCGCCGTATACCGGAATCGGTTTCCCCGCCAGCGCGTTCAGTATGACCACTGGAATGAGCTTCTCGGGAAAATGATAGGGCCCGTAGTTGTTGGAGCAATTGCTCAAGACCACGGGCAGGCCATAGGTCTCGTGCCAAGCGCGCACCAGATGGTCCGAGGCTGCCTTGCTGGCCGCATAGGGGCTACGCGGGGCGTAGGGGGTGACCTCGGTGAAGCGCCCCGTAGGCCCAAGGCTGCCGAACACCTCATCGGTCGAGATGTGGTGCAGCCGGAACCCTTCGGGGCGCCCCTGCCGTGCCCAGTAATCGCGCGTCGCTTCAAGCAGATTGTAGGTGCCGCTGACGTTGGTCTCGATGAACTCTCCGGGGCCGTCGATAGAGCGGTCCACATGGCTTTCGGCGGCCAGATGCATCACCGCATCGGGGGTATGGCGGGCCAAAACTGCGTCAATCGCCGCCCGGTCGCGGATGTCGGCCTGCTCAAATGCGTAGGCGGGGTTTGCTGCCACGCTTGCGACGTTGTCTAGGCAAGCGGCATAGGTCAGCGCATCAAGGTTGACCACCTCATGCCCGCGCGCCACAGCCAGGCGCACCACCGCCGAGCCGATGAACCCCGCGCCCCCTGTGATCAGTATCTTCATGCCGCGCCCTCAAAGCTAAAGGGGGATAGCCAATCTGCAAAGGTGGGCGCGCCCGCGTCCTTGGGCGACAGCACCGGCGCGCCCGCGAGCCCCCAGTCGATACCAATCGTATCCCAACGCACCGCGCCATCACATTCGGGCGCGTAATAGGCCGAGCATTTGTACTGCACTTCGCTTGCCGCCGCGCGCGTGACGAAGCCGTGCAAAAACCCCTCGGGAATGAACAGCTGCCGCCCGTTCTCGGCGCTCAACTCGACCCCCACCCACTGCCCGTAACTGGGCGAGCCGCGCCGCGCATCGACCGCCACGTCCAAAATCGCGCCCCGGGTGCAACGCACCAGCTTGGCCTGCGCATGGGGTGCGCGCTGATAGTGCAAACCCCGCAGCGTGCCCGGCGTCAGGGACAGCGAGTGATTGTCTTGCACGAAATCGCAGGTGATCCCGGCCAAAGCCAGATCGCGCTTGCTCCACACCTCGGAAAACCAGCCGCGGTCGTCAGCAAATCGGCGCGGGGTCAGGGCAATTACCCCGGAAAGTCCGGTCGGTTCCTGCTGCAATCCGGCACCCTCCAAAGACACATTCCGCCCGCTTCAGCAGTATCAGGCGACTTGCCACGCGGCCATAGATTTTGCGCGGCAGGTGCTTGCTCAACCACGGCGCGCCTTCGCGCCTCTAGCTTGAGCCGCCCGGCGCATGGATCAGCGCAGCAATTCTCGCCGCGCCATCGCGCACCAATCCCGCATCGCCCCGCGCCTCGACGTTCAACCGCAGCAGCGGTTCTGTGTTGGAAGCGCGCAGGTTAAAGCGCCAGTCGGCGAAGGCAAGGCTGAGCCCGTCGGTTGTATCGCGGTCCGGCGCCTCGGGCGCGAAGGCGGCATCAACGCGGGCGACCGTGGCGGCAGGGTCGGGGGCGCGAAAGTTGATCTCGCCCGAGGAGGGGAAAGCGGCGCGCCGTTCGGTCAGCAGATCGGCCAGCGGCGCGCCCTTGCGGCAGATCAACTCGCCCACCAGCAGCCACGGGATCATGCCGCTGTCGCAGCACATGAAATCGCGAAAATAGTGGTGCGCCGACATCTCGCCACCATAAACCGCACCGGTATCGCGCAGCGCCTGCTTGAGAAACGCATGGCCCGAGCGCGCGGCGATTGCCTGCCCGCCCGCGCGCGCCACCACGTCTTGCGTGTTCCAGATCACCCGAGGGTCGTGGACGATCTTTGCGCCCGGTTCTTTGGCCAGAAACGCCTCGGCCAGCAGCCCCACGATATATTCGCCGGGGATGTATGCGCCGGTGTGATCGAACAGAAAGCAGCGGTCGAAATCACCATCCCATGCCACCCCCATGTCGGCGCCCGCGGCCAGCACGGCGCGCGCGGTCACCGGCTGGTTTTCCGCCAGAAGCGGGTTAGGGATTCCGTTGGGAAAGCTGCCGTCAGGCGCATGATGCAGCCGCGCGAACTCCAGCGGCGCGCCTTTGGCGACAAGCGCCGCGGCAAGTGCATCAAACGTGGGCCCCGCCGCGCCGTTCCCGGCATTGACGACGACCTTGAGCGGCCGGAGAGCGCCAAGGTCGATGAACGAAAGCACCCGCGCCACATAGGCCGCGCGCGCCTCAGGGCAGGGGGTTAACCGCCCACCCGCGCGGCGGGCCGCGAAATCGCCGCGCTCTGCCAACGCCCGGATCGCGGCAAGGCCAGTGTCGCCGCTAAGCGGTGCCGCGCCCGCGCGCACCATCTTCATGCCGTTGTAATCCATGGGGTTATGCGAGGCGGTTACGGTAATGCCGCCATCTGCGCCCAAGTGCGATGTGGCAAAATACATCTCTTCGGTGCCCGAAAGGCCAAGGTCCAACACCTCAACACCCGCCGCCATCAGCCCGTCCGCCACCGCCCCCGCCAGTGCGACGGACGAGGCGCGACAGTCGCGCCCCAACACTACCCGCCGCGCGCCCAGAACTTCGGCAAAGGCGCGCCCGATGCGCTGCGCAATCGCCTCGTTCAACTCCTCGCCCAGACGGCCACGCACGTCATAGGCCGTGAAGCAGCGCAGAACTTTGGCATCAACTCCGGGCATAGACATCTTCGTAGCGGATAATGTCGTCTTCGCCGAGGTAGGCACCGGTCTGCACCTCAATCAGCACCATCGCCAGTTTGCCGGGGTTTTCCAGACGGTGCACCGCGCCAAGCGGGATGTAAACCGACTGGTTCTCGCTCAAAAGCTGCACCTTGCCGTCGATCGTGATGCGCGCGGTGCCCTCTACCACGATCCAATGTTCCGAACGGTGATGATGGCTTTGCAGGCTGAGCGCGGCCCCGGGTTTGACGACGATGCGCTTGACCTGAAACCGCGCGCCCTCGGCCAGGCTTTCGAACCAACCCCAAGGGCGGTGGTCAACCGGAAACGCCTCGGCCTGGCGCACACCGCGCGCCCGCAGTGCCGCTACCGCCTGCTTGACGCGCTGCCCATCGGACTTGCGCGCCACCAGCACCGCATCCCCCATCGCCACCGCGACAATACCGTCAAGCCCGATCCCGACCAGTTCCAGCCCCTCGGTCTCAGAGCGCAAGAGCGTGTCGCGGCAGTCGATCGCGCTGGCGTGCGCCGAGGTCACGTTGCCTGCGCCATCGGGCAGGCTTTCCTGCCAGACCGCTTCCCAGCCGCCAAGGTCCGACCAGCCCGCACCATAGGGCATCACCGCAAGGTTGGCCGCGCGCTCCATGATCGCGTAGTCAATCGAGACATCTTCCAGCGCCGCCCAAGGTTCTGCCGCAAGGCGCGTAAAGCCCAGATCACCCTTGGCCGCCCGCACCGCCGCCTCAACCCCGCCTATCAGGTGCGGCGCGTGCGCGCGATAGGCCGCAATCAGCGTCTCGGCGGTGAAAAGAAAGATCCCCGCGTTCCAAAGGTAGGTTCCAGCCGCCAGCATCGCCTCGGCACGCGCCGGATCGGGCTTTTCCACAAACCGCGCGAGGGGCTGTGGCACCCCGGCTGCGGCATCCGCCCCCGCTGCGAGTTCCAGCCAACCGTAACCAGTTTCCGCGCGGGTGGGTGTGATCCCGAAAGTCACCAGATCGCCGCGCTGCGCGCAGGGCACCGCGGCGGCAACCATGGTGCGAAATGCCGCCGCATCGGCGATCACATGATCGGAGGGCACAACCAGCATCAATGCGTCGGGCTCGCTGTGCGCTAACCAGAACGCTGCCGCCAGCACCGCAGGCGCGGTATTGCGCCCCACAGGCTCGATCAGCACCGCCTGCGCCGAGGTCGCAACCGCCGCCAATTGCTCGGTCACGATAAAGCGAAATGGTTCGCCCGTTACCACCAGCGGCGGCGCAAAGCCTTTCGCGGCCACGCGCCGCACCGAGGCCTGAAACAAGCTCTCATCCCCCATCAGCCGCGCAAACTGCTTGGGGTAGCTTTTGCGCGACAGCGGCCAAAGCCGCGTGCCGGAACCGCCGCAAAGAATGACCGGGTGAATGGGGGAAGGTGTCATGCTTCTGCTCAACCGCAATCGAAGGTTGTATCATACGCAAAAATTCACGCTATGCGCTAGTCAGATCGGTGCCCTAGGAAAGCGGCGCTCGTCTTGCAGTTTCAGAATGAAAGGTGGCGCTTTCGCGTGCCGCCTCAAACGCCGTGGTAACTGCGATACCACTCGACAAACCGCGCCACGCCTTCGGGGACCGTGGTCTTGGGCGTGTAGCCGGTCAGCGCGCGCAACAGCGACGCATCGGCCCAGGTGGCGGGCACATCGCCCGGCTGCATCGACAAGTAGTTGCGGCTGGCCTTGCGGCCTGTGGCGGCCTCGATGGCGGTGATGAAATCTTCCAGCATCACCTTTTCGGAATTGCCGATATTGACCACGCGCCACGGCGCCACTGGCGACAGACTGTCACCCGCCACGGCGGTTTCCACGCCGCCCGGAACCGCGTCGATCAACAGCCGGATGCCGTGCACCAGATCATCGATATAGGTAAAATCGCGCCACATCTGACCGTGGTTGTAAACGTCGATCGCGCGCCCCGCGAGTATGCTTTGCGTGAACTTGGATGGCGCCATGTCGGGGCGCCCCCAAGGGCCATAGACGGTGAAAAAGCGAAACATCGTTGTGGGCAGGGCGTGCAAGTGGGCATAGGCGTGGCTCATCGCCTCGGTCGCCTTTTTGGTCGCGGCGTAGAACGACATTTGGGTGTCGGCCTTGTCGGTCTCGCCGTAGGGCATGGCCTCGTTGGCACCATAAACCGAAGAGGTCGAGGCCATCAGCAAATGCCCCACTGCCAAGCGCCGGGCCGCCTCCATCACGTTGAAACTGCCGATGATGTTGGCATCAAGATAGGCGCGCGGGTTTTCCAGGCTGTAGCGCACGCCCGCTTGCGCTGCCAAATGCACCACCACGTCGGGTGCGAAATCATCCATCGCGCGATCAAGCGCCTCGCGGTCTTCCAGCATCGCCTCGGTGGCGTGAAAGTTTTGGTGTTGCAACAGCATCGCGTGGCGCCGCCGCTTCAGCGCCACATCGTAGTAATCGGTCATCCCGTCAAAGCCTTGCACCTCGTGCCCCTCAGCCAGCAAAAGCTGCGCCAGATGGTAGCCGATGAACCCCGCGGTGCCGGTGACGAAGATCCGCATTAGCGCCCCACGCTCACATAGGCCTCAAAGCCCGCCTTCTTGGCGTCTTTGGCCGAATAGACGTTGCGCAGGTCGGCCATACGCGCGCTAGCCATGCGCTTGGCGAGCTTGACCAGATCGAGCGCCCGAAACTCGTTCCACTCGGTCAAGATCACCACGCAATCGGCCTTTTGCGCGGCCTTGTAGGCATCGTCAAACCAGTGCACGCCGGGCAGCAACGCCTCGCCCTCGGCGCGCCCTTGCGGGTCGACCACGCGCACCTTGGCACCCCCGCCCACCAGCGCCGGCACGATGGTCAACGAGGGCGCATCGCGCATGTCATCGGTGTTGGGTTTGAACGTCACACCCAGCACCGCCACCGTCTTGCCATTCACGGAGCCGTCGCAAAGGTCGATGATCTTGTCGATCATCCGCCGCTTGATCTCGTCATTGACCTTGATGACGGTCTCGGTGATCTGCATCGGCACAGCATTGTCCTGCCCCATCCGCGCCAGCGCCTGCGTGTCTTTGGGAAAGCAAGACCCGCCATACCCCGGGCCCGCGTGCAGAAACTTGTTGCCGATCCGCCCATCCAGCCCCATGCCCTGCGCCACCTGCTTCACATCCGCCCCAACCCGTTCGCACAACTGGGCGATTTCGTTGATGAAGGTGATCTTGGTGGCCAGAAAGGCGTTGGCTGCGTATTTGATCATTTCGGCGGTTTCAAGATCGGTAAAAATTACCGGAAACTCGCGCAGAAACAGCGGCCGATAGACCTCGCCCATCACTTCGCGGGCGCGATCCGAACTGGCACCTACCACTACCCGGTCGGGGCGCATGAAATCGTCGATCGCCGCCCCTTCGCGCAGAAACTCTGGGTTCGAGGCCACGTCAAACTCGGCATCGGGGCGGGCCTTGCGGATCACCTGCTTTACCGCGCGGTTGGTGCCAACCGGCACCGTCGATTTGGTGACGATCACCGCGTAATCGGTCAGCGCCAGTGCAATTTCTTCGGCCGCGGCCATCACATAGGTCAGATCGGCGTGCCCGTCACCGCGCCGCGTGGGGGTGCCGACCGCGATGAACACCGCATCCGCCCCTGCCACCGCCGCCGCCAGATCAAGCGTAAAAGAAAGCCGCCCGGCCGCCACGTTTTTGGCCATCAAATCTTCCAGCCCCGGCTCGTAGATCGGCGCTTTGCCTTGGCGCAGCAGTTCGATTTTGCGCGGGTCTTTGTCGACACACACCACATCGTGCCCGAAATCCGAAAAACACACCCCTGAAACTAATCCAACGTAGCCAGTGCCGATCATCGTGATTTTCATTTTCTACCCGCTACTTGCTGCCCTGCCACCAAACCTGCCGCCTCGCCATCGCGTCGTGAAAACGGGCAAATGACACAGCCAATCGGTAGCCCCTCAGGCAGACCCACGCAAGACCCACGCGCCCGGTCAGCGCCCGACACCGGCCGGCGCACGCCACGCTAAGCGGCGTCAGGAACCACAACTTTCGGCACCTTTGCCACCCCGAATGTGGCGGTCGGAAAATGCAGCTTCAGCAAAGAGATTGGTTGCTCCAGCACATACCACGAAAGCGTCGCGGCCAGCAGCGTGATCGAGCTGAGAATTGCAAAGGTCATCGGCCCTGTGGTCCAAATCGCGGGGTACCATTGTGCGACCAGCCACCAGATCATCAAGTGGTAAATATAGACCGCATAGCTGATCTTGCTGATGAACTGCGCCACCTTGTTGCCCAAAATCCAGCCGATCGGGCCGCTGTACCCAACGTAGGCACCGCAAATAATCACTGCCAAAGCAGGCTGGATCATTACCCGGTAGCTGAGCGAGCCACCAAACCCGTCCCAAAGAAAGAAGGGCGCTGCAAGCGCAAGCGCCGAAACCGCCACCGCCAAGCGCGACACCATGACCGAAGCCACAGCAGGCACGCGCATCAGCAGGCAGGCGAGCGCGCCTGCCGCTATCGGGTCGGCGTTGACGACAAAAAAGGTCCACCAACCGTCAATCCCGAGCGCATTCGCATTGGCGCGCAGAAAAATCATCGTACCAATGATCGCTAGCACCAGAAGATAGATGCGCCGTATCGGCAGCAGCAAGATCACTATCGGCCAGAGCAGATAGAATTGTTCGAGCACGTTGAGGCTCCAAAGGTGCCCCGTCACCCACGGAGTCACGTTCTGGGTCATCGCGAAATAGATATTCGACGCCTGCAAAATCGGCCATATGGCGAGCCCGCGAAACCCGTCTATGTCAAATATAACGCCGACAGCCACCAGCACGAACAGCGCCGGAAACAGCCGCAACATGCGCCGCACATAGAAATTGAAGATGTGTATCTGGCCACCTCGGTCCTTGGCGCTCATCAGGATCTGGGTGATGAGAAACCCCGAAACCACGAAAAACAACGATACACGCAAATGCTCGGTGACGGGATTTTTATCCCAATAATGCACGTAAAGCACACCGATCATCGCCAATGCGCGCAAACCGTCAATCTGTACGCGGCGGCCAATCAGGGGGGTGTCGGACATACCGCTACTCCTTCCCATCAAGCAATGGGAATTATAGCATTTTTCCGAGGGAGGTTACAGCGGAACCGGCTTCGGATTCGGCTTTTCAGCGAGAAAAACAGCTCGACTGGCGCCCGAAACCGGCAGGCGAGCAAACGTAGCTGCCACCGCCCAGATTCAGCCCACTGCTGACTGTGCTCGACACCGGGACCACCGTTGCGGCGTGTGTTCCGGGCTTGCCCGCGCGCCAGTCAAACGCGATAGCTACACCGCCGCTGTAGGGCTTGACCTTGGGGGTGCCTTCGCTGCCGATCAGGGCTGCGGCCAGCCCGGCCGAAGCAGCCAGCATTGCTGCGGCGGTTGCGACGGTAGCGGCGGCTTTTGCCGCCCGCGAAATAGAAGTCATTTTGCTCGTCCCTCGTTTCTGACCGTCGGTTCGAGGGTGAGTCGCGCTGGAAAGCTGGTCTTGCGACGCACGGGAGCCGATGCGGTATTGCGAACTCCTTACCTAGCGGTAGGTTTATTCGTCAATTGGGTCAGAACCGGGGCGGCAATGGGGCAAAAAATAGGGGGCGCCGAAGCGCCCCGAAAATCGTTAGAACTTAGGCGCTTGGCGCATCAGATAGTGGTGGCGGGTTTCCGCCTATACTAGTTGTGGTGCGGCTGGATGCCGCAGGATTGTGCCGCGCCATCAGCTAAAGCAGCGCAACCCCGCCTTTTGGCTCACGGCAGCGTGCGGTGGTCGATGCGCCAGTCAGGCCGCCCGAATCCATCGGGCCACGCATAGACTTCCGGGAAGTTGAAATAGACCACCCCTACCAGATTGGGAAACTCGGGGTACGCCACACGGACCGAGTTTTCCCAATCTGCGATGTAGGGCGCGCGCCCGACATAGCCCAGCTCTGCCACAACCACCGGCTTGCCAAACGTGGCCGCGCGCTCGTAACGCGGCGCCAGAATCTCGACAAAGGTGCGATCATGGCCGTATTTCGCTTGATCCCACGCTTGCAGGCCGAAAACTGAAAGGCCGACCAGATCGACGTAGTCGTCACCGGGGTAGTAAAGCTCCATCCCCTCGTCGCCCAGCGGCGACCACATCACGGTGATGTTTGGCGCCGCCTCGCGGCAGATATCGATCATCCGCCGATACGCCGGGATATAGTCCGACGGCTCCCAGCCCGCCCAGATGAACTGACCGCTTTCGTCATCCATCTCGTGGCCCCAGCGCAGCGTCACCGGGCTTTTCAGCGTATCGAGAACCCCGCAGATCGTACGCATGTTCACATCATACGTGCCGTCCGCAATACCTGCGCGCAGATAGTCGGGCGTGTTGCGCTCACTGCGCGACCAAGTCCAAGGTTCAAGCGTGACCAGCAGCGCGCGGCCGCGTTCCAACGCGTAGGCGTCGGCATCGGTCAGTGACGGTAGGAACACGTCCTCCCATGGCAAAAAGACGTGTTCGATGATCGGTACAGGGTCGTCGGCAAAGTTGCCCTCGGGGTCATAGGCACCGAATGGTACCGTTCCGGGCGGGGCGGCCAGTGTGGGTGCCCCAGCCAGCACCATTCCCGCAGCAAGGGCGAGCGCCAGAAATTCCGCGCCGTGGCTCTTGTTCGAAAGGCCTTCCATTCTCGGTTTCATGACAGTCTCTCCCCAATTTGCCCCAGTGTGGAGCGATCAATTCCAACCAACGTCAAAACGGAACACCACCGTCGGCCCATCTCGCGCGCTTGCGGCGCCCGAAATCGGGTATTCAGCCTTGGTGATGTGCAGTGGTTCAAGCCCGTAGGCGAGCGCGTGCAGACTTTCGGTCGCGTGCAAGGCCAGTGAGGTGGCGACCAGTGCAATCAGCGCCGTCGTCACCCCGAAATGCGCGAAGGTATCGCGCGCCTGCGCGCGCCAATTCGTGCCGCTTTCTTTGCGATGATGCACAACGATCACGCCGACGATCGCGGTGTAAATGATGGCGTTGAACGTCAGCAACAAATAGAAGCCGCGCGCTTCCTGCGCCTCGGGTGCAAAAAGCACGGGCAGAATGCAACCCAGCGCCAGCGCCACATAAACCCCAAGCACCTTGAATGGCAGGCGACGGCTGACGGCAGCGCCTTTCGGGGTTATGCGAAAATCGACGAAATTTCCCGTCAGCTTGTCGCGCACTGCCATGACGCAACCCCAAAGCACCCATGGCCATTGCAGAGGCATGAACAGTGCCTTTTCCCAACTGACGATGCTGGCGTCGCGCGGCCGCATCAGCCCATCCCATTTCAACATGAAGGCAAAGAAGGTCAGCACCACCACTGTGGGCAGCATGTGGCCCACAAAGCTGGGGTAGGTGACATCGGCAAAGCGCATATCAAACGTCACCGCCGCAATCGGCATCAGATACATCAGCGCCGTGGTCAGCGCGAACAGCGGATACCAAAGCTGGCAGAACACGAACAGAAACTTCAGCCGCAGTGGCAGATGCGCGACATAGCGCGAGGTATGCGACAACAGCAGCGTCAACAGGCTGCGCGACCATTGAAACTCTTGCGTCACCATGTCGGTCAATGTTGCAGGGCCGTCGCCGTAAGCGATCGCATCAATAGCGTGCACACCGCGCCAGCCGCCCGCGTTCATCAGCATCGAGGTTGAATGGTCCTCGGCCAGTTCCGGGCCAAGCCCGCCAATCGCCCGCAGCGCCTTGGTGCGCACTGCGTAGTGCGAGCCGATGCACATCGGCGCCAGCGCCCCGGTGTAGCCGGTTTGAAATACCCCGTGAAAACCCGCCTCGACATGCAGCCGGGTGCGCGCCGCCCAGCTTTCTGCGGCATTGGCGTTGCAGATGCTCGGCGCACTCACATAGCCCACGCCGGGGTCTGCGAAGGGGCGCAAAATCTCGCGTAGATACCCCGGCTGCGGCACATGGTCGGCATCAAGCTGGCTAACGACATCGTAAAGCTCGTAGCCGAAATGGTCGTAGAAATAGGCCAGATTGCCTTCCTTGCAACGCGTCCGGCGTGGCCAGACCGGCTGATGGTACTCGACCACACCCTTGCGCGAGGATACCCGCACACCGTGCGCGCTACACCAGGCCAGCGTTTCGGGAGTGGGGTCTTCATCGGCAATCCAGGTGTCGTGCGGATAATCCTGCGCCAGCATCGCACTCAGCGTGCGCTGCAACACCTCGAAAGGTTCCGAGGGCGTCTTGGTCACGATCATCGCCACCCGCAGTGTTCCGGGCGGCGGCACCGGCGCACCTGCCACGCGCGCCAACACGAACACCACCATGAAATAGACCTGCATCCAATAGACCCAGACGAGCGGCAGCGTCACGGCAATAAAGCGCACCGGTTCAAGCACATGCGCGCGCTGTAACCACCATGCCCAGAAAAACACACCCGCCGCGGCCCAAAGCGCGATCACCACCCAATAGCGCCAGCGTGCCCCGCCGCGCAGCACCGGGCGCAGCGCATAGGCGGCTGGTCCTTCCAAGGTCGTGGTCATTGGTTCACGCATATCGCGCATGTTTCGCTTTCACCTTCAGCCCGAACCAGGGCGCGGCATCGGCAAGGATTTGGTCAAGGTCCGAATGGGTGGTGCGAAACCCCAGCACCTCGGCGGCGCGCGCCGGATCGGCGGTCAACACCGGCGGGTCGCCCGCGCGCCGCGCGCCGTCGCGGTGCGGCACCGCGCGCCCCGTGACCCGCTCGACCGCCTGCACGATTTCGCGCACCGAATGGCCTACGCCGCTGCCAAGGTTTAGCGCCAGCGTGCCACCACCCGCCCGCAGATGTTCAAGCGCCAGCAGATGCGCGCGCGCAAGATCGGCCACATGGATGTAGTCGCGAATGCAGGTGCCGTCAGGGGTCGCATAATCGGTGCCCATGATCGCCAGCGCTGCCCCGCGCCCCGACGCCGCCATCAATGCCAGCGGGATCAGATGCGTTTCCGGGTCGTGCCGCTCGCCCAATTCACCTTCGGGGTCGGCCCCGGCCGCATTGAAATAGCGCAGCGCCGCAAAGCCAAGCCCGTAGGCCGCCGCATGATCGCGCAGCATCTGTTCGCAGATCAGCTTGGTGCGACCGTAAGGGTTGATCGGGCGCTGCGGCGCATCTTCGGTTATCGGCAACCGCTCGGGCAGACCGTAGGTTGCGCAACTTGACGAAAACACGATCTGCGCCACCCCTGCGCGCCGACACGCTGCCAGCAGCGAAATCATCCCCGCGACGTTGTTGCCGTAATATTTCGCCGGGTTCTGCATCGATTCCCCGACATAGGCATAGGCGGCAAAATGCATCACCGCCTCGATCCGGTGCTTGGCTATGGCCGCATCAAGTGCTGCCCCGTCGCGCACGTCGCCCACCTCCAGCGGGCCCCAGCGCACAGCGTCGGCATGGCCGATTTCCAGCGTATCGAAAACCACCGGCAGATGCCCCGCCTGGGCCAGTGCCTTGGCCGCGTGCGAACCGATGAAACCCGCACCTCCGGTAACCAGAACGCGCGCGCCGCTGCCCATCACACCACCTGCTTGATAGGTTCCCCAACATTGCCCAAAACTCTCGAGAAATGGGCGATGGTGGCGTCGAGCCCTTCATCCAGCGCGATCTTGGGCGCAAACCCGAGCTTTTCGTGCGCACGGCTGATATCGGGGCGGCGCTGGCGCGGATCGTCGGTGGGCAAAGGGCGACGCACGATCTGCGAGCGCGAGCCGGTCTTGGCCAAAACCTTTTGCGCCAGTTCCAGCACCGAAAACTCGACCGGGTTACCAAGGTTCATTGGGCCTTGGCAATCGGGCGGGCTTTCCATCAGCGCCATCAACCCGTCCACCATATCATCGACATAGCAGAACGAGCGAGTCTGTGATCCGTCACCATAAACTGTGATTGGCCGCCCCATCAGCGCCTGCACGATAAAATTGGAAACCACACGACCGTCATCATACGCCATTTGCGGCCCGTAGGTATTGAATATCCGCGCCACGCGCGCCTCCACCCCGCCATGCGCGCTGTATTCGTAAAACAGCATTTCAGCGGCGCGCTTGCCCTCGTCATAACAGGCGCGTGGCCCGAAGGTGTTGACAGCACCCCGGTAACTTTCGGGTTGGGGCGAGATGTCCGGGTCGCCGTAAACCTCGGATGTCGAGGCCTGCAAGATGCGCGCCCCCTTGGTCTGCGCCAGCATCAGCAGATTTTCCGCGCCCCGCACCGAGGTTTGGAACGTATGCAGCGGGTCGCGCTGGTACTTTTCGGGCGAGGCTGGGCACGCGAGATTATAGATCTCGCCAATCGGCTCGCCAATCGCCAGCGGGTGGATCACATCATGAAGATGGAAGCAGAAAAGAGAGTCGTTTGCCAACTCACTTACATTGCGCAGGCTACCGGTCATCAGATTATCAACACAGATGACGCGCCGTCCGGCAGCAATTAATCGCGCGCAGATGTGTGAACCCAAGAACCCCGCGCCACCGGCAACAAGAACCGATTTTTCACGGTGACCTAGCAATGCGAACTCGGCACTGCAATTCGCACCAAAAGAAAGAATTTCCCCAGCCATTACTTTCCCCCTTCGCGAGCACTGCGAGGCGTCGGCGCAATCTGGGGAGCTAGGGCTTGGCAGAACCCCTATCGTTTCCTTTTTCTCCCCTGCCTCCAACGTCTCTTCACTCAAGCTTAAGTATAAATGAAACCAAGGAAATCAAGTAGTTGAAATCACATGTTATACCTACCAATAAGACTAGGTTGACATGTGCATATTCTGGCAGCGACCCCAAAATGTAGTATTTGCTTCGTCGCAAATCGATTCTGCCACGACACGTCATTTCACAAATGCGATCAGATTCGCCCGTAGTTTCGACCCTCTTGGCCCTACGGTATGACGAGCCAATCACTCCTGCGCCACTGCCACGCGACCGAACTGCGCCTCATAAAGCTCGCGAAACGCGCCCTGCTGCAAAAGCAGGTCTTTCGGCGCGCCTTGCTCGATCGCCTCGCCGTCGCGGATCACCACAATCTTGTCGGCACCCAGCACCGTGGAAAGTCGGTGCGCGATGACAATGGTGGTGCGCCCGGCGGTCAGATGATCCAGCGCGTCTTGCACGAGCGCCTCGGACTTGCTGTCAAGCGCGCTCGTTGCCTCGTCCAGCAGCAGGATCGCAGAGTCGCGCAGGATCGCGCGCGCAATTGCCAGCCGCTGGCGCTGCCCGCCCGAAAGCGCGCCACCGTTCTCGCCGATATCGGCCTGATAGCCCTTGGGCATTGCCTCGATAAAGTCATGCGCGTTGGCGGCGCGCGCGGCGGCGATGATTTCGGCTTCGCTGGCCTCGGGGCGGCCAAGCGCGATATTGTGCGCAACCGTGCCGCTAAACAGAAACGTTTCCTGCCCGACATAAGAGATGTGCTGGCGCAGGCTGGCAAAGGTGGTTTCGCGCAGGTCGTGCCCGTCGATTTCCACCACGCCCTCACTAGGGTCATACAGGCGCATCACCAGCCCCATGATGGTCGATTTGCCCCCCCCAGAGGGGCCCACCAGCGCGGTTGTGCGCCCGGCAGGAAAGTCGATGTCAAGCCCGTGCAGCACCTCGCGCTCGGCACCATAGCCAAAGCTCACGCCGCGAAAGCGCACCTCGCCGGGGCCTGCGGGCAGGGCGCGCGCATCGGCCACTTCGATCAGCGTCAGCGGCGCATCCATGATCTCGAACATCTGCCGCACGGCGATCATGCCGGCCTCGATCGACACCCGCATTTTTGCCAGCCGCTTTGACGGCTCATACGCCATCAAAAGCGCCGTGATGAACGACATCAGCTGCCCCGGTGTGGTCGGCGCATCGCTGAAAATATTGATCGCGCTCAGTGCAACCACACCGGCAATCGCAAAGCCCGACAGCGTTTCCATCAGCGGGCTGGTTGCGGCTTGCAACCGGGCAATGCCGTTGGCGCGCTTTTCCACCTGCGCTACCGCCGCGTTCATCCGCGCCTGCATCTGCTCTTCCAGCTCGAACGCCTTGATCACGTGGATGCCGACCGAGGTTTCCTGCACCACCTTGATGATCTCGGTCAGCGAGGCGATTTCCTGCTCGACGATCGCGCGCACGCGCTTGAGAATGTAGCGCACCCCCACCAGCGCCAGCGGCGCGATCAAAAGCGAAAACAGCGTCAGCGTCGGCTGTTGATAAATCATCACCGCGACCAGCCCGATCAGGGTCAGCAGGTCGCGGACAAAGGCGGTGACGATGGTATCAATCACCGCGCGCGCCGCCTGCGCCGAATAGGTCACCCGCATCAGCAGATCGGACGAGGCCGTGTCTTTGAAAAACGCCACCCCATGGCGCAGGATGCGGTCATAAACGCGGCGCTGCTGGTTGGCGATCACGCTATTGCCAGCGCGACTTAGAAACACCGCCTGAATGTAGTTGGCCGCCCCGCGCACGGTAAAGATGACCAGCACCGTCAGCGCGACCGCAAAAACCTTGGCACGGTCGCCCGAGGCAACCATGGAATCGATGATGTCACGCATGATCCATGCTGTCGCGGCAGTGCTGGCGGCAATCACCACCATCGCCACGATGGCGATACCGTAGTTGGTCGTCTGGGCGCGCATGTTGTCGCTCAGCAGCCGCCAGAGCAGTTGGTCGTCAAGCCAGGCAAAAAGTCGGCGTTGCTTGGTTTTGAGCATGGGTGGGCCTGTCTGCCGATCGGTCATGATGCGAGCGCCTAGGTAGGCGTGTTGCGCCCGCCTGTAAAGCTTGTGCACCGGTACGGGGGCTTGCCGCGCCGTGCGCTGCCTTGTCCCGGATCATGGCGCGGCCTATCTAAAAGGTGTATTCTGCGCGTTAAAATCGCAATTGCGAAAGGACACGCCATGGCCCGCGACTCTGCAACCCTTATCTGGTTTGAAAAGCTCAACCGCAAGGATGTGGCGCTTGTCGGCGGCAAGAACTCGTCACTCGGCGAGATGGTTCGCAGCCTCGGTGACAAGGGTATCCGGGTGCCGCCGGGCTTTGCCACCACCGCCGATACGTTTCGCGGCTATCTGGGCGCAAACGCTCTGGATGCCGTGCTGGCCGAGCGACTTGCCGCGCTGGCGGAAAACCGCGCCACGCTGGCCGAAACCGGCACCGCGATCCGCGCCGCAATCTTCGCCGGGCGCTGGCCCGAGGCGATGCGCGCCGACATCATTGCCGCCTACCGCGCCTTGGGCGAGCGTGTCGGGCAAACCGACCCGGCCGTGGCCGTGCGTTCCTCTGCCACCGCCGAAGACTTGCCAGACGCCTCGTTCGCGGGCCAGCAGGAAACCTTCCTCAACGTCCGTGGTGAGGCCGCGCTGCTAGAGGCATGCAGGCGCTGCTATGCCTCGCTTTATACCGACCGCGCGATCAGCTACCGCACACTCAAGGGCTATGCGCATGAGGCGGTGGCATTGTCGGTGGGCGTGCAACTCATGGTGCGCTCTGACCTCGGCGGGGCAGGCGTGATGTTCTCGATCGACACCGAGTCGGGGTTTGACAAGGTGGTGCTGATCAACGCGGCCTGGGGTCTGGGTGAAAACGTCGTGCAGGGCGCGGTGAACCCCGACGAATATCAGGTCTATAAACCTTTCCTCTCCAATCCCGCGCTGACCCCGATCCTGCAAAAAAGCTTGGGCGAGAAAGAGCGCAAGATGGTTTACACCACGCGCGCTGCCGCCACGCGCAACGTGCCCACATCCAAGGTGGAGCGCGAATCCTTCGTGCTGTCGGATGCCGAAATCCTTGAACTTGCCCGCCACGCGGTGGTGATTGAACAGCACTACGGCCAGCCGATGGATATCGAATGGGGGCGTGATGGCGAAACCGGCCTGCTCTACATCCTGCAAGCGCGCCCTGAAACCGTGCAAAGCCGCGTCGATGTTGGCGCACTGAAAAGCTACCGCCTACTCGACAAAGGCAAGCAACTGCTCAAAGGGCTCAGCGTTGGCAGCGCCATTTCTACGGGCGAAGTCTGCATGATCGAAAGCGCCGCTGATATTTCGCGCTTTGTCGATGGCGCGGTGCTGGTCACCGGCACCACCGACCCAGATTGGGTTCCAGTGATGAAGCGCGCCTCGGCGATTG
>DISJ01000005.1 GCA_002421605.1 Rhodobacteraceae bacterium UBA6213 | reverse complement strand
TCGACCGGGTCCCAGAACCACCAGCCGCCCCAACCTAGCTCGTAATAAGCCCAATAGCTGCCCAACGCGATGCCGACCGTCAGAAAACACCAAGCTGCAAGGATCCACGGGCGCACATAGCGCGCCCAGTTCGCGTCCACCTTGCCCTCGATCAGTGCGGCAACCGCAAAGGCAAAGGTGACCGAAAAACCGACGTAGCCGAGATAGAGAAACGGCGGATGGATCGCGAGGCCGATGTCTTGCAACAGCGGGTTCAGCTCGTCCCCCTCAAGAGGGGCGGGGAACAGGCGCGTGAATGGGCTGGAGGTGAACACGATCAGCGCCAGAAAACCCGCGCCCAAGGCTGCCTGCAACCCCAGAACACGGGCTTTAAGCGTTGGAGGAAGCTGCTGCCCAGTCAGCGCGAGGGCCGCGCCAAAAACCACAAGGATCAGCACCCAAAGCAGAAGCGATCCTTCGTGATTGCCCCAAACGCCGGTAACCCGATACAGCAGCGGCATAGCCGTATTCGAGTTGGCCGTGACGGTGCGAACCGAAAAGTCTGATTGCACGAAAGCCACTGTCAGGCACCCAAAAGCCAAGATAACCAGGATTGCCAACACCAGCGACCCGGTCGAGGCCGCCGCCATGAAGTTGAGGTTGCGCCTTCTCGCGCCCCACAACCCAAAGCCGAAAACAGCGCAGGCCGTCATCAATGCAAGGATGAGGCTGTAGGTCCCGATTTCCGCTACCATGTATGCTTCCCTTTGGATCAAGCCTTGTTCGCGTCGCGCACAGCCCCCGATCTGAATCCAAACTATACGGACCTGCAAATATGCTCAGCAAAGGAAAACTTTGGCGAAATCGCCGGGTTTGCCGGATTCCGCCGTCTCTGGGCCGCGTATCTACCAAGAGTTTATGCGTGTGCCGCCCTAAGGCGTGGCCGGTAAGCGAAGCTGCGCGCCCTTGAAGGTGTCCGTCCCGTGGCATGCCTCGCAATTGGCCCCAAAAGTGCCTTTGTGAATATCTTCTTTCTGATGACATTCGGCGCAGGCGACCGGCACATCGGTCGCGACGGTTCCGGGTGTATGGCAAGCCTCGCAAACCAGGCCATTGTGTGCGCCGGTCAACAAGAAATCGGTTTGGGTGCCGTGGTCAAAACGCCAGAACACCCAGCCGTTCGGGTTGTGGCAGGTGGCGCAGTCTGTATCCAACGCCGCTTTGTGTACGTCATCGCCAATGTGGCAAGACACACAGGCAATATCGACCTCGCTGAAAGCCTTACTGTTATGACAGCCTTCGCAAGGCACAATCGCGTGCAGGCCCAATAGCGGCATCTGCGTGAGATCATGGTCGAAAACGACTTCCTGCACCCAACTTTCGGTACCGTGGCAACTGGCGCAATCCTCGCCCAGCGTGGACTTGTGCACATCATCTGCCTGATGACATCCAATGCAGTCTGTCGTCGTTTTCGCAGCATCGCCCCCAGGCAGGTGGCACCCCGTGCAGTCGGTTTCGAGGTGCTTGCCGGTCAGCGCAAAATCCGTGTCGCGATCATGCTCAAAGCGGACCTTGGCCCAATCGCCAGATTCATGACACGTCGCGCAATCCGCACCAAAACGGTTCTCGTGGACATCGTCGATCATGTGACAGCCGATGCAATCTATCGGCAGCCCGGTCCAGACCTCCGCCGCATGACAAGAGTCACAGTTCAACGTCACGTGGCTTCCAACGAGAGGAAACTTGGTCTTGGAATGATCAAACGCCTTCACTTCATCCCAGCGTGTCCCGACATGGCAACTGGAGCAATCCGTTCCCAATGCCCCTTTGTGCGGATCGTTCAGCTTGTGGCAATCGACGCAGGCTGATGGAGCTTCAGCGAACTTCTTGCCAGTCAGATGGCAGCTTTCGCACGATGCGGCAGTGTGAGCACCGACAAGCGAGAAATCCGTCCAGGAATGATCGAAAGTCTCGGCGTCAAGTGGCACCATATTGAAATCGCGCCCTTGATGGTCATCGTGGCACGACGAACAGCTTAGCGCGCGCGCCTCAGGTGCGCGGCCATGAAATCCGGCGCCGGTTGCAACATCGGCGGCAACGGTTTCATGGCAGTTCAGGCAAAGTTTTGGTTGGGTGTCTTGGGCGAACGAGCCGTGGCAGTTCTCGCATTTGGATTCCAGCTTGGCGTGGGCCGTGGCCAACTTGCCCGGCATCACCAGAGCTTCAAACCAGGTCTCCGCCTGCGAAGCGCCCGCTGCAAGCCAAGAAAAGCCAACGATCAGTGCCAAGAAGGTAAGGATCGCTCGCAAGCTCTGGACCTTCTTAATATAGATGCACCGCTATGATGTGGGCGATTGTCGAAAGTATCAAGATTATGAACAGCGGCACATGCAGCAGATGCCATGCTGCAAAACTCCGCTCGTAGAACGCAAGCGCCTCAGCCTTGCCGACAGAATAGAAGTAGCGATCCAGCGCGCCGAGAAAAAACTGTCTCTTCCGTCGGAACGTGTCAGAGCCGTCTTCGGATACCTCTCGCTGGAAATTGCGAAGCAGCCTCGCGCGCAGCCTTGCCCGCGAAATCGGGCCCGTCAAAGCGTAAACCAATGCTCGCCAAAATCCTTTGGTTTTTTCGAGTCGACTTGCCTGATACCGGCTCAGAATGGCGACCAAATCATCTTGCAACGCCGCGTTTTCACTGGCTGCGGTTCGGCAAAGGATTCCGCGCAACTCTTCGACTTCGCCAAATCGGTCGCATGCCATCTGTTGGTGGCCGTAGAGGCCACGATAGACGTGCGCATACAGAAAGCGACCGATGAACCCGCTTCCGACCACCACCAACATTGCGAATAGCGCCGTCCGGCTGTTGGTGGACCCCAATGTGAAATTGGAGTGCAGGACGATCAGCGTGGGGCCCAAGACCCCCAAAAGCATGTGCACCCGAAACCAGCCCGGAATACTTCCCATAAACCGCAGCGCCCGAAGCCGCTTGCGCAAGGGGTAGGCCAGCAAGACGAGCATCATCAGCCCACCAGCAATGCCAAGATAATACCCAACGCCGGTTTCGGCAGTCAGATCGCCTTCATTGCGCCTCGTCCAGGCAAAAACCAATACTGCACTGACCACTGCCAACAGAAGCGGCATTTCGAGCGCGCCCGGCCGACGTGCTGGTGCCGTCACGTTGGTTTTAGCGGCGGCGGGCCGCTGCACCGCGAGGCTCGCGGCCACAGTCAAGTTCGGGTGGCGTTCATTCGACATGGCGAGATCCTGCAACAATTGGATTCGGGCGCAAAGTCTAAATTTTGGGGTCGGCGGATTTCCGTCGTCTAGATGCAGTCGATCGTCCGATCACGCGCGCATTAGGACCGGACCACATCGCCATATCCATTGGTGGCCGGCCGCCGCTCGCGTAGGCTTATGGACCGTCAAGATTCAGTAGCCTGCCGACGAAATTCGTCCGGATTACGGCAGGGATAAGGCGTTTCCTGGGACCAACTCAGCAATAGTCGCGCGAGGCGCATGCACCTGCTAAAATACGTGCCATTGCGAGCAATTCGTGGGTGCATTTGGGTGCCGCCATGATCGGCAATTTCTTGCCTGCCGACACTTCGACCGGGGGAAGTGGCGGTTCTTTTCGCTACCAAAGGGAACGCCGCGCATTGCGCCTACAATTTGCAAATCTCCGCACCCACCTAAAGGCGCGTCGGACGGCGGCTCAAAGGAAGCCCTACTCCAGCGCGTTGAACACATCAGGCTGGACAAACCTCAAACTGTATGCAGTTCGCAGCAACGCAGGGCGCTGCAGTGTCAGGGGAATATTGGTTGACGCGGACCAGTCGCTCGCCTTGCCTCGCGCAATGACCCAATGTACGCCGTTGCAGTACTTCAAACCTCGCCCGAGGTCATTCGACTGGCCGTCATGTTGTGCATCCGCTTCCCGCTGTCGCATCGCAACGTCGAGGACCTGCTGGACGAGCGCGGGATCAAAACCAGCCACGAGGCGGTGAGGTTCTGGTGGAGCCGGATTGGGTTGGTGTTTGCCGCGGAGATCCGAAGAAAACGGGTTCAGCAGCTTCGTGCTCTTTCGAATTGGAAATGACATCTGGATGAAGTGTTAGTGAAAATACGTGGCGAGCAGCACTACCTTTGGCGCTCGCTCGATCATGAAAGGGAAGATTTCGAAAGAATCGCAATAAAGCGCCGCGATCGTAAGACCGAATTGAAGTTCCTTTGGAAAACGATGCAACGGCACGACAACCCGCATATCTTTGTGACCGACAAACTTCGACCCTACGGCGCTGCTATGAAGGTCATCGGCAACGCAGATAACAGGAAACCGGCCGCTGCCTCAACAATCGGGCCGAGAATTTGCAGCTGCCGTTTCGACGCCGAGAACGCGCAATGTAGCGGTTCCGCAGCATGCGAACCTAACAGAAATTCGTCGCCACACACCACTCGGTCCACAACCGTTCAACCAGAAAAGGCATCTTTAGAGCCGAGAGAATTTCGAGATCAACTGCGCCGCTGCTCTATCTGAGTGGTGCCAACTCTGTTCCGCATAGAATCGCACCTATTGCGGCAAACTGAGACTGGCTCGCATTCGCCTGCCACCTCCGCCACTCACCCCGATGCAAGCCCGTCGCAGCCACCCACCGGGGCGGAGATTTTTCGCTTATCGCTGAGGCTGACGCGAACAATCTGAACCTCCCGGGCGGCGCTATTGGCTGGCTTTGGGCTCTGAACGTGCTTCCGGTGTTGGTCGAGTGAGCATCTTTCCTTTGAGGTCAGGGAATGCGATCCAGCTTTGATCGGACACTTTCCAATGGCGTGTCACGGCCTATGCTGGGCCAAAGGGGGTGTTTGATGTTGCTGGATATTCATGATGTGACCAAGACCTACCCGGGGGCAGAGGCCGCGGTGCTGCGGGGTGTGTCTTTCAGCATGGACAGAAGCGACATGCTTGCGCTGACCGGCGAGTCTGGGTCTGGCAAAAGCACTTTGCTGCACCTGATCGGCGGGTTGGATAGCGCCGACAGCGGCGTGGTGGCCATTGAGGGAACCGATCTGACACCGCTGAATGATGTGGGCCGCGCGGCGCTGCGGCGGGGCACGGTTGGGGTGATCTTTCAGCAGTTCAACCTGATCCCTTCGCTGACGGTTGCTGCCAATATCGCCTTTCAGGCGCGCTTGGCCGGGCGCCATGATCCGGACCGCGCGCAGGCGCTGGCAGATCGTCTTGGTCTGGGCGAGCATTTGCACAAATACCCCGAACAGCTGTCTGGCGGCCAACAACAACGTGTGGCCATCGCCCGAACGCTGGCAGCGCAGCCAAAGCTGGTTCTGGCCGACGAACCCACCGGAAACCTAGATGAGGCAACGGCGGACACGGTGTTTGCGCTGCTGTGCGAGTTGGTCGAAGAGACGGGCGCGGGGCTGATCCTGGCCACACATTCCGAACGGCTGGCATCGCGCATGGCCCGCCGGCTGCATCTTCGCGCCGGTCGGCTAACGTGACCTGGGCCATCCTTTCAGCGCTTTTGGGGCATTGGCGGCGCAACCCTTTGCAACTGATCACATTGCTGGCCGGGCTGGCCTTGGGCACGGCGCTTTGGTCGGGCGTGCAGGCGATAAATGTCGAGGCGCGGGCAAGCTATAGCGCCGCGGCGGCAACCCTTGGCGAAGGCAGCTATGCCCAGATCACCGCACGCGGCGGCGAGGCGATTTCGCAACAGACTTATATCGCGTTGCGGCGGGCTGGCTGGAATGTGTCTCCTGTTGTTGAGGGAAGACTGGGCGGGGTGCGGCTGATCGGGATCGACCCTTTGACAGCGCCGCGCGATATTGGCCCGGTGTCCGCAGACCATGCCACCGATCTTGGGGCGTTTTTTTTGGGTGCGGGGCAAGTGTTTGCGCGCGCCGATACCTTGGCGCGCTTGGCCGAGGCAGGAGCAGAAGGCGTGATCGCGCCCAAGATTGCGCCCAATACGGCAATTACCGATATCGGCGTGGCGCAGCGCCTGCTGGACCGCGCGGATCAGATTGACCGTTTGCTGGTTGCCCCTGTGCAGCCGTTGACCCGCCGCCCGCTGGCCGAAATCGCACCCGACCTGATCGCAAGCACCGCCGAGGATGGCAGCGATGTTGCCCGCTTGACCGACAGTTTTCATTTGAACCTGACGGCCTTCGGCTTGCTTTCATTTGCCGTTGGCCTGTTCATCGTGCATGGCGCGATCGGGTTGGCGTTTGAACAGCGCAGGCCGGTGGTGCGCACTTTGCGGGCATTGGGTGCGCCGTTGCGGCGGTTGATTGCACTGATGGCGATCGAACTTGCCGGCCTGGCTTTGGCGGCGGGGGCTATTGGCGTGGCGCTTGGCTACGTCGTGGCAGCGGCGCTGCTGCCGGATGTAGCGGCAACCCTGCGCGGGCTTTACGGGGCCGACGTGTCGGGTTCGCTTTCCTTGCACCCGTCGTGGTGGCTGTCGGGGCTTGCGATGGCGATGGGGGGCACGGCCTTGGCTGCGGGCGGCGCGCTTTGGTCACTGGCCCGGATGCCGCTTTTGGCTGGCGCACAGCCGCGTGCTTGGGTCATGGCGCACCAGAGATCGGGGCAAGCGGCGCTCTCGCTGGCGCTGCTTGCGCTGTCAGGGGCGATTACGTTTTGGGGGCATGGGCTGATGGCCGGATTCCTGATGCTGGGTGCGCTGTTGATTGGCGGGGCGCTTGCCCTGCCGCCACTGTTGGCTTTGATGCTGCGGTTGGGCGAGGCGCGCGCGCGTGCGCCCGTGGCGCAGTGGTTCTGGGCCGATACGCACCAGCAACTGCCGGGGTTATCGCTGGCACTGATGGCGCTATTGCTCGCGATGACGGCCAATGTTGGTGTGTCGACCATGGTTTCGTCGTTTCGCCTGACCTTTGCAGACTTTCTCGATCAGCGGCTGGCCTCGGAACTGTATGTAAACGCCCAAGATGCAGCACAGGCCACGGCGATCAGCACTTTTCTTGCCGAGGCGGTCTTGCCGGTCTTGTTCACCGAGCAGCGGGTCGCGGGCTTGCCAGCCAAGATCTACGGCGCACGCGATCATGTAACCTATCGCGATAACTGGCGGTTTCTGCGTGCCGTGCCAAACGTCTGGGACACATTGGCGCGTGGCGAGGGCATGCTCGTCAACGAACAGCTGTTCCGACGGGCTGGGCTTGATCTTGGGGATGTTGTTGAAATCGCTCCGGGCGTCCCTTTTCCGGTGGTGGGGGTTTATGGCGATTATGGCAACCCGGTCGGGCAGGTCATCCTGACCGAACCAGTGTTCCGTCGCCTGTTCCCGGAGGTGATTGCCCTGCGCTTTGGGGTGCGCGTTGATCCTGCAGAGCGCGACGCCTTGCGCACCGCGTTGCGCGATCAGCTGGGCGTTGCTGACAGCGCAATTGTCGATCAGGCGTCGATCAAGGAGTTTTCGATGTCGGTGTTCGAGCGGACGTTCACAGTGACCACTGCGCTGAACATTCTGACGCTGTCCGTTGCTGGTTTTGCCATGATGCTCAGCCTTCTGACGCTTGCGGCCATGCGCTTGCCACAACTGGCACCGATCTGGGCGCTGGGGCTGACGCGGCGGCGGTTGGCGGCACTGGAACTGTTGCGCGCGGTGGTGCTGGCCGCGCTGACGGCGGCGTTTGCCCTGCCGCTTGGCTTGGCGCTAGCCTGGGCATTGCTGGCGGTGGTGAATGTCGAGGCGTTCGGCTGGCGCTTGCCGATGTATCTGTTTCCACTTGATTACGTGCGTTTGGGCGGGCTTGCCTTGGTGGCGGCCGTTCTTGCGGCGATGTGGCCTGCTTGGCGACTTTCGCGCACGCCACCAGTGCAACTGCTGGGGGTGTTTCGCAATGAACGTTAGGGCGCTGGTCCTTTTGCTGTGGCTACCGACACAGGCCATCGCGCAGGGTTTTGCCGGGCTTGGCACAACGGCGCAAGATTTTGCCCAACCGGTGCCCGGAACCCAGCTGCAGTTTCCCGCCGACCACGGCGCGCACCCGGCCTTTCGTATCGAGTGGTGGTATCTGACGGCCAACCTGACCGGCCCGGACGGCACGCCCTACGGGCTTCAATGGACGCTGTTCCGCTCGGCTCTTGCCTCCCGCGACGGGCAAGGCTGGGCAACACCGCAGCTTTGGATGGGCCACGCCGCGGTAACAACGCCCAAGGCACATTTTGTTGCAGAGCGGCTGGCCCGCGGCGGGATCGGGCAAGCTGGCGTAGAGGCGGCCCCGTTTTCAGCCTGGATCGACGAGTGGGCGATGGCGGGGCCAGATTTCGACCATTTGCGCCTGAATGCCTCGGGGCCGGATTTTGCTTATGATGTCGAGCTCACCGCGACCGGCCCCTTGGTGCTGCATGGGCAAGACGGGTATTCCGTAAAATCCGCCGCAGGGCAGGCGAGCTACTATTATTCGCAACCCTTCTATCAGGTATCGGGCACCGTCACCTTGCCCGAAGGCGAAGTCCCGGTCACCGGCACGGCGTGGTTGGACCGCGAGTGGTCGTCGCAGCCGCTGGCGCAAGATCAACTTGGCTGGGACTGGTTCTCGCTGTCCTTTGACACGGGTGACAAGCTGATGGGCTTCGTGCTGCGCGGTGCCACGGATTACACCTCTGCCACATGGATCGGTGCAGACGGCAGCGCGCAGGCTTTTCCAGACGGGGCTTTCGTCGCAACACCCTTGGCCCGCCACACCGTCGCCGGGCGCACCTTGCCCGTGGAATGGCGCGTTCGCCTGCCCGAGCGGGGCATCGATGTGAACGTCATGGCGCTGAATTCCGACGCATGGATGGACACCTCGGTGCCTTATTGGGAAGGCCCGGTGGCAATTTCTGGTAGCCATGGCGGCGTCGGATATCTGGAAATGACGGGCTATGCGCGATGAGCCGCACCTTTGGCTTGCCTGTCAGGCCTTGCGGCTCGCACCTTCACACAAGATCCCGCACGCTGGCCGTCTGACCCGCCCGAGTAGGGGGTAATTACGCCGGAAAGCTGTATTTCGTTATCAACGCCCAGATTTGCCGGTTGAGATTTTGGATTTCGGAAATCGACGTATCGATCAACAGAAGTTCCTGCGCATTCATTAGCTGCGATCGGCCAAAGCGTATATCATCCTTACGGTCAGAGATTCGCATCTGAATGGAACTTATCGTGGTGCCGTCTTTGTCAAAAGAATAAATGCAGTGGTTGTAACGGTTACGCAAGGCGGAGTATTTTGCAAGAACTCGCGTTATGGAAAGAACTTCTAATGCAAGTTGCTTTGGCGTCGGGCCAAGTTTCGCTAACCGCTCGACAAGATCAAGCCGCGCTCTTGTTGTATTCAGCGTCAGGAATATCACGGTGGCGACCTGCATATTGACCGGCGCCAATCCTGCAATCAAGTGAATCAACAGACTTTCGGTATTTGTCCAAGAGTAATTCAACTGACCAAGGCGAAGCAAAATGTCCTGCAAACTGAACTCGCCGCCATCCGTCTTGGCAACTCTCGGCTCCGTTTCCTGCCCGGATGCCATATCAATCACTGGAAAGATAGAGAGCCGCCGCACCAGTTCTGTTATTCACACGAAGTTTGTGAATTATATTGTGCGTGTGCAGTTTCACAGTATGCTCTGAAAGGTCAAGCTCGGCGGCAATACTTTTGTTTTGCTTGCCTCTTGCAATCAGCTCTAGCACCTCCATCTCGCGCATTGATAGCGCACCAAGCCGCGCGCTCTTTGAAAGTGGCCCATCAAGGCTGCTTTTCTTTGGCGTGTTGGAAGTGTTGACCTCCGCACGAAAGCTGCCGACCTCTTGTGGTATATAGACGCCTCCATCAACCAAAAGTTGGATTATCGAAATAAAGATATCGAATCGCACATTCATTGGAATATAACTCCGGATGAGCGACGAAACGTCTTTTGTGGTCAAGACGGCTTTTGGCAATCTCACGTCTTGATATGCAAGTGCAACCGGTATTGATTGAAGCCAAAGCTTCTGGTTCACATCAAGGCGTGCGAGTTCAAAAGCGAACTCTTCGCCAATGATCAATAGTGAAATATTTGCGCGTGCTTCGGTGTTGAGAGAAAAGTATACCTCAAGCGAATCCAATCGTTCGATCAGAAGAGTTCCTATTTCCCCATTTACTGAACGCAGCAAGCTGTTCGGAAAATAGTGACGTGAGCTCAGTACAACGGCGCGTGGCAACTCGTCACTGGCGGTCGAATGCACATACCCCAACCTGCTCGCAAAATGCGCTTGCATGTCTGTCCCCCCAACATACCCAACTACGGCTCCGCCCTAACCTTGGCGTAACGCGCGAGAAGTGTGTATTACCCCGCCCATAGTATACATAATCCGAGCAAATTTTCACCTATCCTAAAGGACTAGTAGCGCAATTTATTTATTCAAATACATGAACTTAAAATATCCTGCCGCATCTAGCGGCTGAAGATCTGTGCTCCACAATATGTGGTAAAAACTTCAGTTCATTTGAGAGCAGCGCTGGCGGCACGGTGGCGGCGCGCAAGCGACCTGCGCGCGCGGCGGCCAACATCGTAGCGCCCCGGTTCCTGCGTTCGAACCGCCAAAGGAATCAGGGAAATCTGTGCAGCGTGGCGGCGGTTTCGTACCCTTTACGGGGTAGCTGCACCACGCGATCAGGCCGTCTGACATGTTGTTCCGCCAGACTGGCGCGTGGTACTCCGTTTGATCTGGGCGTCAAGCGGTTGCGCCGAAAATTCGCACGGTTAAGCGCGTGGTTCGTAGTGTAACATACTGACAATAAATAAAAAAAATACAAAAACCCCGGGATAGACCGTATTTCCGGCTACCCACAGCGCCGCCCCGCGCAGATGATTGGCAGACTGGGTAGAGCGCCATGTGCGATCTTCCCGGCGTAAAAGGCCACCGCAGAACGGGATATCTGCAGGTAGGCGCTGCCAGATGGGGCCAGTTTATTGGTTCCAGCTAAAGAAAGGGGGGAAACTGCAAAAAAGTCGAAATCCAAGGTTTCGCTCGCAACCCGCGAGTTCGGAATCTGCCTGAGAACCATCTTAATATTCATGTAACGCACCCTGAAGGTATGCCGCTTTATAGATGAATAGCGGTCCCTCCGGTGCAAACGGGAGACTGAGAAATGACAATCACCAGACATCCTAATTTCATGTTCGGGCACGGTGGGCCGCATCAAGACCAAGACCAAGACCAGGATCAAGACCAGGGCCAACTGCAAGCGCAACTTGAAGCGCAGGCGCAGGGTCAGCTTCAGGGTCAAGCGCAGGGGCAATACAGCTCCAGCGAAAATGACAATACCAATAGCAATGGTAACGGTAACGGTAACGGTAACCTGAATGGCAACGCCAACGGTAACCTGAACGGCAACGCCAACCTGAACCTCAACGCCAACAAGGCGCACAACGACGCTGACAACAAGGCCATGAATACGGCCATGAACAAGGCCACCAACGAGTCCAACACAACGGTAGACACTACCGTTAACACGACCGTGACGGTCGGGCTGGACGGGTGGGAGCCCAGCGATGACGATTTTGCTGACATCAACCTGAACCACAGCAAAACCGGTGACATCTTTGTTGTCGGCAATGGCGCGCACATGGCCTATGACCCCGGCAATGACCAGTCGATGAAGGACATTCTCGGCGGCGCGCTGACCGGTGCTGGCAATGACAGTGCCAATGTTATTGGGCAGTCCGGCAACATCGTCGACAACGACTACCTCAAAGACGTCAAGCTGGAAAATGACGACAAATTTGATGTCCATATCAAGTCCGATGGCGGCAAAGCCGAAACCGGTGACGGCATCAGTTCTGGTAGCGAAGGTGGCAACAGCGGCTCTGGCGCCGATGCGAACGGTGACGATGGCGGTCACGCCGTGTCGCTTGGTGGCTTCGCTGTGGCTGGTGGCGGCGACAGTGGCAAAGCCGAAGCTGACGACGCCGACGGCGGCGACGGTGGTGGAAACGCTGGCGCGCTTGGCGTCGGGCTTGGCCTTGGCCTTGCGGCTGGTGGCAAGGGCGGCGACGCTGATGGCGGCGATGCCGACGATGGCGGCGATGGCGGCTCGAACGTCGACCTCGCGCTTATCGACCTGTCACTGTTCGATATGAGCCGCGCCGGTAACGGCGGCGATGCCGAAGGTGGCAAAGGCGGCGATGCCGATGGTGGCGATGCCTTTGGTGCGGGCCTTGGTGCCGGCTGGGCGGGTGCCACGGGTGGCAACAACAACGACGGCGGCCATGCCTATTCTGGCGCACAAAGCGGTGATGGCTACGGTGGCCATGCATGGGGCGGGCTTGCCTCTGCGCAAGGTGGTGCCGGTGGTGCGGGTGGAACGGCCACAACCGGGAACGGCGGCAACTCCGGGTACGCCGGGCAGTGGGGTTCGCAGAACGGTGATGACGGGTATGTCACCGGTCAGGCCTCGGCCTCGGCAGATTCGATCGTTGATGTCACCGCGTTCAACATGAACATCGTGCTTGGCGCCAATATCGTGGGCAACCAAGTCGATATGACCGTTGTTGGCGGTAACCTCACCTCGACGCTGATCGGCGGCGACGACGACGGCGTCTAATCCGCAAGTCTGAAAATGGTCTGCGCGGGGTAATCCCGCGCAGACTTTTCTGGGGCAGGCGGCGCATCAATCGCCACAGCCGGGAGACAGAAAATGTTCCGCGACGCTGCCAACGAAATCATCACTCATTTCATAGGTTTGTTCGAGCTGGGCACAGAAGCTGCGCGGTTGCGGCTGGCACATGAAGAGTTTGTGTATCGCAAGGCGCTGCAAGATACGCCGACAGACCTCATGCTGGTTAAGGTCACCGTCAGCGCGCCGTTCGAGCCGCAAGACCTGCCACATTCGCTGCGCTACGCGCCGTCGGCTCAAGAGGACGCCGCAGCACGTGATTATTTCCCGCTGCAATACGGGGCGCTGACGCCCGTGCAACTGACTGTGCCGATGTTTTCGCCCCGTTGGGACGCACCGCTGCCGCTGCAACCCTGGCCTGAATCCCATGTGATCTACCAGATCGAACCTGCCTCGTCCGTGGCTGTCGTGCTGTATCAAGGCGGGCGCATCATCGATCTTGATGTAATGAACGCCGAAGATTTCGGCGCGCCGCTGGTGCCGCTTGATCAACTGAATTTCCAACTCGCAGGGCTGATACTGGATGCTGAAGCAGCACAGGTCATGCCCATGTTCGGGCTGCCGGGCGATGAGGCCGCACTGCAAACGCTGGCGAGCGAAATTTTCGACGCCGCCGAACAGGCGCAATCGCCAGATTTCGGGCCCGAAGGACACGCGGCGATGTTTCGTGGGCACGAAGTGTCGAGTCTGCATGAAAACGGTGCAACGGTCGATGAGCTTTCAGAACTTGACGGAGCATTGCCCGCGTTGCTTGTCACGCCGGAAGGTGAGGTCAGCGAAGGGCCTATCGAAGGCGTTTACGATGTGGTGACCGGCGGCAATACGCTGGTCAACGAGGTAGCACTTTCCACCAGCTGGGTTGTGGCGCCAGTCATGGCAGTTGGTGGTGATGCGATTTCTCTTGCCGCTGTCACGCAACTCAACATCTGGAACGACACCGACCAGATCTTTGGGGCGGGCGGTGCGACCCATAGTATCGCGGCCGCTGCAACCCACGCGATGAACCTTGCCTCGGTCACGCTAGAGGCGACAGCTGACCCAGATGCGGTGGCAGACACAGCATCAACCCAAGTTCCGTCGTCCTGGATCGTCACGCGCATCGACGGCAACCAGATCAATTTTAACTGGGTGCATCAAAGCAACTTCGTGCTCGATCACGACATCGCAAGCATCACTCTGCAGGGCCGCTCCAGCTTTATCGAGCTAGGTGGAAACCTGACGCAAAACTCGGCTCTGCTTACAGAAATGGGGCATGGCTACGATCTGATCTTTGTTGGTGGCAGCCTTATCAACGTCTCGATCATCCAACAGACAAATGTCATGTTTGATGGTGATATCGTTTACCTGAACGACAGCTTTGGTGGCGCGCTTTCTTCGGGCGAGAACCTGCTGTGGAACTACGCCAGTATCCACGCGGTCGGCACCAAGGCTTTTCAACCGGTCACAAGCGATTATCAGAATGCGCTTGACCAGTTACGCAGCGGCGATGACGGCCCGGAGTCCGGGGTGCTTTCTGACAGCCTGTTTGCAGGCTTGGGGACGCTTCGTGTGCTCTACATCGAGGGCGATCTGATCAATCTACAATATATCGAACAAACCAACGTTCTTGGCGACGCGGATCAGGTTGCCTTCATGGCGAACGAAACCCTTGCATTGGCTGGTGAAGGCGCAAGCCTGACGACCGGTTCTAACGCGTTGATGAATATCGCCTCGATCGCGGAATATGGGGTCGACGCGCAAATCTACCTCGGGGGCGATCTCTATTCTGATGCGTTGCTGGTGCAGGCCGAGTTCATTTCAGACGATATGATCTTGGCGGGCGATGCAGCGCATGCGCCGCTGGCCAGTGAGGCGGTGGTGTTTCTAGCTGACGGTTTTCTTTCCGACGACGAGGCACCGGCCTACTTCGGCGATTCAACCCTTGGCGCAGATGGCCCGCCGGCCGATCCGATGCAAACCGTGTTGAGCTGAACCGTCCGGCGTAAAAGGAGCAGCCAAGTGAAAGACTTTGACGCAGAATCCAGCCGCCAAGGCCAATCGATTGACCCAAGCGACCCTGCGCCAGAGGGTTCGTCACGGGCCCCGGCGTTTTTGCTAAAGCCCGAGGCGCGTGTTGATGCGCGCACCGGCGAAACCGCAAAAGCCCCAGAACCGGCCGCGACACAGCCGACAGCGCGGCTTGGTGAAACCATCGAGGGCAAAGCGGGTTTCGAGCCGCGCTCACCCGCGCCCGACAAGCCCACATCCGCAAACCCTGGCAGCGGTGGTGGGGGCGGCAACCGCAACAACGGTGGCAGCAAGTTTCATAAACGCCTTGGGCCGGTCAGTTTTCAAAAAAGCCTCCAGGACGGCGTCAAGGCGGTGCGGCACAACTTGATCACGGTGATGTTGTTCACTTGCGTGACCAATGCGTTGATCTTGGCGATCCCGGTTTACCTGTTCCAGATTTCGGACCGCGTGCTGACCAGTCGTTCAATCGATACCCTGATCATGCTGACCGTGGTTATCGTCGGCGCTGTGCTGATGCAGGCCATTTTCGATGCGCTGCGCCGCTTTGTTCTGATGCGCACCGCGGTTGAGGTGGCCACCCACCTTGGCGCGCCAATCCTCAGCGCCGCGGCGCGCGCATCGTTGAACGGATCGGGGCGCGAGTATCAGACGTTGGGCGATTTGCAGCAATTACGCTCGTTTCTGGTGTCGGGCACGCTACTTTCGTTTCTCGACGTTCCGTTTGCTCCGCTTTTCATTGGCGCAATATTTCTGGTGCATCCGCATTTGGGCTACATCGTAGTTGTTACGGCGCTGATTTTGCTGGTGATTACCCTGATCAACCAGCGCGCCACGGCGTCGTCTTTTGCCGAGGCAAACTTTCACCAGAGCAAGGCCAATCTGCATCTGGATTCGATGTCGCGCAATTCTCAGATCATCAATGCGCTCGCGATGATCCCCGAAGCCGTCGCCATCTGGGGGCGCGATACCGCCGCCTCACTCAAGGCGCAGGTGCGTGCGCAAGACCGCAACATCATTACATCTGCCGCGTCGCGCTCGGTGCGGTTGCTGACGCAGGTTGGTTTGCTGGGGTGGGGCGCCTTTCTCGCATTAGAGGGTCAGCTGAGCGGGGGCATGGTGATTGCCGCCTCGATCATCGCCGGTCGTGCGCTGGCACCGATCGAAGGTTCGATCGAAGGCTGGAACAGCTTTATTCTGGCGCGTGCTTCCTACGATCGCGTTGTCGGGTTGCTCAGATCATCGCCGCTCAACGTGGACCGCCTTCAGCTTCCGCGCCCCGAAGGCCGGTTGAATGTCGATCGGCTGCTGTATGTTCCGGGCGGGACCAAGCAGGTCATCCTCAATAGCATCTCGTTCTCGCTCGCACCGGGTGAATCGCTTGCCGTCATCGGTAACTCGGGCGCTGGCAAGACCACGCTGGGCAAGATGTTGGTGGGCTCGATCCTGCCGACTTCGGGCAGCGTCAGCCTCGATCTGATGGACCTTCGCAACTGGGACCCGCGCCAACTGGGCGAGAATATTGGCTATTTGCCCCAGGATGTGCAGCTTTTCCCGGGAAGCATCAAAGACAATATCGGCCGTATGCGCGCCGATGCCACCGACGAGCAAATCTATGACGCCGCTGTTCTGGCCGATGTGCACGACCTGATCGCCGCGTTCCCACAAGGTTATGAAACCATGGTAGCCGCCGACGGCGCGCCGCTTTCGGGCGGGCAAAAGCAGCGCATTGCGCTGGCGAGGGCGTTCTTTGGCGGCCCGCGGCTGGTGGTACTCGACGAGCCGAACTCAAACCTCGACAGCTCAGGCGATCAGGCGCTGGCCCGCGCCATGACACATGCCAAGCAGCAAGGCACAACGGTGGTGGTGATTACCCAGAAATCAGCGCTGCTTGGGTCGGTGGACAAGGTGCTGATGCTTGCGAACGGCGCAGTCGGGATGTTCGGCACCCGCAACCAAGTGCTTCAGGAACTGTCCAATCGCCGCAAGACCAACCCGCCCGTGGCCCGCGGAAATGCAGGAGACGTGACCCAATGACCCTTGTCCCGGTGCCATCCCGCCCTGTCTATCATGCGATTGAATGGTATGATGATGTGCCTCGCTCGGTGACAGGCATCACGATCACTGGATTATTGTTGTTCGTCGTTGCGATTGGCGGCTTTGGGTATTGGGCCTTCAACGCGCCGCTTGCCGCTGCAGTCATTTCGCAGGGCAGTTTTGTTGCCACCGGAAAAAACACGATTGTTCAGCATCTTGAAGGCGGCGTCATCAACGAAATCGCCGTTGAGGAAGGCGATCTGGTGCAAAAAGGCCAACCGCTGATCTATCTGGACGAGACCGCCGCGCGCGCCAATGAACGCGAGCTGTTCTTGCGACTGGCCCGGCTGGAGGCCATCAACGCAAGATTGCAGGCCGAGTTTAACGAAGGTCTTTCGATCACGCTTCCAGCCAATTTGCAGGGTGTCATGAGCGATCCTGATGTGGCCGAAATTGTCGAAAGCCAGAATTTGAACTTTGCGGGGTCGCGCGCCAAATTCGAAAGCGACATTGCCATGCTCAACGCCAATATCGACGCACTTGATGTGCGCAGTATTGGTCTGAAGGTGCAATTCGGCTCGATCAATGAACAACTTGCACTGTTGCAGGAAGACTTCACCGCCAAGAACCAGCTGCTTGAAAAGGGTTTGATCCGGATGCAAGAGGTCAACGCCCTGCGCCGCGCGGTGATGGAAGCCACCGGTCAGATCGGGCGGCTTGACGCCGAGATCAAGGAGACCAGCCTGATTTCAGAAAAGTATCGCCAGCAGATCGTGCAGACGCGAAATGCCTATCGGCAAGGCGCGCTTGATGAAATGCAGGCAATTGAGGCCGAATTGGATAGCGTGCGCGAGCAGCATCGCAACGCAGAAAATGTGATGCGCCGGTCGGTAATCAATGCGCCGGTGACGGGTATCATCGTGCGGATGTATTACAACTCGCCCGGCGGTGTGATCGAGGGCGGCAAGCCGATTGCCGAAATCCTGCCGCAGGATGTTCCGCTGATTATCGAAACCCAGATTTCGCGCACCGAAATTGATAACGTTCGCGTCGGCCAAGTTGCCTCGGTGCAACTGACCGCGCTCAACCGGCGCACCACGCCGATACTTGAAGGCCATGTGTTTTATATTTCTGCGGACTCGGTACCCGGCGACATGCGCACGCAGCAGAATGATGTCTATCTTGCGCGGATCAGTCTGGATCCAAGCGAGATGGCGCGGGTGCACGGGTTTTCGCCAACGCCGGGCATGCCTGCGCAGATCATGATTGAAACCGAAACGCGCACGTTCTTCGACTATCTCGCCAAACCCATCAAGGATTCAATGTCGCGCGCCTTCCGTGAAAACTGATGCGGGCGCGCGCAGGGCTGCGAAGAGCCAGCCGTAGGGTGGCAGGTGGTTGCCTTGTTGGCGCGTTCGACCTAGCTCAGATGCACCAGACGGGCCGATGGAAACTTGCCTAACAGCGCCGCCATCTCTGCCCGCTCCATCAGGCACATCGCGGTGCTCAGCGCATCAGCCAAAGCCGCTTGCGGTGCGGCAACGCTGATTAACTGCCAAGGCGTTCGCGCAGGCAAACCGCTTAGCGGGTCGAGAATATGGCCAACCTGCTCGGCCGCATCAAACGTGGTGCCGCGCGGTGCCGAGCTAGCCAATGCACCCTCGCGCAGCGAAATCGGGGCGAGCGTTTTGCCACCGCGATCATCCGGCCTAATCTGCCAGTCTTGGCCGCCGGGTGCCACACCAAGCGCGTGAATCTCGCCAGTGTTGACCAGCACGTCGCTTAACCCTTCCGCGCGCAGCAGCGCCGCGACCCGGTCGGCAACATAGCCTTGCGCCACGCCGTTCAGTGTAAGCGCCATACCGGGGCGGGGCAGGTGCACCGCTTCGGCATCAAACTGCACCGCCTGCCAGCCGACCAACGCCAACCGCTCGGCCAGTGCGCCCGGCGCCGGGGCCTGCTCGGCGCTTTCAGCGTAAAGCTGCCAAAGCGGCTGCACCGTCGGATCAAACCTCCCGCCGCTGGCGGCGTGCACCGCAGTGCAAAGCGCGAAGCATTCAAGCAATTCGAACGGTGGCGATTCCAGCCGCCCGGTTGCGTTCAGCCGCGCCACCGCCGAGCCCGCGTCGTGCAGGCTGAAGATACGCTCCAGCCGCGCAATTTCGGCCAAGGCTTTGGCAATTAGGGCCTCTGCGTCGGGATGCGCCAGCGTGATCGTGGCACCCGCGCCCATTGCAACGCCGCGCCACTGCACTGGCGCAACGGTTCGTGCTGACGCGCCGCTCGCAGTGCCTGCCAAAGCGGCAGCACTGATTTGCAGAAATCGACGGCGGGGTAGGGCGTGCATGTCAGCCTCCTGTTTAGGCGCAAGACTTGGGCTCATGGCGCCAGCCTGCGAAACGCTGCATTTGCCAACGCAAAGGCACCCAGCGGCCAAAGCAGCATCAACCCCAGCGCCTGCCACGCTGGCACCATGCCTGCAGCACCCGCCACACCCGCGGCGGCAGAGGTTGCGCCCGATGCGGCAAGATTGAACAGCCTGAAGGCGTCTGCGGGGTTACCCATCAGCAGCCACGGAAAGACGTAGCGGGTAAACTTGCCGCCCCCATCGGCCACCACCGCAGCAAGCAGCCCCAGATCGTAAAGCACAACGGCCGCAAGCCAAATGCCGACGACCAGCCCGGCCGCTGCACCCGGCCGGCGTGCCCAGGCGGAGGCCGCATAGCCGACGCCAAGGAACGTGGCACCCAGCAAAAGCGAGCTCCAGTAAAGCCGCCAGAGCGCGCCCAGGCCCGCGACCGCGCGGATATCATTTACCAGTGTCGTCACCGCGGCAATGCCGTAGCCCACCGCCACCGCCAGCGCGAGAATGCCCAGATGCGCTACGAATTTGCCTGCAAGCATGGCGGCGCGTGAACCGGGGTAGGTCAAAGCCAAAGCCAGCGTTCCACGCTCTACCTCACCCGCCACCGCGTCGAATGACATCAGCAATGCGATCAGCGGCACAAGGTAAACCGCAAGGCTGGTAAGGCTCGCCACCGTCAGCGACAGCCGGTCAACCCCCAGTGTGCCGCTTGGCGCGCTACCTGCCGCGGTCAGCACCAGTGCAAACACCGCCATTGTCACTACAGAAATCGCCACCCAGCGGTTTCGAATTGCGATCCGCAATTCGGATGCCGCGATTGCAAAAATGGGGTTCATCGCGCAACCTCCGTACTGAAATACCGGTAGATTTCGTCAAGGCTTGGCGGAATCACTTCGACATCCTCAACCAATGCCCCAAGTGCGGTAACTTGACCCAGCCGGGCCAGCTTTTCATCGGGCGCACAGGTCAAATCCACCCGCACCCCATTGCAGCGCCGCCCGTGAAGCAGTTCGGCAACTTCGTCGGCAGCGCCCGGGCGGGCGGTGATTTGCAAATGGGTTGGCAGCGCGGCGCGTTGGCGCAGCGCCGCGAGCGTGTCATTTGCTACCATCTTGCCGTGCGATAAAATCACGATGCGGTCGGTGCGCGCCTCGACCTCGGTCAGCGCGTGGCTTGATAGCAGGATTGCGGCACCCTCATGCGCAAGATCGTCGAGTATGGTCCAGAAGTCTCGGCGCGAAACCGGGTCAAGACCAGAGGTAGGCTCATCCAGCACCAGAAGGCGCGGATGACCGATCAGCGCCTGCGCCAACCCGACGCGCTGGCGCATGCCCTTGGAATAGGTGCCCATGCGCCGACGCGCAGCGTCGCCCAGACCAACCCGCTCCAACAGCGGTAGTGCCAGCGCGGGGTTGAGGCCACGCAGTCGCAGATAATGGCGAATCTGTTCTTGCCCCGTAAGGGCGGGGTGAAAGGCCACGTTTTCGGGCAGGTAGGCCGTACCCGCTCGCGCCGCGGCGCTGCCGGGTGCGGCACCGAGTACGTCAATTTCGCCCGCATCCGCCGCGAGCAACCCCAGCACGATTTTCATCAACGTCGATTTGCCTGCGCCATTGTGGCCCAGCAGCGCCACCCGCTCGCCCGGCGCCACGCTGAACGCCACGTCGCAAAGCGCTTGCGTCGCGTCAAACGTCTTAGTGACGTGAGAGAGGGTCAAACTTTTCATCGGTTTGTCTTTCTATTTGCCAAGCGGGCGGCGATTCGGCCGCCATTGCCACAACTTCGGCGGTAATTGGGGAGACGGTGGGCTGCATCAGGGGGTGACTATCAACCACGCCGCCCGGCAAAAGCGCAGGAAAGTTCGACTGGCTCCAGCGCACCAGATGCACGGCGGGAGAGCCGAGCAGCAGCGCGGTGGCGGGTTGGGTCCACAGGATATGATCCATCAGGTCGTTGGGGCGAAACGCGGTATCGGCGATGCCGTCGCCGCCAAGGTCGAACGCGGCATGGTCTGACCAGTAATTGCCAAGCCCCTCGGCGCTCCATTCAACATCGCGGGTGCCTACGTATTTCACCTGCGTGCGGTTGGCGATGTAGGCGTTGTTGGCAATGTCGTTGCGTTCCGAACCTGCCGTAAAGTGGATGCCCGTCTCGCAATCTTCAAAGCGGTTTCCGGTAATGACGTTGCGATGGGCGTTATAGATAAAGGTGCATTTGTCTGCGCCCTGCACGCGGTTATTCGTTATTTCTGAACTGTTTGCGAAGTTGAGCATCAAGCCGTGGTCGCGGTCGCTCAGCGAGATGTTGTCGCGCACAGTGATGCCGGTCGAATACATCAGCGCAAAGCCGAGGTGGTTGCCGATCGAGATATTGCCCGATACCTCGGAGCGGTTGGTATACATGTAGTGAACCGCGTAGCGCAGATCGCGTATCGTGTTGCCGCGATAAATACTGTCGCGCGAGGAATTGGAAAAGATACCGTCGCGGCCATAGCGGATGAAGTTGCCTTCAAGCAGTGTTCCGGGCGCATCCCAGACATATATGCCATTGCCACGATCGTTCATGCGGTGGTCGCGCCGCCCGATTATGGTGTTGTTGCGCACGATGCTGTCGCGCGCGCCGTGCACATCGACGCCGTGCAGGTTTTCAAGGATGCGGTTGTCTTCAACCGTCACGCGCTCGGCGTCCTTGTCGATCTTTACACCCGAGTCGAGGGTGCCGTGGGACGACCCCGATCCGCGAATTTCAAGCCCACGCACAGTGATGTCGCTGCCGGTAACGGTAATCACGCTGCCCACGCCCGTGCCTTCAACCAGCGCCGCGCCCTGCCCATCAAGCGTGATGGGGCGATCAAGGAGCACCGGGCCAGCGTAGCGGCCCGGTGCGAGCATCAGCACGTCGCCGGGGCTTGCCCCGGCGATCGCAAGCGTCAGCGCACCGGCTTCGGCAGGCACCCGCAATTCGACCGCCGTAACAGGCGCGGCGAAGAAAGCCAGCAGGACACATGCGAGAAATCCGGTGCGCATCATGGCATCAGGCCTTTGGTTCCACGAACATGCGACCGCGCATTTCCATGTGCAACGCGTGGCAGAACCACTGGCAATAGTACCAATAGACGCCCGGGTTCGCCGCCACGAAAGTGACCGAGGATGTAGCCTGCGGCGACACCTCCATCGCCACGCCGTGGTTGCCCATGGTGAAGCCATGCGTCAGATCGTCGATATCGTCGAGGTTGGTCATGATTACCGTGACTTCGTCGCCTTCGGTCACCGTAAAGCTTTCGATGCTGAAGGTCGGCGCGATCGACGACATATAGACGCGCACCTTGTTACCATCGCGGATCACCGTATCGGCCCAGTCGTCGATATCGACCCCGTCACGTTCCGCCTGCGCGCGCGTATCCGCCCACATCCGGTCATTGCGATCCCAAATGCTGAGCGGGTTCACCACCGAACGGTGCACGATGATGCTGTCATGCGGCTCGGCAAAGGTCGGGCCGTCGTGCACCAGCGTCAGATTATCGCCTTCAATCGCAAAAAGCTGTTCGTTCTCGGGCTTGAGCGGCCCGACGTTGATGAAGCGGTCCTTGGAGAACTTGTTCATCGAGATATACCACTTGCCGTCCGCCTCAAGCGTTTCGCCCATCGAGGTAGAGTTGTGGCCGGGCTGATAGTGGACATCGGCCTTTGTGATGATCGGATCGACGTTTTCACCGTCATAGGCACGGATTGCTTTTTCGATGTTCCACTTCACCACTTGGCTGTCGAGGAACAGCGTGGTGAAAGCGTTGCCCTGGCCGTCGAAGGCGGTGTGCAACGGCCCCAGACCCAGTTCCGGTTCTGCCACCACTGCCGAACGCGGGTCGATATCCGAGTTGAACACCGCATCCAGTTTGCGCACGTCGATGACCGAAACCGTGGGCGACAACTTTCCGTTGATGCAAAGGTATTTGCGGTCGGGCGCCATATTGCAGCCGTGCGGGCTGTTGGGGATCGGGATGTAGCGAGTGTACTGCTTGTTTTGCCCTTTCCGCCCGTCGATGACCTTGCAGCCGTTCAGTTCGATGAAATCGCCAGCGGCAAGGCCTTTTTCGATCTCGGCGATGTTGAACACCACCACATGGTCCATCTCGGCGGCCATCATCTCGGCGGTGTTCATGCCCATTTCCGAGTTGTAGGAGGTCGAAAAGGCATATTTGCCTTCATAATCGGCATCGCAGTTGTCGAGGTTGCCAGAAACCATCACCTGCCATGCAACGGTCATTTCGTCAGCATTCACTGCGGTGAAGAAGTTCACATATTGGCTGGGATCGTCGAGGATCGTGCCGTCGTTGACCATCGGCGTTTCGTCTTCACCATTGGCAAAGATGTAGTTGGTGCGCGGCCATTTTTGCGGGCGAAGCCCGTGGATCGCTTTGGCATTGGGAATTTCGAGGATCTTGTCGCACTTCATCACATCGCAGCGCACCCGCGCCACGCGGGTGTTGGCCTTGTCGTTCATGAACAGGAAGCGGCCGTCGTATTTCCCTTCGGTGAACGACATGTGGACGTGGTGCAAGTCGCCGTTGTCGTGCACCTTCTTGCCATCGGCCGCCAATTGCTTGCGGGTCTTGTCGGTCAGGTTTTCGGTCATGATCTTGAGCGACTCGTTGGTCTGACCCCAACCCGTGGACGAGCAGCGATTGAACACGGGCACCCGCATCAATTCGCGCATCGACGGAATGCCCAGAATCCGCATTTCGCCACACTGGCCCGAGGACCAGAAGCCATAATATTCGTCAAGCTCGCCGGGGCCGGGAGTGCTTTCCGATGCCCGTGCGGCGGTCGCAGCGACCGTTCCCGCAGCGGCGACACCACCCATCATGGCAAGCCGCGATCCCCCGGCGCCGATCAGCGCGGCACCGCCCGCAGTTGCACCCAGCAGACTGCGTCTGCTGATACCGGTATCTTTTTGTTCCGTCATAGTTTTGATCCTCTCTTGATTGGTGTTAGTTAGGCACCCGGCCCTTGGCCTCACGGGTTAGCGATGGGGCAGAACCCACGGCTTCACGCCGTTTGAGCTGCCGGATCACCACCGGGCATTTTGTCTTTGATTGATACAGAACCTGACAATGCAGGCAGTTGAGGCATTCGTTTGGATTGATCGCACCCGTCGGGTGGATCGCTTGCACCATGCATTCGTTGCCGCAGGTCTGGCATGGGTTGCCGCATTCGCGATAACGATTGAGCCAGTCGAACATCCGTATCCGCGCCGGAATGGCGAGCGCGGCACCCAACGGGCACAGATAGCGGCAATAGAACCGCTCGACGAACAGCCCGATTCCCAAAAGCACCAATGCATATAGCGTAAACGGCCACGCCCGCGCGAACTTCAGAATGATAGCGGTCTTGAACGGTTCGACTTCGGCAAGGTGCTCGGCCTGCTCGATCGACACCAACGTAACGCCGAAGAGACCGAGGAAAATCAGGTATTTAACCGCCCAGAGGCGTTGGTGCAGGCCCCAGGGCAGTTGCCACTGCGGGACGTGGAAGAACTTGGCGATGCGGTTGGTCAACTCTTGCAGCGCGCCAAAGGGGCAAAGCCAGCCGCAATAGGCACCACGCCCCCAGAAAATCAGTGCCGCCGCGATCGAGAACCACAAGATGAAGGTCAGTGGGTCCATCAGGAACGCGTCCCAACTGAAGCCCGACATCAGCGCCCCGGTCAGCGCCATCAGGTTGACGACCGAAAGCTGCGCGTTGGCGTACCAGCCAAGAAACACCAGCGTTACGGTCAGAAATCCGATGCGGAACCAGAACGTCAGCGCCGCGCTACGGGTGAGGAAAGATTGGAAGAAGAAAGCTGCGGTAAGCACCGCCAACATGATCGACACCGCCGCAATCTGCACGCGTTTGCCTTGCCAGATGCGCTTCCACAGCGCTGATTTCGCGGAGTCTTCGGCATCTGCATCCGTCAGGGCGACGGGTGCTGCGGTTGGCGCCAGCGCGGTCAAAAACTTCATTGGCGGCTGCCATTGCAGATCGAAGGTCGTGAAAACCTTTTCGCGCGCTGCCACGTCGCGGCTGACCAATAATTGCAGCCGCCAAGGTTGCGTTGGATCGAACCCCGAGTCGGCGGGAATGCGAAACAGGTCCATTTCCGACAAGTCGGGCACGCCATTCGCGCTGATTTCGCCTAGGCGGCGGTGGTCGCGGTCATGAAAGCGCACGGACAGGTCGCCCTGAATAAGCTGGAGCCGGTCAAAGATGCCGCCACGGACGTAGCCCGAGCCCTTGAACGAATAAAGCCCACGCCCCGCCACCACGATCGCCTGTGCCGCTGCACCATCACCACGGCTGTCGTCGGCCAGCCATTGCGTCAGATTCGCTGCTTCGCGTTCGTCGAGCAGGGAATCGCGAATACCGGGTACGCTAATCAGCGCCGTGTACATGTCGATAAAGGTCGTCTCGGGTGGGTCGGTCAGCGCCCGCTCGGCGGCGCGCGGGTCCGGGTTGTCGGCGAAGGCTGCGTTAATCTGTGCAACGTCCAGCGATAGGCGCCGCAACGTACCATCCCCCAAGAGCGTCAGCCAATCGGCAACGGTGCTCGCCTCGGTGTTGATCGCGTAGGTCGGTCCGACTGGCGCCGCGATCTCTGGCGACAGGCCCCCCAGCCCCAACGCACGCGCCACGCGCAATCCTGAGCGCAGGATCGAGTCGTCGATCACCATCACGGTGACTGTGGCTCCGGAAATGATGTTAAGATCGTGGTCCGTGCCCGTCGCGATCTCTACCAGATTAAGCCCGATGTAGCCGGTGATCAGTGTGTCGATTTTGGCCTGCGGTATGCCAATCAGAACAATGGGTTCAGAGTGTTTTACCAGCCGAGCGCCAATAACGTGCGCCGCTGTGTCGAGCGCTGCAAGCACGTGGATCGGTTTGCCCGAATAGCCGATGGTTCCGACGAAATCAGTTGTGACAAACGCCCAGCCAATAACTTCGCCTGCCCTCAACACCGGTGCCACGGCCAGATCTGCATGCACCGCGCCGTAAGCGTCGGCCCCCGGCACAAGTTCAGAGGCCGGAACCTCGGCCATGAAGCGCGGCAGCCATGCTTCATCCGCGAGCGCGGACAGCGGCAATAGCGCCAAAAGAAATGGAATGAGTACCCGCAGTGCCCGCTGGATCGCGCTTCGCCCCTGGTGCAACTGCTCTCTCATCAATCGGCCTCCGGTGGGGCTACGCTGGCATCACGCCCGAAGCCCCCTTGGTTTGTCATCAAGCACAATCTTGATCGTGCTGGTTATAGGGCCATTTTAAATAACCCTTATTGAACGTCAATCCTGTTTCCTGTAAAGATCGGCGCGACACAATAGCGCAGCGACTTTGCCGTCATAATCCGGATCAAGGACGGGCAGTCCATGATGCTGCAGAGAGGCCGAACACAACATTTGAGGGCCATATGCGACTGACCAAATTCAGCGACTACGCCTTGCGCGCCCTGCTTTATGCGGCGAGCAGGCCAGATGCGCTGGTGACGATCGAGCAGACCGCCGAGATTTTTGATGTCTCGCGCGCGCATATGAAAAAGGTGGTTCTGCTGCTGACCCGCGAGGGTTTTTTGCGCGCAGTGCGTGGCAGAAGCGGGGGTTTTACGCTGGCGCGCCCGGCCGAGGAGATCAATCTTGGTCATGTTCTACGCGCCACCGAGTCCGATTTCGGGCTGGTCGAGTGCTTTCTGCCGGGGAACCGTTGCCGCATCACCCGCCGCTGCGGATTGCCCGGAATCTTTGACGAGGCCTTGGCGGCATTCCTTGGCACATTTGACCGATACTCACTTGCCCAGTTCCTCATCGCAGAAAGACATTTCCTCGATACCCCTCGCCCACAGCCTCAGCGCGGTCCGCATTTGCCGCCCGGCATGCCAAGGCATGGCGACGCAAAGAAACAGAGCAAGGGCTCGTGAGGTACCTAAAGGTGCATCCTAAATAAACCGTTAACGTCTAAAGTCGCGCGACTCCGGTTTTCGCAGGGCGCCAGCTGGCACCGATGCAACCCTCAACTGCGATTGTTGCGCGCTACCAGCCCATCATCCACTGCAGTCTCAGCGTCCTGCCTTCGGGGTGCCCAAGGCCGGGGTCAGGTTACCCTTTTGCATTTAACAGCAGCTGATCGCTGCGCGATCACGACCAAAGGGCACGCGCAAGAAAGTGCTCTCTGGGGCGGCAAACTTCGTTTTGTCTCCACTATCTGGTGCCAAACGCAGCCTCATGTAAAGCACGACTGAAGGAAGTCACATGAAACACACCTTTGAAAAACTGGTGGGTGGGCCCAGCCGCCGTGCGCGACTCGCGGTTACCGCTGCCGGTATTGGCGTAGTCATAGCGGTTGCAGGAATCGCGTTGGCCCAAAGCGGACCGCCACCGCAAGGCGGCGCGCAGTCGGGTGCCCCAGTCGAAGCGATTGCGGCGTGCGAAGCGAAAGTTGTGGGCGATGTCTGCTCGATGACCCTGCCGCAAAACAGCCAAACAGTAGAGGGGCTATGCCAATCGACCCCGGATGAGAAACTGGCCTGTATGCCGAACGATGCGCCCCCCCCAAGGCAGTAGGCGCATCTGAAACGGCCCGCGCAATTGATTCCCCAGGCGCGGGCCGTTTCAATCTCCAAATGCATATCCGACGCCATAGACTGACCGGATCAGGTCAACCCCCGGCGCAATGGCCTTTGTCTTGATGCGGATATTCTTGATGTGGCTGTCGATAGTGCGGTCGATCACGTCGCGATCATCGCGATAGGCAAGGTCGAGCAGTTGCGCGCGCGAGAATACCCGGTTCGGGCGCTTGTACAGCACCTGCAACAGACGAAATTCCTGCCGTGTCAGGTCCAGCGGTTTGCCATAAAGGCGCGCGCGCCATGTTTCTGCATCCAGAACCAGCACGTCTTCGACCCGCTCTTCCGCCGCAGTGGGCGCGCTGCGCCGCAGTATGGCTTTGATCCGGGCCACCAGCTCGCGCGGCGAAAACGGCTTGCACAGATAGTCATCCGCACCCAGCTCTAGCCCAAGCAGGCGGTCGATCTCTTCGACCCGCGCGGTTTCCATGATGATCGGCACATCGCTTTTTGCGCGCACTTCGCGGCAGATGGCCAACCCGTCCTTGCCCGGCAACATGACGTCGAGCACCACAAGATCGGGTTGCATGGCCAGAATGGTTTCGACCGCGCGCGTCCCTTCGGACAGGATTTCCGCTTCCATCCCGGCCTTGCGCAAATAGTCGGCGATGATTTCGGCAAGGTCCAACTCGTCTTCGACAATCAGGATGCGTTTGGCTTGGATCATTTCGGCTCCTGTGTCGGTAAGGTGACAAGTACGCGCAATCCGCCCAGATCAGAGACGGTGGCGGCAATGGTGCCGTTATGCGCCTCGACAATCGCCTTGCAGATCGCCAGCCCCAGCCCCGACCCGCCGAGCGCACGCGAGCGCGAGGTTTCGCCACGGTGAAAACGTTCAAACAGATGCGGCATTGATGCTTTCGGTGGCGCGGGTGCCGTGTCCTCTACCAGGAGATGCACGCCTTGCTCGTCGCGCCAGGCCGCAATGCGCACCTTGCCGGGTGCATCGGTGTAGCGCAGCGAGTTTTCCAGAAGGTTGTCAATCACTTGCCGTATCCGGTGCGGATCGCATTGCAGCGTCAGCGGCCCCGTCACAGAAACCTCTAGCTGCAACCCCGCCTCGGCAAAGCGCCCCAAGGCCGCCTCACGCGCCTCTTGGACAAGCGTGGCGATATCGGTGGCCCGACACAGCGCAACAAACCCGTCTTCGCGACCGTCCGACAGGATGCGCAAATCCTTCACCAGCCGGGTCAAGCGTTCCACCGCGCTATGCATGGCGTGCAAGGTGCGCTCGTCTGGTTGACGCACGCCATCCTGAATCGCTTCGATATTGGCCCGCAACACCGCAAGCGGCGTCTGCAATTCGTGACTGGTGTCGGAAATCCATTGCTTTTCCGCGATTTCGGCAGCTTCCAGACTCCCTGCAAGGTCGTTGTAATGGGCGATCAGGCGGCCCAATTCGTCACCGCGCGCGTTTGGAATGCGCGCGGCGTAATTGCCTTTGGCCAATCTGCGTGCACCGGCCTCCAGCGCGTGGATCGGCGCAAGAAACTGTCGCGCCAGCAGGTAGGCGGCAATCGCCGAAAGGGCGGTGGCGATAACGGCCGCAAGGATCAGCGCATTGAACTGACCGTGCAAATAGAATGCGTCGGTTTCGCTTTGTACGCCTCCGGGGGTGGAAAGTTTGAGCCAGCCAAGGGGGGCGTCGTTCGGGGCGGCATCGATTGCAAGGATCGGGCGCGTTTCGTAAAGCGCGCCGTCCACGCGTGGGCCCGCGATATAGCCGCCGTCGGCCCCCAGCAGCACCACGCGATCACCCAGTGGCGCGGGCGGCGGCGGCGCCATTGGTTCCGCCGCGACGGCGCGCACGTCTGGGCCGGTATAGCGGACCGCGAATTCGCTCCACTGCCGCGGGTCGTTCAGAAACGCGGGCCAGCCGGGGTTTTGCGGGTCGTGCGATTGCGCAAGTGCACCAACCAAACCGTCAAGCTGCACCAGTTCGCCCTTCAGCAGATACTGCGCGAACCCGTCGCGCATGCTCGAAGCAACCAGCAGCGCCATGGTCACGACAACCAGCATCGCGGTCAGGCCGATGGCTGCGAACAACTTGATAATGAGGGGAAGCCGCGAGAGGTTCATGCGTCTGTTTTGTTGCCAAAATATGAAGCGACGATGGAGATTGGCGAAGCCTGGGTCAACCTGCTTTGGCCACAACGCGCGCGTCCGTCGCAAGCGGCGATGCAGCCCCCCCCGCAACACCTTGTTTTTTTGGGGGGACGCGCCCGCACGCACCGCGCAACCGCCCTGCGCACGCATTTTTCTGCGCATCTTCCTCCTCGCTCCACATTCACGCGCCAGATTGCAGGGGTAAAGAACCTAACCCCGGAGCACGCCATGAAACCTAATTGCAATCAGGCTGGGCCAAATGCCGCCCTCGCCTTCAGTGCCCCCGGCTTTGTGGGGATTTCATCGAAGGGGCAGACACCATGACGATCAAAAGCATCAACGGCTGTATCGGTTGCGGCGAATGTGTGCAGGCCTGCCCTTGCGACGTGATCCGGATGGACCCCGTCAGCGGCAAGGCAGTGATTACCTATCCGGCTGACTGCCAGATTTGCCACCTGTGCCGGATGTACAGCCCGGTCGACGCCATCGAGATGTCACCTGAGAAATCCATTCCCGTCATCGTGTCTTGGGGGTAATCATGAAACTCGACGCAAAAATCTTTGCCATTATCACCGGGCTGGCCGTGTTTATCGGCCTGCCGCTGCTGTTCTACACGTTTGGCGATGCACCCCGCCGGTCGTATCTGAAAGAGGCGATTTCGATTGCGACGCTGGTCGCGTTTTCGCTGATGCTGGGGCAGTTCTTCCTTGCCCGCAGCAACGCAGCCCTGCTGCGCCTGTTCAAACCCCGCGATATCCAGACCGTGCACAAGACGATCGCCTACAGCGCCATCGCGCTGTTGACCGTGCATCCGTTCCTAGTGGTTTTGCCGCGCTACTTTGAAGCCGGGATCAAACCGTGGGACGCATTTGTGACCATGCTGACCACTTTCGACAGCCTCGGCGTCGTGCTCGGCCTGATCGCTTGGGTGCTGATGATCGTGCTGGGCCTCACCGCGTTTTTGCGGATGCGGCTGATCAAACGTTACCACATGCCCTACCGCACGTGGCGCTATGCCCACGGCGCACTGACGATTGCTTTTGTCACCACCGCGATCTGGCACTCGATCGAACTGGGTCGCCATACCAGCGCCCCGATGGCCACGCTTTTCATCACCATGGCGCTGGTCGGTGGTGGGCTGCTGGCGCGCCTGTATTGGGCCGCGCGTCCCGTGCACACCCCCATCCCGCAAGGAGCCGAATGATGACCCAACAGCAAGAAACACTTAACCCGACACGGCGCGAATTTATTGCACTGGGCGGCGGCGCGGTCGGATTGGCCTCGATGGGCCTGAACGCGGCCTGGGCCGCAAACCAGGTTGAACTGGACCCCAACGCGATCACCAACACCGATCGTCAGACCGATGTGCTGGTTATCGGCGGCGGCATGGCCGGGCTTTTCGCGGCGGTAAAGGCGCATGACGCGGGTGCCAGCACGATGATCGTCTCGAAAGGGCGGCTCGGTTCCTCCGGCTTGACCCCCTTCGCCAAAGGCTTTTTCGTCTATGACGCCGCGAACGAAGTCCTGTCGATGGACGAATTCGCCGCCGTCGTGTCGCGCTCGGCACTTGGCACCAGCAACCCGGTCTATACACGCCAATTAGCCGAACACTCGAAGGCGCGCGCGCAAGAGCTGCGCGAATGGGGCTTTTTTGACCAGACCTTGGCGCATCGGTCGTTCATGGTCCCGATCAAAGAGCGTGACATTCCCCTGATCGAGCGCGTGGTGATCACCCATCTGATCAAGGAAGACGGCAAAATCGCGGGGGCCGCAGGGTTCCGGCTTGACGCCGAAGAAACCGTCACATTTCGCGCAAAAACGGTGATCTTGTGCACCGGATCGGGCGGGTTCAAGCCAAACGGCTTTCCGGTTTGCGATTTGACCCATGACGGTACGATCATGGCCTACCAGATCGGCGCCAAGGTAACCGGCAAGGAATGGAACGATGGCCACTCGGGCAAGTCGCTGAACCCTGCTGCCTGCTACGACGGCTGGGGCGATATGTTCGACCGCGTCCCCGGCACCAACGGTGTAGAAGTGCACCACGATCTCGGGGTAGAAAACAACTATCAGGCCTATATGCTTGGCAATCCGGTTGCGGGAGGGCCCGGAGGTGTGAGTGGCGCCACATCCGCAGCGGGCGGACCGACCACACCGGTCGAATTTCAACGCAGCGGTGGGCCAGAAGGCGGCCCTCCGGGCGGCGATGGCACCGGTGGCGCGCCGAGTGCTCCGCCTTCGGGCGGCGAAGCGGGCGGTGCGCCCGGTGGGCCTCCTGGCGGTGGTGGTGGCTCGGCGATCATGAGCAGCCCCGCAATGGGGGGCGCCTCTGCCGGGATGGCAATCCACAAATCCGAAGGGCTGGTTCCAATCGACGACCGCTGCGCCTCCAACATCCCCGGGCTTTATGCTGCGGGTGACGCATTGGGCAGCTACATGGCGGGCGGGATCTACACCCAGATCGGCTCGTCGCTGGCCGGTTCCGCCGTGCAAGGCGCTATCGCCGGTGTTGCAGCGGCAGAGTTTGCCGCGGCGACCAGCTGGCCCGTGATCCCAGAGGCCAAACTGGCCGAGGTGATCGACGAAATTCTGGCACCACTGAAGCGCGAGGCGGGGTATGGCCCGGCTTGGGTGACCCAGACATTGCAAGGTATCATGATCCCCAATTTCGTGCTCTACATCAAGAAAGGCACGATGATGCACGCGGCGCTCGCCTATATCGAAGAGCTGCGCGACCACCACGCCCCGATGCTGCGCGCGGCCAACATGCACGAGCTGCGCTTGGTATTCGAGACCCGCAACATGATCTTGTCGGCCGAAATGAAGCTGCGCGCCTCACTGATACGCACCGAAAGCCGGTGCAGCCACTATCGGCTGGATTACCCGGAAATCGACGATGTGAACTGGCTTGCCTGGATCAACATCTACAAAGGCACGGATGGCACCATGCAGCTTGAAAAGCAGCCTTTCGATACGTGGCCTGCATAGGCCGCACGCAGCCAAACCGGGCGGCTCTTGCCGCCCCGGTTACTTGCATGAATAGAAAAGGAGCGATCACGCATCGTGCATAAACTGCCACCGTGCTCGCCATTTTGCCGCTCGCGGCTTTGGCGGACCAAACCTGCCCGATCGTCGATACCTCACAAGGCAGCTGTTTCGACAACAGCGCCCGCATCGACTGCTCAGCCGAAGGCACGGCGTTTTACGGGCGGGATGCGCAATATTTCGGCAGGCGCGCCAAGCTACACCGACAATGGCGACGGCACGGTCACCGATGCGGCCACAGGCTTGATGTGGGCACAAGATGACAACGGTATAGGGCTCAGCTGACAAGACGCGCTTACCTATTCCGAAAGCGCCAACCTAGCCGGTTATGACGATTGGCGCCTGCCGAATACCAAGGAATTGCAGAGTCTTGCCGATTATTCTGGCACCTTTCCGGTGCTGGATACGGCCGTGCTTAACCTGACCGAGCTTCCGAACATCAAGGGGCAGATTGATTACCCCTTCTATTGGTCATGCATCTCCAACCCGATCGAAGCGGGCGAACGTGAAGTCGATAACGGCACTGTTCATGCTTGGGTGCTGGCGGCGGGCTATAACCCAGACGCGGATGGCTACGACCTGCATGGCGCAGGCTAGGGTCAGGACCCATTGATCTTGCGAAAGCGGCCTGATTCAAGCTCCGCAAGGAGACTGTATCATGAGCAACCTTTTCTGGCCGACCGCGGCTATGACGCCGACTGGTTCAGGGAAGCGTTAAAAGACAAAGGGATAAAGCCTTGCATCCCCGGCCGAAAATCTCGCGGCAAACCCATCAAGCACGACAAGCGCCGCTACAAACGCCGCAACCGGATCGAGATCATGTTCGGTCGCTTGAAAGACTGGCGCAGGGTCGCCACCCGCTACGACAGGTGCCCAAAGGTCTACCTTTCACCCATCGCCCTCGCCGCAACCGTCATGTTCTGGCTATGACGCGAAAACTAGTCCTGACCCTAGCGACCAACTGCGCCGCCGTCCTGCGGTTTGCAGAACGTGTCGCGCAATGTCCGTAGAATCGGTGCCAGTTCGTCGCGCGCCAGCCGATAGATCACGCTTTTGCCGTGCCGCGTGGTTTGCACCAGCCCCTCGGCGCGCAGGCGCATCATTTGCTGCGAAACGCTCGAGGGGCTCGTGTCCAGCGCCACCGCAATTTCGGTAACGCTCAGTTCGTGGTCGATCAGGATGCACAGGATTTGCAGGCGGCCTTCGTGCGACAGCGATTTCAATAGTGCGACGGCTCGCGCACTATCTTCTACCTTGCCACTGAAGCCTTCTGGATCATCTTGTGCCATTCGCTCGCTCCTATTCGAAGGCGCAGCCTTTCTTGGCGCCAAAGGCTTTGAACGCCAGCGCCGCCGGGCAAACGCCGGTAAATGCGGATTGGATCAAGTTCACGCCAATAAAGGCCGTGAACCAGACAAAGTACGAAGACACCCAGAGTGTTAGCGCAATGCTGAGCAGGATCATGACCCCGGCAAACAGCAGAACCTGACGATCAAGCGACATGGATATTCCTTTCATTTAGGTTGAGGGGCGTGCTCAGGTTCTGAACACGCGATAGATTGCAGGGATGACCAGAACGGTCAGTAGGGTCGAGGTCAGCAGGCCAAACAACATCGAAATCGCCAGCCCCTGAAAGATCGGGTCCGCAAGAATGACGACGGCACCGATCATGGCGGCAATTGCGGTCAACAGGATCGGTTTGAAGCGAATGCCCCCTGCCTCAAGCAACAGCTCGACAGTGACCGGGCCGCTGCCACCGCTGCGGATAAAGTCGACCAGCAGGATCGAGTTGCGCACAATAATGCCCGCAAGCGCGATAAACCCGATCATCGACGTTGCCGAGAACGGCGCACCAAACAGCCAATGCCCGAACATGATGCCAAGGAAAGTCAGCGGCACCGGCGTCAAGATGACTAGCGGCAGTTTGAACGAACCGAACTGTGCAACGACGAGAATGTAGATCCCAAGGATCGCCACAGCGAAGGCCGCACCCATGTCGCGGAAGGTGACATACGTGACCTCCCACTCGCCGTCCCAAAGCAGGGTGACGTGGCCTTCATCTTCGGGCTGACCGTGAAAGGCGATCACGGGTTTTGTGCCTTCGGGCCACTCCATGGTGTCGATCTGCTCGGCGACCGCAAGCATCCCGTAAAGCGGTGATTCAAACGTGCCCGCAAGCTCGCCCGTCACCATCTCTGCGGCGATGCCGTTGTGGCGGAAAATCGGGAAAGACGACCGTTCCTCCGTCACGCTCACCACGTCGCCCAGTTCCACTACGCCACGCGCACCGGGCAACACATTGGCCGGAATTGGTGTCGTCAGAAAACGCTCATCCAGCACCCTGTCGCTTTTGTCGCGCTGCACCATAAGCGGTATCGGCAAGCGCCCGTCAGCGCGGTGCGAATAGCCAACGATGCTGCCGCCATTCAACAGCGCCAGGGTGTCGAACACATCCGCTTCTTCGACGCCGAAATATTCAAGATCATCACTTGAAATCTGCGCCCGCAAACGCCGTGCCTCGGTTCCGAAACTATCGTCGACATCAACGATGAACGGCACCTTGGTGAAAGCCTCGCGGATCAGCGTCGCGGCTTGGCGACGGGTCTCGGCGTCGGGGCCGTAAACCTCGGCAAGCAGCGATGAAATCACCGGCGGTCCGGGTGGCGGCTCGACCGTTTTCAGCACGGCGCCTTCCGGAATCTCCAACTCGGCAAGCTGCTCGCGTATGTCCAGCGCGATGTCGTGGCTTTCCCGATCCCGTTCGGTTTTCGGCAGCAGGTTGATCGCGACTTCGCCCAACTGCGGTTCGGAGCGCAAGAAGTAGTGGCGCACCAATCCGTTAAAGTTGAACGGCGCGGGTGTGCCCGAATAGGTCTGCACCGAAATCACTTCCGGCAACTTCAACACCAGCGCAGCCACGTCCGCCGCAACCCGGTCGGTTGCCTCGACCGAGCTGCCTTCCGGCAAATCGATCATCACCGACAGTTCGGATTTATTGTCGAACGGCAACAGTTTGACCGTCACGTCGCGGGTGTAAAGCGCTGCCAGCGAGCCAAAAGACAGAAACGCCGTGACCAAAAGAAACACAAGACTGCGGGTCTTGGTCGCCAAAAGCGGGCGCGCCACGGCCTTGTAGCTTTTTTCAAGCCAGCCGCCGTGATGGCCGCCATAGCTGTCGTCATCGCTATGCGCGGTCATGTCGGCTTTGCCGGCAACCTTCAACATCAGCCAAGGCGTGATGATGACGGCTACGAAGAATGAAAAGATCATCGCGGCACTGGCATTGGCCGGAATCGGAGACATGTATGGCCCCATCAGGCCCGACACGAACAGCATCGGCAACAGCGCCACAACGACCGTCAGGGTAGCCACAATTGTCGGGTTACCAACTTCGGCCACGGCTTCGATGGCCGATTGCATACGCGAGCGGCCTTTCTTCATCCCCCAATGTCGGTCGATGTTTTCGATTATGACAATCGCATCATCGACCAGAATCCCGATCGAAAAGATCAGCGCAAACAGTGACACCCGGTTGAGCGTATAGCCCATGATCCACGCGGAAAGCAGCGTCAGCAGGATTGTCACCGGAATAACAATCGCCACCACGATCGACTCGCGCCAGCCGATTGCAACCAGCACCAGACCGATGATTGAAATCGTCGCAAGCCCCAGATGGAACAGCAATTCATTGGCCTTTTCGTTCGCCGTCTCGCCGTAGTCGCGGGTGATCTGAACGCTGACGTTGTCAGGGATCAGATTGCCTTTGAGCGTTTCAATCCGGTGCAACACCTCTTCGGCAACGACAACTGCGTTGGCCCCGGCGCGCTTGGCGATTGCCAGCGTCACGGCCGGGCTGCGCGCAGGCTCACCGTCTGGCCCAAGGATCACACTGGCGACCAGATGGTCGGTTGTGTCTTCGACATACCGCACACGCGCCACATCGGCCACATAGACCGGGCGGCCGTCGCGCGTCGTCAGCAAAAGATGCGCGACTTCTGACGGGGCGGTAAGTGTTTCGCCTGCGACTAGGTCAATCTGCTGCCCACCATCAAGCACCTTGCCGGTGTTCAACGTCCGGTTGGCGGCGGCCACCTTGCCCACAAGTTGTTGCAGCGTCACGCCATAAAGCGCCAGCAGATCGGGGTCAGGCTCAATCCGGATCGCGTCCTGCACATCGCCGGCCAGATAGGTTAGGCCGATGTTGTCGCTTTTCGCAACTTCCGATTGCAAGGCACGCGACAGCCGCGTCAACGCGCTGGCCGAAATATCCGCCCCCGGCTCTGCCGAAAGCGTCAGCGTAAGGATCGCAACATCATCAATTCCGCGCCCGATGATCAACGGCTCAGGGATGCCCACCGGTATGTTGGCCAGGCTGGCGCGCACCTTGTCGTGGACGCGCAGGATCGCGTCCTCAGTTTTGGTGCCGACCAGAAAGCGCGCCGTGACCATGGCCGAATCGTCGCGTGTCGAGGAATAGACGTGCTCGACGTCGTTGATACCCTTGACGATGATTTCCAGCGGCTCTGTCACCAGTTTTACCGCGTCTTCGGCTTTCAGACCTTGCGCCTCAACGAAAACGTCGACCAGTGGCACCGAAATCTGGGGCTCTTCTTCACGCGGTAGCGAGTTCAGCGCGATCAGGCCCGCCGCAAGTGCTGCCAGAATGAACAGTGGCGTCAGCGACGAATTGATGAAAACGCGCGTCAGACCGCCAACGATCCCCAGCTTGCCTTCTTTTTTGTTCTTAGTCATGTGCAGCAACCTCACTGGCCGCTACGACCACGTCCCCCGCCTGCAGGCCGCTCAGGATTTCCACCATCTCGACTCCCGACTGCTCTTGGTGCTGGCCGGGAACAACAATCCGCAGAACCGGACCTTCGGGCGTTTCCACGGCAACGAAATCCAGCCCGTCTCGTGTTTCGAGTGTCGTCGCGGGTACCATCAGGGCGTCGCGGTTGCCAATCGGCAGGCGAACCAGCATCCGCGCGCCGATATAGCCGTCGGGCAACCCGTCGATCTCGACATCGGCAACGACACGCCCACCTTCGATCAGCGGATAGACGCGCGACAGGGTGCCCGACATCGGGCCCGCCGCATCCGAAATCCGGATTTCCGCGCCTTCTTTCAAGTTGGAAATATACCGCTCAGGCACGGCGATGCGCAGAAATATCCCACCGCCGCCAATGATCGCAATTTCCTCGCCCGGCAAAACGACCGCGCCGCGCGCAACCGGCACATCCAGCACGCGCCCCGAGGCGGGGGCGAACACGATACCTTCGCGCTGCTGTTGCGTTACGACCTCGGCCTGTGCATCCAGCGCGGCGATCTGGCCGTTCAACACATCAACCTGCGTTCGCAGCGCATCGACGCGCTGCGTAGTGGTGCTGCCATTCTTCAACAGGTCTTCGCCGCGCTGCAGATCAACGCTGGCGTTGTCATACTGCGCCTTCAGGCTTTCTTTCTGCGCCGCTAGTGCTGCCAGCTGAAAATCGAGCTTGTCATCGACCACGCGCGCAAGTTCTTGCCCGGCCACCACCATCTCGCCTTCAATCACCGAAAGCTCGACAAGCGTGCCTGAAAGCCGCGCGCGCGCAGGCATGCGATCGCGCGCCTCTACGGTGCCATAGACGGCTTTCCATTCGGTCAGGGTTTGGGGAGCCAATATGATTGGTTCGCCGATGGCGGGTTCTGCAAACGTCAGGGCGAGTGCAGACAGAGGAACAATGGCAAGCAAGCGGAGCATGAGAATCGGCCCAGTTCAGGTTAGGAATTTTAAGCTCTATACCTTTTGATATTACAATATGTCTAGATGAAAAGTGCAATACACGGCATCGGCGGTTAAAATTTGTCTGTTTTGAGTCTAAGGCTTTGTTCATTCGATGAATATTGCAGCGCCAGCACACACGCTGTGTGGGCTAGCGTGGCCAGATGCAGCGTCTTCCACCCTTTCCCGCACCCCTTTGGTAATGCCATTCGGCGTTTTGCGCGGGCACCGAAGTTTACGATCAACGCTCGGCTTGGCCAACGGTGATCGACGCGCCGCAACATCTTCGGGCAAGATCGAGATATACTCGCTGGAAGTCGAGAAATACCCCTATGGCGATTGCCCCGCGCATCTAGGATGGAACCGATCGAGTGGCTCGGCTCTGACAAAGCTGCCAAACAGCCGCGGCACAGTGCCTCGCCGCACCCGAAATACCGGCTGCACTCGCAGATGAACAAAACCTGGCTGCGGGAAATCTATGAGGTCGCCGGGCGCGAGCCGATGCGGGTCAACATCGCCAACAAAGCACTTGTCGAGGTCGAGAAATACACCGCGGCCGCCCCCGTGGTGACGGATTTTGATATTCCTGCGGGCGCCTGACGCCTTGCAGAACGGGGCGCGCGGATCGAAAGATGATGACTGGGGTAGCACTTGCGAGAAGTCACCCTGACCGGCTGGATGCCTGTTGCCGATCTTGACCCAAGCTTTGACTACGTCTGGGCGATCGCTAGCGACCCTTACAACTCGCGCTGCCATTCGCGCCGCCCCCCTGAAGAGTTTAGCGCCAACCAATGGCCCTCTGTGCTGAAAATCAGAACGAAATGCGCGGGCTTTACCGCGGCGCAAGCGGCACAGGTTGCCGCGCTTTTGCAAAACCGCGCCAAGGACCACTGCGTGCGCGATGCCTTCACCGCAGCAGTTGCCGCCGAGCCTGTGGTCGCAGAACCCTCCCCGGTGCCCGAAACTGTTGGCGCCCCGGCGCTACCAGAATACCCGCGCGTTGCTGGCCAAAGCGCCGAATACGCCTACAAGCAGATGCTCGATTTCCGCGACGGTGCGCGCAGCAATGCTGCCTTTGGGATGATGAAAAATATCACCGCCGATCTTAGCGACGCAGACATCACGGCACTTGCCTGTTGCAGGCATTGCGCCACGTCTTTGGTGAGGTAAGCTTGGGCGGCCTCGTCGTTGACATGTATGTGGTCTGGCATCTGCCTGCCGAAATGCCGTCGGCAACGTCGCTGCGCTAGGCGGCGCTCGACGTCGGTGTGCGCATTTACAGCCCCGAGGCAGGCGGCGCCGGCATCACCGATTGCGAAGGGCTAAACGAGCGGTTGCTGGTTTCTGGTTACGCCGCGCTAACCCCTGAAGAAATCTGGGAAAGCGTGCGCCGCCTTGCCAGCCTGCAACTCATCCCCCATTCACGGGTAAAAAATAGCAAGTTACGCTTCGTGGCGGCCTAGGTTGTCTCGATCACGCTCGTATTGTTTCAAATCTGGAAACGGTGGCAGCCAAGCTTCGCGGCGGATGGTCCACAGCTCGTAGGTGGGCGTCAGTTGGTTGGGGGCATCCAGCGCCCCTAGGTTCACCTCGATTTCGTCGCCGCTTTGCGAAAAAACGGACGCACCGCACTGTGGGCAGAAAAATCGTCCGGCATAGCTGTGGGTTTCGCCCGTTACCGTTACCGCGCCCTGCGCGAACACGGCCGAGGCGTGAAACAACGCGCCATGATGTTTGCGACACTCGATGCAGTGGCAGATGCCCACCCTGTAAGGGGCCCCGGTGGCGACAACGCGCACCTTGCCGCAAAGGCATCCGCCGGTGAACTGCTGCATACAACACCCCCTGATGTATTCGCTCGCCATGCTACACAAACGGCGCTTTTGCATCTATTCCCCGAGGGCAAATCAGCAACCATCGACGCGCGGCACTTCTCGGTTTTTCTGCAACACTTGTCGCGCGCCGTCGCTTGGCCTATTTCCCCAACGAACGGAGGCTGGGCCAGAGGGTTCGTCTCGGCGAAATTCGGCGACTGCGACAAACGGGAACTTCCCAATACTTTACTAAATTGCTAAGTCATATCCTGATGCCAAACGCTGGCCGCAGTACGCGCGTCGGCGCAAGTGTAGAAAGGTGACAAAAGGCATGAACGGCGGTGCGCACAAGCCATGGGCAGGGTTGGCACGCAGGCAATGCGGGCTGGCGGCAAAGGGCTGCGCTGATGACGCACGGCCTTCCATTTGTGCGCCTATGCGCCCGGCGTTAGTAAAGGCCTGATCGCATGGCACTGCGCTTGCAGGATATTCCGCCGGGAAGATTGGCGCGCGTGTTGGGGTTCGGTGCCACCGCCACCGGGTATCGTCAGCGCCTGCTGGCGATGGGCCTGACCCCCGGCACAACGTTGAAACTGATCCGGGTGGCGCCATTGGGTGACCCTGTGTTGGTCGAATTGCGCGGCTTTCGCCTGTCGCTGCGCAAAGACGAAGCAGCGGCGCTGCAGATCGAGTTGGTTACACCATGATCCGCCCGATCGTCGCCCTGCTTGGCAACCCCAACTGCGGCAAGACCACGCTTTTCAACCTGTTGACCGGCAATCGACAGATGGTGGGCAACTGGCCCGGCGTGACTGTTGAACGCAAGTCGGGCCGCTTCGTGCACGCCGAGCACTGCTATGAACTGATTGATCTGCCCGGCACCTATTCGCTCGGCTCCGGCCAGTCTGTTTCGCCTGACGAGCGGATCGCGCGCGACTATGCGCTTTCGGCCGAGGCGCAGGTGATTATCAATATCGTCGATGCCTCAAGCATCGAGCGCAATCTCTACCTGACCTTGCAGTTGATCGAAATGGGCCTGCCGGTGGTGGTCGCGCTTAGCATGATGGATGTCGCCAAGGCCAACGGCATCGTTGTTGACGCAGACTTGCTGGCCGAAAAGCTTGGCTGTGCGGTGGTGCCGATTGTTGCGTCAACCGGGCAGGGGATCGAGGCGTTGAAAGACGCCGTGGCGCGCACCGTCGCAGAGCCCCACCCCGCCCATTACGCGCTGCGCCACGCGCCCGAGGTCGAGGCGGCGGTGGCACTACTGGTTCCCAAACTGCTGAACGCGGGCGAAAACCGCGCCCCGCGCGGCCGCGCGATAGAGCTGCTGGAGGGCGACGATTCATTGCTCGCCTCGGTGCCCGAACTTGCTGTCGAGGTGCGCGCCGCGCGCCAGAAATTGCACACGGCGCTTGGCTACGACCCCGACACCGCGATTGCCTCCAGCCGCTATGACGCGGTGACAGGCTTGACCGCGCTGGCGGTGCGCCGGGTAGGCGTGCTTGGGCAAAACCTGTCTGACCAGATCGACCGGGTGGTGCTGAACCGCGTGCTTGGCATCCCGATCTTTTTGGCGGTGATGTATGCGATGTTCATGTTTTCGATCAATCTTGGCAGCGCCTTCATCGACTTTTTCGACATTGCCGCAGGCACGATTTTTGTTGATGGCACCGCGCATGTTTTGGGGCTGCTCCACAGCCCCGACTGGCTCACCGTGCTTTTGGCAACCGGCGTGGGGGGCGGTGTGCAAACGGTGGCGACCTTCATTCCGGTGATCGGCTTTCTCTTCCTCGCGCTCTCGTTGTTGGAGGATTCGGGCTACATGGCGCGCGCCGCCTATGTGATGGACCGTTTCATGCGCATGCTCGGCCTGCCGGGCAAAAGTTTCGTGCCGCTGATCGTGGGCTTTGGCTGTTCGGTGCCCGCAGTCATGGCCACCCGCACACTTGAGGCAGAGCGCGACCGGATCATGACCGTGGCAATGGTGCCCTTCATGTCATGCGGGGCGCGATTGCCGGTTTATGCGCTTTTTGCCGCCGCATTCTTTTCGAGCGGCGGGCAAAACCTCGTATTTGTGCTCTATCTGATCGGCATTGCCGCGGCGGTCCTGACCGGCCTCGTGCTGCGGTTCACCCTGTTGCCGGGTGCCGCTACGCCTTTCGTGATGGAACTGCCGCCCTACCATCTGCCCACCGTGCGCGCCATAGCGCGGCGCAGCTTTGACCGCCTCTATAGCTTCGTGGTGGGGGCCGGGCGGGTGCTGGTGGCGGTCGTGGTGGTGCTGGCCTTCCTCAACTCGTGGGGGCAAGACGGCAGCTTTGGCAACGAAGACAGCGAAAACTCGGTGCTTTCGGCGGTCGGGCGCAGCATCGTGCCGGTGTTCCAGCCGATGGGCATCAGCCCCGATAACTGGCCCGCGGCAGTGGGCGTATTCACGGGGCTCTTGGCCAAAGAGGCGGTAGTGGGCACGCTGAACGCGCTTTACACGCAAGCCGGGGCTGGATCGTCCGCGCCCGCCGAGGACGCCGCCTACGATCTTTGGGGCGGGCTTGGCGCGGCTTGGGCCAGCATCGGTGAAAACTTCAGCGGCCTTACCGACAGATTTTCCGACCCGCTCGGGCTTTCGGTGGGCGACGTTGCCGATAGCGAGCGCGCGGCGGCCGCCCAAGAGGTTGAACCCGCAACATTTGGGGCGATGCGCGCGCTGTTCGATGGGCAGGTGGGTGCTTTTGCCTATCTTTTGATGGTGTTGCTTTACATGCCCTGTTCGGCTGCGATTGCCGCGGTTCGGCGCGAGGTCGGCTGGGGCTGGACCGGCTTTGTCAGTGCCTGGACCATTCTGATGGGCTGGGGCGTGGCGGTTGTGTTCTATCAGGCCGCAACTTTCGCGCGTGATCCGCAAACCGCCACGCTCTGGATCGCCGCAGTGCTGGCGGTTTTCGCGGCCTTTGTGTTTGGCCTGCGCATGGCCGGGCGGCGCGCCAAACATGTGGCCCGGCGCGGGCCTGGCCTTGGCCGGGTCTGAGGGGGCAACATGCTTTTGAAAATCCGCGATTATGTGCAGCAAAACGGCCGCGTCAGCCTTAGCGATCTGGCGCGCCACTTTCGCGTCGATCCCACCGCAATGCGCGCCATGGCGGGCCACTGGGTTGCCAAAGGCGTGCTGCGCCATGAACTTGCCGGGCCTGCCTGCTTCAAGAACGTCGGCTGTAGCTGCGCGGGCGGCTGTGATGCGTTGGCGTTCGAGTTATATATCTGGTCGCAACCCGCGCCGGACGACGCCACCGCACCAGACGCCGCCGCGGCGCATTAGGCGTGCGCCACCCACACCTCGCGCGCGTGGCCTAACCACTGACACCCCGGGGGTTCAAACTTCCGCGAAGCCGACCACGAAGTTTTCGCCGTAGGCTTTGGCGCATTTCGGGCAGGTGGTGTAGTAGAAATAGCTGCGCCCTTGGGGTTTGCCTGCGCCGCGCGAAATGTCGTGCAACTCCGCGTGCCATTTGCGCGCGTCGGAATAGGGCCCCTCAAACACCCGCGTTACAAAGTCGCCCGTAAGCACCGTCACTTCTTCATCCGGCACCGGCGCGTGAACCGCGAAGAGATGCTCGGCGCTCCAAGGTGAAAGCTCGCGGCTCAGCACGATCAGATTTTCCGGATCAGCGGCATTGGCGGCGTTGATCTTGGCCATCACACGGGTAAACACCGCGCCCATGTTCAGCGGCACATGCATCAGCGATCGTGTCATCGCGCGCACGAACGGCTTGTCGCGAAAGCTGATCCGGGTGTTTTCCCACCCCTCGGGGCGAAAACGCGCACAGCACCCGGTGGTGTTGACGCTGGTGTCGAGGCGGGGAATGACGTTGATACTCAAAGCAACCTCCCGTCAGATATATACCATGCGTGAAATGATACACGCTGCCGGCCCACTTTGCGTTGATTACCGTCAAGTCAAAAAAACCGCGCCCCAGTTGCCCGGGGCGCGGTTTGCCTTGGCCCTTTGGGGCGAAAGCTCAGAGGTCTTCGCCGTCCTCGTTGGCGGCGCCAAGATCGTCGAACAGCTCGGCAATCTCGAAGTCGGCAGCGGCATCGGCCTCGGCGGCCAATTGCTGGATCGACTTGCCCGCGGCCTGCAATTCGGCCTCTTCGTTCGAGCGTGCGACGTTCATCGTAATGGTGATCGTAACTTCGGGGTGCAGCACCACGGATACGTCGTGCAGGCCGAGTTCCTTGATCGGGCGGTCGATGACTACCTGTTTGCGATCAACGCTGAAGCCCGCCAGATCGGCAGCATCAGCAACGTCGCGCGCGGTAACCGAGCCGTAAAGCGCCCCGGCGTCAGACGCCGAGCGGATCACCACAAACCGCTGCCCGGCGATTTTCTCGCCAGCGGCTTCGGCTTCTTTGCGGGTCTCGAGGTTGCGTGCCTCAAGCTGGGCCTTGCGGGTCTCGAAGCTCTTGATGTTGGCATCCGAGGCGCGCAGCGCCTTGCCCTGCGGCAACAGGAAGTTGCGCGCGAAGCCGTCCTTCACCTTTACCACATCACCCATTTGGCCAAGTTTGGCCACGCGTTCCAAAAGGATCACTTGCATGTGCTTGCTCCTTATTTCACGGCATAGGGCAGCAGGGCGAGAAAGCGGGCGCGTTTGATCGCGCGGGCCAGCTCACGCTGCTTGATCGCCGAAACGGCGGTGATGCGGGCAGGGACGATCTTGCCGCGTTCAGAGATGTAACGCTGCAGCAGACGCACGTCCTTGTAGTCGATCTTCGGCGCATTGTCGCCCGAGAACGGGCAAACCTTGCGGCGGCGGAAGAATGGTTTGTTAGCCATGGGTCAATTCCTTTCCTGCTGCCAGATCAACGACGGTCGAAGCCGCCGCGGCGTTCGCCGCCACGGTCGCCGCCACGGTCGCCACCACGATCACCACGATCACCACGATCACCACGGTCAGGACGGTCGCCCCGATCGCCGCGGTCGTCACGCTTCTGCATCTGCACCGACGGGCCGTCCTCATGCGCTGTGACCTTGAGGGTCAGCACGCGCATCACGTCGTCATGCAGGCGCGCAAGGCGCTCCATCTCTTGCACGGCGGCCGCGGGGGCGTCGGTTTTCAGCAGGGCGTAGTGGCCCTTGCGGTTTTTATTGATCTTGTAGGCCATCGTCTTGACGCCCCAGTATTCGTGCTCAACGACTTTGCCGCCGTTGTCCGCGATTACCGTGGAGAAATGTTCGATCAGGCCCTCGGCCTGCGCACTGGAAAGGTCCTGGCGCGCGATCAGCACATGCTCGTAAAGCGGCATGCGTGCTCCTTTTCGTTTCAGGCGGCTTCATAGGCGGGCGAACACTTCCGCGACCCGCCACGAGAGGCTCAGCCAATTACGTGAATGCGGAAGATGCGGCTTCATAGAGGTTGGCCGGGCGGCACGCAAGCGAAATGCCGAAGCTATTCGTCCTTGGGCACCGCGTGGCGTGCGAAAAGCCGCGTCTGCGCCATGAAGAAGGCGAACACCAGCACCGACAGCCCGAAGGTCTTGAAATTGACCCACGCCTGGTCCGACAAGGTGCGCCAGATCACCTCGTTCAGCACCGCAAGGCCCAGGAAAAACGCAATCAGCCGCCATGTCAGAATTCGCCAGCCCTCGGCGGTCAGCGGCAGCACCTCGTCCATCACCAGCGCCAGCCAGCTTTTGCCAAGCGCCACGCCAAGGCCAAGGATGCCCGCGAACAGCAGGTAGATGATCGTTACCTTCATCTTCAGAAAGCGGGGATCGTTCAGCCAGATCGTCAACCCGCCAAACACCACCACCAGTACCAGCGTCGCAATCTGCATCGCCGCCAACCGCCCCGTCAGCCGCCACAGCGCCAGCGTCGAGATCACCATCAGCGGCACAAAGATCGCGGTGGCAAGAATGAAGCCCGAATATTCGGTGCCAGCCACCGTAAAGACCTGCGTCTTCAGCCTGCTGAACGCGATGAAAAACGCCAGAAGCGGCCCGAACTCCAGCCCCGCTTTCAGCCACGGATTGATCTTTTTGCCTGCCATCGCGTTTATCCTGCCATTTCCACAATCACTGCACCTGCCGCGATCAGCGCCATCAGCGCAACCCGCCTTGGCCCGGTCTTTTCGCCCAAGATAAGCCATCCGATCAAGGCCGCAAATACTGTCGAGGTTTCGCGCAGCACCGCCGCCTCGCCCACCTTGTCAAGCCGGGTCGCCAGCATGATCGACCCGAACGAGAAAAACGCCACCACCGCGCCGATCACCCCACGCCGCGCCAACGGTAGAAACTCGCTCACCGCCAACCCGCGCCAGCGGCGCACCGTCAGCAGCGGCATGAACCAGCCGTCGATGAAAAAGAACCACGCAAGAAAGGTAAAAGGGTTGGCCGTGGCGCGGATGCCGTACGCGTCATAGGTGGTGTAAAGTGCCACGAACGCCCCGGTCAGCACCGCAAACCCCAGCGCCGCCACCAGCGTTTCGCGCGCCAGCGTGACAGTGCGCAGATTATACAGCGCAAGCCCGAAGATACCCGACAAAAGCACCGCCAGCCCGCCCCATTGGCCCGCGTTGAAATGTTCGCCAAAGATCAGCCCGGCCCCCAGCACAGCAAACAGCGGCCCCGTGCCGCGCACCACCGGATAGACCACCGTATAGGCCCCGCGCTGGTAGGTCATCGCCTGCGCCAGCTTGTAGCCTGCATGAATGACGAAGGCTCCGGCAAAAATCGGCCACATGTGCGGTTCGGGCCAAGGCACCACGAACAGCGCGAAAGGCGCGGCCATCAGCCCGTAGCTTGAGTCAATCGCAGCACGGCTCAGCCACGGGTCATGGCGACCCTTTTGCAGCGCCCCAAAGACCGCGTGCAGCAATGCCGCCAGCAGCGCCAGCGCCAGCGCCAATTGATGGCCCGCCGCGGTACCTTCAAGGCTGATCAGCCAGTCGCTCATGATTGCGGCATGTACCCAGTGGGGGCTTGTGCAACCAAGACGGGGCGCATCAGGGTTCGATACCTGCCAGCGCGCGGGCAAAATCGTCGGGGTCGAAGGGGGCGAGGTCGTCTATCTGCTCACCCACGCCGATCGCATGGATCGGCAGGCCAAAGCGGTCGGCCAACGCCACCAGCACGCCGCCCTTGGCGGTGCCGTCCAGCTTGGTCATCACAAGGCCAGAGACATCGGATAGCTTGCTGAAAATCTCGACCTGCAGCAGCGCGTTCTGCCCAGTGGTGGCGTCCAGCACCAACAGCGTGTTGTGCGGCGCGCTCGGGTCTTTCTTGCGGATCACGCGCACGATCTTGGCCAGTTCCTCCATCAGATCGGCACGGTTCTGCAACCGCCCTGCGGTATCGATCAGCAAAATGTCGGCACCATCGGCCTGCGCGCGGGTCATTGCGTCAAAGGCTAGGCTGGCGGGATCAGAGCCTTCGGGTGCGGTCAGCACCGGTACTCCGGCGCGCTGGCCCCAAATCTGCAACTGCTCCACCGCGGCTGCCCGAAACGTATCGCCCGCCGCGATCACCACCGATTTGCCCGCCGCGCGCAACTGTGACGCCAGCTTGCCAATCGTCGTGGTCTTGCCCGAACCGTTGACGCCGACCACCAACACCACCTGCGGGCGCGCCGCAATCAGCGGCAGCGGGCGCGCGACCGGTTCCATGATGCGCGCGATCTCGGTTGCCAGCGCCGCCTTGATTTCGGCTACCGTCAGCCTTTTGCCCAGCCGCCCGGCGGCAAGGTTGGCGGTCACGCGCGCTGCGGTTTCCACGCCCATGTCGGCGGCAATCAGCACCTCTTCCAGCTCTTCCAGCATCGCATCGTCAAGCAGGCGGCGGGGTGCTGGCGGTTCTGTACGCCCCAGCACACGGCCAACCAGACCGGGGCGCGCCGCCTCTTGCGGTTCAACGCTTTCCCCGACCACTGCCGTCAACTCGGCATTTAGCTTTTCTGACGAGCGGGTGAGGCGGGATTTGAGCTTGGCAAAAAACGACATCGGCGGCCCTTTCAATTGCCCCTCACCTAATCGTTCCGTCGCGGTGTGGAAAGGGCTAGCCTTGCGCGATCAACCACCAAACCCCGGGGTCCTGCAAACCACCCATCAAGATCAGCGCCTGCGCGCACCAATAGGCAGGCCAAAGCGCGCGCGCCAGTTGTTGGCGGCGGGCAGGGGCGCGGACCACGAATTGCTCCAGCGCCAGCATCAGGTCAGAGGCAACGAAAAGCGCGACCCCCGCGCGCAGCGCCGCGCCACCACTGCCCCCCGGCACCAGCGCGGCCACCGCCATCAGCCCGATCACCAGCACATAGGCGCGCACCGGCCAACGCATCTCGCCGGTATGCGGGGCAAGCCAAAACTCGGTCGAGCCAAGCAGCAGCACCAAGGCAGCGATCACCGCGTAATCGCCGGGCGATGCGGCCCAGCCCGCGCCGCCTGCCTGCCCCGCAAATGCCAGCGGGGCCGCGAACGCCAGAACATAGGCCAGATGCCCCGCCGCAAAGGCCGCCATACCCGCCAGAAAGGCACGCGCACCGGGGCGCGACAGCGCAAAGTCGCCCGCCGAGCCCAGCGCCAGTCCGGCCACGATCAGCCACGGCGCACCCGCGCGCCACGCCGCAAGCGCCAGCAGCGCCACCGCCCCGGTTTTCGTCAGGCTGCGCGCCCAACTGGGGGCCGCGTCCGCCGTTGCCCAACGCAGCGCATAAACAACCGCCAGCACCGCTGCCGCCAAAACCAAAACCTGCGCAAAATCCATACGCGCCCCCCGTTTTGCCGCCACCCTTGCCGCAAATGCGGCTGCGCGCAATCCCCGCCTGCGCGCACGCCGCGCCGGGCGGAGTTGCCTGCGCCCCGCTCCCCGGTGACCCTGCGCAAACCGCGCTCCCCATGCCACACGCCATATGCAAACCCCGCGCCACTGCGCTAGTATGCCGCCCGGAGGTGCCCATGCCTGTTCGACCGCTTGCCCGATTCATCCGCGCCACGCCAGATGTGCGCGCCTTTGCACTTGCCACACTGCTGCCGCTGCCGTTTTTGGCGCTCGGGGCGGTGTTTGGCGGCTGGATCGCCTGGGGGGCGCTGGCGCTGATAACGCTCGTCACTTTCGCGCTCGATGAACTGACCGCGCGCGCCGCGCCCGATGCGCCCGAGGGGGCAGAGTTTCCCGCCGCGGATCGCCTTTCGGTGGCACTGGCACTGGCGCATTTCGCCGCACTGGCGCTGGCGGTCTGGGCGCTTTCGGGCGCTGCAGGGCTAAGTGTGGCAAGCTGGATCGCGGTCTTCCTTGGCTTTGGGCTTTTCTTCGGCCAAGTCTCAAACGCCAATGCGCACGAGTTGATCCACCGCGCCGACCGGCCACTTTTCTGGCTGGGGATGTGGGTCTATATCTCGCTCGGCTTTGGCCATCACACCTCGGCGCATCGCCTTGTGCACCACCGCTTTGCCGCAACCGATGACGACCCAAGCTCTGCCGCGCTGGGCGAGGGGTTTTGGGCCTTTGCACCTCGTGCTTGGGCGGGTGGTTTTCGCGCCGGGTATGAGATGGAAGAGGGGCTGCGCGCCCGCGCCCGGGGCCGCGCGCGGGTGAACCCCTACGTGGTCTATATTGGCGGTACACTGGTGGTGGTACTGACGGCTTCGGTTGCCTTTGGCGTGTTCGGCCTGCTCGCTTGGGTGGCGCTGGCAGCTTATGCGCAGCTGCAACTGCTTTTGTCTGACTACGTGCAGCACTACGGGCTGCGCCGCCGCATCAACGCCGAGGGCCACGCCGAACCGATCGGGCAGGGCCATAGCTGGGATGCGCCACACCCCGCCTCATCGCTCTGGATGTTGAACGCGCCGCGCCATTCCGACCATCACGCCCATCCCGCGCGCCCCTATCCGGCGCTGCGCTTTGGCGAACGCGCGCCCGGCCGCCCGGTGCTGCCACGTTCACTGCCCGCAATGGCGGCGCTGGCGATGGTCCCGCCGCTCTGGCGCAAAGTGATGGACCGGCGCGTGCGCGCGCTGCAACAACCGTGATCGCGCAGGGGCTTTCGCACCGCCGCCCGATCTTTTAGGCTTCGCTTCAAGGGGGTGCCACCATGCGTTTTGTTGCGGTTGCCGTTTTTGCCCTTTTGCCCTTGGCCGCGCTGGCTGAAGGCCCGCTTGATGCGGCGTCCTTTGATGCGCGCACGCTAGGGCGCACCATCACCTACAGCCAGAATGGCGAGGTTTATGGCATCGAGGAATATCTGCCCGACCGCCGCGTGCGCTGGGCTTTCGTCGGTGGCGAGTGCCACGAGGGCACTTGGTTTCAAGATGGCGAGGACATCTGCTTTTTCTACGAAGACGGTGCCGATCTGCAATGCTGGCAGTTCAGCGATACCGAAGCCGGGCTGGTGGCCCGGTTTCGCGGTAACCCCGATAACGAGCCGCTGGTCTCGCTGGCCGAAACCCGCGCGCCACTGGCCTGCAGCGAGGTCTATCACGGCGTCTGAGGCGGCCGCCTAGAACAAGCTGCCTTGGTTGCCGCCCTCCGGCCCGCGCGGCTTGCGCGGCTTTGGTGCGGGCGCGGCCTCCGTGGCGGCCGGGGCAGGGGGCGCACCTACAACAGGCTGCACCGCCACGCGCCCGTCATGGAACTCGATCTCCAGCGCCTCTGCCGCTCTGGCCTGCACCTGCGATGTCACAAGCGCGCCGCCCGCGCGCACTACCGCAAAGCCGCGCTTCAGCGTTTCGGTATAGCCCAGCGTCACCCGCATCCGCTCGGCCCGCTCTAGCCTGTCGGCCAGTGCTTGAAACCGCGCCTGCCGCGCGGCGTCAAGCCGGTCGCGCAGCCCGTCAAAACGCGCGCGGTTCGCCGTGTTTAACCGCAGCGCATCGGCGCGGTTGCGCCCCATCGCGGGCGCAAGTCGGTGCGCCCAATCGTCCAGCCGCTGGCGTTGCCGCTGGGTGCGCGCCTCGGCCAAGGGGCGCAGGCGCGCGGCCTCTTTTTCCAGCGTTTCGCGTTCCCTGCGTAGAAAGCGGTACAAAAGGTCGGGCCGCACCAACGCCGCGATCGGCCCATAGGCCATGCGCTTGCGCGCGGTGAACCCGGTTAGCGCAGGCCCCAGCCGCTCGGCCCAGAGGTCAAAGCTTTGCCGTGCCGGGCCCGTCAGCGCCGCAGGCCGCCCAAGCCCCCGGCCAAGGTCGGCCAGCCGTTGACGGCGCGTCTCGCCCCGCTGCGTGACCGCGCGCGCCAGCCGCGCACCCTGCTCGCCCGCCCAAGCCAACAGCTCCATGCGCACCGGCACCGCCATTTCGGCCGCAGCCGTGGGCGTGGGCGCGCGCAGATCGGCGGCGTGGTCGATCAGCGTGGTGTCGGTTTCATGGCCCACCGCCGAAATCAGCGGAATCGCGCTTTCCGCCGCCGCGCGCACCACGATTTCCTCGTTAAAGCCCCAAAGGTCTTCAAGGCTGCCACCGCCGCGCGCCACGATAATCAGGTCTGGTCGCGGCAAGCCCGCCGCAGGCAGCGCATTCAGGCCCCGAATAGCCGCCGCCACCTCGGGCGCGCAGGCCTGCCCCTGCACCGCCACCGGCCAGATCAGCACCCGGCGCGGAAAGCGGTCGCGCAAGCGGTGCAAAATATCGCGAATCACCGCGCCACTGGGCGAGGTGACGACCGCGATCACCTCGGGCAGGTAGGGAATGGGCTTTTTGCGCGCCGCATCGAACAGGCCTTCCGCTGCCAGCGCCACGCGCCGCTTTTCCAGCATCGCCATCAGCGCCCCGGCCCCCGCCGGTTCTACCTGATCGACCAAAAGCTGGTATTTCGACTGCCCCGGAAAGGTCGTCAACCGCCCGGTGGCGATGACCTCCATCCCCTCTTCAGGGCGCACGGTCATGCGCGCAACCTGCCCCTTCCAGCTGACGGCTGACAGCACCGCGCGGTCATCCTTGAGATCGAAATACATATGCCCCGAGGCGGGCCGCGACACCCGCCCGACCTCGCCGCGCACCCGCACACGGGCAAATTCGCCCTCAAGCGTGCGTTTTACCGCGCCGGAAATTTCCGAAACGGTGAATTCCGGCGCGTTGCCACCGGGGCCGGGTGCGTCGTCGTCAATCAGGTCCATGCAATCTCCATCGTGCGCACAAAGGCTATCGCGGCGGGGGGCCAAACGCCACAGGCCAGTCGCGCGCGCGCCCCTTTGCTGCGCCTAATCGGTGCCCGAACCGGGCGAATTGTAGGTTGGCTTCTGCGTGGCGGCCCACGGCCCGCGCACACTGGCCAGCAACGTCGGCAGCGCCGCCACCAACACGCCCGCCACAGCCAGCACCAGCAGGCCCGATAGGGCACCACCCAGAAACATCAAACCGCCCGCGATCTGCCACCACAGCAACCGATCCCCGCGCCGCAACGTCGTGATGGATGGCCAGAGCTTTTGCGGTGGGGCCATGCCAAACTCGGCCCGATACGCCGCAAGCGTTTCGCCGTAGCCGGGCCCCGTCCAGGCGCGCTCGTGCTGCAATTGCGGCTCTCCCGCCAGATGCCAGCCCTCAATTTGCAGAATGGGGGGTGGTGGCACCGCGCGATCGCTCAAGATCGCGCGCAAATATCGCCACCGCCGGTATTCCGCCACCGCGAGCCCCGCCCGTTGCCGCCCAAGGCGGCTTTCGCGCGCCAGCACCTCGTGCAACGGCTCGCCCTTGGGTGTTGTCAGCTCGTCAATGCTGATCTGATCCCAAAGCGCCTGATTGTGCATCCGTTCCTCCCCGCCGGGCGCTTGCCGCGCGCGCACCTTCACCCTATGACGCAGAAAAGCATTGGCAAAGGGGGCGAGCCCATGAACATTCTCATTTTGGGGGGCGGGGGGCGCGAACACGCGCTGGCTTGGGCGATCAAGCAAAACCCCAAATGCGACCGCCTGATCGTCGCACCGGGCAACGCGGGCATCGCGCAACTGGCCGAATGTGCTGACATCGACATCCTCTCAGGCGCCACCGTGGTGACGTTCTGCGAAGAAAACACCGTCGATTTCGTGCTGATCGGCCCCGAGGCACCGCTTGCCGCAGGCATCGCTGATGCGTTGGCGGCGGCGGGGATCCTTGTCTTTGGCCCCTCGGCCGCGGCCGCGCAGCTAGAGGCGTCCAAGGCTTTCACCAAAGAGGTCTGCGATGCTTGCGCCGCCCCCACTGCCGCCTGGGCGCGCTTTAGAGCAGCCGAACCCGCGCGCGCCTACGTCGAACGCGCGGGCGCGCCGATCGTGGTCAAGGCCGACGGACTTGCAGCAGGCAAGGGCGTTGTCGTGGCAATGACCAAGGCCGAGGCGCTGGCGGCGATTGACGATATGTTCGCGGGCGAATTTGGCGCAGCCGGGGCCGAAGTGGTGATCGAAGAGTTCATGGCGGGCGAAGAAGCCAGCTTCTTCGTGCTTAGCGATGGCAAGGACGTGCTGCCCATCGGCACCGCGCAAGACCACAAGCGCGTGGGTGATGGCGACACCGGCCCCAATACCGGCGGCATGGGTGCCTATTCGCCCGCCCCGGTGCTCAGCGATGCCATTCAGGCGCAGGTCATGGACGAAATCGTGCGCCCCACGATCCGTGAAATGGCGCGCCGGGGCGCGCCCTACCGCGGCGTGCTGTATGCCGGGTTGATGATCGAGCATGGCCGCGCCCGGCTGGTGGAATACAACTGCCGCTTTGGCGACCCCGAGGCGCAGGTGCTTGCCCTGCGGCTTGGCGCGCAATTGCTTGACCTCTTGTTGGCGGCGGCCGAAAACCGGCTGGCCGAAATGCGCGTGAACTGGGCCGATGACCACGCGCTGTGCGTCGTGATGGCGGCGCGGGGCTACCCCGGCCACTACGCCAAAGGTTCGGTGATCCGTGGCCTTGAGGGGCTGGCACAAAACGCGCGCGAGATGGTGTTTCACGCAGGCACCGCCACGCAGAATGGCCAGATCGTGGCCAACGGCGGGCGGGTGCTGAACGTCACCGCGCGCGGCGCCACGCTGGCCGAGGCACAGGCGCGCGCCTACGGGATGGTCGATGCGATCGACTGGCCCGAAGGGTTCTGCCGCCGCGACATCGGCTGGCGCGCGCTCTAGAGCCAAAGAGCCGGGCTGGCGCGCGCGAAACTGGCGCGCCGATTGCCCTTTGGCAGAGGTAAAGAGCCTCCGGCGGGGATATTTTGGCTGAAGCAGTGGCGGGTTGGGCTAGTTGCCCGCAGGTGGGCGTGCGGCCTCGATCGCGCGCCAGACTTCGACGTTGCGGTTATGCTCGGCCAGCGTTTCGGCAAAGGCATGGCCCCCCGTGCCATCGGCCACAAAGAAGATGAACTTGGTGTTCGCAGGGTTCAGCGCGGCTTCGATGCTCGCGCGCCCGGGGTTGGCGATCGGCGTGGGGGGCAGGCCTTCGATCAGATAGGTGTTATAGGGCGTGGCCCGGCTGAGCTCGCTTTGGCGCAAACCGCGCCCGAGGGGTGCCTTGCCTTCGGTCACACCGTAGATCACTGCAGGGTCGGTTTGTAGCCGCATACCCTGTTCAAGCCGGTTGACGAAGACGCTGGCGACAGTGCGCCGCTCGTCCGGCACACCGGTTTCCTTTTCGATGATCGAGGCCATGATCAGCGCCTGTTCGGGGCCGGTGTAGGGCAGATTTTCGGCCCTCGCCGCCCATGCCTCGGCCAGAACCGCCTCTTGCCGACGCATCATTTCATCCAGAAGTGCCGCGCGGGTAGAGCCACGCGCGATCTCGTAGCTGTCGGGGGCAAGCATGCCTTCGGGGGGCAAATCGGCTACCTCGCCGGTCAGGAATTCGGCACGCTTGAGCGCCTCGACCACCTGCCAGACGGTGGCGCCTTCCGCCAGCGTCACGCGCAGGCGCACGTCGGGCTGGGTTGCGGCGTCAAGGTATTCGACCGGGGCGGCGGTGGTGGCGGGGTCGAACTTGGCGCGTTCGACATAGCGCCCGCTGGTCGGGTCAAGCTCGCGCAGGATCACGTCGGTGGCATTCACGCCGATGCGGAAATTGACCTCGGAGCCACAGCTGGACGGCCCGCCTTGGGTGACGGTTTCGACGATGGATTGCATCGAGGCGCCGGGGCCGATCAGGTAAGAGCCGAACTTGAGCGCCCCCGCCTTGCCTTCCAGATCAGCGCCGGTGCGAAACAGATAGCCCGACGAAATCGCCCCCTCGCTGATCAGCGCTTCCGAGATTTTGCGAAACGTATCGCCCGGTGCCACGCGCAGGCAAAGCGCGGCGTTCAGCGGCCCCGGGCCGGTGTATTGGTTCTGTGCCCACGTGATCGCGCCTCCCACCGCCACCAGCAGCACGATGAGCACGCTGAGAAAGTTCGAGGCGATGTGGCGCCACATCAGCCCTGCACCCGGCCAAACACCAGACTTGCGTTGGTGCCGCCAAAGCCGAAGCTGTTGGACAATGCCACGTCGATTTGCCGCTTCACCGCAGTGTTCGGGGCAAGGTCGATCGGGGTTGCAACTGCAGGAGTGTCAAGGTTGATGGTCGCCGGCGCCACCTGATCGCGCAGCGCGAGAATGCAGAAGATCGCCTCAACCGCCCCCGCGGCCCCCAGAAGGTGGCCGATTGACGATTTGGTCGATGACATCGTGACGCGCGCGGCGTGATTGCCCAAAAGCCGCTCGACCGCCGCCAGCTCGATCGTGTCGGCCATGGTCGAGGTGCCGTGCGCGTTGATGTAGTCAACCGCGCCCGCCTCTAGCCCCGCCCGCTTCAGTGCTGCCTGCATCGAGCGAAAGCCGCCGTTGCCATCTTCGGCGGGGGCGGTGATGTGGTAGGCATCCCCCGACATGCCGTAGCCAAGGATTTCGGCGTAGATTTTTGCACCACGCGCGCGGGCGTGTTCGTATTCTTCCAGCACCACCACGCCAGCCCCTTCGCCCATCACAAAACCGTCGCGGTCAGCATCAAAGGGGCGCGAGGCGCGGGCCGGGTCGTCGCCGCGCTTGGTCGAAAGCGCCTTGCAGGCGTTGAACCCGGCAATGCCGATTTCGGAAATCGGCGCTTCGGCGCCACCGGCCACCATCACATCGGCATCGCCCCACTGGATCAGCCGCGCGGCATCGCCAATGGCATGCGCGCCGGTCGAACAGGCGGTGACGACCGCGTGGTTCGGGCCCTTGAAGGCGAAGCGAATCGAGACTTGCCCCGAGATAAGGTTGATCAGCGCTGACGGGATGAAGAACGGCGAAACCCGCCTTGGCCCCTTGTCGCGGATCAGCAGCGCGGTATCGGCAATCGCCGAAAGCCCGCCAATGCCTGATCCGATCATCACCCCGGTGCGCTCGCGGTCTTCTTCGGATTGCGGCTCCCAGCCGGAATCGCGCACCGCCTGAACGGCGGCAGCAACGCCGTAGAGGATGAAGTCATCGACCTTGCGCTGGTCTTTCGGCTCCATCCAGTCGTCTGGGTTGAAGGTGCCGTCGCTGCCATCGCCGCGGGGCACTTCGCAGGCGTATTGCGTCAGCAGCGGCGAGGCATCAAAGCGCGTGATCGGCCCCGCGCCCGACTGAGCGGCCAAAAGCCGCGCCCAGGTTTCCTCGACACCGCAGGCCAGCGGTGTGACCATTCCCAGACCTGTGACAACGACACGACGCATGCAATCCCCTCCGGCAAATCTTGCCCTTGCGATCTTGATACAGGGTCGGATTTGGCTTCGCAACCAGACGCCTGCGCCATGCGCCACAGGCGGCTCCTTGCCGAGCTTTGGTGGCGACGCTTTCGAGCGGGCACGTTTTCGGCTAAAGACGCTGGCAGGCAGCGAATGGAGTACCCATGCCCCTTCTGACCCGACGCGCAGCCGTGGTGCTTTTGCTTGCCGCCGCTGGATGCGGGCGTACTGCCGCCGAGGCTTCGGTGCGCCCACCGCTTTACCCCGGCGAGACGCCCGAGATGCGCGCCCTGATCGTGAAATACGCGGCTGTCCACCAAATACCGGAATCGCTTCTGCACCGCGTCATTCAGCGCGAAAGCGACTATCGCGCCAACCTGCGCGCCGGGCCCTATTACGGTCTGATGCAGATCCTGCCCGCCACCGCCCGCTCGATGGGCTTTCGCGGTGATCCTAGCGAATTGCTCAATGCCGAAACCAACCTGCAATACGCTGGCCGCTACCTGCGTGGCGCTTGGCTGGTTTCCGGCGGTGACGAGGCCGACGCGGTGATGTGGTATGCGCGCGGCTACTACTACGAGGCCAAGCGACTGGGGCTGCTAGAGGAAACGGGCGTCGGCGGGTAACTCTCGACGCCGGGGGCTTGGCAGCGAATGACCGCTTGGCGCCCTGTCTGCGTAACGCTTTGAACTACACCTTCGGCGCGACCGGATGCTCACGACCCGGCCGCGCAAAGGCCATTTTATTCTGGATCAAATTCCAGCTTGGCTTTTTCCCAAGGCATAACAAGGGATCAAAGGCGGTGATGAACCCGGTTCTGATTTCCCCCCAAGCGTCGGCTGAACTGCTCTCAAGCGCGCCTAACAACGCCATCGGCTTCAAGCCTTTCCAACCTGGCATTAACCGTTTCTATTCTGTGAATGAATTACACGCAGCCCGGCACGCCTTCATTCATGGGGCGTGCCGCTAGGTGCTCAGGCGGCTGGGCGCTTTCTCAGCGCGTCCTTGAACGCGGCGGCCGCTTTTGCATTTGCGTCGTCAAAGGTTGCACGGGATTCTGCCAAGGCAGAGCGCAGCGCAGCCCATGAAGTCTTGCCCGCAGCGTCCACGGCCTTCAGTTTGTCGCCCGCGCCCTTGGCCATTTTCTCGGCTTTCGCGACCGAGGCATCAAACTCTGTCTTGAGATCCGCGCCAAACGCGTTTGCGTCCGCTTTCATCCGCGATGCCATGTTCCGCCAAGCCTTCTGCTGGGCTTCAACACGCGCCTTGAACGCTTCCTCGTACTCTTCTGCTTTGTCCGTGACGTTATCCCAATAGTCGTCAACGTCTTTCTCGAATGCGTCCCATTCGGCTTCAAGCTTGTTGGTCATTGCAGCCCATGCCTTGGCATCACGCTCGCGCGTTACTTCGACCTCTGCTTTGAAAGCATTGCGGCGCTTTTTCATATCCGCGATGGCTGCGTCGGCCCTTTTGCGCGTGCCAGCTTCGATCTTGTCCACTTTTCTTTCAATGACCGCCAGCGAGGCGTCCATTTCATCCAACCGGCTTTTGACCCATTCAGTGACAGGATGGATATTGCTTGTTTTGGTCATGTTACTCTCCATGTTTTTCCCAAACCGGTCGCGGTCCTAGCCGTAACTGCGGTTCTGGGAACAAGTTGAATCGAGCCTCAATCCGCGTGATGAACCAGTGAATTGCCGCCGATGATCTTGCTGAAAGAGATGGGAATGATCACCAGCGTCCAGCCCGAAACCATGATGTTGATCCCGGCCAGCGTGCCAAGCGCCCAAAGCGCCGAAACCGGCAACTGCCACCACAACATCACGCCCAGAAAGACCGAGATGATCCCGTCAAAAAGCAACCAACCCCAACCGGCGATTGGTCGCATCTGGAACGAGAGAACGGTTTTGATGGCGCCTTCAACCAGGAAGGCCGCGGCGACAAGAATTGTCAGCGCGAACACGCCTTCCAAGGGCCGCGCCAGCAGATACACCCCGCCCACCAGCCAAAGCGCGGCGACAATCAGGCCAAGCACGATGCCTGTCCACTTCGGATAGCTGAACGCGCCGATTGCTTGCGCAATACCAGCGACGATCAGCATCACGCCGACGCTCAGGGTGACGCCCAGAGTGCTGAAGAAGGGAAAAACGATGGCTGCAAAGCCAGCAAGGATCATCACGACACCAAGTGCAATCATCATGTTGCGACTGCCTCGGATAGTCGATGCAAATGGGGATTCGATGTCAGGATTCTTAATCATGACGGCCTCCGTGAATCAAAGTCGATGCATCGCGGTCAGCTGACCGTGTGAGAAGCGGGCGGTCTGAATATCGGCCACGCGTTCCATGCCATAAGATAGGTTTCGCCAGCCAATTTTTTAGGGGCGAGGGTCAATTTTCGGCCCAAATCAACACGTCGCAAACACAACGCCCCGCGGCGCGCGTGCAGTCGCGCCGCGGCCAGCGAGGCGTTGCGCAACCTTGTTTTTTCGCCGCGACACAGCCCTTTTCTGCGCCAGCACGCAGGTCGTTGCCGGGCAAACGTTCTCGCAGGCTTGGTAAGACGTCAAAGCCATATCCGCGCTGGATAGTTCAGCGGAGATTCGCGCCCGCCCAGTGTGCGGCCCGGGTGAAAGTGGTGCCATTACGCGCTCAAGCACCCCTTCGCCAAACAAAGATCTATGGCGGGCCGTCGAGTGCCTCACAAAAATCTATCAACCTCTCGCGACAATTTTGCCAGATAAGAAGATCCTCTCACATGCTATTTCAAGCCGACCACGGCTTGCGAAGCCGGCGTTTTGCGCATGTTTTCAGCCGAACCCCTGCACAGGCAATCGGGCCGCTTGGGCCGCTGCGCGGCTAGGGCAGTTGGCGACGACAGCAGGGCAGCTAGAGGCGGATCGCCTCGGCATCGGCGCGCACATAGCGCAGCAGCACCCCACCCGATTTGAACGGGCGCGCCTCGATGAGTTTGAAATCTTTGCGCGTGGCGTCGTTCTTAAACAGAGGGTTACCGCCTCCAAGGATGGTAGGAACAAGGCACAGCCGTATTTCATCCACGACCTGTTGCTCCAGAAGCGTCGCGGTCAGATCGGCGCTACCGAAAACGAAGATGCCCTTCTTGTCGGATTCGCCTTTCAGTGCCGCGAGGTGATCAGAGATGTCGCCTTGCAAAACGCGGGCGTTAGACCATTTCACAGTCGTTCCTGTGCGCGTTGCTGCGATCTTCTCGACGACATTCATTCGGTCTGCCACCGCTCCGGTCTCCGCCTCCCAATGGCGCGCCATTCCTTCATAGGTGCGCCGACCGAAAAGCAACGTTCCGACTTCTTCAAGCTGCTGCAAGGAATAGGCTTCCAACTCCTCCCCCCAAACCAGAGAGTGAAAATCAAGCGACCAAGGCGATTTCCCCTCGAAGTAACCATCGAGCGTCATCATGTCCCAAGTTACCAGTTTTCTCATCTGGCGATCCTCATCTGATTGTATTGTTCAAGCAGCGCGCTGCACTTCAAGCGAGTTGCAGTATGCTAGCGCTTTTCGCCGGCTATCTACACGGATAACTGCAAAGGCGGCGCGCGTGCGCGAGTCCATTAAGGCTCGCTGAATGGCTCACCACGGTAGGAAAGCGCCGCGATAGCGCGCGTAGGCAAACCTTAAGAAATCCTTAACAGAATCTGCAAAATAGATATAAAACAATGTTTTAGCAATCGTAACGCGCGCGTTACGCATCCCGGCTCGCGGTACGCAAAAGACAAACGGCGCCCCCTTTCGGAAGCGCCGTTTCAAAGTTATTCCGAAGGCCTCAGAGGGCTTCGGTAATGAACTTGCAGGCGTCGCCGAAGGTCTGGATGGTTTCGGCGGCGTCGTCGGGGATCTCGATCCCGAATTCTTCCTCGAATGCCATCACCAGTTCCACGGTATCGAGGCTGTCTGCGCCCAGATCGTCGATAAACGAGGCGGTATCCGTCACCTTGTCCTCGTCCACACCCAGATGCTCAACAACGATCTTCTTCACGCGGTCAGCGACGTCGCTCATGTCAATTCCTCACATTAGCGGGCAAATGCCCAGCCAGTCCCTTGCTCATACGAGCGGCTCATGCCACGCCTCAACGCGGCTTCCGGCAGGCAGTAGCCCCCCGGCCAGTCATCGCCCCCTTTAGCATAGTCGCAGAGGGAAGCAATGGCTTTCAATGTCATCCCCCTCACGGGGTCAAAGCATCGCCATGCCGCCATTCACATGCAGCGTGGCGCCGGTCACATAGCTGGCCTCTGGGCTGGCCAGATAACGGACCGCGGCGGCGATATCGGCGGGCGTGCCCATGCGGCCTGCAGGAATATCTGTCAGAATCCGTGCTTTCTGTTCTTCCGTCAGTGCGTCGGTCATCGCGGTGGCGATAAAGCCCGGCGCCACGCAATTGACCGTGATCCCGCGCGAGGCAACCTCCTGCGCGAGGCTTTTCGATAACCCCACCAGCCCGGCCTTGGCGGCGGCATAGTTTGCCTGCCCTCCATTGCCTGTGGCGCCCACTACAGAGGTGATGGTGATGATGCGACCCCAGCGCGCCTTCATCATGGGCCGAATCGCCGCCTTTGCCAGCCGGAAGGCCGAGGTCAGGTTGACATCCAGCACCGCCTGCCAGTCTTCGTCCGACATCCGCAGCAACAGGTTGTCGCGGGTGATCCCGGCGTTATTGACCAGAATATCCAGCCCGCCCATCGCCGTGATTGCGGCCTTTGGCAGCGCCTCGACCGAAGCCGCATCAGCAAGGTTCGCAGGCAGCACATGCGCGCGGCTGCCGAGTTCGCTCGCCAGCGCCCGCAAGGGCGCCTCGCGCGTGCCCGAAAGCCCGACCGTCGCCCCGGCCGCATACAGCGCGCGTGCGATTTCGCCGCCAATGCCCCCCGACGCGCCAGTAATCAGCGCCGTCTTGCCCGTTAGATCGAACATCTCTGCCTCCCGTTTCTGGCCTTGCCGATCTTTATCAGCGACGCCGCGTCGATGCCACCGCCTTGCGCCGTAAAGAAGCGCGTGGTGTCAGCCGATGAACGCCGCCACATCCTCGGGCGTGCCCACAGCGCGACATTCCGCTTCGCGCACGATCCGGCGGATCATGCCCGAAAGCGCCTTACCTGCGCCGACTTCAACAAACTCGCTGACACCTTCTGCTGCCATCCACATCACCGACTCGCGCCAGCGCACCGAGCCCGTGACCTGCTCGACCAGCAGGTTGCGGATCAGCGTCGGGTCGCTGACGGCCTCGGCGCGCACGTTGGAAACCAGCGGCACCTTGGGGGCCAAGATAGAGACGCCCGCCAGCGCCTGCGCCATCGCTTCGGCTGCGGGCTGCATCAGCGTGCAGTGGAAGGGGGCGGAAACCGGCAGCAGGATCGCGCGCTTGGCACCGCGCGCCTTGGCCAATTCAAGCGCGCGCTCGATCGCGCCGCGGTGGCCGGAGACGACCACCTGCGCTGGGTCATTATCGTTTGCGGCCTGACATACTTCGCCCTGAGCGGCCTCGGCGGCGACCGTGGCCGCCGTTTCGAAATCAAGGCCCAGCAGCGCCGCCATCGCCCCCACGCCCACCGGCACCGCCGCTTGCATGGCAAGGCCGCGCAGGCGCAAAAGGCGCGCGGTATCGGCAAGGCCAATCGCCCCCGCCGCGCAGAGAGCGGAATATTCGCCCAGCGAATGCCCCGCAACATAGGCGGCAGAGGTTACCGCCACGCCCTCGGCCTCTAGCGCGCGCATTGCGGCGATCGAGGTGGCCATCAGCGCCGGTTGGGCGTTGGCGGTAAGCTGCAAATCCTCGCCAGCGCCCCCCCAGATTAGCGCGCTCAGCTTTTCGCCCAAAGCCGCGTCAACCTCGTCAAACACCGCGCGCGCAGCCGGATAGGCCTCGGCCAGCGCCCGCCCCATGCCAATCGCTTGAGCACCTTGCCCCGGAAACACGAATGCGCGGGTCATCAGCCCCTCCTCGAATTGCGTTCAAACGGGTCTAGCGCGGCACAAGGCGCGGCACAACTGCTACGGCGGTACGCGGCGGCCGTTGCACCGTTATTGCCCAAGCGCCCCAAAACGGCGCTTGTCGCAAAAAATGCCGGTTACTTGCGACTGAACAAAACCGATTGCGCCGCCTTGTCGCGCGCGAGATCCCCGCGCAGCTCTGCCCCGAGCGCGCGGCCACGCTGAACCGCAGGGCGCGCCGCCATTTGCTCTAGCCAGCGCGAGAGGTTTGGCTTGTCGTCCAGCGTTTGCTGCTGGCCTTCCCAAAGGCTGGCCCAAGGCCAGATCGCGAAATCCGCGATTGAGATGAAATCGCCCGCCACAAACTCGGTTTTGGCCAACTGCCGATCTAGCACGCCGTAAAGGCGGGCCACCTCGGCGCGGTAGCGACCTTTGGCGTAGGGCAGGTCTTGCGGCGGATCCATCGCCGGGGCGTAGCGCAGGAAGTGGTGCGCTTGGCCTGCCATTGGCCCGACGCCGCCCATTTGCCACATCAGCCATTGTTCCACCGCGATGTGGTCGCGTTCGTTCGAGCCGTAGAATTGCCCCGTCTTGCGTGCCAGATATTGCAGGATTGCGCCGGATTCGAACACCGATACCGGCGCGCTGTCGGGCCCATCGGGGTCGATGATCGCGGGCATACGGTTGTTGGGGGAAATCGCCAGAAACTCGGGTGCGAACTGTTCGCCCTTGCCGATGTTAACGAACGTTGTGTGGTAAGGCAGCGCCATTTCTTCTAGCGCGACAGAGATTTTCCATCCGTTCGGCGTGGGCCAGTAGTAAAGCTCGATTTCGGCGGTCATGGTTTTGTTCCCTCGTTTCGTTGTATTCAAAATGGCCTACCGTGCGCGCATTGCAAGGGTGCCGTGTTGACCCGATAGCGCGGTCGCGCTAGGCCGCGTGGTGCGGCGGCCTGCCGCAGCCCTTGCCACCGGAGGCCCCGATGCCCGACTGGAAACCCCGTACAAAACTTGTCCACGCAGGCGCACGTCGCAGCCAATGGGGCGAAATGGCCGAGGCTATTCACCTCACGCAGGGCTTTGTTTACGACACCGCCGAGGCTGCCGAGGCGCGCTTTGTAGCGGCGGGGCAAGACGAGTTTATCTATGCCCGCTACGGCAACCCCACGGTGCGCATGTTCGAAGACCGGATGGCCGCGATCGAGGGCACTGAAGATGCCTTTGCCACCGCCAGCGGCATGGCGGCGGTGAATGCGGCGCTGACCGCGATCTTGAAGGCGGGCGACCATGTGGTGGCGGCGCGCGCGCTGTTTGGTTCGTGCCTTTATGTGCTTGATATCCTGAAGCGGTTCGGCGTGGCGGTAACGCTGGTCGATGGCCGCGATCTGGCGGCATGGGCCGGCGCGATTACCCCCACGACCAAAGCGGTATTCTTTGAAAGCGTTTCTAACCCGACGCTAGAGGTTATCGACATCGCGGCCGTGGCCAAGCTGGCGCATGCGGTGGGCGCGGTGGTGATTGTCGATAACGTCTTTGCAACCCCGGTATTTTCGCGCGCGATGGAATTGGGGGCCGATGTGGTGGTCTATTCGGCCACCAAGCACATCGACGGCGGCGGGCGCTGCCTTGGTGGTGTGGTTTGCGGCACGCGCGACTATATTCGTGGGCCGCTGGAAACCTATGTCAAGCACACGGGCGCGGCGCTCAGCCCCTTCAACGCTTGGGTGCTGCTGAACGGTCTGCAGACGCTAGACCTTCGTGTGCGCGCGCAGGCGGCAAGTGCGCTGGCGCTGGCCGAGGCGATTTCTGGCCACGCCGCCGTGGCGCGCACGCTTTACCCCGGGCTTGCCAGCCACCCTGAACATGCTCTGGCGATGGCGCAGATGGGCAACGGCGGCACGATGGTGGCAATCGACCTTGCGGGCGGGCAGGCGGCGGCTTTTGCATTTCTGAACGCGCTCAAGATCGTGCTGATCTCAAACAACTTGGGCGACGCGCGCAGCATTGCCACACATCCGGCCACCACCACCCACCAGCGCCTGCCTGCCGAGCAAAAGGCGCTGCTGGGCATCACGCCGGGCCTTGTGCGCCTGTCACTTGGGATCGAGGATACGGGCGACCTCGTGGCTGATGTGCTCGACGCACTCGCAATGATCTGATCGGTTTGTTCGTGCGTATTCGGTTGTGAAACGCATGAAGGCCACCCACATTGGCTGGTCTGGGCACAGCACCGGGAGCGCGCGATGAACATTCAGGGAAAGACGCCTATGGCACCCGCACGAACTGACGCCGAAACTGCGCTAAATGTGCTCCGCACCTGGGCCGAAGGCGCGACGCCGGCAGAGATCGCAACGCTCGATCCGGCCATTGCGCGGCTGCTGCCCAATGCCCCCTTGGGCAATTACCCCGACCTCAGTCGCCAATATCCGCAAGGGTTTACGCCCGATGCAGGTTATCGCGCGGGCCTGCCCGATCTGCAAAATGGCCCCGCAAGCCTGATTGTCGGTGCGCGCGCGCCGATTCAGCATGTGGGCATTTCCAATTTTCGCCTGCCGATCACTTTTCGTCGCCGCGAAGGCGGTGAGGTTACGCTTGATACCTCAGTGACTGGCACCGTCAGCCTTGATGCCGAACGCAAGGGCATCAACATGAGCCGCATCATGCGCTCGTTCTACACGCACGCCGAACGCGCCTTTTCGTTCGAGGTGATGGAAGCGGCGCTGGGCGACTATTTCACCGATCACGACACGTTCGATGCACGCATCCAGCTGCGCTTTTCCTACCCGTTGAAGGTGGCGGCCCTGCGGTCTGGCCTGTCTGGCTGGCAGTATTACGACATTGCGCTGGAACTGGTCGAACTGGCCGGGGTGCGGCGGCGGATCATGCATCTCGATTATGTGTATGCCTCGACCTGCCCCTGCTCGTTGGAACTAGCCGAACATGCCCGCGTCACGCGCGGCCAACTGGCGACACCACATTCGCAGCGCTCAGTGGCGCGTATTTCGGTGGTACTGGAGGGGAAGGAATGCCTCTGGTTCGAAGATCTGATCGAGGCGGCGCGCCGCGCTGTACCCACCGAGACGCAGGTGATGGTAAAACGCGAAGACGAGCAGGCATTTGCCGAACTGAACGCGGCGCATCCAATTTTTGTTGAAGACGCCGTGCGCGCCTTTGCTGCCCAACTTTTGGCCGAGCCGCGTGTTGGCGACTTTCGCGTGCTGGCAAGTCATCAGGAAAGCTTGCACAGCCACGATGCGGTAAGCGTGCTGACCGAAGGGCCGACCTTTGAGGCAATCAGCCTTGACCCTGCGCTGTTTGGCGGCCTTGTGCACCGTGGATAGGGCCGGGCAGGCTTGCCCTGACCGCTATCGGGCCGCATGAACAATCTGCGAACACGTCTTGGCCTTGGCGCGATCTGAGGCTATGGTCGCGCCATGAGCGAGACACCTGCGCCCCCCTCCCTGTCTGCGCGCGCGCTGGCCGCGCGGCCTGCCCCTTATCTTGAAGGGTTGAACCCCGCGCAACGCGCGGCGGTCGAGGCTGTGGAAGGGCCGGTGCTGATGCTGGCGGGGGCGGGCACCGGCAAGACCCGCGCGCTGACCGCGCGAATTGCGCATCTGCTAAGTCTTGGGAAGGCGCGGCCGAACGAGATATTGGCCGTGACCTTTACGAACAAGGCCGCGCGCGAGATGAAAGAGCGGCTCGGGCGGCTATTGGGGGAAAGCGTTGAGGGCTTGCCTTGGCTCGGCACCTTTCATGCCATCTGTGTCAAGCTTTTGCGCCGCCATGCCGAACTGGTGGGGCTGAAATCAAACTTCACCATTCTTGACACGGATGACCAGATCCGTCTGCTCAAGCAGTTGATTTTAGCCGAGAATATTGATGAAAAGCGTTGGCCCGCGCGGATGCTTGCCGGGCTAATCGACGGCTGGAAGAACCGCGCCCTGACCCCCGAAAAGGTAAAGGGCGTCGAGGCGGCCAGCTTTAACAACTACGGAGGCGAGCTTTATACCGCCTATCAGGCGCGGTTGCGGGCGCTGAACGCGGTCGATTTTGGCGATCTGCTGCTGCATGTGGTCACGATCTTTCAGACCCATCCCGATGTGTTGGCGCAGTATCAACGCTGGTTCCGCTTCATTCTGGTTGACGAGTATCAAGATACCAACGTGGCGCAGTATCTGTGGCTGCGGCTTTTGGCGCAGGGGCATCGCAACATCTGCTGCGTTGGTGATGACGATCAGTCGATTTACGGCTGGCGTGGTGCCGAAGTGGGCAACATCCTGCGCTTCGAGAAGGACTTTCCCGGCGCGACCGTGATCCGGCTAGAGCAGAATTACCGCTCGACCGAGCATATTCTTGCCGCCGCCTCGGGGTTGATCGCGGCCAATGCCGGGCGATTGGGCAAGACGCTCTGGACCGAGGCTGAGGGCGGCGCCAAGGTGCGCCTGATCGGTCATTGGGACGGCGAAGAGGAAGCGCGCTGGATCGGCGATGAGGTCGAGGCGGTGCAGCGCGGCACCCGTGGCGCGGACCCGGTGGGGCTGAACGGGCAAGCGATTCTGGTGCGCGCGAGCCATCAGATGCGCGCCTTCGAGGACCGCTTTTTGACCATCGGCCTGCCATATCGCGTGATCGGAGGCCCGCGGTTTTATGAGCGGCAGGAAATCCGCGACGCGATGGCCTATTTTCGCCTTGCCGTCAGCCCCGAAGACGATCTTGCCTTTGAGCGCGTGGTCAACGTGCCAAAACGGGGCTTGGGCGACAAGGCGGTGCAGACTATTCAGGCGACCGCGCGCGAAGACGGCACATCGCTGCTGGAGGCCGCGCGTTATGTGGTCGCCTCTGGGCGTATTGGAGGCAAGGGCGCAGGGCAGTTGCGCGGCTTTGTCGAAGGGGTGAATCGTTGGCACAAGGCGGTGCGCGCCGAGGCGCCACACGAGGCGCTGGCGGAAACCATCCTTGATGAATCGGGCTACACCGCGATGTGGCAGGCCGACAAATCGCCCGAGGCGCCGGGGCGGTTGGAAAACCTGAAAGAATTGATCAAGGCGCTTGAGCAGTTTGAAAACTTGCAGGGATTTTTGGAACACGTTTCGCTGATTATGGACAACGCCAGCGAAGACGCCGCCGAAAAGGTCTCTATCATGACGCTGCACGCGGCCAAGGGGTTGGAATTTCCGGCGGTGTTTCTGCCCGGCTGGGAAGACGGGCTTTTCCCCAGCCAGCGCAGCATGGACGAAGGCGGCTTGAAATCGCTCGAAGAAGAGCGCCGGCTTGCCTATGTCGGCATTACCCGCGCCGAGCGGCTGTGCACGATCTCGTTTGCGGGGAACCGCCGGGTCTATGGGCAGTGGCAATCGGCGCTGCCCTCGCGCTTTATTGACGAGTTGCCGGCAGAGCACGTCGAAGTGCTAACACCGCCGGGGCTGTATGGTGGCGGATACGGTGCGGCGGCGCGCCCTGCCGCATCAAGCATCGAAGAGCGCGCGGCGCACGCCGATGTCTATGCCTCGCCCGGCTGGAAGCGGATGCAGGAACGCGCCGCAATTCGCCCGATGGCGCAACCGCGCGCGGTGCGCCATATGACCATCGATCTGGACGCTGTCTGCGAATTCGAGCCCGGCGCGCGCGTGTTCCATCAGAAATTCGGTTATGGCACGGTGCTGCTGACCGAGGGCGACAAGCTGAGCGTCGCATTCGACAAGGCGGGCGAAAAGAAGTTGCTGGCAAGCTATGTCGTTGATGCGAGCGCGGCTGACGACGTGCCGTTCTGAGCCCCAAAGTCGGTGTGCAGATAGGCCACGGCGCGCATCAGTCGCGCGGCAATGCCGCGAACAGCTTGCCAAGCCGCGCGGCCTCGGCCTCGGTGCCCCATGGCGCGTTTAGGATGAACATGCCCGAGCCTTGCATACCGTGACCTTCACGCGCGGGTGGAAAGCGGACCTCGTGGCGCAGGCCCGCAGGATGCGCGGCGGTTAGGGCGGCGAGCATCGGTATATGCGGCGCTGTGGCCAGCAGTGGATACCAAAGCGCGATCACACCAACATTCCATTTGCGCGCGACATTGGCGACGAATCCGGGCAGGGTTTCATACTCTGACTTGATCTCATAGCTCGGGTCGATCAGCAGGATGCCGCGGCGCGGTGTGGGCGGGGTGATGGAAAGCGCCATCTGCAAGCCGTCGGTCTGCTCAAAGATTCCGCCATGCGGTGCCATCACGGCGCGCAGGGCCGCAAATTCCTGTGGGTGCAGTTCTGCCAGCCGGATCGAATCGATCTGGCGCAGCAGCGCCGCGGCGATCAGAGGCGAGCCGGGGTAGGCGCTGGCGCCATGCTTTGCGCGAGTGGCGGCAAGCGCGCGGGCGTAAGGATGGGTGGGCGCGAACCAACCCAACCGCTCGACCCGCGCGATACCCGCAGCCGCTTCACCGGTTTTCAGCGCTTCGGGCGCGTCGAGCGCATAGAGGCCGCGGCCCGAGTGTGTTTCGATATATATCAGCGGTTTAGGCTTTTGCGCAAGGTAGTCGAGCATGCTCGCCAATAGCGCGTGCTTGTGCACGTCTGCAAGATTTCCCGCATGATAGTGGTGTTGATAACTGAGCATTTCCGCGCTTTCGGGCTTTGCCCCCAATGCCCTGCCCTGCGGCGTTGTGCAAGGGGCTGAAATGCTAGCGGCGGCACCCAGGGAGGAGGAGGGGCGCCGCCGCTTTAATCCTTGGCCCCAGGGAGGAGGAGGGGGCCTCGGGGTAGGGTGCGATGCCAACCCGGGGAGGAGGATGGGCGACATCGCTGCAACGATTGGCCCGGGAGGAGGTGGGCCTTTCGCATCTTGGCAGGCCCTGAGGCCCGTAACCGTTTGAAGCGCGGCGGCTCCAGGGAGGAGGAGGGAGCCGCCGCCTTCATCACGAGACCCTCAGGGAGGAGGAGGAGGGTCTTCGCGTCTTGTCAGGCCCTTCGGCCCTGTGTTCTTGCGGCGGCACCCCCAGGGAGGAGGAAGGAGGTGCCGCCATTTTTCCACGGCCTAGGGAGGAGGAGGGGCCGGGAAGAAAACTTATTTGCCGCCTTTGCCGTAGGCTGCTTCCAGAGCGACGCGGGTAATCATCGAGCGGTGGATGCCAAGGTCGGCCAAGTCGCGGTTCGAAAGCACGCCCAGTTCACGCAACGTCTGGCGATAGACTTTGCGGCGCTGGCGGTCTTCGCTGAACGCGGCAAGGTACGCCGCGAGCCGCTCGGCAAGGCCAAGGCGGAGGTTCAAGGTTGAAATTGCTAGTGCCATTGTCTCGATCCGTCTTTTGTAAGGGGCGAAGTTTATTCGCTGTTGGGGCTAACATGGGCAAAATGCTGCAACTGCACAATAGGGCACGTCTTCAATGCTGCTATGCGGAAATTGCATGACGAATGCTGACCTATATTAGGCGGAAGTCGCGGCATTTGCTCAAATCTTGCGCGGGTTTGGGATGAACTCTTGCGCTGGCGCACAATCGCGGCAGAGTGGGCGCTGTCAACAGCGGCGGAGTGTCACATGAGCGTTACTCGAGAACAGGTGCTTGCGGTCCTGGCAGGTTTTGCAGCGCCGGGCGGTGGCACCATTGCCTCGCGCGACATAGTGCGCGTGCTGGCGGTCGAGGGCGGGGCCGTGCGTTTTGTGCTTGAGGCCGAATCGCCCGAGGCGACCCGCGCGCTCGAGGTGCTGCGCCCCGAGATAGAAGCAAAGTTGCGCGCGCTTCCTGGTGTGACCAGCGTTTCTATTGCCACCTCCACCGCCACGGCGGCACCACCGAGCCTGAAGATTGGAGGCCACCCCAAACCGCAGACCGGGCCAAAGCCGATTGCAGGTGTGGCTCGAGTGCTGGCGGTGGGGTCGGGCAAGGGGGGGGTAGGCAAATCGACCGTCGCCTCGAACCTTGCCGTCGCGCTGGCACGTGCCGGGCGCAAGGTCGGCTTGCTCGACGCCGATATATATGGGCCTAGCCAGCCGCGTATGATGGGCGTGAATCGCCGCCCCGCCAGCCCCGACGGCAAGACCATTATACCGATTGTCGCACATGGCGTTACGATGATGTCGATCGGCCTTATGTTGAACGACGGTGAGGCGGTGATTTGGCGCGGGCCGATGTTGATGGGCGCGATCCAGCAGATGCTGGAGCAGGTCGCGTGGGGCGAACTGGATGTGCTGATTGTCGATCTGCCGCCGGGTACGGGCGATGTGCAACTTTCACTGGCGCAAAAAGTGCCGGTCTCGGGCGCGCTGGTGGTTTCGACGCCGCAAGACGTGGCGCTGATTGATGCGCGCCGCGCACTGAGCATGTTTTCCAAGCTTGGGGTGCCGGTAGTTGGGCTGATCGAGAATATGTCCACCTACGTTTGCCCTAACTGCGGCCATGAGGCGCATCTGTTTGGCCACGGCGGAGTTGCAACTGAGGCGAAAGGCCTAGGGTTGCCGTTTCTGGGTGAACTGCCTCTCGACCTTTCGGTGCGCCTTGCGGGTGATGCTGGCACGCCGATTGCCGCGGGTGATGGCCCAGTTGCGCAGGCCTACGCGCGTTTGGCCGCGTCGCTAATCAAGACCGGCTCCGCCTGAACGGGAAAGTACGGCATCGGGCAGGGTATTTCTGCAAAAAACGAATCATCTGCCGGGGCTTTTATAGTCTGTGCTGTAGATGTTCTCTTTTCGTTTTCGTTTAAACGCAGCGGCGTCGATTTACCGCGCGAAAAAAGCGCGATGTATATGGGAAATCAGATCCCCGCGCCAATTTACTACATTTAGTGTTTTTGCGGATTGCAACCGCTACCCTTGCTGGCGTGAGCGGCAGTTTCGGCACAATCCCTTGTTTTCCTAGCAACGGAAACACCAGATCTTCCATGCAGGCCCATAAAATCCTGTTGCTTCCCATAAATTCCCACGGTATCCCTTGTACATCGAAGAGGGCGGGCTCAAAGGGACGCAAGATCCCAAAGGCGAATGATAGCAGGTTTCATACAGGCACCCGACTTCAACGATAAATGAGATCCGGCGCGCGAGCGAGCAGACATCCCCCCAGGTGGCGCGTGCAGTCGGACTAACCCAGAGATGGGACGAGGGCGGCGGATCGGGCAGTGGCAGCGGCCCGACCGCCGTTTCCTTTTGAAACGGGGCCGAAAACAAAGGAGCGCGCGCCGGTGGCACGCAGGTTCAGAGGCTCAGAGACGTACAAGGTTGATGCGAAGGGTCGCGTTTCGATCCCCGCCGCCTTTCGTCGCGTTATTGAAGCCTCGGACCCCGACTGGGTGCCCGGCAATCGCCCCAATATCGTTCTTGTCTATGGTCCCGAACGCCAGACATGGCTTGAGGTTTATACGATCAAGGCAATCGAGGAAATCGACGCCCAGATCGAGGATATGCAGCGCAATTCAGCCGACCGCTTGCAACTGGAAGAATGGATGCACGGCCAAGCGCAGGAATTGCAGATCGACGAAGATGGCCGCCTCGTATTGCCGCAGCGTTTGCGCGACAAGATCGGGCTTGATGGCGAGGCTTTCTTCATTTCGGCTGGCGACTATTTCAAGATCTGGAAGCCCGAGACCTATCAGGCGCATTACGCCGAACGGCAGCGGCGACTGGCGGAACAATATCCTGACGATTTTGACCCGCGCAGTCTTCTTCCTGGCCGTCCGAAAGGGTAGGCAATGGCCGACCCAACCGACCCCCCGCATGTTCCGGTTCTGATCCGCCCGCTGATTGCCGCGGTGGCGCCTGTGCAGGGCGTCTGGCTTGATGGCACATTTGGCGCGGGCGGCTATACGCGCGCGCTGCTGGACGCAGGCGCGGCGCAGGTGATCGGCATCGACCGCGACCCTGCTGCATTTGCATTGGCAGCGCCGTGGGCCGGGGCGCATGGTGCGCGGTTGCGGTTGATCGAAGGCACGTTTTCGCAACTCGACACTCTTGCGGGCGAGCCGCTTGACGGTGTGGTGCTCGACCTTGGGGTTTCTTCGATGCAACTCGATCAGCCCGAGCGCGGGTTTTCATTTCTGCGCGATGGCCCGCTTGACATGCGCATGGGTGACGAGGGGCCAAGTGCTGCCGATCTGCTGAACCGCGCAAGCGAAGGCGAAATCGCGGATATGCTTTTTCACTACGGCGAAGAGCGCGCCGCGCGCCGCATCGCGCGCGCCATCATCGCCGCGCGCCCGCTAGCGCGCACCTCCGACCTGGTGGCCGCGATCGAGCGTTGCCTGCCGCGCGCGAAACCGGGGCAAAGCCACGCCGCCACCCGCAGTTTTCAGGCGATCCGCATTTGGGTGAACGACGAGTTTCGCCAGTTGATCGAGGGGCTTGAAGCCGCCGAGCGCGCGTTGAAACCCGGCGGTTGGCTGGCAGTTGTCAGCTTTCATTCGCTGGAAGACCGCGTTGTAAAACGGTTTTTTTCTGCGCGATCTGGCGGCGAAGGGCAGGGCAACCGCTACGCCCCGGCGCGCGCGGTGGTGGTGCCCGCCTTTAGCAATGTCGCCAAGCCAATCTCGCCCGATGCCGACGAACTTGCAATGAACCCGCGTGCGCGGTCGGCCCGTTTGCGCATTGCGCGCCGGACTGCTGCGCCTGCGGGCCACGCTGACCGCGCAGCCCTTGGCCTGCCCGCCCCCGCTTTGGAAGGAGACGCCTGATGCGCACACTTATTGCGGGCGTTGCAGCGATGGCGGTGATGGGCCTTGCCTTTTGGGCCTACCGCGAAAACTACAATACCCAGACCGCGATTTCCGAACTGACGCGCCTACAGGGCGAAATTGCAAGCCTGCGCGAAGGGCTTTCGGTGCTTGATGCAGAATGGGCCTACCTCAACCGGCCCGACCGGCTGCGCGCGCTTGCGGCGCTGAACTTCGACCGTCTCGGGCTGCTTCCGCTGACTGCATACCAGTTTGGTGCGGTTACGCAGGTTGCCTACCCGCTATTGCCCGAAACGGGTTTCAGCCTCGGCTTGACCCCGATTGATGCCATTTCCAACGGTGGAGCGCAGCCATGATCCGCACCCCGCTGCGCCCGCTTGCCCGAATCCTGAGCGCCCGTGCCGCCGGCGAAAACCCCGACGCGATCGAGCGCGACAATCTGCGCGCCCGCCGCGAGGCGGTGTCGGATGCGACACGCGGTCGTGCCGAGGTGCGCCTTATGCTGCTGGGCGTGGCCTTTGTAGCAGGCTTTGGCGCGGTTGGCGTGCGGATGGCGGCGCTGGCGGTATCGCGCCCGATCGAGCCGCAAATCGCCTCGTCGGGCGATGCGATCATCGCCAGCCGCGGCGATATTGTAGACCGCAATGGTCGTGTTCTTGCCACCAACCTGTTGACCTATTCCCTCTATGCCCAGCCACCCCAGATGATCGAGCCATCCCGCGTGGCGCAAGAGCTAGTGGCGATTTTTCCCGATCTTGATTTGGCGCGGCTGACCGCCGATTTCACCGGCGCGCGCAAATTCGTCTGGATCAAGAAGAAGATCTCGCCTGAACAGATGCAGGCGGTGCATGACATCGGCGACCCCGGGCTGCTGTTTGGTCCGCGTGAAATGCGTCTTTACCCCAACGGCGATCTGGCCGCCCATGTGCTGGGCGGTGCGAGCTTTGGCCGCGAAGATGTAGCTTCGGCCGAGGTGGTGGGCGTGGCCGGGGTCGAAAAGGCCTTTGACACGTGGCTGCGCGACCCCATCAACGACAACGCGCCGCTGCGCCTTTCGCTGGATCTGACGGTGCAGGCAACGGTGGAAGAAGTGCTGGCCGACGGCATGAAGCTGATGAAAGCGCACGCCGCCTCGGCGGTGCTGATGAACGTCCATTCCGGCGAGATCGTCGCAATGGCAAGCCTGCCGGATTTTGACCCCAACGCGCGCCCGGCACCATTGACCACTGGCGATCAGGGCGACAGCCCGCTGTTCAACCGCGCCGTGCAGGGAGTGTATGAACTCGGCTCGACCTTCAAGGTCTTTGCGGCGGCGCAGGCGCTGGATATGGGTCTGGTCACCCCGACGACGATGATCGACACGCGCGGCCCGCTGGTTTGGGGCAAGTTTCGCATCAACGATTTTCACGACTACGGCGCCAAATTGAGCGTGACTGACGTGATCGTGGAAAGCTCGAACATTGGCGCTGCGCGGATTGCCATGCTGATCGGTGGCGAGCGGCAAAAGGCATTTCTGGACTCGCTCGGTTTTATGGCTGCGACCCCGGTAGAGTTGGCCGAGGCACCCAGTGCGCGCCCGCTTTTGCCGGCGAATTGGAGCGATCTTTCGACCATGACCATCGCCTATGGCCACGGACTTTCGGCCAGCCCGCTGCATCTGGCGATCGCCTATGCAACCATGGCCAACGGTGGGCGGCGCGTAACACCCACGCTGCTCGCAGGGGCCGCGCACCCGACGGGCGAGCAGATCGTTTCGCCCCAAACATCGGCCACTATCATGTCGATGCTGCGCGAGGTGGTGACGCGCGGCACCGCAAGTTTTGCCGAGGTTGCGGGCTACGCGGTCGGTGGCAAGACCGGCACCGCCGATAAACCCAACCCGAGCGGTGGCTATTATGACGACAAGGTGCTGGCCACCTTTGCCGCGGTTTTTCCGGCCAACGATCCGCAATACGTTCTGGTGCTGACGCTGGATGAACCGGTCGAGGATTCAGGGTCCGAAGACCGGCGAACCGCTGGCTGGACCGCTGTGCCGGTGGGCGCCGAAGTGATACGCCGCGCTGCACCCTTGCTGGGCTTGCGCCCGGTTTGGGGGCCGCTGGAAGCGCCGGAACTTTCCCTGGCGCGCAATTGACGCGCCGCGCGGGGCGGGCGTAAATGCGACGGGCAGGCAAGGGGCGCACGACATGGGCGGGTTGACAAAATCGCTGGCAGATATGGGGTTGCACGCCCAGGGTGGGCGCGAGGCCGCGATCAGCGGGCTGGCGATTGACAGCCGTGCGGTGCGCCCGGGCTTTCTTTTTGCCGCACTTCCGGGTGCCAAGATGCACGGGGGCGAGTTCATCGGCTACGCTTTGCGGATGGGTGCCGCCGCGGTGTTGACCGACCGTGCGGGCGCCGAGATGGCAGCTACCGAGCTTGCAGGCGCAGACGCGGCGCTGGTGCTGGCCGAAGACCCACGCCAGACGCTGGCCTTTGCCGCAGCGCTCTGGTTCGGGCGCCAGCCCGAATGCGTGGTGGCGGTAACCGGCACCAACGGAAAAACCTCGGTCGCCACGTTCACCCGCCAGATATGGGCAGCGCTTGGCTATGAGGCGGCCAATATTGGCACCACCGGCGTGGAAGGCAGCTTCAGCGCGCCCTCGGCCCATACCACGCCCGAGCCGCTGACCCTGCACCGGCTGTTGGCAGATATGGCCACCGCGGGGGTCACGCATGTGGCGATGGAGGCGTCGAGCCACGGGCTTGCGCAGCGCAGGCTGGACGGTGTGCGCCTGACCGCCGCAGCCTTCACCAATTTCACGCAAGACCATCTCGATTATCACCACACATTCGACGAATATTTCGCGGCCAAGGCCGGGCTTTTCAGCCGCGTTCTGCCGCCCGAGGGCGTTGCGGTACTGAACACCGACGATCCGCGCGGTGCTGAGCTGGTGGCGATGACCAAGGCGCGCGGGCAGGCGGTGTTGACGGTTGGTGCCAGCGCTGCGGCCGATCTGCGCATTCTTGGCCAGCGGTTCGATGCGACCGGGCAGGATCTGCGCTTTTCGTGGCGCGGGGCGGTGCAGATGGCGCGCCTACCGCTGATTGGCGGTTTTCAGGCGGCAAACGTGTTAGCTGCCACTGGGCTGGCGATTGCCAGCGGCATCGTGCCCGACGCAGTTTTTGCGGTGCTGGCGCGCCTGGCCACGGTGCGCGGGCGGATGCAGCTTGCGGCCACTCGCGAAAATGGCGCGACGGTTTTTGTTGATTACGCGCACACACCTGATGCCGTGGAAACTGCGCTGCGCGCGCTGCGCCCGCATGTGCTGGGCCGCATCATCGTGGTGTTGGGCGCGGGCGGCGATCGTGATCGGGGCAAGCGCCCGCTGATGGGGGCCGCAGCGGCGCGCTATGCCGACGTGGTGATTGTAACCGACGACAACCCGCGTTCCGAAGACCCCGCGAGCATCCGCGCTGCGGTGCTGGCCGCCGCCCCCGAAGCGACCGAGGTGGGGGATCGTGCCGAGGCAATTCTGCGCGGGGTCGATTCACTCGGGCCGGGCGATGCGCTGCTGATCGCGGGCAAGGGTCATGAGGCGGGGCAGGTGGTGGGCGATACGGTTTATCCCTTTGACGACGCAGAACAGGCCAGCGTCGCGGTGGCCGCGCTGGATGGAAAAATCTGATGCCCGCACTTTGGACTTCTTCTGAGGCGCAGGCCGCAACCGGCGGCCACGCCACCCGCGCTTTTGAAGCGAGTGGAGTTTCGATCGACAGCCGCAGCCTTGCGCCCGGCGATCTTTTTGTGGCGCTGAAAGATGTGCGCGACGGGCACGAGTTTGTTGCAGCCGCGCTGGCGCAGGGTGCCGCCGCTGCGCTGGTCAGCCACATTCCGCCGGGCTGTTCCGAAACCGACCCGCTGCTGATCGTGCCCGATGTGCTGGCGGCGTTGACGGCACTTGGGCAGGCCGGGCGGGCGCGCAGCAAAGCGCAGGTGATCGCGGTGACCGGCTCGGTCGGCAAAACCTCGAGCAAAGAGATGCTGCGCGCGGTTCTGGCAGCACAAGGCACGGTGCACGCGGCCGAGGCGAGCTTTAACAACCACTGGGGGGTGCCGCTGACGCTGGCGCGGCTGCCGCGCGAAGCTGCATTTGCGGTGGTCGAGATCGGCATGAGCCACGCCGGTGAAATCGCGCCACTCGCGCGGCTTACGCGGCCCCATGCCGCGCTGATCACCACCGTTGCCGCCGCGCATCTGGAAGCGTTTGGCGCACTTGCGGCAATCGCGCAGGAAAAGGCGGCGGTGTTCGAGGGGTTAGAGCCGGGCGGCATGGCGGTCATTCCTTCGGGCTTGCCGGTCACTAAGATCCTTGTCGATGCGGCTGTGGCTGCGGGTGCAAGGCTGGTGCGTTTTGGCGGCGAACCGGGCGATGATTATCGGTTGATCTCGACCCGGATTGTCGAGGACGTGACGATCGCGCAAGCTACGGTGCGCGGCAGGGCACTGCTGTTCAAGGTGCGTTCAGCGGGGCGGCATTTTGCACTGAACGCGCTTGGCGTGCTGGCGATGGCCGAGGCAGTGGGGGTGGATCCCACTCTGGCAGTGCTCGATCTTGGCCAATGGTTGCCCCCGCAAGGGCGCGGCAGCCGCACCCGCATCTATCTTGACATCGTGGACGGCGAAAAAAGCTTCGAGTTGATCGACGATGCCTATAACGCCAACCCCGCCTCGATGGCGGCGGCGTTTGAGGTTCTGGCCGCCGCAACCCCATGTGATGGAGTGGGTCGGGTGCGCAAGGGGCGGCGGATCGCGATTCTGGGCGACATGCTAGAACTCGGGGAAACCGAGGCAGCGTTGCACGCCGCTATTGCCGAACTTCCCGCCATGGCCAGCGTAAAACTGGTGCATTGCGTGGGGCCGCGGATGCAGGCGCTGTGGCAGGCGCTGCCACCTGGTCAACGCGGCGAATGGCATGAAACCGCGCAAGGCCTTGCGGTGCGCGCGCATCATCTTGCAGATGCGGGCGATGTTGTGCTGGTCAAGGGCTCCAAAGGCTCGCGCGTCAGTCTGGTGGTTGACGCCCTGCGAAAACTCGGGCAGGCGGGCGCCGCCGAGGCACAGGCGGCGGATAAGGGGACGATCTGATGCTGTATTGGTTGACCGGGCTTTCCGATGGTGGCGACGTGTTCAACCTATTTCGCTACATCACCTTTCGCGCAGGTGCTGCGTTTTTCACCGCGCTTATATTCGGCTTTCTGTTTGGCCGCCCGCTGATCGACCTGCTGCGCCGGCGCCAAGGCAAGGGCCAGCCGATCCGCAATGACGGCCCGGCGAGCCATCTGGCCAAGGCTGGCACGCCGACCATGGGGGGGCTGCTGATACTTTCAGCACTGATGGTTTCAACCCTGCTTTGGGCGCGGCTTGACAATGCCTATGTCTGGATCGTGATGGGCGTGACCTTTGGCTTTGGCCTGATCGGGTTTGCCGACGATTACGCAAAGGTCACCAAGCAGTCGAGCAAGGGCGTTTCCTCGCGGGTCCGGTTTTTGTTGGGGCTGGCGATTGCTGCGGTGGCGGCGGCGCTTGCGGCATACGTGCACCCCGACGGGCTGTCGAACCAACTGGCGCTGCCGGTGTTCAAGGATGTGCTGATCAACCTCGGCTGGTTCTTTGTGCCGTTTTCGATGGTGGTGATCGTGGGTGCGGCCAATGCGGTGAACCTGACCGACGGGCTTGACGGGCTGGCGGTGATGCCGGTGATGATCGCGGCGGGAACGCTTGGGCTGATCGCCTATTTCGTCGGCCGGTCTGACTTTTCTGCCTATCTGGGTGTGCATTTTGTGCCCGGCGCGGGCGAATTGTTTATCTTTACCGCCGCGCTGATCGGCGGTGGACTTGGGTTTTTGTGGTACAACGCGCCACCTGCGGCCGTGTTCATGGGCGATACTGGCAGCCTTGCGCTGGGCGGCGCGCTCGGTGCGATTGCGGTGTGCACCAAGCACGAGATTGTGCTGGCGATCGTCGGCGGCCTGTTCGTGGTTGAGGCGATGAGCGTCATTATTCAGGTGCTGTATTTCAAGCGCACCGGGCGGCGGGTGTTTTTGATGGCACCGATCCATCACCACTTCGAAAAGAAGGGTTGGGCCGAGCCGCAGATCGTGATCCGTTTCTGGATCATCAGCCTGATCCTTGCGCTGATCGGTCTGGCTACGCTGAAGCTGCGCTAACGCATGCGCGAGGCCGACCTTTACGTTCCCGTGAAGGCCTATCTTGAAGCGCAGGGCTACACCGTCAAAGCGGAAATCGGTGATTGCGATGTGATGGCGCGGCGCGGTGATGAGCCACCGGTGGTGGTCGAACTGAAAGTCAGCTTTTCGTTGGCGCTGGTGTTGCAAGGGGTGGCGCGCCAGGCGATGTTTGACACGGTATATCTGGCGGTGCCGGTGTCGGGCGCTCGCGGCTGGTCGCTGCGTTACGCAGACATAATCCGCCTTTGCCGCCGCCTTGGTCTGGGCCTGCTGGCGGTGCGAATGGGTGCTGCCCCACATGTCGAGGCGCATCTTGACCCCGCACCCTATGCTCCGCGCAAGAACACCACGCGTGCCGGAAAGCTGTTGCGCGAGTTCGAGCGGCGCGTGGGCGACCCAAATATCGGCGGCACCACGGGCACCAAGCAGATCACCGCCTACCGGCAAGATGCGCTGCGTTGCGCGCGCCACCTTGGCGAACACGGCATCTGCAAACCCGCCGATGTTGCTCGCGCCACTGGGGTCGCGCGCGCGCAGGCGCTAATGCACAGCGATCATTATGGCTGGTTTGAACGCCCGGCGCGCGGGCGCTATGCGCTTACCCCAAAAGGCGCCGAGGCACTGATAGCCTATGCCGATACGCTGCAATCGCTTGGCGCTGCGGGCTGAGTGCGGAAAATCCGGTCGATCCACGCGCCAACCCCTTTCGCATTTGCGCGTTTGCTACTACCCCGGAAGGGCGCGCGATACGCGGTGCGCGAAGTGCCGCGCCGGGGCCGGGCCCCTGCGCGCGATAGGGGGCGGCGATGATTCCGGTTGTTGGGTATGAAGGCCACAAGGTTGCCGTGCTTGGCCTCGGGCGCTCTGGCTTGGCCACGGCGGCGGCACTTGCGGCGGGTGGCGCCGAGCCGCTTTGCTGGGACGATAACCCTGAAGCGCGCGCCAAGGCCGAGGCCGCGGGCTATGTAATCCACGATCTTGGCCGGGCGGACGCATGGCGGAGTGTCGTGGCGCTGATTGTCAGCCCCGGAATTCCTCATCTTTACCCCGCGCCGCACAAGCTGATCGCGCGGGCGATGGCCGAAGGCGTTGCAGTCGATAACGACATCGGGCTGTTTTTTCGCTCTTGGGCGACCGATGATTGGGACGGGTTCGAGGTTACGCCGAAATGCGTCGCGGTGACCGGCTCTAATGGCAAATCAACAACCACCGCGCTGATCCACCACATTCTCAATTCAGCCGGGCGCCCGACGCAGATGGGCGGGAACATCGGGCGCGGGGTGCTTGACCTTTCCCCCGCCGTAGAGGCCGAGGTGGTGGTGCTGGAGCTTTCGTCGTATCAGACCGAACTCGCCCGCGCGCTGACGCCGGATGTGGCGGTTTTCACCAATCTCAGCCCAGATCACCTCGATCGGCACGGCGGCCTTGGCGGCTATTTTGCGGCCAAGCGGCGGCTGTTTGCCGAAGGTGGGCCGGACCGCGCGGTGATCGGCGTGGATGAACCCGAAGGCGTGTTTTTGGCCGATCAGCTTGCCACGGGGCGCGAGGATGACCGGGTGATCCGCATCTCGTCTGGGCAAAAGCTTGGCGGGTTCGGTTGGTCGGTCTTTGCGCGCAAAGGGTTTCTTGCGGAATGGCGCAAGGGGCGGCAGGTGGCCTCGGTCGATCTGCGCGCGATGCCCGGCCTGCCCGGTGCGCACAACCATCAGAACGCCTGCGCCGCTTGGGCCGCTGTGCGAACGCTGGGCGTGCCGCCGCGCGAGGTTGAGGCCGCGATGGCAAGTTTTGCTGGCCTGCCGCATCGTAGCCAGACTGTGGCCGAAGCGGGCGGTGTGCGCTTTGTAAATGACTCCAAGGCGACCAATGTCGATAGCGCCTCCAAGGCCTTGCAAGCATTTGCGCGCATCCGTTGGATTGCCGGGGGGCAGAGCAAAGAGGGCGGGATAGGGGCGTTGAAGCCACATCTGGGTTCGGTGGTGAAGGCCTATCTGATCGGCCACTCGGCGCGCGATTTTGCGAAGGAACTGGGCGATACGCCGCTGGAAATCTGCGAAACGATGGACCGCGCTGTGGCGCTGGCTGCCAAAGAAGCGGTACCCGGAGAGGTTGTGCTGCTGGCCCCGGCGGCAGCAAGTTTCGATCAATACACCAATTTCGAAGCGCGCGGCGAACACTTCACCGCCTTGGTCAAGGCGCAACTGGGAGCAATATGATGGAGGGTCGATGCACTTGTGGTGCGGTGCACTATAGCCTGACGGCGCCCTCGCTTTTTACCCACGCCTGCCATTGTACATGGTGCCAGCGCGATAGCGGTTCGGCCTTTGCGCTGAATGCGATGATCGAGACGGACCATTTGGTTGTGCGCGGTGAGGTCGAGGAAATCGTCACGCCAACGGCCTCGGGCAAGGGCCAGATCGTGGCGCGATGCCCGATCTGCAAGGTAGCGCTTTTCAGCCACTATGCCGGGGCAGGGCGCAAGCTTGCCTTTGTGCGCGTGGGTACGCTGGAAAATCCCGCCGATTGCCCGCCCGATATCCACATATTCACTACGACCAAGCTGCCTTGGGTGGTGCTGCCAAACGCCGCGCGCGCGGTGCCAGAATACTACCGCCGGTCCGAACATTGGCCACCCGAAAGCCTTGCACGCTGGGCCAAATTGCAGGCGGGTTGAACGCGCCTTTGGGCATGTTCTGCTGGCAAGAGCGCACAATTGCGGCTACACTTTGACTCGAGACCCGGAAAACCGGGCGGTCCGAGGCAGTACAGCGGTGAAGCATGACTGAAATGGTGTTCAGCGCCATACCCAAAAGGGTAGGCGAACCGGTGTTGCCGCGTTGGTGGCGAACGCTTGATAAATGGACGCTGGTCGCGGTGTTGGGGCTATTTGCCATCGGCATCCTGCTTGGGCTTGCGGCCTCGGTGCCACTAGCCGAGCGCAACGGCCTGCCGACCTTCTACTACGTCACGCGGCAGTTGGAATTTGGCGGCATCGGCTTGGCGGTCATGCTGGGCTTTTCGATGCTGACGCCGCTGCAGGTGCGCCGCTTGGGTGTGCTGGGATTTCTGTTGTCTTTCTTGGCATTGGCGCTGCTGCCGCTGTTCGGCACCGATTTTGGCAAGGGCGCGGTGCGCTGGTTCAGCTTTGGCTTTGCCAGTGTGCAACCGTCCGAGTTTCTCAAGCCCGGCTTTGCAATCACCGTGGCTTGGCTGATGGCCGCATCGCTTGACGTGGGCGGGCCGCCGGGCAAGCGCTATTCGCTGTTGCTGACGCTGGTGGTGGTCGGTTTGCTGGCAACGCAGCCCGATTTCGGGCAGGCCGCGCTGGTGCTGTTCATCTGGTGCGTGATCTACTTTGTCGCCGGGGCACCATTCGTGCTATTGGTCGCATTGGCTGGGCTGACCGTTCTGGGCGGTTTTGGCGCTTATAACGGCTCAGAGCATTTCGCGCGCCGGATTGACGGCTATCTTTCCAGCGAAATCGACCCGCGCACGCAGATTGGCTATGCCACCAACGCAATTCAGGAAGGCGGGCTACTGGGTGTCGGGGTCGGCGAGGGCACGGTCAAGTGGCAGCTACCCGACGCACATACAGATTTCATCATCGCCGTTGCGGCCGAGGAATACGGGCTGATTCTGGTGCTGTTCATCATCGCGCTTTTTGCCGCTGTGGTGGCGCTGTCGCTTAACCGGTTGCGTCAAGAGCGGGATATTTTCACCCGACTTGCAGGCACAGGGCTTGCCTGCGCCTTTGGGGTGCAGGCGTTCATCAACATGGGTGTGGCGGTGCGGCTGTTGCCTGCCAAGGGCATGACGCTGCCGTTTGTCAGCTACGGCGGCAGTTCGGTGATCGCGTCGGGCATTGCGATGGGCATGTTGCTGGCGCTGACGCGGACCCGCCCGCAGGGTCAGCTTTCTGATCTGCTGGCGCGGAGGGGCAGATGAGCGGGCGGCTGATCCTGATTGCCGCAGGCGGCACCGGCGGGCACATGTTTCCAGCGCAGGCACTTGCCGAAGCGATGGTGCGGCGCGGCTGGAGGGTCAAGCTTTCCACCGATACCCGCGGCGCGCGCTATACCGGTGGCTTTCCGCATGTGGTCGCAGTTGAACAGGTCGCTTCGGCCACCTTTGCGCAGGGAGGTGCGGCGGCCAAGCTTATGGTGCCGCTGCGCATTGGCGCGGGTGTGTTGGCGGCCGTTCGCGCCTTGCGGCGCGACCGACCAGCGGTGGTGGTGGGGTTTGGTGGCTACCCGACGATACCGGCGCTGACGGCGGCGCGGATTTTGGGCGTGCCAAGTGCGATCCATGAACAGAATGGTGTGCTCGGTAGGGTCAACCGGCTGTTCGCACGCCGCGTTCAGGCCTTTGCCTGCGGCACCTGGCCGACCGATCTGCCCGAGGGCGTGCAAGGCACCCATACCGGTAACCCGGTGCGCGCGGCAGTGCTCGACCGTGCAGGTGCGCCCTATATACCGCCGGGAGATTACCCGTTGAGCCTTGTGGTGTTGGGTGGCAGCCAAGGCGCGCGGGTGCTTTCGCAGGTGGTTCCGGCGGCGCTGGCAAGCCTGCCTGCACCACTGCGTGCGCAGCTACGCATCGCACACCAATCGCGTGAAGAAGATCGCGGTGCGGTGATCGCGGCCTATTCCGCCGCGGGTATTTCGGCCGAAGTGCAAAACTTTTTCACCGATGTGCCGCGCCGCCTTTCAGAGGCGCAGCTGGTGATCGCGCGCGCAGGGGCGAGCACTGTGGCCGAGTTGAGCGTGGTCGGACGCCCGGCAATTCTGGTGCCCTACGCCGCCGCAACCGGCGATCATCAAAGCGCCAACGCGCGAGGGCTGGTGAATGCGGGTGCTGCGATCATGATTCCTGAATCGCAATTTGATGCAGCAAATCTGGCCGAGCAGGTGGCGCTGGTGTTGGGCAATCCCACCGCCGCTGTGCGCATGGCCAATGAAGCACTGGCGTATGCGTGCCCCGATGCGACTGAAAGACTGGTGGAACTTGTGGAAAGTGTGGCGGGGGCAAAGGCATGAACGTGGCAACAAAACTTCCCGGCGCGCTTGGCCCGATCCATTTTGTCGGCATCGGCGGAATTGGCATGTCAGGCATTGCCGAGGTGCTGATGACGCTGGGCTACCGGGTGCAGGGCTCGGATGCCAAGGCTAGCAAGATCACCGAGCGCCTCGTGGGCCTTGGTGCCACCTTTTTTGAGGGTCAGCGCGCCGAAAACATCGCCGACGCGGCGGTAGTGGTGATTTCGTCCGCAATCAAGAAAGGCAACCCCGAGCTTGAAGAGGCGCGGCTTCGTGGTCTGCCGGTGGTGCGCCGCGCCGAGATGCTGGCCGAACTGATGCGGCTAAAATCGAACGTCGCGGTAGCGGGAACCCATGGCAAGACCACCACCACGACAATGGTGGCCACGCTGCTCGACAAGGGCGGTTTTGACCCCACGGTCATCAATGGCGGCATCATCCACGCTTACGGCTCGAATGCGCGCGCCGGTGCGGGCGAATGGATGGTGGTCGAGGCCGACGAAAGCGATGGTAGCTTCAACCGCCTGCCTGCGACCATCGCCATTGTCACCAACATCGACCCCGAACACATGGAACACTGGGGCACGATCGAAAACCTGCGCCGCGGGTTTTACGATTTCGTCTCGAACATTCCCTTTTACGGCCTTGCGGTGTGCTGCACCGACCACCCCGAGGTTCAGGCGCTGGTGGGCCGTATCACCGACCGTCGGGTCGTGACCTTCGGCTTCAACGCGCAGGCAGATGTGCGCGCGCTCAATCTGCACTACGAAGGCGGCGTCGCGCATTTTGACGTGGCACTGCAGGGCGAGGGTGCGGACGCCCAGATCACCGGCTGCACTTTGCCGATGCCCGGAGAGCATAACGTTTCCAACGCTTTGGCGGCAATTGCCGTGGCGCGGCATCTGGGTATGAAACCCGCAGAAATTCGCGCGGCGTTGGCCGCCTTTGGTGGCGTCAACCGCCGCTTTACCAAGGTTGCCGAACTGAACGGCGTTACCATCATCGACGATTATGGCCACCACCCGGTCGAGATTGCGGCGGTGCTGCGGGCGGCGCGGCAAACCACGCGCGGGCGCGTCATCGCCGTGCATCAGCCGCATCGCTATTCACGCCTCTCAAGCCTGTTTGAGGATTTCTGCACCTGTTTCAACGAGGCCGACGTGGTTGGCATTGCCGAGGTCTATGCCGCGGGCGAAGAACCTATCGCAGGCGCCAGCCGCGACGATCTGGTGGCCGGGCTGATCGCGCACGGCCACCGCCACGCCCGCGCCGTGGTTTCCGAGGCGGATTTCGCGCAAATGGTGCGTGATGAGGCGCAGCCGGGCGATATGGTGGTCTGTCTTGGCGCGGGCACGATTTCAACTTGGGCGAATGGCTTGCCGCTGGCGCTCAAGGACTGGCGCCTATGAGCCTGCCGCTGATCCTTGCCTGTTTCTGGGCGCTGGCCGCGTCGGCTACGGCGTTGTTGCCACTGCGTTTGCAGGTTTGGCCGGGCGTGCCGTTGCTGCTGGCGGCCCCGGTGCTAATGGTTTGGATCGGGTTGGAGCACGGTTTCTGGCCGGTAGCCGCGCTGCTGGCCGCCTTTGTTTCGCTGTTTCGCCGCCCGCTTTGGTATCTGATGCGGCGCGCGATGGGGGTTTCGCTGCCACCACCACACGAGGAGTCAGTCGAATGACACTTTCACTGATCGCTGTGTGCATATGGGCGCTGATTGCCAACGTTTTGGCGCTTCTGCCGTCACGCGATAACCATTGGCGCCAAGCGTGGGTGCTGATCGGTTGCGGGATTCCGCTGCTGGGTTGGGTTACGCTGGAAAACGGCCCGTTTTGGGGGCTGTTGGTGCTTGTCGGCGGGGTTTCGATGTTGCGTTGGCCACTAATCTTTGCGCTTCGCCGTGTGCGGTTCTGGCGCGGGGGGCGAGTATGAAGCTGCCCGAGGTCCGCGGCGTGCTAACCGCCGGACGCGCGCTTTCCGATCTGACATGGTTGCGCGTGGGCGGGCCAGCTGAATGGCTATTTCAACCCGCGGATGAGGCCGATCTTGCGAGCTTTCTAAAGGCTTTACCGCCCGACGTTCCGGTTTTTCCGATGGGCGTGGGTTCTAACCTGATCGTGCGCGATGGTGGTATTCGCGGCGTGGTGGTGCGGCTCGGGCGAGGCTTCAACGGCATTGAAATTTCTGGCAACCGCATTACGGCCGGGGCCGCGGCGCTTGATGCGCAAGTGGCAAAGCGCGCGGCTGAGGCGGGGCTTGATTTGACCTTCCTGCGCACTATTCCCGGCAGCATCGGCGGTGCGGTGCGCATGAATGCGGGGTGCTACGGCGCCTATGTTGCCGACCATCTGCGCGAGGCTGTAGCGATCAGCCGGACCGGAGAGCGGGTTGTTTTAAGTGTACAGGACTTGCAGTTTTCATACCGTCAAAGCCATCTTCCGCGCGAATGGGTGCTGATTTCTGCCACTTTTGAGGCAATTTCGGCTGATCCGGCCGATCTGGACGCCAATATGGCCGATCAAATCGCCAAACGCGACGCAAGCCAGCCTACAAAAGAGCGCAGCGCCGGGTCCACTTTTCGTAACCCGGCGGGGTTTTCTTCAACCGGGCGGGCCGATGACGTGCAGGACCTCAAGGCCTGGAAGGTGATTGATGCGGCGGGAATGCGCGGTGCGCGGTTGGGCGGCGCACAGATGAGCGAGAAGCATTCGAACTTTCTTATCAACGCAGGTGGCGCAACTGCCGCTGATCTTGAAGGTTTGGGTGAAGAAGTCCGAAAAAGGGTTTTGCTCACGAGCGGAATCCGGCTAGAGTGGGAAATCATGCGGGTCGGCGAGATTTTGGACGAAACGCACGAAAAGTAACAACATTCCACGGGGACAAACCCCGGGAGAGGCGAACGTGGCGGGTGTGTCGAGCAGGACAGCCCACCGAGTGGCGGTACTGATGGGAGGCGCGTCCAAAGAACGGGACGTGTCACTGTCTTCAGGGCGCGAGTGCGCTGACGCGCTGCGGGTGGCAGGCTTTGAAGTGGTCGCGATTGACGCGGGCGCCGACGTTGCTGCGCGCCTGCGCGAAGCCAAGCCGGACGCGGTTTTCAACGCCCTACACGGGCGATGGGGCGAAGATGGCTGCGTGCAAGGGCTGCTGGAATGGCTGCGCTTGCCCTACACCCATTCGGGCGTGCTTGCCTCGGCACTGGCGATGGACAAAACCCGCGCCAAGGCGGCTTTTGCGGCGGCCGGGTTGCCTGTGGCGGCGGGGCAGCTTGCAAGCAAGGCCGAAGTGATGGCGCGCCATGTGTTGCCCCCGCCCTATGTGGTCAAACCCAATGCCGAAGGATCATCGCTCGGCGTCTATATTGTGCCCGAAGGTGCCAATTCGCCACCGGTTCTGGCCGCCGACATGCCCGAGATTGTGCTGGTCGAGGCCTATGCGCCGGGGCGCGAGCTGACGGTCAGCGTGCTTGGCGATCGTGCGCTTTCTGTCACCGAAATCGTGACCAAAGGTTGGTATGACTACGCCGCAAAATACACGCCCGGCGGTTCGCATCACGTTGTACCAGCCGACTTGCCCGACGAAATTACCAACGCCTGCCTCGATTACGCGTTGCGCGCACACGTGGCGCTGGGTTGCCGCGGCCTTAGCCGGAGCGATTTTCGCTGGGATGAACCTAACGGGTTGGCGGGGCTGGTGATTTTGGAAACCAACACGCAACCGGGCATGACCCCCACCTCGCTCAGCCCCGAGCAAGCACGCCTTGATGGCATGGATTTCCCGGCGCTTTGCCGCTGGATCGTCGAGGACGCCTCATGCAACCGGTAGGCGCCACTCCTCTGGCTGCGCCGCCGCGGCCCGCTCCGCGCGTGCTTCACCGCGACCCGGCGCCCTCTCGGATGCGCTACAAACTCGCTCGCCTTTGGCTGACGCCCTCAGTGCGCGGACTGCTGCGGATTGGGCTGCCACTGGCGTTGATCCTTGGAGTGCTCGGGCTTTGGTTGGGCGATGCGGGGCAGCGCGCTGCGTTAGCAGAGCGGTTTACAACGCTGAAGACCGAAATTCAAAACCGACCCGAGTTTTCGGTGACGCTGCTGCGCATTGATGGGGCTTCGCCTGCTGTGGACGCGGCGATCCGGGCAATGCTGCCGGTGGCGCTGCCTGCATCCTCCTTTGCGCTTGATCTGCCTGCGTTACGCACGCTGATCGCGCGGCTTGATGCGGTGGCCTCGGTCGATCTGCGGGTGCAGCAGGGGGTATTGGCGGTCACGGTCATCGAGCGGGTGCCGGCAGTGCTCTGGCGCCATGCCACCGGTGTGGAAATGCTTGATGCAAGTGGTCACCGCATCGCCACGATTCTCGCGCGCGATCTTCGCCCGGAACTGCCGCTGATCGCGGGCGACGGGGCCGAAAAGGCAGTGCCCGAGGCGCTGTCAATTCTGGCTGCGGCGGCACCTATATTGCCGCGCGCGCGTGGGCTTGTGCGGGTCGGAGAGCGGCGCTGGGATCTGGTGCTTGATCGAGATCAGCGGATTTTGCTGCCCGAGTCGGGGGCAGTGCAGGCGGTGCAGCGGTTGCTGGCGCTTGACCGCGCCGAAGATCTGCTGGCGCGCGATTTTACGCAGCTTGACCTGCGGTTGGCGGCGCGCCCGACACTGCGGTTAAGCGCGGACGCGCAAGACGAATTCAAGCGCATCACTGCGCAGGTGATGACGAGTGGGAGTAACAGGTGATGGGGGCAGGGCGATGAACGGGCTCTATCAAGCACAGCGCGCCATGCGCGCAATGCGCAAAGCGGCGATGCAGCGCGGGGTGATCGCCATCCTTGATGTTGGCACATCGAAAATCGCCTGCCTCGTTCTGCGCTTTGACGGGCCAGAGCGGTCGCAAACCAGCGATGGCGTAGGGCCGATGGCGGGGCAATCGGCGTTTCGGGTGATTGGTGCGGCCACGACCCGTTCGCGCGGGGTGCGCTTTGGCGAAGTTGAGACAATGGCCGAAACCGAACGCGCCATTCGCACCGCCGTCCAAGCCGCACAGAAAATGGCGAACGTGCGCGTCGATCACGTGATTGCCAGCATCGCGGGTGCGCGCCCGCGCAGTTACGGGCTGGCGGGCGAGATCAAGCTGCAAGAAGCGCAGGTCGCCGAGGCTGACGTGGCGCGTGTGCTTGCCGCTTGCGATCTGCCCGATATTGGCGACGCGCGTGAGGTGCTTCACGCGCACCCGGTAAACTTTTCACTGGATCATCGCACCGGTCTGGGCGATCCGCGCGGCCATGTCGGAACCCGGCTTGCGGTAGATATGCACCTGCTTGCGGTCGATGCTGATGCGATCGAAAACCTGACCTTCTGTCTGCGCCGATGCGACCTTGAACTCGCCGGTATCGCCTCAGCGGCGTATGCTGCGGGGATCGCGGCACTGGTGGAAGACGAGCAGGAACTGGGCGCGGCCTGCATCGACATGGGCGGTGGCATCAGCGGCGTGTCGGTGTTCATCAAGAAGCACATGATCTTTGCGGATGCGGTGCGGATGGGCGGCGATCACATCACCTCGGATATTTCCAAAGGTCTACAAGTGCCGATGGCGGTGGCCGAGCGGATCAAGACCTTCCACGGAGGCGTGCACGCAACAGGCATGGACGACCGCGAAATGATTGATGTCGGCGGTGACAGTGGCGATTGGGAAAAAGACCGCCGCAAGGTCAGCCGGGCGGAGTTGATTGGTATTATCCGCCCGCGCGTCGAAGAAATACTCGAAGAGTTGCGCGCGCTGCTGGATGCGGCGGGTTTTGACAGCTTGCCCAGTCAGCAGATCGTGTTGACAGGCGGTGCCAGCCAGATACCTGGGCTAGACGGGCTTGCCGCACGCATACTTGGCCACGCGGTGCGACTCGGCCGCCCGCTGCGGGTGCAAGGTCTGCCGCAAGCTGCAACCGGCGCGGGCTTTGCCAGTGCCGTCGGGCTCGCGCTTTTCGCCGCACATCCACAAGATGAGTGGTGGGACTTCGAATTGCCAGCCGAACGCTACCCAGCGCGCTCTTTGAAACGGGCGGTGCGTTGGTTCCGCGATAACTGGTAAGGTTAGGGCCGATGACACCAAGATCGGGTGATTTGCGCGAAATACCGCTGAAATCACACGCCTTGGGACCAGATTTTGTAGCGTCGTCACGTTTTTCTGGTGACGGGAGATGGCAATCTGGTTAAAATCGGTCCAATTTGCGGGGATAACCGGACGAGAGACCCGGACAAACACAGGCGGAACACCACATGGCACTGAATCTGACGATGCCGAAACGCGAGGAACTGAAGCCGCGGATCACCGTGTTCGGGGTCGGTGGTGCCGGTTGTAACGCGGTCAATAACATGATCGACCAGGAACTCGACGGGGTCGAGTTCGTGGTGGCCAACACCGATGCGCAAGCCTTGGCGCAATCGAAAGCACAAGCGCGCATCCAGATGGGTGTCCGCGTCACCGAAGGACTCGGCGCAGGGGCACGGCCCGAAGTGGGCGCCGCAGCCGCCGAAGAATCGATCGAGGAAATCGTCGATCACCTCGCGGGTGCACATATGTGCTTTATCACTGCCGGTATGGGCGGTGGCACCGGTACAGGTGCCGCGCCGATCATCGCACAAGCCGCGCGCGAGTTGGGCGTGCTGACCGTCGGCGTCGTGACCAAGCCCTTCCAGTTTGAAGGCGCCAAACGCATGAAGCAGGCCGAAGCGGGCATTCTGGCGCTGCAAAAAGTGGTCGATACGCTGATCATCATTCCCAACCAGAACCTGTTCCGGCTTGCGAACGAAAAAACCACGTTCACCGAAGCCTTCGCGATGGCAGACGACGTGCTGTACCAAGGTGTGAAGGGCGTCACCGACCTGATGGTGCGTCCCGGCCTGATCAACCTCGACTTTGCCGACGTTCGTGCGGTGATGGACGAGATGGGCAAGGCGATGATGGGCACCGGCGAAGCCTCGGGCGACGAGCGTGCAATTCAGGCCGCCGAAAAAGCCATTGCCAACCCGCTTCTGGACGAAATCAGCCTGCGTGGCGCCAAGGGTGTGTTGATCAACATTACCGGTGGGTATGACCTGACGCTGTTTGAGTTGGACGAAGCGGCCAACCGCATCCGCGAGGAAGTGGATCCCGAAGCCAACATCATCGTCGGCTCGACGCTGGACCCCGACATGGCTGGGCAAATGCGCGTTTCGGTGGTGGCCACGGGCATCGACGTAATCGCAACAACTGTCGAAACGCCGGTGGCGCGTCGTCGTCTGGCCGAACCACTGCCGCATGTGCCCGCAGAAGTCGCCGCAGCGCACGCACCTGCCGCCACGCCAAAACCTGCGGCGCCGATCGCCGCGTCGGTGACGCAGCAAGTCTATCGCACCCGACCCGATGAGCGGTCGCTGTTCGATTCTGCGCCGCGCGCCCCGCGCGAGGCCGAATTGGAGCCGGAAGACCTGCTTGACGCCGAGGCTGCCGCAGAAGCTGAACAGGAATTGCCGCCCCCAGCCTATCGTCCGCAACCCGCTGTGCAGCCAATCGCGCGCGAGTTGCATGTCGAGGATGATGCTAGCGCCTTTGTCGCACCGCGCCCGCGCACCCCGGGATCGCCCACGCCCGAAGCGCTTGCCCGGCTGCAGGCGGCAGTAACACGCGCGCCGAGCCAAGCACCCCGCGCCGCTGCACAGCCGATGGCGGCAAGCCGCGCTGCGGCACCCGCACCGGCAACGGCTCCCGAAAAGCCGCGCTTCGCGATCAACTCGTTTCTAAACCGCATGACCGGCGGCAGCGGCGAGCATGCGGGCGAGCGCCGCACGCCGACGATGCAGCAAACTGCGCAGCAGCCGCAGGTCTATGATGATGAACCGGCGAGCGACCCCGAGCAGGACCGCATCGAAATACCGGCATTTCTACGCCGGCAGGCGAACTAAAAGCATCACGATTATACTGAAATGGTCGCGCATGACGCGGCCATTTTATTTTTAAAAACAATGCTATAGTAGCCTATTGGCGAGTTGCCGCCAAGCCGCGCCGCGATTGTTTCAGCCCGTTACAAAGAGTGAGTTGAGCTTGCTCACGCACGCCTTTAGTTGAACTTGCGCGTCCCGGCTGGGGCGACGCATGGTCCGCCGGGCCGAGCCACTATCAGGAGCCAGCTTTTGCAAACCACACTTCGTTCCCCGGTCGAATTTGCCGGTGTCGGTCTGCACAGCGGCACCGCGGTGCATATCACCGTGCACCCCGCAGCCATCGATTCCGGCATCGTCTTTTGGCGCAGCGATCTTGTGGGGGTTGATGCGCTAGTGCCCGCGCGCTGGGATGCGGTTGCGCCGTCGCGGCTTTGCACCCAGATCGAGAATGCCGCAGGTGTCGGCGTTTCGACGATTGAACATTTGATGGCGGCGCTGGCAGGTAGCGGCGTGCATAACGCATTGGTGGAAATTGACGGGCCCGAAGTGCCTATTCTTGATGGGTCTGCGGCGCCTTTCGTGCGCGCAATCATTGCGGTCGGGCTGGTGCGCCAGGCCGCACCGGTGCGGGCCTTGCGTATTCTTAGGTCCGTCGAGGTGCGTGAAGGCGTGGCCGAGGCGCGCCTTGAGCCTGCCGAAACGCTGGAAATTGCATTCGCAATCGAATTTCCCGATCTCGCGATCGGTAGCCAGTCGCTGATGCTCAACATGGCCAACGGCACCTTCGTGCACGAGTTGATGGACAGCCGCACCTTCTGCCGCCGCGCCGATGTGGAAGCGATGCAGGCAGCCGGGCTTGCGTTGGGCGGAAGCTATGAAAACGCCGTGGTGGTTGATGGCGACCGAGTCCTTTCACCAGGTGGCCTGCGGCGCGAACGCGAAGCGGTGCGCCACAAGATGCTGGATGCCATGGGCGACCTTGCGCTGGCCGGTGCACCGATTCTGGGGCGCTACAGCGGCAACCGTGCGGGCCATGCGCTGACCAACCGTTTGCTGCGCGCGCTGTTCGCCGATGCCACCGCGTGGCGATGGGAACCGCTCAGCAATGCGCGCGCACATGCGATGCCCGGAGCCGGTGTTACGCTGGCCGATTGCATGCCCGAAACCGAATTGCTGGCCTGATCGCCGTCGATGCTGCGAAAGGCGTTTTGCGCACCGGATTTTTCTGTGCTAGGACGAGCCGAACAGCCCTCATTACGGGCGCTGTCGGGTGAAAGAACACGGGGGTTGGGCGGGACATGGCGCGCGGCATTTCAGCGGCATCATTTTTCGGCAGCCTGCTGGTTGTAGCGGTGCTGAGTTCTTGTGGTGGATCGACCGATAAGGCGATCCCGCTTGAGGGTTTCACCGCCGAGGAAATCTACAAGCGCGGCGAGTGGGAACTGGCCAACACCTCTAAACCCGAAGGTGCCTTGCGCTATTTTACCGAAATCGAGCGGCTCTACCCGTATTCCGAATATGCCAAGCGTGCGCTAATCATGCAGGCCTTCGTGAATCACAAGGCCAAGAACTACGAAGAGGCGCGCAGCGCGGCGCAGCGATTCATCGACACCTATCCGGGTGACGAAGACGCAGCCTACGCCAAGTATCTTCTGGCGCTGAGCTACTATGACCAGATCGACGAAATTGGCCGAGATCAGGGGCTGACATTCCAGGCGCTATCGGCGCTGCGCTCGGTGATCGAAGAATACCCCGACACCGAATATGCGCGCTCGGCGATTCTCAAGTTTGACCTCGCCTTCGACCATCTGGCGGCGAAGGAAATGGAGATCGGGCGCTACTACCTTAAGCGCGGCAATTATACTGCGTCGATCAACCGTTTCCGTATTGTGGTCGAGCAGTATCAGACCACCAGCCACACCGCAGAGGCACTGCACCGTCTGGTCGAGGCCAACCTTGCGCTTGGCTTTACCGACGAGGCACAGTCCGCCGCCGCGATTCTTGGGCACAATTTCCAATCGTCCGGGTTTTACCAAGACAGCTACGCCCTGCTGAGCCGGAAAGGCCTAACCCCCGAGGGCAAGGGCGACGGCTGGCTTGCGCAAATCTACCGGCAAGTCATCAAGGGCGAATGGCTGTAGCGCGGGCGTTGCGCGCGACCGCGTCGCTCATGGGGGCGCAGAATGCTTCGGGCACTTGAGATCCGCGACATGCTGCTGATCGACCGGCTGGAATTGGCGTTTCAGCCCGGCCTCAATGTACTGACTGGCGAAACAGGAGCGGGCAAGTCGATCTTGCTCGATTGCCTTGGTTTCGTGCTTGGCTGGCGTGGGCGTGGCGATCTGCTGCGTCAGGGTGCTGCGCAGGGCGAAGTGGTGGCGGTGTTCGAACTATCGCCCGGCCACGCCGCGCGGGCGGTGCTGGAAGAAGCGGGGCTTGCGGGTGGCGATGAACTGGTGCTGCGGCGGCTGGTGCTGCCCGACGGTCGCCGTACGGCCTTTGTCAACGATCGCCGTGCGAGTGCCGAGGTGTTGCGTCTGCTAGCCGACACTTTGGTGGAGCTGCATGGCCAGCACGATGATGGCGGCCTTTTGAACCCACGCGGCCACCGCGCGCTGCTAGATGCCTTTGCGGGTGCTGAGCCGCTGGTGAACCGGGTGCGCGCGGCATGGGCGGCACGCGGCGTGGCCGCAACTGCGTTGGCTGAGGCGGAAGAGGCACTGGCGGCGGTGCGCGGCGAAGAGGATTTTCTGCGCCACGCGGTCAAAGAGCTGGATCAGTTGGCGCCTCAGCCGGGCGAAGAAGTCGGCCTTGATGTCCGCCGCCGCGCGATGCAGGCAGCCGAGCGGATTCGCGGCGACGTCGCGCGCGCACACAGCGCGCTAGGGCCCGAAGGGGCAGAAGGCGCGATGGGCGATGCCGAACGCTGGCTTGAAGCGGTGTCCGAACGTGCCGAAGGGCTGCTCGATGCGCCAATCGCTGCGCTTTCTCGCGCGATGATCGAGCTTGGCGAGGCCGCGCAGGGAGTCGAGCGCGCGCTCGATAAACTCAGCCACGACCCGCAAGAGCTGGAAGCCTGCGAAGAGCGGCTATTCGCGATTCGCGCATTGGCGCGCAAGCACGGCGTTTTGGCTGATGATTTGGGCGCGTTTGGTGATGGCTTGCGCGCCCGGCTGGCAGAACTTGACGGTGGCGAGGGGCATTTGCATGCTTTGCGTGCCACACTTGCAGCGGCCGATGCGGCACATGCGGGGGCGGCCGCGGCGCTTTCGGCGCTGCGCCGCGAGGCGGCGGGGCGGCTGGATGCGGCGATGTCGGGCGAACTTGCGCCACTGAAAATGGAGCGCGCGGCTTTCGCCACCGAAATTGCACAGGCCGTGCCGGGGCCAGAGGGGGTTGATGCGGTGGCCTTTGTGGTTGCCACCAACCCGGGCGCTCCGGCGGGGCCGCTTAACCGGATCGCGTCGGGTGGCGAACTTTCGCGGTTTTTACTGGCGCTCAAGGTTTGCCTGATGCGCGGCGCTGACGCACAGGTGATGATTTTTGACGAAATCGACCGCGGCGTGGGTGGCGCCACCGCCGATGCGGTCGGGCGGCGGCTGGCGCGACTGGCGGAAACGGCACAGGTGCTGGTGGTCACGCACAGCCCGCAAGTCGCAGCGCGCGGCGCGCACCACTGGCGGGTGGAAAAGCATGTGGCGGGGGGCATCACCACCTCGCGCGTTGTGCCGCTGGGTGCCGAAGCACGTCAGGGCGAGATTGCCCGCATGTTGGCAGGTGAAAGCGTCACCGAGGCAGCGCAGGCGGCGGCAGCGGCCTTGCTCGCGGGTTAAGCGCGGCCGGATATCTGAACGATGGTATGCATTTGCACCACGTTCTTTTAGTAATATTCACGACAGATGTTGCTCAGGTGTACTTGTGTGGGCCGCGGCGGCTGGCTGGCGCGTTCGAAGCAAGTTTTGGCGCGGGGCTTGCAGCGGTAGAGCCAAGTACTGGTATTGTGAAACGCAGCGTCGCCTGCCAAGCTTCTAAGCGATCCGCGCCCGGCGATTGAGGCAAGCCAGCTTGAAGACGCGCTGATCCCCTTTGTCACGGAAGACTTGCGCGCCCGTTCGAGCTTGGTTCGGCAGGGATGCGCCCCTTTGTCGAGGCGCGCGGGCGATGAAAACCTGTTCCGGGTCGGTATAGACGATAATCTGGGAGCGCGCGAACAGGGCGCACTTTGGCTGCGCGATGATAGCACCGGGCAGCGGTATGTTGGCATTTCTGGCACGTCAGAACCGGGGTTCGCCTTTCAGTTCGACGTCGATTTGGTGCGCGTTGAAAGCTCTGCCTGGCTTCCGGCGGGCGGCCCCGCGGCCGAGTCGTGGCGGCCGCGGATGCGTTCTGGCATGGCGCGGCACAACGAGCTCATCGGCATCTTTTACGGTGTGACTTGGCTATCGTCCGAGTTCGTTGGCCAGCCTGAGGGGCTGGTTCCTGGCTCGGTCCGGTTTGGGATGAATTTCTGACCGCAAATCCGAGTCGCTTCACGCAGGGTGCACGCGCCGCTTTGCAAGCCCTAATTTCTCTGTTACCTTTACCTGAACAACGGGTCGCAAAGACCTGATAATAAAAGAGTGGCAGGAACAGGCATGACGGCAGGCGCAGGCGGCACCTTTGTCATTTCATGGGCGCAGACCGAAGTGGACGGCGTTATCGCTGCGCCACTCGAGGCATTGGTGATCGGTGCCGACTGGCGATGGCATGGTGAAGTGCTGCGGATCGACGGCCCGCCAGAGCTTTTGCTGCTGCAAGGGCAGGTGGGCGAAGCCGATACACGCCGCCGCGCGGCGCGCGCCGTGCGCAGGCTCTTGGGTGCTGCGGTCAGTGGCCGCAAGCTCGACGAAGTCGATATGATCGAGGCCGACGCCGAGCAAAGTTTTACAGTAACGGATGGCTACGGGTCTTATTCTGTCAGCTTGATCGAATTGCCTGATACTGCGACCAGGCTCCTGATGTTTGTCGGCCGCGTACCACCGCGCGACGCCGAACTTTGGGTGGTGGACCGCGCACTTGAGCTGCGCGAAGTGTCGACGCCGATCACGTCAACTTCCGTGATCTGTTTCACGCAAGGCACGCTGATTGATACGCCCGCAGGTGCGCGCCCGGTCGAGATGCTGCAACCGGGCGATCGGGTGTTGACGCGTGACGACGGGGCACAGGAAATTATCTGGACCGGTGGGCGGCGGATGTCTGGCGCACGGCTGCACGTGATGCCTGAATATCGGCCGGTGCGGTTTCGCGCGGGGGCATTCGGCATTGGGCGCCCTGACGGCGATCTTCTGGTATCGCCGCAGCACCGGATGCTGGTGCGCGGGCCTGCAGCGCGCGCGCTTTTCAACGAGACAGAGGTTTTGGTTTCGGCCCGCGATCTTGTCAACGGCGGCTCGGTGCGCATTGAGCATGGTCTGCGCGAAGTGCGATATGCGCATCTTTTGTTCGAGAGTCATCAGATTTTACGCGCTAATGGTTTGGAAAGTGAAAGTTTTCATCCCGGCGCCACGACGCTCGAGATGATCGCGCCCGCAGATCGCGCGGGGCTGCTTTCGCTGATGCCGCATCTGGCGCTTGATACCGCAGGTTATGGTGGCTATGCGCGCCGCCGATTGGGTGCAGCCGAAGCGGCGATCTTGCGCCACGAACTCGCGGCATAACGGCTGCGAGGCCGGGCCGTCTGCTTTTAACATGAAATCAGAGCGGCGGGTCATTGACGGGGCCCGAGGCGCCGCCTATAAGCCCGCGGTCCGGGGTAACTTGCTCTGGGCAATCATTGGTGTTGGTGGCCCCCGCAAGGGGATGCCTGTCGGGCCCGAAATGGGCTAAAGGACAACGCCCTTCCTGCCCCATTCTAGGGGCGCATGATGAAGGAGATCAGCGGTGACCAAACGCACCTCTGCCAAACATAAAATTGACCGCCGGATGGGCGAAAACATCTGGGGGCGCGCGAAATCGCCGCTTAACAAGCGTGAATACGGCCCCGGCCAGCACGGTCAGCGCCGCAAGAACAAGCTTTCGGACTTTGGCACGCAGCTGCGCGCCAAGCAAAAGCTGAAAGGTTATTACGGCGATCTGACCGAAAAGCAGTTCCGCAAGATCTTCACCGAAGCGCAGCGTGTACGCGGCGATACCGGTGAGGCGCTGGTCGGTCTGCTGGAGCGGCGTCTGGACGCGGTGATTTACCGCGCCAAGTTCGTTCCCACGGTTTTTGCAGCGCGCCAGTTCGTCAACCACGGCCATGTGCTGGTCAATGGCAAGCGCGTCAACATTGCCTCGTACCGTGTGTCCGAAGGCGACGTGATCTCGCTGCGCGAAAAGTCGCGCCAGTTGGCGATCGTGCTGGAAGCCGTGCAGCTGATTGAGCGTGATGTGCCCGATTACCTTGAAGTGGACCATTCCAAGATGACCGCGACCTTCGTGCGCCAACCGGCCTTGGGCGATGTGCCCTATCCTGTCGTGATGGAACCGAATCTCGTGGTCGAATACTACGCCAAGAACTAAGTCCCGCGTCGCGGAACCGATATGCTGGGCCGCGCCGCAAGGTGCGGCCCTTTTCCTTTTGCAACAACACACTGGCAATGCGCAATCTGGCTCGCTAGAACGGCGCCATCCCAGGGGGTTCTGCCATGACCGACGCTATTCGCCCGCAACCCGGCATCATGAAGATTGCGCTCTATCAGGGCGGAACCGCGCATGTGGCGGGCAAACCCGACGCGATCAAGCTCAGCTCGAACGAAAACCCGTTTGGGCCTTCGGAGCGGACGAAAGAAGCCTACGCGCGCGCAGTGCAAAGGTTGCACCGTTATCCTTCGACCGATCACGCCGCGCTGCGGCAGGCGATTGGTGAGGTGCACGATCTCGACCCTGATCGCATCATCTGCGGCGTGGGGTCTGACGAGATCATCCACTTTCTCTGTCAGGCCTATGCCGGCGCGCGCGATGAGGTGCTGTTCACCGAGCATGGTTTCCTGATGTATCGGATTTCGGCGCTGGCGGCGGGGGCAACGCCGATTGCCGTGCCCGAGCACGAGCGCACAACCGATGTCGATGCCTTGCTGGCGGCTTGCGGGCCAAAAACGAAACTTGTCTTTATCGCCAACCCCAACAACCCGACCGGTACGATGATTGATCTGGCCGAGGTTGAGCGGCTGGCGAGCGGGCTGCCGAAGCAGGCGATTCTGGTGCTCGACAGCGCCTATGCCGAATATGCCTTGGGCTACGATGGCGGTGCTGAACTCGCCACACGGCTGCCCAATGTGGTGATGACGCGCACCTTCTCGAAGATTTATGGGTTGGGCGGGTTGCGGATCGGTTGGGGTTACGGCCCCCGAGCCATCATCGATGTGCTGAACCGTATTCGCGGGCCGTTCAACCTGTCAAACGCCCAGCTAGATGCTGCCGAGGCCGCCGTGCGCGATCAGGATCACGTCACGCGCTGCCGCACCGAAAACGCGCGCCTGCGTGTATGGCTGGCCGATGCGCTGACTGAACGTGGGGTACTTTCGGATGCCTCGATGGCCAATTTCGTGCTGGCGCGCTTTGCCGACGCCGCCGAGGCGGTCGCCTGCGACGGCTTTTTGCAAAGCCACGGGCTGATCGTGCGACAGGTGGCGAGCTATGGCTTGCCGAATTGTTTGCGCATCACCGTGGGCGATGAAGCCTCGTGCCGCCGCATCGTGCATGCCGTGGGGCTGTTCAAGGAGACGCACTGATGGCGGTCACCTACAACCGCGTCGCGCTGATCGGGCTGGGGCTGATTGCCTCGTCGATGGCACATGCGATGCGATGGAAGGGGCTTGCGGGCGAGATCGTGGGCACCGCGCGCAGCGCCGAGACGCGAGCGGTGGCAGAAGAGCTGGGGTTCTGCGACCGGGTCGTCGCAACTGCGGCCGAGGCCGTGGCTGGCGCCGACCTCGTGGTGCTTTGCGTGCCCGTGGGGGCGATGGCGGCGATTGCTGCAGAAATCGCGCCGCATCTTGCGCCAGGTGCCACGCTGACCGACGTAGGCTCGGTCAAGCAGGCGGTGATTGAGGCGGTGGCGCCGCATGTGCCAGAGGGTGTGCACTTCATTCCCGGCCACCCGTTGGCAGGCACCGAGCATTCGGGCCCGCGGTCGGGCTTTGCCACACTTTTCATCAACCGCTGGTGGCTGCTGACGCCGCTGCCCGCTGCCGACGGGGATGCGACGCTGCGCTTGCGCGGGTTGCTCGAGGGGTTGGGCGCCAATGTCGATGAGATGGAACCGGCGCACCACGACCTGGTGCTGGCGGTTACCTCGCACACACCGCACCTGATTGCTTACACGATGGTGGGCGTTGCAGACCATATTCGCCGTGTTACAAAGTCTGAGATCATCAAGTATTCCGCAGCCGGTTTTCGCGACTTTACCCGCATCGCGGCATCAGACCCGACGATGTGGCGTGATGTGTTTTTGACCAACCGCGAAGCGACGCTTGATATACTCGGGCGCTTTACCGAAGAGCTGTTCGTTTTGCAGCGCGCCATCCGCATGGGTGACGGGGAGCAGCTTTTCGAGTACTTTACCCGCACCCGCGCCATTCGGCGCGGCATCATCGAGGCCGGGCAAGACACCGCCGCCCCCGATTTCGGGCGCGGCGCACCGGAGCGCGACGCGGGAGAGTAACGCGAACATGCAGCGATTGGCATTGGCACTGGCGCTGATTGCAGCGTCGGGGGCGGTGGCTTGGGCCGAACCGCTGCGCTCATCGCCACACCCATCGCGCCGCCCGGTTGCAGGGGCGCCCGTTGCCGTACGCGCGGCCAGCCTTTTGCCATTTGCCGCTTTGGCGGCGCCCGTGCCGCGCCCAACGGGGCTGACCCTTGCGCCAGCGCCAGCCCCCGCAGCCACCGCATTTGCACTTGCCTCGGCGGCACCCGACCGCGCGCCGCGCCCAAACCCGCGCCCGCCGCAGCCAGCGGCAGCCGTGCCCCCTGCCGCCAGCACCTCCACCTCGGCGCTTGCACCGGCTGTCGCGGCACCTGCGCCGCGTGGTGGCTTGGCAGCGCTGTTTGCACCACGTACACCGCGCGCTGTGGCCGGATCGGTCTGCGGCGACAGTGCGATTACTGGCAGCGAGATTGTGGCCATTCCAGCGGCGGCAAATGGCTGTGGGCTAAGCGACGGGGTCAGGGTTACCGCAGTCGCGGGGATCACCCTTTCCGAACCCGCGACGATTGATTGCAATACAGCCAAGGCACTGAAAACTTGGGTTGAAGAAGGTGTCATACCGGCCATCGGGCGCCGGGGTGGCGGGTTGGCGGCGCTAACGGTTGTGGCCTCATATACTTGCCGTCCGCGCAACAACGTACCCGGCGCGAAGGTTTCTGAACATGGTGCAGGGCACGCGGTCGATGTGGCAGCCTTTGTTTTGGCCGATGGCAGCACCCTTGCCGTTGCACGTGATTGGCGCCGCGAGTCAAAGATTATGCGCGCCATTCATGCCTCGGCGTGCGGTCCTTTCGGAACCGTGCTTGGGCCCAAGGCGGATTCCAATCATCGGGATCATTTCCACGTCGATACGGCAAGCTACCGCAGTGGGCCCTATTGCAAATAGGGCGCGGAGCCTAGCAGCACTGGGCCAAGCCAGATCTGCCCGGCACGAAAGGCAAGCTCGATTGTCATGCCGCCCTGCGCATCTGCAAGCGGTTCGAGGTCGCGCGAAAGTGCTGCGGCATAGGGCGGTTGCACCAGCCGCAGCGCCAGTGCCAGCGCCACCACTTCGCGCCAAATGGGGCTGTTGAGTGTCAGTTGCCCTTCGGCCAAACCGTCCGCGTCGGCGTGCAGCGCGCCCTCGACAGTCAGCATGGCCGCGCCCCAGTGCAGCGTTGCGCCCTCAACCGTCAACGATAGAAGCTTTGGCGCGCTCACTTGCGCGTTTCGGTCGATAGGCGCGCTAAGCCCCAGCAAGATCTTCGCCTCCAGAACCTCTGCATGCTCTGCCAGCGCATAGACGGGTTGCACCAGCGCGGGCAGCGAAAAACCCGCCAACCGCGCCTCAAGCCGATAGTCGGTGCCACCTGCGGCGGTCAGTGACAGCGCCAACGACTCTGTGCTGAACGCCTCGCCGCCGCCATCGATCGCAGCGGTAAGCGGCCCCGCCGCAAGGTCGAAGTTTTCAAGCGCCAACAATGTGTTGGGCCGAAGCGCAAGGTTCGCGCGCATGTCATTGCCCGAAAGCAGGTAGTTGAGAAATCCGACCCGCAGGCTTTGCGCCGCGCCGATATCCAGTCGCAGCCGCCACGGCGCGTAGGAGGGCAACGAAAGGCGCAGCCAGTCGCCCTGCCAAGCGATCAGCCCCTGGTGCAGCTTTGGCTCAGCAAAGGTCAGCGAAAATGCGCCCGGGAAGCCTGCCACCGTCACCGCGCCCGCATAACCCCGGCCTTGATCGCGCAGCATCTGCACGGCGTTGCGGGCGCCCTGGTGCAACGCAAAGGCACCCGCGCCCCAAGCAAGTGCCGCCAGCAGCACCAAACCCAGCAAGGCCGAAACCAGCCTTCGCATCGCGACCCCTTTGCAAATCCGCATCGCTCCTGTTTAGCTGCCATGTCGATGGAGGGCCAGAGCATCGCGGATACAACTTGGATTTTCGGCTACGGATCGCTGATTTGGCATCCAGGCTTTCGACCCGCGCAGCGCCTGAGCGCGCGGTTGATGGGCTGGCAGCGCGCGTTCTGCATGCGCTCGGTGCACTATCGAGGCAGCGCCACCGCGCCGGGGTTGGTGCTGGCGCTTGACGCAGCGCCGGGGGCATTTTGCGATGGGGTCGCCTTGGCGCTGCCCGAGGCGGAGAAGCCGCACATCCTTGCCAACTTGCGGGCGCGCGAGATGACCGCTTCGGCCTATATCGAGCGGGTTCTGCCGCTGCAGCTGGCAGATGGGCGTGAAGTGGAGGCAATCAGCTATGTGATCGACCGTGCGCATCCGTTGTATGCCCCGCTCGGTCTTGATGCGCAGGCCGAAATCATCGCCCGTGCTGTAGGGGACCGCGGCAGCAACGCGGAATATCTTTTCAACACCGTCACGCATCTGGCCGAGCTTGGTTTGCCCGATGAGCCACTTGACAGGCTTGCAACACTGGTGCGCCAACTGATGGGATAAGGCTTGGCACGGCCCCCTAGGACGCCTATCTTCGCGCCGCAAAGAGCAGGGCAAAACCATATGGCGCGCGTAACCGATCGGCCGACAGAACCGCAGTTTTCGCAGCCTGTGCGGCAGATCATGGCGATGATCGTGGTGCTCGGGCTGGTGGGGCTGGGTGGCTATTTCGCCTATTCACGCATTTTTCCCATTTTTCTGGCGAATCCGTGGCTGAACGGGCTGATCCTTGCGGTATTCGTGTTGGGGATCCTTGCCTGTTTCTGGCAGCTTTACCAACTTGTGCTGTCGGTCAGCTGGATCGAGGGATTCGCCTCCGATCGTCCAGGTGAAACATTGTCTCGCGCGCCAAGCTTGCTTGCGCCACTGGCGGCGATGCTTGGTGCGCGTGGGGTACACCGCGAAATCGCCACCTCGTCGGCGCGTTCGATCCTCGATTCCGTCGGCACCCGCATCGACGAGGCGCGCGACATCACGCGCTATCTTTCCAATCTTCTGATTTTCCTCGGGCTTCTGGGCACATTCTACGGCCTCGCTACCACCGTTCCTGCCGTGGTCGAAACCATCCGCGCGCTCGCGCCGCAAGAGGGTGACACCGCGATCAGCGTATTTGACAAGCTGATGGGCGGGCTAGAAAAACAACTGGGCGGCATGGGCACGGCTTTTTCTTCGTCGCTGCTGGGGCTTGCGGGGTCACTTGTGGTGGGCTTGCTTGAGCTTTTCGTTACGCATGGGCAGAACCGCTTTTACCGCGAGCTGGAAGAATGGATTTCGACAATCACGCGCCTGTCGCTCGTCTCGTCGAGCGGTGCGGGGGCGGATGGAGAAGGCGGCATCGGTGTGGCGGCAGCCAGCGTGCTCGACCACATGGCCGAGCAGATCGAGGCGTTACAAGCGATCTATGTGCAAAGCGATGTCAGCCGCTCGATGATCGACGAGCGGCTTGGCTATCTTGTCACCGCGATCGAGCGGTTGGCGACCAAGCTGGACGAAGACCCGACCTCGCCGCAATTGATGCGCGTGGCCGACAGTCAGGCACAACTGGTTGCGCTGATCGAGGCCGATACGGCGGGCGATGCGCTGCACTCGCTGGCCGACAGTCAAACGCGGCTTGCGGCAGCGATCGAGGCGCGTATCAGCCCGCACGCGCTGGGGGATGATGGCGAGACGCGCATGCGACTGCGCTCGATCGACGTGCAATTGCTTCGGCTGCTCGAAGAGGTGTCGGCAGGCCGTCAAGAAAGCATGGCGGAACTGCGCAATGATTTTGCTGCACTGACGCGGGCTCTGCTTTCCACGCGCGGAAAGACCGCGCAGGGGGACTAGATGGCGTTTCGCGGCCGCGGCGGTCAGCAACGCTTTTCGTCCACGATCTGGCCGGGCTTTGTTGATGCCATGACGGCACTTTTGCTGGTGCTGATGTTCGTGCTGACCATCTTCATGGTCGTACAATCGGTGCTGCGCGAGACGATCTCGACCCAAGACGATGAATTGGCGGCGCTTTCGCAACAGGTTGCAGGCTTGGCGCAGGCCTTGGCGCTAGAGCAGGTCAGCAATGCCGAACTACAGAACACTCTGGCCGGTGCGCGCGCCGAAGCGGTGGCGCAGGGCGAACTGATCGCCAGCTTGCGCGCCACAGTCGCCAATCGAGAGGCCGACTTGCTGACCGCCGAGACGCGCATCACCTCATTCGAGGCGCAGGTTGCAGCTCTTTTGGCCGACCGCGATTCCGCTCGCGCACTGGCAGCATCAACCACCGCCGAACGCGATGCGGCGTTAAGCGAGGCAGAGGCGCTGAACCTTGCGTTGGCGCAGGCGCGCACCGAGATCGACGCGCAGACCGAGCAGGCGCGTCTGGCGGCAGCACGGCGCGAGGCGCTTGATGCGCTGATCGCCGATCTGCAAGCCCAAAACGCCGAAGTCGAAGCCCGCGCCACAGATGCCGAGGCCAATCTGGCCAGCACCCAAACAGCACTTTCCGACGCCGAGGCGGCGCGCTTGACAGATGCGGCGGCACTTGAGGCATTGCGTGAGCGGCTGAAGGGCGCTGAAGACGAGCTTACCTCGATGACGCTGGCGCTCGAGGCACAGCGGCGCGAGGCGGAAAACACACTGACGCTGCTCGCGGCCGCTGAAGCGGCGCAGAAACGCTTGCAGGAACTCGCAGATTCCAAAATTTCTGAGGCGCTGATGCGCGCCGCAGCACTTGCCGCTGCCGAGGCCGCGATGGCCGATCTGCGCGCCTCCAGCGAGGCGCAAATTTCCGAGGCCGAACGACTGGCCGCAGCGCTTGCCGCAGCCGAGGCCGCGAAAACCGACAATCAGCAGGCGCTGACATCGGCGCTATCCGAGGCCGAGCAATTACGCGCGCTTCTTGCCGCAGCCGAGGCCGCGCGCATGGCGCGCGAAACCGAACTTGGCAGCGCCTCGAGCGAGGCCGAACGGCTTGCCGCGCTATTGGCCGCAGCCCAGGCCGCGCGTGATGCGGCAGAGGGCAAAATCAGCGCGCAGCTGAGCGAGGCCGAAAAGCAGGCGGCGTTGTTGGCGATGGCCAACCAGACCCTTTCCGAGGAAAAAGCGGTTTCCGCAGAGAATGCACGCAAGGTGGCGCTGCTCAACCAGCAGGTTGCCGAATTGCGTGCGCAACTTTCTGAACTGCAAAACATTCTCGACGAGAGCGCCGAGCGCGACCGCGCAGCGCAAGTACAGGTCGAAGAACTCGGCACGCAACTGAACTCGGCACTGGCGCAGGTGGCGGCCGAGCAACGCCGCCGCGCCGATCTGGAAGCCGCCGAGCGCGCGCGGCTGGAGCTAGAAGCGCAACGGCTGACCGAAGAGGCCAAGCAACTGTCGCGCTACCGTTCCGAGTTCTTTGGTCGCCTGTCAGAACTGCTTGCAGGCCGCGAAGGCGTGCGCGTGGTCGGGGACCGATTCGTGTTCTCATCCGAAGTGCTGTTCCAACCCGGCTCGGCGGACCTTGCGCCCGAGGGTCAGGCGCAGATCGCCAGTGTGGTGGCTATCCTGAATGATGTGGCGTCGCAAATACCGCCGGAAATCAACTGGATCATCCGCGTTGATGGCCATACCGACAACGCCCCGCTGACTGGCACGGGCGAATACGCCGATAACTGGGAGCTTAGTCAGGGCCGCGCGCTTTCGGTGGTGCGCTATATGATCGGCACGCTCGGCTTTGCCCCCGAACGCCTTGCCGCGGCGGGCTTTGGAGAGTTTCAACCGGTCGTCGAAGGAACTTCTGCAGATGCGCGCGCGCAGAACCGCCGGATCGAGCTGAAGCTGACGGAACGCTAAGCGTGGCGGTTCAGCCGAGGAACAGGCCGACCACCACCAGCATGAGCCCCAGTACCGACACAAACAGCGCACCAATATTCATCGCCACAATCGGTGCAAGCCGCGCACGAAGATCGGCGTCGCTCAACCCCGCGCGGCGTGCCCGCAGCACCGCGATCACGCAGCCGATAATCCCGACAAGCCCCAGCAGTGAAACCGCCGTTCCAACCAAAACCAGCCATTCCATGCGCCGTCTCCCCAATCCTGCTGCGCCCCGGTTAGCGCGAAGCCGCGCGCTCGGCAAGGCGGGCCTTGCAGCGCGCGGATGGCTCGTCTAGCAAGGCCAAGAACGCGCCCCGCGCGCCAAGCCTTGTGAGGAAGCGATGTCCGACGACGCCACCTATAAAGTTACCGCTGACGAATTGCGCCAGTTTATCGAGCAATACGAACACCTTGACGCTGAAAAGCGCGATATTGCCGAACAGCAGAAAGAGATCATGAGCGAGGCGAAAGGGCGCGGATACGATACGCGCGTTTTGCGCAAGATCATCGCGCTTCGTAAACGCGATCGCGACGATCTGGCCGAGGAAGAAGCGATCCTCGATCTTTACAAAGCTGCGCTGGGAATGGTCTAGCCGCTGATCATGGCAGCTCAGGGGGCGATGAACTCGACCCCGGGCATCGCCGCGATTTCGGCAACATCGGTATCGTAGGCGGCGGTGACCTCGGCCACCAGCGCCTGATCCCACCCGGGCAGCGGCACTTCGATCTCGATTTTTTCGGCCAGCCCGAATTTATCCAGAAAGGCCGAAACGATCTTGCGCCGCTGCGCGATGGTCTGCGGCGCATGGGTGGCCAGATAGCTGCGCATCCGCGCCAAGCCTTCGGGTGCCATGATGATTTCTAACAGCGCCTCATCGCCCAGCATCTTGGTTTCGAGCTCAACACCGGCGATCCGGCGCAGAACCTCTGGCCAGATCAGCGGTGTATCCTCGTTACACCAAACCACCAAATTACGCCCACCCAGTGCCTCGACCATGCGCGCCAGAACCGGGGCCCAGCGAATCTGCATCGGGTCTAACCCGCTCATCAGGCTTTCGTAGTCGCTGCCTTTTACAAAATTCAGAAGCTGCGGTATCAGCGTGGCCGGGTTGATGAGCCCGACATGAAACTCAATCGAGCTGGTGGGGAACAGGTTGGCCAGCGCGCGTAGCCGGGCTGGTGCAAGGCTGTGGAATCCATCGCGCGAAATCATGCGCGCCGGGTATCCCATGAAATTGTCGTTCGCAAGGATCAGCCGCTGGATATGGTCGTGATCGGTAATCGCGTCTAGAAGCGTTTCCTGCGTTTCGCTGGTGGCAGGCGCCCCCTTGAGCGACACCAGAAGGTCACGGATCGTTCGACGAAAGCGGCCCGGCTCTGGCACCACAATGCCACGCTCGGCCAGCATGGGCGCGTTCAGCAGCAGCGTTTGCAAAAGCCGTTCTTCGTCGGTGAAATGTGCGCCGATGTGAAAAGCGACCTGCATGCTTCGGTTCCGATTTTATTTTACGCGGCCTCAGTATAGGGGCTTTTGTGGACAGTAAAACCGCTTTCCTGTAAGCCCGCTATCATGTGCCCCGAGCAAATCAGTCAAGAAATACGCGCCCTTCCTGGCCACGGTGCAGGCGATGGGCTACGCGGCCAGGGTTCGCCGCTCTGGTCGTTGGCGGCGCTGGCGATTGCGGCGCTGGTGATTGGCCCGATCCTTGCGGTGGGCTGGGTAGCACTGCACCCTGTCGAAAACATTTGGCCGCATCTTATGGCCAACGCGATGCCGCGCTATCTGGCCAATACTGGCATTCTGGCGTTTGGCGTTGGCGCGTTGTCGGCGGCGGTGGGGGCAGGGGCTGCGTGGCTAGTGGTGATGTACCGCTTTCCGGGTTCGCGGTTGTTGGAATGGCTGCTGCTGGCGCCACTTGCTATTCCTGCCTATGTCGGCGCCTACGCTTTGGCCGATTTTCTAGACTATTCCGGCCCCTTACAGATTGCGTTGCGAGAGGCTTTCGGCTGGCAAAGCGCGCGCGACTACTGGTTTCCCGCGGCGCGATCACGCTCGATGGCTATTCTGGTGCTGGCGGGCGCGCTTTATCCCTACGTCTATTTGCTGGCGCGCGCCGCTTTTCGCGAGCTTTCCGGGGGAAGCTACGAGGTAGCGCGCGCGCTTGGTGCTGGGCCCTGGGCGGTATTCTGGCGCATTGGCCTACCTTTGGCGCGGCCCGCAATTGCCGCTGGTGCTGCCATTGCGATGATGGAAACCGTGGCCGACTTTGGCGTGGTTGACTACTTTGGCATCCAGACGCTGACGCTGGGTATTTTTTCGACTTGGCTAGAGGCAGGCAATGCGGGCGGTGCGGCGCAGATTTCGCTGGTAATGCTGGCCACGGTGGGGTTGCTGCTGGCGCTGGAAAAACACGGTCGCCGCAAGGCGCGCTATCACGGCTCGGCGCGCCAGCCGCGCCCTGTTCTGCGCGCGCCACTGAAGGGGGCGCGCGGGTGGTTGGCCACCGCGCTTTGCACCGCGCCTTTTGCCTTTGGCTTTGTGCTGCCGGTTGCGGTGATCGGCTGGCACGCCTCTGCCAACCCCGAAAGCTGGTTTGGACCGGGGCTGCTGCGCGCACTTTGGCATACGCTTGCGGTATGCAGCATCGCGGCGGTTCTGACGGTGGCTGCAGCGCTGGCGTTGGTTTACGGCACACGCCTTTCGGGGCGCAACCTACCGCGCCGCTTGCTGCCGCTGACTACGCTTGGTTATGCGGCACCGGGCGCGGTGCTGGCGGTGGGGATCTTGTTTCCGCTTGCAGCGCTTGACCACCGCATCGCAGATACCTGGCTGGCGCTAAGCGGACACGATCCCGGACTTTTGCTGACCGGTTCGGCAGCGGCGGTGGTGTTAGCCTATCTGGTACGCTTTTTCGCGGTGGCAGAGGGTGCGGTCGATGGCGCGTTTGGGCGGATATCGCCGTCGCTTCCGATGGCCGCCCGCTCGCTCGGCCGCAGCGCCAGCGGCGCGCTTGGCGCCGTTTACATGCCGCTGATGCGCGGCTCGGTCGGATCGGGGCTGGTGCTGGTTTTTGTCGATAGCGTCAAGGAACTGCCCGCCACGATGCTGCTGCGCCCGTTCAATTTTGAAACCCTTGCCACGCGTGTTCATGAAAAGGCCAGCCTCGAAAACCTTGGCGATGCCGCCCCGGCCGCGCTTTTGGTCATGGCGGTGGGGCTAGTGGCTGTCGCGCTGCTCGCGCGCGCCAACCTGCGCAGCGCGCCATAGCACAGGGCTTGCGCGCCCGCATCTGTGGCGCTAATGCGGTGCCCGTGCCGGTGTAGCTCAGGGGTAGAGCTGCGATTTTGTAAGTCGAGGGTCGGGGGTTCGAATCCCTCCACCGGCACCATCTCGTCAGGGACGCAACTCTCCCGCCTCGATGGCGAAGGGCAGTAGGTTTTCGGGCGGCGGCAGCGGGCAAATCGCGTGCTCGCTGAAGGCGCAGGGTGGTGAAAAGGCGCGGTTGAAATCGAGCACGATCCAGTCTTCGCCGATCTCGTCGGGAATCAGAAACCGGCAGGCGGCATAAGTGCGCTCGCGCGCGGTCGAATCGCGAAACACGAACATCGGCTTGCCCGCCTTTTGATGCGTCGGTAGCAGTGCCACCGTGCGCCCCATGTGTTCAAACTCGGCGCGGTGGGTCAGCACCACCTGCTCGGATTGCCCGCCTTTGAGCGCGATGCCGCGCGCCTCGGGCGCGGGTAGGGGCTGCCAGCGCGCGCGAATACGCCACTCCGGCGCCGGAGGGAAATAGCGCAACCCGCCAAAATTCGCACGCGCGGGGCTATCAAGATCGCGCACCCGCAGCGCGGGTTCGTCCTCGACGCTGTGGATTTCTAGCAGCAAGCGACCGAAAAGCAACCGTGGCGGCGTTCCGGGCGTGGCCAGAAACCGTAGCGGCGATGCGCCCTCAGGTTTCAGCGCGACAGTACCATCGTCGGCAAGCGTTAGAACGCCCAGACGTTCTGGCCCAACGCTCAGCCGCAGATCGGCACCTGCACCAGACCCCACGCTTTGCGCGCCGGGTTGGATCGGTACGCGGTCGGTCAGGTTCAGCCATCCGTCATCGGCGGCAAGATCGGCAAGGCGGCGCGCGCGCCACGCATCGAGAGCGGCGAGAAATTCGGGGTCGGCAGGCATCGAAAGCTCCGTCCAATAGTGCCGCGCCAGTCTGTCCTGTTCACTGCGGCGCGTGAAGCCCCAAACGCCCGCTGGCGTCAGGACTTCATTGCAAACCAAACGGTGCGCGCGATGCCTTCGCATGGCCCGCACCACGAATTGGTTCCGCCGCCTCAGCGCAGGCGCTTTGCTCAGTTCTGTTGCGTCACCTGTCGCTGAAATGCGGCTTCCCGCTCGGGCCAGGTGCTTTTGATGAACGCCAGCACCGCAAGAATGTCGGCTTCGCTGAGCGTGCTCGAAAACCCCGGCATATCGCTTTCATAGCCGTTGCCGACCATTGCTGCGGTGCCATAATAGATGATCTGAGCCAGAACCTGATCGGAATGGTGCCATGTGTGCCCGTTTCGATCGTGTGGCGGGGCGGGGTAGCGGCCGTTCGGGCCGGGCGTTTGCCAATTTGGCTGACCCTCCAGATTTGCGCCGTGGCAAGATGCGCAATTCTCGGCGTAGACCGCGCTGCCATGTGCGATCTCATCAGCGCTGGCAAAACCGGCGCGGGGCGGGGCGAAAAGCCAGACGCCAGCGCCAAGCGTGACGGCGCCAAATAGCACGGCAACGGCAGTTTTCAAGGTCATACCACGGCGGCGAGCGCGGGCCTTGGCTGCTTGGGCGCGCGTAGATTGTTTATGTGTCATCAGATGCTCCGATCCGCCCTGTGGGCGGTCCTGTAGGAGGAAACCGCGCGAAACGCGGTGCTCAGGCTTCGGTGGAGTGGCGTGGTGGGGGGCGGAGCGGTGCGGGGGAGCGCCCGGTGGCGGTGATGGCCTGCGTGATCCGGCCAAGCCGCGATATCCGCCGCACCGGCGCGCCAAAGGGCGCGCTTGGGGCAGGATCGGGCATCCCTGCGCAACTGACCGCACAGGCGAGATCGTGTGAGGGCTTGGTGTCGGGCGTGTTCGGGGCACTGTGATGCAACGCGGCGGCATGGGCATGCGGCATGTGCTGCACGGGCGCGGGTTGCATCGACGCCATTGCGGTCGTGCTGAGTGCCAGCGCCAGACAGAACAAAAGCGCCATGAGGCGCGAAGGAAGTTGCCGCAAGGTCATTTCCAGCTATTAGCGCCCGCCTGCGTGCCAATCAAGCTGTTGCATTGGCGCTGCCGTTCACTTTGGCGCGCCTACGCCTAAGCTGGGGGCGCAGCTCAGGCGTGTCGTAGCTCTACCTGCATCACGTCGGTGTTGCCCGTGGCAAAGGCCGCCGCACAGGTGGCAAGGTAATAGTGCCAATTGCGCAAGAATCCCTCGTCATACCCCAAGGCCGCAATTTCGGGCGTTGCCGAATGCAACCGCGCCGACCATTGCCGCAGCGTGGCCGCATAATCCTGACCGAAGCGGTAGGGCGATTCTGCCACAAGGCCCGCCCTGCGCGCCTGCTCGGCCAGCGCGCCGGGACTGATTAGCATACCGCCCGGAAACGTATAGCGGCGGATGTAATCGGACCCTGCGCGATAGATCGGAAAATAGTCGTCGCTAACCGTGATCGCTTGCACGACGGCGCGCCCACTCTCGGCCAGTCGTGCCTTTAGTGCGGCGAAATAGGTGGGCCAATAGGCTTCACCCACCGCTTCGATCATCTCGATCGAGACGATTGCATCAAACTGCCCGCGCGTTTCACGATAATCTTGCAGTCGAATGTCGGCGCGCGCGCCCAACCGCTCTGTGGCAAAGCCGTACTGCGCGGGTGAAATCGTCAAGCCGGTAACACGCCGCCCCTGTTCGCCCGCCCGCTCGGCAAAGCCGCCCCAGCCGCAGCCAATTTCCAGCACGTTCTCTGCATCGCCAATGTGCTTTAAAATGCGGTCGTATTTGCGCATTTGCGCGGCGTAAAGGTCGTTTTCACCGGGCGCGAACAGCGCCGAGGAATAGGTCATCGACGGGTCGAGCCAGAGTGCGTAAAACGCGTTGCCCACATCGTAATGCGCGCGAATGTTGCGCTCTGCGCCGCGCCGCGAATTGGCGCGCAGCAGCCGGTCTGCCAGACGAAAGCGCCATGCGTGCCATCGGTCTGGGTAGACGAAACCGGCCAGCGCCTCGCGGTTGACCAAGCCCATCGCTGCAAGCGTTTCAATGCTCGAGGTTTGCCAAAGCCCGACCACATAGGTTTCGCCCAGACCAATCTCGCCGCGCGCCGCCATTGCGGTCACCACCGACCAGTCGGTAATGTGCAGGTCCGCCGCAGGTTCGCCTGCCCCAAAGTCGATCTGCTCGCCTTCGGGCGTGGTCAGGTGCAAACTTCCATGCTGAATGCCTTCACAGGCATCCAGAAACATACGCCGAACCCGCGATCGCAATCGAGACATGCCACCAAGCCTCCCCCTTGATGCGGCGGCGGCCGGGCGAGGACGAGCAGCGGGGTTAAACTAAAGTCCAACCCCATTGCGCGGCCTGCGACCGAGGCTGTCGCCTGCAATGTGGCGAGTAGCCTAGCACAGAGTGTGATTGGTGCAAATTTTCGCGAATGGGCAAAATGGCGGCGGGCGATGCCCGCCACCCTGTGCGCGAGATCAGCCCTTTTTGACGGCCTTCAGCCTGTCGATGCCCAGCATGTGCATCGTCGCTTTTTCATAGTAGGGCTCGGATTTGCCCTTGCGCAACTTCCTGAGGAAGTACTTCTCGTAACCGATCTTGGCCAGATGCACCCACTTGCCCGTTGATGACCAGTTGGTGTTGCGCGGCGGCATTTGCGGTTGCGCCACAAAGGCGATGCCCCCATCGCCAAAGTCGGCAAGGCAGACTGCGTTCCACGTTGCCAAATTCGTAGGTTCTTCACCGCGCACGATCTGCCCGAGGTTCAGCGCGGTGGCGGTGACCATGCTTTCGATCATGAAGCCGGTTTTCGGCACGCCGCAGGGCACCGGGGTCGGACCCATCGGCGGGATCGCGACACAGACGCCAATTGCGAAAATGTTCGGATATTTCGGGTTGCGCTGGTGTTTGTCGATGATGGTAAAGCCGCGCGGGTTGGAGAGCCCCTCAATTCCCGACACTGCCTTGATGCCACGGAAAGCGGGCAGCATCATTGAATAAGCAAAGGGCAATTCCTTTTCGGCCTTCACGCTGCCATCGTCGGCAATTTCCTCGACGGTCATCTTGCCGGCTTCGACTTTTTTGATGCGCGTCGAGGTCATCCACTTGATGTCGTTCTCGCGCATTTCCGATTCGAGCAGACCCTTAGTGTCGCCCACACCATCGAGCCCAAGGTGGCCGATATAGGGTTCAGGGCTGACGAAGGTCATCTTGACCTGATCGCGAATTTTCGCACGCCGCAGCGCGGTGTTCAGAATGAAGGTGAATTCATAAGCCGGGCCAAAGCAACTGGCACCTTGCGCCGCGCCGACAACAATCGGGCCGGGGTTCTTCACAAAGGCATCAAATGCCTCGCGTGCCTTTTTTGCGTGGTCGATATGGCAGATGGACTGGGTATTGCCTTCGGGGCCAAAGCCCTCGATTTCGTCAAAGGCCAATTCTGGGCCGGTGGCGATGACCAGATAATCATATGAAATCGATTGCCCATCAACCAATTCCAGTCGGTTCTCTTTCGGGTGCAGCTTTTCTGCCGCGACCGGTATGAACTCGATGCCCTTTTTCTTCATCACCGGGGCAAGGTCCACGGTGACGTCCTCGGGCTCGCGCCAGCCGACCGCGACCCACGGGTTCGATGGCACGAAGTGGTATTTTGGGTCTTTGGTGACGACCGTGACCTTGTCTTCCTTGCGCACTGCCTCGCGCAACTCGTACGCCATGATAGTGCCGCCGAGGCCCGCGCCCAGAACTACGAAATGTGCCATTGTTCCCCCCTCTTTGCACCCGCTCCACCCGGACGCTCCTTAGATATTCTCGACAGTGAATGTGACACAGGGTCGCGTCAAGTGAAAACACCCGCGCCAGAAAAAATCCGGCGCGGGCGCATGTGTTCATCGCTTTGGCAGAGATTAGGGTAGCGTGATGGCCACTTTCGCATCAGCCTCGACATGGGTGACCTTTTCGACTTTGCCTGATTCGAAATATGCCTCGATCAGGTAGTCGCCCGCGGGCACGATGTATTCGAGCGCCGTGAGGTCGAACTGGTGAAAAATCATCCGCCATCGCTCGGCTGAATCGTTCGTCGCCTGCATCAGGGCCAGAGAGTTTGCTTCGGGAGCCGAGACTTTCAGCATCCCGATTGCAAGGTCGATGGCGACAAGCACCTTCTCTCCATTACGAACAGAAAATGGCACTTTGAGGTTGGCGCCTTCGATCAGACCTTGCGCCAGATATTCACCTGCCGGCAGCGCAAAGCTGCGCGCGGCCAGCGTATCGTAAACCACCATTTTCAGTGGAGCGTCCGGGCTGGCAGGGGCCGCAAAAATGTCGATGCGCGGTTTCAGCCCTTCGGGCAGAACAAACGCTCCGGTTGAAATGCGCACATCCGCGATGCCGCCTTGCGCTTCTAGCGAGTGAACAACAGTTTCGCCCGCAGCGACCGAAACAGAATCCTGCAGCTTTACCGCGTCGAAGGTGACAGAAACCTGCACTTCACCAGCCGGAACATAGGCGCTGAACGGGCCGATATAGCTCATCCGCTCGCCGTCAGCGGCGGTCAGCGATACGGCCCCTCCTTCGAAATGGTCGGTGCCAATCGTAAGTTCCGGGGTCAGTTGCAGCAGCCCCGCGTTCAGCACCAGCACCGGAACGGTGTTCATGCCTTCAACCAGCGTAATCGCCTGTACGCCAAACACCATATCGAGCGAGGCCGAAAGGATGTAGGTGCCGGGCGCTGCGGCAAGCACACCATCGGCCCCGGTGGTGGCCACCCGCGCCGCCGCTACGCCATTTGCATCGACTGCAAAAAGCTCCCATTTGATCGCCGCGTCGGCACCAAGCACTGGGCCGCCTTCGCGCATGGCCGCGGTTGCTACAAATTCGGCTTTTGCCGCGGGGGCTTCAACCGTTGCGGGTGCCTGTGCGCTCGCGACGCCAGCGACGAGGCCAAAACCAAGAAACGCCGCAGTCAGCAAGCGGAAGGGAAAAGACGGCATCAGAGATCTCCTTAAGGTCGACGTCGGGGCCAGTAAGGGCGCAAAGACGCGTCATGCAAGTCACCAAAGCGCGAGTGGTCAAAGGGCCGCAGCGTTGCCGCGGCGGCCCCCAGTTAGTGCATCAGCCAGAATTATTGCGGCATCTGGGCAGTGATGCCCTCAACAAAGAAGTTCATTCCCGAAAGCACACCGTCATCTGCGACCTCGCCTTCGGCCAGCCAGGCCGAGCCGTCTTGCTTGTTCAGCGGGCCGGTGAACGGGTGGTAGGTGCCCGCCCCGATCGACGCGATCAGCGCTTCGGCTTCGGCTTTCACATCGGCGGGCACTGCATCGGTGATCACGCCGATTTCCACCATGCCGGTGCCAATCCCGCCCCACGTGCCTTGCGAGGTCCAGGTGCCGTCAAGCATCGCCTTGACCCGCTCGACATAATAGGGTGCCCAGTTGTCGATGGTTGACGAGACACGCGGCGTCGGCCCAAAGGACGCCATGTCCGAGGCTTGCCCGAACGAGATGATGCCTGCGTCTTTGGCCTTGGCTTGCGGCGCAGTCGAATCCGTGTGCTGCATCAGCACGTCCACGCCTTCTGCGATCAACGCGGTGGCGGCGTCAGCCTCTTTCGCCGGGTCGAACCAGCTATATGCCCAAACGACTTTCATCTCGACATTGGGGTTGACCTTGCGGGCGTGGATAAAAGCAGCGTTGATGCCCTGAACCACCTCGGGGATCGGGAATGAGCCGATGTAGCCGATTTTGTTGGTCTTGGTCATGCTGCCTGCGATGGTGCCCTGCACTGCACGGCCCTCGTAGAAACGCGCGTCATAGGTGGCGACGTTGTCGGCGCGCTTGTAGCCGGTTGCATGCTCAAAGCGCACGTCGGGGAACTTGGCGGCGACGTTCATCACCGCGTCCATGAAGCCAAACGAGGTCGCAAATATCAGCTTGTTGCCGGCCAGCGCCATTTGGGTCAGCACACGCTCGGCGTCGGGGCCTTCGGGCACATTCTCGACATACGAGGTGGCGACCTTCTCTCCGAAGGCTGCGTCAACGGCAAGCCGTGCCTGGTCATGCTGGAACGACCAGCCCATGTCGCCCACCGGCCCGACATACATGAATGCCACTTTCAGCGGGTCTGCGGCCCATGCGGCCTTGCCAAGCCCAAGGCTCATAGCCGTTGCGGTCATTGTGGTGGTGGTCAAAAAGCGTCTGCGATTCATTGAAATTCCTCGTATGTTCAGGGCCGTCGGCCCGGTTGCACTGGCCTCAACGCGAGGCGTGGAAGGTTTTGCCGAGGGCGGCCGGTGCGGCCTGCGCGCCGTGCCGATGCCGGGCAGAGATGATCACGAGTACGATAATTGTTATCACATACGGTGCCATCGACAAGAGTTGCACAGGGATCGCATAGCCAGCAGCTTGCAGGCGCAACTGCAAAACCGTGACCCCGCCGAAAAGATAGGCGCCGAGCAAGACCCGCTCGACCCGCCACGAGGCAAAGACAACGATTGCCAGCGCAATCCATCCTGCGCCCGCTGTCATGCCTTCGGTCCATTGTGGCACGCGCACCAGGCTAAGGTAGGCCCCGCCCATGCCCGCAAGCGCGCCGCCAAAGGCAAGCGCGGCCATCCGTACCGCCACCACGCGGTAGCCAAGCGCGTGCGCCGCCTCGTGGTTTTCACCCACTGCGCGTAAAATCAGCCCAGAGCGCGAAAAGTGCAGGAACAGCCACACCGCCACCACCATCGCCAGTGAGAAATACACAACCCAGTCGTGGCGAAACAGGACCGGCCCAAGCACCGGCAGGTCGGCCAGCGCGCCGAAGTCGAGTTTTTCGGTGGCAGGCGGGCGCACGCCCTCAAACCCCTTGCCGAACAGCGCCGAAAGCCCGAGGCCAAACAGCGTCAGCGCAAGGCCTGTTGCGACCTGATTGGATAATAGTACCTGCGTGAGAAAGCCGAAAATCAACGCCATTCCCGCCCCGGCCAGCGCGCCAAACGCAAACCCTGCCGCCGGGCTACCGGTGATGACCGCCCCGGCAAATGCACCGATTGCGCCCATGATCATCATGCCCTCGACGCCAAGGTTCAGCACGCCCGCCTTTTCGGCGATAAGTTCGCCAATCGCAGCAAGCAGGATCGGGGTAGAGGCGACCATCAGCATCGCCGCCAGCGCCACAAGGTCGATGCCGCCAAGGGTCATGCCCCAACCCTTCCACCAAAACGCACCTGATAGTTTGTCAAAAGATCAAACCCGAGCAGAAAGAACAGCAACATGCCCTGAAACACCTGAATCGCCGCTGCGGGCAGGCGCAACATCAGTTGCGCCATGTCGCCGCCGATATAGGTCAGCGCCATCAGCAGCCCCGCAAGCAAAATGCCGATCGGGTTTAGCCGGCCCAGAAATGCCACGATAATCGCCGTGAAGCCGTAGCCTGCACCAAAAGCATCAGTGATCTGGCCCGAAGGCCCCGCCACCTCGAACATCCCTGCAAGCCCTGCCAGTGCGCCCGATAATCCAAGGCAAAACGCCACCAGCCGCGCCGGCGCCACGCCGGCAAACCGCGCCGCCTTGGGCGCATCGCCCGCCACCTGAATGCGAAACCCGGCGATATGGCGGCTCATCAACACATAGGTGCCAACCAATGCAGCCAGCGCCGCCACCCCACCCCAGTGCAACCCGCTACCCGCGATCAATTCGCCATTATGCGCCGAAGGGTATTGCTGCAAATTGCGGCTACCCGGAAAGCCAAAGCCCGCAGGGTTCTTCAGCGGCCCAAAGGCCGCCCAAGCAAGCAGGTTCTGCGCGACATAGACAAGCATCAACGAGACGAGAATCTCCGAGGCGCCGAAGCGGTTTTTCAACAGCGCCGGTATCATCCCCCACGCCCAACCGCCAAGCGCCCCCGCCACTACCATAGCGGGAAAGATCAGCACACTTTCTGCAGGATAAACCGCAAGCCCGACCGCCGCGCCGCATATCGCGCCAACGATGTATTGCCCCTCGGCGCCAATGTTCCAGATGCCCGCGCGAAACCCCACCGCAAGCCCCGCCGCAATCAGCATCAGTGGCCCTGCCTTGATCAGCAGTTGACCACGAAAATAGCCTGCGTTGGCGCCCAGCAGCGGGTCCCAAAAGATCACCTTCAGTGCTTCGAGCGGGTCTGTGCCAAGTGCTGCAAACAGCACCGCGCCCGCAACCATCGTCGCCAGTACCGCAAGCACAGGCGTGGCCCATAGCCAAAACCGCGACGGGGCAGGGCGCGCGATCAGGCGGATCATGTCACCGCCTCTGCCACTTTCATGCCATGCGCGCCGCCAAGACTGAGCCCGATTTCCTGCAAAGTGAGCCCGGTCGTAGAACGTGGCTGGCTCAACCGCCCCTCGTTCAGCGCCGAGAACTGGTCAGAAATTTCCATCAGCTCGTCAAGGTCCTGACTAATCACGATCACCCCCGCACCGCCCGCCGCCAGATCAAGCAGTGCTTGGCGGATGGCGGCAGCGGCCGCGGCATCGACGCCCCAGGTCGGCTGGTTGACCACCAGCACCTCTGGTGCCTGCAGCACCTCGCGCCCGATCACAAATTTCTGCAAGTTGCCGCCCGAAAGCGCGCGCGCAGCCACATGCGGCCCCGGTGTGCGCACATCGAAAGCGGCGATGATTTCGCGGGCAAAGGCGCGCGCCGCACGGCGGTCGATAAAGCCGCGATGGGTCAGCGGGCGGCGCATGGTGCCGGTCAGAATGGCGTTTTCGGTCAGGCTCATATCCGGCGCTGCGGCATGACCCAGCCGCTCTTCCGGGGCCGCAAGCAACCCGCGCGCGCGGCGCGGGTTTGGCCCCAGCGCCGAGATGTCTTCGCCCTTGAGGGTCACGCTGCCACGGCTTGTTGGCCGCTCGCCCGAAAGTGCGGCCAGCAGCTCCTCTTGCCCGTTGCCCGCCACACCGCCGATACCCAGCACCTCGCCGCGCCGAAGCGTGAAGCCAAGGTCTTTCAGCGATGGTCCAAAGGCCGAAGACGGCGCAAGGTTCAACCCGGCTACTACCAGCACCACCTCGCCCGCATGCCGCCCGGCGCGGTCGGTCAGCTTCAGTTCCGCCCCCACCATCAGTTCGGCCAACTCATGCGCCGACTTTTCGCGCGGGTCGCACTCGCCCACCACACGCCCACCGCGCAGAATCGTGGCGCGGTCACAAAGCCTGCGAATTTCCTCGAGCTTGTGGCTGATGTAGAGGATCGCGGTGCCCTCGGCTGCCAACTGGCGCAGCGTCGCAAACAGGATTTCCACCTCCTGCGGCGTCAGCACCGAGGTTGGTTCGTCCATGATCAACAGCTTTGGGTCTTGTAACAGACAGCGGATGATCTCGACCCTTTGCCGCTCGCCTGCCGACAAATCGCCAACAATCCGGCCCGGATCAAGTGGCAGCCCGTAGGCGTCGCTGACCGCACGAATGCGCGCGGCGAGCTGGCGCAGGGGCGGGGGGTCTTCCATTCCAAGTGCCACGTTTTCCGCGACACTCAGCGCCTCAAACAGCGAAAAGTGCTGAAACACCATCGCCACACCAGCGGCGCGCGCGGCATGCGGATCGGCGGGCGCATAGCTGGCACCATGCAAAGCCATCTGCCCGGTATCGGGCCGCACCAGCCCGTAGATCATCTTGACCAGAGTCGATTTGCCCGCGCCATTCTCGCCCAAAAGCGCGTGAACCTGCCCCGGCGCCACGGAAAGGCTGACCGCGTCATTGGCCAGCACACCGGGGTAAGCCTTGCTCAGGCCCTCCACCCGCAACAAGAGCGGCGGCTCGTTGGCGCTCATCCCATCCTCTTCGGTGTCTCGCTCGCGTCTCTGAGTAGCGCGGCTGCAACCCCCACCGCAATGGCTTGCGGGTGCTTTCCCAACCCCGGCTCACCGATCGGGCAGCGTAAGCACGATATTTCCGCACTACTGTGGCCAAGCGCCCCCAAACGGGTCGCAAAACGTGCCGCCTTGCTGGCCGAACCGATCAGGCCAAGGCTTGCAAAGCCATGTCCGAGAATCGCGTGAACCAAGGCGAAGTCCAACTCGTGTGCGTGAGTCGCCACAATATGATGTGTCTCGAATGGCGCGAACCGCACCAGATCGACAGGGTCAACCGCGATGATCTGGCGCACCTGCTGCGGAATCGGGCCAAAACGTTCCGGCGCGAAATCTATCCAGTCGAGCGCAAACTGATCAAATGGCGCCAACACTTCAACAAGCGCGCGCCCCACATGCCCTGCGCCCCAGACCCAAACCGGCACCGGGGCGGGCGCCACCGGCTCGATGATCCAGCCCGCAACCAACTTCGCCAGTTTGCCCGGCCCCGCCATTGCGCGCAGCACCTCGGGCGGCGTTGGCCCGCCGCCGCCATCCAATGGTCGCGCCCAGACCGGGCCAGTAATCGCGGCCACCCGGGCAGGGCCGAGCGCTTCATAAAAAAGCGTTACAGCGCCGCCGCAACATTGGCCAAGCGCCGGGCCTAGCGCCACCCGCTCAACCCCAATCAGCCCCTTGCGCGCGCGCGCCATTGCCTGCCATTCAAGCGCGCCGCCGCCGATCGTCCCCTCAATCGCATCTGGCCAAACATACATCTCGGCCCCCGCCTCGCGTGGTGTCGAGCCCTTTGCATCCACAACGAGCACCCGGGTAAAGGGGCCCTGTGCCGCCGCGCGCGCTAGGGCCTCTAGGTTCAGGCTCATGCGCCCCTCGCGCGCATTACCGCCGCCAGCACCGCTTCCGGTGTTGCTGGGGCCGCCAGCCCCGGCCAATTTGGCCCGCACGCAGCGCACGCCGCCCCCAAGGCCTGATGCACCGAAAGCGCCAGCATCAGCGGCGGCTCGCCCACCGCTTTCGAGCGGTGAATGGTCGCCTCGCGGTTTCCTCCCGGCCAAAGCGCGACGTTAAAAAGGCGCGGGCGATCCGAAGCGGCGGGAATCTTGTAGGTCGAGGGCGCATGCGTCAACAGCCGCCCGGCATCGTTCCAAACCAACTCTTCGGTAGTCAGCCAGCCCGCGCCCTGCACATACCCCCCCTCGATTTGGCCAATATCGATCGCCGGATTAAGGCTGGCCCCCACATCGTGCAGAATATCGGCGCGTAGAATTCGGTTTTCGCCGCTCAAAGTGTCGATCACCACCTCGCTGACCGCAGCGCCATAGGCAAAATAGTAAAATGGCCGCCCGCGCCCTGCCTTGCGGTCCCACTCGAGCTCTGGTGTGGCATAAAACCCGGTCGCGGAAAGGCTAATGCGCGCCAGATAGGCGCTCGCAACCGCTTCGGCAAAGCTGAACGCGCGCTCGCCCGCAAAAACCTGCCCGCCTTCAAAATGCACCTCAGGCGGGCCCACGCCAGCCACAAGCGCAATATGCGCCGCGATCCGCTCGCGGATCGTGTCGCAGGCCAGCTTTACCGCCATGCCGTTCAGATCGGCGCCCGACGAGGCTGCGGTAGCCGAAGTGTTGGGCACCTTGCTGGTATCCGTCGCCTCAACGCGCACCGCCTCGATGTCAATCCCGAAGGCCGCTGCGGCAACCTGCCCGATCTTGCGGTGCAGCCCTTGCCCCATCTCGGTGCCGCCGTGGCTCAAACCCACCGAGCCGTCGGCGTAAACTTGCACCAAAGCCCCGGCCTGGTTGAGATGCGTCAGCGTGAAAGATATCCCGAACTTCACGGGCGTCAGTGCGATTCCCCGCTTCAGTGTGCGATTACTGCTATTCCAGACCGCAATTTCCTGCCTTCGCGCCTCAAAATCCGCTGATTTCTCTATCTCGTCCACCAGCGCGCCAAGCTCAAAATCCACCACTGGCTGGCCGTAATGGGTGCATTGCTTCAGCGAAATATCCTCGGGGGGGTGCGGGGGGGCAGACGGCCCCCCCGCTTCGGTGTAAAAATTGCGCCGCCGCAATTCCAGCGCGTCGATCCCCAAAAGATGCGCTGCATGTTCCATCACGCGCTCAATGCCCGCCATGCCCTGCGGCCCGCCAAAGCCACGAAACGCGGTGGCGCTTTGCGTGTGGGTGCGCAGCCGGTGGCTTTCGATCCGCATCGCGGGAATGAAATAGGCGTTGTCGGCGTGCAGCATCGCGCGGTCGGCAACCGGCAAGCTGAGATCCTGGCTCCACCCGCAGCGCACCATGTGCACGAAATCCACGCCCAGAATCCGCCCGTGCGCATCAAAGCCCGCGCGGTATCGAATGCGAAAATCGTGCCGTTTGCCGGTAATAGTCATGTCGTCGTCGCGATCGTAACGCATCTTGCAGGCGCGCCCGCTGGCTTTTGCGCCGACAGCACACGCAACAGCCAAGGCGTTGCCCTGGCTTTCCTTGCCACCAAAGCCCCCACCCATGCGGCGTACTTCAACGCGCACCGCATGAAATGGATAGCCAAGGGCCGCAGCGACCTTGTGCTGAATCTCGCTTGGGTGCTGCGACGAGCTCTGCACCACCATGCCCGCCTCGGCAGGCAGCGCCAGTGCGACCTGACCTTCAAGATAAAAGTGCTCTTGCGCACCAGTCTCGAATACCCCTTCAACCAGATGCGCCGCCCCGGCGATTGCGGCACCCGCATCGCCATTGGCCCACACCACCGGCCCGCCCTCGTAGCGCGAACCGGCCGCAAGCGCCTGATCTATTGTCAAAATTGCGGGGAGCTCGACATAATCGATCTGCCCCAGCCGGGCCGCGCGCCGCGCTGCAAGATGGCTGTCGGCAACCACCAGAAACACCGGCTGGCCGAGGTAATGCACCACGCCGGTCGCCAGAAGCGGTTCATCAGCGGCGGCCGCTGCAACATCATTGGCATAGGGCAGATCGGTGGCGACAAGCACCGCAACCACCCCCGGCGCCGCGCGCACTGCGGAAAGGTCCATGCGCGTGATCGTTCCATGCGCAATTGATGATAACCCAAAGGCAAGGTGCAGCGTGCCCGCGGGTGTCGGCAAATCGTCGATATAGCGCGCGCTTCCAAGTACATGGCCTGCCGCAGAATCGTGCGCGAGCGGTGCCCCGACGCTCATGACGCCACCTCGAGCACAGAAACCGCTTCGCCCGCCAGATCGCGTGCGTAGCGGATGATAAGGTTCTCTGCCGCCTGCATCCGGTAGGCCGCAGAGCCACGAAAGTCGCTGATCGGAGCGAAGTCTTCGCCAAGCGATAGGCTCACTGCCCCCTCCGCGATGTCATCAAGCGGCTGCCCGATCAGCGCCGCTTCCAGCTTGCGCGCGCGTGCAGGCACCGCAGCCATGCCGCCAAATGCCACCCGCGCTTCGCTGATGCGCCCGGCCTTGGCAGACAGGTTGAACGCCGCGCAGAGCGTCGAGATATCTTGATCGAACCGTTTGGAAAGCTTGTAGGCGCGCAGGTTTGGGGCGCGTGCCGCAATGGTGACCGCCTCGATGAATTCGCCCGGTGTGCGGTCTTGTTTGCGGTAGCCGAGATAAAAGTCTTCGAGCGCAACCTGGCGCCGAACGTCGCCCCGGCGCAGATGCACCCTGGCACCCAGCGCGATCAGCACCGGTGGTGCATCGGCGATGGGCGAGCCGTTGGCGATATTGCCGCCGAGTGTTGCCATGGCGCGGATTTGCGGGCTGGCGAAGCGTTTGAGCAGCGCCGCAAAGGCGGGGTGCGGCTTGGCCATGGCGCGCAAAAGCTGCGCGATACTGACCCCGGCGCCGATGCGGATTTCGTCGGCGCTTGTCGTGACCTGTTGCAGATCGGCGCAACGGTGTAGAAAGACGGCCTCGCCCAGCGGTTTGAGCGCCTTGGTAACGGCAAGCCCAAGGTCGGTGCCGCCTGCGACCAGTGTTGATGACGGTTGTGCGAGCAGCCACGCGGCAAGGTCATCTGCATTTTCGGGCAGATAAGCGGGAGGGCTGTCTGCCCCCCCGCACCCCCCCGAGGATATTTGTGCTAAAGCAGTTGCCGCGAGCGCCTTGGCATCTTCGTGCATGCAGTCAGGCACCGGCTGTGCGGCGGCGGATTCGGCGGCACGGATGATTGGGGCGTAGCCGGTGCATCGGCAAAGGTTGCCGGCAAGGGCTGCGTCATGGTCGTGTTCGCCGTTCAGATGAGCGGCGGCAAGTGCTACGGCGATGCCGGGCGTGCAGAACCCGCATTGCGATCCGTGCTGGTCGATCAACGCTTGTTGCACCGGGTGTGGTGCTGCGCTGTTACCGATGCCCTCGACGGTGCGCAGCGCCTTGCCGTGCAATTGTGCCATGAGCGTGATGCAGGCGTTGATAGCGCGACTTCCTGTAGCATCAGAGAGCATCACCGTGCAGGCGCCGCAGTCGCCTTCGCGGCAGGCCTCTTTGCTGCCGGTCAGGCCGCGGTATTCGCGCAACCAATCTAGGAGTGTCACGCTGGCGTCGCTCAGCGAGTACTGAGTGGTTTCTCCGTTCAGAAGAAACGTGATCTGCATGGGTTCGTCCGCCGCGGTCTCTGCGTTACGGCATTCGCGGCCCCGCCCGATGCGGCGTAAAGCGGGGGTCGCGCCGGTTTGGTCATGAAAGCCCGCGCGAGGCCTGCTTGGCAAGAGCCTTGAGGCTAGAGGGTTGCCGCCAGTGCCGCCAATTGGTCGCTGGCCGCGCCCCAACCCTGCTCAAACCCCATTTCCGCGTGGCGTTTGGCACCCGCCTCGTTGGCGTGCAGCGCGCGGACATGATAATCGGTGCCGCCCGGTGTGGGGGTAAAGGTGAGATCGGCTGTAAAGAAGGGCTTGGGGGCTGGGCGAAAGCCTGCAAGCAGGCAATCGGTAAACACCAGACGCGTCCCCGGCTCTACGATCAAAAAGCAGCCTTCGGACGGGTGCTCGCTGCCATCAGGCAGAACCATCGCCGTATAAAATCGCCCGCCGGGGTGCACATCAAGCACCGCTTCCACGGTTTTTACCGGGCGCGGTGCGAACCATTGCATCAAAAGATGCGGCTCGCTCCAGCATCGCCAGACGGCGGCGGGTGGGGCGGCAATGTGGCGGCGCAGGGTCAGGGTCGAGTTGGGCATGGCGTCCTCCTACACCTGCAGGCTATCGGGCGCGCGCCACATCGCGCAAGGGGGATGCGAATTGGGGGGTGAAATATGACCGCCGCTGGCCTAAGCCTTGGGGCATGACCCAGCCCCGATTCATCCATCTGCGCGTGCATTCCGAATATTCGCTGCTGGAAGGCGCGGTGCCGGTGAAGACGCTTGTCAAACTGGCCAGTGCCGCGGCGATGCCTGCCGTGGCGTTGACCGATACCAATGCAATGTTTGCAGCACTTGAATTTGCAGTAACGGCGCGGGGGGCGGGGGTGCAGCCGATAATCGGTTGCCAGATTGCGCTGGCCTATGATGACGCGGCACCGGGCGAGCGAGCGCGCCCACCGGCGCCTCTGGTGCTGTTGGCGCAGAACGAGGCGGGGTATCTGAACCTCCTCAAGCTGAACTCTTGCCTCTATCTCGACAAGGCCGGACAAGCGGCGCAAGTAACGCGAACCGAGCTTGCGGCGCACGGGGAAGGGTTGATTTGTCTGACCGGGGGCGCCGACGGGCCGGTGGGCAAGTTGGTGCAGGCCGGGCAGGGGCAGCGCGCCCGTGCACTGATCGAGCAATTGGCGTCGATCTTTGCAGGCAGGCTTTATGTCGAATTGCAGCGCCACCCCGGCGAGGGCGGCGCACCGACAGCGCCCGAACGCGCGACCGAGCAGACCTTTGTTGAGATGGCCTACGAGCTTGGTTTGCCGCTGGTAGCCAGCAACGATGTCTTTTTCCCCAAGACCCAGATGTATGAGGCGCATGATGCGTTGCTGTGCATCGCAGAAGGCGCCTACCTCGATCAGCAAGAGCCGCGCAGGCGCCTGACGCCGCAACACTATTTCAAATCCGAAGCGGAAATGTGCGCGCTGTTCGCGGATCTGCCCGAGGCACTGGCGAACACGGTTGAAATTGCCCGGCGCTGCGCTTTCGCACCCGCCAAGCGCGCGCCGATCTTGCCGCGTTTTGCCGATGACGAGGTCGAGGCGCTGCGCCGCCAAGCGCGTGAAGGGTTGGCCAAGCGGCTGGCCGAGGTGCCACATGCCGCGAGTGTTGCAGATTACGAGGCGCGGCTCGCCTTTGAGCTAGGCATCATCGAGCAGATGGAGTTCCCGGGTTATTTCCTGATCGTGGCCGACTTCATCACTTGGGCCAAGGCACAGGGTATTCCGGTGGGGCCGGGGCGCGGTTCTGGCGCAGGCAGTTTGGTTGCCTGGGCGCTGACGATCACCGACCTTGACCCGTTGCGCTACAAGCTGTTGTTCGAGCGGTTCTTGAACCCCGAGCGGGTCAGCATGCCCGATTTTGACATCGACTTTTGCATGGATCGGCGCGAAGAGGTGATCCACTACGTGCAGCGCAAATACGGGCGCGAGAAGGTCGGACAGATCATCACCTTCGGTGCGCTTTTGTCAAAAGCGGCTGTGCGCGATGTGGGCCGCGTGCTGCAGATGCCCTATATGCAGGTTGATCGCCTTTCCAAGATGATCCCGCTCGAGGGCGTCAAGCCGGTATCTATCGAAAAGGCGCTTGCGGACGAGCCGCGCCTGCGCGAGGCGGCGCGCGAAGAGGTGGTCGGGCGGATGCTTGGCTATGCGCAGCAGCTGGAAGGTCTATTGCGCAATGCTTCGACCCACGCGGCGGGGGTGGTGATCGGGGATCGCCCGCTTGATGAATTGGTGCCGCTGTACCAAGACCCGCGCTCGGATATGCCTGCCACCCAATTCAACATGAAATGGGTCGAAAGCGCGGGGCTGGTGAAGTTCGACTTTCTGGGCCTGAAGACGCTGACCGTCATTCGCAACGCGCTTGACCTTTTGGCGCTGCGCGGTGTGGTGGTGGACATTGCGCAAATCCCACTGGATGACCCCAAAACCTACGAACTTTACGCCACGGCCCGCACCACGGCGGTGTTTCAGGTGGAAAGCACCGGCATGATGGATGCGCTGCGGCGCATGAAGCCTACCTGCATCGAAGATATCGTTGCATTGGTGGCGCTGTACCGGCCCGGCCCGATGGAAAACATCCCCACCTATTGCGAGGTGAAGAACGGTCAGAAACCGCTTGAATCCCTTCACCCTTCTATCGACCACATCCTTGCCGAAACGCAGGGCATCATCGTTTATCAGGAACAGGTGATGGAAATTGCGCAGGTGATGGCGGGCTATTCGCTTGGCGGCGCTGACTTGTTGCGCCGCGCCATGGGCAAAAAGATCGCCGCGGAAATGGCCCAAGAGCGGCCAAAGTTCATCAAGGGTGCCGTGGCCAACGGTGTAAGTGACAAGAAGGCAGGCGAAGTTTTTGACCTGCTGGAGAAGTTTGCCAACTACGGCTTTAACAAAAGTCACGCGGCGGCCTATGCGGTGGTCAGCTACCAAACTGCATGGCTCAAGGCCAACCACCCGGTCGAATTCATGGCTGCGGTGATGAACTGCGATATTCACCTGACCGACAAGCTCGCGGTGTTTCAGCGCGAGGTGGATCGTATGGGGATCGAAACCGTGCCGCCTTGCGTTAACCGCTCTGAGGCCACGTTCAGCGTGCGCGAGGGCCGTGTGGTCTATGCGCTGGGTGCGCTGAAGGGCGTCGGGGTCGAAGCGATGAAGCTGATCGTGGCGGCGCGCGGGGCACGGCCCTTTACCGATCTGGTCGATTTTGCGCGCCGGGTGGACCTTAAGCGCGTTGGCAAGCGGTCGCTGGAAATGCTTGCCCGCGCAGGGGCGCTGGATGCGCTCGACCCCAACCGTCACCGGGTTTTTGCCAGCCTCGATGCGCTGGCGGCGTTTTCTGCCGCATCGCACGAGGCGCAGGGCTCAGCGCAAGTTTCGCTGTTTGGCGAGGCGGGCGAAGACTTGCCGCCACCGCGGCTGGCCGATGTCGATGATTGGGCGTCCGCCGAGAGGCTATCCGAGGAGCATCAGGCGATCGGGTTCTACCTTTCGGGGCATCCGCTTGATGAATTCATGCCGATGCTGCGCCGTGCCCGTGTGCAGACCCTTGCAGAATTGACCGTCGCTGCCGAACGTGGGCCGCAGATGGCGCGCATTGCGGGGATGGTGTCACAGGTAAAAGAAAAGAAGTCGGCACGCGGCAACCGTTTTGCCTTCGTCAGCTTTTCCGACCCCACGGGACTTGGCGAGGCGACGTTGTTTTCCGATGTGCTGGAAGCCGCGCGCAATCACCTGGAAATCGGCTCGGCGGTGGTGATGACGGTTGAGGCGACCGCCGAGGGCGAAAAGCTGAAGCTTTTGGCGCGCGCAGTGCAGCCGGTCGAGGCCGTGTCGGCAGATGCTGGCAGCTCTGGCCTGCGCCTCTTTCTTGAGACCCCCGAAGCTGTCACCGCAGTGGCGGCGGTGTTTGGGCGAATCGAGGCTGAGGGGCGCACCCGCACACGCGGCCCGGTCGAATTTCGCATCACCGACTATGAAAAGGGCTGCGAATATACCTATTCGGCGGCGCGCCCATTGCCGGTGACGCCGCAGATCCGCAGCGCACTGCGCGCGCTGTCCGGTGTGTCGATGGTCGAGGATATCTAGCGCGCGACACACCCGGCAAAGACCCGCGCGATTGCCACCGCAAGTAATATCCGCAGCACGTGATGCGCGGTCACATAGATGACACTCATCTGCAGGCTAAGCGCGATCAGCGACATTTCGGTCAGCCCGCCCGGCGCGAAGGCCAGAAACACCGCCGCGACAGGCTCGTTCACGAAGCCAGCCAGCGAGTACGCAAAAATCGCTGCGAGCGCGATAAAGATCAGCACGTTCACTATCGCCAACCGCAGTGCCAGCACAAGCCGACCAAGCGGCATTCCCGCAAAGCGCACACCAAGCGAGGTGCCAATCACGATTTGCGTGGCCATGATCGACCAGAGGGGCGGACTGGCATCGCTCAGGCCCGAAAGATGCATGGCAGCCGATACGATGATCGGCCCGGTGATCATTCCCGCAGGCAACCGCGAGGCGCGCCCGAGCACGAGCCCGAGCGCTGCCGCGCCCAGAATCCAGCCCCAATCGGCAGCGCCAAGTGTGTGCGCCCCAACCAATGAGGCACCGCCCGCCGAGCCCACCGCGTGCCCGGTGGCAATGGTAAAGCCCAATGGCACCACGATGATCGTCAGAATCAGCCGCAGGAATTGCAGCATGGTCAACATCGCAACATCTGCGCCAGCCTCTTCGCCCATCAGCACAGTTTCGGTCAGCCCGCCCGGGGCGGTGCCGAAGAATGTAGTGATCGGGTCCAGCCGACCGATGGCCTTGAGCGCGCGGTAGCCCAGCAAATGTGCAGTCGGAATGAATAGGCAAAGCGCCACCAACGAGGGCCACCAAAGCCGTGCCTCTAAAAGGATCTGCGGCGTGAAATTGCCGCCAATCGCCACGCCGATGATTGGCACAAAGAAAAGCCGCAAGCCGGTAGGGCATTGCGGCAACCGCCTAAAAGGCCGCAGCCCCGCCAGTGCCGCCGCGGCAACGGCAAGTAGCGAGCCAAGCAGCATCGGCAGCGGCAGATGCACGGCGCGCGCACCAAACCCGCCCGCAACACCCAACGCCATGGTCAGTGCGAGCGTGGGCAGATGCAAGCCTTTGGGAAGGCGCAATATCCGGGAAAGGGTCAAGCGAAGGCCTCGGTGGCAAAGTGCCGCGCGACCCTTGCATCGCTGATGCTCGGGCGCAAGCCGCTCACGCCAACGCGTCGGCGCGCGCCGCCACAATCAGCGCACCTAATGCTAGCAGCGCCAGCGCAAGGCTATGCAACCGCGCCGCCGTCAGCGCCCGCGCAAGTTGCAGTGGCGCATCGTGAAACTGCAGCAGCGCCATCGCCTCGCCCGCCATCTGCCAGCCAAGCAGCCCCGTGGCAGCCAACGCAAGTGCCGCACAAAGCCGTGCGACCCAACCGCGCAGCGCCAGTATATGCAGCGCCAAAAGCGGCAGCGCCACCATCGCTAGCGTTGCAAAACCCGAGCGAAACCAAAGATCGCCACGCACTTCGGCCACCTGCAATGCCGCCTGCGGACTACCCACGGCAGGCCAGAGCGCGATCAGGCCCAGAAACCCCACCTGTGCTGTTGCAAAGCTTAGCACTAGGCGACCAAGCCAAGACCCGCGTCGCATCGCGTTACCAGTGCGGCGGGCGTTGATCGGCCAAGGGAATGCCGCCACCCGCCTCCAACTCGCGCTCGGCTTCGCGCTGGCTCAGCATTTCCACCCGCCGCTCCAGCCGCGCAATCTGCGCTTCTTGTCGGGCGACAATCTGGGAAAGGTCATCGCTCACGCGCGCCAAATGCGCGATAAGCTCTTCAGTCTTGTCGATCCGCTCCATTCGCACCCCCGCGCGGCTTGCCCGCCCTGCGGCCTTTCGGTATGACCGCGCCAGAGCTTACGCGAGGCAAAGCCAATGGCCAAGGACCCATCCCCCCGGCGCCCCCGCGCCGAACCCCCAAAAGGGTTCCGCGATTACTTCGGTGCCGATGTAACCGAGCGCAAAGCCATGCTCGATACCATCGCCGAGGTGTATCAGCTTCACGGCTTCGACCCGCTGGAAACTGCAGCGGTGGAAACGGTCGAAGCGCTGGGCAAGTTTCTGCCCGATGTCGATCGGCCCAACGCCGGTGTCTTTGCCTGGCAAGAAGATGAAGAAGGTGCCAGCCGCGCCGGTGACTGGCTGGCGCTGCGCTACGATCTGACCGCCCCCTTGGCGCGTGTGGCCGCACAGTTTCGCAACGATCTTCCCTCGCCGTACCGCCGCTACGCGATGGGCCCGGTCTGGCGCAATGAGAAGCCGGGGCCGGGGCGTTTTCGCCAGTTTTATCAATGCGATGCTGATACCGTTGGCGCGCCATCAGTGGCTGCCGATGCCGAAATTTGCGCCATGCTGGCCGAGGCGTTGGAGGCGGTGGGCATCGTGCGCGGCGACTACCTGATCCGCGTCAACAACCGCAAGGTGCTGAACGGGGTGATGGAGGTCATCGGCATTGCGGGCGCGGAACACGAAGACGCGCGCGGCACCGTGCTGCGCGCTATCGACAAGTTCGACAAGTTCGGCGAGGCGGGCGTGCGCGATCTGATCGGTGCGGGGCGCATGGACGGATCTGGCGATTTCACCCGTGGCGCGGGCCTTGGCGAGGCACAGGCCGATGTGGTGATGGGCTTCATGTCCGCGCGGCGTGAAAGTGGTGCGGCCACCTGCGCACGGCTGCGCGAGTTGGTGGTAGGTTCGGATATGGGCCTTGAAGGCGTCACCGAACTTGAAACCATCGCCGAATTGCTTGCTTCGCAAGGCTATGGCCCCGACCGCATCATCATCGACCCCTCGGTGGTGCGCGGCTTGGGCTATTACACCGGGCCGGTGTTCGAGGCCGAGCTTACCTTTGAAATCCTTGATGAAAAGGGCCGCAAACGGCAGTTTGGTTCGGTTGCGGGCGGCGGGCGGTATGACGGGTTGGTGGAACGCTTCACCGGGCAAAAGGTGCCCGCAACCGGGGTTTCAATCGGCGTTGACCGGCTCTTGGCAGCGTTGCGCGAAAAGGGGCGGCTGGGCGGTGCGGCACCGGGGCCGGTGATCGTGACCGTGATGGACCGTGAGCGCATGGACGATTACCTTGGCATGGCGAACGAGTTGCGCCGCGCCGGAATCCGCGCCGAGGTTTACCTTGGCAACCCCAAGAACTTTGGCAACCAGTTGAAATACGCCGATAAACGCGGCTCTCCCATTGCCGTTATTCAGGGTGGAGACGAGGCTGCGCGGGGCGTCGTGCAACTGAAAGACCTCGCCCTTGGTGCCCGCATCGCCGCCGAGGCCAGCCACGAGGAATGGAAGGCGCAGCCCGCACAATCCGAGGCGCCGCGCGAAGGTCTTGTAGCCGCCGTCCGCGCCCTGCTGGGGCGCGGCTGATGGCGACCAAGGCCGCCGCGCGCGCCGTCGGAGCACGGCTGCTGGCCGCCTTTCGCGAGGCGGGCGCACTAGAGGTTGAGGCAGACATTCTGCAACCCGCCGAGGCGTTGCTTGACCTTTACGGCGAAGATATCCGTGCGCGCGCCTATGTCACCTCTGACCCGCTGCGGGGCGAGTTGATGCTGCGGCCCGATTTTACCGTGCCCGTGGTGCAGGCGCATATGGCGGATGGGGCCGAGCCCGCGCGCTATTGCTACTTTGGCGAGGTGTTTCGCAAGCAAGAACACCGAAGCGCCCGCGCACCCGAGTTTTTTCAGGCGGGGTACGAGGTCTTTGACCGCGCCGATCCAGAGGGGGCCGATGCCGAGGTCTTTGCGCTGTTCTCAGGCCTGCTTGCCCCTTTGAACCTTGCTGCTTCGATCGGGGACATCGGGCTGCTGATGGACGCCGTGCGTGGGCTTGACACGTTGCCTGCGCGCCGGGCGGCACTTTTGCGCCATATCTGGCGACCGGCGCGGTTTCAGGCGTTGCTGGCGCACTTTGCGGCGCCGCCTGCGCCTTCGGCCAGCCGCGTGGCGTTGCTGGCAGGTTCTGCCCCGCGCGCGCATTGGGTCGGGCTGCGAAGCAGCGCTGATATGGCCACCCGCATCGCCGCTCTGCGCGCCGATGCCGCCGCGCCGCCTTTGCCTGCATCGGCGGTTGCGGCCCTTGCACGGCTTTTCGCGGTTTCTGCCCCAGCGCCGCAAGCACTGGCCGAGCTAGAGGCAATTGCGCACACTATGCCCGCTATTGCCCCCGCCGTCGCCCGGCTGGCTCGGCGCCTTGCCGCGCTTGCCGCGCGAGGGGTGGACCTGAGCCGCGTAACCTATCAAGCCAGCCACGGCCTGGGCACGATGGAATATTACGACGGCTTCGTATTTTCCTTTGCCGCACCTGCGCCCGGTCTGCCACCCATCGCCTCGGGCGGGCGTTATGACGCGCTGACAGCAGTGCTGGGGCAGGGGCGGTCCATCCCCGCCGTGGGGGGCGTGATCCGAGCGGGCCTTGTGGCCGATCTGGAGGGCGCAAGATGAGCCTCAAGCTGGGCGTGCCCTCGAAGGGCCGACTAATGGAAGATACGTTCGAGTGGTTCGCCGCGCGCGGTGTTGCACTTAGCCGCAATGGCAACGCGCGTGAATACGCGGGGGCGGTGGCAGGGGCCGAAGGGGTGGAACTGGTGCTTTTGTCGGCGGGCGAGATTCCGCGCGAGTTGGCGGCAGGGCGCATTCACCTTGGCGTTACAGGCTCTGACCTTGTGCGCGAAAAGCTGGCCGATTGGCAAACGCAGGTGGTCGAGCTGGCACCGATGGGTTTTGGCCATGCCGACCTGATTCTCGCGGTGCCCGCCGCTTGGGCCGATGTGGAAACGCTTGACGACCTTGACGCGGTGGCAGCTGCGTTTCGCGCGCAGCACGGGTTTCGCCTGCGCATCGCCACAAAATACCACCGCCTTGTGCGCGAGTTTCTGCGAGCACAAGGCGTGGCCGATTACCAGTTGGTTGACAGCCAAGGTGCAACCGAAGGCACGGTCAAGAACTTGACCGCCGAGGCGGTTGCCGACATCACCTCATCAGGCGAAACGCTGCGCGCTAATCATCTTAAAATCCTCGACGGCGCCTTGATCCATCAAAGCCAGGCGACATTGTTTGCCGCGCGCACTGCCGATTGGGACGAAGGTCGGGCTGCACGATTGCTGGCGCTGAAGGCGCAACTCGGGTTAGGCTAATCAACGCTTGGGCGGTGTCACAAAGCGGGCGCTTCCAGCAGCACCCTCGGAACCGCGCGCATTGCCCATGACATCGGACATGTCCACCACGGCCACGCCATCGGGGGTCGGGCGCGGGCACAAGATACCGTGACAGTCGTTTCGTTCGCGCAGCGCAGACAGCCCGGATGTGTTGGAGGTATCTCGCAAGTTGGCAATTCCGCTGGCGAAAAGCCCTTGCGAATTGCCCGTGCTGGCGTGCCCACGCACAATTGGTAGGGCCAACGTTCCAGCTAAGGCCAGCAGCGTAATGCCCGTTGCAAACACGATTGCCCTGATCGCACGTCCCAATACTGAAAACCCCATTGCAAGCATCAAGCACAGCTTTGTACTGCATTCGGGCTTCAGCATGGCCGCAACGGGGCGGCGACGCGACAAATTGGTTAAGCGGACAACGCACAACAACGCTCGCCCTGAAATGGCGTCGTGGCTGTGCGTGCTCGCTCAAAACGCCCCCGCCCGTTGGCGGGGGCTGTTTAATCAGTCAAGCGATTCGAGTACCTCGCGCAGGGTGCCGATCAACTGGTCGATCTGGGCTTTTTCGATGATTAGCGGCGGGCTCATGGCGATGATGTCGCCGGTGGTGCGGATCAGGATGCCCTTTTCGTAGGCTTTGAGGAACGCTGTGAAAGCGCGTTTGGTCGGTTCGCCCGCGATCGGTTCCAACTCAACCGCGCCGATCAGCCCTTCGTTGCGGATGTCGATCACATGGCGCGTGCCCTTGAGGCTGTGCAACGCATCTTCCCAATAAGGGGCAAGGGATGCGGCACGTTCAAAAAGACCCTCTTCCTTATAGACCTCAAGCGTGGCGATGCCCGCGACGCTGGCGATCGGGTTGCCTGAATAGGTGTAGCCGTGGAACAACTCGATCATATGCTCGGGGCCCTGCATGAAGGCATCGTGCACCTCGGCAGTGGTCATCACCGCGCCCATTGGAATCACGCCGTTCGTCAGGCCCTTGGCGGTTGTCATCATATCGGGCAGCACGTTGTAGTGTTGCGCCGCGAAGGCCGAACCCAAGCGCCCGAAACCGGTGATGACCTCATCAAAAATCAGCAGGATGCCGTGCTTTTTGGTGATCGCCCGCAGTTTTTCGAGGTAACCCTTGGGCGGCAGAAGCACACCGGTCGAGCCCGCCATCGGCTCTACAATCACCGCCGCGATGGTTTCGGCACCGTGTAGCGCCACGATCCGTTCCAGCTCATCTGCAAGGTTCGCGCCCTGTTCGGGTTGACCGCGCGTAAAAGCGTTTTGTGCTGGCAGGTGCGTGTGCGGCAGATGGTCAACCCCACCCAGAAGAGTGCCGAAAACTTTGCGGTTGGTGACGATTCCACCCACCGAAATGCCGCCAAAGTTGACGCCGTGATAGCCCCGCTCGCGCCCAATCAACCGTGTGCGCGCGCCCTCGCCGCGGGCGCGATGGTAGGCGATGGCGAGCTTCAGCGCGGTTTCAACCGATTCCGAGCCCGAGTTGGTATAGAACACATGTTCCATACCCTTCGGCGCAATCTCGATGATGCGGTTGGCCAGTTCAAAAGCCGCCGGGTGCCCCATCTGGAAGGCGGGCGCGTAATCAAGTTCGGCTGCCTGCTTGGCAATAGCTTCAGTGATTTTCGGGCGGCAGTGCCCGGCGTTGCAGCACCAAAGACCCGCGGTGCCGTCAAGCACCTGACGACCCTCCGAGGTGGTGTAATGCATGTCTTTCGCCGCCACGAACATGCGCGGCGCTTTCTTGAATTGCCGGTTCGCGGTGAACGGCATCCAGAATGCGTTGAGGTCATTGGGGTTCGGCTTTCGGTCCAGCGCCATGCGGGTCTCCCTTGGGCTTCGCCACGCGGCGCGCCGTTTTTCGGACGGCATCGGAAGCGCGGTCATGTCTTGATGTTTGACCAAACGGTCAGTCTCAGGCTAGCAGAGAGATAGGGGCAGTCAAGCGAGCCGTAACAGCCCAAGCAAAGCCCGAGGTCCGATTGTCAGATCCGAACACCCGCCCCAACAGCCGCATCCAGCGCCAGAACCGCGAAGTCATCCTTGAAGCGGCGCTAGATGTGTTTTCAGCACATGGTTTTCGCGGCGCCACGCTTGACCAGATCGCAGCGGCCGCAGGGCTTTCCAAGCCGAATGTGCTATATTACTTCGCATCGAAAGAGGCGATTCACCTCGATTTGCTTTCGGGGTTGATGGACAGCTGGCTTGCGCCGCTGCGCGCGCTCGACCCGGCGGGCGATCCAATGGAAGAGATCCTCGACTATGTGCGCCGCAAGATCGAGATGAGCCGCGACTACCCGCGCGAAAGCCGCTTGTTTGCCAACGAGATCCTGCAAGGCGCGCCGCGCATGGCGGAGGCAATTGAGGGCGAGTTGAAATCGCTGGTCGATGAAAAGGCTGCGGTAATCAGGGGCTGGGGCGCGGAAGGACGCATTGCGGCGGTTGACCCGCACCATCTGATTTTCTCGATCTGGGCACTGACCCAGCATTACGCTGATTTTGATGTGCAGGTGCGCGCCGTGCTCGGCCCCGGCCACGACCCCTTTGCCGAGGCAGGCCAGTTTCTGGAAGGGCTGTTCACGCGGCTACTTGCCCCTGCGACGGGGCAGATGCCAGAAGCCTGAGCACGCCTTCAGAGGGTGTCGATTTCGGCGGCAATCAGCTCGGCAATCTTTGGCACAGGATGCTTGGTCAGGGTTTTGGGCAGTTCAGCGACCACGCGCGCACGCAAATCTGCGCCCATCGCATCGCGCAATGCGCCCAGAACCTGCGGCGGCGCGGCCAGAACCAGCCGCGTAAAGCGTTCTGCGCGCGCGGCTTTGGTCAGCATATCTACCAGTTCCGCCGCAAAACGCTCACCCGCAAGGCGCGCGTAATCGGGCATCTCAAGTGCCGAGCGACGCATGCCGGGGCCGGATTCGTGAACCTTTCCAGGCTGGTAGCTGGCGGCGCCGGGAATCTCCAAGTTCGCCTCATCACGTGCAAGCAAACGCAGATCCGCCTGCTTCGGACCGCCGATATTTTCCAGAATGAGTGCCTTTTCGCCGTCTGCGACAACCACCCAAGCACCTTTGGCAAGCAACATGACGCCCTCCTAGCGGTGTTTCAGGGCTAAAGCCCTGCACCCTATATGGGGGCGTGGACGGCATGAAAAAACCCCGCCGGGGCGTGCCCGGCGGGGTCGTGTTGGGTGCAGAGCAATCAGAGCCGTGCGGCGACCGCTTCCCAGTTGACCAATTTGTCAAGGAAGTTGGTCAGATAGGCTGGCCGCTTGTTGCGAAAATCGATGTAGTAGCTGTGTTCCCACACATCGCAGCCAAGCAGGGCGGTTTGCCCGAAGCAGAGCGGGTTGACGCCGTTTTCGGTCTTGCTGACCTTGAGCGTGCCATCCTTGGCCTTGACGAGCCATGCCCAGCCAGAACCGAATTGCGCCGCGCCGGCGGCGGCGAACTCTTCCTTGAACTTGGCGACCGAACCGAAGTTGTCGATCAGCGCCTGTTCCAGAACGCCCGGCATCTTTTTCGCCTCGCCCGGCCCCATCACTTCCCAGAAAAGCGCATGGTTCCAGTGTTGGCTGGCATTGTTGAACAGGCCAGATTGCGCCACGGCACCCGCGACGTAGGTGCCCGCGACAATCGCCTCAAGGCTTTTGCCCTCCCACTGTGTGCCCGCGACAAGTTTGTTGCCGTTGTCGACATAGGCTTTGTGGTGCAGGTCATGGTGATATTCGAGCGTCTCGCGGCTCATGCCGAGCGGGGCGAGCGCATCATGTGCGTAGGGAAGGTCAGGCAGGGTGAAGGCCATTGGCGCGATCCTTTCATTGGAATGCTTGTAGAGTATAAAAGGGGGCGCGGAGCGCAAAGGTCAAGGCTTGCCAAACGGTGCCGCCGGGGGGTTCCCCCCCGGACCCCCGAGGATATTTGGACTGAAGCATTCAGGTTGGCGAAAGCTCGCTGCCTTCGCGGGCCGAAATGGCAAGCAGATCGAAGACATAGCCTGCCACTGAGCGAAAGCAGATCAGGCTCAGCTCGTCAGGCGCCGAACGCCAGATCGCGGCGGCAACCTGAGCGGCGCGGGTGCGGCGCAATTCGCCCGCAGGCAGTCGCGCGAAATCCACGGGGCAGAGCTTGGCCAGTACCTGATCGGCTTTGACGCCCGAAATGCGAAACAGCGCGCGCGCATCCGAGACATTAGCGATCAGAACGTGGTCGCCTGCCAGTGCCGCAGACAGGGCGGCGGCGGTGGCCTCGGCCTCTGTGTAGGGGACAAGCAGCAGCAACTCGTCTGGTGACATCCAGGCGGCGGAGGCGGTGCCTTTGGTCACGATGGCGCGCTGGGCGGGCAAGGCGCAGCCAGTGGCCGCCTTCACCGCCTTGGCAATTGCGCCCGTGGCAAGATCGCCGCGCAGCGTGATCATGCCTTGCAGGCCCGCTTCTGTGATGCGTGCAAAGCCCTCGTGGCTTTGTCCACCCAATGCGCTGACTGGATCACGCATTCTGCTTCTCCCCGTCCTTGTCAAAGAACACCTGATCGCAGATGCGTGCCTTGATGGTTTTACCGTCGGCTATGAAATCGAGCACCTCGCCCATCCGTTCGGGCCCGCGGTGCACCAGACCCATGGCGATGCCGCGCCCGAGAGTGGGCGAGAAATAGGTCGAGGTGACGCGCCCTTGGGTGTTGCGCTGGCCATTGGCATTGACCCCCGGCGCGGGTGCCAGCACCCCATCGGGCAGAACCGAACCATCGAGCGTTTCAAGGCCCACCAGACGCCAGCGTTCGGGGTTGGTCATGTGGCTTCGTTCCTGCGCGCGCTTGCCAATGTAGTCGGGCTTTTTCTTCGAAATTGCCCAGCCAAGGCCAAGGTCTTGTGGAATGACTGTGCCATCGGTTTCGTCGCCGACGATGATAAAGCCCTTTTCCGCCCGCAGCACGTGGATCGCTTCGGTACCGTAAGGCATCAGCCCCAGCTCGGTGCCTGCCTCAAGGCAGGCGTTCCAGAAGGCCATACCTTGCGAGGTGGGCACAGCAACCTCGTAGCTGAGTTCGCCCGAGAACGAGATGCGGAACACCCGCGAAGGAATGCCTGCGAGTGTGCCTTCGGCAAAGGTCATGAAGGGCAGCGCCTCTCGGCTGACATCCATGCCGCCCAGCTTTTCCAACAACTTGCGCGCATTGGGGCCAACGATGGCGACTTGTGCGAATTGCTCGGTAAGATTGGCGCTATACACCTTCCAGTCCCACCATTCGCATTGCAGCCAATTTTCCATATGCGCATGGATTGAATCGGCACCCCCCGAGGTGGTGTGGCAAAGCCAGCTGTCGTCGGAAAGCCGCGCCACTACACCGTCGTCGATCAGAAACCCGTTTTCGTTGCAGGTAAGGCCATAGCGGCATTTGCCCACCGGCAGGGTGGACATGACACCGGTGTAGATCATGTCTAGGAAGCGCCCGGCATCGGGCCCCTTGACGAGGATCTTGCCCAGCGTCGAGGCGTCAAGCAAACCGACGTTGTTGCGGGTGTTGGCGACCTCGCGGTTGACCGCCTGTGCGTGGGTTTCGCCTGCGCGCGGGTAGCAATAGGGGCGCCGCCAAAGGCCGACGGGTTCCCAATGGGCGCCCTGCGCCTCGTGCCATGCGTGCATCGGGGTGCGGCGCAGCGGGGCAAAGATTTCGCCGCGCGCCTCGCCTGCGACGGCACCAAAACTGATCGGCGTATAGGGGGGGCGGAAGGTGGTGGTGCCGGTGGCGGGAATAGGCTGACCTAGCGCGTCGGAGAGGATGGCGAGGCCGTTGATATTGCTCATCTTGCCTTGGTCAGAGGCCATGCCGAGCGTGGTGTAACGCTTGGCGTGTTCGACGCTTTCATAGCCCTCGCGGGCGGCAAGCTGCACGTCGGAAACTTTTACGTCGTTCTGATAGTCGAGCAGCATCTTGAAGCGCAATGCCACGGGTGCGCCTTGTGGCATCATCCAGACGGGATGCATCGGTGCCTCGACAGGGGCGGCAGCCTTTGGTGCAGCTTTGGCTTTGCCACCACCCGCAGAATGCGCATCTGCAAGGCAGGCCGCCGCTTGCAAGGCGCCCGCTGCGGCCCCGGCGCAGGCGACAAAGGCGGCGCCATCGGCCCCGGTGGGCGCACGCGCGGGGTCCGGGGTGAACATTCCATTGGCACCATCCCATTGCAGCTTGCCGCCCGGTTGCGAATAAAGGTGCACCACGGGCGAAAACCCGCCCGACATCGCCACACAGTCGCAGGCAATAGTTTCAAGCACAGCACCTTCGCCCGCCTGCACGCAGACCTGCACCGCCTTGACGCGCTTGCCGCCCTTGACCTTGGCGATGCCGCGCCCTTCAAGCACGCGGATTCCGCGGGCGCGAGCCATGGCAGGCAGCTCGCCCGTAACGGAGGCGCGCGCGTCAAGAATGGCGGGCACCACGAGGCCCGCGTCGAGCAAGGTGAGCGCGGTGCGGTAGGCATCGTCGTTATTGGTTACCACCACGGTGCGATCGCCGGGGCTGACCGCCCAGTTCACCACATAATCGCGCACGGCAGAGGCAAGCATCACACCGGGGGTGTCGTTGGCGGCGAAGGCCAGCGGCCGCTCGATAGCGCCGGTCGCGGCAATCACCCGGCCTGCGCGAATACGCCAAAGCCGATGGCGTGGCAGATCGGTGCCGGGTAGATGATCGGCCACCGCCTCTTGCGCAACCACATAGCCGTGATCGTAAACCCCCGCCACCATGGTACGGTTGCGCAACGTGACATTGGGCATTGCGCCAAGGGATGCGACGATTTCGGCTACCCATGCATCGGCGGGCTTGCCGTCAATCTCGATACCGTCAACCGGGGCGCGCCCGCCCCAATGCGCGGTCTGTTCAAGCACCAGCACACGCTGGCCCGCGCTGGCTGCGGCCAGGGCGGCGGCAAGGCCCGCAACGCCACCGCCTGCCACCAGCACATCGGTGAAATCATAGGCCTGTTCGTAGCGGTCGGGATCGGGCTGTTTGGGCACCGGGCCCATGCCTGCGGATTGGCGCACCACCGGTTCAAACAGGTGCTTCCACGCAAAGCGAGGGAACATGAAGGTCTTGTAGTAAAACCCCGCCGGCAGAAAGCGGTAGGCGAGGTTGTTGAGCGCGCCAATATCGAAATCGAGGCTAGGCCATGCGTTCTGGCTGGCGGCGCTGGCGCCTGCAAAAAGCTCGGTGGTGGTGGTGCGCTGGTCGGGTTCAATCCGCGCTCCTTGGCCAAGTGCCACCATCGCGTTCGGCTCTTCCACTCCCGAGGCGAGTATGCCGCGCGGGCGGTGGTATTTGAAGCTGCGCCCGATCAGCATCTGGTTATTGGCCAAGAGGGCCGCGGCCAGCGTGTCGCCTGCATACCCGCGCATCGCGCGACCATCGAAGCTGAAGTCAAGCGGTTTGGTGCGGTCGATCAGGCGGCCGCCGGTGGCGAGACGGGTGCTCATTGGAAACCCTTCCACTCAGGCCGTTTCGCCTTGATCGCGGCGATCAGCTCGGGGGGCGGTGCGAAACATTGCGCGGGGTAGGTGCCGAACACTTCGAGCGTGACGGTGCAACGCGCCGCAAGAAACCACTTGCCGCAGCCATAGGCATGGCGCCAGCGTTCAAAATGCACGCCCTTGGGGTTGCTGCGCGAAAAGAGGTAGGCTTCAAAGTCATCATCGCTCGACCCCGGGCCAAAACGCGTCAGATGCGCCTCGCCGCCCGGGGCAAGTTCGGTTTCCTCGGCGGCCACGCCGCAATAGGGGCAGGTGAGGGTCAGCATAGGTAGGCTCCTGACATGGCAAAGCCGGAGGCAATGACGCCCCCGGTTGCCGGGATCGAAAACGATGCGGAAGGTTTACTTGAGGACGTCCGGCACCTGAATAGTGATGGTCGCCTCGTTGCGGCCAAACAGGTCGCCATCGGTGACCAGATACCAAACCACGCCGCCAAGCACGACGACGACTGCGCCGAGAATGAAACCAGTTGCTGACTTGTTGGTGGTGTCGATTGCCATGATGCGCGCTCCAATGCTGTTGTGTCTGACAACACAACACGCGAGCGGCGTGAAAGGTTCCCGTTATCGCGGGAGCGCGGCTCCCTGACCCCCGAGGTATTTCGGCAATGAAGAAGCGGCAGATGATTGCAAGAAGATAGAAAGGAAATCTGGCGTTTCATGTCACGATCCTTTGCCTTGCAGCCATTGGTGGAGAATGTCTCCGTATCCCGTTTGAAGTGTTCCCACGACAACAAGAAAAACCTCGCCCGCCCGAAATTCTCGTGACCAAAATACTGCATCTGAAGTAGCGGGTTCTCGTTGGCGCAAGAAGTGAGAAGCGCTCAGTGCGTAAAGCGTCACTCCCACAACGATGGAAACTGTTCCAAAACGCTGGAAGTCGCTTGCTGAACCATTCTTTATCAACCATCCATTTGTTGCGCCGAAGAAATAGATGGGGAGCGCAGAAAGCCCCCATTTTATCAGTTGATCCCTAGTCGCCATCAATGTGCCACCCCAGCCGCCACGCTTTCGTCTATGAAGCGCCCTTCGCGAAAGCGGTTCAGGCCGAACTCGGCGGCAAGCGGGCCGGGTGTGCCCTTGGCCACCAGCTCGGCCATCGCCCAGCCCGAGCCGGGGATTGATTTGAACCCGCCCGTGCCCCAGCCACAGTTGACAAATATGCCCTCGACCGGGGTTGTTGAAAGAATCGGAGAGCGATCGCCCGTCATATCGACGATGCCGCCCCACTGGCGCATCAACTTCAGGCGGGAGATGATCGGGAAAGTCTCGATCAGTGCGCGGATGGTTTCTTCGATATGGTTCCACGAACCGCGCTGCGTGTAGTTATTGAACCCGTCGGTGCCACCGCCGATTACCAGTTCGCCCTTGTCGGACTGGCTCATATAGCCGTGCACGGTATTGGCCATCACCACCACATTGATTGCAGGCTTGATCGGTTCGCTGACCAGCGCCTGCAGGGAAAGGCTTTCGATCGGCAGGCGGAACCCGGCCATATCGGCCAGCACCGAGGCGTTGCCCGCAACCACCATCGCCAGCTTGTCGCAATCGATCGCACCGCGCGATGTGTCCACTCCGTGCACACGCCCGCCCTGGGTGCGCACGCCGGTGACTTCGCAGTTCTGAATGATGTCCATGCCCATGTCGGAACAGGCACGCGCATAGCCCCACGCCACCGCATCATGGCGCGCAGTGCCGCCGCGCGGCTGATACAGCGCGCCAAGCACCGGATAACGCGGCCCCGCGATATTCATGATAGGAACCAGTTCTTTGACCCTTGCAGGTTCGATCCACTGGGTTTCGATACCTTGCAGCGCGTTGGCGTGCACCGTGCGCTTGTAGCCGCGCGCTTCGTGTTCGGTCTGCGCCAGCATCAACAGTCCGCGCGGGCTGAACATGATGTTGTAGTTCAGATCCTGGCTGAGCGTTTCATACAGCGCGCGTGACTTTTCGTAGATCGCCGCCGAAGGGTCTTGCAGGTAGTTCGAGCGGATCACTGTGGTGTTGCGCCCGGTGTTGCCGCCGCCAAGCCAACCCTTGTCGATGATTGCCACATTGCGAATGCCAAAGTTGCGGCCAAGGTAATAAGCCGTGGCCAACCCATGCCCGCCCGCGCCGACCACGACGACTTCGTATTTCTTTTTTGGTTCCGGTGCGGCCCAAGCGCGGCCCCAGCCTTGGTGAAAACGCAAACCCTCGCGGGCCACGGCGAAAATCGAGTAGCGTCTCATGCTCCGAACTCCCGAGCCTTGGCCCACGGCGATTCCCGCCCGTCGCGCCTATTGTCGCCAGACTGATGGACCATGGCCGCGGCCGCAAGCAGCACCCATGCGGCATAATGGGGAAAAATGCGACATCACACCTGCGGCATGGTGCGCGTGTGTCGCAACTTGGGGTTTTGCTTGGCGCGATCTCGCTCTAAATGAATGTCAACCTGAAGGGAGTGCCCATGTTGTTCTGGACCCTGACTGCGGCCCTGGTTGCCGTCATCGCGCTTTTGTTCATGCTCGCACTTTGGCGTGGCGGAGCAGAGGCTGCGGCACAGCCTGATGCTGCCAAGGACCTGGGGCTTTACCGCGACCAGTTGAAAGGCGTCGAGGCAGACCTTGCCCGTGGGGTGATTGCACCTGATGAGGGCGAGAGGTTGCGGGTCGAAATCTCGCGCCGTCTGCTCGAGGCAGACCGCGCCGCCAAAGGCGGACGGGTTGGCGAGCGCGCGCCGCTCGGCGCCACGGCTGCAGCTGCGGTGGCGATCATGGCGCTTTTGGGGGCGTCGGTCGGGGTTTATCAGTGGCTCGGGACGCCCGGTTTTTCCGATCAGCCCATGTATGCGCGGCTGGCCGAATCGAACGCCGCCTACGACGCGCGCCCCTCGCAAACTGAGGCGGAGGCAACGGCTGACGCAATACGCGGAGCACCCCCAGAGCCCGACGCGCAGTTTGCCGATTTGATGGTCAAGCTGCGCCAAGCGGTAATTGATCGGCCGGACGACCCGGAGGGGCATGATCTTCTGGCGCGCAACGAAGCGCTTTTGGGCAACTTTCATGAGGCTTGGATCGCGCAGCAAAAACTGATTGCGCTCAAGGGCGATACCGCAAGCGCAAATGATTTGGCGATGCAGGCCGAATTCATGATCGGTGCAACCGGCGGCGTCATCACCCCCGAAATCGAGGCAGTGCTGGGCAGTGTTCTGAACAAAGACCCAGGCAACGGCACAGCACTTTACTACATGGGGCTTATGATGGCGCAGCTGAACCGCCCCGACCGCACCTTCGATATCTGGTCGGCGCTGTTGGCCCGCGGGCCTGAAAATGCGCCGTGGATCGCCCCGATCCGGCGAACGATCAACGAACTCGCATGGTTCGCGGGGCAAGCGGATTATGAGGCGCCTGCGGCGCAGGCGGTCGGCCCGACCGCCACCGATCTAGCCGCCGCGGCGAATTTAGCGCCAGAGGCGCGCGAAGCGGCGCTGGGGGAAGCAACGCAGGCATTGATGAGCAAGATGGCAGGGATGGGCGGCACCGCCGAAGAATGGGCGCGCCTGATCAGGGCGCTAAAGCTTCTGGGTGACGAGCAGCGCGCCGCAGCAGTATGGGAAGAAGCACAGCAGGTCTTTGCCGAACGCCCCGTCGATCTTGCGATGATCGAAGGTGCGGCCATCGGCGAAGCGATGCCGCCTGCATTGGCCGGACCTTCGGCCGAAGATATGGCCGCCGCTGCATCCCTTTCCGCTGAGGAGCAATCTAGCTTCATCGATTCTATGGTAGCGCGACTGTCAGACAGGCTGGAAACCGAAGGCGGCAGTGCTGCAGAATGGGTGCAACTCATCAACGCCCTTGGCACACTGGGGCGCACCGACGAGGCCAAGGTAAAGTGGGCGGCGGCGCAAATCGCCTTTGCCGATAAGCCTGAAGATCTGGCGCAAGTCCGCACGGCGGCGCAAGCCGCCGGGGCGGTGGAATGATCTGTGAGACGCTGGCCGATTTTGCAGCCGCACTTCCACCCAAAGGAGGTTTGGCGGGGCTTGATCTTGGCACCAAGACGATCGGTGTGGCTGTCTCTGACGGGGGCCGACAGGTCGCCTCGCCACTGACCACGATTCGGCGCGAAAAGTTCACGCTTGATGCCGCTGCGCTGCTTCGGTTGGTTGCAGAGCGCGAATTACAAGGTATCGTGCTTGGCTTGCCGCTGAACATGGACGGCTCTGAAGGCCCGCGCTGTCAGGCGACGCGCGGCTTTGCGCGCAACCTCTCGCGGTTGACCGAGCTTCCGATCGGCTACTGGGACGAGCGGCTTTCAACCGTCGCTGCAGAACGGGCACTGCTGGAGGCTGACACCTCGCGCCGCCGCCGCGCGGAGGTGATCGACCAGATCGCCGCCGGTTACATCCTACAAGGCGCCCTTGATCGGCTGCGCAACATCGAACGCGAAAACGCGCGATGAGTGAGGATCTCTGGCAGCGCGATGAGCCACAAAGCCCCTGCGTCAAGATCTGCCTGATGCACCCGAGCGAAGGGCTCTGCATGGGCTGTTTGCGAACGCTAGACGAGATCGCTACATGGTCGCAGATGTCGCCCGAGGCGCGCGCTGCCATATTGGCCGATCTGCCCGCGCGCGCCCCCCGCCTGCGCCCCCAACGCGGCCAGCGCAGTGCGCGGCGCACCTGCGCGTAAGCCGAACGCACAATCCCCCCGCACGCATCGCCAGCCGGTTGCAGAGCCATCAGGAAGCCTCTATAGCATTGCCGCGAAGCACTCGTAGCTCAGCTGGATAGAGCGCTGCCCTCCGAAGGCAGAGGCCGCGCGTTCGAATCGCGCCGAGTGCACCAAAAAAATCAATGACTTAGCTTGCTTTTTCAGCGAACCAGAAGGGCGTCGGGTCCCGATTGGGTGCGGAAATGATTGAGAATCGAGATGAAACCGAGGTCTCGTCTTGCTGATTTCCACCCGATCGCTGGACCCAGAAATCAACACCGCCGACCTCTCAGAGGGTCCACCCCCATACATTTCGGAAATCTATTTGCTCCGGTTCAGAGCGTCGATCGCGCCCTTCAGGAAATCAGGGCTGTGATGGCCGTAGACGCGGTTGATCGTCTCCGGCGAGGTCGAGAAGTATCCCGCAGTCTCCCAAATCGAGACGCCTTTCTGAAGTGCCCAGGTGATGGCAGTATGCTTGAGCGTATGGGGGGTGACATCGGAGAGATCGAATTCGATCCCCTTGGCTCTGGCAAGCTCCATGGCCAAGTTTCTAGCTCGGCTCCAGCTATGCTTGATTTCGCCCACGCGGTTACCACGGTAGTCCTGCACGACGTATTTGCGCCCGCGCTTGGCTTGCCGCCTGAGGTGGGCCAGGTAGCGCGGAGGGATCCGTGCCGGCCTCTGCCACTTGGCTGTCTCAGACTTGCCTCTGGGCTTGCGGTAAAGGATGCCCTGCACCGTATCGACGTGACCGCCTACGAGGCTCGGTGTGTTAATGTACATGGCGAGGATCGTCACTTTTCTTGAACCAGTGTAGAGCGCGTGCAGGATGAAATCGGCGAGGTGCCTTCCGTCGACCCGCAGGTTCCTTGCCCCGCGGAGGAGCCAGGCCGCTTCTTGTCGAGTGAGCCAGCGTTCCCGGGCAGGAGGCTTTGGCGGCAGCGTGACCTTTGGTACCGATGTGAGGTAGCCTTCGCCATGGCAGTAATTGAGCGCTGCCTGCAGCACACTGAGTTCGCGACGGATGGTGCCGTTCGAGGCAGGCTTTCCGAACCTGGTCACCCGCGAGTTGGCGTATTTTCGGCATGTGTTGCCAGCAATGATAGAGGTGGGTTGGTCTGCCCAGAAGCGGTCCAAGGCGTCGATAGCATAGCCGATCCTAGGTGGATCCACGACATAGGTCGCATGCTCGTCAGCATAGATTGTCAGGCATTGGGAGATGCTCATCTCATGCGGACCCACTGGGCCAGCGGGCCTATGCTTTTGGGACAGGTATTCGGAAAGCAGCAATTCTGCCTCTTGGCGACTGCTTGTGCCAGTTGAGATTCTGCTGGATTCATCGCGGATTTCCCAGGTAGACTCCTTGCCCTCAGCATCCCTATTCCGCCAGTGGAGGCGGGCACCTTTCAACCTACGTGCCATTGGCTATCAGCTCCTGCTATGGGTGTTGATCTGGGGCAGTTCCCGCGGACCGAGGTGCCCGCACGCAATCTGCTTGCGCTCTACCTGACGGATCATTCCAAACTCGATGCGGCAACCGGCCCGAGGGCTCGTCAAGAGAAGCAGCGCCAACCTGCTGTTGGGTTCTGGTCTTACAGGGAGATACCGATGGTTTGTTGGGGAGCGCCAGCAACGGTGTAGCGGATCGAGCGCAGTAGTACGCGCTGGATCCTGGAACCAAGAATGGCCAGCCCGAACAGGTTCGTCATCAAAACGCATCTTGGCATCGGATCCCGATTTTCGCGAATAACACTGTCGGTCGAACGGATGCAGTTGAGATCAATAATGATCAGAAGAACTCCGAGCGTGGGCGACCGGACCTCGCACGCTCAAAGCCAGAACTTGGTTCTGGTTTTGACACACCCCCAACGGCCCTCTTTCTATATATAGAAATGGGATATTTTTAGTGGCGTTGGCTTTGCACTGCAGCTCAAGTCAATTATAGCAAGATCGCCAGCAGGATGCAAGAAAATTGCTACTACTAATACATTTAGCGAATGTAGCAAAATAGCAAAGCCACACCGTCGCTATGATCACTTAGTTACAATAGGAAAATGTATCGGCGAGGTGAGAAATTTGGAATAAAACATCACCTTCATGCGAGTCGTATTAAACGCAAAGTCGTTCACTCGATGCATTTCAAATTTGTATTGAAAGGATTGCCAGGAAGGCCGCGTGACCAGGAAATCTGACCCCGGGTTCGGTGATGATCAAATACGAAACGAGATGGCTGTCGCGAGAGCGACGTCCGAGAGCAGGTCGCTCGGACATCGGTCTTGGCAGGTGGTGATCGGTGGCTTGAGAAAAACGTGTTAGATTTCAGAAATCTATCATTGGCATACATTTGACGAATGTAGTCGCATGACGAGTCCGATCAGTCAAGATCGATGGCGATCATGCATATCTCTTCTAGTCTTCTCCGCTGCGATAGACGGAAATCGAATGCCCCGCAGAGCAATGCTGTTGAAGTTTCTGGCAACCATTTCCGCGATGCGGATCCAAAGAGTTAGCCTTTAGGCTGTTTATAGCGCTTCTTGGCAATATCCGGGTGTTTCAGGGTTTAGGTGTTGAACTTAGAATTTTCAATCATCGCCCCACGTTTCTTGTCGGATTTTTTGTTTTTTACAAGCGAATTTTGGATGATCGAAGTAAAGGCGGCACATTCAGAGGTAGAAAATGAAAGTTGTATATAGTTGAAGCTTTTTGGGTGTTACACAAGGATCAGCTGGCGGGAACCCATGCTCTTAGAAAGTAGGGCGCACAACTGAAAGTTGAGAACTTTTCGAGTCTCGAAATCATCTCGAAAAGATTGCCGTTTTCAGCTTGAGGTTTAGGGAGTCTTTAGGCTGAGGACATCGACAACTGGAAGACGGTTCCGGCTGAGATGAAGGATTACATCAAAGAGGTCTTCGGGGAGGATTTCTTCCCGGTTCGTCGGGACATGATGAATAATACGCTTGGCTACCGTGAGCCCTCGATCCAGGACGCTTGGACTGGGGCCAGTCGGATCAACGAGCCGGTGCGCAAAGCCTTCGTGGATACCATGACGGCGATCATGGGCAAGAACACCTTCAAGTATCTCTCGCGGGCTGAGTCAGGCTGGCAAGCGGGGGTGTCCACAGCAAAGCACACGATCGTCATTCGCTCAATCATCGTACCAATGTCAAACCTAGCCTCCAACTTTACGCAGCTGATGATCAACGGGGTTGGCCTTCGAGACATCGTGTCAGGCTTCCCCACCATGTTGGTGGAGATCGAGAAACACCTCAAGAACCAACAGCGCAAAGTGGAGATCGAGGCGGCTCTAGCCCGCTACCGCGTCGATGCTGTGATGACCCGCAAGTTGGAAACCGAGCTGCAGTCGCTCTTGGACTCCAGCAAGCGGATGTCGATCTGGCCGCTGATCGAAGCTGGTGAGTTCTCGACCATTTCAGAGGGCCTGACCGAAGCGGATACGGTCATCCATGAGGGTAAATGGGTGGACTATATGTAAGCGTTTCCTGGGCCGCACCTTCCCAGTTTTTGCCTGACCTGCGACTCCAAGGCTGATGGAGATCGGGGCAGGAGTTTCGCGATGGCGACTACGGTGGAGTTTCTCAGGGACTACGGGGTTGAGATACGGGCAAATGGCCAGAAACGATGGCCGGACGATGTCAAGGCGCAGATCGTTGCGGAAAGCCTGAAGCCAGGTGTGACGGTGAACGCGGTTGCGGCGCGGTATGGGCTTCGGGCGAACCATTTGTCGGAATGGCGTGGTCGGGCGCGGGACGGGAAGTTGGTTTTGCCTGCGTTGGCGGACGACGGCTTTTGCTTTGCCCCTCTCGTGCTGTCGGATGGACATGCGGCGGCTGTGCCAGCGCGTCCTGAGCGACCGTGCCAGTCAGAAGCGCAGCCCTTGGGATCCATCGAGATCGCCGTGGGCCAGGTGATGATCCGGCTGGACGGTGCCACGACAGCCACAAGAATTGCCGAGATTGTGCGGGCGATCGGGCCGTCGTCATGATGCTCCCCTCGAACCGGGTGCGGTTTCTGGTCTCGACCCAGCCCATCGACTTCAGGAAAGGTCATGATGGCTTGGCGGCGCTGGTGTCCTCCCAATTGCGCAAGGACCCGTTCACCGGCACGGTCTTTGTGTTCCGCTCGCGCAGGGCAGACAGGCTGAAGCTGCTCTTCTGGGATGGCACCGGTCTGGTGATGGCCTACAAGCGGCTGGAGGACGCGACCTTCACCTGGCCCGCGATCAAGGATGGGGTGATGGCGCTGAACCATGCCCAGTTCGAGGCGCTGTTTGCGGGTCTCGACTGGCGCAAAGTGAAGGCGCTGGAAACCCGCCCGCCGGCTGCGGCAGAGTGAATCAACCGCGTGGTTTGGCGTGTTTTTACTGGGGTTTTATGGTAGCTCCAGCCTATGCAGAGTGCCCCCGCCATCGACCTTTCCGCCATTCCTGCCGCACAACGTGCGGCGGTTTTGGCGTTGATGGAAACCGTGGCGGCGCTGACGGAAATCACCCGGCGGCAGGAGCATCTGATCGCCGAACTGAACCACGCCCTGCATGGCAAGCGGTCGGAAAAGCTGTCTGAAGATGAACGGCAGCTGGCATTCGAAGACCTGTCCATCGCACTGGCCGAGGTAGAGGCGGAGAAGGAAACCCGTGCCGCCAAGGCGGACAACGGGGCGAGCAAGCCCGCGCCAAAGCGCACTATCGGCAACCTGCCAGCCGCGCTGCCGCGCGTTGAGGAGGTCATCGAACCTGCCAGCCTGATCTGCCCTTGTGGGTGCGGCATCATGCACAAGATCGGCGAGGATCGCAGCGAACGGCTGGACATCGTGCCGGCACAGTTGCGCGTCATCGTTACTGTGCGCCCGAAATATGCCTGCCGGACCTGCACCGACGGGGTGACCCAAGCCCCTGCGCCGTCCCACCTGATCATGGGCGGCCTGCCGACCGAGGCGACCCTCGCCCATGTTCTGGTCAGCAAATACGCCGATCACCTGCCATTGTATCGCCAGAGCCAGATCCTCGCGCGGGCGGGCCTTGATCTGCACCGCGCTGTATTGGCCGACTGGGTCGGAAAAGCCGCGTTCCATCTGAAACCCATTGTCGACCGGCTGGCCGGCCACCTGAAGCGGTCATCCAAGCTGTTCATGGATGAGACGACAGCCCCGGTGCTCGACCCGGGGCGCGGCGTGACAAAGACCGGATACCTCTGGGCGCTGGCCCGCGACGACCGACCCTGGGGCGGCGAGGATCCGCCCGGCGTGGTCTATTTTTATGCCCCCGGACGCGCGGGCGAGAATGCCGAAACCTTCCTCACTGGCTTCGATGGCATCCTGCAGATCGACGGTTACACCGGCTACAATCGGCTGATCACGCCCTCGCGCAAGGGCGGCGCGCCCCTTCGGGTGGCGCATTGCTGGGCGCATGCCCGGCGCAAACTCAAGGAAATCTTCGACCGCGACAGCTCCGAGATTGCCGCCGAAGGCCTGCGCCGCATCGCCGAATTCTACGCCGTTGAGGCCGACATCCGTGGCATCGCGCCCGGCCAGCGCCTCTCTGCCCGTCAGGCCCGCACCGCGCCGCTGGTGGCGGCCTTCGGCGACTGGCTTCAGGCGCAACGCCGCAAGATCTCCGCCAAATCCCGGCTGGGCGAAAAGCTGACCTACATCCATAACCACTGGGACGGGTTGCAAACCTTCCTGCACGACGGTCGCGTCGAGATCGACTCCAACAGGGTCGAAAACCTGATCCGCCCCATCGCGCTGAACCGCAAGAATGCGCTCTTCGCCGGCCACGACGAAGGCGGCGTCGCGTGGGGCCGCATCGCCTCGCTGATCGAAACCTGCAAGATCAACAACATCGAGCCCTTCGCCTATCTCAAAGCCACTCTGACCGCGATCGCCAACGGCCATCCTCAAAGCCGCCTCGACGATCTGCTCCCGTGGAACTTCACGCCGTCAAGATAAGCTACCCGTGGTCCC
>DISJ01000019.1 GCA_002421605.1 Rhodobacteraceae bacterium UBA6213 | reverse complement strand
GGCTCTTCGCGGGTCAGCGTGTTGGCGTTACCATATTTGTCCAACGAGCCGATCTCGCCGCCTTTTTCAGGATCGTACCAGCCACCTTCGTGCAGGCACACCGTCCCTGCAAGAATGTCGTCGGTGACTTCTGCGCCAGCGAGGGCTTGCCCGCGTGCGTTGAAAATCCGAACGATGTCACCCGTCTTGATTCCGCGTGCCTCGGCATCTTGGGTGTTGATCGTGATCGGTTCCTTGCCACCGATATTGTAATCCGCACGGGCATCGGTGTTGCACATTTGCGAGTGCAGCCTAAAGTTCGAGTGGGACGAGAGCATCTGCAGCGGATAAGTTGCTGCTTCGGCGCTGCCTTTCCATTCGACCGGTTCGATCCATGTCGGGTGTGCGGGGCAGTCCTCATCATACCCCATATTTCCGACATAGGACGATACGAACTCGATCAGGCCCGAGGATGTTCCGAGCGGGTTGAATAGTGGGTCCGCCCTGAAGTCGGCAAGGTGAACAGTTTCGCCTTTGCCCAACGGGAACTCGATGATTCCTTCGCCAGCCCAGAACTCGTCGAAGGAGGGCATGACAACGGTTTTGGATTTTGGCGCGCTGTCTTCATAGAGGAAGCGCAGCCAATCCATCTCGGAGCGCCCTTCCGTGTAGTCATCGCCAAATCCAAGCCGTTCGGAAATCTCCGTGAGGATGTCGTAGTCGGTCCGCGATTGGAACTGCGGATCGGTGGCGGCATGCGAGGCCAGGACCAAGTTCATGACCTTGCCAAGGTCGTTGCGCTCCAGATCGCTTGCGGCAGGCAGGATAATGTCGGCGAACTTCGCCGAAGGCGTCCACCAGGGTTCCTGCACGATGACGCATTCCGGCTTTTGGAACGCCTTGACCACAAGGTTCGTGTCCTGGTGGTGGGTGAACTGGTTGCCGCCCGAGGTATAAACAAGGCGAATGTCCGGATAGGTGATCTCGCGCCCTTTACATTGAATGACTTTGCCTGGGTTCAGATAGGCGTCGGTCAGGCAGGCAATCGGGAACGGATCCGGAACCGGGTTGGTGCCGCGGCCTGTGCTGGTAAGCGTCGGCATATCTGCTGCCGGGTAGCCAATGTCGGCGTAGTTCATCCCGAAGTTGATGCCACCGCCTGGCAGACCGATCTGGCCGAGCATGGCGGCAAGCGCCACCAAGGCCCACGGTCCCAACTCGCCGTGGTGTTGGCGCTGGATTGACCAACCGGAAACGATAGTGGTGCGCGTTGCCTTCATCTTGCGCACGAGCTCGCGGATGGTGTCTGCTGGAACGCCGGTGATCCCGGCTGCCCATTCTGCAGTCTTGGCCTGCCCGTCTTTCTCGCCCGTAAGGTAGGGAAGGAATTCTTCGAAGCCATGGGTGTTGTTCTGCACGAACTCGACGTCGTAGAGGTTTTCGGTATAGAGCGTGTGCATCATGCCAAGCGCAAGCGCCACGTCGGTACCGTTGTAAACGGGCACCCAGCGCGAGTTAAGTTCGACCGCGGTTTCAGAACGACGCGGGTCAATGACGATCGTTTCGACATCCGAGTCTGACAGAGCAAGCCATTGCTCGGTCGAATACCGCCCCGACAGGATGCGCGTGGTGATGACCGGGTTCGCACCCCAGATCACGATCAGCTTGGCATTGTCGCGAATGACCGGCCAGTCGCTCGACTGCGTGGCCCCCCAAGCAACGGCCGGCATGATTTCCGAAAGCGCCTGGTTGGAGTAGTTGCCGAAGAATTCCGCGCAACCGCCGTAGCCGTTTAGCATGCGTTGCAGCAGCGACTCGGTCTTGTAGAAGGTCGCATGGTTGCTGGCCCACGAGCTTTTGCCGCGGTGTAGCGAGGCGTTGCCATAGGTGGTTTTGACGCGTTCCATTTCCTCGGCGACGAGCTTGGTGGCCTCATCCCAGCTGACTTCGACAAAGTCGCCGCTACCACGGTCGGTGCGGTCGCTGTTTTCGCGTTTCGCCAGAAAATCGCGCCGCACCGTCGGTGCCTTGACCCGGGCGCGGTTGTAGAGACGGTCTGGCATCGAATCGATCAGTTTCCACGGTGCGCCAACTTGTGCCAGCGGCTCTACGGCAATGACCTTGCCAGCTTCTTTGACCAGCCACATCGGGCCAAGTGCGGTGTTGACCAGCACCCGTCCATCCATCACACCGCCAACGCCTGACGCGGCCATCGCGAGATGGGGAAGCATCGACGCGGCAAATGCCCCGGACAAACCTCCCTGAATAAATCTTCTGCGGTTAACGAGTGTCATTGGGTATTCCTTTCGGATTGCGATGATTCATCGTGGGTGAATCGCGCGAAACACGTTGACCGACTGGGTCGCTGCCCGCTGTTTTTTGATAACTGCGGCCACCACCTCGCGGTCGATGTGCCAACAAGCGCATTTGTTCAGAGGTAACTTCAGCAGAGTTGAAAGATCCGGAAAAACCGACTCTCGTCCTTCTTATACTCAGAAAGATTCCAGATCCGTTCGCAGGGCCGTCGGATGTTGGCGCGATGCAACAAATACCGCCGTCTCGTAACGCTGAGTTTGAACAAATGAGCATTTAGCTCCACCCTGCGCCACCTTCGACACACCGGGGGCGGCGCAAAAGATATTTAGCAACTATTGCTATCAACAACAACTCGGTAACGCCGTTTCATCAGGGTGTGCGTCGATTGGTCCCATAGCGATTTGGGCGTGTTTTGGCCGCATGCCACGTGCCACGTGCCACGTGCTCGCGCCGCTGGCCTTGCGATCAGGGAATCGCGGCGCACTCGCGCAGGCGCAAGGGCGGGTTTGTATCCTGCGCGGTGGGGCAGGGTGCCCTAATCCTGCGCCTGCGTGTCAGTGGCGGCCCGGCCTTTGCGCAACCACGCGCGGGCTGGTCAGCACCGGCGTAAAACGGATGACGTAAAGCGCAAAGGCCAGAATCCACGCGGTTCCGGCAAGATCTATCATCCAGCTCAATGCGGGCAGGAACCCGGCCAGAATCCGCGCGATGGCCGCAGTGGCAGCAAGGTAATAAATCGCCGTCAGCGCCCAGTCAGATTGCAGCGGCCTGCCGCTGTGACCCAAGGAAACGCGCGTCATCATCGCCAGTGTCGTGATGCCGATGGCCCCGGCAAGCCACGCGTGCAGCGAACCGAATACCGGAAACACATCGGGCGCCAGTACCGCGCCTCCCACCAGCAAAAACCCGACCGGCACGAACAGGAACCCCAGATGCAGCACCCACAGCAGCGGCTCGCCCAGCGTGCGCTGCCAGGTCCAGCGCGACAACCGCCAGAGATTGGCCACCCCCGCCAAGAGCGCCAGTGCGCCGCTTGCCATAGCGTCGGGCCAGATCACCCAACTCGCCAACGATACCAGCGTTATGCCTGAAACAATGTCGTCGCCACGCGCGGGCGCGGTTGGCAAACGGCCCGGCGCCTGCCGCGCAAGCCAGTTGCGCGTAAAGCTCGGGATCACTCGCCCCCCGATCAACGCGATCATGATAATCGCAGCCGCCAATTCGCCGCGCACGGCAATGCCGTCGGCCACATTTTGCCCCTGCGCGGCTTGCCAGTGAAATAGCCCATTGAGGCAAAACATCAGCGCCACCAACGCCACAACCTTGAGGTTCCGCCAGTTTTTCCCCGCCACGATTTCGCGCATCAGCGCCACCAACAGCGCGCCCTGAAACGCCATATCGCAGATCGCCACCAGCAGCGGCGGCATCGTCGCCGAAACCGCCACCACCAAGCGGCCCAGCACCCAAAGCGACGCCAGCCCCGCCAAGGGCCAGCCAACTATCGGCAACCGCCCGGTCCAGTTGGGCACCGCGGTCAGCAGGAACCCGGCGATGACCGCACTCAGATACCCCCACAGAAACTCATGCGCGTGCCAAGCGATCATATCAAACCGGGTCGGCAGCTCGAACAGCCCTGCGAGCATGAAGATCCAGACGAACATCGCAACGCCCGCCCAAATACCCGCCATCAGAAACATCGGGCGGAACCCGCCCGAAAGCACGGCAGGGCCCTTCCATGCGCGCAACTGTATCGATGAACTTGCCATTATTTGCTCTCCGGTTTTGTCATGCCGTTTTCGGTGATGACAGCGCGCATGGCGATGTCATGCGGTTGCGGGAAAATCGTGGGGACGCGGCTTTCGGCAAGGCCAATGCCGTACGGCGTGCAGGCACCACCCAGCGCCGCAAGGGTGCGGTCAAAGTAACCGCCACCATAGCCAAGGCGAAAGCAGGCAGCGTCAAACCCGACCACGGGCACAATCACCATATCAGGCACCAGCCACGCGCCCTCGGCAGGAACCAGAATGTTCCAAAAACCGCGCTCCATGCGCACGTCGGGCCCCCACTCGCGAAAGTGCAGCGGTGCTGCCTTCTCAGTGACGATCGGCAAAACCACGCTCGCCCCTCGCAGGCGCTGCGTCAAAAGCCAAGGCCGCAGGTCCAGCTCTGCCTTGATCGGCCAGTAGCCCGAAATGACCTTGCCTGCGACATCGCCCAGAGCCTCATCAAGATGCCTGCCGATGGCCGCCGCCGCCGCTTCGCGCGCAGCAACGGGCAACGCGGCGCGTGCGGCAAGCAGGCGCATACGCTCACCCTTGCGCCAACGCGCCACGTCGCGCGCTTGCACCGGGTCAGGCTCACCCGCCAGGCCGCCTTGCGATGGGTCCAATTCGTGCAGAAAACAGGGAGGCGAGGCATAGCTGCCACCGCCAGACTCGCCCGTCATTCATCCTCTCCGTTCGATTGCGCCACCCGCAAACTCTATCATCTGCCGCTCCACCGGCCACTTCGGGGCGGTGGGTCTGCGCGCTGCGCGACGGGCCATCATGCCGCGTCGCATGACAGGCGCGCCAGGCACCAGCGCTGAATCTCGGCGCTATCGGGGGCAAGACGTTCTGCGCTGTCGTCAACAAACGCGGTAAAGGCATCTTCGTTGAGCGTATTGACCCCGACCACCACCGGAATATCGCGCGAAAGCGCCTCGGCAATCAGGTTGCGAAAGCCGCGTCCTTCGGCCTCGTGCTTGCCAAACTTGTTTATGAGAAGAAGGTCGATCTCTTGCGAAAACATCGCCTCTACCTCGGCCACGGCGGTTTCGAGCGCACCGGTGTCAAGTCGGCACCCCTTCGCCCCTTCGCCAAGCTGCTGGTTGATACGCATAACCGGGCCTGCTGGCAGCACCATCACCTCCATATCGCAATGGCGATGCCCCGCCCGTTCGATATTGGTTTGCACAATGCCCGCGAGTCGCAGCCCTTTGCCAAGTAGCGCTTGCGCAACATCGGCCAGCACCTTGTCGGTCTGACCACGTTCAGTTGATGAAACCGCAGCGATATCCATGGCGTAGGTCCTTTCATTGCTTCCGGTCGGCAGAGCCAGAATAGGTCATGCCGCCCGCAGGGTGACGCCTGTAACCTGCGCGTCTCGGGCAAGGTTTGCAACATAGTCACGCGCAGCGCGCGCCCATGCTGCCTTTTCGAGCAGGTCGGATATGCGCGGGGCCACCACCTCGAAAGGCAGCACCGCACCGCTCGCGCGCGCATCAAGCCGGATGATGTGCAACCCGTAGCGAGTCTGCACCGGGGCGGTGCAAAGCGCACCTTCCTCCATCGCATCCATCGCCGCCTCGAACTCGGGCACCGTGTCACCCGAAACAAGTTGCCCCAGCCGCCCGCCCGCCTCGCGCGAGGAACAGGCGCTGTAGCGGCGCGCGATATCCTCGAACGCACGCGGGCTGCGGCGGATTTCGGCCAAAAGTGCCTCGGCCTGCGCGCGGGCTGTGGCAAGGCTTTCACCATCACCCGGCAGCACCGGCAGCAAGATATGCGCGGCCTCATACAGCGTCGGTGCGCGCCAACGCTCGGGGTCGGCGGCAAAGGCGGCACGAAGCTCTGCCTCGGTGGGGGCAGCCGGGTCGAGCGCTAGGTCCAGCAATTGCCGGATCAGCGCCTCGTCCTCGGTCTCTATCCGCCCCTCGCCAACCTGCTGAGGGGCAGGGGTCAATCCGCGCCGATGCGCCTCTTGCAACAGTAGCGCGCGCACGGCCAGCGCGCGCGCCGCGGCCATCCACGCGATTCCAGGTTTGGCCTTGGGCGCGGGGTGATTTTGCGCCTCTGCGGCGATTGCCTCAGGCGAGATCACCTCGCCATTGACGGTGACGGTTGAAAGAAGGGGCTGCATCTGGGTCACTCCGCCGGGTGGTTCTTGGCGCCTTTGCGGCTGCGCACGATCTGAAAACCGGGCCGCCACAGATAGCGCAGCGGAACCGAAAGCATGTGCACAAGGCGGCTGAACGGGAACAGCAGGAAGATCGTCAGGCCGGTGACGATGTGCAGCTCAAACAGCAGCGGCGCATCTTCGACGTAGCTGGCCGCGTTGGCATCAAACATAAAGATCGCCTGCGCCCAAAGCATGAACTTGACCATTTCGCCGCCATCAAGGTTTTGCAGCGATACGGTGATGGTCAACAGCCCAAGGCAAAGCTGCAACAGCAAGAGCGACAGGATGATGATATCCATAGTGGAGGAACTTGCGCGAATGCGCGGGTCCGCGAGCCGCCGCCAGATCAGCATGATGCCCCCGACCAGCGCCATCACCCCCGCCACACCGCCCACCACAACGGCCGTGATCTGCTTGAGCTCATGGCCGATATGCATGGCTTCCAGCAGCGCCAGTGGCGTCAACAGGCCGACAAGGTGGCCCACAAAAATGGTCAGCACGCCAACGTGAAACAGCACCGAGCCAAGGATCAGCTGCTTGCGTCGCAATAATTGCGAGGACGATGATTTCCACGTGAAGGGATCGCGTTCATAGCGCGCGACCGATCCGATCAAAAGCACGCTCAACGCGATGTAGGGATAGATGCCGAAGATAAAGCCGTGCATGGCGGGCCTCCTCTATTGGGCTGTCCCGGCGCGAGCCGGGGAAAAGGGAACGTCCATCTTGGCGAGAATGTCGCGCGAAACCGGGCATCCCGCATTTGGGTCGGGCGCAAATGTCACCTGCGCTTCTTCCCAAACGGCATCGAGCGCAGCCAGATCGTTGGGGTTATCGTCGGGTTCGGCCAAAAGCTCTGCCGCAACCTCGTCTGCCACAGTGCCTTGCCCGAGATTGGCAAGCACCGCCAGAACTGCCGCATAAGGCGTTTCACGCCGTGCCAGCCGCTCTGCCAGAACCGCAAGAATCGGCCCGGCGTCGGCAAGGATTCCCAGCGCGGTATCTTGCGGCTGCGTGGCGATGAATTCCAGCAAGACCGGCAAATGGTCGGGCAATTCGGACCCGACAAGGTCAAATCCGCCCGCCCGATAGGTTTCAAGCAGGTCCACCATCGCGCCACCCCGATCGCGGCTATCACCATGAATATGCTCGAATAGATTGAGCGATAGGGTGCGCGAACGGTCGAAAAGCAGCACATAGGATTCTTGCAGATCAAAAAGATCGCCGGTTTGCAGCTGTTGCAACAGCGGCAGCAACGCCTTGGCTTGCGCCGCAGGCACCACCGCCTCGTCTTTCAGGATTGCCCCGATTTCGCCAATCGCGTCCTGCAACTCGGCGCTAGGATAGCTCAGCAGCGCCGAGAGTGCCTTGAAGGTGCCAATCATTGCCATCCATCCTTCGGTGTGACGAACTTGCGGCCGCCAAAAAGCTTGCCCTGCGACACGCCTGATGAGCAGCCATTGCCATCGGTAAAGCCGCAACCCGAGCGCAGATCGTAGGCGTCCTCGACCACCTCGCGGTGCGTTGTCGGGATAACAAAGCGATCTTCGTAATTGGCAATCGCCATCAGCTGATACATCTCGTCGATCTGCTGCGTGGAAAGGCCAACACGTTTGGCCACGCCAAGGTTGATGACCCCGTCCACGGTTTTCGAACGCATATAGGCGCGCATCGCCAGCATCCGCTCTAGCGCCGAGATCACCGGCGCCTCGTCGCCCGCAGTCAGCAGGTTGGCAAGGTATTGCACCGGAATGCGCAAGCTTTTCACATCAGGCATACCGTCTTGTGCCGCAATTTGCCCCGCTTCGGCGGCGTTCTGAATGGGCGACAGCGGCGGGATGTACCAAACCATCGGCAGCGTGCGGTATTCGGGGTGCAGCGGAAACGCGATCTTCCACTCCATCGCCATTTTCCAGATCGGCGAATTACGCGCGCCCTCGATCCAGTCTTCGGGCACGCCCTCGGCGCGCGCGGCGGCGATCACCTCGGGGTCATTGGGGTCGAGGAACACGTCAAGCTGCGCGTCGTAAAGCTCTTTGTCGTTCTCGACCGAGGCCGCCTGGGCGATCTTGTCAGCGTCATAAAGCATCACGCCGATATAGCGGATACGCCCGACACAGGTTTCCGAACACACCGTCGGCAAGCCGCTTTCAAGGCGCGGGTAGCACAGCGTGCACTTTTCTGATTTGCCGGTGGACCAGTTGTAATAGACCTTTTTGTAAGGGCAGGCCGAAACGCACATCCGCCAGCCCCGGCATTTTTCCTGATCGATCAGCACAACGCCGTCTTCCTCGCGCTTGTAGATCGCACCTGACGGGCAGGCCGACACACAAGACGGGTTGAGGCAATGTTCGCACAGGCGCGGCAGATACATCATGAACGTTTGTTCATACTGCCCGTACATCTCTTTCTGGATGCCTTCGAAGTTGTAGTCCTTGGACCGCTTGGCAAACTCGCCGCCCAGGATTTCTTCCCAGTTCGGGCCCCATTCGATCTTTTCCATCCGCTCGCCCGAAATTTTGGAGCGCGGGCGCGCGGTGGGAAACGCCTCCATCTCGGGCGCGGATTTCAGATGGTCATAATCAAAATCGAACGGCTCATAGTAGTCGTCGATCTCGGGCAGGTCGGGGTTGCCGAAGATATTGGCAAGGATACGCCATTTCGCGCCCTGCTTGGGGCGGATCTTGCCGGCGCTCGTGCGCTCCCAGCCGCCGTTCCAGCGTTTCTGGTTTTCCCAGTCTTTCGGATAGCCGATGCCGGGCTTGGTTTCGACGTTGTTGAACCAAGCGTATTCAACGCCGTCACGGCTGGTCCAGACGTTCTTGCAAGTTACCGAACAGGTGTGGCACCCGATGCATTTGTCGAGGTTCAGCACCATACCGATTTGTGCGCGGACTTTCATTCTGCGGCCTCCACCTTGGCCGGATTGTCGAGCCAATCCACCTTGTCCATCTTTCGAACGATCACGAATTCGTCGCGGTTTGAGCCAACGGTGCCATAATAGTTGAACCCATAGCTCAGCTGCGCGTAGCCACCGATCATATGCGTGGGCTTCAGCACCGTGCGCGTGACCGAGTTGTGGATGCCGCCGCGCTTGCCGGTGATCTGGCTGCCGGGGGTATTCACGATCTTTTCCTGCGCGTGATACATGAACAGGTTGCCCTGCTTGATGCGCTGGCTGACCACGCAACGCGCCGTCAGCACGCCGTTGACGTTGAAAACCTCAACCCAGTCGTTATCGACCAGCCCCGCCTTTTGCGCATCGATTTCGGAAATCCAGACCACCGGGCCACCGCGGTTCAGCGTCAGCATCAGAAGGTTGTCGGAATAGGTCGAGTGGATGCCCCATTTCTGGTGCGGGGTGATGAAGTTCAGAACCACGGTTTTCGAGGTTCCCGCCTTGCCCATTGCCGGGTTGACGGTCTTCAGATCAACCGGCGGGCGCCACGTCACAAAGCCTTCACCGAATACGCGCATCCATTCATGGTCTTGATAAAGCTGCTGGCGCCCTGAAAGGGTGCGCCACGGGATCAACTCATGCACGTTCGTGTAGCCCGCATTGTAGCTGACCTCTTCGCTTTCGATCCCCGACCATGTGGGTGACGAGATGATCTTGCGCGGTTGCGCCGCGATGTCGCGGAAGCGGATCTTTTCGTCCTCTTTGGCTGCCGCCAGATGCGCATGTTCGCGTCCCGTGATCTTTTCCAGCGCGTGCCATGCCTTTACGGCAACCTCGCCGTTGGTTTCTGGCGCGAGCATCAAGATCACTTCTGCCGCGTCGATCGCAGTGTCGATCTTGGCCATACCTTCGGTTGCGCCCTTGTCGGTGACGCTGCCGTTGAGCGCACGCAAATGGTGCACTTCGGTTTTGGTATCCCAAGCGATGCCCTTGCCACCGTTGCCGATTTTTTCCATCAAGGGGCCAAGGGCGGTGAAGCGTTTGTAAAGGTTTGGATAATCGCGCTCCACAGCAATAAAGTTTGGCGCAGTCCTGCCAGGGATCAACTCGCAATCGCCTTTTTTCCAATCAGCGACATGGGGCTGTGCCAACTCTCCGGGGCTGTCGTGCTGCATGGGTAGTGACACGATGTCGGTTTCGACGCCCAGAACCTCGGACGCAATGTCTGCAAACTTGCGCGCGAGGGTTTTGAATATTTCCCAATCCGACTTGCTTTCGTAGGCCGGGTCCACCGCCGCTTGCAGCGGGTGGATAAAGGGGTGCATGTCCGAGGTGTTCAGATCGTCTTTTTCGTACCAACTGGCGGTTGGCAGCACGATGTCGGAATAAACGCAGGTGGTCGACATCCGGAAATCAAGCGTCACCAGAAGGTCAAGCTTTCCTTCGGGGGCCGCGTCGTGCCATTTCGCCTCAAGCGGCTTTTTGCGCCCTTCTTCGCCCAGATCCTTGCCAAGCACCCCATGGTCGGTGCCAAGCAGGTGGCGCAAGAAATATTCGTGCCCCTTGCCTGACGAGCCAAGCAGGTTCGAGCGCCACACGAATAGGTTGCGCGGCCAGTTTTCAGGCGCATCCGGGTCTTCGCACGACATTTGCAACGTGCCCGATTTCAGCCCCTCGGCCACATAGTCCGCCGCCGATTTGCCCGCAGCCTTGGCCGCGCGCCCCACTTCAAGCGGGTTGGTCTTGAGCTGCGGCGCCGAAGGCAACCAGCCCATGCGTTCGGCCTGAATGTTGTAGTCGATCAAGCTGCGTTCGGCCCAGTTTCCCGCCGGCGCTGTGGGCGAAACGATCTCGCCCGCCGATATGGTTTCGTAGCGCCACTGGTCGGTATGGGCATACCACGCACTGGTGGCGTTCATCTGGCGCGGCGGGCGCGCCCAATCGAGCGCAAAGGCAAGCGCCGTCCAGCCGGTTTGCGGGCGCAGTTTTTCTTGGCCCACATAGTGCGACCAGCCGCCCCCCGACTGGCCCACGCAGCCGCACATCACCAGCATGTTGATGATGCCGCGATAGGCCATGTCCATGTGATACCAGTGGTTCAACCCGGCGCCGAGAATGACCATCGACTTGCCGTTGGTCTTTTCGGCGGTCGAGGCGAATTCGCGCGCAACGGCAATGATGCGGTCGCGCGGAACGCCGGTAATCTTTTCCGCCCAAGCGGGGGTAAAGGGCACGTCGGCATCGAACGAGGTGGCAACATTGTCGCCGCCAAGACCGCGATCAAGGCTGTAGTTTGCGCAGAAAAGGTCGAACACCGTGGCGACCAGCGCCTCGCCATCCTTCAGCTCCAGCCGCTTTACCGGCACGTCGCGGGTCAGCACCGCGCCGCGGTTATCGGCCACGAAATGTTCGCTGGCCTCGCCGCCAAAATAGGGGAAATCGACCCCGACCACGTCATCGTGGTCTTGATCGAGGATCAGCGTCGTTTGCAATTCAACGTCGCTGCCTGCCGCCTTTTCCTCAAGGTTCCACTGCCCGTCCTGCCCCCAGCGAAAGCCGATCGAGCCATTCGGCGCCACAACCTTGCCGGACTTGGCGTCGAAGCCCACGGTTTTCCAATCGGGGTTGTTGGCCTCGCCTACGGCATCGGAAAAATCGGCGGCGCGCAGCATGCGGCCGGGCACCAGCCGCCCGTCGCGGTCTTCCAATTTCACCAGCAGCGGAAAATCGGAATATTTGCGGGTGTAATCTTCAAAATAGGGCACCTGCCGGTCAAGGTGGAACTCGCGCAGAATGACGTGGCCAAAAGCCATGGCCAGCGCGGCGTCGGTGCCGGCCTGCGGGTTCAGCCAAACATCACCAAACTTCGCGGCTTCGGAATAGTCGGGGCTGACAACCGCCGACTTGGTGCCGCGATAGCGCGCTTCGGTATAAAAATGCGCGTCCGGCGTGCGGGTCTGGGGCACATTCGAGCCCCAGAGAATGATGTAGCCCGCGTTGTACCAATCGGCGCTTTCAGGCACGTCGGTCTGCTCGCCCCAGGTTTGCGGGCTGGCAGGCGGTAGGTCGCAATACCAGTCATAGAATGACATGCAGGTGCCGCCCAGTAGGCTCAGATACCGCGATCCGGCCGCATAGCTGACCATCGACATCGCCGGAATCGGTGAAAAGCCGAACACCCGATCGGGCCCGTAGGTCTTGGTGGTATAGGCGTTTGCGGCGGCGACGATTTCGGACACTTCATCCCACGAGGCGCGCACAAAGCCGCCCCTGCCGCGGGTCTTGGTGTAACTTGCGCGCTTGACCGGGTCGGATTGTATCGCGGCCCAGGCGGCCACGGGGCTCATGCTGGCGCGCGCTTCGCGCCAAAGCCGCATCAGATGGCCGCGCACCAGAGGGGTTTTGACCCGGTTCGCCGAGTAGAGATACCAGCTATAAGATGCCCCCCGCGCACAGCCGCGCGGCTCGTGGTTGGGCATGTCGGGGCGGGTTCGCGGATAGTCGGTCTGCTGGGTTTCCCAAGTTACGATGCCCGACTTGACGTAGATCTTCCAGCTGCACGACCCGGTGCAGTTTACCCCGTGGGTCGAGCGCACGATTTTGTCGTGCCGCCAGCGGTTGCGATAGACGTCCTCCCAATCGCGGTTTTCGATTGTGGTCTGTCCGTGGCCGCCCGCGAAGGTGTCCTTGCGAACCGTTTTGAAGAAATTGAGACGGTCGAGAAGATGGCTCATCTTTCGGTCCTTTCAGATCAGGCTTGGGAAGCGGCAGCGGCGGCCGCGCGTGTGGAGGCGTCAAGCAACCCGCCGCGGCGGGTGTAGTAGACCCATGTCAGCACCGCGCAGAGCACGTAGAAGGCAAGAAACCCCCACAGTGCGGTTGCCGGCGTGCCGGTCAGGGCAATCGAGGTGCCGTAAGCCTTTGGAATGAAGAACGCGCCATAGGCGGCGACGGCAGAGGTAAAGGCGATGATCGCGGCGCTTTCACGCTCGGCCTGCTTGTGCATGGCTGCCTTGTCGAGCTGTGGCATCAGCCGGGGCACTTCGCGCCCCATGATCGCCGGGATCATCTGGAAGGTCGAGGCATTGCCCACCCCGGTCAGGAAGAACAGCGCCATGAACGCGGCGAAAAAGCCCCAGAACGCGCCGGGCTGATCGCTGATCCCGACAAAGAAGATCACGCCGAACACCGCCAAGATCATGCCAAGGAAGGTCCAGAACGTCACGCGCCCGCCGCCAAAGCGATCCGAAATCCAGCCGGTGCCCGCGCGGCTCAGCGCGCCCACCAATGGCCCCAGAAACACCAGTTGCAGTGAATTGACATCGGGAAACATGATCTTGGCCAGCAGCGGAAAGCCCGCCGAATAACCGATGAAGCTGCCAAAAGTGCCGGTGTAGAGGATACACATGATCCAGTTGTGCTTGCGGCTGAAGATGATCGCCTGCTCGGCAAAGCTGGCCTTGGCATCGGCAATGTCATTCATGCCCACCCATGCCGCGATGGTCGATAGGATGATGAACGGCACCCAGATGAAGCCCGCGTTCTGCATCCAGAGTTCGCCGCCCGCCGACATCGTTTGCGGCGCGCCGCCCAATGCGCCGAACACCGCCGAGGTGATGACGACCGGCACCAGAAACTGCATGACCGACACGCCAAGGTTGCCCAGCCCCGCATTGAGCGCCAGCGCGTTGCCCTTTTCAGCCTTGGGGAAGAAGAAGGCGATATTGGCCATTGAGGAGGCAAAGTTGCCGCCGCCAAAACCGCACAGCAGCGCCAGTGTCAGGAAGATGAAATAGGGCGTTTCGGGGTTCTGCACCGAATAGCCGATGCCCATGGCCGGGATCAGCAGCGAGGCGGTTGAAATCGTGGTCCAAAGCCTGCCACCGAAAATTGGCACCATGAAGCTGTAAAAGATGCGGAAGGTCGCCCCCGAAAGCCCGGGCAACGCCGCCAGCCAGAACAATTGCCCCGGTGTGAAATCAAAACCGATTGCGGGCAGGCGCGCCACCACGACCGACCACACCATCCAGATCGAAAATGCCAGCAGCAAAGCGGGGATCGAGATCCAGAGGTTGCGCCGTGCGATGCGACGCCCCTTTTCGGCCCAGAAAACCGGGTCTTCGGGCTTCCATTCTTGCAGTGCGTGGGTGGCGGTTGCGGTGCCGTCCTGCCGTGTCATGCCCTGCATTTCGGGCAGTTCGGGCAGTACCGCGCGCGCGACACCTTCGGTGTTGCGTTCCATCTGCCGGATCGCAAGATGCATCCAGAGCAGCGACACACTTACAATCAGGAACATCAGCGCGAAGGCGGTGGTGTAAATGCCGGTCAGATCAAGCGCGACGCCAAAGGCGATCGGTAGCAAAAAGCCACCCAACCCGCCGATCATACCGACCAGCCCGCCAACCGCGCCGACGTTTTGGGGGTAATATGCGGGAATATGCTTGAACACGGCCGCTTTGCCGAGGCTCATGAAAAACCCGAGCATGAACAGCGTGATGACAAAGGGCGTCGTGTCGAGGCTGGTTGAAAACGAGATCGGGCCGTTCTTGCTCTGGATCACATAATCGGTCGGCGGATAGGATAGCATGAACAGCAGGATGGCCGAAAACCCGAGGCTCCAGTACATCACCGCGCGCGCGCCGAACCGGTCGCTCAGATGCCCGCCATAAGCGCGAAACACCGATGCCGCGAGCGAGAACGACGCCGCCGCCATGCCCGCCGTGCGAATGTCGAGTGAATAGACATCAACCAGATAGTGCGGCATCCAGAGCGCCAGTGCCACAAAACCGCCGAAGACGTAGAAATAATACAGCGAGAAGCGCCAGACCTGCAGGTTGCGCAGCGGCGCAAATTGCTCGGCAAGGCTCGGTGCGCGCGCGCCCGATTGGCGGCGCGCCACAAGCTGGGGTTCATCCTTGGCAAAGATGTAAAAGGCAATGCCCATCATCGCCAGCGCGATGGCCCAGACATGGGCAACGCCGTGCCAGCCGTAAGCCACCATCACGAAGGGCGCGAAGAACTTGGTCACCGCCGCCCCAACGTTACCCGCACCAAAAATGCCAAGTGCGGTGCCCTGTTTGCCCGGCCCATACCAGCGCGACACATACGCGACCCCGATGATGAACGAGCCACCCGCAAGGCCGATGCCCAGCGCCGCGATCAGATACATCATGTAGCTTGAGGCCCATGTCAGCATCCATGTGGCGCCAGCAGTCAGCAGCATTTGCGCAGAAAACACGACGCGGCCACCAAATCGTTCGGTCCACACACCCAGAAACAACCGCGTAAGCGAGCCGGTCAGAACCGGTGTTGCGATCAAAAGGCCAAACTCAAACTCGTTCAGCCCAAGCTCTGCCTTGATCTCGACGCCGATGATCGAAAAGATCGTCCAGACTGCAAAGCAGGTCGTAAACGCGATTGTGCTCAGTGTCAGTGCGCGCCCCCGCTCGCCAGACAATACACTCGTCGGATCCTGCATTTTTGCTCTCCGTATGTCGCGCCTTTGCACGTCTGCTGAAGGCATCAGTCATCGCAGGGCGGCCAGAAACTTGACCCAGATCAAACTGCGCGCACGAGCGGGGGAAATCGCGCCCGAATTGACGTGCTGCACGAAAGGGTCTGGAATAGGTCAATCCACACTTGCGCACACTTCGGTTCGCGGCTGGACCTCGATCAACCGCAGCCTTATCATATGGTAAGCACGCGGCGGGGATAGGGAGATGATTCGTGCGCGATTCGGAGCTTTCTCAAGTTCGGGGCCTACCGCTGTTTCGCACGATGGCGGACGACAGCTTCGCCATGCTGATGCGCGCGGCCTACGATCAGACCTTTCCAGCCTATGTGCAATTGATCGAGCAGGGGGCCGCCCCTGACTTTTTGCACATCGTGGTCGAGGGGGCGGTAGAACTTTTTGCAAGCTGGCAAGAACGCGAAACGACCATGGCTGTCGTGCGCCCGGTTTCAAGCTTCATCCTTGCGGCTTGCATCAAGGATGCGCCATACCTGATGGCCGCGCGCACGCTTGAAAAGACCCGCATCATCCTTTTGCCCAGCGTTGATCTGCGCGCCGTGTTTCGGATCGACCACGAATTTGCAATGGCAACGATCAATGAGCTCGCCTCGTGCTACCGCAGCGTCGTGCGGCATACCAAAGACATCAAGCTGCGCAACGCGCGCGAACGGTTGGCCGCCTATATCCTGCGCAAGACGCATAATAGCAAAAGCGCGAGCTTCATTCTCCCGATCGAAAAACGCCTGCTTGCCTCGTATCTCGGTGTCACGCCCGAAAGCCTTTCGCGCACCATGAAGTCGCTTCAAGACGTGGGCGCCAAGGTCGATGGCCAACGCGTTATCATTACGGACCGAAAGGCGCTTGAGGCAGTCGCGCACCCGTCGTCGCTGATTGACGGCCCTGAATGTGATGACGAGGCAGCATTTATCGGCTCGCCCTTGCAGGGCACATCGCAAGACGATGGCGGCGACGGGGCAAAGCCCATTGTGGCAAGGTCATTTACCTACTGAACTTCAGCAAGCGGGCACTGCGTGGGTGTTCACCCCAGCCGGGGGCGGGCGCTGCATGATCATTGACAAGCAAGAAAAAGGCTCTAATTAGTTAGCAACAACTTACTAACTGAATGGAGCCCGCATGCGCGCCCGAAAATCGGCCGAAAGCCGCAAGAGTGAAATTGTCGCCGCGATGTTGCGCTTGGCCGATGAGCTTGGCCCTGATCGGCTGACAACGCAGGCGGTCGCCACCGCGGTTGGCCTGACACAACCCGGCATCTTTCGCCATTTTCCAACCAAACAGGATCTGTGGCACGCGGTAGCCCTGCAAATCACCGAAGCGATGATGAACGCATGGGACGAGGTGATGGCAGTCGACGCCGCACCGCCAGACCGGCTTGCCGCGCTGATCGGCGTGCAGTTGCGCCAGATCAGCGCCAACCCCGCGATCCCGGCGATTTTGCACTCGCGCGAGTTGCACGCCGAAAACGCGCCGCTGCACGCCACGTTTCTGGGCGTGATGACGCGGTTTCAAACGATGCTGGTGGACGAGTTGAAAAGGGGGCGTGAAAGCGGCGTGTTTCGCGCCGATCTCGTGCCCGCCGATGGCGCGGTGCTGTTGATTTCGCTGGTGCAGGGGCTCGCGATCCGCTGGTCGCTCGGGCGGCGCAGCTTTGCCCTAGAAGTTGAGGGCGCGCGCCTTGTCGCAAGCGAGATCGCACTGTTCAGGGAATGTCCGTTCACACAAGCGCCACAGGGGGCTTCATTAAAATGATGCGCGACGGAAAGCTAGAAGACACTAAGGGAGAAACAAAATGACATCGAAAATAACGGGTTCCTGCACTTTCAGAGCATCGGCAATCATTGCCATTGTATTCGGGCTTCTGACCATCTTTTCGGGCGGCAAAGCGCTGTTTGGCGGCGCCGAAACCCAAGAATGGGTCGGCAATGCAGTGGGCTTTGTGCTCTGGTTCAACTTCCTGTCAGGATTTGTCTATGTAACGGCCGGAATCGGGATTCTTCTGAGCCGGTCTTGGGCCGCACGGTTGAGCATTGCGCTGGCCGTGGCGATCACCGCGATCTTCGCATTTTTTGGCTGGCACGTCCTAGCCGGCGGCGCGTTTGAAATGCGCACTGTCGGGGCGATGCTGCTGCGCGCGGCGGTCTGGATTGTCATCGCGGTTGTCGTCAGCCGCGGCGACAAGACCTGCGCGCCAAAGTCCTGAAGCTCGTCACCCTCAATGGAAAGGCACCTGAAATGAAATACGGTAAGCGGAATATCGTTGCGGGGTTACTGTTTCTGGCGGTCTTCATGCTCTACGGCTTTGGGCTGATCTATCTGCGCGACTTTGCCCCGGACAAGGCGCAATGGATCGCCGAGTACACCACCGGCACGCATTTTGAAGCGCGCCTTGCGCATGTGCACGGCAACCTTTTCGCGTTCTTGAACGTGATGGTCGGCTATCTCATCCTGCGGCTGCCGATTTCGCCGGTGTCTGCCAAATGGGTCTCTTGGCTTGCGCTGGCAGGGATGCTGATGCCGCTCGGGATTGTCGCGGAATTTGCGCTGGGTGCATCGCCCGTGTTCGTGCTTGCGGGCGCGATCGCCATTGTTGCGGCTATCACATGGCTCGCCATCGCCATCTGGCGTGCAAAGGTGGAATAACCCGGCGGCGGGGGCGCAACCGCGCGCCTACGCCCCGCGCAACCGACCCGCCGCCGCCCATGACGCGGCGGCGAGCGCGCCTGCCGTTGCAAGGCAAAGCGGCAGGCCGCCCAACTGGTAGCTGACGCCCGACAGCAGCGTGCCCAAAAGCCGCCCGGCAGCATTCGACATATAGTAAAACCCCACATCCCGCGAAATCCGGCTGGCGTCGCCAAACGCCAGTATCAGATACGAGTGGATCGAAGAATTAACCGCAAAAACAAAGCCAAAGAGCATGAGCCCCGCAATCAGCGTGGCCGTCAACCAATCCGCCGGGGCACCGGCCAGTGCGGCGGCGGCGGCCAGCGCAAAGGGGATCGGCACCAAATACCCGGCCCAGCGGATTGCCTTTGCCACCACGTCTGGCCCCGTAGCCCCGATGATGCGCGGTGCGGTGGCCTGCACGGCACCGTAAAGGATGATCCAAAGCGCCAGAAACCCGCCGATCACGAAAAACGCCCAACGCTTTCCTTCGGGCGTGCCATCTGACAGCACCATCTGAAAATAGACCGGAACGCCCACTACAAACCACACATCCCGCGCCCCAAACAAGAACAGGCGCGCAAGGCTCAGCCGGTTGACGCGCGGATCGTGCGACTTCCAGCCCGCGATTTTTGCGCCCTTGTCTTTGGCAGGCAGGCCCGCGGGCAAAAAAAGTGCCACGGCAAGCAGGATCACGCTCAGCACGCCCGCCATGCCCCAGATCGCCGCATCAAACCCCCAAAGCCCCAATAGCACCGCACCCAAAAAGAACCCCAACCCCTTCACCGCGTTCTTGGACCCGGTAAGCCGTGCAACCCAGCGAAACAACGTGCCATCGCCTTCGGGTGCCAACAGCTTTACCGCCGATTTCGACGACATTTTGGCCAGATCCTTGGCCACCCCCGAAACGCCCTGAACCGCCATCACGAACGCCACCGACGCGACCACGCCCCAGTTCGGGTCAAGTTGCGCCAGCGCAACCAAAGCACCGATTTGCAACGCCAATCCGGCATAAAGCGTTGCCGCCAGCCCAAAACGAGCTGCAAGCCAACCTGCATAAAGATTTGTCACGATGCCTGCCAGTTCATACAGCAAAAACAGCCATGCCAGTTGCACCGGCTCAAACCCGAGCGCGTTGAAATGCAGCAGCACAAGCATCCGCAGCGCGCCGTCAGATAGCATGAAGGCCCAATAGGCCGCGGTAACGGCACCGTAAGCGCGCAGCGGGTTGGGCATGGTGCCGCTCACATCGCACCCGCGACCATGCGGGCAATGTCGCCCAGACGGACGGCATAGCCCCACTCGTTGTCATACCACGCGTAGATTTTTACCTGTGTGCCATTGATGACCATCGTCGACTGCGCATCCACGATCGAAGAGCGCGGGTCATTGGTATAGTCCGAAGACACAAGCGCGCGCGTCTCATACCCAAGGATGCCGTTCAGTGGCCCGTCTGCCGCCTCTTTGAATAGCGCGTTGACCTCTTGAGCCGTGGTTTCGCGTGCAACCTCGAACACACAATCGGTCAGCGAGGCGTTCAGCAGCGGCACCCGAATGGCATGGCCGTTCAGCCGCCCCTTCAGCTCCGGATAAATCAAGGTGATGGCGGTTGCCGACCCTGTGGTCGTGGGGATCAGGTTCAACAGGGCAGAGCGCGCACGCCGCATGTCTTTGGCGGGGCGGTCAACGATGGTCTGGGTGTTGGTCACATCATGGATCGTGGTGATCGAGCCGTGCCGGATACCAAGATTTTCGTGGATCACCTTCACTATCGGGGCAAGGCAATTGGTGGTGCACGAGGCTGCGGTAATCAGATCATGCACGGCGGGATCATAAAGGTGGTGGTTGACACCATAGACAAGATTCAGCGCGCCGCCGTCCTTGACCGGGGCCGAAACAACGACCTTTTTTACTCCGGCGGCAAAATAGGGCGCGGTTTTAGCCGCCGTTTTGTACACCCCGGTGCAATCAATCACCAGATCGACGCCAAGGTCCGCAAGCGGCAGCGCCTCGATGGATTTTTGCTGCGTCAGGCGAATGCGCTGGCCGTTCAGCGTCAGGCTTGTGTCGTCATGCGCGATCTCGGCCTTCCAACGCCCGTGAACGCTGTCAAACTCGATCAGCAGCGCATGTTGTTCGGCGTCACCCGCAGGGTCGTTGAGCAGCACGATATCGCCGCCCGCGCCCATATCGATAAGGTTGCGCAGAACAAGTTTTCCAATCCGGCCAAGGCCGTTGAGCGCGATGCGGGGCATTTTTCAAACCTTCGTTGTGATGTCAGATTGCGCGCCGATCCCATCCACCCGTGCTTGCAGCGCCAGCCGATCAAGCGTGGCAAACGGCAGCTCGACAAAGGCGGCGATCCTGCGGCGCAGCGCGCCGTAGGTTTGCGCAAAAACCAGCGCTTTTTGCGCATCCGTCCCGGCTGCCTTCACCGGGTCTGGTAGCCCCCAATGGCCGCTGATCGGCTGGCCCTGCCAAGGCGGGCATTCTTCGGCCGCTGCCGCGTCGCAGACGGTGAAGACAAAATCCATTACTGGCGCATCGGGTCGCTGGAACTCTGACAGATGCTTGGCGCGCAGGCCCGACACCTCATGTTCATTGCGCCTAAGCACCTCTAGCGCGAAGGGATTTAGTGCCGAGCTGGGCAAGGTGCCCGCCGAATACGCCCGAAACCGCCCACCGCCCAGATCACGCAGCAACGCCTCGGCAAAAATTGATCGGGCAGAGTTGCCCGAACAGATGAAAAGCACGTTGAAATCGGTATCGCGCATGGAAAAACCTTCCTTCTGGCTGGCAAGAAGCGGTGACAGCAGATCAGGGCGCGCACGGCCAATATCGAGCACAAGATAGCCCACAAGACCTTCGGTGGCGTCCAAATTGACTGAATAAAGCAGCGAGCGACCGTGGCGCGCAACCTGCACTAGCCCCGATGCCGCAAGATCAGACAGATGATGCGAAAGCGTATTCTGCTTTAGCCCAAGTGCCGCGGCGATCTCGGTTGGGCGCACGCCCTGCGGGGCAAACCGCATCAGCAAGCGAAAAACGGCAAGGCGGTCGGGGTGACCCAGCGTTGCAAAGGCTTGGGAGGCGCGATTTGTTTCCATAATTCCCGATTAACGGAAAAGATGCGTTTCTGCCAGTGAACTTTTTATGACAGATCAGTGCTCTTTCGCAGCGCCTTGCGAACGGTGCACCTTGCGCATGGCGGACGCGCAAAGCCATTCGCGGGCCGTTCGCGCCCAAATCCCATGCGGCTGTAACCCGCGCAGAGAAGACACAAGATCGGGTTTAGCGCTACCTGCGCGCATTCGTTGCATGGACTATCGGGCAATAGCACCTATGTGTCTTGGCAAGTTGAGTCTGGAGAATGCCATGCGCGACACACTTCCCCCCACGTCAGAATTCCCCGGCGTGCCCTCGGTTATTCACGGAAATGGCGCTATCGCGCAGGTGATGGGGCAGGTTTGCGGAGGTGTGATTGGCTATCCGATCACCCCGTCCACAGAAATTGCCGAATTATACGAGGCTTTCAGGGCTGCGGGGGGCGTGAACATCTGGGGCAGGCACCCGTTCTTCTTTGAACCCGAGGGCGAACACTCTGCACAATCGGGTGCGCTGGGCGCGGCATTGACGGGGGGGCAGTACATTTCCAACGCCTCGTCCAGTCAGGGCATCCTCTACGGCATTGAGTCGCACTACGTCACCGTTGGCAAAAAGGTCGGCGGCTTTGTGCTGCAGGTCGCGGCGCGCTCGGTTTCGCGCCATTCGCTGAACGTGATGGCGGGGCATGACGACGTTTATGCGCTGCTGCCCTCTGGTTACACCATCCTGTTCGGCTCTAACCCGCAGGAAGCCGCTGACCTTGCCGCGATTTCCTACAAGGTCAGCGCGATGTCGATGATACCGGTCGCCAACGCCATGGACGGCTTCGTCACCAGCCACATGATGAGCGAAGTGCGGATGCCTGAAGATGACCTGCTGCGCCGTTTCCTGGGCGATCCGAGCGGGCGCATTGCCTGCCCGACGGTTGCGCAGGAAATGCTGTTTGGGGCCAAGGGCCGAGTATTTCAGCTCAAGCGCTATCTGGGCCGCCACAGCACCGATCTGGACCAAGACGATTATGTCAAACTGATCGCCTACCTCGATGCCAACACCGATGTTATCGAGGCGGACAATGCAGGTAATCTGGTTGCGGCAACACTTGCCAACCTGCCCGAAGAATTGCACCTCCAATGGCAACGCCAATGGGTCAATGCCTTCGAGAAAGGCACGCGCCAGCGCGTTCCCGCACAGATTGATGTGAACAACCCCGGCCTGACCGGTGGCGTACAGAACCAGCCCGACTTTCAAGCTGGCAGCGTCGATCACCGCACTCACTTTTCGCGCGACGTGCCGCGCTTTGTGCGCGAAGCGATGCAGGAATACACTGCACTGACGGGGCGTGACTACGCGCCAATCAAGACTTTCCTGTGCGAAGACGCTGAGACTGTGCTAATCGGCCTTGGCTCGGTCACCGATGATGCCGAGGCGGTGGCATCCTATCTGCGTCGGCAGGGCAGAAAGGTTGGCGTGATCTCGGTCAAGCTGCTGCAACCTTTCCCCGAGGCGGAATTGGTGGCGGCACTGAAGGGCAAGAAGGCCGTGACCGTGCTAGAACGCTCCGAGGTCACATCGCTGACTGCGCTTGTCAACCAAGCCTTTGTGAAGGCCGTAGAAAACGCCGAAGAAATGCGCCACCCCGGCATTCCCGCGATGGTGCGGTTGCCGCGGTTGACCACTGCAATCTTCGGCCTTGGCGCGCATGATCTGCAACCGCGCCACCTGATTGCGGCCTATGACAACATGGATGGGCAGAACGCGCCCTTCGTCTATCTGGGCAGCCAGTTCTTTTCCAAAACGCCCTCCCCACATCTGGCCGAACTGCAAGACAGGTTGCGTGCCGCCTATCCTGAAACCGAGCTGATGGCGCTGGAGCCAAAACCGAACCCAAGGCTTTTGCCCGAAGGCGCGCTGCGCATCCGCTTCCACTCGGTCGGCGGCTACGGCACCATCGCCACCGGCAAGCTGCTGACCGATATTCTGGCCAATGTGCTTGGCCTCTTTTCCAAGGCCGCGCCGAAATACGGCTCTGAAAAAAGCGGCGCGCCGACCAATTACTACATCACCCTCAGCCCCGAACCGGTCAAGATCACCAACGCCGATCTTGAAGATGTCGAGGTTGTGGTTTCGCCCGACCACAAGGTGTTTGCGCATAGCAACCCGCTGCGCGGTCTGGTCGAAGGTGGCACCTTCATCTTGCAGTCAAGCCTGCCGCCGCTAGAGGTCTGGAAGGGCCTGCCTGCGGTGATGCGCGACTTCATCATCAAGAAGAAGATCCATTTCTATGTGCTCGACGGCTTTGCCATCGCCAAGAAACACGCACCTTCCCCCGAGCTTGAAACCCGCATGATGGGCATTGCCTTCATCGGCGCCGTTTGCGGCCATGTCGAACAGATCACCCAAGGTGCGGACGAGTCTGCCGTGCTTGACAAGATCCGCAGCCAGATCGCCAAAAAGTTTTCCGCCAAGGGCGGCGCAGTTGTCGATGGTAACATGGCCGTGATCCGCGATGGGCTTGAGGCAACGATTGCCATCGACTACGCCGCACCCGAATATGCAGAAATCGCCGCGAGCGCCCCGGCAGAGCCCGCCTTCAGCCCGATGATCTCGGCCTCGATGTGCCGTATTTCGCAAGACGCCGCATCCGCCGGGATGTTCGATCACGGCTATTTCGAAGAAACCGTGGCCGCGCCCTTCCGCGCAGGCACCATTGGCGAGGCACCGGTGCTGCCGGGCAGTGGCATGTTCATGCCCACAGGCACCGCCGCCGCGCGCGACAAAGGGTTGTTCCGGCGCAATGTGCCGGTATTCAACGCCGATCTTTGCACCGGCTGTATGGATTGCACGATGGTTTGCCCTGACGCTGCGATTCCCGCGACGGTGCATGACATCAACGATTTGCTGATGACCGCGCTGAAAAAGGCAGAAATGTCGACCGCTCAGCGCGAGGTTCTGCGCGAGCATATCCGCCCGATTGGCGAGGCCGTGCGCGCCGCCTACCGCGAAGGGCGCGAGCGTAAGGCGTTCGGCGCGCTGGTGGCGCAAGCTGTTGCGACGATTGACGTTGAAAGCGCCGTGGTGCGGCGCAACCTCACGCGCTTGGCCGAGGCCGCAGCGGTGCTGCCGGTGTCGCAAACGCGGCCATTCTTTGATGCGATGGAAGCCGAACAGGCCGGAACCGGCGGGCTCTTCTCGGTGGTGATCGACCCCTGGAAATGCTCGGGTTGCCTTGAATGTATAGCGGTCTGCGGCCCCGGCGCCCTAAGCGCAGCCGAGCAAGACATACCGCTGCTTGAGCGGTTGCAGACCGAGTTCGAGTTTCTGTCGCTGACGCCGAACACGCAAGCGCGCTACATCGACCCGGCGTTCGAGCCGGATGGCGATATCAAGCGGATGATGCTGGATCGCGACACCTACTATGCCACCACCGGCGGGCATGGTGCCTGCCGTGGTTGCGGCGAGGTGACCGCCATCCGTCAGGTTGTTTCCGCCAGCCACGCGCTGCACGACCGCCGCCTGCGCGGGCATGTGCGCGAGCTTGAAAAGCTGGATGCCGATCTGACCGCCAAACTTGCCGAGGTCACCGACCCTGCGCGCAAGGCACGCATTGCGGCGGCGCGAGAGGTGCTTGAAAAACGCCTGTTCCTGATGGAAGGCGGGCCAACCGGCAACGGCCCCGCAGCCATGGTGGTTGCCAACGCTACCGGGTGCAGCAGCGTCTATGCCTCGACCTTCCCCTACAACCCCTACAACGATCCTTGGGTCAACAGCCTGTTCCAAGACGGACCAGCCCTGACCAAAGGCATCTTCGAGGGCCTGACCTCGACCACCGCGGTAGACTTCAAGGCGCTGCGCGTCGCGCGGCTGGAACTGGCCGATGCCTACGCCCCTGCCACGGATGATGCGTTCCTGCGCAATTTCGGCTGGAGCGATTTCACCCCAGAGGAACGTGCGCTTTTGCCCACGGTAATCAACATCAGCGGTGATGGCGCGGCCTATGACATCGGCTTTGGCGCGTTGTCGCGCCTGCTTGCCACCAACACGCCGGTCAAGGTGATGGTGCTTAACAGCGGCGTCTATTCCAACACCGGCGGCCAAACCTCGACCGCGAGCCTTTCGGGGCAAGACAGCGATCTCAGCCGGTTTGGCGCCGCAGGTGGGGGCAAACAGGAAGACCGCAAGGAACTTGGCATGATCGCCGCGTTCCACCCGAATGTCTTTGTGGTGCAAAGTGCGACATCGCTGCCCGGCCACTTTCTGAAGAACCTGATCCGCTATCTGGAACACAGCTCTTCGCCCGCCCTGCTTGATATCTATACGCCTTGCCAGTCGGAGCAGGGCATTGCCGATGCAGCAGCCAACGGTCGTGCAAAACTTGCGGTCGAGGCCCGCATCAACCCGGTTTTCGTGCATGATCCAAAGTCGGGCGCGACGCTTGCAGAACGCTTCTCGCTCGAGGGTAACCCGGCCGTTGATCAGGACTGGGCAAGCACCACGCTCGAATATGTCGAGAATGGCGAGTTGAAGCTGATGGACGTGCCGCTAACGCCCGCCAACTTCGCCTTTGACGAGACGCGCTTCAAAAAGCAGTTCCGTCCGCTGAAAGACGGGGTCGAGGCGGTGCCGGTGCACGAATACATCGACCTGCCGCTGACCGAACGCGCAGGCAAGGTGCCCTATGTGCTGGCAACCGACGCCAAGCGCCAACTGGTGCGCCTAGAGGTTGGCACAACTGTGGTGCATCTGGTGGAAGAGCGGCGGCGCAACTGGCGCACGTTGCAGCATCTGGCCGGGCAGAACGTGACCCATATCGACGCGGTTCACCACGCCGAACTTGCCAGCCTGCAACAACGCTACGATGAGGCCGTTCAAGCACGCGAAACCGCGATGGACAGCATCGCCAGCGGCATGAGCGAACTGGCGGCGGCCTCGGGCGCACCTGCGGCGGTCGGGTTTGCCGGGGCGCTCGCGCCGGTGGGCGCGTCGGCTGGCGCATCGGCTGGGGCAGGGGCGTCAGCCGCGCCTGCGCCATCGCTGCCTCATATCCACGATGAAGATATTGCGCTCTGCACCAACTGCAAGAAATGCTATCAGGAGGTGCCCGAACTCTTTGCGCTGACCCGGATCGTTGTCGATGGTGTCGCCAAATCCGTGGCCCACACCATTCCCGGTGCGCTCGAAAAGCTGGAGGTGACGTCGCAACTGAAAGCGCGGGTAGCCAAGGTCGCCGCCAACTGCGACGCGGAGATTATTCGATGAACGTCGAAACCTCCCCCAGCCAGGAAGAGCTGTTTCAAACCCAGATCGAGGTGCTGAAAAAACACCTCGCCGCAGACCCCCGTTCGCTGCGCAACGTCTTTGTGGCCGATGGCACCCAAGCCATTGCTTGGGAGTTTCAGCAACCCGAAATCGGCGAGCGCTTCATCGGCGTTTTGTGGAACCTGCTGCTGCGCGGCGATGACATGAGCACCGTTTTGCAGCGTTTCATTTGGAGCTTGCCGCTTAAGTACAAGCGCAAGTTCATCCACGCCCTCGATGCGCATCTTTCGGGGCGCTATCCGATGTTCAAGGGTCTGTCGGAAAACTGGCCCGCAGGCAGCTACATTCCCCCCTACATCCGCCCGCCAGAAGAACGCAGCCATGATTTCGATTTGGTCAACCAAGGCTATCTTGGCTATCAAGCACTTGGCTACAGCTTGCGCGAGGTTGATCTGTTCGTCTGGCTGGAAGTGCTGCGCGACAAGCAGTGCGAAGACCGCCCTTGCGAGTTGGGTGTGCTGGTGCATGGCAAGAAGGACCGGCTCGGCGGTTGCCCGGTCAAGATTCACATCCCCGAGATGCTTGATCTGATGGGAAACGGCAAGATCCGCCAAGCGCTGGAACTGATCGAGTCCTGCAACCCCCTGCCCAGCGTGACCGGGCGCGTTTGCCCGCAGGAACACCAATGTCAGGGCGTCTGCGCCCACACCGGGAGGCCGATCGAGATTGGCCAGCTTGAATGGTATCTGCCCGAGCATGAAAAACTTGCCAATCCAGACCCGATGGCGCGCTACAAAGGTATCGTAAGCCCTTGGATGCGCGCAGAAAAGCCGCCAATCGCGGTTGTGGGTTCTGGCCCGTCAGGGCTGATTAACGCTTATCTTCTGGCGGTCGAGGGCTTTCCCGTCACGGTGTTCGAGGCGTTCCACGAACTTGGCGGCGTGCTGCGCTACGGCATCCCCGAGTTTCGCCTGCCCAATTCGCTGATCGACGATGTCGTGGCCAAGATCGACGCGCTTGGCGGGCGCTTCGTGCGCAATTTCGTGGTCGGCAAGACCGCGACACTAGACGATTTGAAGGCAGCGGGCTTCTGGAAAATCTTTATCGGCAGCGGCGCTGGCCTGCCGACCTTCATGAACGTTCCGGGCGAGCATCTGAATGGCGTGATGTCGGCCAACGAGTTTCTGACCCGCGTCAACCTCATGCGCGGCCTCAACCCTGCCTATGAAACGCCCTTGCCCGAAGTTGAGGGCAAGAACGTGCTGGTCATCGGCGGCGGTAACACCGCGATGGACGCGGCGCGCACCGCCAAGCGGCTGGGCGGTAATGTGACCATCGTCTATCGGCGCACCAAATCCGAAATGCCCGCCCGTGTTGAAGAATTGCATCACGCGCTGGAAGAAGGCGTCGGCTTGGCCGAATTGCGCGGGCCGCGCGAATTTGTCGGTGACGCGCACACGCATTTTGTCACACACGCGCTGGTGGATGTGAACGAACTTGGCGCCGCCGATACCACTGGCCGCCGCCGCCCGGTATCAACCGGCAAGACCGAAGAACTTGCCGCCGATCTGGTAATCATGGCGCTGGGCAACACATCCAACCCGATCATCGCCGCCTCGGAACCCGGCCTCAAGACTTCTAAATGGGGCACGATCGAGGTGGGCGAGGGTAGCCAGCAAACCTCGATTTCCGGCGTCTATACGGGCGGTGACGCAGCGCGGGGCGGTTCTACCGCGATCCGTGCGGCGGGCGACGGGCAAGCCGCCGCGCGCGAGATTGTGGGCGAAATCCCCTTTAGCGCCCTTGAAGTGCGCGAGATGGTCGAAAAAGCCGCAAAATACACAGATCTTGGTCAGGCTCGCCAAAGCATCGTCAAGCACGTCACGCTCGCCTCGGGCATTGTCGAGTTGACGGTGCGCGCCCCCATGGTGGCACATTCGGCCAAGGCCGGGCAATTCGTGCGGGTGCTGGCACGTGCCGATGGCGAACTCATCCCGTTGACACTTGCCGATTGGGATACCGATGCGGGCACCATTGATCTGGTGATCCAAGGCATGGGCACCTCGACCCGGCTGATGAACCAGATGGCGGTGGGCGATGCTTTTGCGGGCATCGCCGGGCCGCTTGGCAGGCCAAGCGATGTCAAACCCTGCGGCGCGGGCGAAACCGTGGTGTTCGCAGCAGGTGGCGTCGGCCTGCCTGCGATCTACCCGATCGCCAAGGCGCATCTACAGCTTGGCAACCATGTAACGATGATCATCGGCTTTCGCTCTGCCGAACATCTGTTCTGGACGGGTGACGACGAACGCATGGGGCAGCTTAAGGCCAAGTTTGGAGACCAGCTTGACCTGATCTATTGCTCCAACGATGGCACCTTTGGGACCAAGGGCTTCGTTACCGCCCCGCTGACCGAAATGCTCGAGGCCGGATCGGTTTCCAAGGGCCGCAAGATTGCGGAAGTCATCTCTGTTGGCCCACCAATGATGATGCGCGCGGTCAGCGACCTGACCAAGCCATACGGGGTGCCAACCGTTGTCAGCCTGAACTCGATCATGGTTGATGCAACCGGCATGTGCGGCGCCTGCATGGTGCCGGTGCTGCAGAATGGCAAGCCCGAGCGTCGCCACGCCTGTATCGACGGGCCAGAGTTTGACGCCCATACCGTCGAGTGGGAAAAGTTCATGCCGCGTTTTGCGCAATTCAAGGCGCAAGAGGCCCGCAGCCTGCATCGCCACGGCTTGGACTAACCCATTTCGGCGGCGCTTCCCGGCAGCGCGGGGCCGCTAAAACACCAAATCGGCTCTGCACGCCGGGAAACGGTATAGTGCGAACGGCGGCTTTTACGCCGAATCGCCCGTTTCAGACCGCATCGGAGACCAAGATGGAAAAGTTCACCGCAGCCGTGGTTCAGGCCGCGCCATTCCCCGAAAACTCGGTGAAAACCGCAGAAAAAACCGCGCAACTGATCCGCGAGGCGGCAGGCAAGGGTGCGCGGATCGTGGTGTTTCCCGAGGCATTTCTCGGCGGCTATCCCAAGGGCGACTCATTTGGCGCGCCGGTCGGCCTGCGCAAGCCAGAAGGCCGCGACGCCTATTTGCGCTATTTCAACGCGGCAATTTCGCTTGGCGGCGAAGAGGTTGCGATGATCGCAGAGGCAACCGCCGCGACCGGTGCCTTTGCCGTGGTCGGTTGTATCGAACGTGACGGCGGCACGCTGTACTGCACGGCCCTGTTTTTCGATGGCGCCAAAGGCCTTGTCGGCAAACACCGCAAGCTGATGCCGACGGCAGGCGAGCGGTTGATCTGGGGCTTTGGCGATGGCTCGACCATGCCGGTTATTGAAACCGATCTGGGCCGGATCGGCGCGGTGATCTGCTGGGAAAACTACATGCCGATGCTGCGTATGCATATGTATTCGCAAGGAATCAGCTTGTACTGCGCGCCAACGGTCGATGACCGCGAAAGCTGGCTTCCCACGATGCGCCACATCGCGCTAGAGGGGCGGTGTTTCGTTCTGACTTCGTGCCAGTTCCTTAAACGCAAGCACTACGGGCCAGAGCATGAATGCGCGCTTGGCGACGACCCCGAAACGGTGCTGATACGCGGCGGCAGCGCCATCATCGACCCGATGGGCAAGGTGTTGGCAGAGCCGCAGTTTGGCATAGAAACCATCCTCTACGCTGAAATCGACCCCGCGCAGATTGCGCGCGGAAAGTTTGATTTCGACGCGGCGGGCCACTATGCGCGCCCGGACGTTTTTTCCCTGCACGTCGATACGAAAGAAAAACGGGCGGTTACAACAACGTAACCGCCCGCCCAAACTATTTGCCGCGTTGCGCGCTTATGCCAGCCGTTCGGCCTCGGCGCGCAACAGGCCCTGCACCAGCCGCGCAGTACCTGCATAAAAGCCCTGCCGGTCGCGTTCGATGCAGGCATCGCAAAAGCCCGGCACCCAGACCAGCAGATGCTCGCGCAAAAGCCTGTCGCGCAGCGCCGCCGCTTCCGGCACAGCGCCTTGGGCAAGATCCGCTGTCAGCTGTGCCAGAAACTCAAGTTCGACCGCGACGTGGTCGGCAGGCTCTTTGGTGCCCGATGCCGCCAGCCCATACTCGCGCAACAACGCCTCCATCTCGCCGGTCGCTTTTTGAAACAGCGTGCCTTGTTGGCTGGTGTAAACGGATTCGTATGGTTGCACCGTGGTGCCCCGGCCACCCGCGCCCAGAAACAGGCGCGCGTAGTCGGTTGCCAGATCAAGCGCAAACGCCCCCACATCGGGGCGCGAGTCTACCAGCGCCAGCAGACCGTCAAGATCGTCGCGCAGGCCGGTTGCATCGGCGGCCTCGCGCAGCAAGGCGTTGGATGCATCCGTGCCAAGGGCTGCCAGTGTTTCGGGCGTTTGCTCTTTTGCAAATGCCCCCGCCAGCCAGCGCAAAAGGGTTGCGCGTTCGGGTGTGGCCGTGGGTTGCACGGGGTTGTCTTGCATTACTTTCTACTCCTCGTTCGAGGCCATTGCGGCTGCGCGTGTTATGGTCCGACCTTTACAGGTCCGATGCCACGTCCTTGGTATCAGACGAGTTGAGTTGTAGATAGCGCAGCACTAGCCGCTCTTCTTCGGCGGTCAGGCTCGTCCGCTCGGCGTAGTGCTCCACATCCGCCACCCAACCCAGCGCCGGGCGGGATTCGGGTTTGTGAACCGAGTGGCAGACGGCGCATTGGCTGACATAGGTAGAATCGGCCACCGTCCAAAGCATCGCTCCATCGCTGGTCAACGCGGCGGCACTAACCCAGCCTTCGAGCGACGATTCGGTCCAGTCTTGATCGCCATCGGAAAAGTATTGGGTTTCGCCGTAAGTAATGTGTTCAAGCGCGCTGGCGCTGATCGAGATGTTCAGGATGCGTTGGCCGAAAATCGCGTACTGGCCACGCACCACATCGCCTGCTTGCCACCCGCTTAGGCGAACCTTGACAAAGTCGCCGCTGGTTTCAAGCCGCGTCATCGAAACGCCCGGCAAAATGGTGCCCAGCTTCGCGGCGTCGGCATTGCCTTCTGCCAGAAGCGGCGTGGTACCTTTGGACCAGATATGGTCCGATGTCAGCGTCTGGGGCTGCGACATGAAGGCGGCAGCAAGTTCGCGTGCATGCGCGGCCAGATCTGGCATTTTGTGCGCGATGCCCTTGTGGCAATCAATGCAGGTTTCGCCTGTCTCAAGCGCCTCGGTGTGCTGCGTTTGCGCATCGGGAACTTGTGTGCTGATCGTCATGGCATCCGAAGCATGGCACGACTTGCACTCGCGCGAGTCGGTGGCCTCCATTTTAGCCCAAACGATTTCCGCCATTTCCAGCCGGTGCGTTTCATAATCCTCAGGAGTGGCAAGCTTGCCCGTCATCCAATAGAAAAGGTCTTTACCCGCAATGACTTTGTCAACGTAATAGGCGATGCCCTTTTCGGCCACGTGGCAATCGGGGCAGCCTGCTTGAACGCCAGAGGTGTTCTGGTAATGGACCGTAGCCTGATATTCTTCATACGGGATCGTCATTGAGTGGCAAGACAAGCAAAACTCGAGCGAGCCGGTTGTCTCCAAGGCCAGATGCACGGTCAGCAACCCGCCCGCCATGACACCGCCGCCCAAAACGGCGACAAGACTCCACGCCATGCGGCTGGGGCGCTTCAACCACCCCCACACTTTCCTGATCATCTTCCGGCCCCTGGTTTTGTGATTGGTTTAGCGGTCGAGACACTAGGGCAATTTCGCCCGAAAAAAATCCTCATTCCGCAATACTCGTAATGTTGTGGTGGTCGTATGGCGCGAACGCCATACGACCGTTTTATACCCTTAGTCGATTGGATCGTACGTGGTCACCGCAGGAACGGTGCCCGTGTACTTCTCAACTTGAACAACTGCTGTGTGCGCACAGGTGCCCATGGACAGCTTCGAGGTGCCTTCGTCCAAGGTCAGAACGTTCGGGTCGCCGTGTTTGCACAGGGTTCCGATAACGCCCGGCTCTTGCGGGTCATACCAAGCACCTTCGCAAAGGTTGACAACATTCGGGCTCGCCCGGTCGGTGACAAAGGCCCCGGCAAGGACCTGCCCACGATCGTTGAACACCCGCACCACATCACCATCGGCGATACCGCGATCGGCGGCATCCTTCGGGTTGATCCAGAGCGGCTCTCGATCCGCAACCGCTAGCTCAAGGCGCAACTTGGTGTTGTCGAGCTGCGAGTGCAGACGGTTTTCCGAGTGCGTCGAGACCATATGCAGCGGATACTTGTCCGACATCTTGCCCCCCACGCGTTCGAAAGGCTCCATCCAGGTCGGATGGCCGGGGCAGTCTTCGTAGTTGTAGCCCGCGATCGTGCGCGAGAAGATCTCGAACATGCCAGACGCGGTCGGCAACGGTGCCAACAGCGGGTCTTCGCGGAATTCTGCGAACTGGACAAAGTTCCGAGCAGCGTCGGTAACCTCATAACGGATCACGTTCTGTTCGTTCCAGAATGTGTCGAAATCAGGCATCTGGATGTCTTTCTTGACGGCATCCTCAAGCCCTTTTTCATAGAAGTAACGCAGCCAGCCCATCTCGTCGCGGCCCTCGGTATAGGCTTCTTCAAAGCCGAGCCGTTTGCTGATTTCTGCATAGATGTCGTAGTCGTTGCGCGATTCGAGCAGCGGCTCGACAACCTTTTTCATCGTCGTGTAACCGGCGCCTTTATCAGATACGGGCGACATGTCGTTGCGCTCGAAGCTGGTGGTTGCTGGCAGCACGATATCGGCAAAGCGCGCGGACTGCGTCCAGTTATAGTCCTGAACGATGATCGTTTCGGGGCTCTGCCAGTATTTGATGTGCAGGTTGCGGTCTTGGTGGTGGTGCATCGGGTTGCCGCCCGACCAGTAAACCAGCCGCAGATCGGGTGCGTTGTAGGACTTGCCGTTATAGTCATACTGCGCACCGGCGTTGGCCATCGCCCACGGTACCCGCGAAACGGGGATCGGCGCGGGCATTTCGGCGCTCGGATCGGCCACACTTGCCACCGTGCCAACCGCTTTGCCGCTCGAAAGGCCAGGAATGCTGGGCCCACGACCAACCGGCGTGCCGTAGCTGGAATAGTGCAGCGTAAAGTCGGCACCGCCTCCGGGCAGCCCGACGTAGCCAAGCATACAGGCCAGCGTCATGCTCATCCACGGGCCTTGTTCGCCGTGGTGCTGGCGCTGAATCGACCAGCCATGCGTGATCAGCGTGCGCTTGGAGGCCATCGTGCGGGCCAGGCCCTTGATAACTTCCGCATCAACGCCGCAGATTTCCGAGGCCCATTCGGCGGTTTTGACAACGCCGTCTTCTTCGCCCGTCAGATAGGCCGCGAACTCGTCAAAGCCGACCGTGTAGTCAGCCAAGAACTCTTTGTCGTGCAGATCTTCCGACAGCAGCGTGTGGGCCACGCCGATCATCATTGCCACGTCTGTGCCCGGCCGCGGTGCGATCCATTCAGAGCCGAGGAAGTCGGCGGTTTTGGTGCGCAGCGGGTCAACCACGATCGACGGCTTGCCAGTTTTCCTGAACTCGTCAAGCAGCGCCATGTTGGCGTGGTCTGGAACGCCACCGGCGATCCGGTTGGTCGTAGCCGGGTTCGAACCCCAGAACACGATCAGTTCGGTGTTCTCGATCGTCGGCACCCAGGATGATGAATCATAGAACGAGCCGCCGATCACATAGGGCATGATCACCCGGATCGAGCCGGTCGAGTAGGTGTTGACGGCGGTAACAAAACCGCCATGCAGGTTCAGCATACGCTGCAAGCCCGAGACGCAGTTGTGCAGCACGCCCGACGATTTCCAACCATAGGAACCGCCGTAGATGCTGCCGTTGCCGTAGGTTTCTTTAACCCGCTTCAACTCTGCCGCAACCAGATCAAGCGCCTGTTCCCACGTGACGCGGACGAACTCGCCTTTGCCGCGTTCGGTGCGATCGCTCATGTAGCCTTTTTCGAGGAAGCTCTTGCGAACCATCGGATACTTGATCCGGGTCGCGGAATAAACGAGGTCAGGCAGTGCCTCGACGTTGGTGTTCGGAACCTGATCGTCGGCATGTGGCGTTGTGCTTACAAAGCGGCCATCGACGATCTTGGCTTTAAACAGGCCCCAGTGCGAGCCGGTTACGACTTCGCCGTTCATCATGCTCATGCCGGTAGTTTCGGCGCGCAGCATCGAGGGCATGAAAAGTGTTCCAGCGCCGATTGCCGTGAAGCCGCCGAGCACCGCTCGACGTGACATCTGGATATGCGACAAGCTGTTCATTACTTTACCTTTCCCGTGGTTTGTCGGGGCTGGCGACGGTGGAGTAACTGGAACCAGCTCCGCATTCGGACGTTTCCTCAAATTCCTTCAGAATATGCCCTCAAAGGTGGTCGAAAGCGTTTCGATCGTCTCGAGTTCGTATTCTCGGCATTAAATTAATCTGCCAAAATATATGTTTCAAGCCGAAACGGGCCACTGTGCTCTTGTGTCACGGCTCTGTTTTCTTGCCATGCGATGTTACGCTTACAGGCAAGTACAACCCGCGGCCGCCCCACGGATTTTCGTTGCTAGTGGCCGGCAAAACGTGTTTGCGCAGCGCTAAACTTTCAGCTCGGCACGCTAGTTTCCGTCTTTTGCGGAAGAATATACCTCAGCACTTCTGACGTTTTACGGATAAAGTTTTCTGCCGCGCGGCTGGGCGGAATTCCCTCTGCGGTTGCAAAGGCAAATTCGTGGGTCAGAACTTCCTGCAACGGGCGCACGGTCACCTGCATATGCGCATAGTCCAGCGCCATCAGTTCGTTCACCAGCGTCACCCCCAACCCGCGTGCCGCAAGCGCGCAGGCAGAACAGACCGAGTGCGCCTCGACGCGGATGTTGGGGCTGATGCCGAGCTTCCAGAACAGCTCGTCAATATCTCTGCGCGAGCTGCGCGTGCGCCCCAACAGGATCAATGGCACGCCCTTGAGGTCACGAAAGCCGACGCTTTCCTGCGCGGCCAGCGGATGACCGGTCGGCATCACACAAACCGTCCGCGCCGTTATCAGCGGTGTGGCGATCAGCCCGGGGCGCTGCGCGGGCAACCCGACAAAGCCGATCTCGGCGCGCTCATCCAGCAGCATCCGCTCGATCGTGTCATACGAGCCGGTATGTAGCTCCAACTTGACGCGGTCATTCTCGGCCAGAAACTCTTCAATGATTCGCGGCACGATCGAAAGCGTCAGGCTTGCGGGAAAGCCGAGGCGCAACGTCATCTCGGAGGAGTTGCCCTGTCGTAGCTCTTCCGCCTGTGCGCTCAGGCGGCGGCCGCGGTCGATCAGGATGCGCACATGCCCCTGCAACTGCGCGCTTTCACGGGTTGGAATCAGGCGCGTCTTGTCACGGATAAACAACGCCAGCCCCAGCGATTTTTCCAACTGAGCAAGGCGGCGGCTGATCGCGGGTTGCGATACGCCAAGCTTGCGCGCCGCTCCTTGCGTAGTGCCCGTGGTCAAGACTGCTTCATAAGTCTCCAGCAGATCAAGGCGCATGTTGCGGTCCCATTCTTATGCTAGTTGCGCATAGGTTTTACAGATTCACGCATATTCTTGCATGAAGCACGACCTCGCCACAATGTAGACCGGCAAGTTCGAGGAGAATCTGGCGTGCAACACCCATTGAAACGCTGCGCGCACCGATGACGGCGTTCATCATCCGCCGTGTCCTGCAGGCCGTGCTTGTGTTGATCTTGACCTCAATGATCGTTTTCGTCGGTGTCTATGCAATCGGTGACCCGCTCGAAATTTTGCTGGCCCCCGATGCGTCGATGGTCGAGCGCGCGCAAGTCTCAGCATCGCTGGGTCTGGATAAGCCGATGCCGGTTCAATACTGGCAGTTTCTCGTAAACGCGCTGCACGGCGATTTTGGCCGCTCGTTCGTCTACAACCGCCCCGCCATATCCGTCATCTTTGAACGGCTTCCCGCAACGCTGGAACTGACGATCACCGCGCTCACGATGTCGCTGGTCATCGGATTGCCGCTGGGGCTCTGGGCGGGCACCCGGCCAAAGACCTTGGTTGACGAAAGCATCATGACCGGCTCGATCTTCGGCTTTTCGCTACCGCACTTCTGGCAGGGCATGATGCTGATCATGATCTTTGCAGTCTGGCTGGGCTGGCTGCCCTCGACCGGGCGTGGCGAAATCGGAACGGTTTTCGGGGTGCGCACCAGCTTTGGTTCTTGGGACGGCGTTCGCCACATGATCCTGCCGGCGATCAACCTTTCGCTGGGGCAAACGGCGCTGATGATCCGGCTTACCCGCACCGGCGTGCAGGAAACCATGCCGCTCGACTTCGTAAAATACGCCCGCGCGCGCGGGCTAAGCGAACGGCGCATCCTGTTCGTGCATGTGATGAAAACCATCCTCATTCCGATCGTCACCATCATCGGCATCGAGTTTGGCTCTTTGGTCGCCTTTGCCGTCGTGACCGAAACCATCTTTGCTTGGCCGGGGGTGGGCAAGCTCATCATCGACTCGATCGGGGTGCTCGATCGGCCGGTGGTGGTGGCCTACATTCTGGTCATCGTCACCTTGTTCATCGCCATCAACCTTGTCGTGGACGTGCTCTATTCGTTCCTCGATCCGCGCATCAGGAGCAGGGCAAGATGAAACTGACACTCTTTCGCGGCGAAGGAATGTTGGTGCGGGTGGCACGCGGCTTGCGCGCCAGCCCCAAGGCCAGCATCGCGCTTCTGGTCTGTGTGGTGCTGATCGCCGCGGCGATTCTGGCCCCGCTGATCGCGCCGCAGAACCCGTATGACCTGCTCCAGATCGACATTTTTGACGGCAAGCTGCCGCCGGGGTCCGCCAGTCGCACTGGCAGCCACTACTGGCTGGGCACCGATACGCAAGGGCGCGATATGTATTCGGCCATGCTCTACGGCCTGCGCACCTCGCTTTCGGTCGGGGTAACGGCGGGGGTGCTCGCCCTTGTCATCGGCACCGCAATGGGCTTGTCGGCCGCCTATTTCGGCGGGCGGATCGAAACGCTGATCATGCGCTTTGTCGATCTGATGCTCGGGTTCCCGACCATTCTGGTGGCGCTGATGATCCTTGTGGTGTTCGGCCAAGGTGCGTGGAAGGTGATCTTGGCGCTGGTGTTCGTGCAGTGGGCTTATTTCGCGCGTGCAGTCCGATCCGCCGCACTGGTCGAAATCGGCAAGGATTATGTCGAGGCGGCGCGCTGCCTTGGCCTGTCGTCGCCGCGAATCCTGTTTCATCACATCCTGCCCAATTGCCTGCCACCCCTGATCGTGATCGGCACGATTCAGGTGGCGCACGCGATCACTGCCGAAGCGACGCTTAGCTTTCTTGGCATCGGGCTGCCAATTACCCAACCATCGTTGGGGCTGCTGATCGCCAATGGCTATCAGGTGCTTTTGGCCGGGCTGTACTGGATGAGCGTCTATCCCGGCCTGCTGCTGCTGGTTCTGGTATTTTCGATCAACGTTGTAGGGGACCGGCTGCGCGAGGTTCTGAACCCGAGGCTCGAGCTATGACATTACTCGAGGTAAATGGGCTGAAAACCTGGTTTCAGACGCCCTGGGGCACGATCAAGGCCGTCGATGGCGTCAGCTTTACCGTCAACAAGGGCGAAATACTGGGGCTGGTAGGCGAAAGCGGGTCCGGCAAGTCGATCACCGGCTTCTCGATCCTGGGCCTGCTCGACGCGCCGGGAAAGGTGGTCGATGGCACCATCCGCTTTAATGGCGAAGACCTGCGCGCGGCCTCTGCGGCGCGCCTTCGCGCTCTGCGCGGCGATCGCATCGCAATGATTTTTCAAGACCCGATGATGACCCTCAACCCGGTCCTCACAATCGGCACGCAGATGGTCGAAACGGTATTCGCGCACCGTAAAGCCAGCCACGCCGAGGCCCGCGCAATGGCGCGCGATGCGCTTGGGCGCGTTGGGATTCCGCGCCCCGAAGAGCGGCTTGACGCCTATCCGCACGAATTTTCGGGGGGTATGCGCCAGCGCGTCGCCATTGCCATCGCACTGCTGCATGAACCCGATCTGATTATTGCCGATGAACCGACGACTGCACTGGATGTCACGATTCAGTCGCAGATTCTGTCCGAAGTGCAGTCTCTGGTGGCCGAAATGGGCATGGGGCTAATCTGGATCAGCCACGATCTGGGTGTGGTTGCTGGCCTCGCGAACCGGATCGCGGTGATGTATGCGGGGCGGCTGGTTGAAGAGGGCCCGGTGGACCCGGTGCTCGACACCCCGCGCCATCCTTACACGCAGGGCCTTATCTCTTCGACCCCGATCGCTAATGAGCGCGGCCGCCCGCTGCGCCAGATCCGCGGCACCGCACCGCCGCCGTTGGACCGCCCGCAAGGCTGCCCGTTCCAGCCGCGTTGCGACTATGCCGACGCAGCTTGCGCCAGCGAATTGACTGAAACCGTGGTCGGCGCGCGCCGTTGGCGCTGTCTGCATCCGCTTGGGGTAACGGCATGAGCGATATTCTGGCCGCCGCTGAAAATGTCTCGAAAAAGTTTCGCCAAAACCCGGACTTTGCCGAACGCCTTGCCATCCGCCTTGGCGCCGCCCCGGAGCCGCCAACGGTGCACGCGCTTGACGGGGTGTCACTGTCCATCGCGCGGGGCGAAGTGGTCGGGCTGGTGGGTGAATCCGGCTGCGGAAAATCCACCCTCGGCAGGGTGATCGGCGGTTTGATGAAGCCGACCGAGGGGCGGGTGCTGCACGACGGCAAGGATATTGCCCTGATGCGCGGTGCCGAGGCGCGCAAAATGCGGCTGGACACGCAGATCATCTTTCAAGACCCGATGTCGGCACTCAATCCGCGCAAGCGGGTCGCGCAAATCATTGGCGAAGCACCGCGCGTGCATGGCTTGGTGCCGCGCGCCGAGGTGGCGGAACTGGTTCAGCGGTTGCTTGCAACTGTTGGGCTTGACCCGGCGATGGCGGAACGCTTTTCGCACCAGTTCTCGGGCGGCCAGCGCCAACGCATCTCGATCGCCCGCTCGCTTGCGGTGAACCCGCGGTTTTTGATCTGCGATGAAAGCGTCGCGGCGCTCGATGTGTCGATTCAGGCGCAGGTCATCAACCTGTTCATGGAATTGCGCCGCAGCTTCGCGCTGACTTTGCTGTTCATCAGTCATGACCTTTCCGTGGTGCGCCACATCTCGGACCGCGTCGTGATCATGTATCTGGGGCGGGTGGTAGAGGTTTCGCCCGCAGGCCAGGTGTTCGAGAAGCCGCTGCACCCCTACACGGCAGCGCTTCTGGAAGAGATACCGCGCCTAGATCGGCGCGGCAGGCGATTCACGGCGATCAAGGGTGAAATCCCGTCGCCAATGAACCCGCCGCCCGGGTGCCACTTTCATCCACGCTGTCCCCATGCCTTCGATCGTTGCCGTATCGAGCGCCCGGCGCTGGTTGCGGCAGGGCCGGGGCAAGAAGTGGCCTGCCACCTCAACATGGGCAAAGGCCTCGCCCATCTACCAATCCAACAGGGAGACTGAATATGCGCATTCTCAAATATGCAGCACTTGCGGCACTCTTGGCCACGACGGCCGCGCCCGCACTTGCGGTAGACCTCACCATCGGGCGTTCCAGCGAGCAAAGCTCGATGGACCCGCAGTTTTCACGCACCGGCAACAACCAGATGACGGCCGAGATGATCTTTGGCCGGATGGTGCAGTTTGACGAGAACCTTCAAGTCCATCCGGGCCTAGCAGAAAGCTGGGTCAACATCGACCCGCTGACCTGGGAAATCCACCTGCGCGCGGGCGTTACCTTTCAGGATGGCACACCCTTTACGGCAGATGACGTGATCTTTTCGATCGACCGCACCGACAAGGTGCCAAACAGTCCGGCCCCGTTCACCGATACGGTTGCCGCGATCGCCAACATCGAACGGGTTGATGATCTTACGCTGCGCGTCACCACGCACAACCCGGCCCCATCGCTGATGGAAGATATCGGTCGCGTGTTCATCATCTCGAAGCAGGCCAGCGAAGGCATGACGAGCGACGATTTCAATTCGGGCAAGGCGACCATCGGCACCGGCCCCTACCGCTTTATCAACTGGGCACCGGGCGAGGCGCTCGAGCTGGAACGCTATGACGGCTACTGGGGCGAGCAACCCGAATTCAAGGATGTCGAGATCCGCTTTATCTCGAACGATGCCGCACGCGTGGCCGCGCTGCTTTCGGGTGCCGTCGATCTGATCGACGCTGTGCCGCCCGATGATATTTCGCGCCTGCAAGACAACCCGGCGATCAACGTGGTGTCGGTGCCCTCGGGCCGGGTGATTTATCTGGGCCTTTCGATGCGCATGGATCAGGCGCCGGGGGTGACCGATCTGCAAGGCAACCCGCTTGCCGTCAACCCGTTCCGCGATGCAAAAGTGCGCAAGGCAATCTCGCTGATGATCGACCGCGAACTGATCGTCGACCGTATCCTTGGCGGCTCGGGCGTGGCGGCGGGCCAGATTGGCGCGCCCGGTCTTGGTGGCCACGCGGCCGACCTTGGCCCCGATATGCAAGACCTTGCGATGGCCAAGCAGTTGCTGACCGAGGCGGGCTATCCCGATGGCTTTGGCATCACGGTGGTTTCCTCCAACGACCGCTTCCCCGGTGATGCCGACCTTGCACAGGCGCTTGGCCAGATGCTCGCACGTGGCGGGTTGAAGGTGACTGGCGTTGAGGCGCTGCCCTACAACGTTTATTCCAAGGCGGCGACGGCGGGTGACTACGGCGCATTCGTCTTTTCGCTTGGCGCATCGACGCCCTCAACGGCGCCGCTGCTGCAAAGCCTGCTGCACACCTACGACGCGGACGCAGGCAAAGGCGCCTTTAACCGCGTCCGCTTCTCCTATCCGGCGTTTGACGAGGCACTTGCCCAAGCCGCACAGCAGTTTGACCCCGAGACGCGCAACCGGATGCTTGAGGATGTGACCAAAATGGTCGCCGCCGAAACACCGATCGTACCGCTTTACTGGCAGAAGGTGCATTGGGCGATGAAGGCGGGCCTGACGATCGCCGGTGGTCTTTCGGAAGATACCCGTCCGCAAGACGTGGAATCTGTGAAATGACAGCAACACTCAGCCTTGGCCCGGCGATAGCGCTGACCGAGGATGTCGTCGTGCACCGGGATGTCATGATTCCGATGCGCGACGGCGTGAGGCTTGCGACCGACATCTACCGTCCGGCCACACTTGGCCGGGCGGGTGACGCGGCGCGGCCGGTGATTTTTGAACGCACGCCCTATGACAAGTCCGGCACCCCGCGAACCGAGCTTACCGCGGCACACCCGGTGTCGCTCAGCAAGCCCGAGCTTGCGATCCGATTGGTGCGCGAAGGGTACATCACGATTTGGCAAGATTGCCGCGGGCGCCACCGCTCGCAAGGCAGCTTCACCAAATACGTCAGCGAGGGCGCAGACGGCTATGACGCGATGGCGTGGATCGTCGCGCAACCTTGGTGCTCAGGCAAAATCGGCACGATGGGGCTCAGCTATGACGCCCATACCCAAATGGCGGCAGCCTGTCTGAACCCGCCGGGGCTCGCCTGCATGGTGCTCGATTCGGGTGGGTTTTCCAACGCCTTCACCTGCGGCATCCGGCAAGGCGGCGCGCTCGAGCTGAAGCAGGCGATCTGGGCCTATAACCACGCGATGGAAAGCCCGGCGGCTCAGGCCGATCCGTTGTTGCGCGCCGCAATTGGCGCCGAGAGCCTGCGCGATTGGGTTGGCAAGATGCCGTGGACCAAAGGCCGCTCGCCGATCAGCTGGGACCCTGATTACGAGGCCTATCTGCTCGATCAATGGCAGCACGGCACGTTCGATGAATTCTGGAAGCGCGTCGGCATCTGGGCGGCGGGCCACTATGACGCGGTGCCCAAGGTGCCGATCGTGTTCATGTCCAGCTGGTATGACGCCTATGTGCAGACCGCGCTTGAAAACCATGCGGGCCTCAAACAAGGCCGCCCGACCGCGCTGATCATGGGTCCGTGGACCCACGGCAACCGCTCGCGCACGGTGTTTGGCGATGTCGATTTCGGCCCAGCCGCAACCTTTGACGGGCAGGTTGACAGCGATTGGCTGAACTATCGGCTGCGCTGGTTCGCGCATTGGCTGAAAGGCGAAGGCGCAGACGATCAGGCCGGGCAGGTGCAGTATTTCCTGATGGGCGGCGGCTCTGGCCAGCGCACTGCTGCCGGAAATCTAGACCACGGCGGGGCATGGCACCGCGCACCTGACTGGCCAGTGCCGGGGGCGCAACAGTTGCAATTGCGTCTGCACCCCGACATGACGCTGCGCGAGGCTGCGCCCGCATCACCCGGCGCGATGTGCTACGCCTTTGACCCGCGCGACCCGGTGCCAACCATCGGCGGCTCGCTGACCTCGGGCGAGCCGATCTTTACCGGCGGCGGCTTTGATCAGGTCGAGCAGACGGCGTTTTACGGTTGCCGCAACCCCGGCCTGCCACTCAAGGCGCGCCAGGATGTGCTTTCATTCGAAACCGAGCCGCTTGAACACGATCTTTGCGTGGTCGGCGCCGTAATGATCCGCTTGCGGGTATCGACCGATGCGCCCGATACCGATTTCACCGCCAAGCTGGTCGATGTTTACCCGCCATCAGCCGATTATCCGCGCGGCTATGCGCTGAACATCACTGACGGCATCTTCCGGCTGCGTTACCGCGATGGCTATGACAAACCGCGTCTGGTGGATACCAATGAGGGGCCAGCCGACATCGCAATCACGCCCTTCGCGACAGCCAACCGCTTTGTCAAAGGCCACCGTATTCGGCTTGATATTTCATCGTCAAACTTTCCCAAATACGATGTGAACCCGAACACCGGCGAACCGGAGGGCACAGCGCGAAGCACGCGCATCGCGCTCAACACGGTTCATGTCGGGCCAGACGCGGCCTCGGTGCTGACGCTTACGGTGCTACCGGCTGAGTGAAACTTCTGCGCGGGGCCGGGTGCTATGCCCGGCTCTGCGCCGCTGGCGCAGGCCAAAGCGGTGCTGCAAACCTTCACAAGCAGGGTTTTTACCTTTGTATGCGCAAAACGCGTCGTGCGGGGTGCGCGGGGCGTTGTTCGGGCGCGCGCTTTGGGCTATCGGGGGCGCGGGTGCTGTTGACGGGGGTGAGCATGACAAAACGCGGTCTGACCTATGCCGAAGCGGGGGTCGATATCGACGCAGGCAATGCACTGGTCGAGCGGATCAAACCCGCCGCCAAGGCCACGCGGCGCACGGGCACGATGGGCGGGCTCGGCGGCTTTGGCGCCTTGTTCGACCTCAAGGCCGCAGGTTACCGCGACCCGATTCTGGTGGCGGCAACCGACGGTGTGGGCACCAAGCTGCGGATCGCCATTGATACCGGGCGCGTCGATACAATCGGCATCGACCTTGTGGCGATGTGCGTGAACGACCTTGTGTGCCAAGGCGCGGAACCCTTGTTCTTTCTGGACTATTTTGCCACCGGCAAACTTGATACCGCACAGGCCGCCACCATTATCGAAGGTATCGCGCGGGGCTGCGCTGAAAGCGGCTGCGCATTGGTGGGCGGTGAAACTGCCGAAATGCCCGGCATGTATCACGGCGGCGATTTTGACCTTGCAGGCTTTGCCGTAGGTGCAATGGAGCGCGGGGGTGAACTGCCGCAGGGGGTTGGCGCGGGCGACGTGCTCTTGGGCCTCACCTCGTCGGGGGTGCATTCCAACGGCTACAGCTTCGTGCGCAAGGTGGTAGAGCTTTCGGGCCTAGACTGGTCTGCGCCATCGCCTTTTGGGCCGGGCCTTCTGGGCGAGGCGCTTTTGGTGCCGACGCGGCTTTATGTGCGCGCGGCCCTTGCCGCCCTGCGCGCGGGCGGGGTGCACGGCTTGGCGCATATCACCGGCGGCGGGCTGACCGAAAATCCACCGCGCGTGCTGCCCGAGGGCTTGGGCATTGAAATCGACCTTTCCACATGGGCCTTGCCGCCGGTGTTCCGCTGGCTGGCCGAAACTGCGGGCATGAGCGAGGCGGAACTGCTCAAAACCTTCAACTGCGGCATTGGCATGATCGTGGTAGCCGCCCCCGATCGCGCGCCCGCCTTACGCGCGCTGCTTGAGGGCGAGGGCGAAACCGTGGTCGAGATGGGCCGCGTGGTGGCGGGGCAGGGGGTGGCCTATCAGGGCCACCTGCTGTGAAGCGCGTCGCCATTCTGATTTCCGGCGGCGGCTCGAACATGCTCAAGCTGGTCGAAAGCATGACGGGTGATCACCCGGCACGCCCGGTGTTGGTGGCCTCGAACGATCCGGGGGCCGAGGGGCTGGCGCGCGCCGCCGCACTTGGGCTGGCAACGGCATCGGTCGATCATCACCGCTTCAAGGGTGATCGCGCCGCGTTCGAGACAGAACTTTTGCGCGCGCTTCTGCCCATGCGCCCCGACATCATCTGCCTTGCCGGTTTCATGCGGGTGCTGACCCCGGCCTTTGTGACGCGGTTTCAAGGCCGGATGCTGAACATTCACCCGTCTTTACTGCCAAAATACCCGGGCCTGCACACACACGCCCGCGCCCTTGCGGCGGGCGATACCGAGGCCGGGTGCAGCGTGCATGAGGTGACACCCGAACTGGATGCAGGGCCGATCCTTGGGCAGGCGCGGGTGCCAGTACTTGCGGGCGATACCGAGGCCACGCTGGCCGCGCGGGTGCTTGCGGCCGAACATCGCCTTTACCCCGCCGTGCTGCGCCGTTTTGCTGCGGGCGAGCGTGGGTTGCTTACGCTCTAGGCACTCGCAACAAGGCCAGCGCCGAAATCACTGTCAGCGCTAGTGCCGCAGCAATTGCCGCCTCAGCCCGCCACAGCCCCAGCGCCAAAGCTAGCGCCACCGGCGCCAATGCGCTGCTGGTCATGCGAAAAATCGCAATTGCCCCCAACCGCGCGGCAAAACCCTCGGGGCCGAACAGCGCCAGCACCGCCGCACCGCGCACCAGCGAGCTTAGCCCCTGCGAAAGCCCGAACAGGCTGGCAAAAGCGGCCAGCGCAATCGGCCCCGTGCCGCCCAGCAGCAGCATCGAGAGCGCCGAGGTCAACATCAGCACTGAAATCATCGCAGTTCCAAGCGGGTGGAGGGCTTGGCCAAACAGCATCTCGATCAGCCGCGCCGTCACTTGCCCCGGACCCATCAGCGCGCCCGCCGCCACCGCGGCCCCGCTTGCCACCCCCAATGCGCCAAGCGCCGTCACCCACTGCGCCATGATCGCCGCCGACACAAAGCCCGAGGTCGAAAGCGCCAGCGTCAGCCATATAAAGGCACGCCGCTGCGCCTCGATCGGCAGCGGGGTGTAGGTCTTGACCGGCCGCGCGCCCGGTGCCGCCATCGGCATCGGCTCAGTGCGGGTGGCAAGCCCACGGTGCAGTGGCAGGCACAGCAACAGATGCAGCGCCCCAAACAGCCCCAGTGTCGCGCGCCAGCCGATGCCTGTGCTCAACGCCTCGGTCAGCGGCCAGAACAGTGTCGAGGCAAAGCCGCCAAAAAGCGTCATCTGTGTAATCGCACGGCGCGCCCGCGGGCTACCAAGCGCCTGCGCCAATGCTGCGAAAGCCGCATCATACAGCACCAGCGCCGCCGCGATCTGGCTGGCCACCAGTGCCACGATCAGGCTGATGGGCCCGACCGCCAGCGCCATCGCGCCCAGCGCCACCGCCGCCAGCCCCGACCCCACCGTCATCACCCGACGTGCGCCCAACCGGTCGATCCGCCACCCCACCGGCAGTGCCACCAACCCGCCCGCCAGCAACGCCCCCGAAAAGCCGCCAAACAGCAGCCCCTGCGACAGGCCAAGCTCGGCCGAGATTGCCGGCACCAGCACGCCGAACGCATAGTAAAGCGTGCCGTAACCCACGATCTGGGTAACCCCCAGCGCCACCACGGCACCGGGTAGGGCAAAACGGGCAAGGGCAGGGGGCATAGAGCTACCGGATTTGTGAGGCATCGCGGGGTTAAGCTCTAGCGCGCTCCGGGCTATGTGGCGAGAGGGATTGAGCCTATCGCGCGGGGTCCGCGCAAGGTCGGCCACAGGCAGGGTTTTCATTTTGCCCCCGACCGCCTAAAGGAATGGCATCAGCGGGATGCCCCCGCGCCTTCGAAAGCTACACATGCCCTGTATTACCACCACAGAAGCGCTCGCCCAATTTTGCACGGCGGCGAAAGCCGCGCCTTACGTCACCGTCGATACCGAATTTCTGCGCGAACGGACGTTCTGGTCGAAACTGTGCCTTGTGCAGATGGCGCTCCCCGGCAAGGACGGGCAGGCGGTGCTGGTCGATCCGCTGGCCGAAGGCTTATCGCTGGAACCGATGTATGACCTGTTCCGCCACGAAGGCACGGTCAAGGTGTTTCATGCCGCGCGCCAGGATCTTGAGATCTTTTTCGTCGAGGCCGGGCTGTTTCCCAAGCCGCTGTTTGACACCCAGATCGCCGCGATGGTCTGCGGCTTTGGCGAGCAGGTGGGATACGAGACGCTGGTGCGCAAGATCGCGCGCCAAAGCCTTGATAAGACATCGCGCTTTACCGACTGGTCGCGCCGCCCGCTCAGCGAGGCGCAGCTGACCTATGCGGCAGCGGATGTGACGCACCTGCGCGTGATCTACGAGTTCCTCTCGCGCGAGCTAAAGAAAACCGGGCGCGTGGCATGGGTGGAAGAGGAAGAAGCGATTCTTCTGAACCCCGAAACCTACATCACCCGCCCGCACGAGGCTTGGACGCGGGTCAAGACCCGCTCGACCTCGGGGCGCTTCATGGCGGTGGTGCGCGAATTGGCGCAGTTCCGCGAAGCCTATGCGCAGGCGCGTAATGTGCCGCGCTCGCGCGTGTTCAAGGATGACGTTCTGCTGGAACTCGCCTCGACCCGCCCGACCAACGTCGAAGAACTCGGCGGCTCGCGCCTGCTGCTGCGCGAGGCACGGCGCGGCGATATTGCCGAGGGTATTCTAGCGGCGGTGAAGGCGGGGCTAGCGGTGAAGCCAGAAGATTTCCCGAAGATTGAAGACGGGCGCGAACAGGTGCAGATTTCATCGGCCTTGTCAGACCTTTTGCGTGTGCTGCTCAAGGCCAAGTCCGAGGCGGCGGGTGTGGCGCCCAAGCTTATCGCAACCTCTGCCGATCTTGATGCCATTGCCGCCGGGCAGACCGATTGCGCGGCCCTGCACGGCTGGCGGCGTGAAGTGTTCGGCGACGACGCCTTGCGCCTTGCGCGCGGTGAAATCGCGCTGTCGGCGCGCGGTAATTCGGTGCAGGTGGTGCCTACCTGAACAGGTGCCCGAGGCCAGCGCCAACAGGCGCTTTGGCCCCGTGTGCCCGCTTTAGCGGCTGATCGTGCGTGAATTGAGCGCGCCGGTCACCACCACGCGGCGCACACCGTCCAGCGCGATGTTGGAAAGGAACGCGCCTGCCGTCACCTCGCGCGACACCGGCGTCAGCACGCGGCTTGCAACGGCGGTGCCGGGCACGGGCTCGGCCACCACGAAGCTGTAAGTCAGTGTGCCGCCAATGGGGTTGCCACCGTTTTCGGCCACCAATTCCGCATCCCACCACCCTTGCGTCGGTGGCACGCCCGCCGCCGAAATGATCGCGCCCTCTGGCGTGCGCCGAATCTCTAGGCTGGTGACCTGCTCGACCAGCACCCGTCGGTCGCTGGCCGAGGTGCCATAGCCGCCCTCGGGCGCCAGCGTCACCGCTTCGGCCTGCTGCGAACGGCCAAACCAGTTGAATGGATTAAGCCGACTGTCGCGGATGCTAGAACATCCGGCAAGCGCCAGCGAAAGCGTCAGAACAAGGACGATTGGCGATTTCATCTGGTCCCCCGGCGTCAGGCAGGCCGATGGCACGGCTGCACGCCTTGGGTAGCCCAAAGCGCGCGGTTTGAAAAGGCCGCTACTGGACCTTGGCGCAATCGCACCTTAGGTGAAGGATAAGATACCGGAGACAATGATGGCCAGCCCCGCGTTTGAGGATATCGCCGAAACCTTCGCCTTCCTAGATGACTGGGAAGAGCGCTACCGCCACCTGATCGAACTTGGCCGCGCCATGCCGCCAATGGACCCCGCGCTGCGCGTGCCCGCGATCAAGGTGGATGGATGTGCCAGCCAAGTCTGGCTTTTGCCGCGCATCGATGGCCAAGGCCCCGGCGCGCGCTTTGATTTTCAGGGCGAAAGTGATGCGTTGATCGTGCGCGGCCTGATCGCGGTGCTGCATGCGCTCTATTCCGGCCTGCCCTTGGGCGAGGCCGCGCGCGTTGACGCCAGCGCCGAACTGGCGCGGCTGGGGCTAGAGGGGCACCTGTCGGGGCAACGCTCCAACGGGCTCAACGCGATGGTCGCGCGGATCCGCGCCTTTGCCGCCGAGGGCGCAGGCGCGCCCTGAACTGCCTTATGGCAGGGCTGCGGTGACGATCACTTCGACCTTGTAGCCCGGCGCTGCCAGCCGCGATTCGCCGGTGGCGCGGGTCGGGCAGTTGCCAGCGCTGACCCAGCCTTCCCAGACCGCGTTCATCCCGGCAAAATCGGCCATATCGGCCAGCCAGATCTGCGCGCTCAAAATCCGGGTCTTGTCGGTTCCGGCCTTGGCAAGCAGCGCATCGACGCTCGCTAACACCGCGCGCGTCTGCGCCTCGATGCCCTCACCCTCGGCACCGACCTGGCCCGAAAGATAGACGATACCGTTATGAATGACTGCATCGCTCATGCGCTTGCCGCAATCGATCCGTTTGATGGGGGTCATGGAAATCCTCCTGCTGTTTTCTCCCTCTACCGCAAGGCGGGGGTGGGGGCCAGAGGGTGGGGGAGGGAATGGTTGGAGCGGGTGAAGGGAATCGAACCCTCGTCGTAAGCTTGGGAAGCTTCTGCTCTACCATTGAGCTACACCCGCAACGGGCCTGAGGTATGCCAGCCGCGCGCGCGCGTCAAGCGGCTCAGGCTTCGGGGGTGGTGAAAAACCGCCGGGCGTGGGCAAGGGCGGCGGCATCGGCCAGCACATCGCCCGGCGCATCGCCCACGCCGTGCAGCGCGCCGCCAAAGCGCATGCCCATCCATGCGGCGGTGCGGCGCATCACATCCTCCAGCGGGGCTTGCGCGCCGGGTGCAGGGTCGGCGCGCACCGAGATCAGCCAAAGCCGCTTGCCCCGCATCCGCTCGCCAAACTCCATGCCCGCCACCTCTAACCAGCCCGACCAGTGGTCAAGCATTTCGTGCCCCGGCCCGGCGAGCCCGTACCAGTACAGCGGCGAGGCAATCACCAACTCCTCCGCCTCCAGCGTGGCGGCGGCCAACTCGGCCAAGCGGCCAAGCGGGGCTGCGTGCCCGCCGCTGGCGCGCAAATCGGCAAAGCGGGGCAGGGGCGGTGCTGCAAGGTCAAACCACGCAGCCTTGGCACCCGCAGGCAGATGCGCCGCGGCGGCGCGCGCCAGCGTAAGGGTGTTGCCCCCCGCGCGGGTCGAGCAGGGCAGAAACAACCAGCGGGTCAAAGGGCGCTCCGGTGTTGCATGGGCTTTGCCAAGGGTGCTGCTAGCGGCGCCGACGCCGGTTCGGGTCAGCAGCGGCGGCGTTGAACGAGGGGTTGGGCAGCGTGACGATCTTCGCCAACTCCGTAAACGGCGCGGTGGCGTGCGGAATCGCGTTGGCGGCCACGAAATGTTCCTGAAAGCGTGGCTCGATCGCGGTTTCAACCTTGGTGATACGGCGCACCTGCGCCTCGATCGCGCGCCGTGCCGCCAGTGAGCATAGCGCCATCCGCGCGCCGGTGCCCGCGGCATTGCCCGCCGAGGAAATCTGCGCCAGCGGCGCATCGGGCACCATGCCCAGCACCAGCGCATGTTTGGGGCTGATATGGGCGCCAAACGCGCCCGCCAGAACCACCCGGTCCACCCGATCCACGCCCATCTCATCCATCAGCAGCCGCGCACCCGCATACAGCGCCGATTTGGCAAGCTGGATCGCGCGGATATCGCCCTGCGTTACGCTGATGCGCGGCCCGCCCAGGGCCGTGCCATCATGCACCAGATAGGCATGGGTGCGCCCGGTGGGTTCCATCCGTGCGCTGCCGGTCTGCTCGGCGCTACCGATCAGTCCCGAGGCATCCAGCAGCCCCGCCATGCGCATTTCCGCCACCGCCTCGATGATGCCAGAGCCGCAGATGCCAGTGACACCGGTGGCGGCCGTGGCATCCCCAAAGCCCGGGTCATCGGACCAAAGATCACAGCCGACCACCTTGAAGCGCGGCTCGCGCGTGGCAAGGTCAATCTCCAGCCGCTCGATAGCACCAGGGGCGGCGCGCTGGCCTGCGCTGATCTGGGCGCCTTCAAAGGCCGGGCCGGTGGGCGAGGAACAGGCCAGAACGCGGGTGGAATTGCCAAGCAAAATCTCGGCATTGGTGCCCACATCGACAATCAGCGACAGCACGTCGCGCGCCTCTGGCGCTTCGCAGAGCGCCACTGCTGCGCAATCGGCACCCACATGGCCCGCGATCAGCGGCAAGATATAGGCGCGCGCGGCGGGTGCGATGGTGGTCAGCCCAAGCGCCGAGGCAGCAAGGTTCTGCGCCTCTGACGAGGCCAGCGCAAATGGCGCTTGGCCGAGTTCAACCGGGTCGATCCCCAGCAAAAGGTGGTGCATGACCGGGTTGCCCACGATCACCGCCTCGACAATGTCGCGCGCGGGCAGGCCCGCCTCGGTGGCCAGCGTTTCGGCCAGCGCCGCCAGCGCCGCGCGCACTGCGGCGGTCATTTCGACATCGCCACCGGGGTTCATCATGGCGTAGCTCACGCGGCTCATCAGGTCTTCGCCATAGCGGATCTGCGGGTTCATCAGCCCCGATGAGGCCAGCACCCGCCCATCGTCCAGCGCGACAAGGTGCCCCGCGATGGTGGTGGACCCCAGATCAATGGCCAGGCCCAAAAGCGGCGCTTCGCGGTAACCGGGCCAAAGCCCGATCAGCCGCGCGGGGCCAGTGCCATCGCGGTTGACCGCGGCTGTCACCTTCCAGCTACCCTTGCGCAGCACAGGTTGCAGCTCGCGCAATATCTCAAGATCGGCGTGCAAGCCGCTGATTTGCCATTGGCTTTCCAGTGCCGCGGCCAGCCGCTCAAAATCGCCCGACGGTGCGTGCATGTCGGGCTCACTGACTTCCAGATAGTAAAGCCGGGTTGCCGGGTCCATCACCATCACCCGCTCAGAGGCCGATTTGCGGATCACCTGGCGGTGCAACTGGCTTTCAGGCGGCACGTCCAGCACCACATCGCCCAAGATCTGCGCCTGACAGCCAAGCCGGCGACCGGGGGCAAGTCCGCGCAAGCGGTCATAACGCTCTTCAACCGCGTTGCGCGCTGAAAGCGCCTCGGGCGAAGAGGTCAGGCCGTGCTTGGCAAAGCTGCCGAAGGCTGGGCTGATCTGGCATTTGGAACAGATGCCGCGTCCGCCGCAGACCGAATCAAGGTCAACGCCCAGCGTGCGCGCGGCGGCAAGCACCGTGGTGCCAACCGCCACCGCCCCGCGCTTGCCCGAAGGGGTAAAGATCACCTGAACGGTTTTGGACATCGCAGTCTCCCTTGCGGCGCGCTCCTTTGTAGGGCGCACAGAGCGCGGCGCAAGAGCGGCGCGCGACGTCCTAGGCCACGGTTGCGTCAGCCATGCCCAACCAGTCGAGCACCGCCTGCCGGTCGCCATCCAGTAGCGGCGCGGGCGATCGGGTCTTGTGTTCGGGCAATTCGGACATCTTGATCGGGTTGCCTGCGCATCGAAACGCCGCGCGGCCGGGGGCGGGGTCTATATCCACCAGCATGTTGCGCGACAAAATCTGCGGGTCGGCCAGCGCCTCGGCCACGTTCTGGATCGGGCCGGTGGGCACCCCTGCCGCTTCCAGCACCTCGATCCAGTGCTGGCGCGGTTTTTCTACGGTGATCGCCTCGATCAGGCGTTTCAACAGCCGCGCATTCTCGCACCGCGCCGGGTTGCTGGCAAAACGCGGGTCTTCATACAGCGGCCCCATCCGCAACGCCGTGCAAAGTTTGGCAAAAAGCGAATTGTTTCCCGCCGCGATCACGAACAACCCGTCTTCAGCGTGAAAGGTTTCAAAAGGGGTGATGGTGGGGTGGCGCGCGCCGGTTCGCCCAGGCGGCACACCCGTCGCGGTCGTCAACGCCACCGCATGTTCCAGAATGGCGATCTGCGCATCAAGCATGGCAATGTCGATCTTTTGCCCGCGCCCGGTTTGCGCGCGGGTAATCAGCGAAGCCAACACCCCTTGCACCAGATACATACCCGCCACGATATCGCCGATACTGACGCCAACACGCACGGGGTCGCGGTCTTTCTCGCCGGTAATGCTCATCACGCCGCCGCGTGCCTGCACCACCATGTCATAGGCGGGCTTGCCGGCCTCTGGCCCGGTATGGCCAAAGCCTGAAACCGCGCCATAGATCAGCCGTGGGTGGCGCACATGCAATGCGTCCCAGCCGTAGCCGAGCTTTTCCATCACGCCGGGGCGGAAGTTTTCCAGCACCACATCGGCACGCTCAAGCAGCGCATCAAAGATACGCCGATCTTCGGGCGTCGAAAGATCCAGCGCGATCGATTCCTTGCCGTGGTTGAGGCCCGCGAAATAGGCGCTGTAGCCATCAACAAACGGCGGGAAAGAGCGGGTATCGTCCCCATGGCCGGGGCGTTCAACCTTGATTACGCGTGCGCCAAGTTCCTGCAATTGCAAAGAACAGAATGGCCCCGCAAGCACATGCGTGAGGTCGATCACGGTAATGCCGTTCAGCGGAAGGGTCATGTCGTACTCCGTTATTCGGGGCGCAAGATGCGCAAAATGGTCAGCGGCGCGGGTGTGCGCCATGTTCGCCTAGCTGCGGTTTTGCCGCATTAAGGGGTCGCGTACTTACCTTCTGGCGCGTGCAATAAAGGCGAGGCGCTCGAACAGCGCCACGTCTTGCTCGTTTTTCAACAGCGCGCCATGCAGGCGGGGCAACATGCTGGCCGGGTCGCGCGCAAGGTCTTCGGGCGCGAGGTCTTCGGCCAGCAGCAGTTTCAACCAGTCAAGCACCTCCGAGGTGGATGGCTTTTTCTTCAGCCCCGGCGTTTCGCGCAGTTCATAGAACTGTGTCAATGCCGTGGTCAGCAAAGCGTCCTTGATATCGGGAAAATGCACCGCAACGATGGCGCGCAGGGTCTCAAGGTCGGGAAAACGGATGTAGTGGAAAAAGCAGCGGCGCAAGAAGGCGTCGGGCAATTCCTTTTCGTTGTTCGAGGTGATGATGACCACCGGGCGGTGTGCTGCCCGCACGGTCTGACCGGTTTCGTAAACATGAAACTCCATCCGGTCGAGTTCCTGCAACAGATCGTTGGGAAACTCGATATCGGCCTTGTCGATCTCGTCGATCAACAGCACCACCCGGCCGGGCGCCTCGAACGCCTGCCAAAGCTTGCCCTTGCGGATGTAGTTGGCAATATCCGACACCCGCGCATCGCCCAACTGGCTATCGCGCAAGCGGGAGACGGCATCGTATTCGTACAATCCCTGCGCCGCCTTGGTGGTCGATTTGATGTGCCATTCGATCAACGGCAACCCAAGGCTTGCCGCGACCTCGCGCGCAAGCTCGGTCTTGCCGGTGCCGGGTTCGCCCTTGACCAGCAACGGGCGTTGCAGTTGAACTGCGGCATTTACCGCCAGGCTCAGGTCGGCCGGCGCGATGTAGCTTGCGGTCGATCCAAATTTCATGCGCACTCACGCCTTTGCGGGTTTTTCTGCGGGTGCGAGATTACCTTGCCTCGTCTTTGCAGACAAGCCGCACGCCGCGTCAAACGGGGGCGTGACATCCTTTGCCGCATCGGGTATTGGGACGCCCAACAGGAGGGGTGCATGACGAAGCCTGACAGCATTGTACAACCTGTTTCGCGAAGGGCAGGAGCCATGAAATCCGAATCGTTTTTGCCGGAAAATTACAAGCCCGCTGAAAGCGAGCCATTTATGAACCCGCGACAACTCGAATATTTCCGCCGCAAGCTGCTTGCGTGGAAATCCGAGTTGATCGAACAATCAGCCGAAACGTTGGAAGGGCTCGCGGAATCCGGCCGCAATGTGCCCGATCTTGCGGATCGCGCCAGCGAAGAAACCGACCGTGCGCTGGAACTGCGTACCCGCGACCGCCAGCGCAAGCTGGTCAGTAAAATTGACGCGGCAATCCGGCGGATCGACAACGGCGACTATGGATTTTGCGAACTGACAGGCGAGCCGATCAGCCTCAAACGTCTGGACGCGCGCCCGATTGCCACATTGACGCTCGAGGCGCAGGAGCGTCACGAACGCCGCGAGCGGGTTCACCGCGACGATTGATGCCGAAGGCCCGCACCGGGCACGGCAGGGCGGGAGAGCGGCCGATGCTGGTCGGACGTGAAATAACGGTTTTGGGCGCGGGAATCGCTGGGCTCGCGGTGGCGCGTGCCTTGGCGCTGCGCGGTGCGCAGGTCACCGTTTACGAACAATCCGATGCGATCCGCGAAGTTGGCGCAGGTCTGCAAATTTCGCCCAACGGGGTGCGCGTGCTGCGCGCGCTCGGGCTGGCCGAAGGTTTGGCCGCAATCGCTCCTCGCGGCAAGGCGATTGCGCTGTTTGACGGGCCAAGCGGCGCGCCGGTGGCGCGCATGTCGCTGGAACAGGGCGAATACCGTTTTGTGCACCGCGGTGCGTTGATTGGGCTTCTGGCCGAAGGCGCGCGCGCCGCAGGCGTGCAGTTCCGCTTTTTGCAAGAGGTCGAGCGGGTCGTGTTGGGCGCGCACCCGCCGCGCTTTATCACGATTCAGGGTGCCGAGGTCGAAAGCGAGGTGCTGATCGGCGCCGACGGTCTGCATTCGAAAGTGCGCGAGGCGCTGAATGGCGCGGCGATGCCGTTTTTCACGCATCAGGTGGCGTGGCGCGCAACCCTTCCCAGCGAACCTGATGCCGCACCCGTAGTGCAGCTGTTCATGGGGCAGGGGCGGCATCTGGTCAGCTATCCGCTCGGGGGCGGGCTGCGCAACATCGTGGCGGTCGAAGAACGCCGGCGCTGGGTTGAAGAAAATTGGAACCTTCAAGACGATCCGATAACGCTGCGCACGGCCTTTGCCGGGTTTTGCCCGCGTGTGCGCGATTGGCTCGATGTGGTTGACGAACCGATGCTCTGGGGCCTGTTCCGCCACCCGGTCGCGGTGCGCTGGCAGGGGCATGGTGCCGCGATTCTGGGCGATGCCGCGCATCCGACGCTGCCGTTTCTGGCGCAAGGCGCGGTGATGGCGCTGGAAGATGCCTGGGTCATGGCCGAGCGCTTGTCGCGCCACGAAACCGCTGGTGCCGCCTTTGCCTCTTACAAGGCCGCCCGCGCGGCGCGCTGTGCGCGCATCGTCGAAACGGCCAATGCCAATGCGCGCAACTATCACCTTGGCGGTGTGCGCCGATTCGTGGCCCACACCGGCTTGCGCGCGCTGAACGCGGTTGCCCCCGGTGCGCTTTTGAACCGGTATGATTGGGTGCACGGGTTTGATGCAACCGACGGTGCAGGCAGCTAGCGCAGATTTTATGCTGAAAAGCCTTGGCGCATCAGGCGTCTAGTTCCACCCAGACCGGAACATGATCCGAAGGTTTCGTGCGCCCGCGCATATCCTTGTCGATGCCCGCACCGATCAAAAGGTCGGCGGCCTGCGGGGCAAGCAGCAGATGGTCAATCAAGATGCCGTTGTTCTTTTCCCACGCCCAAGCCTGAAAATCCCAAAAGCTGTATAGCCCTGGCTCGGGGTGGCGGGCGCGCAAGCCGTTGGTCAGACCAAGGTTGATCAGGCGGCGATAGGCGGCGCGGGTATCGGGCAGCGCCAGCGCATCCTCGCGCCAGGCTTCGGGGCGGGCGGCATCGGTATCTTGCTCGATCACGTTCCAGTCGCCGCCAAGCACAAAGGGTTCTTCTTGCAGCAATAATTCGGCAGCGCGTTCACGCGCCCGCGCCAGCCAAGCAAGTTTGTAGTCGTATTTCGGCCCCGGCGCAGGGTTGCCGTTGGGCGCATAGAGCGCCACCACCCGCACCGCTTTCAGCCCGATCACCGTGGCCTCGATCCAGCGCGCCTGTTCATCGCCCTCGTCCCCCGGCAAGCCGCGCACCACATCCTCAAGCGGCAACCGCGACAGGATCGCCACCCCGTTAAAGCCCTTTTGCCCATGCGTTTCAACGCGGTAGCCAAGGTCTTCAATGGCCTCGCGCGGAAAGCCCTCGTCCACCGTCTTGATCTCTTGCAGCAGCGCCACATCGGGGCGTTCCTCGCCCAGCCAAGTGCTCACCGCCTCAAGCCGGGCCTTGATGCCGTTGATGTTGAAGGTGGCAATCTTCATGGGCTACCTCGCGTTTGTTCCTTTTTAGGCCGGGATCGCCGCGATGGGTAGGGCTTCTAGGTGCCGGGGTGGTCGCCGCAGCGCAAAGTGGCTTTCAAATTCGTTAATAACGCAGGCAAAAGTATTTAATAACAGGCCGTTAGCTTTGTTAACGCGCGTGTTACGCGCACCCTTAGATCGAAAAAGAGGTGCCGCAGCCGCAAGAGGCGGTCGCATTGGGATTTTCCACCACAAAGCGCGCGCCGATCAATTCTTCAGAAAAGTCGATGCTGGCCCCGGCAAGAAACGGCAGCGAAACCGGGTCGATCAACACCTGCTGGCCGTCACCCTCCAGCACCAGATCATCCGGCGCGGGCGTGCCAAAATCGATCTCATACTGAAACCCCGAACAGCCTCCCCCCGACACAGCCACGCGCAAAGGCCGCATATCGCGGCCCGAATTAATCGCGGCAAGGCGGGCGAAGGCGCGGGCGGTAACCTTGGGTGGCAGGATCATCGGGGCTTTCCAAGCTGGTGTGCCTGCACGATATAGGAAGGAACAAAAGCCGGAACAAGCCGGAGGGGACAATGCTGAAACCTTATGCCTGCGATCCGGCCGCCAGCCGGGGGCGGCTTCATAGCGAAAGCATCTCAACCTTTCGCTCGCCGTTTCAGCGCGACCGCGACCGGATCATCCATTCCTCCGCCTTCCGGCGGCTGAAACACAAGACGCAGGTTTTTGTTGAACACGAGGGCGATTATTACCGTACCCGCCTGACCCACACGATCGAGGTGGCGCAGGTCGCGCGCACCATCGCCGGGGTTTTGGGGCTGAACACCGATCTGGCCGAGGCCGTGGCGCTGGCTCACGACCTTGGCCACCCGCCCTTCGGCCATACCGGCGAAGACGCGCTGGCGCTGCTGATGGCGCCCTACGGCGGGTTCGACCACAACGCGCAGGCCATCCGCATCGTCACCCGGCTGGAGCGCCATTATGCGGGTTTTGACGGGTTGAACCTGACCTGGGAAACGCTGGAAGGCATCGCCAAACACAACGGCCCGGTGATCGGCGGCGCGGGCGCACATTCGGTGCCCGACCGCGCGCTCCTTCCCTACGCGCTGGCCGAGTGTGACAGCGAATGGGACCTGGAACTGGCCACCAACGCCAGTGCCGAGGCGCAAGTGGCCGCGGTGGCCGACGATGTGGCCTATAACCACCATGACCTGCACGACGGCCTGCGCGCCGGGTTGTTCAGCGAGTCCGATTTGATGGAGCTGCCGCTGGTCGGCCCGGCTTTTGGCGAGGTTGACCGCCTTTACCCGGGCCTCGATGCCACCCGCCGGCGCCATGAATCGCTGCGCCGCGTATTCGGAGTGATGGTCGAAGATGTGATCGCGGTGGCCGAAAACCGCCTTGCCGCACTCGATCCCAGCAGCGTCGATGATATTCGCGCGATGGAGGGGACGATCATCCGCTTTTCCAAGCCGCTGTATCAAAACCTCAAGTCGATCAAAAGTTTCCTCTTCACCCGCATGTACCGTGCCCCCACCGTGGTGGCCGAGCGCGAGCGGGTGACGGCGATGATCAACGCGCTTTTCCCTCTGTTCCTTCGCCAGCCCGAGCTGCTTCCCGAAGACTGGCAGGGAGACGTGGCCAAAGCCCACGACGAAACCGCCCTTGCCCGCGTGGTGCTGGACTACGTGGCGGGGATGACGGACCGGTTTGCGATTCAGGAATTTGGGCGGCTGGTGGGGTAGGGGCGCTTCGTTTGGCCCAGAGTCATTGACGCAGGGAAGCTCAGACCCGCGCCAAAGGGGCTGCGCTAGCGCGGTAGGCGCCCCGAAAATACCAGCCCGCCCCTCACACCATCATCTCTTTCGTTGCCGTCAGCTTCAGCGCCGGATAGTCGCGCCCAATCCGATCGATGTCCCATTGCAGGCGGGTGAGGAAGACGAGGTCGCCATCGCTGTCACGCGCGATGTGCTGTTTGTTCACGTTCACGAACTTTTCCACCTCGTCCTTCGGCCCGGTTACCCAGCGTGCCGAGGTGAATTGCGACGGCTCAAAGCGCACCGGAAGCCCGTATTCCTGCTCGATCCGGCTGGCCAGCACCTCGAATTGCAGGGCACCTACCACACCGACGATAAAGCCAGACCCCAGCATCGGTTTGAAGACCTTGGCAGCACCTTCTTCGGCGAACTGGGTCAGCGCCTTATCAAGGTGCTTGGCCTTCATCGGGTCAAGCGCGCGCACGCCTTGCAGCAGTTCTGGCGCGAAGGACGGGATGCCGGTAAAGCGCAGCGCCTCGCCCTCGGTCAGCGCATCGCCGATGCGCAACTGGCCGTGGTTGGGGATGCCGATAATGTCGCCCGCCCAGGCTTCTTCAGCCAATTCGCGGTCAGCGGCCAGAAACAGCACCGGATTTGAAACCGCCATCGGCTTTTTGCTGCGCACATGCAGCAGTTTCATGCCGCGCTGGAAATGCCCCGAGGCTAGGCGCACAAATGCCACGCGGTCGCGGTGCTTGGGGTCCATATTGGCTTGAACCTTGAAGACCACGCCAGTCACCGCCGCCTCGCCCGGTGCGACGCGGCGAGATTCGGCGCGCTGGGGTTGCGGCTCTGGCCCAAACTCGGCGATGCCCTGCATCAGTTCGCGCACCCCGAACGAGTTGATCGCCGAACCGAACCAGATCGGCGTCATGTGACCTTCAAGCAGGCTCTGGCGGTCGAAAGTGGGCAAAAGCTCGCGCGCGACTTCCAGCTCTTCGCGCAGTTTCGCCAGAAGTTCGGCGGGCACAAGCTCGGCCAGTTTCGGGTCGGCCAAACCGTCGATCTTGATGCTTTCTGCCACCCGGTTGCGGTCGGCGCGGTCCATCAGTTCCAGCCGATCATGCAGAATGTCGTAGCAGCCGATGAAATCGCGCCCCTGACCGATCGGCCACGAGGCGGGGGCCACGTCGATCGCCAGATTCTGCTGAATCTCGTCGATGATGTCGAAGGTATCGCGGCTTTCGCGATCCATCTTGTTACAAAAGGTCAGAATCGGCAGATCGCGCAGACGGCAAACCTCAAAAAGCTTGCGGGTCTGGCTTTCCACGCCCTTCGCGCCGTCAATCACCATGATCGCGGCATCGACGGCGGTCAGCGTGCGATACGTGTCTTCGGAAAAATCCGAGTGGCCGGGGGTATCGACGAGGTTGAAACGAAAGCGCCCGAAATCAAAGCTCATCGCCGAGGCCGAAACCGAGATGCCGCGGTCGGCCTCGATCTTCATGAAGTCAGACCGCGTGCGGCGCGCCTCGCCTTTGGCGCGCACCTGACCGGCCATCTGAATCGCGCCGCCAAACAGCAGGAATTTTTCGGTCAACGTGGTCTTGCCGGCGTCGGGGTGCGAAATGATCGCGAATGTCCGGCGGCGGGCGATTTCGGGCGGGAGGGGGGCGGGCGTGTTCATGGCGCGCGGTGTAGCCGCTGCCGCAGAACCACGCAAGCGCGCGGGCGTTCCCGCAACCTAGTCGCGGTCACGTTTCTTGAAAAGCGCGGCGCGGGTGGCGGCATCAAACTGTGCGCGCCCCGCTTCGGTGCCAAAATGCGGGCGGTGGCGAAGCCCTGGAAAGTCTGCGCGCAGGCTTTCGGACATGGCCTCGGGCATCAGGTGCAGCATCGCTTCGCTGACCTGCAGGCTTTCGCACGGAATTCCCTCGGCATAGATGATCTCATGGCGATCAAAGACGAGGCTGTAGTAATCGACATGGCCCCCTTCGCGCCGCCAAACGCTTTCGCCATCGATCAAATGCTTGGCCTGCACGAGTATCTCGGAGGTATCGCCAAGCCGCTGTGCGCCCCGCCGATACAGAAAGATACGGTGATGCGGGCTGACCACCAGATCGCCCTCGTTGCCAAGCGTGCCCGCCGCAATCACAACCGGGGCAGCGCTGCCAAGCGCGCGCAGGCTGGCCTTGCCGACAAAGCGCAAGGGTTGCGGGCCGGAATCGCGGGTCAGCACCCGGTCGCCCGGGCGCAACGCCTCGATCGCGCGCTGTTCGCCACCGGCCAGCGTGATTAGCGTACCGGTGCAGAAGGCGACGCAGATCAGGTCTGAAAGCCGCGCCGCATCCGGGTCGCGCTGCGACTCGAGCAGCGTGTAATCAGTGCGCGGTGCAATCGGTGAAAGCGGCAGCGCGTAAAGCCGTCCGCTAACCTCGTGTTCAATGATCAGGATATCGACGGTGTCGCCGTCTGGCGCCATCAGCACGTGGCGCGCAACCAGCGCCACCGCGTCGCCCGGCGCGCCGATTTGCGACCCCGCGGCTACGCTTTGCCCGGCACCGCCCGTGGCCAGCACCAGCCGCGCGGGCACGGCATTACGCGAAAGCTGGTAAACGTCACCCTGCAGGCAAGCTTCTGGTGCGCCTAGCGGATCGCCGTGGTTGGCGCCGCTGGTGACACAAATCGCTTCGGCCTCGAACACATGCGCGGGCTGACCGGGAAGCGGCGCTGGATTCTGGTTGGTCATACAGGAACCTCGATCCTTGCTATGGCGCCGCGAACTGGCATCAAATAGCAAATGTGGGTATTGCCCTTTGACCGTGGGGCGTCAAGTCGCGGGTTGTCGAAACAAGGAGAGATCGATGGATTTGGGTATCAGCGGGCGCCGCGCGCTTGTTACGGCGGCATCAAAGGGGCTTGGGCGTGGTGTGGCCGAGGCGCTGGCGGCGGCCGGCGTTGACCTTGTCATCAACGCGCGTGGTGGCGAGGCGTTGAACGCAGCGGCACGCGAGATTGCCGCCCGCCACGGCGTAAAGGTTAACGCCGTGGTGGGCGATATTACCGAGCCTGAGACGCGCGCGCAGGTGCTGGCGGCGGCTGGCGCGGTGGATATTCTGGTCACCAACGCCGGCGGGCCTCCGCCCGGTCACTGGCAGACATGGAGCCGGGACGATTTTCTGCGCGCGATTGATGCCAACATGCTGACCCCTGTGGCACTGATGCAGGCGTGCCTTCCCGGCATGATCGAGCGTGGGTGGGGCAGGGTCGTCAACATCACTTCGGCCGCGGTAAAATCGCCGATTGCCGAACTTGGCCTTTCCAATACCGCGCGCGCCGGGTTGACCGGCTTTGTGGCCGGAACCGCGCGGCAAGTGGCGCGCAATGGGGTGACGATCAACAACCTGCTGCCCGGCCTGCACGCCACCGACCGCGCCACGGCGCTTGATGCTGGTGCCGCCGCGCGCGACGGCATCACCCCAGCCGAAGCTGCTGCGCGGCGTGCCGCGGGTATCCCCGCCGGGCGCTACGGCACCCCCGCCGAGTTCGGCGCGGCCTGCGCGTTTTTATGCTCGGCACATGCTGGGTACATCGTGGGCCAGAACATTCTTCTGGATGGCGGCGCGTTCAACGCAACGTTCTAAGGCCTGCGCCCGCGCCGCTTTGCTTGCACGGCCTAGGCGGCGCTGGTATCGGGGAAGCCTGAGTGAATTGATCGGATAGTCGCGTGTCGCAACCGTCGCCTTCTTCCCGGCTTGAGGTGCAGGATCTTACCCGAGCGTTCGGCGCACGGCAGGTGCTGCGCGGGATTTCCTTCGAGGTCGCTGCGGGGCAGGTCAGCTGTTTGCTTGGGCCATCGGGGTGCGGTAAAACCACTGCACTGCGGATCATTGCCGGGGTCGATGCCGCCGATGCAGGGGTGATCCGGGTTGACGGCACGCCGATTGCGGGCCCCGGTCTGCAACTTCCGCCCGAGCGGCGCGGCGTTGGCCTGATGTTTCAGGACTTTGCGCTTTTCCCGCATCTGACAGTGGCCCAGAACGTGGCATTCGGGCTGCACGGTGCGCGCCCCGATCAGGCGCGCCGGGTGGCGGAATTGTTGGAGCGGGTGCATATGCAGCACCACGCGCAAAGCTATCCACACGCGCTGTCAGGGGGCGAGCAGCAACGCGTGGCGCTGGCGCGCGCGTTGGCACCGCGCCCGCGTATTCTGTTGATGGATGAGCCGTTCTCTGGGCTCGACGAACGCCTGCGCGATGCGATCCGCGACGAAACCCTTGCGCTGCTGAAAGAGGAAGGGGCCGCAGTGCTGCTGGTCACGCATGAGCCGCACGAGGCAATGCGGATGGCCGACCAGATCTTGCTGATGCGTGCTGGCCAGATCGTGCAGCGCGGTGCGCCCTACAATATCTACAACGCCCCGGCAGACCGCGAAGCTGCGGCCTTCTTTTCTGATCTCAACATCCTCAGTGGCCGGGTGCAGGGCGCGCTGATCGATACCGCGTTTGGTGCCTTTCTGGCGCCCGGCCATGGGGACGGCACCAAAGTGGAAATTGCGATCCGCCCGCAGCACCTTAAGCTCGATTTCGACCGCGCCGGGCGTGGCCCCGCGCCGACGGCGGCAGAGGGCACGGCGGCGCGCGGGCAGGTGTTGCGCGCGCGGTTTCTGGGCCGAGAATCGCTGGTGGAATTTGGTATGGATTTCGACGGTTCGGTGCTGATGGCCTCGGTGCCCGGAGTATTTTTGCCCGCCCCCGGCACGCCGATGTGGCTTATGATCCGCCGCGACCGCTGTTTTGTCTTTGCGTCGCGCTGAAACAACTGCGGTTCAAATGGGGGATTTATCCATCAGATAGCTGCGAAACAGCGCAGGCACTGCTGACGCTTTGCGGAATCCTGTCGCACGCGCCAGCCCCATCAGACCGCTGACTGGCGCGGGTAAATGTTCAAGCACCGCGCCCGAGCCGCGCAACATGCCTTCGGTATGGTCGCGCCCCAGCACCGCGTAGCCAGGGAAAAGCGATCCAAAGCCCGCAAGACCTTGCCGGAAATAAGAAAACCGCAACATTCGCGTGCGCGGAAACATGGTTAGAAGCATAATGCCGTCTTCCGCGCGCATAAATAATCCGTGGCAGGGAAGCCGCGGCGGGCGCGACATTTCAACCAGCCGCGGGTTGACCAAATACGGCTCGTAAGATTTCATCCGCGTCACCAGCCCATCGCGCCAGACCCGCGAGATGGCAACCATCGCGCGATCCGGCTGCAGAAACGAGCGACGCCAAATCCGGTAGATGCCGCTGGGCAACAGGGTCTGATCCACCCGAAAATCCAGCGGCGCGTCGACCATCGAGTGTAACACGCGCGCCAGTTCGTCAGCCATCCGAGGCTCTCTTTCGGGGGCAAGCGGTTCCAGCAGAATTCGCGCATCAACGCCGAAATAGGTGCAGATACGGTACAGCACATCCGGGCGGGGAAAGGCCGTGCCGGTCAGAAAGCGATTGAACTGGGTGCGGTTAATTCCAAGCGCGCGACAAGCGGCGCTGATCGAGCTTTCGCCGGTAGCGAGAATGCGCAGATTCTGCCCAAAAACATCGCGTAGGGCCGAGTTGGCGGGCAATGCAGCACCTTGTGGCGCATCAGAAACAGGTTTTTTTGGCATTTTCGGCTTTCCCAAAGTGCAGTGGCAAGTCTGTGCTTCAGGCTGACACAAAACAGACACAGCGTGTAGCAATATGAGCGCGATTTTGCGTCAAGCAGTGCCTAATTGATGCTAGACTGCAACAGAAATTGCACTTGTGCGGACAAATTGCCGGGCGATACTTTGCCAATAAATGTGAGGTTTTCATGCTGGGACTGGTCTTGTGGTGCGACGTCAATGGTACAACTGCGGTGATTTGGTGCGAGGACCAGGGCGAACTTGCATTTTTGAACGGGCGTGAAGACGTGATCGACACGGACATCCTGCCAAAAGTCGGCGATCTTGTGCATTTTCGCATTTCAGACGCCGCAGGCTGTCGGCGCGCCTACAATCTGCGCGTATTGGCCGAGGATGTGGTTCCCGACCTGCCTGACAGGTTGCAAACTACGCTCGCGGAACTGGCGAGCGCGCCGCAGCTTGCGCGGGTCGGTTAGGGTTCAGACCCCGCGCGACAGCGCGGCGACGCCGGTGCGTGCCACATCCTTCAGACCCAGCGGTCGCATCAATTCGGCAAAGGCGTCAACCTTTTCAGGCGTGCCTGTGATCTCGAACACAAAGCTTTCGAGCGTGCTGTCCACAACATTGGCACGGAAAATATCGGCCAGCCGCAAGGCTTCGACTCGCCGCTCCCCGGTGCCCGAAACCTTGAAGAGCGCCAACTCGCGCTCGACCGCTTTACCCTCGACGGTCAGGTCATGCACTTCGTGCACCGGAACGATGCGGCCAAGCTGCGCCTTGATCTGGTCGATCACGGCGGGCGTGCCACGCGTTACCACGGTGATACGGCTGCGGTGCCCCAAATGGTCTACTTCGGCCACGGTCAGGCTGTCGATATTGTAACCGCGCCCAGAGAACAGGCCGATCACTCGCGCCAAGGCGCCCGCTTCGTTATCGACGAGCACCGCGAGCGTGTGGCTTTCGGACACCTGGGCATTGGGGTCGCGCAACTCGTAAGCCGAGTGGCTGGTGGACCCTTTCTTGATGTTCAAGGCTGCCATGATCGCTTTCTTTCTTCATTCTGCAATTATCCAGGGGGGCGCGAGGGCTCCTCCGGCTCGCTTAAACCAGTACCGCGCCGCCCGACTGAATCGCGCCTTCGGTAGAGGCATCGCCCATCAGCATCTCGTTATGCGGCTTGCCGCTCGGGATCATCGGGAAGCAGTTTTCGTGCCGCTCGACAAGGCAGTCGAAAATTACCGGGCCGTCATAGGCCAGCATTTCCTCGATTGCCGCATCAAGCTTGGCCGGGTCCGAGCAGCGGATGCCCTTGGCACCGAAGGCTTCGGCCAGCTTTATAAAGTCTGGCAGCGCTTCCGACCAGCTTTGGCTATAGCGCGAGCCGTGCAGCAACTGCTGCCACTGGCGCACCATGCCCAGCCGTTCATTGTTTAGAATGAATTGCTTGACGGGCAGGCGAAACTGCACCGCTGTGCCCATTTCCTGCATGTTCATCAGGAACGAGGCATCACCCGCCACGTTGATCACCAGCGCCTCCGGGTGCGCTACCTGCGCGCCGATCGAGGCGGGTAGGCCATAGCCCATGGTGCCAAGGCCGCCCGAGGTCATCCAGCGGTTCGGCGCATCGAAGCCGAGGTATTGGGCCGCCCACATCTGGTGCTGGCCGACTTCGGTGGTGATGTAACGATCGCGCCCCTTGGTCAGCGCCTCAAGCCGCTGCAGCGCGTATTGTGGTTTGATAACGCTGGTCGAGGGCTTGTAAGCAAGGCAATTTCTGGCCTTCCAGCCGTCGATCTGGCGCCACCATTTTTCGAGCGCGGGCTTGTTCACCTTGCGCCCGCGCGATTTCCAGACCTTGAGCAGGTCTTCAAGCACGTGTCCAACATCACCCAGAATTGGCAGATCGACCTGAATCACCTTGTTGATCGAGCTCGCGTCGATATCGACATGCACCTTGGTCGAGCGCGGGCTAAAATCGGCGAGCCGGCCAGTGATGCGGTCATCAAAGCGCGCGCCGAGGTTGATCATCAAATCGCAACCGTGCATCGCAAGGTTGGCCTCGTAAAGCCCGTGCATACCCAGCATGCCGAGCCAGTTCTTGCCGCTTGCCGGATAGGCGCCCAAGCCCATCAGCGTCGAGGTGATCGGAAAGCCCGTGGCATCGACCAGCTCGCGCATCAATTGGCTGGCGGCCGGACCCGAGTTGATAACGCCACCGCCGGTATAGAAAACCGGGCGTTCAGCAGACTCGATCAGTTCCGCAAGCCGAGTAATTGCGTCAAGGTCCCCTTTGACCTTTGGTTGATAGGATTCAACGCGCACCGTTTTCGGCCCGATATAGGCGCCGGTGGCAAATTGCACGTCTTTTGGGATGTCGATCAGCACCGGGCCAGGGCGCCCCGATGTTGCGATATAAAATCCGCGGTGAATTGTTTCGGCAAGTTTGTCAGTGTCTTTCACCAGCCAGTTATGCTTGGTGCAGGGCCGCGTGATACCAACCGTATCGGCCTCTTGAAAACCGTCGGTGCCGATCATGAAAGTGGGCACTTGCCCTGAGAGCACCACCAGAGGGATCGAATCCGAAAGCGCGTCGGTCAGCCCGGTGACGGCATTGGTGGCGCCGGGGCCGGAGGTGACGATAACCACGCCCGGCTTGCCGGTCGAGCGCGCGTAGCCTTCAGCGGCATGCACCGCACCCTGTTCGTGGCGCACCAGAATGTGGGCTATCTCGTTTTGCTGAAAAATCTCGTCATAGATCGGCAGCACCGCGCCGCCGGGGTAGCCGAATACAACTTCGACGCCCTGATCCTTCAGCGCCTGAACCACTATTGCCGCGCCGCTCATTGTGCGTGCCATCGTCTCACTCCATCTGCCTTGCGGCACAAAAAAGCCCCCGTTTCGGGCGGGGGCGCATGTAACCTTGAATGGTTCGCCGCTAGCGGCCCATGCGCCTGTTCCTACCTGATACGACGTCTACGGCCATTGGCCATGCCTTTCCGTGCGTTCGGGGCGGACATTAGGCGGGCCGATTGGAGGCGTCAACAGGCAAAATGTGAATATAATGTCGCAGGGGGAAAAAAATCTTTGCGAAAGTTGCGCTGACATGGCGTCAGCGCGAAATAAATGCAATTTCCATGAGCCAAACCCAGCTTTATGCCTGCGCGCCGCTGCATTGCGGCAGCTTGGGCGCGGCAGGCGGCGACGCGCCGCAGCAATCGATCTTTCTTTGTGCTGCACTTTACGGCAAATTGCACCGTGCTGGTGGGGTATCGGTCAACGAACGGTCAACGCGGGCTTTGTGCTGAAAAATTAGGATGATTTTCCTGTCTGGCCGCCGTTTTGCGCCATCAGGCCGGAAATGTTGACGCGCATGGCGCGCTCGGCAATAAAGCCGCACCACCCCGAAAGGTTGGGGCTGGTAGAATTCGAGAGGGGGGGGAAGACCATGGGCGGATTGCTCGCGTTTTCGCGCGGCATCGACAGGATGAACGAGTTCATCGGCAAAGCGGTGTCATGGCTTATTCTGGTGGCAGTGCTGGTGTCGGCCACCAATGCGGTAATCCGCAAGGTCTTTTCGGCGTCGTCCAATGCCTGGTTGGAAATGCAGTGGTATTTGTATGGTGCCGCCTTCCTGCTGGCGGCTGCCTATACGCTAAAGCAGAACGAGCATGTGCGTATCGACATCGTCTATGGCATGTTCTCGCGCCGCGTGCAGCACTGGATTGATCTGCTCGGGCATCTGCTGTTTCTCATGCCGTTCGTCATGGCGATGCTTTGGATGCTGACGCCTTATGTGCTGAAATCGGTGCTGAACGGCGAGGTTTCCACCAACTCGGGCGGGTTAGTGATCTGGCCCGCAAAATCGCTATTGCTGATCGGATTCTCATTGCTTTGGTTGCAGGGGTTTTCGGAAATCGTCAAGAAGATCGCGGTGATGCGAGGTGTGATCCCGGACCCGACGCCGTTCATTTCGGCGCACGAGGCTGCCGAGCTTGAGGGCAAGGCGCTGATCGAAGAACTCGCGCACGCCGAGGAGCAGCACAAATGATGGAACTTATCGCCCAGAACATGGCACCGATCATGTTCGTTTCGCTGATCTTCTTTTTGCTTGCAGGCTACCCTGCCGCGTTTTCGCTGGCGGCAAACGGCCTTTTGTTCTTTGTCATCGGGGTCGAGCTTGCACCCTATTCGAACAACTCCATCAACCTTAGCTGGCCTTTGCTAAACGCAATGCCGGAGCGATTCTGGGGGGTGCTGTCGAACGAGACGCTGCTGGCAATTCCGTTCTTTACCTTCATGGGGATTGTGCTGGAGCGATCCGGCATGGCCGAAGACCTGCTCGATACGATTGGTCAGTTGTTCGGGCCAGTGCGAGGCGGGCTGGCTTATGCTGTTATCATCGTGGGGGCGTTGCTTGCCGCCACTACGGGGGTTGTTGCAGCCTCGGTGATTGCGATGGGGTTGATTTCGCTGCCGATCATGCTGCGCTACGGGTATGATCGAAGCCTTGCCTCGGGGGTCATCGCGGCCTCGGGCACATTGGCGCAGATCATTCCGCCGTCGCTGGTGCTGATCGTGCTGGCCGACCAGCTTGGCCGTTCGGTGGGTGACATGTACCGCGGTGCGATGCTGCCGGGGCTGGTGCTGACCGGGCTCTACTTTAGCTATGTGATGTTGGTGTCGATCTTTCGGCCTAATCTGATGCCGGCGCTGCCAAAAGAGGCACGCACCTTGGGTGCGGGCGTCACCTCGTTGTTTGTGGCGCTGGTGCTTGCGTTTGCGGTGTTCTGGTTTGGCCGCGACTGGCTGGATGCCGAGCATGGCAAGAACGCTGGCATTCTGGCGGCGGCGCTGGCGGTGATTGTGATCTATGTGTTGGCGATCCTCGACAAGTCATTGAAAACCAAGATGATGAGCCGCCTGGCACAGCAGGTGATCATCGTGCTGATCCCGCCACTGGCGCTGATCTTTCTTGTGCTTGGCACGATCTTCCTTGGCATTGCGACGCCGACCGAAGGCGGGGCGATGGGCGCAGTGGGCGCGCTGGTGATGGCTGCGGCAAAGCGCCGGTTGAGCTTTGAGGTGATCCGTTCGGCACTGGCCTCGACCACGCGGCTTGCCTCGTTCGTGATGTTCATCCTGCTTGGGGCGCGGGTGTTTTCGCTGACCTTCTACGGCGTCAACGGGCATCTTTGGGTTGAGCATCTGTTGACGTCGCTGCCGGGGGGCGAACTTGGCTTCCTGATCGTGATCTCGCTCATGGTGTTTTTGCTCGCCTTCTTCCTCGATTTCTTCGAGCTTGCGTTCATCATCGTGCCGCTGCTGGCACCCGCGGCTGAAAAAATGGGCATCGACCTGATATGGTTCGGGGTGATCTTGGGCGTGAACATGCAGACCTCGTTCATGCATCCACCATTCGGATTTGCGCTGTTTTATCTGCGTTCGGTGGCCGCGCGCGTGCCCTATATCGACAAGGTCACGGGCATTACGATGGCACCGGTCAAGACCAGCCAGATCTATTGGGGCGCGGTGCCTTTCGTGTTCATCCAGATACTCATGATTGCCATCGTGATCGGCTTCCCTGGGCTCGTGATGCATTACAAGGGCCCCCAGATCGACCCCTCGACCGTGGATTTCACAATCCCGAACATGCCGGGGTTGGATGGCGGATTTGGCGGGCTGGGCGGAGGGCTTGGCGGCGGGCTTGGTGCCGGAGGCATGAACTTTGGCACGCCACCGTCGAACTGACATTGTGCGTGAAGCCGGCGGCCCAAGGCCGCCGGTTTTCTTTTTGGCCCCGCCATGAAAAAGCCCCGCAGATTGCTCTGCGGGGCTTTCGGTTTTTTGATAGCGGCGCGGGCTTAGAGGTTGCCGTTGCGCTGCTGGATCATCATGAAGGTGTCGTAGTTGTATTCCGCCACCTGCGCCCAAAGGTAGTTCTGGCTGCGGAACTCCTTGATAGAACCCCAGATTTTCTTGAAGCCCGGGTTGGTTGCTTCCATCTCGGCGTAAACTTCGTTAGCCGCTTCAAAGCAGGCCTGAAGGATTTCCGGGCTGAACGGGCGCAGTTGCGTGCCGTTGCCGACCAGCGATTTCAGCGCGGCGGGGTTCTTGTAGTCGTACATCTGCAACATGTTCGCGTCAGCGGCCTGACAGGCTGTGCGCAGCAACGATTGGTAGGGTGCGGGCAGCGCCTCGACCTGCGCCTTGTTGAACATGAAGTGGACGGTCGGGCCACCTTCCCACCAGCCGGGATAGTAGTAGTAGGGTGCGACTTTGTAGAAGCCGAGCTTTTCGTCGTCATAGGGGCCGACCCATTCAGACGCGTCGATCGTGCCTTTTTCCAGCGCCGCGTAGATTTCGCCGCCGGCAATCTGCTGAGGCACCACGCCGAGCTTTTCCATGACCTTGCCGGCAAAGCCGCCAATGCGCATTTTCAGCCCGCTAAGGTCGCCGACCGTGTTGATTTCCTTGCGGAACCAGCCACCCATCTGCACGCCGGTGTTGCCGCCGGGGTAGCCGACCAGGCCCTGGGTCGCCAGGAACTCGTTGTAAAGGTCGATGCCGCCGCCGTGGTAGTGCCAGGCGTTGATACCGCGCGCCGACAGCGAGAACGGAACCGCGGCGGCCAGCGCCCAAGTCGGGTCTTTGCCCCAGTAGTAGTAGCCCACCGTGTGGCAAGCCTCGACCGTACCGGCGGCAACAGCGTCGGCGGCCTGCAGGCCAGGGACCAGTTCGCCCGCGGCAAAGACCTGAAGGCTGAAGTTGCCGTCGCTTGCTTCCGAAAGCATCTTGCTCAGCACTTCGGCACCACCATAGATGGTGTCGAGCGACTTCGGGAACGACGAGGTTAGGCGCCAAGTTACCTTGGGCATGCTTTGCGCAAGTGCGGGTGCGGCGAGTGTGGTGGCGGCGGCGACGCCAGCGCCACCGACGGCAGCTTTGGTTAGAAATGAACGGCGATCCATAGAGGCTCCTCCCTGTTATGATCGGTTGACCGGAGCAGCCGCGCACGTGGCTCGTCACTCCAATAGGTCAACGAAAACCATACATGGCGGAAACCATCTGTCTAGGGTGGCTTGCGGGTTTTTTGCCTGCAAGTGCAATTCGTTGGCGCAAGCCGCAGAATGCCTAATCTTTTTGCATCGGGAATGGTGCGGCGATTTAGAACTCGTGGGTGATCGGCAATTCGATCCGCGCCACCTGTTCGGCAATCGGATCAATGCTGAGCGGGTGGATGTCGCCACTGTGCGTCGCAATGTCGCCGATCGGTTGCCAGACCCCGCCCTTGTAAATTTCCAGCGCGCCGAATTTGGCCTTGTAGCCCATCTTGCGGCTGCCCGGCACCCAGTAGCCAAGATAGACATAGGGCAGGTTCGCCCGCCGAGCGATTTCGACATGGTCGAGAATGAGGTAGGTGCCCAGCGAATCGGCTTCGCGTGCGGGGTCGAAAAAACTGTAGACCATGCTCAGCCCGTCATCGAGCACATCGGTCAGGCAAACGGCAGTCAGCGGCTGCGGCGCGCCCTCGGCCACTTTGCGCGACCGATACTCGATCACCCGCGTCTTGACCGGGGTTTCTTCGATCATCGCCGCAAATTCGAAGATATCCATATCGGCCATGCCGCCATCGGCGTGGCGGCTATCGAGATAGCGGCGAAACAGCTGAAATTGCTCGTCCGTGGCCCAAGGGCTGGTGGCGGTGCGATACAGATCGCCACCCCGCCGCAATGCCCGCTTTTGCCCGCGCGAAGGGATGAAATCGGCCACCCTGATGCGCGCTGAAAGACAGGCGGCGCAATCGGCACATGAAGGGCGGTAAAGCACGTTCTGCGACCGCCGGAAGCCTTGCCGCGACAACGCATTGTTCAACCGCTCTGCATCGTCGCCGTGCAGCGCCGTAAACAGCTTCCGCTCGACCCGCCCGTCGAGATAGGGGCAGACCTGTGGAGCAGTCACATAAAACTGCGGTGTGAGTGGCGGCGTGTGGCGCATGTGACCGGGGTTAAAGGCGGCGTTTGAACAAAGGCTAGCAAACCCGCGCGGCGCAGCCAAGCGCCTTGCAGCAAAAGGCCCCGATCTTGCGACCGGAGCCTTGGTATTTGATGTGCTGCGCGCTTAGTAGGCGCCCGAGCCTTTCGGCGCTTCCGGCTCGGCCGGTGTTTCGGCGGCGGCGGCGCGAGCGCGTTCGGCCAGATATTGATCGAACTCGGCCTTGTCGCGGCTTTCGCGTAGGCGATGCAGGAACGCCTCGAACTCGTTTTGCTCGCGCTCAAGGCGTTGCAGTGTGTCGGCCTTGTAGCTGTCAAAGGCAGCGTTGCCGGTGTTTCCCGACATGCGCGTCAAGCCATGGCGACATCCGCGCATGTGGCGGTGGCGCGGCTGGGCGTCATCGCGGAACCTGCGGCCAAAGCGGCCTGTCACGACAATAAATGCCAGCAGCACAAGGCCAAGCGGCCCGGCAAATACAAAGCCTGCGACCATCAGCGCGATCCAGGCGCCAGGGCCGTTGGCATCAAGCCAGTCGATAGCACGGGTAAACCAGTTGCCGCGCGGCGCGAGGCTTTCTGTATTGGTAGCGTAGGCAGACATGGAAACCTCCGGTAAATGGATGTGAACGTCCTTCACATGCAACCAAGATCGGTGTTCCGAGATCGCGCGTCAAGTGCAATGTAAAACTTTTTTACATTGCCCTCGCGCCAGCCCTACAAGGTGAAATCAGCTACCATCGCACCACTGGCGCGCAACAAGTCCGCCGACGCTATGGCAAAGATGTGCCGCGGTGTGCCAGCGGCGGCCCAAACCGTATCGAATTCCATCAGTCGCGGGTCAAAGTACGCGCGGATCGGTGACAGATGCCCGATAGGGGCCACGCCGCCAATGGCAAAGCCGGTTTCGCGGCGCACCAGATCAGCGTCGGCCTTGCCTAAGGCTTGTCCAGCCACGATGCTGGCCTTGGCCGGATCGACACGGTTGCCGCCCGCGGTCAAGAACAGCACCACATGACCGCTCGCCTCGCCTCGAAAGATGATCGACTTTGCGATCTGGTCAAGCGCGCACCCCGCCGCCTCTGCCGCCTGTTCAGCGGTGCGTGTTTCGGCACCCATTTCCAGCACGCGCGATGGCAGCCCCGCTGCCTCTAGTGCCGCCTTGACGCGCGCCATACTCTTGCTCATCGCCTACCCTGCCTCCCCAAGCCAATCCCGATCACAAAGGGCGCATTCGCCTGCACCCAAAAGCCGGAAATAAATGAGGCAAAACACGAATGCAAACCGTCGTTGACCTTGCGCGCGCGGGCACTAGTCTTGCGTCATGAGCTTTGCCGCGCGCCTGACCCGCAGCCCGATAGCCTTTGACGCCGCGCTTGGTGCCGGGGCAGCAGAGCGGTTTGGCGAACTTGCGCCCGAATTGCGCGATTTGATCGCCGGGGCGGCGGGGTGCAGCCCGTTCCTTGCCGGGCTTTTGGCGCGCGAGGCGGATTGGATTGGGCCGGTTCTGCTTGGATCACCCGAGGCCGCGTTGACCGAGGCGCTCGCACCGGCCAAAGCTGCCGAAGGCGCCGATGCGCTAGCCGTGGCGCTGCGGCAGGCAAAGCGGCGGGTGGCGCTATTGGCCGCGCTGGCCGATCTGGGCGGGGTCTGGCCACTAGAGGCGGTGACAGGGGCGCTGACACAACTGGCAGACTCCGCTGTTGATCTGGCGCTGCAGCAACTGGTCGGTGACGAAATCCGGCGCGGCAAGCTACCCGGTGCCAGCGCTGATGATGTGTCCGTCGCGGGCGGTATGGTGGCGATTGCGATGGGGAAGATGGGCGCGAAAGAGCTCAACTATTCCTCGGACATTGATCTGATCTGCCTGTTTGATGACGCGCGCTTTGAGCCTGATGATCTGCAAAATGCGCGCGCCGCCTTCATTCGCGCCACCCGCAAGTTGGCGGCGATGCTGAGCGATCTGACCGCCGAGGGCTATGTGTTCCGCACTGACCTGCGGCTGCGCCCTGATGCCTCGGTCACCCCGGTCTGTATCTCGATGTCGGCTGCCGAGGCGTATTACGAGGCCGAGGGCCGCACTTGGGAGCGCGCGGCCTATATCAAGGCGCGCCCCTGTGCGGGCGACACTGCGGCGGGCGCGCGGTTTCTGGAGGCGCTGACGCCATTTGTCTGGCGCCGTCACCTTGATTTTGCGGCAATTCAGGATGCGCATGACATGCGCCTGCGCATCCGCGAGCACAAAGGCCTGCACGGTCCGATCAGCCTTGCTGGCCACAATATGAAACTGGGCGCGGGTGGAATCCGCGAGATCGAGTTTTTTACCCAGACGCGGCAGCTTATTGCCGGGGGGCGTGACCCGAGCCTGCGCGCACGCACCACGGTCGGCGGGCTTGCGGCACTCGCGGAAAAAGGCTGGGTTACTCCCAAAATCGCCACAGAGCTGACCGAGCATTACCGCGCACACCGCGAAATCGAGCATCGCTTGCAGATGGTCAACGATGCGCAGACGCATTTGCTTCCAACCAACGACGAGGGTTTTCAACGCATCACCGCAATGATGGGCGAGGGTGATGCAGCGGCATGGGGGGCGCGGCTGCGAAAGCGGCTGGAACGGGTAGAGGCACTGACGGGCGAGTTTTTTGCACCGTCCGAGGCAAGCCGCACACCCAAACTTGAGCCCGAAGCGCGCGCGATTGTCGATGGCTGGCGCCGCCACCCGGTGCTGCAGTCGCCCCGCGCCGCCACCATCTTTAACCGTGTCGAGCCGGAATTGCTGACCCGGTTCGCGCGTGCCGCGAACCCGCAAGAGGCGCTGCGCCAGTTCGACGGGTTTCTGGCCCAGTTGCCCGCCGGGGTGCAGCTTTTCTCGCTGTTCGAGGCGAACCCGCCGCTGATCGAACTGATCGTCGATATCTGCGGCACGGCACCGGGGCTGGCCCAGTATCTTTCGCGCAATGCGGGCGTGCTCGACGCGGTGCTTGGTGGGGATTTCTTTGCGCCATGGCCCGGTACTGCGGCGTTGAACGGGGCGTTGACGGCGCTGTTTGACGCGCAGCCCGATTACGAAAAAAAGCTTGGCGCGGCGCGATCTTTCGTCAAGGAATGGCATTTCCGCGTCGGCGTGCACCATTTGCGTGGTCTGGTCGATGCCGCCGAGGCGGGGCGGCAATACGCAAATCTTGCAAGCGCCGCCCTCGCCGCACTCTGGCCCGAGGTGCAGGCCGAATTTGCGCTCAAGCACGGGCCCTGTCCGGGGCGGGGGGCGGTGGTGTTGGGCATGGGCAGCCTTGGTGCCGAAAGGCTGAATGCCGCCTCGGACCTCGATCTGATCGTGATTTACGACCCGGCCGATGTCGAAAGCTCAGGCGGCAAGCGGCCACTTGCGACGCGCGCCTATTATGCGCGCCTCACGCAGGCGCTGGTCACTGCAGTTTCCGCGCCAATGGCCGAAGGGCGGCTTTACGAGGTTGACATGCGGCTGCGCCCGTCGGGCAGGCAGGGCCCAGTTGCGACCTCGCTTGAGAGTTTTCGCGCCTATCAAATGGACGAGGCCTGGACTTGGGAGCATTTGGCGCTGACCCGCGCGCGGGTGATCAGCGGCCCCGCCGAACTTGGCGCCGAAGTCGATGCGGCGCGAATGGCGGTGTTGGCAGCAAAGGGTGGCGGTGCGCAGGTGATGCCCGATCTGGCCGATATGCGGGCACGTATTTTTGCTGCCAAGGCCCCGGATGGCGAATGGGAGGCGAAAATCGGCCCCGGCAGGCTGCAAGACATCGAGCTTCTGGCGCAAAGCTTTGCGCTGCGCTGCGCTGACCCAGCGCGCCGGGTCGAGGCGCAGTTGCGCGCGGGGCTGCGCCACGAATTGATCGCAAAGACCGAGGCGGAAACGCTCGCCTCGGCCTATCGGCTGCTCTGGCGCTTGCAGGCGGGGGGGCGGCTATTGACCGACAAGCCGCTTGATATGGAAGCGATTGGCGAGGGCGGGCGCGCATTTTTGCTGCGCGAAGCGGGTGTCGAGGATCTCGCGGCGCTGAAATTGCGCCTTGACGCCACCACCGAGGCTGTGCGCCATATCGTCGAGGCGGCGCTGCCACCCACGGCTGCGGATGGAGGGTAAGGCAATGGCGCAAGGCGTGCCCGAGATGTCGCTGGTAGATCCCAAGGGGTTGATGCGCGAGGCATTTGCGATAGAAGGCATCACCCCCGCCGAGTGCCGCTCGATCTTTCTCGACTGGGCGCTGAGCTTGCCGCAGGGCGTTGATGCTGCAACGGCGATGCGCGCGGTTCTTGCTGACGTGCCCGCACAGCACGCAGCGCACCCGATGCGCGCGATATTGTCCGAAGGGCTTAGCAGTGCCACGGCGCCACGCGGGCGGCGCGGTGGCTGGGCAGGGCGCGGCCGGGGGTGAAGCGCCAGCGCTGCGCCCACCCCTTACTTTCAAACCAGAGCGCGTCGGCAAGTGATGCGGCGGACAGGGGGCTTTTAACTATGCCCTGCGCGCAAGCGATGCGGCTTGGCGCGCAAGCTGGGTGATACCGTCCCAATCCAGCGTCTCGACCAGCGCGTCAGGTGCCACCCAACTGCCGCCGACGCAGGCGACGTTGGCAAGCTTCAGGTAATCAGGCGCTAGCGCTGCTGAAATGCCCCCGGTCGGGCAAAACCGCAACTGTGGCAGCGGCCCGCCAAGCGCCTTCAGTGCCGCAGCACCGCCCACGGCCTCGGCGGGAAAAAATTTCACCATCCGGTAGCCGCGTTCCAGCAGTGACATCGCCTCGGATGCGGTGGCCGCACCCGGCAACAGCGGCAGGCCTATTTCCGCAGCCGCGGCAAGCAGGCGATCGGTCGCGCCGGGCGAGACGCCGAATTGCGCCCCCGCCGCCTTGGCCGCCGCCACATCTTCGGGGGTAAGCAAAGTGCCCGCGCCAACAATACCGCCTGGCACCGCAGCCATCGCGCGGATAACATCAAGTGCTGCGGGTGTGCGAAGTGTCACCTCTAACGCGGGCAGCCCGCCTGCCACCAGCGCGCGCGCGAGCGGTGCGGCGTAGGCCACATCGCGCACCACCAGCACCGGCACCACGGGGGCCACCGCGCAGATTTCGCTGGTGCGCCGGCTTTGTTCAGCGGGGGTCATTGGCGTGGTCCTCATGCAAAGGCGCCGCCGGATGACCGGCGGCGCGGTTAGCGCAAGCATTACACCAGAGCGCCCCCGCCGCAAGCAGGCGGCGCCGGGGGCGCGAGCTTGTTACATGCAGGCATCAACATCTGTCAGCGGGTCGCACTCTGGCTCGCCATCGGCAGCGGGGGCTGCATCGGCAGGCATCGCATCGCCAGGTGCCATCGCGGCCGCCGGGTCAATGGTAATTCCGGTGCCCATGTCGGGCGCGCCAAAGCCCACCACCACGTCGGCGGCTTCCATCAGGTCGAGCACGCTGAAGGCGTTGATCTTGGCAATGCCGTCAAGCATGTCGACAAGGTCAAGTTCCTGATTGGCAAGGCAGGTGAAGCAAACCGAAACCCGCGCCCCCGCTTCCATCGCCTGCACCAGCATGGCCGGGCCGTCGATGTCGTAATAGGGAAATACTGGCCCGCCGCCTGCGCCCTTGCGGCCAAGATCAAGTGCAGAGGCTGCCAGCACGATATCGACCGAGCGGCCCGACTTGGCGGCGGTGATTGCCAGATGCAGGCCAGAGCCCGCGGTGGGCATGGCGCCGCTGGACATTATGAACACATATTTTGCCGGTTCCGCCGCAGCTTGGGCCGTGGCTTGCATGGGCAGGAACGGCAAAAGCAGGGCAAGAAGCGCGACAATGCGCGTGGGAGAGAAGATTTTCATGGCGTCCTCGCGTCTTTGGGTTGGTCACGTGCAGCGTAAACCTGCATCTTTACCGCAACAAGAGCGCGGGCTGCCATCTATTGTCGCGGCCACGTGCCGTCAGAGCACTGCCGAAGCGCCCGCATCTGCAGCGCCAACCGAACGGCGGAAAAGCTCGAACAGCTCGCGCCCGACGCCGCTGGCGTTACCCGAAAGGTCTGGCACCACCGGGGTGCGCGCTTCAAAACCCGGGGTCATGCAGTCGAGTTTGCCCGCGCTCGCATCAAGGCGCACGATGTCCCCATCGGCCAGCCGCGCCAGCGGCCCGCCTTCGGTAGCTTCGGGGCAGACATGGATCGCCGCGGGCACCTTACCAGAGGCACCCGACATCCGCCCATCGGTGACCAGCGCAACCTTCAGGCCGCGGTCTTGCAACACCGACAGCACCGGGGTCAGCGCGTGCAGTTCGGGCATGCCATTGGCGCGCGGCCCCTGAAAGCGCACGACCACCACCACGTCGCTGGTGAACTCATTGCGCTTGAAGGCTTCTTTCACCGCATCCTGGCTGGTGAACACGCGCGCGGGCGCCTCGATCACCAGCCGGTCGGCGGGCACCGAGGACACTTTGATGACACCGCGCCCAAGGTTGCCGTGCAACTGTTGCAAGCCGCCTGAGGGTGCGAAGGGGTGCGCTGCGGGGCGCAAGATCTTTTCGTTCAGACTGGCCTCTGACCCATCGTGCCACACAAGTGCGCCATCGATCAGCTTTGGCTCGCGCCGATAGAGCGCGAGCCCGTCGCCCGCCACGGTGCGCACATCTGGGTGCAAGAGGCCCGCATCAAGCAATTGTCCGATCAGAAAGCCAAGGCCCCCCGCCGCGTGGAAATGGTTCACATCGGCCAAACCGTTGGGATACACCTTGGCCAGTAGGGGTACGGCACTGCTGACCGCATCGAAATCTTCCAGATCAAGCAGAATCCCCGCTGCACGCGCCATCGCGGGCAGGTGCAGCACCAGATTGGTTGACCCACCTGTTGCCATCAACCCGACCAGACCGTTGACGAAAGAACGCTCGTCCAGCATTTCGCCCACCGGACTATAGTTTGTGCCAAGGGCAGTGATCTCGCTAGCGCGCCGCGCGCCTGCCGCCGTCAGCGATTCGCGCAGAGGCGTGCCGGGGTTGATGAAACTTGCGCCCGGCAGGTGCAGCCCCATGAATTCCATCAGCATCTGGTTGGTGTTGGCGGTGCCGTAAAAGGTGCAGGTGCCGGGGCCGTGGTAGCTGGCCATTTCTGCTGCCATCAGCGCCTCGCGCCCGATTTCGCCGGTGGCGAATTGCTGACGAATCTTGGATTTTTCGTCGTTCGGCAGGCCGGAGGTCATTGGCCCCGCGGGCAGGAAGACCGCCGGAAGGTGCCCAAAACTGAGTGCCGCCATGAGCAGGCCAGGCACGATCTTGTCGCACACGCCCAAGAAGACTGCGGCGTCAAAGGTGTTGTGCGACAGCGCCACACCCGCCGCCAGCGCGATCACATCGCGCGAGAATAGCGACAGCTCCATCCCCGCGCGCCCTTGCGTGACGCCGTCGCACATGGCGGGCACGCCCCCCGCAACTTGCGCGGTGGCGCCCACCGCGCGCGCCGCGCGGCGGATCAGTTCGGGATAATGTTCATAAGGTTGGTGGGCCGAAAGCATGTCGTTGTAGGCGGTGACAATGCCAAGGTTTGGCGCGCGCGCCGCCGCTAGGGCCGGCTTGTCGGCGCCCATCGCCGCATAGGCGTGGGCCTGATTGCCACAACTCAGATGTGCCCGTGCTGGCCCCTCGGCCGCCGCCGCCCTGATCCGCGCCAGATACTCGGCGCGGCTTGCTTCCGAACGGTGGCGGATACGGTCAGTGACTTGGGCGATGGTGGGGTGCAGCGGCATCTGGGCCTCGTGGTCTTGGGGTTCACTACGGATATAGACAGTTAGCGCTAACAAATCAATTCACCGCCGCCACGATGGGTGCGAAGGCGCGGGCTTCATGGATTTGAACAGTATTTTCCGCGTTAATGCCACAATGCAACCGCAAGAAAAGGAGAATGGCAAGAATAACGAAAGGGACGATCATGAGGATCATGCGAGTTTTCACCGCTTTTGCACTGGTTGGCGCGCTAGGCGCCTGCATGTCGCCCGAGCCCGCGTCGCGTGCCAGCAGCGAACCCGCCGTACTCGGCCAGTTGGGTGGGGCACAGCTTGTAGCCATACAACCGCACTATGCGATCAAGGGCATCACGGTGCGAGTGCCCGAAACCCTGAAGGTTTCCGAAGCAAACCTCTATTACCCCGTTGCCGATATTGTCTGGCGCGGCGATCCGCGCGGCAATCGCTATGAACAGATCAAGGCGATCTTTGACGCCGCCGCAGCGCAGGGCACTGCGGGAATGAACGCGGGCCAAGCGGTCAATGTAGAAATCGAGGTCACGCGGTTCCACGCACAGACCGAAAAGACGCGCTATTCGGTGGGGGGTACCTTCTCGATGCACTTCCTGATGACCGTGCGGGATGCAGCGACCGACGCGATCATCGACGGGCCACGTGAAGTGGACGCGGACACCCCCGCTGCGGGGGGCGAGCAAGCGCTGGCGGAAGAGGCCCAAGGCCTGACCGCAAAGGTCGTGGTCACCGCGCGACTGGCCGAAGTGATCGCGGCCGAACTGGCACGCCCGGTGCTGGTAAGCGCGCCAGCGCTGCTTGCGGCGAGGTAGGCAGGCTTTCAAATCATCGCCAGAGCGACTAGAGGGGGGGCGAACGCTCCCCCTTTTCAAATGCAGGCCCGCGAAATGACCGACGCCGAGACCCCGATCCGCGCCTATCCGGTGGTGCGACTGCGCCCCAAGGCCGAGGCCCGCGCTATCCGTCATGGTTTTCCGTGGGTCTATGCGGATGAACTGGTGACCGACCGGCGCACGCAATCGTTGGCACCCGGTGCGTTGGCGGTACTGGAAGACGGCGAACGGCGCGAGCTGGGGCTGGTCACCATCAACCTGAAATCAAAGATCATCGCCCGTGTGCTTGATCGAGACGCGGGCGCAGTGATCGACAAGGCGTGGTTTGCCGCGCGGCTGGAACGTGCATTGGCGTTGCGCGCGCGCCTTTACCCCGAACCCTTTTACCGCCTTGTTCATGCCGAGGCCGATGGCTTGCCAGGTATCATCATCGATCGCTTTGGTGATGCTGCCGTGATTCAGCCCAATGCCGCATGGGCCGAGGCGCATCTGGCGGCGCTGGTTGGCGCGCTTGCCGAGGTGGCGGGGGTGCGCACAATTGTGAAAAACGGCGCGGGCCGGGCGCGCACGTTGGAAGGGTTGCCCGAAGAAACGCTGCTGTTGCAGGGCGAGCTTGCGGGGCCACTGGCGGTGCCGATGAATGGTGCAATTTACATGGCGGACCTGTTGGGTGGCCAGAAGACCGGCCTCTTTTTCGACCAACGCCCCAACCACGCCTTTGCCGCGCGGCTAGCGGACGGGGCAAGGGTGCTGGATGTGTTCAGCCATGTTGGCGGATTTGCGCTGGCTTGCCTTGCGGCGGGTGCCGAAAGCGCGCTGGCTGTTGATGCCTCGGCGCCTGCACTGGCGCTGGCGGTCGAGGGCGCGGCGGCGATGGGGCAGGGCGCGCGCCTTGCCACGCGGCAGGGCGATGCCTTTGCGGTGATGGAGGTACTTGCCGCCGAAGGGGCTGAGTTCGACCTTGTGATCTGTGACCCGCCTGCCTTTGCACCCGCCAAACCCGCGCTTGAGGCGGGCTTGCGCGCCTACGAGCGGATGGCGCTTATGGCATCGCGGCTGGTGGCGCCGGGGGGCTATCTGGGGCTTTGTTCCTGCTCGCACGCGGCCGATCTTTCGGCGTTCCGCAACGCTTCGGCGCGCGGAATCGGGCGCGGTGGGCGGCGTGGGCAGTTGATCTTTACGGGCGGTGCGGGGCCAGACCATCCGATGCTGCCGCAACTGGCCGAAAGCGCCTATCTCAAGGCGCTGGTTTTCCGGCTCGACTGATGCGTGCCCTGCTCGACGCTTGCGTGCTCTACCCCACGGTATTGCGCGAAATGCTGGTGGGTGCGGCAGACGCCGGGCTGTATGAGCCACTTTGGTCCGAGCGAATTCTTGAAGAATGGGCGCGCGCCACACGCAAGCTGGGGCCCGTCGAAGAAGTTTATGCGCGCGCCGAGATCGCGGTGCTGAAGGCGGCGCATCCGCGCGCAAGTGTTGCGCGCCGCGAAGGGCTTGAGGCGCGCCTGCATCTGCCGGACGAAAACGACATCCATGTGCTTGCCGCCGCCATTGCTGGGCGCGCGGATGCCATCATCACGCTGAACCGCGCCGATTTTCCGCGGGGCACTTTGGCCGCCGAGGGGATCGAGCGGCGCGACCCTGACGGCTTCCTTTGGGAATTGTGGTCGCATCACCCTGCCGAAATCGCTGCACTGGCCGAGGCAGTGCGCGCGCGCGCCGAAGCTGCGCGCGGCGCGCCGCAACCATTACGCGCACTGCTGAAACGCGCCGACCTGCCGCGACTGGGAAAGGCGTTGGCGGGCTGACGCGCGCACTGGTCCCAGTATGCGGGCAATGCTAGACTTCCGGTTTGCAGGGCGCTAAAAGGCCTGTGTTTGCGCTAACATCAAGGAGCCTTCCCGCATGGTTTCGCGTGTCATTCCGGTGGACCCATTCGATCTGGTGATTTTTGGCGCAACCGGTGATCTGGCCCGGCGCAAGATTTTGCCGAGCCTCTATCGCCGCTTTCTCGGCGGGCAAATACCTGAAGAGGCCCGCATTATCGGCGTCTCCAGGGCAGAGCTGAATGACGAGCAGTTTCGCGCGCAGGTCGCCGAGGCACTGAGCGAATTCGTGAACCAGTCCAAGCAAAGCGCCGAGCAGATTGCGGGCTTTTTGCGCTGCCTGCACTATGTGACCATCGACGCCACCGAAGAGGCGGGATGGGACAAGCTGAAGGCGCTGGTGCGCCCCGATCTGGTTCAGGCCTTCTACTTTTCGGTCGCCCCCGCGCTGTTTGGCGCCTTGGCCGACCGGCTGCACGGCTACGACATTGCCCGCGCCGATGCGCGCATCGTGGTGGAAAAACCCTTTGGCCGCGATTTGGCCTCGGCACGCGCGCTAAACGATACGCTCGCGGCGCATTTCAGTGAAGACCAGATTTACCGGATCGACCATTACCTCGGCAAGGAAACCGTTCAGAACCTGATGGCGGTGCGTTTTGCCAACATCCTGTTCGAGCCGCTCTGGAATGCGCAATACGTTGACCACGTTCAGATCACGGTGGCCGAAACCGTAGGCGTTGGCGGGCGCGGCGCCTATTACGATACCTCGGGCGCGATGCGCGACATGGTGCAAAACCACCTCATGCAGCTTTTGTGCCTGATCGCGATGGAGCCGCCTTACCATTTCGACCCCAGCGCGGTGCGCGATGAAAAGCTCAAGGTGATCCGGGCGCTTGATCCGCTTGGGCCAGAGGATATCGTGCGCGGTCAGTATGTTGGCCCGAATGGCACCAGCTACCGCGACGATGCGGGCAACCCCAACAGCCGCACCGAAAGCTATGTCGCACTACGCTGCCATGTTGCCAACTGGCGCTGGAAGGGCACCCCCTTTTATCTGCGCACCGGTAAGAAATTGCGCGCGCGCACCTCGGAAATTGCAGTAGTGTTCAAAGAGCCGCCGCATTCAATCTTTGACGATGCGACCGACTGGCGCGAGAATATGCTGGTGATCCGCCTGCAACCGAACGAGGGCATGAACCTGAAGATGATGATCAAGGAGCCAGGACCAGGGGGGATGCGCCTTGTGCAGGTGCCCCTTGATATGTCGTTTGCCGAGGCGCTTGGCGAAGAGGGCGCTGACATGCCTGACGCTTATGAGCGCCTGATTATGGATGTGATCCGGGGCAATCAGACCCTGTTCATGCGCGGTGACGAGGTCGAGGCCGCCTGGGCATGGACCGACCCGATCATCGCGGGATGGGAGGCGGCAAAGGCGCGCCCACAGGCTTATGACTCGGGCTCCTCGGGGCCGGAAGATGCCTTGATGTTGATGCACCGCGATGGCCGCCGCTGGCGCGAGATTCGCGAATGATGCTGATCGAATACCCCGACCGCGACCTGATGGCGCTGGCGCTGGCTGATCGGATCGCCGCCGAGCTGGCGCAGACGCTGCGCAGCACTGGGCGCGCCTCGCTATGCGTGCCTGGGGGCAACTCACCCGGGCCGGTGTTTGATCTGCTTTCAGGGGCCGATCTCGATTGGGCCAATGTCACGGTGTTTCTGGGCGATGAACGCTGGGTGCCCGAAAGCTCGCCCCGCTCCAACACCGCGCAGTTGCGCGCGCGCTTGCTGCACGGGCGCGCGGGTGCAGCGCACCTGCTGCCATTGCACGCCGACCTGCCCGAGCCTGAACCTGCCCTAGAGGCGCTGGCCGAGGCGATCGTGCCGCATCTGCCGATCAGTGTGCTTTTGCTGGGGATGGGCGATGATATGCACACCGCCAGCCTCTTTCCCGGCGCCGAGGGGCTGGCCAAAGCGCTTGCCCCCGATGCACCAACCCTGGTTACGTTGCGCGCGCCCGGAGTGCCCGAACCACGCATCAGCCTGAGCGGGCCGGTGCTGGCAGGCGCACTGCGCACACATGTTCTGATCACCGGGGCGGAAAAACGCGCCGCGATCCTGCGCGCCGAGACGCTGGCTGTGCTTGAGGCGCCGATCCGCGTGGTGCTGAACCACGCCACCATCCACTGGGCTGAATGAATGACACTCTGGAACGCGCTTTCGCGCCATAACGCGGCTACCGCAAACCGCCCGTTTATGTCGCTGTTTGAGGACCCGGTGCGCGCTGCCGATTTTTCGCTCGAAGCCTGCAACTTTCTGTTCGATTATTCCAAGACCGCGATCGACAGCGAAGCGCGCGCGTTGCTGTTGCAGCTTGCCGAAGGCGCGGGCGTGGCCACGCGGCGCGAGGCGATGTTTGCGGGCGAGCCGATCAACGAAACCGAAGGCCGCGCGGTGCTGCATACGGCCCTTCGTGCCACACAGGACCATCTGATGATCGATGGCCGCGATGTGCTGGAAGGCGTGCGCGCCACCCGGGCGCGGATGGTGGCTTTTGCCCGCGAGTTGCGCGAGGGCCGCTTTCAAGGGCAGGGCGGGGCTATCAGAGATGTGGTCAACATCGGCATTGGCGGCTCTGACCTTGGGCCCGCGATGGCGACCTTGGCGCTGGCACCTTATCACACCGGGCCGCGGTGCCATTTCGTCTCAAACGTTGATGGCGCGCATGTGCATGATGTTCTGGCGCCGCTGAACCCCGAAACCACGCTGATCATTGTCGCCTCAAAAACCTTTACCACAGCCGAAACCATGGCCAATGCCGCCAGCGCGCGCATCTGGATGGCGCGGCGCGTTCGAGACCCCGGCGCGCAGTTTGCCGCCGTTTCAAGCGCACCTGAACGCACCGCCGCCTTTGGCATCGCGCCCGAGCGGGTGTTTGGCTTTGAAGATTGGGTGGGTGGGCGCTATTCGCTTTGGGGGCCGGTGGGGCTGTCGCTGATGCTGGCAATTGGCCCGGCGCATTTTGAGGCGATGCTGGCAGGGGCGGCCGAAATGGATGCGCATTTTCGCACCGCGCCCTTTGCGCGCAACCTGCCGGTGATGCTGGCACTGGTCGGCATCTGGCACAACCAAATTCAGGGCCACGCCACCCGCGCTGTGCTACCCTATGACCAGCACCTGAGCCGCTTGCCCGCCTACCTTCAGCAACTTGAGATGGAAAGCAACGGCAAGCGCGTGGCGATGGATGGCAGCGATCTGAGGCGCAATTCCGGCCCGGTAGTCTGGGGCGAACCCGGCACCAACGGCCAGCACGCGTTTTATCAACTGATCCATCAGGGCACGCGAATCGTGCCGTGCGAGTTTTTGCTGGCAGCCGAAGGCCACGAGCCTGACCTTGACCACCAGCACCGCGCGCTGGCCGCCAATTGCCTCGCACAATCCGAGGCGTTGCTACGTGGGCGCAGCCTCGATGCTGCGCGCGCGATGATGGCGGCGCGTGGGCTGGCGGGTGCTGAGCTAGAACGCCAAGCGCGCCACCGCGTTTTTCCGGGCAACCGCCCCTCGACCACGCTTCTTTATCCGCGCCTGACCCCGTTCGTGCTAGGCGGCATCCTTGCGCTTTACGAGCACCGGGTTTTTGTTGAAGGCGTGATCCTTGGGATCAACAGCTTTGACCAATGGGGGGTGGAATTGGGCAAGGAACTGGCGCTGACTCTTGCACCGCTGCTGGAAGGCGGCGACGCGGGTGCGGACCACGACGGCTCGACCCTTGCGCTGGCCACGCTGTTTCGCAGGTTGCGCGAGCATTAGGGCGCCGGGCGCGTACGCCCAGTGGAGATCAGCGCGTCTCGCGTGGGCGCAGTAGCAGCCAGATCAGCGCGCCCCCGGCCAGCACCAGAAACGGCAGCATCGCCAGATTGACCGCCTGCCAGCCCGCCTCTGCATTACCCGAGGCGGTACAGTTCATCAGGCTACCCGATGAGAGCGAGGCCACGAACACCCCGCCAAAGACCACAAAATCGTTCATGCCTTGCACGCGGCCGCGCTCTTCGGGGCGATAGGCCGCGGTCAGCATTGCGGTCGCGCCGATGAAGGAAAAGTTCCACCCCACGCCCAGCAGCACCAGCGCGATGTAAAACTGCTCCAGCTCGACCCCGCTGAGCGCCACCGCGCCGGAAGCTGCAAGAATCACCAGACCGAGTCCGACGATCAACTCGCGGCCGAACCGCGCAATCAGGTGCCCGGTGAAGAAAGCGGGCAGATACATCGCCAGCACATGCGCCGAAACGATGTTGGCAGCATCACCCTGTTCAAAGCCACAACCCATCACCGCCAGCGGTGTCGAGGTCATCACCAAGTTCATCAGCGCATAGCCGACCATGCCGCAGATCATTGCTACCGCGATCACCGGATCGCGCAAAAGCTCGATCCGGCTGCGCCCACGCGCAATCGCACCTTTGGCCACCCGATGCGATTGCGGCGAATGCAGAAAGATGAACAGCAGCGGCCCCAGAAGGTTTAGTAACACGATCGCAAGATAGGTGACCATGAACGGCACCACATGGGCCTCGGCGGTGAGCTTGGTCAGTTGCGGGCCGATCAGCGCTGCGGCAAGGCCGCCGCCCATCACATAGGAAATAGCTTTCGGCGCAAACTCGGCCTTTACGCCGTCCGTTGCAGCAAAGCGGTAAAACCCCTGTGCCGACATATAGATGCCCGAAATAAATGAACCCAGCATGAACAGTGGAAATGAATGCACATAAAGCGCGCGCGCGGCCAGCGCCGCCCCTGTTGCCCCCGCCAGCGTGGCAAGCATGAAACCGGCGCGCCGCCCGTAACGCTGCATAAAGGCGCTAAGTGGTTGCGCGGTCAAAAGCGAGCCGAGGATAATCAGCGACAGTGGCAGCGTCGCCCAGCAAGGGTTCGGTGAAAGCTGCTGGCCGGCAAGACCGCCGACGATAAAAATCATCGACATCTGCGAACCTAGCAGCGCCTGTGCCAACACCAGCACCACCACGTTGCGGCGCGCTTGCGAAGCGGTAATCAGGGAGGCAGAGCTATCCATCGCCAAGCCCTAGCGCGGCCCGGCGAAAAGGGAAAGGGGCTGGCGGTGCCCTGCGCGATACGGCAGACTGCAACGATGCCCGGCGTGATCCTGACCAGCGAAACCCAGATAGCCGAAGCCGCTGCCGAATTGGCCGCGCGCGAGGCTGTGTTCGCGCAGGCCCTGCAAACGCTGGGGTCGCTACCGCTGCGCCGCGTGGACGACGGATTCCTTGCGCTGCGCGATTCGATCGTCGGCCAACAGGTCTCGGTCGCATCGGCGCGCGCCATTCGCACGCGCCTCGATACGGCGGGATTTGCGCTGCAAGATGCGGTCGCGGCGGCGAACGATGAAGCGCTGCGCGCCTGCGGACTTTCGCGCCAAAAGATTCGCTACCTTTCCGCACTTGCGCAGGCACGGCTTGATTATGCCGCGTTGCGCGAAATGCCGAATGAGGCGGTGATTGCGACGCTGGTTGAACTGCCGGGCATCGGGCGCTGGACCGCCGAGATGTATCTGATGTTTGCGCTTGGGCGCGCGGATGTGTTTGCGCCCGACGATCTGGCGCTGGCCGAGGCGGCACGGATGCTGTTTGATCTACCCGACAGGCCGCGCCCCAAGCCTTTCGCGGCGATGGCCGAGCTTTGGGCCCCTTGGCGCGCGGTTGCGGCGCGGTTGCTCTGGGCGTATTACGCGCAGACAAAACGCCGCGAGGGGGTAGGATGACACGAAAGCTTGAGGCCGCTAGGCGCGCGCCAAAATCAGGCGCGCTCAAGTCGGCGGTGGTGTTTTTGCACGGTTACGGGGCAGATGGTGCCGACCTCTTGGGTTTGGCCGACGCGCTGGCACCGCACCTGCCCGATACGATGTTTGTCGCCCCCGATGCGCCAGAGCCATGCGCGGGCAACCCGTTCGGGCGGCAATGGTTTCCGATACCGTATCTAGACGGGTCTTCAGAGGTGGATTCAGTAGCAGGATTTGGTAGGTCAAGCAAAGACTTGCAGGCTTTTCTTGATGCGCTGCTAAAAGAGACGGGGCTGCCACCGTCCAAACTTGCGTTGTTCGGGTTTTCGCAAGGTTCGATGATGGCGTTAGAGGTTGCGCCACGGCGCGCCGAGGCGCTGGCGGGCGTTGTGGCCTTTTCCGGCCGCTTGTTGCGCCCCGAGCATCTGGCCGCCGAAGCGCGGGTAAAGCCACCGGTGCTATTGCTGCACGGCGATGCCGACCCGATGGTGGACTTTGCTGAAATGGGGCGAGCGGGCGATGCGCTGGTAGCCGCGGGGTTTGAAACCTATGCCCATGTCATGCGCGGCACCGGCCACGGCATCGCCCCCGATGGGCTGAGCGTGGCGTTGGCTTTTTTGCGTGAGCGGCTCGGCTGATCTGTTCGCCGTAACAGCAGTGTCACGATAGGGTGTCAGGGTAGCGCTGCGAATGCTTGGCGCTTGCCCCCGCTGCGCCGCAATATATAGTCGGCGCAAGGGCGATGAATGCCGCCCTAACGTCAGGTCAGGCAAGGATCATGAAAGACCTCGCAGAGCACCAGACACGCCAAGCATTTCGCACGACCTTCGTGCGGGAGCCTGCCGTGTTGAAACAATATCCCGCGCTGGTGCTGAACGCTGACTTTCGCCCGCTGAGCTATTACCCGCTTTCGCTTTGGCCCTGGCAAGAGGCGATCAAAGCGGTGTTTGCCGACCGGGTGACGATTTTGGCAGAGTATGACACCGAGGTGCGAAGTCAGCGCATGGCGCTGCGAATTCCTTCGGTGGTGGTGCTGAAAGACTATGTGAAACCGCAAAAGCGCGTGGCCTTCACGCGCTTTAATCTTTTCTTGCGTGATGAATTTCGCTGCCAGTATTGCGGCGCGCAAAGCGATCTGACCTTCGATCATGTGCTGCCACGCTCGCGTGGGGGGGTGACAAGTTGGGAAAACGTGGTTGCCGCCTGCGCGCCGTGCAATCTGCGCAAGGCCAACAAATCGCTCAAGCAGGCCGGGATGAGCCTTTTTGCCGCCCCGCGCGCGCCCGATGCCGAGCACATGAACGCCATGGGGCGGCGCTTTCCACCGGGCCATTTGCACGACAGTTGGCTTGATTTTCTCTACTGGGATGCGGAGCTTGAGGCATAAGGTGCCTCCGGCGGGGATATTTTGCCTGAAGCAGTATCAGAGCCGGGCGAGGGTGGTTGCAAGCTCGCCGTAGCCGGTGAAGCGGCGCTCATAGGCCAGCCCAAGGCGCTCGGCGGCATCGCGCGCGGCGGCATCGAGTGCGGGATCGTCGGTCTGCGCCTGATAGATCAGCCGATCGTAATTGCCAAAATAGGTGTCGCGCAGGCTTGGATACCGATCAAGCCCCATCGGGCGCCAGACAAAGGCATCGAACTGGCGCACCAGAAAATCGGTCAGATAGAAGGCGCGAAACTCATCTTCGGCCTTGGCCGCAAAGACGTCGTTGCCCTCGTAAAAGGCATAGCAATGCGGCCCTGCCACCATCTCGACGCCAAGCTCGGCGCAGCGCGCTGCAAGCTGACCACCCGTGCCGCAATCGGCATAAACCACGAAAACACCATCGTAATCGGCGCGATGTTCAGCGACGGCGGTCGAAACGGCCTCGGTGATGCGCTCGGGGCGCAGGTGTAGGTTGGCGGGCAGGCAGGTCAGATCAAGGTGGTCCCAGCCATTCGCCGCCTTTAGCGCAAGGATTTCACGCGCCAGCGCACCGCAGGCGATCAAGAGCACGCGGCCCTGATGCGCGGGCGACAGGCCCGCCTCGCTCAACTCCGCATCGCTGAGGGTCATTCGACCGGCGCCAGAAGCCGTACGAGTGCCGCGCCAACCAAGGCCACGAGCGCTAGAACGGCCACCGGCACGCCTGCGGAAGTGGCAAACCAGAGCGTTGCGGCTGCGGCGACGATGACCAAGGCGAGCAGGATCAGAAAATGGGGCAGGGGCATGGCAGACCTCCGTTCCCTTCAATATGGCGCGTGTGTGCGCCGGTTCCAAGAGGAAACGGCGACAAGATCAGGCGTTCAAGGCGTTGTGTTTGCGCAAGATGAAGGATTTCGCAGTTTCCACTGCAACGGCCGCGTCGCGGCAGTAGGCATCGGCGCCGATCGCGCGTCCAAATTCTTCGTTGAGTGGCGCGCCGCCGACCAGCACGATGTAGTTTTCGCGAATGCCGCGTTCCTTCAGCGTGTCGATCACGACTTTCATGTAGGGCATCGTGGTGGTCAGCAGCGCTGACATGCCGAGAATGTCGGCGCCTTCGCGTTCAAGCGCGTCGAGGTATTTTTCGACCGCGTTGTTGATGCCAAGATCGACCACTTCAAAGCCTGCGCCCTCCATCATCATCGCCACAAGGTTTTTGCCGATGTCGTGGATGTCGCCCTTGACGGTGCCGATCACCATCTTGCCCATGCGCGGAGCGCCGGTGGCGATCAGAAGCGGCTTCAGAATCGCCATGCCACCCTTCATCGCATTGGCGGCCAAAAGCACCTCGGGCACGAATAGGATGCCATCGCGGAAATCGGCACCGACGATCGTCATGCCCGCCACCAATGCGCGCGTCAGCACGTCATAAGGGCTCCAGCCGCGTTCGAGCAAAATGCCTACGCCTTCTTCGATCTCTTCGCGAAGTCCGTCATAAAGGTCGTCGTGCATTTGCAGCACCAGATCATCGTCGCTCAGCTCGGAAAGGATGATGTCGTCGTCGGCCATGCTGGCACTCCTCGCGGTCGTTCACATCGGTATTGCGTCAAAGTCACTGCGTCACTTGGCAATTTGCGACATTGGCGGTGCGGGGACCGACGCGCGCTTGCGCTTGTCTTGGTCCCGAAATCTTTGCCGGGCCGGGCGCCTTTCAGCTGCGCCGCCGCCCGCGGCGTTCTCGCGTCGGGCCTTCCTCATCGCCGGTGCCGTCAGAGGCGGAAGAATAACCGCCAAGCCGCGCGGCGATATCTTCGACGGTCGGGCGAGGCCCGCGCGGACGGCTTTCAAGAGCGGCGCGCATGGCCTTGAGGTGCATCGGCATGGTGCCACAGCAGCCGCCGATGATGCGCGCCCCCGCATCGCGCGCCAGCACCGCATATTCGGCCATCAGTTCGGGCGTGCCATCGTAGTGGATATGGCCCTCATGATACTTCGGAATGCCGGCATTGCCCTTGGCGATGATCGGCCGTTCGGTACCTGCGGCAACAAATCCGAGGATGGTGCGCATCAGATCAGAGGCGCCGACGCCGCAGTTGGCGCCAAAGGCGATCGGTGGGTTGGGCAGCTTTTCCACCAGTGCCGCCAGTTGCGCCGAGGTGACGCCCATCATCGTGCGCCCGGCGGTATCAAAGCTCATGGTGCCACACCAGGGCATGCCTGCCAGCAGAGCCGCTTCGGCGGCGGCCTTGTATTCTTCGATGGCCGAGATGGTCTCGACCCAAAGCACATCGGCGCCACCCGCCTTTAGCCCTTCGGCCTGTTCGTGAAACATTTCGACCGCAAGTTCGTGCGTCAGCGTGCCCATCGGCGCGAAGATGTCGCCGGTGGGGCCGATCGAACCTGCCACGACCACCGGGCGCCCTGCGGCATCCGCAACCTCGCGCCCAAGCGTGGCGGCAAGGCGGTTCAACTCGTGCACGCGAGATTGGGCGTTGTGCAGCTTGAGGCGGCTTGAATTGCCGCCAAAGGTATTGGTGAGGAAAATGTCCGACCCCGCCTCGACCGCCATGCGGTAGAGATTGCGGATGTTGTCTGGCTGATCGGCGTTCCAAAGCTCGGGCGGCTCGCCCGAGGCAAGCCCCATGTTGAAAAGGTTGGTGCCGGTCGCACCATCGGCCATCAGCCAGTCGCGGGTTGCCAGAAGCCGGGAAAGTGCGTCACTCATAAGAGACCTTTCTTCGGTTGCGGCGGCGTGGCCGGGCGCCGCGCAACCTCGGGCAGAGCCATGCCACGACAAGCGCCACTTGGCAATTTCCAAGTGCTCAGGCTCAACATGAGCCGGGCGCATGCGCACCCGCCCTGTGACGCGAGATCAGAGTTCGTCGATGATCTGCTTTTTCGCGACGGCCGTCAGTTCGATCATCTTGGTGCGGATCGTTTGCTCGTCGGCCAGATCGCCAAGGTCGGCGGCAACCTTGCGATAAACGTCCTCGTCGCCCGCTTCCTCGAAGTCGGAGGCGACAACCTCTTTGGCGTAAGCCGCCGCTTCGGCATCTGCCTTGCCCATCAGGTCCGCAGCCCAAAGCCCAAGCAGCTTGTTGCGCCGTGCTTCAGCCCGGAATTGCAATTGCGCATCAAGCGCGAACTTGGCTTCGTAGGCGTTTTCGCGGTCGTCGAAAGTAGTCATGGCGGCCCCCGGTTCTCAGAAGGTTGCTGTTGTTTCACATATGCCCACGCAGGGGCGCGACCGCAAGCCCCGCCGAGTCGCTATCGGCGCGGCCCTTTGCCTTGCGGCCTTCTCTGCCTTGGCCTATAGCGGCGTTTGGGGCAGGCCGCCCCGCCGCCCCCTTGTGGGCTTCGAGCGATGGGAGAGCAGATGGCACCGCGGCGCAAGAAGATTTACGAAGGCAAAGCGAAGATCCTCTATGAAGGCCCCGAGCCGGGCACGCTGATCCAGTACTTCAAAGACGATGCCACGGCTTTCAACGCGCAGAAAAAGGCGGTGTTTGATGGCAAGGGCGTGCTGAACAACCGGCTCAGCGAATTTTTCATGACCGGACTCGGCAATGTCGGTGTGCCGACGCATTTCATCCGCACGCTGAACATGCGCGAGCAATTGATCCGCCAGGTCGAGATCATCCCGTTGGAAGTGATCGTGCGCAATTTTGCCGCAGGTTCCATCGCCAAGCGGCTGGGGCTGGAAGAGGGCACTGCACTGCCGCGCCCGATCGTGGAATATAGCTACAAGAATGACGCGCTTGGCGATCCGATGGTGAGCGAAGAATATATCGTCGCCTTCGGTTGGGCCAACCAACAAGACCTTGACGACATCGTGGCGCTGGCGCTGCGCGTGAACGACTTTCTTGCCGGTGTATTTTACGCCGTCGGGATCAAGCTGGTCGATTTCAAGATCGAGATTGGCCGCGTCTGGGATGGCGATTTCATGCGCCTAATCGTAGCCGACGAAATCAGCCCCGATAGCTGCCGCCTTTGGGATGTGAAAACCGGCCAGAAGCTTGATAAAGACGTGTTCCGCCGCGATCTAGGCAGCCTGACCGACGCCTATACCGAGGTTGCGCGGCGCTTGGGGGTGTTGCCCACCAACGCTACCGTGATGACCAAGCCGACGCTGATCAACTGAAGGGGCAGGCGATGAAGGCACGCGTGCATGTGATGCTGAAGGATGCCGTTCTCGACCCGCAGGGCGAAGCGGTGCGCCATGCGTTGGCCACACTCGGCTTTGGCGGGGTTGAACGGGTGCGGCAGGGCAAGGTGATCGACCTTGATCTGGCCGCCACCGACCGCGCCGCAGCCGAGGCGGAACTGCGCGAGATGTGCGAAAAGCTGTTGGCCAATACCGTGATCGAGAAATACGACATCGAGTTCGTCTGATGCGCGCCGCTGTCTTGACGGCCTATCGCGCACCGCTAAGCGTCGAAACCTTGCCCGAGCCGGATTGCCCCGCTGACGGCGTGGTGCTGCGGGTGCTGGCTTGCGGTATCTGCCGCTCTGACTGGCATTCGTGGTGCGGTTCTGACCCTGATGTGCAACTGCCGCATGTGCCGGGGCACGAATATTGCGGGGTTGTGGAAGAGGTTGGGGCAGGGGTCACGCGCTGGAAGCGCGGCGACCGGGTGATTGCGCCCTTCATTCTGGCATGTGGCCAATGCCCGGCCTGTGCGGCTGGGCACCAGACCACATGCCCCACGCAGATCATTCCCGGCTTCACGCAAGCAGGCGCTTTTGCCGAACGCATTGCGGTGCCGCGAGCCGATGCGAACCTCTCGATTCTGCCCGAGGGCATGGACCCGGCACTTGCGGCCTCGCTTGGCTGCCGCGTTACCACCGCCTGGCACGCGTTGACCGACCGCGCGGCGTTGGCGCCGGGCGAGTGGATGGCAGTGTTCGGCACGGGCGGCGTGGGGCTGGCGGCAATGCTGCTGGGGCGGGCCTTGGGCGCACGGGTGGCGATGGTTGATGTGGTGGGCGAAAAGTTGGCGCATGCCAAAAGCCTTGGGGCCGACGCGGTGTTCAACGCCGCTGAAGTGGATGCGCCCGCCGCGATTCGGGCGCTGACCGGGGGTGGTGCTGATGTTGCCATCGAGGCGCTGGGGATCGAGGTGACCACGGTTGGCGCGCTGAAGTCGCTGCGCAAGCTGGGCCGCATGGTGCAGATCGGTATGCCTGCGGGCGAGCATGTGACGATGCGGATTCCGATGGATGCGCTTTATTCCGGCCAGCTTGCGGTCTTTGGCACGCGCGGTATGCCCGCGTGGCGCTACCCGAGCCTGTTGAACCTGATCGCGGCAGGCCATGTGGATCTGGCACCGATGATTGCGCGGCGGGTGCGCCTGTCGGACGCCAGCGCCGAGCTTGCGGCCTTTGACCATCCCGCACCACCCGGTGTGGCGGTCATAACCGATTTTAGCGCCTGAACTGCCAGTGACAACGGCGCGGGTGATAGGGTATCAGGCGGCCAGGATCAGCCGCAAGCGAAGCGAGGAGCGCCGATGAAAGCCGCCGTCATTACCTTTCCCGGGTCGAACTGCGACCGTGATCTGGAACGTGGCTTTGCGATGGCAGGCGCAGATGTGGTGCGAGTATGGCACAAGGAACCCGAACTGCCTGCGGGCACTGACATCGTGGGTGTGCCGGGCGGATTTTCCTATGGCGATTACCTGCGCTGCGGTGCCATCGCCGCGCAAAGCCCGGTGGCGCGCGCGATTGCGGCACATGCGGCGCGCGGCGGTTATGTGCTTGGCATCTGTAACGGCTTTCAGGTGCTGACCGAAATGCGGCTTCTGCCAGGCGCGCTGATGCGCAACGCGGGGCTGAAATTCATCTGCAAGCCGGTGACCCTGCGCGTGACAAGCACCGACAGCGTTTATACCTCGGGCTACGCAAAAGACGCCGAGGTGATCTTTCCGGTCGCGCACCACGATGGCAATTACACGATCGACGCCGAAGGGCTGGCACGATTGCAGGGCGAGGATCGGGTGGCTTTTCGCTATGCGGCCAACCCGAACGGCTCGGTTGATGATATCGCGGGAGTGCTAAGTGCGAACCGCCGCGTGCTGGGCTTGATGCCACACCCCGAGCGGGCCATGGAAGCCGCACAGGGCGGTAGCGACGGATCGGCATTGTTCCGCGCGTTGGCCGAGGTGCTGGCGCGCGCCTAAGCCTTTGCCTTGAGGCGCGAGGCAAGCTCGCCTAAGTTAGGCACATGCCGCAGCGCCCGCCCATTCCCGATCTCGTGAACCCGGCCGAGGCCGAGGCGGCACCGTCACGCGCTATGGTGTTGCGCTTGGTCGTGGCGGCGATTCTGCTGATGGCCGGTGCGGTGATCTGGGCAACTAACGTGTGGCTATCGGAGCGTTTCACCGAAACCACGCGGGTGCGCGCTGATTTGCGCCTCGCGCTCTATTCGGGCAACCTGATGTCAGAGTTGCAGCGCACCTCGGTGGTGCCGTTGCTTTTGGCGCGTGACCCGGCCTTGTTGGACGCACTGGCAACCGGTAATTTTTCGCTCACTTCGGCGCGGCTGATTTCTTCGGCGCGCGAAATTGCAGCGGCCTCGATTCGGCTGCTGGATGCAAGCGGGCGCACCGTCGCCTCGACGAACCGCAACCTGTTGGGCACCTCGTACGCAAATGCCGCCTTTTTTGTTGATACGCTGCGCTCGCGCGAGACGGTGTTCAGCACAGATTCACGTGATGGCGGCACGACCGAGTTTCTGTATTCGCGGGTGCTTTTGAGCGAGGGTAAGGTAGCCGGGGTGATCGTGGTTGAAACGGACCTCGCAAAGTTTGAAAACAGCTGGGCAGGTATTCTTGACTCGGTGGCGGTGATCAACAGCGAAGGCAAGATCATCCTTTCAACCCAACCCCGCTGGCGCGGGCAGACACTGGTTGACGCACTTGCCGTGACCGGCGAGGCCAACGCGTTACAGCGCGCGTTGCAGGTAACCAGCGACTGGGCCGGGGCACCGCCGGATGCGTATCTTTCGGGCACTGCGGTGATGCGCGCCGATGCACGGCTGCCGTTTCGCGGCTGGCGGATGGTGTCGTTCACCAGTTACGATTCCGTGCGCCAACGCGTCAACGCGGTTCTGGCGCTTGAGATCATGGGTTTCGCGGTGCTGATGGCGGGGGTGTTTTACTTTCTGTCACGCCGCGCGCGCGTGCAATCGGCGCGGTATCGGCGCGAGTCGGCCGAGCTTCGGGTGTTGAATGCGCGGCTTTTACGCGAAATCGCCGAGCGCGAGCGGGTGCAAAAAGATCTGGCGGTCGCCGAACAGACGCTGGCGCAATCCTCCAAACTTGCCGCGCTGGGTGAAATGAGCGCCGCCGTTAGCCACGAGTTGAACCAGCCTCTGGCCGCGATGAAAACCTATCTTGCCGGTGCGCGCCTGCTGTTGCAACGCAGCCGTTTGGAAGAGGCCCTTTCGTCGTTTCAACGCATCGATGATTTGATCGAGCGTATGGGTGCGATCACGCGCCAGCTCAAGTCTTACGCGAGAAAAGGTGGCGAAGCCTTTGAAGAGGTTGATCTTCGGGCCGCACTTTCTTCGGCGCTCACGATGATGGAACCGCAGCTTCGCGCGCGCACGGTCAAGATTACCCGCAGCCTGCCGCGCCGCCCGGTGATGGTACTGGCAGACCGTATTCGGCTGGAACAGGTGATCATCAATTTGCTGCGCAACGCACTTGATGCAACCAAGGCTTTGGCCGAGCCGCACATCGATTTGCGGCTCAGCGCGGCGGAAACGGCGTTATTGGCCGTTGAAGACAACGGACCGGGGATTGTCGATCTCGACAAACTGTTCGAACCGTTCTGGACAACCAAGAAGCCCGGCGAAGGAACCGGGCTCGGCCTCGCGATTTCCTCGGGGATCGTGAAGGACTTTGGCGGGCGGCTGACGGCTCGTAATGGCGTGGCGGGCGGTGCTGTGTTCGAAGTCAAACTGCCGCTCGCGGCAGATAGCAAAAAGGGCGAAACGCCCAGAGCAGCGGAGTAGGGCGAAATGGCACGAATGATGAAGGTTGCGATCGTCGATGACGAAGAAGACCTGCGGCAGTCGGTTTCGCAGTGGTTGGCGCTTTCGGGGTTTGATGCTGTGGCCTTCGCCTCGGCGGAAGAGGCGCTGAAAGTGGTGGGCGCAGATTGGCCCGGTGCCGTAATCACCGATATCCGTATGCCCGGAATGGATGGCATGGCGTTTCTGAAACGCCTTATGAGCCTCGATTCGGCTCTACCGGTCATCATGATCACCGGTCACGGTGACGTGCCGATGGCGGTCGAGGCGATGCGGCTTGGCGCGATGGACTTTCTGGAAAAGCCGTTCAACCCCGACCGCATGACCGAACTTGCCAAGCGCGCAACGCAGGCGCGGCGGCTGACGCTCGACAACCGGGCCTTGCGGCGCGATCTGGCGGAGGGCGAGCAGGTGATGGGCAAGCTTATTGGTGCCTCGGCGCCGATGGAGCGGCTGCGCGAAGATATCCTCGACCTTGGGCAAGCGGATGGCCATGTGCTGATCGACGGTGAAACCGGCACTGGCAAAACGCTGGTGGCGCACGCGCTACACGCGGTGGGGCCGCGTGCCGGGCGCCGTTTCGTGGTGGTTTCCTGCGCCGCCTTTACCGAAGACGCGCTGGCGGCGCGGTTGTTTGGCCCGACCGAAGAAGGCGGCGGTTTGCCGCTGGTCGAAGAGGCGCGGGGCGGCACACTGTGCCTTGAAGATATCGAGGCGCTGAGCCTTGGGCTGCAAGCGCGGCTTTTGACCTTTATCAACGAACAGGGCACGCCCGCCGAAACCCGGGTGATTGGCATTTGCAACACCCACGGCGAAGGGCGCACGGTCGAAGACGCGCTGCGCCCAGACCTCTATTTCCGCCTTGCCGCGCTAAAGATCCTGCTGCCACCGCTGCGCACGCGCGGCGAAGACATCCTCACGCTTTTCGCACGCATGACCGAACAGTTCGCGCTTGAATATGGCTGCGTGGCGCCAGAAATCACCGCGCAAGAGGCCGCGCAGCTGTTGCAGGCACCTTGGCCGGGCAACGTGCGCCAGTTGATTAACGTGGCAGAGCGGGCTGTGCTGCAAAACCGTCGCGGCACCGGTTCGATTGCCTCGCTTCTGATGGCCGAGAACGAAGAGGCTGGCCCCGCAGTGACCACCGAAGGCAAACCGCTCAAGGATTATGTGGACAGTTTCGAGCGGATGCTGATCGACAATTCGATGCGTCGGCACAAAGGCGCGATTGCTGCGGTGATGGACGAATTGTGCCTGCCGCGCCGCACCTTGAACGAGAAAATGGCGAAGTATAGCTTAAGCCGGAGCGACTACCTCTGAGGCCGCAAGCGGTCTAGGTGTGTTGCGCTTGTGGCCAAGTGCGGCTTCGTTAACGACGTGGTGAAGAAAAACCGTTTGTGTTAAGACCCGCTTGGTCGCTAATGTCGGCCAAGTGTCGGCGGCGCGCGTTGCGTTTCGGTCGATACGTATGAGATTCGCTGGTGAAGCGCCGCAGTACTGCCGAATTTGGCAGCGGGCGCAGACATCATCCGATTGGCCGCAAGGCCGCAAATTCGCCCGCAACGCCTTGAACGGCTTCGGGTTTCATCATGGGCGCACTGGTAACAGCGTGCTTTGGGCAAATGGCAGAGATGCACGCGATAATCGGAAATCAGACTGCGGGCGCGCGATACGCCGCCGCGCAACTGCCCGTGGCCGCGCGGATCAGTGCCGCAACTTATCATCACGCTCTGCCTTGCGCTCCGCCTTCGGGCCGATTGCGCCGTGGTGCGTGCGAGAATTGGAAACATGGCAAAGAAAATGTTGATCGATGCCACCCACGCGGAAGAAACCCGCGTCGTGGTGGTGGACGGAAGCAAGGTCGAAGAGTTTGATTTTGAAACCGTAAACAAGCGGCAGCTGGCCGGGAACATCTATCTGGCAAAGGTCACACGGGTCGAACCCTCGTTGCAGGCGGCCTTTGTTGATTACGGTGGCAACCGCCACGGATTCCTCGCTTTTGCCGAGATTCATCCCGATTACTACCAGATCCCGGTCGCTGACCGACAGGCGCTGATCGAGGAAGAACGCGCCTATGCCGAGCGTGAAGAGGCCGAAGAAAACGGCCGTTCGCGCCGCCGCTCAAGCGCGGGTTCCCGCAATTCGACGCCAAGGCCCGAACGCGCTGCAGACGCCGACGCGGTGGCGCGCAGCGAAGATGTTCCCGGCATGGCCGTGGTTGACCCAGATGGCGAAGGTGTAGAGGCTGCCCCCGCGCCTGACGTTGTCGCAGAAGCGCCCAAAATCGAGGCAGCACCTGCGCATGACAGCGAGGATCACGGCAATGGCAACGGCAACGGCAACGGTAATGGCAATGGCAATGGCGACGAAGCCGATGCCTATGTCGCCGCCGACCATGCTTCTGAAACCGATGACGAGATCGAATCGGTGGCCGATGAGGATCTTTCCGAAGAAATCCATCAGGGCCGCAAGCCGCGTGCGCGCCGCTACAAGATTCAAGAAGTGGTCAAGGTGCGCCAGATCATGCTGGTGCAGGTGGTCAAGGAAGAGCGTGGCAACAAGGGCGCGGCGCTGACTACCTACCTCAGCCTTGCCGGGCGCTATTGCGTCTTGATGCCCAACACCGCGCGTGGTGGTGGCATCAGCCGCAAGATCACCAACGTGCTCGACCGCAAGAAGCTGAAGGAAATTGCTGGCGAGATGGAGGTTCCCCACGGCGCGGGCTTGATCATCCGCACCGCCGGAAGCCAGCGCACCCGCACCGAGATTCGGCGCGACTACGAATATCTGATGCGGCTTTGGGAACAGATCCGCGATCTGACCCTGCATTCGATTGCACCCGCGCCTGTTTATGAAGAAGGTGATCTGATCAAGCGTTCGATCCGCGATCTTTACAGCAAGGAAATCGACGAGGTTCTGGTCGAGGGCGATCGTGGTTATCGCACGGCCAAGGATTTCATGAAGATGATCATGCCGTCGCACGCCAAAAACGTGAAGCATTACGCCGATCAGTTGCCGCTATTCGCGCGCTTTGGTGTGGAAAGCTACCTTGGCGCGATGTTCAACCCCACGGTGCAGCTCAAATCTGGCGGCTATATCGTGATCGGCATCACCGAAGCATTGGTGGCGATCGATGTGAACTCGGGCCGCTCCACCAAGGAAGGCTCGATCGAGGATACCGCGCTCAAGACCAACCTTGAGGCTGCCGAAGAAATCGCACGCCAATTGCGCCTGCGCGACCTTGCCGGTTTGATCGTCATCGACTTTATCGACATGGAAGAGCGGCGCAACAACGCCAGCGTCGAGAAGAAGCTGAAAGACAAGCTGAAAACCGACCGCGCGCGCATTCAAGTCGGGCGCATTTCGGGCTTTGGCCTGTTGGAAATGAGCCGCCAGCGGCTGCGCCCAGGCATGATCGAAATGACCACGCAGCCTTGCCCACATTGCCACGGCACCGGGCTGATCCGCTCGGACGACAGCTTGGCGCTGCAGATTCTGCGCGCGATCGAGGAAGAGGGTACGCGCAAGCGTTCGCGCGAGGTGCTGGTGCGTGCGCCGGTCGCGGTGGCCAACTACCTCATAAACGCCAAGCGCGAACACGTCGCGGGTATCGAGGCTCGCTACGGGCTTTCGGTGCGCATCGAGGCTGCGCCTGACCTGATTAGCCCCGATTACGCGATTGAAAAGTTCAAGACCGCTACCCGCAACGTGCCCGAAGTGGCGCAGGCCGTGGTTTCGGCCAACGCGAAGCTGATGGCCGAGATCGATAACGAAGATGATCTGGCAATCGAAGAAGCCGAAGAGGTCGAAGCCGAAGACGCGGTTGAAGCAACGGTTATGACTGAGGCTGGCACCGCGGTAGGCGATGATGGCCCGAAGAAGAAAAAGCGCCGTCGTCGGCGCAAGAAGAAGACCGGCGGCGACTATGGCAGCAGTGCCGAGCGTGCTGATGGCGAAGCCAAAGGCGACGATTCCGAAGGCGACGAGGCTGACGAAGCCGGTGTGGTGGTGGCGGTCGAAGCCGCGCCCGCACCGGTGGGCGAGCCCGTCGTTGCGGCAAAGCCGAGAACCTCGAGCAGGTCGCGCACAAACTCGTCGCGCGCCAAGCCGAAGCCTGCAGTTGTGGCCGAAGTGGCAGCCGAACCTGCCGCGCAAGCTGCACCCGTAGCCGCGGCCGTTGCCGAAGAGGCCGCGCCCGCACCGGTAAAAAAGGTTTCGAGCCGGTCGCGAAAGCCCAAGGCCGAAACTGCAACCACAGCTGCAGCCGCAACCGACGCGCCCGCACCTAAGGCGGCGCCGAAACCGCGCACGCGCAAGCCAGCTGCACCAAAGGCCGCCAAGCCCGAGCCCGCAGCCGCGCCCGCGCCACTGCAACCGGCACCCCAGCCGCGAGCCCCGGTAGCTGCGCCGCTGGCAGCCCCCGTGCTTGCGCCGCAGCCTGCGCTTGATCCGCAGCCTGCGCTTGATCCGCAGCCCGCGCCAGCCGAGGCCGATACAAAGCCGAAGAAACGCGGCTGGTGGTCACTGGCGCGCTAAGGCACTGACATTGCAAAACGCCGGGCTTTGGCCCGGCGTTTTCATGTCTGCCGCTTAGCCGCGCCGAATCAGATAGGTTTTGGTGCCACCCGCCTCGATGGCCGACACAAGCTCGTGCCCGGCGTGGGTGCAAAAATGCGGCACATCAACCCACGAGGCCGCGTCGGTAGCGTGAAGCCGCACCAAGGTGCCTTTTGGCAAAGCCGCCAGCACCTTTTGTGCGCGCAACACGGGCAACGGGCACAGCAAGCCCCGCGCGTCGATCTCGGTTTCGCTTTCGCTCATATCGCGGCCCCTTTTCGCCTCGCGATAGGGCGGGTGGGGCAAATTGTCCACGTGGTTGTTTGACCACGCAGTTGTGATATGGCCGCAGGTGACAGTGCACGCAGGCGGGGGTATGGCTGAGCAATGTTTGGAATAGACCTCTTGGATGCATCTTTTCTGCCTGCGGCGCTGGTGGCGCTGACGGCAGGGCTTTTGTCATTTCTCAGCCCTTGCGTGTTGCCGATTGTGCCGCCCTATCTTGCCTATATGGGCGGGGTTAGCATGGGCGATCTGCGTGAAGGCCGGCGCAGCGCGTTGCTGCCTGCGGTCTTTTTTGTACTTGGGTTATCAACGGTGTTCTTGCTGCTTGGCTTCACCGCCTCGGCGTTCGGCAAGTTTTTTCTGACCAACCAGGATTGGTTCGCAACGATTGCGGGCATCGTGGTGATGGTATTTGGCGCGCATTTTCTGGGTGTGATCCGTATTCCGATTCTGAACCGTGAGGCGCGGATGGATGCGGGCGACCGCGGTGGCTCGGCGCTTGGTGCCTATTTTCTGGGGCTGGCCTTCGCTTTTGGCTGGACCCCCTGCATCGGCCCGCAGCTTGGCCTGATCCTGTCATTGGCCGCGCAGGATGACAGCATCGCGCGCGGCGGCGCATTGCTTGCCGTTTACGCGGCGGGCTTGGGTGTGCCGTTCCTGCTGGTTGCGGCACTCTTCCCGCGCATGGGCGGGCTGATGAATTTCATGAAGCGCCACATGGAATTGATTGAACGCATCATGGGCCTGCTGCTGTGGACCATCGGTCTTTTGATGCTGACCGGCGGCTTTTCGCAGTTTTCTTACTGGCTGCTGGAAAACGTGCCCTTCCTTGCCAGTGTGGGTTGAACCTGCTTCATCGCTGAAATAGCGCCCCCGACTGCACTTAGGTCCAGTTGGGTTTGCGCTTTTCAAGAAATGCCGCGATCCCTTCTTCGGTGTCGCGCCAGAGCATGTTTTCTACCATCACCGCGCTTGCATGGGCATAGGCGTCCGCAAGCCCCATTTCGATCTGTTCGTAAAAGGCGCCTTTGCCGATTTTGACCGCGGCCCCTAGCTTGGCGGCCAGCACGGCTGCCAGTGCCGCGGTTTCCGCCGCCAACGCCTCGGGCGCGACGACGCGGTTGACGAGGCCCAGTTCGCGCGCCCGCGCCGCGTCTATGAAAGCGCCAGTCGAAAGCATCTCAAACGCTGCCTTGCGCGGCACCGCGCGCGACAGCGCCACCATCGGGGTTGAACAGAAAAGCCCGATATTGACCCCGTTGACGCCAAAGCGTGTGCCCTCGGCCGCCACCGCCATGTCGCAACTGGCCACCAGTTGGCAGCCTGCGGCGGTGGCGATGCCATGCACCTCGGCAATTACCGGCTGGGGCAAACGCGGGATCATCTGCATCACCTCGGCACAGCGCGCGAAAAGATCGGCGAAATAGGCGTGTCCTTTGTCGGGTGCTTCGCGCCCGGCCTGCATTTCCTTCAGATCATGGCCCGCGCAAAAGGCCTTGCCGTTGGCCGCCAGCACCACCACGCGCACCTTGCGGTCTTTGGACAGTTCGCTAAACGCTTCTCGCAGCGCCGCCAGCATCGCATCCGACAGCGCGTTGTAATTGGCGGGCGAGTTCAGCACCAACCGCGCCACCCCCGCCTCGTCGCTACGTTCGATCAATTCGGCCATTGTCATTCCCTCCCGTTTACCGAAACACTAGGGCGCGCAGGGCGTGGAGGAAAGATGCAACACCAAATGGATGCGACGGCGTTGAACGCCTTTATTGCGCGCGACTTTACCCAAGTTGCCGAAGATTTCGCGATTGAAGCAGTCACTCCAGAAGGCATCGATGTGCGCCTGAAGGTGACAGAGCGGCACCTGCGCCCGGGTGGCACGGTTTCGGGCCCGTCGATCTTTGCGTTGGCCGATGTGGCGGTATATCTTGCGATCCTTTCGCGGATTGGGCCAGTGGCGCTCAGCGTTACCACTTCGGCCAGCCTTGATTTCTTGCGCAAGCCCGCGGCGGGGGCAGATCTGATCGCGCGCACCCGGCTTTTGAAGCTTGGGCGCAACCTCGCGGTTGGGGATGTGCTGATTTTCTCTGAAGGCGCCCCAGACCCGGTGGCACGCGCCACGATGACCTACTCGATTCCACCGAAACGTGGGGTATAATAATACCTATATTGCAACACACTGAAAAGGCAGGTATTAATTAGCATCAACACGCTTGACCTGCGCACGCTTTTGCCTCAAAAGCCACCATCCGATGCTTACAGCTGTCGAAGGGGCGAAAGCCGATGAAAACCTATACCGCGATCCCGGCGGAGATCGAAAAGAAGTGGATCCTGATCGATGCCGAAGGCATCGTGCTGGGCCGCCTCGCCACGATCGTTGCCATGCGCTTGCGTGGCAAGCACAAACCCACTTTCACGCCGCACATGGACATGGGCGATAACGTGATCATCATCAACGCCGACAAGGTGCAGATGACCGGTAACAAGCGCGCCGACAAGCGCTACTACTGGCACACCGGTCACCCCGGCGGCATCAAGTTCCGCACCGCGGGACAGGTGCTTGAAGGCGCGCATCCCGAGCGCGTGGTGATCAAGGCGGTCGAGCGGATGATTTCGCGCAACCGTCTGGGCGCCGAGCAGATGTCGAACCTGCGCGTCTATGCCGGTGCGGCGCATCCCCACGAGGCTCAGCAGCCCGAAGTGCTTGATGTGGCCTCGCTGAACCCGAAGAATACCCGGAGCGCATAAGATGGTTGACGACCTCAAATCCCTCGACGATCTGAAAGCCGCCGTGGCGGGCACCCCTGCCGCTGCCGCTCCAGTTGCAGCCCCCCGCCTGCCGCAGCGCGACGCGCTAGGCCGTGCCTATGCCACCGGCAAACGTAAAGACGCGGTCGCCCGCGTCTGGATCAAGCCCGGCAAAGGCAATGTGGTGGTGAACGGCAAACCGATGGCCGAATATTTCGCCCGTCCGGTGCTGCAAATGATCCTGAAGCAGCCCTTCACCGTTGCTGGTGTTGAAGGCGAGTTCGATGTGATGGCAACGGTTGCGGGCGGCGGGCTTTCGGGCCAAGCTGGCGCGGTCAAGCACGGCATCTCGAAAGCGCTGCAGCTTTACACACCCGAATTGCGCGGCGCGCTGAAAGCCGCGGGCTTCCTGACCCGCGACAGCCGCGTGGTGGAACGCAAGAAATACGGCAAGCGCAAAGCACGCCGCAGCTTCCAGTTCTCGAAGCGCTAAGCAACACTTTGCAGATTGCGAAAGGGCGGCCCACAGGCCGCCCTTTTCAATTTTGGGTGCCGTGCAACCGGCGGCGCAACCAGCTTTCGATCGGCCGCTCAAAGGTTCGGGCCAGAAACAGCGCGAGGCCGAGGCTTAGGATACTGGCCAATATAAACACGGCCAGCACCTGCCACGCGCCCGCCGAGGCAAGTGCAGCGCGCGAGGTCGAGCGGAACACAATCACCGCAGCCAGTACCAGCATCGGCATGTGAAACAGATAAATGCCAAAGATGTTGCGCGAAAGCATTGTCCAAGGGCCCGCCAGGCGCCAACCGCGATCAAGCCCCGCCACCAGAACCCACGCGGCAGCGGCGGCAAACAATGCGGGCGCAAGGGTCCAGTATAGCCGCCAGAAAGGCTCACCCAGACCAAGCGGCGCGGGGGCCTGAACAGGCATCCAGACGATTGCCACGGTCAATGCCCCGGCGGCTACGTTCAGCAATCGGCGCGCGCCCGCGCGGCGGGCCAGCCACGCGCTCAGATCGGGCCTGCGGGCAAGAAAATACGCCGCGCTCAGCCCGATCAGAAATGGCGCAATGCGAAACCAGACGCGGAAATACAGCTCGAACATCGGGGCGGGCAGCGAGCGCGCGGCAATTGCGCGGGGCACCATGTCGGCAAAGCTTTCGTCTTGAACAAAAACATAGGCACCGCGCACCAGCAGCGACAGGGCGAGCGCCGCCGCGATCCACAGATGCGGGTAGCGACGCCGCTGCAGCCAAAGCACCGCGAAGGGCAGGGCGAGGTAGAAGGCCATGATCGCTTCCATCGTCCAACCCACGGGTATCACGTTATAATCACCTACGATGAACCCCAAGAATAGCGCCGACAGAAATACCTCCTGCGCACTCGAACCTTGAGCAAGCGCATAAAACAGCACCGCGAGGTAATAGAGCGGCAAAATCCGCGCGACGCGGCGCACGAAATACCCGCGCAGATCAATCGTGCCGTGACGCGAAACCTCATGAATCAGTGGCACTGCCAGCAACAACGCCGAAACCATGAACAACAGATCCACCCCATAGGCTTGCCATGCGACGTTCAGCACTCCGGGCAAGCGCGCGACAAGCGCAGGCGCAGTATCAGCAGGTGCAAAACGCACGATGCCGTGCACGACGTGAAACAGCACCACCTGCAATATTGCCACAGCACGAAAAAGGTCGATCAGGCGGCGGTTTTCTGCGGAATCAAAGATCATGCGAGTCTCATCCTGGCGCCGGTCGTGATGCCGCCGCCGGGGATCGGCCGGGCTGGAGGTGAGCCTAAGGCCGCGCTCTAAAAAAAGAAAGTCTGCGGGCAGCGCCTATCCGGGCACATGAAACCGTGGCGTGCGACGCTCAATTTTTGGCCAGCCGCGCGCGGTAGGTGGCAAGGCAGGCGGCCTCAGTGCGCTGCACCGCCGGATGGGCGCGCATTTCAGCCATCAAAGCCTCGGTTGCGGCGCGGTATTTCTCGACCGTGTCGTCGCGCTCGGCGGCTGCGGCGCGGTCGATAAAATAGGTGTCGGAATGGCGCAGTGGCGCATCGGGCGAAATGGGCACGCCGCCCCGCCCACGTGCACGGCGCAAAAGAAAGCTGTCATAGGTCTTGATCGGATGGTGGTTGATTTGCGCCAAGCCATGCGCGATCTCGCCCGGCGCAAAGCGGCGCAGCCGTTCGTAGAGCTTGGTTTCGGGTGGCAGCGAAAAGCGCGAGCCATCGGCGCGCATCACCTCGATCGGGCGCGCCAAGCGAAAGCGCATCATCGAATGGCTGTGCACGGCGGCAAAGTTTGCGGGTGTGCGGGTTAGCGACTTTATAGGGATGTTGCTGGCGTGGTTGAGCGGCAGGCGGTATCTGAAGCGTTCGCACACAGGCGCCGACTGCCAAGTCAGATGCGGGGCATTGCCGAAGTTGGCGAAGTTCAGCGCCAGAATATCAACTTCGGGCGGCACAGCGGCGATCAGATCGTGCAGTTTGCCGCCGCCCACGTGGATGTTGAGAAACTCGTCGGCATCAAGCGCCATCACCCAAGCCGCGCGCCGCACCGGAAAGGTGCGCATCAGGGCAGCGAACCCTTTGATCTGGGGCGAGTCACCCTCGGCGGCATGGTGGCGGATGTGGCCGCAATAGCCCGCCTCTTGCAGCGCATCGAGCAGTGCATCCGACCCGTCGGTGCAGTCGTTCGAGGCGACCAGCACCGCGGTAAAGCCAAGTGCGAGGTGATGCGCCAGAAACTCGACAAGAAAAGGCCCCTCGTCTTTCTGGCATGACACCAGAACCGGTTGACCCGGCAGCTTTTTGGCAATGCGATTGGCGGCGGTTGTGGCATCCATTTCAACGGCAGGCTAGGGCAGGCGCGGTTGGCGCGCAATGCCGCCGCCTAGTGGAAGTCGCGGCTGGGGAACAGTTTTCTGGCCTGATCGCGCGGATGGTAAGCGCGAGCGGGTTGGCGGGGGGTGATGGGGCGGCGCACCTCGTCATTGTGTCCGGCGGTGGGGTCGATTGCGGCAAGCCCCGCCTGACCCAGTGTGGAAAGCCGCGCCGAGACATCTTCGATCGTCTCGGCAATCAGATGCGTGACGCCGCTTTGCCGCTCTAGCCGCCCGCCTACGCGCAGCAGCCTGCCCGAAAGCACGGCGCGCCGGTGTGCCAGATAGACCTTGGGCCAGACCACCACGTTGCACACGCCGGTTTCATCCTCCAGTGTCACGAACACCACGCCCGAGGCGGTGCCGGGGCGCTGGCGGGTGATGACCAGCCCGCAGACCGAAACCCGCGCGGGTGCCCCGGCAAGGTGGGCGTGCGCGGTGATGCCGGGTAGGCCGGGGCGCAGCAGTTCCATCGGATGCGCGCGCAAGGAAAGACGCAGCGCAAGGTAATCATCCACCACCGCCTCGCCCAAGGTCATCGCAGGCAGGGTTACAGGCGCCTCGACGATGCCCTCGCCTTCGGCCGCGCCAGCAAACAGCGGCAACGGGCCGGGGCCTTTGAGCGCCTGCACCTGCCAAAGCGCATCGCGCCGTGGCAGGCCCATACAGGTGAACCCGTCCGCCTCGGCCAACCGCTCTAGCGTGGCGGGGGGCACACCGGCGCGACGCCAGAGGCTTTCGACATCGGGGTAGCCATTGGCGCGCGCCGCCACCACCCAGCCCGCATCCTCTTCGCGCATACCCTTGATCTGGCGAAAGCCAAGGCGCAGCGCCAAGCGACCATCGGCGCGGGGTTCCAGCGTGTTGTCCCAATGGCTGAAATTGGCGGCGAGCGGGCGCACCTCGACCCCGTGGTCGCGCAGATCGCGCACGATCTGGGCCGGGGCGTAAAACCCCATGGGCTGCGAATTGAGCAGTGCGCAGGCAAAGGCCGCCGGGTGGTGCCGCTTGAGGTAGGCCGAGGCATAGACCAAAAGCGCAAAGCTTGCCGCATGGCTTTCGGGAAAGCCGTATTCGCCGAACCCCTCGATCTGGGCAAAGCAGCGCAGCGCGAAATCGGGGGCATAGCCGCGCTCCAGCATCCCCGCCACGAAACGGTCGCGAAAGGTGCCAATGGTGCCCATACGTTTGAAGGTGGCCAAGGATCGGCGCAGCCGGTCTGCCTCTTCCGCCGAAAAGCCTGCGGCGACGATGGCGATCTGCATCGCCTGTTCCTGAAAAAGCGGCACACCCAAGGTGCGCCCCAAGACCGCACGCAGTTCGGGCGAGGGGATCTCGGGCTCTTCCAGCCCTTGGCGGCGGCGGATGTAGGGGTGCACCATACCGCCCTGAATGGGCCCCGGTCGGATGATCGCCACCTCGATCACCAGATCATAGAACTTGCGCGGCTGCATGCGCGGCAGAAAGTTCATCTGCGCGCGGCTTTCCACCTGAAACACCCCCACCGCATCGGCGCGGCAGAGCATGTCGTAAGTGCGCGCATCCTCGCGCGGCAGGTTTTCAAGCGTAAAGCGCGCACCGCCATTATCGGCCACAAGGTCAAAGCATTTGCGGATGCAGGTCAGCATGCCGAGCGCCAGAATATCGACCTTGAGAAAGCCGAGCGCGTCAATATCATTCTTGTCCCATTCGATGATGGTGCGGTCTTCCATCGCCGCGTTCTCGATCGGGCAGATCTCGTCAAGGCGGTCACGGGTGATGACGAAGCCGCCGACATGCTGCGAAAGGTGGCGCGGAAAGCCGATGATCTCGCCAATCAGTCGCAGCGTCATCGCAAGGCGCGGCTCGGTCGGGTCAAGCCCCAGTTCGCGCAGCCTCTCGGCGTCGGGGGGGTGTGCATGCCAGCCCCAGCCAAGGTTCGCAATCGCTGCCACAAGGTCGGGCGAAAGCCCCATCACCTTGCCCACCTCGCGGATCGCGGCGCGGGTGCGAAAGTGGACCACCACGGCGGTCAACCCGGCGCGGTGGCGCCCGTAGCGCGCATAAATGTGCTGGATCACCTCTTCGCGCCGCTCGTGTTCAAAATCCACGTCGATGTCGGGCGGCTCGCCGCGCGCCTTGGACATGAAGCGTTCGAACACCATGGCGATGGTATCGGGGTGCACCTCGGTGATGCCGAGCGCGTAGCAGATCACCGAATTGGCCGCCGAGCCACGGCCTTGGCACAGAATGCCGCGGCTGCGCGCAAACGCCACGATATCATGCACTGTCAGGAAATAGGCGGCAAAGCCAAGCTCTTGGATGATGCCCAGTTCTTTGCGCACCTTGGCGGCGGTGTCTTCGGGCACGCCTGCGGGGTAGCGGCGGGCCAGCCCCAGATCAGTCAACCGCGCAAGGCGCGCCTGCGGTGCCTCGCCATCGGTGATTTCGTCGGGGTATTGATAGGAAAGCTCGTCCAGCGTGAAGCTGCAGCGATCGGCAATTTCCACACTGCGAGCAAGGGCGGCGGGGTGGCTGCGAAACAGCCGCGCCATTTCGCCGGGGCTGCGCAGGCGGCGTTCGGCATTGGGCAGGGCGCGGGTGCCGATGTTATCAATCGTGCAGCCTTCGCGCAGGCAGGTCAGCACATCGGCCAAGCGGCGGCGCGCGCCGTGGTGCAAGAGCACGTCGCCCACCGCTACCATCGGCAGCGTGCTCGTCTGCGACAGCGCAAGGGTTGCGGCAAGGCGGGGGCCATCGCGCCCGTCATAGCAGGGGGCTGCGCCAAGGTAGGCCATGGCGGGAAAGCGCCGCGCCATGCGCGCCAGCGCCGGGGCGGCGGTGGCGCGCGCTGCGGGGTCAAGCGCATCGCTGACCAGCGCGATCAGAATCAATCCATCTGCCCCCGCCAGAAGGTCGGCCTCGCGCAGCTCGCACCCGCCTTTTTCCGCCCGCCGCTTGCCGAGGCTCAGCAGCCGCGAAAGCCGCGCATAGGCGGCGCGGTCGGGCACCAGCGCCAGCCACTCGACCGGGCTGTCGGCCAGCACCAGCCGCGCCCCGATGATCAGCCGTGGCAAGGGCATCGGGGCCGCCTTTTCGCGCTCCGGGGCGGGCGCGTTCGGGCGCGGGGGGCGGGCGGGTGCAGCGTCGGTGGGCATCGCCGGGGTTGGGGGGCCAGAGGCGGAGAGTGGCGCGCAAGTGTATGCGACGCCTGCCCCCTCTTGAGTGCGAGTTTCCGGGTCTGAGAAGAAGGGGTCGGCACCCGCGTCGGAGGGGGTGCGGCCCGCTTTGGCAGATGTATCGCGGGCCTGGGCTGGGGCGCATCCGGCACCCTCTGCCTGAGGCTTGGCCATAGATGCGCCGGGGTCGGGCCGGGCGGCAGCGGGCGCGGATGGGCCGCGCTTTTGTGCTGAAACCGGCTTGGCTGCTGCGTCGGATATTGATGCTGTGGTGCTACCTGCGCTGGTGGCAGTCGTGCGGGGCGGTTTGGTGCGCGCGCCGCCCGCCGTTTGCACCTCGCCCGTGGCGATTTCGGCCCGGCCCGTCGCAATTGCGGGGCAGGGGGGTGCGCTTGCGGGCGGGGGCAGGTTTGGCAGCGGGTCTGGCGTGGTGCGTTCGGGCAACGGTTGCGGATCAGGTGCCGCCGTGCCCGGTTTTGGCAGAGCCGGGGCATCAACCGCCGCTTCGTCTTGCATCCGCGCCAGTTCGCGCAGCGCCACATGCGCGCGCACCACACCGGCCAGCGAATTGCGGTCGGTGATGGCGATGGCGTGCAAGCCGATCTCGGCGGCGCGCAGCACCAGCTCTTCGGGGTGCGAGGCACCGCGCAGAAACGAGAAGTTCGAAGTCACGCAAAGCTCTGCATAGGCGGGTGCGCCTGCCTGAGCGCGCCGGGCGAGGCTGCGGCGGGTGGCATCTGGCCCGGGACCGGGGCGGGGCGGTGTGGGGTGCTGTTCAGGCATCAGCGCCTCGCCGGACTTTGGCGTGCGGGGGGCGCGGCATCTGCCCACTGCCGCGCAGCGCCCCGACTCGCAGCACCTGACCGCGCTTGCGCGGTGCGTGTGGCTGCGGCTGTGCCCGCATCAGGTTGCCCAAGGCCGGGGCGCCCGGGCCTTCGCCTCTGGAGGCGGGGGATGGTTGCAGGGCTGCATGCGCGCGGGCATTGGCGCCTGCCGCTGTGTTGCGGCTGCCCGCCCGTGGCGCAGGATGAGGGGGGGAAAGGAGCCCCACCACAGATGGCCCCACTTGGGTGGGCGCTGGCGGCTGCCGCTGGTGCCGCGCCGCTGCGCCTTTGGGTGTGAATGGGGCGGGTTGCGCACCGCGTCGATGCAACAAGGCTCCGGCTGCGGGCCTTGCCGCCACGGGAGCCACGCGCTGCGGGCGGAACGGGGCGCGGGCGGTGAAGCGGCCATGGCGCCCTTGGGGTGCCATGGGCAGGGGGGTGATTTGTGTGAATGGCTGGGATGGTGCGGCTTTCTTGCGACATGAGGTCGAACCGGGCCCACCGCCTGCCGGGGGCAAGTGGCACGTGCAAGAACCACCGCTGCAATATGCGTGGAAGGGTGCGGCCTTGGCCGGTGGTTGGCCCCCGACGCCAAACCGTTGCTTGCAAGCGATGCGCAGCGGGCGAAGGGCGCCCCGGGCGCCCCGGGAATGCGCCGCCTCTGGGTATTGCTGCTTCGATACTGCGGGTCGGGTCGGGAACTTTGGGGCCGGTCTGACCGTGACAGGGGCGGTAGGCGGAAATGGCGCGGGGGCGCGGCCATCGCCCGTTGGGCCACGATCTGCCATCTTGCGGCGGCGGGGCTGGTGCGGGGTGTTCATGCGAACTCTCCTTGTGCGAACCAGCCGGGGTTTTGCGGCGTGTGGTAGAGCCAGAGCCTGCGGCCATCGGCGGTTTCCACTTGCCAATAGTCACGCAGACCGCTGCGCCAGGCGGGCTCGTCAAGCCACCATTCGGGGGCAATTCTTTCGGGGCCGATGGCGCGGGTTGCAGCAAGTTCCATCCGCCGCCAGCGAAAGCGTCGGGGCGGCGTGCTGCTGGTGGCAGCACCGCTCAGCGGCTCGGGTGCAAACAGCAAAAGCGGGCGAGAGGACGAAAGCGGCGCTGCCACCGCAGTTTTGCCCGCCCGTATGGCATTGCTGCGCGCCGCGCGGGTGCCCGCTGTCTTTGCCCCCGTCTGAGGCCGCGCCGCATTGTTCTGCGCGCTCTCGCCTCGCGGGGGGGTGGGTTCTGCGGCTTTTGCGCAGGTTTCGTGCCAAGTGGTGGGCTTTTGCCCCCCCGTTTCAGCATCGTATCGGGCGGCGTCCGCCCGCGCCCTTGCCCCAGCCTCGTGCGGAGGGGGGGCCTTCGGTGACCCCGTGCTTGCCCAAGTCTCGTGCCATGAGGCGTCTTCTGTAAGGCGCGCATCAATCCCCTGCCGGATGGCATCTTTCGATACCTGCGCCTCAGCATCGTGCGGGGCGGCGCGTTCCGAGGCCATTGCTTCGGTCTGATGCTGTGGGGCATCTGCCTGCGCCTTTGCCCCGACGCCTTGCCAGAGGGCACTTTGCGCGGGTTGGTTAGAGGGGGACACTTTCTGTGGTGGGGCCGGGGGCGCTGTTTCGCCCTGCTGGGCGGCGTTTGCGCCGGCCCATGTTCCGCGTTCGTGGCAGATGAGGTTGTGCGGGGGCGTTGCACTGGGTGCGTGCGCAAAAGCCACTTGCGGCGCGATCATGCCCGCCTCGGGGTAGGCGGCGTTCCGTGGGGGTTTTGCCAATATTTCCGCCTCGCCTTGCTGTTGCGCGGCCTCTTCGGCAGTGGTTTCGGACCAGCCCTCTGGCGTTTCGGCCCAGATGTGCGGCTCGGGGGCGGGGTGAGGTGGTGGGTTTGGCATTGTTGCGGCGTCTTGCCCGGCGCGCAGGATTGCGGCCTCTTCGTATCCTGTCGCCCCGGCATCGGCCCAGAGGGGGTCTGCCAGCGCCAACCCCGGGGCTGCGGGCCAGCCTGGGGCGGCCTCGGCAAAGGCGGCGGCAAGCCGCAGGAAGGATTTTTCGGGAATGTGGCTGGCGGCTGGGGCAAGCCGCCAAAGCGCCTCGAAACCCAGCCGGTTGCCGAGTCGTGTCAGCAGGTCGGCCAGCGCCTCGCCCCCCGGTTTGCCCGCCAGTCGCAATTGCTGCGCCCCAAGCGGTTCTGCCACCAACACCGCAAGGCGCATCATGTCGATGCCGAAACCCGCCTCGACCGCTTCGATCCCATGCGCAAAAAGCGCCGCGATCCGCTCGGGCTCGCGCAAGGGCCGCGCCAGCCCGATTTCGACCTCGCCAGCTCCGCCATCGACGCGGCGCAGCGTCAGCCGCAACCGCCGCGCGCCAAGCCCCGCATCCGCAAGCTGCGCGCAAAGTCGATCAAGCAGCCGCGCCAGCCCGGCCATCACGTCGGCCACAAGGCCGATCGGTTCGGGCAGGGTCAGGCGTACGGCCAGCGGCGGCGGTTCGGGCGCGGGGGCAATTGCTTCGGGGGCGGCGCCGGTGGCCTGATCAAGCCGCATCAACACCTCGGGCCCAAGCCGCCGTGCCAGCCCGGCGCGCGGCAGCGCCGCAATGTCGGAAATGCGGCGCAGGCCAAGCCGGTCAAGTGCGGCCAGTGTTGCTTCGGGCAGGCGCAGCGCGGCGGGGGGCAGGGGCGCCAGCGCCGCCGCCTCGCCTCCCGGCACCGCCACCCGCAGCGCCCCAAACCGCGCCAACGCCCAGGCCGCGCCGGGGGTGCCCGCCGCCCCCAGCCGCCGACTCAGCCCAAGCCGCGCAAGACCGGCCGCAAGATCGGCCAGCAGCGCCGCCTCGCCACCGAACAGATGCGCCACCCCGGTGATGTCGAGCATCAACCCATCGGTGCCATCGCAGGCCACCCGCGGTGCGAACCGCGTGGCCCAACGCGCCAGCCCGCGCAGAAACGCCGCCTCGGCCAGCGGGTCCGCGGGGCGGGTGACAAGGCCGGGGCAGAGCGCGCGCGCATCGGCCAGCGCCATGCCGCGCACCAGCCCCTCGGCCTCGGCGGCAGCGGTGAGGCAGACGATCCGCTCGGCGCTGCCCACCCGCGCCACGATCGCCAGCGGCCCCGCCACCGGCCGCCCGCGCCGGGCACGATCCGAGGCAAGGCGCGGCAGCCAGAGCGCAAGATAGCGGCGGGGCGGAGTAGATGTTCTCATATTGTTCTTATAGCGGGGCGGGGTGGGGCGAGTCGAGAGGGGCGCGGCGCCGCGACGGGTGAGGGCGGCCGGGGGATATTTGGGCTGAAGCATTGGGGGGGGGCGGGCGCCCTGTGGCCCGCTCTGCGGGGGATATTTGGACCAAGGCAACGGGGAGGGGGGCGGTTGCGAGGGCGGGGCGGCGTGGCAATGTGCGAGCGATTTTCAGACGAATGGGATTGCCATGAAGCCCCCGATTTTACTGATTCTTGCGGCGTTTGTTGCCGGCTGCGCGCAGGTGCCACAGCAGGGCGCGCCGGATGAGCCGAGCTATACCATCGCTGTTGCGTCCATCGAGAAGAACGCGGAAAGCCTGCGTTGGGCAATCGAGACGGGCTTGACCGCAGGCGAAAGCTGCGTGGCGACCGTGACCCCGGCGCAGTTTCGTGCGTTTGACAAGATTGCGCAGCGTGGCGAATTGATCGGGCCACCCTTTACCGAGGAGATCTACGAGGTCATGATTGTCCGGGTGCAGGGGTCGGATGGCAGCGTCGTGGGCTTTGGCGGCAGGCACGATGGCTTGGCGGCCAGTGGGCTGGTGTACCGGCTGCAGGATCGAGATTATGAGGCGGCAATGACGCTGGCCTATCGCGTTGTGAACTGGCCGGATTGTCTCAAGGACGGGGCTTGGGCCAGTGCACCCGACACAGAACGCGGTGCGCTCCGCGGGGGATATTTGAGCTAAAGCATCTGCTTCAGAAAGAAATATCCCCGCCGGAGGCCAGCACCGGCGCCATGGCGGGACGGGGTACGGCAAGCCCCCCCTTTGCACCCAGCCCCTGATCGGCTAAGCATCGGCAGCCCTTGAAAGGACCGCGCGAATGGCCGTCAGCATGCTTTCCACCTTCATCAAGCCGATGCACCCCGAGGGGCGACGGTTTGTGGCGATTGCCGCGGCGGTGACTGCGGCGCTCTTTTTCCTCTGGCCGCCGCTGGGCTGGCTGGGGTTGGGGCTTACGGTCTGGGTTTATTACTTCTTCCGCGATCCGGTGCGGATCACACCGCAAGGTGATGGTTTGGTCATCAGCCCCGCCGACGGCGTAGTCAGCCTGCTTGAGGCGGCGATGCCGCCGCCCGAGCTGGAGCTGGGGGCAGAGCCGCTAACCCGGATCTCGATCTTCATGAGCGTGTTCAACTGCCATGTGAACCGCCTGCCGGTGGCGGGCCGTGTGGTGGCGGTGGCCTACCGGCCGGGCAAGTTCCTCAACGCTTCGCTCGACAAGGCCAGTGCGGATAACGAGCGCAACGGGGTTTCGGTCGAAATGGCCGATGGGCGGCGGATCGGGGTAGTGCAGATCGCGGGCCTCGTGGCGCGCCGAATCTTGTGCTTCGTGGCGCCGGGGCAGGAACTGGCGGCGGGCGAACGGTTCGGGCTGATCCGCTTTGGCTCGCGCCTAGATGTGTATTTGCCGACAGGCGTGGTGCCATTGGTGGCAATCGGGCAGAACATGGTCGCGGGCGAAACCGTGCTTGCCGATCTTGCCGGGCCGCAAATTGCGCGCCCCGGTACCCGGCGCTGAAGGAGGCATTGATGCGCAGACCCGAATCTCGCCCCAGAACCGAACCGATGCCGTTTTTGCTGCTGCTGCCCAACCTTGTCACCATGGCGGGCCTGAGCTTGGGTCTGACCGCGCTGCGGTTTGCCTTTGCCGGAAGGTTCGAGGTGGCGGCAGTTCTGCTGCTTCTGGCGGCGGTGATCGACGGGCTCGACGGACTGATCGCGCGGCGCTTGCGCGCCACCTCGGCCTTTGGCGCCGAGCTCGACAGCCTTTCCGACTTTCTGAACTTTGGCGTAGTGCCGGGCCTGCTGATTTACGAGTTCACCCTTTCGGGGCGTACCGAGGGCCTAAGTGCGGGCCTCAGCTGGGTCTTGGTGCTGGTCTATGTCGCCTGCACCTGCCTGCGGCTTGCGCGCTTCAACGTAGCGCGCGCCGCACCTGCGACGGGGGGGGCGCCCTTCTTTACTGGTGTGCCGTCGCCCGCCGGGGCGATGCTGGCGCTGCTGCCGCTGTTTGCCGATCACGCAGGGCTAATTGATGTCACACTGCTGCCGATGGCCTCGGCGCTCTGGCTTGGACTGGTAGGCGCGTTGATGATTTCGCGGATTCCGACGTTTTCGCCAAAAAGCGTGCGGATTGCGCAGGGCAGGGTCGGGTTGGTGCTGGTGGGCACAACGATTCTGGTGGGCATGCTGTTCACCCGGTTCTGGCTGACGCTGGTGGTGCTTGACCTCATTTATGGCGCAATGATTCTGCAAACAGTGGTTCGCCGCCGCGGCCGCGACCTTGGCTGAGCCATAGCTTGCAGCGCCTAGGCTGAGAAAAGTCAAATATTACCAATGCTTTGCAACAAAAACATGACAACGCGCAAAATGTCTCTTGCGCTGGTCCGCCGGGCTGCGTAGAAACCCCCTCACCGAAGCAACCTAGGTTGTGGCGGGGCGCTGCTGGTGCCAATGGCACGGGTTGCGCGGATATGAGGCGAAACGGCAGGGGGCGCTGCAAGATGCGCTGTCTTACTGTTTTGTCTCTGTGCTCTTTGACA
>DISJ01000004.1 GCA_002421605.1 Rhodobacteraceae bacterium UBA6213 | reverse complement strand
ACCCTGAAGAACCGCATCCTGCTCGAAAACTACTTCTTCGAAGGGGAACTTGAAGCCGCCATCGCTGCCTTCATCGACCACTACAACAACCGTCGATATCATGAAAGCATCGGGAACCTCTCCCCCGCCGACGTCTACTTCGGGCGCGGCGAAACCATCCTGGCTGAGAGGAGGCGCATCAAACACCAAACCATCCAAAACCGCCGCTTGAACCACCAGCGTCAAGCAGCATAAAATGAAACCGATGAGCCCGCGCCTTCTGCTCCAAAATCAGACCGCCTGTTCCAAATCATTCGACGACGGACACGCCGCGAGCAATCGGCGTGACCTGTCGACGACCTCTTTGGCTGTCATTCCGGGCTTGTAAATTGCGCCACCGATGCCGAAAGCGCTTGCGCCAGCGAGGTGCCAGTCAGCAATTGTAGATTCATCTACGCCGCCGACCGGGATCAGCAAACTGTCCTTGGGCAGAACCGCGCGCCAGGCGCGAAGGGCAGCGGGGCCAAGAATTTCGGCCGGGAAGAGCTTGAGCGCATCTGCTCCCGCTTCGAGCGCGTAAAACGCCTCGGTCGGGGTTGCAACGCCCGGAATAGCAATCAAGCCATCGGCCTTTGCCGCGGCAATCACCCGAACATCCGCATTGGGTGACACCACCAACCGGCCCCCGACGGCGCGCAAGCGCGCCACGTCGTCGACCCGGGTCACGGTGCCGGCACCGATCAGTACTTTGTCGCCAAAGCTGCGGGCAAGGCGGCGGATGCTGTCAAAGGGCTCGGGCGAATTCAGCGGCACTTCGATCATGCCGATGCCCGCCTCGATCAGCGCCGCGCCAATCGCTTCTGACTCGTCGGGGCGCAAGCCTCGCAGAATCGCGATCAGCGGGCAACGGGTGATGGCATCAATCAGCATCAGGACTTTCCTTGTCAAATAGTCTGCACAAAACCATCGCACCTGCGATTGCCGCGCCTTCGCCGCCGTCGAGTACTTTTAGGCCAAACGCCTGCGCGACCTTGCCGTAGCGAAGGTTCAGCTGGTCATTGCCAACGATGCCAATGGCATCGCCGGTCTTGAACCAGCCTTGCCCACGCGCCTCGCGAAACTCATGACCGATCACCAAACCCGAAACATAGTCGAGGATCTGGCTTGCGCCAAGCGCGCCCGCCAGCATTCCGGTTCGCACTGAAAACAGCAACGACAGGAATGCGTCGGCATAAGCGCCCTCGGACGCGGCCTCGGCAACGCCGCTATCGAAAGCGGCCCAGTCGGGTGGGTCATTTTGTCCGGCGCCCGCTTTGGCGATGAAGGAGTGTTGCGACAAAAGCGCAAATATCTCGCCGGTCACGAAGGTCTGAAAGCTTTCGATCGCGCCACTCCGCAGGCGCGCCCATTTCGAATGGGTTCCCGGCAGCACCAGAGTCGCATCGCGCGCCACGCCGAAGCCCAGAATCTGAGTTTCCTCGCCACGCATCACATCGGCAAAAGGCTTTCGGGCAGGGTCGGTCAACCCGGCCAGGAAGATCAGCTTCGCCCCGTTCGGCAGCGTCTGGCGGAAGGTCCCGGCGGCAAGGTCGGCGGCGCGCGCGGGGCAGCAAACGTAAGGCACCTCGACCCAACCGGTGCGGCTGGTGATCATCCCGAGCGCCACCACCGGAAGCGGGCCATGTGCCGCAAACCAACCTTCGAGCGCGCGCATCAGCACCGGTTCATAGGCGCGGTCAGGGATCACCTGAATCCCCTCCGGCGTCTCGATCTGCGCGAGTACCGTCCCCGCCAGCGTCACCAGCGCCGCACGAAACGACGTCGTGCCCCAGTCCACGACAATCCAGGCAGGGGTGAGGCTATCAACTGGTCGCATGTCAGGACTTTCGTAGAGGCGAGGGGGCGGCTGTTTTGGCTTCGCCGGCCTCGTGCGAGACCGATCGATGAAGGTAGTAAGGTGGTTGCGTCGCGCAGCATCGGCAGTTTTTTGATTTCTTGACACAAATAACTTCAGAAAGATATATCATAGTATATCAGACAAAATCTGTGGGAGGAAATCGTGCGAAAGATCACATCTGAACTATTGGCTGCCTCGACGCTTATTCTGACAATTGCGGTCGCGCCGAGCGCGGCGATGGCGGAATGGCCGGAACGCCCGGTTTCGATCGTCGTGCCGGCCGGTGCCGGTGGCGGTACCGATCAAACGGCGCGGATGCTTGCGCAGCGATTGCAGGACAAGTTCGGTCAACCTTTCAACATCATCAATCAAGGCCAAGGCGGGGGCGTTGTCGGGATCAATTCGATCATGACCGCCGACCCCGACGGCTACACGCTAGGCGTGATCTACAACTTCGCGCATTACAAACCGATGGGTCAGGCTGACTTCGACGCCGAGAACTTCATCGCTATTGCGCAGTTTAACTTTGATCCGGCAGGCTTTCATGTGCGGGCCGACAGCGCATGGCAGACGCTGCCCCAAGCGTTGGACGCCATCAAGGCCGCCCCTGCCGACTATACAATAGCCTGTGGCGGCGGTTGCGGTGGTTCTTGGCCGATGGCGGCTGCGACCTTGCTGAAAGAATGGGGCGTGGACATGTCGAAGGTGCGCATGATCAGCGGCCAGGGCGCTGCGGCTGCATTGCAGGACATGGTCGCCGGCGGCTTTGACGTGGTGCCGAGTTCGGTGCCGGAAGCTGGTGCGCTGATCGAGGCAGGCCGCGTCAAGGGGTTGGCCGTGTTCGGAGAAGAAAGGCTTGCAGCCTTTCCCGATATTCCGACGCTGAACGAAGCGGCCGATCTGAATATCAGCCTTGGGGCATGGCGCGGCCTGGTTGGCCCGGCCGCACTGCCGGAAGATATTGCCGGACGGCTGGAAGCGGCGATGAAGGAGATCGTTGAATCCGAAGACTGGCGCAAGGAGATGACCGACCGCGGCTTCGGCATCAAATGGCGCGATTCGGGCGACTTTGGTGCGTACATGGAAGAGCAGCAGACCGAAGTGCGCAGCATCATCGGCGCGCTTGGGCTCTGAGAAACGGCGCGCGCAGTAAGCGGTGTTTACTGCGCGCGCGCAATTGCTCACGCCCCTAGCGTAGGTCCAATTCGCATGAAACTTGATGACAGCCTGAATGGCTTGTTAGCCGTGATACTTGGGCTCGCGATGATCATTGCCTCTCGCGGGATGACACAGATTGCCCATATCGAATATGGTCCGGGGTTTTTCCCCTCGATTGCAGGCGGCGGATTGATGCTCGCTGGCCTGTTCTTGATCATCCGGCGCATTGCATTCCAAGGCGGCGCGGTTGAAGGACTGGTGCAACTGCGCGGGCAGGGCATCCGAGGTGCTTTCGGGTTTTTGCTGATCGTCAGCGTAGTCGGAGCCTATATTCTGTTCATCAATGCGGTTGGGTTTCTGCTGCTGACGCCAATTCTGCTGTTTGTGTTAATTTACTGGTTTGAACGCCGCGCGAACCTGGCGGCGGCCATTGCGGTTTTCGGCACGCTGATCTTTCACATCTTTTTTTATCAACTGATGTCTGCCCCGCTGCCATGGGGTGTGCTGAAAAATTGGTCGGGTGCACTGACATGGTAATTCTCGACGCGACTATGCTTGTGCTCCAACCGCAGACCCTGCTGGTGATGTTTCTTTGTGCCATTTATGGCCTTATCGTCGGTGCGATCCCCGGCTTCACGGCAACGATGGCGGTCGCTCTGCTGGTTCCGGTAACGTATTTTCTCGATCCTGTTCCGGCTCTTGCCGGGATTGTCACACTAGCGGCAATGGCAATTTTTGCGGGCGATATACCGGGGGCATTGCTGCGCATGCCAGGCACGCCAGCCTCAGCTGCCTACGCTGACGAAGCCTACAAGATGACGCTGAAAGGTCAGGCGGAAACCGCCTTGGGTGTCGGCTTGGTCGCGTCTGCGCTCGGCGGTGCGTTCGGGGCGCTGATGTTGATCTTCGCGGCCCCCGCGTTGGCTGAAATTGCGCTCAGCTTTTCAAGCTTCGAATACTTCTGGCTGGCTTGCCTTGGACTTTTGGCGGCCATCGCGGCCTCCACCGGGCATCCGGCCAAAGGCGCCATATCGCTTTTCATCGGGCTTGGCATTGCCATGGTCGGTCTCGATCCGGTTTCAGGCCAGCAGCGGTTCACCTTTGGCAATACCAACCTGATTGGCGGGCTTGGTTTCATACCGGTATTGATCGGGCTATTTGCGGTGTCTGAGGCCCTGCGCTTTGCACTCGCGCCGACCGCTCGTGCCGAAGTGCCCGCAGTGTCGTTGAAAAACCTTCTTGCCGGGGTGATGGGGCATATCGCCAGACTGAAATGGTCGGTGGCGCGCGGCGCAGGGATCGGCACCGTGGTTGGCGCCATTCCGGGCGCGGGGGCAGACATCGCCGCCTATGTTTCCTATGCTGTCGCCCGCCGCCTGTCGCCTCGCCGCGAAGAGTTTGGCTCTGGGATTGTAGACGGCATCGCTTCAGCAACGGCGGCGAACAACGCCTCAGTTGGTGGGGCGTTCATTCCAGCAACCGTATTCGGCATCCCCGGCGACAGTTTGAGCGCGGTGGTCATTGGCGTGCTCTATATGAAAGGGCTGAACCCCGGGCCGACAGCCTTTCTGGTGCACCCCACTCTGCTTTACGCGGTGTTCGTCGCCTTTCTGCTGGCCAATATACTGATCGTACCGATGGGATTCTTTGCGATCCGGTTGTTTCGGCGGATTTTGTCGGCGCCTCCGGGCGTGGTTATGTCTCTGGTGACCCTTGCATGTATCGTCGGGGCCTTTGCAGTCGAGAACACCACCTTCGCCGTGGTCGTGATGCTTGGCGCCGGGCTTATTGGTTTTTATATGGAGGAGAACGGTATCCCACTCGCCCCCGCGATTCTTGGGCTGGTTCTTGGGCCAATTCTCGAAGAGACGTTTCTGACTTCGCTCATCAAGTCCAAAGGCAGCTTTCTTGGATTCGTCGAGCGCCCCATCGCGGGAGGTCTTGCCGTCGTTGTGTTTAGCATCGTGATCGTACCGCTGGGTCTGAGAATGATACATTGGATGAAGAAGAAATGACCCGACGCGCTATCGACTCGCTCTCGGATAATGCATACCGGCAGCTGGAAGAGCTAATCGTGACGCTGAAGATCGCGCCCGGTAGCTTGGTGACCGAGCAGGATCTTAGTACCACAACAGGGTTTGGCCGAACCCCGGTGCGTGAGGCCGTCCAGCGACTGGAGCGAGACATGCTGTTGCGGGTCATTCCGCGCCGCGGCGTTCTGATCGAACCAATCGACGTGCAGCGCGCGCTGATGGCCATCGATGTTCGCGCCAAGGTTGAGCCGTTGCTGATGGAACGAGCTGCGCGCCTAGCCGATGAGGTTGAACGCCGCCGGTTTTCGTGGCTAGCCGACCAGATGGAACTCAGCGTCGTCAATGCCGATCCGCTGGCATTTACGCGGGCAGACCGTGAGTTCAATGATTTGGTCACACAGTGTGCGCGCCACGAAGTTGCCAGCCGTGTGAACATGCCATTGCACGCGATCGGGCGAAGGATCGGGTACTGCAACTCACAGCGCACGACCGATCATGCTGACGCGACAGCCGCAATTCATGTGCGGCTGGTCCGCAGCATCGTGGAAGAAGACTTTGATGGAATTACCACGGCCTTGGCCGAGCTGTTTCAAGCAGGGCGCGCTATTGCTCTGGCTATCGACCAAGAAGTGCTTCCCAACTCTGCAAGAAGGCGGGCAGTCTGATGAAAATCATGCTTTACGGAAGCCCCGTTCAAATCCTCGCACCCGGTTTGGCTGAAAGAATGGGCGATGGTGTCGAGATTGTCAGCGCCGATTACAGCACGCCACTGCACGATCTGACCCGGACTTTGGATGACTGCGCAGCCATCGTGACGGTTCGATACGACGCGAACTTGCTTACGGCTTCGAAAACGCTCCGCTTGGTCCAGGTTCCCGGTGTCGGATACGATGAGATAATGCTGGAAGCGCTGCCAGCGCAGACTACTTTGTGCAATGTGCGCGGCCATGGCCCGGCGGTGTCGGAATATGTCATTGGCGCATTGCTGATGCGCACGGAGCGGCTGCAAGAGGCGGATGGCAGCTTTCGCGCTGGCAGCTGGATGCGATCGTCGCGGATGGGCGGCTTGCCGCATGGTGAACTCGCGGGCAAGCGGATCGGTATTGTTGGTTACGGTCTCATAGGTCAGGCGATTGCACAGCGCTTGAAGCCATTTGAAGTACATCTGCAAGTGTGCAACCGCTCGCCCGTGGAAACTGGCGATCTTGTTGGTAGGGTTTGGCCGATCGACCAACTAGCCGAAATGGCTTCGGGCTGTGACATCTTGATTGTTACGGTGGCGCTGAACCCGGAGACAGTCGGCCTGATCGGTGCCGAGGCTATCGGCGCAATGCCCAAGGGCGGCGTTCTGGTCAACGTGGCGCGAGGGCCCATTGTCGATGAAGATGCCTTGTTTGAAGGCTTAAGCAGCGGCCATCTGGGCGGCGCGGTGCTGGATGTCTGGTACAGCTACCCCGCAGATGCCAATGACCTTGACGCGCGCGCGTCGCGGTATGATTTTTCGCAGTTTCCCGGCGTTGTCATGACCCCGCACATCTCGGGGTGGTCCGAAGGCACCTTGCGGCGTCGGCTAGATGACATGGCCGAAAACTTGAAACGGCTGCAACAAGGCTTGCCTTTGTTGAATGTCGTAAGAGAGCCGCAATGACTTTCGCAGGAGTGTACCCAATCCTCTATGCGTTCTTCGGCGCTGACGGTCAGCTTGACGAAGGTGCAATGCGCAGTCAGGTCAGGGCATGCTTGGCGTCTGGCGCCCACGGTATCGCCGTTTTGGGGTTGATCACTGAAGTAGGCAAGCTTTCTTCCGAGGAAAGACGCGCTGTAGTTTCCTGGGCCGCCGATGAAGTCCGTGGCCGCGTTCCGCTGGCAGTGACTATTGCTGGCCCCGATATTTCCACGCAAATCGAGGACGCCCGCATTGCGCAGTCGCTTGGGGCCGACCTTGTGATTTTCCAACCTCCGGGCGACTGCTGGGATGAAAAAGACCTGATGCGCGCATTTGGCCATGCCGCCGATGCGCTGGATCATTCGGTCGGTATTCAGAATGCACCTCAGTATCTGGGAAAGGGTATTGGGGTCGACGCAATACGCGACTTGCACCGCCAACATCCAAATTTTTGCGTGCTGAAAGGCGAGGCTTCAGCCGTCGAGATAGCCAAGGTAGTGGATCAATGCGGCGATGGCCTTGCGGTATTCAACGGACGTGGCGGATTGGAGCTTCCAGATATTCTGCGTGCCGGTTGCGTCGGAATGATCCCTGCGCCCGAGTGCTGCGATGTCCAGATCCGCATCTTTGATGCGTTTCAACTCGGGCAGTTCGAAAAAGCGGACGCTCTTTATGCCGAGGCGTTGCCGCTGATCACCTTTGTCATGCAGTCGATCGACGCAAGCCTCATCTACGGCAAGCGCATCACCGCCCGCCGCCTAGGGCTTTCTGGCGTTGTAGATCGCGGCAACGACCTGACCCCAACGCCCTTCGGCAGCCAGATCGCCGAAGCCAGATCGGCGTTTTTGGGGCCGTTTCCATTGGAGTGACCACCATGAGAATCACTGCGCTCAAGACTTTTCTCGTCCCGCCCCGTTGGTTGTTTCTGAAGGTCGAAACTGACGCCGGGATTTCAGGCTGGGGCGAACCGGTGCTGGAAGGGCATGCGCGCACGCTTGCCGCCAAGATCGGCGAACTGGAGCAAGTTCTGATCGGACGCAACCCGCTGCACATCGAAGACATCTGGCAATCTATCTATCGAAACGGCTGCTACCGGGGCGGCCCGGTGCTAATGAGCGCGATTTCCGGCATCGACATGGCGCTGTGGGATATCAAGGGAAAGTTTCACGATGCCCCGGTGCATGCGCTGTTGGGTGGGCCGGTGCGCCACAAGGTGCGCAGCTATTGCTGGATCGGCGGCGACCGCCCGGCAAACCTTGTCGAAGACGCGCGCGCGTTGATGAAGGCAGGCTTTGATGCCTGCAAGATGAATGTCGTCGAGGAGCTTCAGATTGTAGATACCGGTAAAAAGGTTGATGCGATCGTCGCCCGGCTGTACGAACTGCGCGAAGCGGTCGGGCGAGACATGGACCTGGCACTTGATTTCCACGGGCGGGTGCATGCGCCGATGGCCAAGGCGCTGCTCAAGGAGTTAGAGCCGCTGCGTCCGCTTTTTGTCGAAGACGCTGTAGCATCGGAACATGTTGAGGCGATGGCCGACCTTGCTCGCGCCACAACAATCCCGCTGGTAATAGGCGAACGGCTGCACTCTCGTTTTGATTTCAAGCGGGTATTCGAAACCCGCGCGGCAAGTATCATTAACCCCGACACCGCACATGTCGGCGGTATTTCTGAGATGGTGCGCATTGGCCACATGGCCGAGGCCTATGACGTGGCGCTTGCTCCGCATTGCCCGATTGGCCCGATAGCACTAGCGGCGTCGCTGCAGATCGACGCGCTCTGCCACAATGCCTTCATTCAGGAACAAAGCCTCGGCATCCACTACAACCAGGGCGGCGATCTGCTCGATTATGTGGCCGAGGGCAGCTTCACGATCAAGGAAGGTTTCCTAGACATCCCGCAAGGCCCCGGCCTTGGCGTCGAGGTGAACGAAGCGGTGGTGCGCGAGCGCGCAGTAAAGGGCCACAACTGGACCGCGCCCTATTGGCGGCATGCAGATGGTTCGGTTGCGGAGTGGTGACAGCTCTGCTGGCGGCCTTAACGTTATTTGGGAGGTGACCGGAGCGCTTGTAGCGTAAGTCGTAGCCATTTGCCTGACGTCAGCACCCGTGGGTCTGGTTTGAGGATTTGAATAGAGGGCCGAACCAACAGATGAAAAGTGGCGCCAGACAAGTTTCAACTCGCCTCAGTTCCCCTTGAGAGGCAGCTCTTAGGCGACCCATGTAAAAGAGTTGAGGCGGGTAATGGGACTCGCCTCGAAACCGTTTGTTGGCAAAGAGTTGGGTGAGCAGCGAACGGCATAGGGCCTGTTGAAAGGACGGTTGGGCCTGAGGTGCCGCTGAACATCGAGTGGTGGCGTCAAACAGCGCGGTCAGAGGGGTATCTGAGGAGGTTGCCCCGGGCGACACTTGCGCCTACTGGGGGGGGGCGGCTGGTGTGTGGAATCTGGTTTGGCCAGAGTTTGGTAGGTGTGCGGCCACAATAGAAGCGGTTTGGACCATTGCCTGTTATTCAGTGCGTATTCCCTGTTCAGCGATATTCCCTTCCCCGATATGGAAGTTGTTTTCCCTGTTGGCCGCGGCAGGGAAATTAGGCGTAACCCGCTGGTAAAGCGTGCCTATTCATGGGTCGACTCGATCTGTTTGCTCTGAAAACGTCGGTTTTCCCTGTAAATTTCCCTGTTAGAAGGGATATTGCCCGAGACCAGTTCGCTCAGGACTGCCAGCACAGCCAAACACTTCTGACACCGGATAGCTGATGATCTCGTTGCGTTGACGGGTTGGTTTGGTGGTGGAATGCCCCAAGGGCTGCCCCAGTTTCGGGGGCGTTGGGGTTTGGAGGTCAAGAGTTCTTTCATCACATCCAACGCTAGGCGGGATTATGACGAGCTTTAAGCTATTTGCGATGCAATAACGCGCAGCTGCTCCGCAGGTGATGATGGCGGATACAGCGGCTCTTCCCAGATTTCCTCTGATTCCACCGAGGCACCAAGATCGAGAAACTGATCCATGAACACCGCTAGAAGTTCAGACTTGGAACTTACGCCAGCCTTGTGAAACACCGCCGACAGTTGCGCCTTTACGGTGCCGTCGCGAGTGCCGCGTGCTTCGGCAATTTCTGATACTTTCAACCCGCGAAACGACAGCAGAGCGACATCGCGTTCGGCGCTGCTCAGGCCCCAATCGTCGAACCGTTGCTGGATCAAGGCGTCGAACTGGCTGCGCAGCGCCTCCAAGGTACGATGCTCGCTGTCGCCAAACCGTTTTAGCGCAAGCTGGTATCTGTGGCTGATGTTGTAGGCGACCAGCAGAAATGCCGCAGAGAGAAGTTCGAACAGCAGATGAACCATGTCGATGTAGCTTTGGCTCTGCCCCTCTCGCCAGTGCTCGTAGATTTCGTACACGATCTCTACAACCAGGAACGCCGCGCAAAGTGCCAGAAGCGCCTTGAACAAGGCCGCGCGTTTCATTTGTGTCATGGCAGCCTCCTAAAGGAGCCGCGGCAACCTGCCGCCCAGACGCAGCCTATCCGCGCCAAGTTTGCCGGGTCGACTATACTCTTGCTTCCCGATCGTTCGTCAACTGAAAGCCAAGACTAGTCGTCGCGCTCGACCAACGGCAATTTGTGCGCGATGCCCTTGTGGCAGTCGATGCAGGTGGTGCCATCTGGGCTAGGCAAACCCAACGCCACCGGCTCCATTTTCTCGGCGGAGCGAGGGCGTTGGTGCACGAAATCCATCGCCTCGAAGCTGTGGCAATTGCGGCATTCGCGCGAGTCATTGGCCTTCATGGTCGCCCAGACATGCGTCGCTAGCCGTTCACGCTCGGCTTCAAACAATTCCGGTGTGTCGATAGTACCCACCAGCTTTGACCAAATTTCGCCCGAAGCCTGAATCTTGCGCACCAGCTTTGCGCCCCATGAATGCGGCACATGGCAATCAGAGCAGACCGCGCGCACGCCCGAGGGGTTTGAGTAATGGATGGATTCTTGGTATTCGACATAGACTGTGTTGCGCATCTCGTGGCACGAGATGCAAAATTCGAGCGTGTTGGTCGCTTCCATGGCGGTGTTGAAGCCGCCCCAAAAAATGACTCCTCCAATCAATCCGAAAAATAGAAGTAGCCCTTGACCTAAAAGCGCGCTCGGGCGGGTAAACCAGCGCCAAAGCGATTTGATTATCGCAATCATCGGTATTCCAATCGTGCAGGCAAGTCTGCTGCCGGGATGGATGCCCCACCCCGGCAATTCTGGACAGCGGGCCGTGTCTTACTGCGCGGGCAGCGTTGTCAGATAAGCTACGAGGTCTGCCGATATCTGATGGTCGATCGCGCGCAGAGCAGGCATCGCCTCGCCAGGTTGGCCGTTCAGCACCTTGTGCATCACCTCCCAAGGGTTGCTCGAGAGCGAGCCGAGCGGAGGCATGTCTTGCGGCTGTTTGCCATCGAGGCCGTGGCACCCGACGCAAGCGGTTTCGTATACCTGCTTGCCATTTGCCGCATCGCCCGTCGACTTTTTGTCAGCGACATAGGCTGCCCAGTCGATTTGGCCAAAGACCACGAAATTGGCGAGGTCGGTCAGTTGGGCGTCGGTGAGTTTGTCGCCATAAAGGTGGTCGCCGCGCAGCAGCTCGACAACCTTGGCCGGGTCGCCGTTCGCCATGCCGTCTATGCCGATGATGCCTGACAGGTGGCTGCCCGAACTATAAGCACCCGCAACCCCAAGCCCATCCCAACCATGGCATTCCTTGCAGCGCCAGTTGCTGGCCGGGTCGGCCGCGTATTTTTCGTTCGTAGCAGGGTAGAGCGGATGCGAAACGGTTGGGGCCTCAACTCCAACTACCTTGTACCATTTGTCATAGAGCTTGCCGCCGCGGGCAACGGAGCCCTGATCGACCTCGGCCATTGCCGTCGACGAAAAGCCAACAAGCGCAAGTCCTGCAAGCGCATAAGAAATATATGAAATTCGCATTTTCCGCATCCTCCTTGGATCTACCTGATCACGGCTCCAATACTCGGCAGAGCGCCATGCCGACAAATTGACATGGATCAATTCATACGGCTTTACATGCGGGTTCAGACCCAAACTGCACTTTGGTTTATGTGCGCCGCAAGCTAGGATCCACCCCAACGCTTCCGGGACCCGAGGGGCCCGTAGCCTGAGTTCTCTACGGGCCAGTGGCACGGTTGCTAGAGTATGCCGAAGTCCACGCCGTTCGCGGCGAAGTCTCGTTCATCTTGCAGGTTATCGCCTCGGCTACCAATCTCGAGATGTTGCGGGTTGAACAGCCCCTAGATTTACAGACGCCTTGCTTGGTAATTTTGGAAGCAAGGCGGGCGCTATGTCCGGAGCTAAATTCACAGACGAGTTCAAGTGCGATGCGGTCGCTCAGGTTGAGGATCGGGGTTATACAGTGCGCGACGTCAGGAAACCAAATGGCAGTACGGCTTGTGGGCGTAGCGTCAGGCTCATAGCCTGAAGAGCATAGGTTCAAATCTTATCCCAGCAACCAAAAAAACCTTTAATAACAACGATTTAAAATCCGACGTAAACAGCCTGGCTTTTGCTTGTGCGGTTTACATCTACGCCACATCAACACTGCACCAGAAAAGCCGCACCGGCACGCATAAGCAGGCAGCGACGAGCAGACCCGTGAATAGAACGCATCACGAAGCTATCCAAAACAGGTTCTAGCGATCCGCCGCCTTTCGGTTTGCGGCTGGTCTCGGAAAAATCCCGTGGCAGCACTACGCCATGATCGAGTTCCGTACTCTTGCCGACGACCAAACCTCCTCGTACTTGATGGTCCGACAGAGCCGTTTGACGAAGACATTCGTCGCGCCGCCCGCCCTTGCCGCATCGGGCACCTTTCATATCACTAGCGCCACGGGAGCCGCCATCAGTTGCTCGATCCCATCAATCCGGCAGCGCCTGACGTCCGAACGCGGGGCAGGCTTGCTACTTTCGTTTGCCACAAAATGAAATTAAATGAAAAGAATTGACACTAGATGGCATCCAGTGGCAGAAAGTGTTCATGAATGTACCCTTTGCCCAGAAAATCCGCTTGGCGCTTGCAATTGGCGACCCCGCCGGTATCGGCCCTGAGATATCGCTTCGCGCAGCGCAGATCTTGGCGGACCGGCTTATTACCGGCCGTTTGGAGCTTGTTCTTGTCGGCAGCCGCGCGGTGCTCGAACGATGTGCTCAAGTTAACGGGGGCGCGCTGGCTGGCGTTATGAGCCTTCCCGGTGTTCAGGTTGCCGATGTTCCCGATGACGGAGAAGCCTGTCCCTACGGGCAGCTGAGCGCCGCCGCTGGTGAACAGGCTTATCGCGCAGCGGTGGCTGCAGTCCGTCTGGTTCTGGCTGGCAATGCCGATGCAATCGTGACGGCGCCGCTGAACAAGGAAGCGCTGTACCTCGCAGGGCGCAAATACGCCGGTTACACTGACCTGCTGGCGCATCTTACACAGTCGCAACAAGCGGTGATGATGTTGGCGCACGGCAAGATCAGGATCAGCCATGTCACCACCCATGTGGCGCTGCGCGATGTGTCTGATCTGATCACACCCAAGCGGCTGGAACGGGTTGTCCGGCTGACCGCCGAGGCGCTGAAGGCTTTTGGCGTTCCCGTGCCGAGGATAGCGGTCGCGGCGCTGAACCCGCATGCTGGCGAGGGCGGCAACTTTGGCGCCGAGGACGACCGAGTCACCCGCCCGACTGTCGAAATGCTGCGTGCCGAGGGAATGGATGTCGATGGGCCAGTGCCGGGCGACACCGTTTTCGTCAAGCATGTAGCCGGTCAGTACGATGCTGTGGTGGCGATGTACCATGACCAGGGGCATGTCCCGTTCAAGCTGCTCGGTTTTCACGTCAATCCGGCGACCGGCGTTTGGGATACCATGCAAGGTACCAACATCACACTCGGTTTGCCGGTCATCCGCACTTCGGTGGATCACGGCACCGCATTCGATATCGCCGGACGCGGTATCGCCAATTCCGAAAGCATGATTGAAGCCATTGAAGTAGCGGAACAACTCATCGCCGGCCGGCGCGCTTTGCAAGAAGAGGATGCGGCCACCGCGATCAACCAGACCACCTAACGAAAACCAGACCACGTAACGAAAGGGAGGAAAGCCATGGGCATCCAAAGAACACTACTTGGCGGCGCAACGGCGCTGTCTGCAGCGCTTCTGTTTTTCGCGCCGGTGCACGCTCAGGAGGTTGAGTTAGTTCATGCCAGTCTGAACCCCGAGACCCATATCGACTATCCGGTCAACATGGATTTCGTGAATCGCGTTGAAAAGCTGAGCGACGGGCGCATCAAGTTCCGGGTCTTTGACAGCGGCGTACTTGGCGATGAACGGCAGATGATCGAGCAGATGCAATCTGGCACTATTGCCACTGCGCGCCTGACCCCGGCAGCGCTGAGCGGGCTTTGTTCGGGTATCTCGATCCTGAACCTGCCGTTCTTGTTTGCCGACGGGCAGGCGTTGCTGGATGCGGTAAACTCGCCCGAATTCAAGGAAATCTGCGACGAAACCCTTATGGCCAATGGCATTCACCCGCTTTCGTACTGGTGGATGGGTGTGCGCGATCTTTACACGAAGTCGCCTGTCGAAAACCTTGATGAGGTCAAGGGAATGAAGCTGCGGGTCTGGGAGGACCGCTATGTGGTGCAGGCATGGGAGGCTTTGGGCGCCATTCCGACACCGATCTCGTTCTCGGAGCTTTACACGTCGCTGCAAACTGGTGCTGTGGATGGCGCCGAGGGCTGGGCTGCAAGCTATAACTCTCAAAGCTTTTACGAAGTTGCCCCGCACCTGACGCGGATCAGCTATATCCAGATCGCAAGTACTTTGGCGATTTCTGAAGCGGTTTGGCAGAAGCTTCCCGCGGACTTGCAGGCGGTAGTGCAGCAGGCGGCAGACGAGAACGCCGCCTTCGCGTTCGAGACTTTCAGTGCCGTACAAGATGGCATCTATGAAAGGTCGGCCAACGTGGCAACTGTGCATGAGGTTTCCGACATTGACACTTGGGTCACGCGCTCATCTGTGGTGTTTGACAGCTTCGCCAACGATCAACCTGAGGCGGTCGCCAGAATGCTGGCCAAGTTGAGGGCGAACTCAAACTAAGTCGCGAAAGCACGGTTTCGGTGCCGCGTCTTCGGGTGCGGCACCAACCTTCGGGAGAGGCGTCAAACAATTGCTACGATGGTTGGAACGGTTTGTGCAGCGCATCCTAGTTCTGTTGACCAGCGCGCTGGCAATAGCGATCGCCGCTGTCCTGCTACTGCAAGTCATAAGCCGGATGATCCTGCAATATCCCTTTGCATGGCCAGAAGAGATGGCAGGTTTTCTGTTCACCTGGCTGATATTTCTCGGTGTTTCGGTGGCCTATCGCAGCGGTAGCATGATCGGCATCGACTGGTTGGTTCAGAGGGCGCCACAGAGGTTGATGAGGATAGTCCATCTTGCCTCTTCTTTGATTGTCATCGTTACGCTGGTTTTTCTTATCTGGAAGGGCGTCGAAGCAACACTTGCCGCGCTTCCGAGCAAGACCACCGTGCTGCGTTTCTCCTGGGCTTGGGTCTATGCATCGTTCCCGGTCGGATTTGCGCTGCTGTTGTTCTCTTTCATGTTGGATTTCTTCGCCAATCCAACGGTCGGTCGCGGTGGCTTGGTCGACGCAGCAAACGCCTCGGATGGCAAACCTTCTGACGAGCGGGGAGCTGCGTGATGGAAATGCTTCTTCTGTTCAGCCTGCTGTTTTTGTTTATTTTCATGGGAATGCAGGTGCCACTGGCATTGGCAGGATCGCTTGCCGCCACCTTGCTGCTGGCGTACCCCTCGCTCGATCCGATCATCGTGGTGCAGAAATCAGTGGGCTCAATGGCACGGGCATGGCCGCTGCTGACGATCCCGCTTTTCATCATGATAGGCGAGATATTCAAGGTAGGTCGGATGTCGACGCGGATCGTTGATGTCACCAACATTCTGGTCGGCCGTCTGCCTGGCGGCCTAGCAGTCGTCAATATCGTTTCTAGCTACTTCTTCGGCGGCATTTCGGGGTCGGCAACGGCAGATACTTCGGCGATCGGCGGCATCATGATTCCGCTGATGAAAAAGCAAGGCTACAGTTCGCCCTTTTCGACCGTGGTAACGATCACTTCGTCGACCCTAGGGCCAATCGTGCCGCCAAGTGTGCTGGTCATCCTTATCGCCTGGGTGACACAGCAATCTGTCGGAATGCTGTTCCTTGCCGGCTATGTTCCAGCCTTGGTGTCGATGCTCGGAATGGCGATTGTCGCAGTTATCATTTCGGTGCGCAAAGGTTATCCGCGCCAGCCAGTGCCACCGTTTCGTCAGGCGGTTCGCATCACCATCGACGCGCTGCCAGTCCTGATAACGCCATTCATAATCGTCGGCGCCATCGTCTCGGGTCTGGTTACCATTGTCGAATCTGCAGTGGTGGCACTGGCTTGGGCGTTTCTGATCTCGGCCGGCTGGTACCGAGAGCTTAAGTGGCGCCACCTTGCCGTGGTCCTGCATAATACCGTTTCGACCACCGCCTTCGTTGGCCTGTTGCTGGCCTTGGCATCGGCATTCGCTTGGCTGGTTACCTATTCAGGCATACCACGCGATATCGCCAACCTGCTGGTAGAGCATGACATTGGCCGCTTCGGTTTCTTTCTGGCGTCAATTTTCATCTTCCTCGTGCTCGGCACGTTCCTGAATGCCGGCGAGGTGGTTCTGATGGTTATGCCAATCCTGTTTCCCGCTGCAGTGACGATCGGCATTGACCCGATACACTTCAGCATGGTTGCGGCACTGACCATGGTGATCGGCAATGTTACGCCGCCCGTCGGGCTTTGCCTATTTATCGGCTGCGCCATCAGTGGCGACAAAGTCGAGGACTTGATCCCACCGCTGCTGCCCTTCTTGGCGGTTATGGTCACCGTGGTGGGCGTACTGGCTTTCTTTCCAGGTTTCGTTTTGTGGCTGCCCGAAACCTTTGGATACATTCCTAGATAATGAGGACTCTGATGCAAGACCGTATGAAACTGCACTACGATCTAGTTGTATTCGGCGCCGGACCTGGCGGCCTGTCCGCGGCCATATCGGCAGCGCGCCTAGGATTACGAGTGGCCTTGGTTGAACGCTCATCAATGGTTGCGGGGACGGTGAACGTTGGATTGTGTCTGCATGGGTTTGAGGACGGTCATGGCGATCGAGTGGTAGGCGGCATCTCGTGGGAATTGATCCAGCGTTGCATCGACGAAGGCGGCTCGACCGGGCCGGTTCGACTGTTGCAGGCGCATATGTACTCGACCACACCGGTCGACATGGCCGTCTTGCAAAAGTGTGCACTCGACATGCTTGATGAAGCCGGCGTCGAGTGCTGGTTTCATACGCTGGCAACTGAGCCGGTTGTCGAGGGCAGCCGCGTCACCGCTGTGCGCGCTTGGTCAAATAGCGGCGAGATGGAATTCATCGCCCGCACCTTTGTCGATGCTACAGGTCATGCCGATATCGCCTATCGCGCCGGGGTGCCGATGCGCTCGGGCCGAGTCGGTGACGGTGCGATGCAGCCCATGACGCTGGGCATCTCGATGGCTCCGGTCGACATCACCAAGATGATGGATGCCATCGGCGAAGGCTATGGCATGGCGGTCAAGCCCGGAATGACCGAAGAAGACTATGTCTGGTTCGCGCTCAACCTTACCCCCTGGCGCGATGCGATCGAGAGGATCGGCATCCGGCTTGGCGATCGCGGCACCTGCTGGGGCAATTCGATCTATCCACGCATCGTCAACCTCAACGCGGTGAAGATCATCGGCCTCAACGGGGCCGACGCGCGGGAACTTTCGCAGGCCGAGGTCGCGTCGCGCCGGATCGCTGTCCAGTTTTCGACGTTCATGCGCGAGAACATTCCTGGATTTGAACAGGCCTACATTACCCGAACGTCGCCCTATATTGGCATCCGCGAGACCCGGCACATCGACGGGCTTTACACGCTGAGCGATGCTGATGCGGTAGAAGGGCGCATTCCAGACGACAGCATTGCGCTTTGCGGCTACCCGATCGACATACACGACCCCGTTGACGGTGCCGCGCGGTTCCAGAGCATCGGAGGCGGTCGTTTCGGCATATCATTCAAATCACTGGTGCCGCAAAAGCTGGACAACTTGCTGGTCAGCGGTCGCGGCATCTCGGCTTCTGACATGGCTTTCGGCTCGGTCAGGGTGATGGGCGCCTGTCTGGCTATCGGTGAGGCCTGCGGATATGCTGCTGCCATGGCAAAGGACTCGAACCAAAATGTCTGCGAAATCGACGGCTTGGCGGTACGATCGGCACTGGAAACGGCGGGAGTGATGCTTGTCTAGGTGCGCGGCCAGGCAGAAATTGATGGCCCGGAGGTTGCCACCGGACTATAGCACGCTGCCGGACGGGCTGCTGCGGTGGCAGGCGATCGCTTTATCGGCATGAGCGGCGATACGATTGCAAAAGCCGATGTCGTCGTCGTGGGCGAAGGTGTCGCCGGGTTGATGGCTGCGTTGCGCGCGCGCCGCGCGGGTGCGTCCGTCGTGCTATTGGGTCTGGGGTCTGGCGCATCGGGTTGGCTCCAAGGGGTCAATGTCGTTGTCAATGGCGCACATCCGCTGGATTCGCTTGCTACTCATCGCGACGACATCTTGCGCGAAGGCTGTGGGTTGAACCTTAGCGGTCTCGTTGAAGATACGGTGGCCAAAGCGCCCGAGGCATTTCAAGAACTGCTGGACCTCGGCGTCGATTTCGCCCTTGAACGGGACCAACCTCTGGTACGGCACGCATCGGGTTCGACCTATCCACGATGTTGTTACGTGCTGGGGGCAATGTGGGGCGGCAAGGCCGCGCAAGCCCTGCGCGCCGAACTGAAACGGCTCGGCGTTCAACGTTTGCGCCGCCGCGCACGGCGCCTGATTTGCAACGACGGCGTGGTCTGTGGCCTGCTGGCGCAACCCGCTCAAGGCGGCGATCTGGTCACCATCGCCGCCAAGGCGGTGGTGCTGGCAAATGGTGGAGTGGGCAACCTGTTCGCCGGGTCAACCTATCCAAAAGATGTCTTCGGCGCTTCGGCGGCATTGGCCCTGCGCGCCGGGGCTGAACTGGCCGACATGGAGTTCCTGCAATTTGAGCCTCTGGTCGGCCATGCCCCGCAAAAGATCGCGGGCTATGTGATTCCAACCACCCTCTTCGGTGACGGCGCAGTAGTGCGCAATGCAAAAGGCGAGCGTTTCTTGCTGCAAGGCAGGCCGCAGGGCGAGGCCGGGATCAGCAAAGAGGATCTGGTGCGTGAAATGGTGAGCCAACGCGATGCGGGCCTCACACTTGAGGGCGGCGGCCTTTGGTTAGACGCGACAGGTGTGGATAGGCAGGTGATTGAGCGCTACACTTGGTTAGCCACCTTCTTTCGCCGCCACGGCATCGACATTAACCGCGAGCGGGTCGCGGTCTGGCCCGCAGCGCACACCTGCTTGGGCGGCATCCGGGTCGATCGCGCACGGATGAGCAGCGTCCCTGGCCTTTTTGCCGCCGGAGAGGCGGCGGCCGGTATCCACGGTGCGGGCCGGTTGGCGGGCGGCAGCGGCACCGACGTGCTTGCCGCCGGATGGATTGCCGGACAAGCGGCTGCCGACTATAGCCGCGCAATGCCCGACATGAGGCCGAGCTTCGACCTAGGCAATGTCGGCGCTGGTCCTGAGATTTCCGCCACCGGCGCACTGCGTATTGACTCCGAAATTTCACGCTGTTTGTCAGACGCCGCCGGCATCGTGCGTTCGAGCGCAAAATTGCAGCCCGCTTTGACAAAGCTTGACCTGATGCAGGCGCAGCTACCCGCAACGGCCCCTAGCAATCCTGCATCACGTTGGGCGGAAACGGCCGACCGCTTGCTGGTGGCGCAAGCGATCATCCGGGCGGCGATGGCACGGCAGGAAAGCCGTGGCGCGCATCTACGCTGCGACTTTCCTGCAACTGACGCTGATCAGGCACGCTCACTTGTGGTCACTCTGGCGGCAGGGTGCCAAACTCCAACAATTCGATGGCAAGAGGTCTGACATGCTCAAGGAACGCCGGCACGCTCAAATCTTGGGCCAATTACGTGTTTCTACAGTCGCCAGCATCAAAGAGCTGAGTGATCGCGTCGATGCCTCCGGCTCGACCGTACGCCGCGACTTGCGCGATTTAAGCGAGCGCGGGTTGGTCAAGCTGACCCATGGCGGCGCAGTGCTGACAGAGAGCTATTTCGCGTCATTCGAGCTTGATAGCAACCTTGCGGCAGAGGTCGAAACCGGAGCAAAGGCGGCTATCGGCGCCTTTGCCGCCGCTCAGATCTTGCCACGGCAAACGGTCATATTTGATAGCTCTACCACTGTGCTTGCGGCAGCGCGCGAGCTCGTAAAAAGTCAGATCGAACTGATCGCAATTACCAACTCGTTGCAGATCGCCGAGATTCTGGCGGCAAGCCGTGCCATTTCGGTCATTGTGGTTGGTGGAACAATTCGCTGGGGGTCGCCCACATTGTTCGGCAATCCGGGGCTGTCGTTTCTGGGCGAGCTTCACGCCGATGTTTTGCTACTGGGCACGCATTCGATCAGCGGCGGGCTGCTGACTGAAACGTCGCAGGAACTGGTCGCCATGAAACGGGCCATGATCGACGCCGCACGACGAACAGTGCTTTTGGCCGACAACACAAAATTCAGGCCACCGGCGTTGTTTACCATTTGCAGCACGGGCGAAGTCGACGAACTGATCACCAATGCAGATGCCAACGACGAGGCGCTCTCGGTGGTGCGGGACACCGGCGTTGTCGTTCATAATGTCTGATGCCATGGGGGCCGTTCCGACCATTGGCCTTGTGGCTGATGATCTGACCGGTGCCTTGGATACGGCGGCCAAGTTGGCGCCTCTGGCCGGGCCGCTTTGTTATGTTGCCAATCCAGAGACGGGACAAATGCCCCCACAGTTTGCCCTGAATACGGGCACGCGCGAGCTGTCGGCGGCGTCACCCTTGGCGGCCAAACGGGTGCGGGCTTATGCCTCGCACCTAGCTTTTGTCGATCTCGCCTTCTTGAAGATCGATAGCCTGCTGCGCGGCCGTATCGCCGCTGATGTGCGAGTACTTTTCGAACTCGGTCTGTTCGATCGTTGCGTGATCGCGCCTGCTCTACCCGAACAGCACCGATGGACCGAACATGGCCGTCAACACGTTCGCGATGCGGGTGGGACACGGCAGACCGGCCCCGATCTCGTCCGCGAGCTGATTGCATGTGATGTGCCCGCTACGCATCTCAGACGTGGCGAGATGCCTCGCGGGGCAGACTGGGCTTTGGTTGCCGATGCACGCGGTCTCAACGATCTGTGCCAACATGTGGATATGGTCCAGCGGGGTGGCGGCCGTATTCTCTATTGTGGCGCAGGCGGTCTGGCGCATGCGCTGGCCAGCGCAGCCCCCGCCCCGGTGCCGGTTTGGCCAACGTCGTCGTCACCACCACGGGCACCCATATTGGCTATCATTGGTTCCTTTCATCCGGTCACGCAGGCCCAGATGGCGCGGCTTACCGACACGGCGCAGCTGCATTTGGCCACGCACGGGCCGCAGATTGATCCCGAGCAAACCTTGGCGGAACTCACAGCGGCGCTGTCGACTGGGCGCAGTGCATCGCTTTCATTTGACTTTCCACATGGAACGGACCGCAGCGTCGCCGAGAAGACGATCAAAAGCACACTTGCCACGATGGTGCCGCTATGCCCGCGACCGGGAAGCCTTCTGGTGGTGGGTGGCGAGACGCTGGCTCAGATGGTGGCGGTGCTGGGAGTGGAACAGATCCGTGTCTTGGGCGAAAATAGCCCCGGAGTGCCTCGATCTGTTTTGCTTGGCGGTCGCTGGGACGGCTTGGAAATGTGTTCAAAATCTGGTGCCTTCGGCCAGCCAGACCTGCTATGCCGGATGCTACAATGTTCGGCGCGTTGATGTCGTGCCGGAGTTTTGTCAGATAAATATGAATCATGCGCAGTTTGACGCCAAGGACCGAAACCCTAGCAGAACAAACCTTTCGCCATTTAGAACTAGCAATAGCGCGGTTGAACTTGAAAATGGCGCAGAAATGAAAGTTGCGATCGGTATTGAATACGTTGCGAGCCGAGGAATGAACTGCGCTGGAGCCGGCCGACCAATGCGAACTCTCTCAGCCAATCCGAACCCGCCCCGTGTCAGGCGGCGCCGAGTTGACTCCACTCGGCGAGCGCGGCGGTACGGTTGACTTCGAAGTTCTGACAACTGAAGATGTTGTCCGACCTGTCCTTCACCAACACGCCTTCGCCTGCTCCCGCATCACGGCATAATCGCTGAGCATTCCGACCACTACCGCGCCCTCGGGCAACGCTACGACCTCCTTTGCCGCCCCCGCCAACTCCGCCCGGCTATGTTCCACCACCGGCATATAGGTTCCCGACCTACCCCCATCAAAACCCACCATCGCGCAGCCGCTCAACCAGATCGTCACGATCCCGAGGGCGAGCGGCGGCAGCTTTCAGTATCCGTCGTTGGGCGTCATTGGCTTTCTCCGATGTCTCTAACCGTTCAGCGAGACGCCCGGTGCGCTCGCCCGCGCGGCGCAGGTTGAAGAGGAGCAGCAGCAGGATTGCAATTGCGAGCAGCAGACCCACGCCCTGCGCGCCGGGCCGCTTCTGAGAATGGTGACAAGCCAGCCCATCATCGCCGCCCCCGCTGCCAGTCATCGACCCGCGCATGAATGGCGACGCCAATGCCGTTCAGTGCCACCGCGATAAACACCCCGCGCAGGGTATCGAGGTAGGGCACCAGCGGCAGGATAGCAGATTGGGTTTCGCCGAGGATCTGCTGCGCCACCTCAACCCCTGCGGCAACAACGGTTGCCACCCCGGCCGCCCCGCTGCCCTTCAGGGTGCGGCTTTCGGCCAGCCGCTTCTTGCCGGCCTCAAGGAATTCCTTCGACCAACTGGAATACAGGCTTTGGGCGATCCCTTCCTTGCGGCACAGTTCGGCAATGCTGTCCTCGCCACGAAGGCCCGACAGCGCGATCCGGATTTTCTCCTCAGAAGGTTGCGGGCTACACATCGCACGCGGGATGTCTTTCACAACCAGCTCAGCAAGGGCATTCGGGGCTGTAAGGTGAAGACAACATTTCGGAGCTGTCCTGCAACGAACGCAGTGCGCCCGAACGCTCCTGTTCGAAATTGGCAAGTTTCGCTCAAATCATCCGGCGACGGACACATGAGCACTTTGCAGTGCCACAGGGATGGGGGCATCAGAGCCATCACCGGAACCCGCCCGGGGCGGCTCGCTGCGCGCGGGCACGACTTCGTCGTGCTTGATTGCGATCAAGGTTTCCCAGACGAAATAGTGGCAAGAGCGAGCGAAGACACGCGGGAGTTGATGTAATGGTCCCCAGCCAATTGGACGCCCGCGCTTTGCCTCTTGCCAAGATATTCTTGCTGATCGCGTCCATCCTGACAGCTTTCGTGGCTACGGCAGAGACCGCACCGGTACTGCCGGGGTTTCTAGCGATATACCCTGCGGATAGCTTCGTGCCCGGCGCAGATGCCTATGGGCCGATGCGGGAAGATCTGCCGGTGGTCCCGGTGCTGAAGGCAAGCGAGACAATCGGCTACGCTTTCGTCAACTCGGATCTTGTTGGCTCGATCGGCTATTCCAGCCGCCCAATCCAAATTCTGCTCGCGGTCGACCCCAAAGCGGTGATCCTGAGCGCGGTCATGGTGCGGCAATCCGAACCGATGCTGCAAAGCGGCAGGCAGCGCGACGATGTCGATGAAATGGTAGCCGCCTTTGCCGGTCGCGACCTGACACTTGAATCGGCCGCGGGCGGCTTGGGCAATATACGCTCGAATGTCTCGGGGGTGACAGTCTCGGTGCGGGCGATCGAAGATTCGGTGGTGCGATCCGGGCTCAAGGTTGCATCCACGCTGGGCCTTGGCGGCTTGCAGATCCCCAAGCGCCCCGAAGGCACCTACGCCACCGTGAACGCTGCGGCCATCGCGCCAGATAATTGGGACGAAATGCTTGCGGCGAAGCTGATCTCGCACCTCGAATTGAGCAATGCCGCAGTCGACGCGGCTTTTGCGCAGCCCGGCCAAAACCCATTGGCGGCGCGCTACCCCGCCCATGGCGCGCCCACCGACACGTTCATCAACCTCTATGCGGCTGCCATTTCTGTTCCGGGTATCGCCGAGCGACTTCTGACCCCCAGCGAGCGCGCCAGAATGGAGAGCCTGCTCGAAGAAGGTCGCGACGCAATTCTGCTGGCTGCGCGGGGCGGTTATTCTTGGCGCGGCAACAGCTTTGGTCAGGACGGAATCTTTAACCGCATCGAACTGGTTCAGGGCGACAAGATTGTGCGCTTCAGTTCGCGCGACCAGATCAACCTGCCGCGAATAACTGCGAACGGTGCGCCGGCACTGTTTGAAAACAGCATCCTCGCGATCCCTGACTTTGCCGAGTTTGACCCCACCCAGCCCTGGCGCCTGCAATTGCTGGTGCAGCGCAGCATAGGGCCGACCGAGCGCGTGTTCCTGACCTATAGCGTCGATTACGCACTGCCTCCGGCCTTTATCAGCCCCGCAACTGTGACCCCAGAGATGCTTGCAGTTCGCGCCCGCGCCGAGGAGCGCGCGGCACAGGTGGCGATGCGCATCGACGTCTGGAAGGGCAAGGCCGTGGAGATCGCTGGGCTGGCCACGATGCTGGCAGTACTGAGCGCTGCGTTCTTCTTTCAGAGTTACCTGACACGGTCGGCGCGGATCACGTTCTGGTTCCGCATCGGCTATCTGGCTACAACGCTGGTATTTCTCGGCTGGTATGCCGATGCGCAGCTGTCGATCGTCAACCTGATGGCGCTCTTGAGTACGCTACAGGCGGGGTTCGACTGGGAAACCTTCCTCAGGGACCCGATGAGTTTCATCCTGTGGTTCTCGGTTGCTGCTGCACTGATCTTCTGGGGGCGCGGCGCCTATTGCGGCTGGCTCTGCCCGTTTGGCGCCATGCAGGAGTTGACCAACCGACTGGCAAAACTGCTGCACATCCCGCAATGGACGCTGCCTTGGGGTCTGAACGAGCGGCTTTGGGCGGTGAAATACATCATATTCCTTGCCCTGTTCGGGGTCACGCTGACCTCGCTCGATCTGGCGATCAAGCTCGCCGAGGTGGAGCCGTTCCGCACCGCGATTGTGATGAAGTTCGCGCGGTCGTGGCCTTACCTGCTCTATCTCTCGGTGCTGCTGTTTATTGGCCTCTTCGTCGAGCGGTTCTTCTGCCGCTACCTTTGCCCGTTGGGCGCGGCGCTCGCGATCCCGGCTAGATTGCGATTGTTCGACTGGATCAAGCGTTACCGTGAGTGCGGCAGTCCCTGCCAGATCTGCTCGAAAGAATGCATGGTGCAGGCGATCCACCCGACCGGCGAGATCAACCCGAACGAATGCCTCAACTGCCTGCATTGTCAGGTGCAATACCAGTCCAAAACCGTCTGCCCGGTGATTGTCAAAAAGCAAAGGCGACGCGAAGCCCTGCGCTCAGCAGTGCTTTAGTCCAGGGCCTAGCCGAAGCATCGCCAAAAAATCGGCCGAAAGGCCTGGAAATTGGAGGTGCCAATATCCGGCGATCATTGCCAGATGCCGGCATGTGTCGCCATAAGCCGATGTTCGACCCCATGCTAAGTCCCGCAGCCTCGTCAGCAAGAACATGGAAGCTGCCGCCGGTGAGCGGTGTTTAGACCGGTTCACCGAGCTCGGCATTGCATGCAGTACAAAGGTTGCCTGAGATCCAAGAAAATTGGGTGGCCTCGACAATTCGCATCTTTACAATAGCGTCCATACTTCAACTTACAGCCATGAAATAAAGCAATAAGTTCGAGATTATTGGCGCAACCGAACCAGCGCAGCAACAGCGAGGCTGGTTGATCTCGCATTACAGGAGCTGGACAGCTGCGTGGTTTGCGCGAAAGCGCAAACCAGCGAGTGGCATATCGCCGCAAGCCCCCTGAATCCTGCATCAACTATTTGTGAACCACATCGCCACTTGCTAAGGTAACGCCGCGCCGCCCCCGGTGTGTCGAAGGTGGCGCAGGGTGGAGCTAAATGCTCATTTGTTCAAACTCAGCGTTACGGGACGGCGGTATTTGTTGCATCGCGCCAACATCCGACGGCCCTGCGAACGGATCTGGAATCTTTCTGCGAAAGAGAAGGACGAGAGTCGGTTTTTCCGGACCTTTCAACTCTGCTGAAGTTTTCTCTGAACAAATGCGCTTGTTGGCACATCGACCGCAAGGTGGTGGCCGCAACTATCCAAAAACAGCGGGTAGCGACCCAGTTGGTCAACGTGTTTCGCGCGATTCACCCACGATGAATCATCGCAATCCGAAAGGAATACCCAATGACACTCGTTAACCGCAGAAGATTTATTCAGGGAGGTTTGTCCGGTGCATTTGCCGCGTCGATGTTCCCGCATCTTGCAATGGCTGCATCCGGCACCGGCGGTGTGATGGATGGGCGGGTGCTGGTCAACACGGCGTTTGGTCCGATGTGGCTGGTCAAGGTAGCTGGCAAGGTTGTTAGCGTTGAGCCGCTAGCCCAAGCCGGGGCGCCGTGGAAATTGATCGATTCGATGCCTGATCGTCTGTATAACAGATCGCGCGTCAAAGCCCCGACGGTGCGGCGCGATTTTCTGGCCAAACGCGAAAAGAGCGACCGCACACTGCGCGGCAACGGCGACTTTGTTGAAGTCAGCTGGGATGATGCACTCAAGCTCGTCGCTGAAGAGATGGAACGCGTCAAATCTACTTTCGGCAACGCGTCCTTGCATCGCGGCAAAAGCTCTTGGGCCAGCAACCACGCTCAGTTCTACAAGACCGAGGCACTATTGCAGCGCATGTTCAACCAGTTTGGCGGCTGCGCCGAATTCTTCGGCAACTACTCCAACCAAGCGCTTTCGGAAATCATGCCAGCCGTTGCCTGGGGTGGAACCGGAGGGAGCGACTGGCCGGTCATTCGCGACAATGCCAAATTGATCGTGTTCTGGGGCGGAAACCCGGTTACCACTTCTCGCATCAATGCGGGCCGGTACATGACCGAACAATGGTTGGCCCTTAAGGATTCCGACATCGAGACTATTGTCATCGACCCGCGTCGTTCTGAAACAGCCGTTGCGCTCAATTCGCGTTGGGTACCGATTTATAATGGCACCGACGTCGCACTTGTCCTTGCCATGATGCACACGCTCTATACCGAAAACCTCTACGACGTCGAGTTCGTGAAGAACAACACTGTTGGTTTCGAAGAATTCCTTCCCTACCTTACGGGCGAGAAAGACGGCCAGGCCAAGACTGCAGAATGGGCCGCCGAGATTACCAGCGTTCCGGCGGATACTATCCGTGAGCTTACACGCAAGATGCAGGCGACGCGCACCACCATCGTTTCTGGGTATTCGATCCAGCGCCAGCACCATGGCGAGTTGGGACCGTGGGCAATGGCGGCGCTTGCGGCGATGCTCGGACAAATCGGCCTGCCTGGCGGTGGCCTCAATTTCGCAATCTCTGGAGACAACGGCTTCCCGAAGCCGGATATGCCAAGTCTCGGCAGTACCGCTCGCGGCAGCAACGCGATCCCCGACCCCTACCCGATCGCATGCCTGACCGACGCCTATCTCAATCCCGGCAAGGTCATTCAATGCAAAGGGCGCGAGATCACCTATCCGGACATCCGGCTTGTCTACACCGCTGGCGGCAACCAGTTGAACCAACACCAGGATACCAACCTTACGATCAAAGCGTTCCAGCAACCTGAGACTGTCATTATCCAAGAGCCTTACTGGACGCCAAATGCCAAGTTCGCTGACATCATTCTGCCGACGGCTAGCGACCTAGAGCGCAATGACCTTGGCAAGGTCATGAACATGATCCTGGCCTCGCATGCAGCGGTCGACCCGCAGTTCCAATCGCGGACCGACTACGACATCCTGACCGAACTTTCGGAACGGCTAGGCTTTGGTGACACCTACACCGAGGGCCGGACCGAGATGGACTGGGTGAAGTTCTTCTATGACGACGCTGCGGCGAACTCCAAAACCGTTGTCATGCCCTCCTTCGACGAGTTCTGGGCTGGAGAAGGGATCATCGAGTTCCCGATGGGCAAAGGCGATACCGTTCACCTTGCCGACTTCAGGGCGGACCCACTTTTCAACCCGCTCGGAACCTCCTCGGGCCTGATCGAGTTCGTATCGTCCTATGTCGGAAGTATGGGGTATGATGAGGACTGCCCCGCGCATCCTACCTGGATCGAACCGGTCGAATGGAAGGGCAGCGCCGAAGCAGCAACTTATCCGCTGCAGATGCTCTCGTCCCACTCGAACTATCGGCTGCACTCGCAAATGTGCAACGTCACAGCGTATACTGTCGGCGGCAAAGAGCCGGTCACGCTCAACACCAAGGATGCCGCTTCGCGCGGAATCGCCGCTGGTGATATCGTCCGGGTTTTCAACGCGCGCGGTCAGGTTCTTGCCGGCGCAGAAGTCACCGACGACATCCTCGAAGGCACGATCTGCCTGCACGAGGGCGCTTGGTACGACCCTGCTGAGGGTGGTGTAATTGGTACGCTCGATAAATACGGCAACCCCAACACGCTGACCCGCGAAGAGCC
>DISJ01000018.1 GCA_002421605.1 Rhodobacteraceae bacterium UBA6213 | reverse complement strand
CGTCTACCATTTCGCCACTTGGGCCCGGCAACTGCATTAACGCTGCTTCCCGGCGCTGGCAAGTGGCTCTCGCGCTTGACGGCGCGTGCGCGGCGCGCGAAGTGAGGCAGGCCGAACAAAGAGGTTCCAATATGGCGATGATCCGCAGGCTTTACGACAATGTTCTGGGGCTTGCCGGGCACCGCCACGCGCTTTGGGCGCTTGCCGCGATTGCCTTCATCGAGAGCTCGGTGTTTCCGATCCCGCCCGATGTGCTTATGATTCCTATGATCGTGGCGCGACCCTCGCGCGCGTTCCTTATTGCCACGCTGGCCACGCTGGCGTCGGTGGCAGGCGGGATGCTTGGCTATTACATCGGTTGGGGGCTGATGGACTCGGTCGGCAACCCGGTGCTGGAGTTTTACGGGGCCAAAGGCAGCTTCGATGACTTGGCGCGGCGCTTCAACGAATATGGTGCTTGGGCGGTGCTGATCGCGGGGGTGACGCCGTTTCCCTATAAGGTCATCACGATCTTCTCGGGGGCGACCCAGCTTTCGTTGCCGGTGTTCGTCACGGTTTCGTTTTTGGCGCGGGCCTTGCGCTTTTTTCTGATCGCGGCTTTGTTGTGGCGGTTCGGCGCGCCGATGCGCGACTTCATTGAGCGGCGGCTGGGATTTGTGTTCATCGTGTTCGTTGTGGTGCTGATCGGCAGCTTCTATTTTGTGAGATACCTATGACAACTTTGCGCCAAATCTACGATACGCTTACCGCCACGCGGTTGCGCCTGATACTGTTGGCCGCCGCAGGCTCTGCGGGTCTGCTTGCGTCGGCCTATGTGTTTCAGGCGCTGGGGTTCGCGCCATGCCAGCTTTGCTGGTGGCAGCGCTATCCGCATATGGCGGCCGTAGCGATCGGACTCGTGGCGCTGACGTGGCGGCCAACGGCACCGCTTGCCTGGGCCGGGGCGCTTGCTGCACTCGCTACCGCGCTGATTGGCATCTATCATACGGGTGTTGAGCAAAAATGGTGGGCTGGCCCCGACACTTGTACCTCGGGCGACCTTGGTGGGCAGAACGCGCAAGACCTTCTCAACCAGATCATGGCGGCACCACTGGTGCGTTGTGACGAGGTGGTGCTTAGCCTGATGGGCGTTTCGATTGCCAGCTGGAACGCGGTTGCGTCCTTTATGCTGATGGCTATCTGGATCGCCGCGGCACGGCGCAACTAGGCATCGGGGCTTACTAATCGCCATATCGCGGCCGCATTCTTGCCCGAATTGGATGCGATTTTCAGAGCGTAGTTAATTCGGAGAGCCGCCGTGCTGCTGACATTTGACACTCTCGCCGTCGTCTTGATGCTTCTTGCCGTAACGGGCGAACTTTCGCGGTTGACCCTTTTCTTCAACGCGCCTGCGGAAAAAGACGATGCGCCCTCGCAGAACTCGCGCGACCAAGTATCCGTCGCGGCCGAAGCCTGATCTGGCGACGTTTACTTTTTGGTAACGTTTTATCGCTACGCCGTGATTCAGTGGCGTAACGATTACCGGCACGGGTGGTAGTCCACCCGTGTCAGTTTCAATCCAAATTTCGGGAATAGCTTGCGCAAGCTGCGCAGAGGTCGCGTCGGCACCGCCACGCCAGACTGAGGTTCGCAGCACGAGAACCCCGCCCGCACGCAGACGGCATCCGGGACTGGAGAAGGATCAAGCCAGTCCCTGCCGACGCAACTTCCGAATGTCGATGAAAGCCCGGTGGACCGTCCAAGCCCCAGCGACCCGTGCAAATCCTGCAGCCCTCGCAGAGGCCGAAGGACTCACGTCGCTTATTGTGCGACCAAAATGCGCTTTTTGCGATGCGACAGATGCGCGCCATGCGCCAAGCAGAGTGCCCACAACACGTCGCGGCCAAAGCGTTGGAGCGAAACATCTTGTCTCGATTCACCTGCGCGCCCATGTTATCCGCGAGCGACCCTGCGGCGTGCGCCGCAATGCGCAATCTGAAAACGGATGGTTCATGACTTCTGCAACTCCCCCGACCTCTGCAATCGACAGCGCACACGAGCCCGACCTTGGCTGCGTGGCGATCGCACCTGCCGAGATGATGGGGCGCGCGCAGCTGGCCTCTACCTTCCTCAAAGCGCTCGCGCATGAAGGGCGGTTGATGATTCTGTGCTATCTGACCTCGGGCGAGAAATCAGTTACAGAGCTCGAAAACCTGCTGGAATCGCGGCAGGCCGCGGTCAGCCAGCAACTTGCGCGCCTGCGCCTTGAAGGGCTCGTGACCTGTCGGCGTGAAGGCAAGGCAATGTACTACTCCCTATCCGACCCAAAGGCCGAGCAGGTGGTGGGACTGGTCTACGAGCTTTTCTGTAAAGCGCCCTGAACCGGGTCAGCCGCTGCAGGTCACTTCGCGCGAGGTGCTGCCGGGTGCGTTGTTGATCTCATAGCACCGCTGCTTGCCGTCATCACCAACGCAGGTTTGCCAGCTGGTCCCGTTGCCCTGATCCAACCAGCCGGTGCAGCTCGGCTCCCCAAACGCCAGAGTGGGCGCGAGCAAGCTTCCGATGAACGAAACCGCCGCCACAAAACGCATAAAACCACGCATGATGTCCTCCATACGGTGCCAAAAAGGGCACTGACACATGATACGCCCCGCCGATACGCGCGTAAAATCTTATGTTGTTGCAGCCGGTCTTTTCGTACGCGCGTCAATGCGCTACAGCGACCCCAGACCCTGCCAGACGAGGCCCGCCATGCACGATATCCGCGCCATCCGTGAAAATCCCGCAGCTTTCGACGCCGCATTGGCACGGCGCGGTCTTGCGCCCGTCTCGCCCGCCATTCTTGCGCTTGATGAAGACCGTCGCGGCAAGATCATGGCCGCAGAAACAGCGCAGGCCGAACAGAACCGCGCCAGCAAAGAGGTTGGCGCCGCCAAGGCGCGCGGCGACGAGGCCGAGTTTGAACGCCTGCGCGCGCTGGTGGCCGAGAAAAAGGCCGAAATCGCGCGGTTGAACACTGAGGCAAGCGGTGAAGACGCTGCCCTGCGCGACATGCTGATGCGGATTCCGAACCTGCCGTTGGACGAAGTGCCCGATGGCGTTGATGAACACGGCAATATCGAAATCCACCGCTGGGGCACCCCGCGCACATTCGGTTTCACGCCGGTCGAGCATTACCAGATTGCGGGCGTCGCGAAGGCGATGGATTTTGAAACTGCCGCCAAGCTTTCCGGCTCGCGCTTTGTGGTGCTGTCGCGCGGGGTTGCGCGTATTCACCGAGCGCTTGGCCAGTTCATGTTGGATCTGCACACCGACGAACACGAGCTGACCGAAATGATCACCCCGGTTCTGGTGCGCGATGAGGCGATGTTTGGCACTGGCAACCTGCCGAAGTTCGCCGAAGACAGCTATCAAACCACCAATGGCTGGTGGCTGATTCCGACCGCCGAGGTGACGCTGACCAACACGGTCGCGGGCGAATTGCTGGACGAGGCGGTCCTGCCCATCCGCATGACGGCCCTGACCCAGTGCTTCCGCTCCGAGGCCGGATCGGCGGGCAAGGATACCTCGGGCATGTTGCGCCAGCATCAGTTTGAAAAGGCCGAGATGGTCACGATCTGCACGCCCGAGACGGCGCTGGCCGAGCATGAGCGTATGACCGCTTGCGCGCAAACCGTGCTGGAACGGTTGGGCCTGCCCTATCGCACGATCGTGCTTTGCACCGGCGACATGGGCTTTGGCAGCCAAAAGACGCACGACTTGGAGGTTTGGCTTCCGGGGCAGAACACTTACCGCGAAATCTCGTCGGTTTCGAGCTGCGGCAGCTTTCAAGCGCGCCGCATGAACGCGCGCTACCGCAGCGCGGGTGGCAAGCCCGAGTTCGTCGCTACGCTGAACGGGTCGGGCCTTGCAGTGGGGCGCTGCCTGATCGCGGTTTTGGAAAACGGGCAAGAGGCCGACGGTTCGGTCACGCTGCCCGGCGCACTTCACCCCTACCTTGGCGGCAGAACCCGGCTGACGGCAGATGGGCTGCTTACCTAAAGCAGCCCTGCCGCGCCGTTTTGTATGCAGAGGGCTACCGCCGCAGGACAGCGTGGAAAGCTTGTGCCTAGTGCATCACATCAAGCCTCAGAACGGCTTGTCGCGCCCCACCACATGCTTGCGCAAGCGCGAGGGAATCGATTTTTTGCGGTCCTTGAACGGGTTTGCCCCGCCCTGGTCGCGGAAAATCAGCCGGATCGGCGTGCCTTGCATCCCGAAGCTTTCGCGCAAGCCATTGACAAGATAGCGTGAATAGCTTTCTGGCAGCTTGTCCGCGTGGCTTGCCATAACCACAAAGCCAGGCGGACGGGTTTTGACCTGGGTCATGTAGCGCAGCTTGATACGTCGCCCGCCCGGGGCCGGCGGCGGGTGTGCCTCGGTCATCAGCGCCAGCCAGGTGTTCAACCGCCCGGTCGAGATACGCTTGTTCCAGACCTCATGCGCCTTCATCACCGCATCATGCAGCCGATCAAGCCCCTTGCCTGTCTTGGCCGAAACCGTCACCAGCGGCGCACCGCGCAGCTGTGGCAAAAGCCGCTCGAACGCCTCGCGCAGCGCGTTCAGCTTGCCAGCCTTGTCTTCTTCAAGGTCCCATTTGTTCGCCGCAACCACCACCGCGCGGCCTTCGGATTCAGCGTAATCGGCCAGCCGCAGGTCTTGCACCTCGAACGGCACCTCGACATCGAGCAGCAGCACGATCACTTCGGCAAAGCGCACGGCGCGCAAGCCATCTGAAACCGACATCTTTTCAAGCTTGTCGGAGATGCGGGCCTTCTTGCGCATACCTGCGGTATCAAAAATCCGCATCGGCGTGCCCATATAATCGGCCTGCACCGAAACCGCATCGCGGGTAATGCCGGCCTCGGGGCCGGTCAGCAGGCGCTCTTGCCCGATAATCTTGTTGATCAGCGTCGATTTACCCGCGTTCGGGCGCCCAATCACGGCCAGTTGCAGCGGTTTGACCTTGGTCGGCGGTTGATAGACGCCCTCTTCACCCTCGACCACGTCGACGTTGATTTCGGGCTCGGTCGCCTGCGCGATCGCCTCATAGGCGTCAGCCAACGGCATCAATGCGCGGTAAAGGTCATCCATGCCCTCGCCGTGCTCTGCCGAAAGGCGCAGCACCTCGCCAAGGCCCAGCCCGTAGGCTTCCAGCGCACCCGCCTCACCGGCTTGCCCCTCGGCCTTATTGGCCGCAACGATCACATGCGCATTCTTGCGCCGCAGAATGTCGGCAAAAATCTCGTCCGCCGGGGTCACGCCGACACGAGCGTCGATCAAGAACAGGCACACATCGGCCTCTGCCACGGCGCGTTCGGTCAAGCGGCGCATGCGGCCTTGCAGGCTGTCGTCTTCGGCCAGCTCTAGCCCTGCCGAATCGATCACTACAAAGCGCAGGTCACCCAATCGTGCCGCGCCTTCGCGCAAATCGCGGGTAACGCCGGGCTGGTCATCGACCAGCGCCAACCGTTTTCCCACGAGGCGGTTGAACAGCGTCGATTTACCGACGTTAGGTCGGCCGACAATGGCCATGGTAAAGCTCATGCTGCCCTCCTTGGGCGGATCGGGAGAGCCCGCTTACACCGCTTTGACCTTAACGGAAAGCGAGAAGCTGCCCGTCGGCGTTGACCACGTAAAGAGTGCCCCCCGCTACCACAGGCGCGCTGGCAGCCCCGCCCGGAATTTCTCCGCTGCCGATCATCGCACCCGAGGCCGGATCAAACACCCGCAAAAGCCCGTCGGACGAGGCGACAAACAGCCGCCCGCCCGCCAGAACCGGCCCGTAATGGACATGGATTTCCTGCAGCTTCTTGGGCTTTTCGGCAAGGAAATAGGGCATATCCACAGCCCAGACCGGGCGGCCAGTTGCGGCATCAAGCCGCACCAGTTGCGCTTCGTCCGAAACCAGGAACACCGCGTCGCCAACCACCTGCATCGGCCCGTTGGCACCTTCATTGGCTGTCCAGATGCGCTCGCCCTTAGCAATGTCGATTGCAACCGCCCTGCCCGCTGAAGTGCCCGCATAGACCCGGTTGCCAACAATGACTGGATCGCCGGTCAGGTCGCTGACCATCGCATAGGCGCGCCCCAACCGCTCGCCCCCAACGGTTGCGGACCACAGCTGATAGCCGCGCTGGCGCAGCACCGCGATCAACTCACCCGAAGCAAAGGGGAAGATTGCGAGTTGCGCGTTTACCGCAGGGGCCGAAACCCCTGTTACGCCCGAAGTCGCAGGCGTGCCCGGAAGCCGCCAGACAAGCTTGCCGTCTTCCGCCCGGATCGCCCAACCCGAAGCGTCACGCGCCACAACATAGACGATATTGTTGTACACGGTCGGCGCACCGCCGATGCCCGCGTCAAACTTTTGCCGCCAAACGATCGCGCCCGAGGCGGCGTCAAGCGCTACCAGTTCGCCAAAGCCGGTGGTGGCGAATACTTTGCCCGCCGCAAACGCCAACCCGCCGCCCGAGGCGTCATCGGCCCGGTCGCCAACTGGCGTCAGATCAACCTGCCAAAGCGTCGCGCCCGCGGTCGAGGTGGCGACCACTGTCGCGCGGCTATCGAGTGTATAAACGCGCCCTGCGCCCACCACCGGGTCGGCGGTGATGCGGTGCTTGCGCCCGGCGCCTTCACCGATTGGCGCCGCCCAAACCAGCGTGGTGCCGTCCGCCAGTGCGGGGTTGGTGATCGCATGGCTGGGCGTGCCACCGCGATGCGTCCATTCGGCGTTGGTGACCTGCGCGGGCAGGCGGATCGGCACCGCCGTCACACCGCCAATGGGTGCCGTGGTATTGCCGGTGTCGCCTTGCAGGATGGCGCGCGGTTCAACACGCACCCCGGGCAGGATAAACTCTTTTCTGGTGCAACCAGAGACAAGCACAAGCACCCCGAGCGCCGCGAGTCCAAGACCGACTGAAAGCTTCACTGCCCTTGCCCCCTTCTTCGCGCCGACCAACCCGGGCCGCCGGTCAATTCGCCGCCGGTTCGGCCCCCAGTGCCACAATCAACTGTGTCACGCGCTGTTGCAAGCCCGCCGTCAGTTCTGGTTCTAGCAGAAGCTGCTGGGCGAGCGTGATTGCCTGATCAACGGCGCCCGCATCAAGCAGCGCCAACACCTGCTGTTCCATCGCTAGCTGCCGGAACGGCGCGCCGGGCTGGGCGAGTTTTTCCAGCGCCGCATCGCGTTCAGCGGCGGGTATCGCGGCCCCTGCCGCCATAACCGCCTTAAGCTCGGCCAGCGCGCGCAGGCTGGTGGGCAGCGCTGTATCGGCACCAATCGCTTTCAGACTGGCCAGCGCCTCGGCATCATTGCCGCGCTCGGATGCAATCAGCAGGTCCAGCACCGCTTTTTGCGCACCGTCCGCCGGCACCGCGGCCAGCGCGGTGACGCGGTCTTCGGCCTCCATGGCTGAAAGCACCGCGTCGCCAAACGCTTCGGCGCGGGCCGAAGCGCGCGCCTTCTGCCATTCGACCCAAGCGGCGCCGGAAACGATCAGCACTACGCCCAGGATTCCGATCCAGCCGTAACGGCGCATCAGCGCGAACAGACGGTCGCGTCGGACCTCTTCGGTTACTTCATCGATGAAGCTGTCGGACTCGCTCACTGGAAATGCCCTCTGGCTTGCCCCCGCCGGGGGCGCGTTGCGCTCGGCCCCGTCTTACACGCAAGGCGCGGGTGTTGCCAAGGCATTGCGGTGCCGACGCGATCGACGCGCCAGCTTCGGTTCATGCAGCGTTGCCCGCGGCTTCCTCTTCGCTCGACTGGCGCGCCCACATGGCGGCATAGCGCCCACCTGCGGCCAACAGCGCCTCGTGCTTACCGCGCTCAACCACCCTGCCCGCTTCCAGCACCACGATCTGGTCAGCATCGGCAATGGTGGAAAGTCGGTGTGCGATGGTAATGACAGTGCGCCCCTCGCCCATTGCCGCAAGGCTTTCCTGAATGTCACGTTCAGTCTGGGTGTCGAGCGCGCTTGTCGCCTCGTCCAAAAGCAGAATCGGCGGGTTTTTGAGCAAGGTGCGGGCAATGCCGACGCGCTGCTTTTCGCCGCCCGAAAGCTTCAGCCCCCGCTCGCCCACCGTGGTTTGATAGCCGTCTGGCAGGCTTGAGATAAAGTCATGAATCTTGGCGGCGCGCGCTGCGGCCTCAACCTCGGCACGGCTGGCCTCGGGGCGACCATAGGCAATGTTGTAATAGATCGTGTCGTTGAACAGCACCGTATCTTGGGGCACCACGCCGATTGCGTCATGCAGGCTGTTCTGCGTCACCTCACGCACATCCTGTCCGTCGATCTTAAGCGCGCCGCCCGTAACCTCGTAAAAGCGAAACAGCAGCCTGCCCACGGTCGATTTGCCCGACCCCGAAGGGCCGACCAGTGCCACCGTCTGCCCGGCGGGCACGGTGATTGAGACATCGTGCAGAATCGGGCGCGCGGCCTCGTAGCCGAAGCTGACATGGTCCAGCACCACCTCGCCGCGCGAAACCACCAGTGCGGGCGCGCCGGGCGCGTCATTGATTTCGGCGGGCTGGCCCAAAAGGTCGAACATGTCGCCCATATCCACCAACGCTTGGCGGATTTCGCGGTAAACCGTGCCAAGAAAGTTCAGCGGCATGGTGATCTGAATCATGTAGGCGTTGACCATTACAAAGTCGCCCACCGTCAGCTTGCCCGATTGCACGCCAAGGGCCGCCATCACCATCACCACGATCAGACCCACGGTGATGATGAACGCCTGCCCGAAGTTCAAAAGCGACAGGCTCTGCCCGGTTCTGACCGCCAGCCCCTCATACCGCCCCATCGCCGCGTCATAGCGCGCCGCTTCGCGGGCCTCGGCGCCAAAATACTTCACGGTTTCGAAGTTGAGCAGGCTGTCGATCGCCTTTTGGTTGGCGTCGGTATCTTGGGTGTTCATCTCGCGGCGAATCTGCACCCGCCATTCGGTGACGCGGAACGTGTAGGCAACATAGATCGAAATCGTCACCATCACGACCAGCGCATACCAGATGTCGAACATGACCGCGAAGATGATCGTCACCATGGTGAGTTCAAGAATCAGCGGGCCGACCGAAAACAGCATGAAACGCAGCAGAAAATCGACACCCTTCACGCCGCGCTCGATGATCCTGCTCAACCCGCCTGTCTTGCGCGTGATGTGGTAGCGCATCGACAGACGGTGAATATGGGTGAAGGTTTCGAGCGCCAGCTTGCGCAGCGCCCGCTGCCCGACACGCACAAACACCGCATCGCGCAATTCGTTGAACCCGACCGTGCCGATACGGGCCACGCCATAGGCAACCGTCAGCCCGACAGCGCCAAGGCCAAGCATCATCGCCGCATCGGGCGCAGCACCCCCCAGCGCATCGACCGCGCGCTTGTAGATATACGGGGTGGTCACCGAAATCAGCTTGCCCACCAGCAGCGCCAGCAACGCCAGCACCACCCGCTGTTTTACCCACAGCTCATCTTTCGGCCAAAGGTAGGGCAACAGCGCCTTGACGGTGCGCATGTTGCGCCCCTTGCTGGCAGCCTTGGAGACATTTTCATTGGTCGCTGAGGCGGAAGGGCGGCGCACGGATTCATCCTTACTGACCCACGGGTGGGCAAACGGTTCGTCCAGACTTAAGCGCTGGCGCAGTCAAGCGCCAGCCCCGCAAACAGTGGTAGACAATGGCAGGCTTACTCGGGCTGGCAGATCTCACCGCGCATCATGCCCAGCATAGTGCGCCCAAATAGCCCCGCAATCAGTACCGTCAGGCCGATCACCAATGCCCCGCCAACCCAGAGGTAGCCCGTCGTTTCCGTAACTTCGGCGTGCTGCAAACTCGCTATCGCAAGTGCCGCGAGCGGAAAGCTAAGCGCCCAGAATGAAAGTGCAAATGGCAGCCGCAGAATGCGCGGCAGTTGCACCGCCACCAACACCCCGAACACAAAGCCAAGACTCATCAAAATGTGGCTGAACGCATCCATCTGCCCGGTCATGCGCAGCCATGCCACGCTGGCCACAGCGGGCGGCGCGATCATGATGACCAGCGTCGGTTGCAGCCGCGTCGGCATCGGGTCGTGAAACACCAGGCGGTTGAACACCAACGTCAGCAGGATCAGCCAAAAGATCAAACCCGCCGAAAAGAACAGATACGAGATTTCCAGATATCCCATCTGCGCCCCTGCCAGCGGCACGATCACGTTGCCCACCGCCGGAATGAACCATGCCGGGTTCAGGTGCGCCTGCTGAAAGGCGCGACTGCTGATCCAGCCAGTAATCACCGCAAGCGCCAACACCGCCTGCATCACCGTGCCGACGCCCCAAAGCCATCGCGCCGCAACCGGAAATAGCGGCAGCGCTGCGGTTGCAAGAATCAGCACCGAAATCGACGCTGTGGGGAAAAACGCAAGCCGCACCGGATGCTTCCACTCGGCGCGCACCGCGTTGGGGTAAAGGATCGCCTTGGCCAGATAGCCCAGCGTCACCATCACCAGCACAGCCGTGGTCAATGCCAGTGCCGCCTGCCATATCCATGGCGCAAGCCCGAAGGGTGTGGTCGCCGCGCGCAGCGCTAATGTAAAACCCCCAAGCCCCATCGTTGTGGCAAAAAAGGTGATCGGATAATGCTCGAGCCGGCTCGCCGTTTCGGGTGCGGCGGCGGTGGTTTTGGCGGTCATGACAGCTCCTTCATGCTAATCATCGATAGTTTGCCGCGGGGCAATGATTGCGCCGCACATCTCTTGATCGGCGGGTGCGCGGCACTTTCCACCGCGATCACTGCCGGAAACCTTGGTCAGAGGGGCACAAAACGCGGTGCATCGCACTTTGACGAACCTTCCGATTTCTCATATCACCGCCGCGCCAGCGCTGAGGCACGGGCACCACGAACATTCGCTGTTGGGCCGATGCCCGTGTGCAATTCACATTCCAAAGCGGGAATATGTCACGCTTTAGAATGTATATCTAGCCCAAAATACTGTATTCCACATCTGATCTGCATCAAATCGCCTACCGCCGAAACCCGCTATCACCTCATCAAAGCGAGGCAATCATATGAGACTGACAATCCGCACCAACTTGGCGATGCGAACTTTGATGTTCTGCGCCGTCAATTCTGGGCGCATCGTGCGCAAACACGAAATCGCGGTGGCCTGCAATTCGTCTGAAAACCATTTGGCGCAAGTCGTCAACACCTTGGCGCAAAAGGGTTTCATCGACACCCAGCGCGGCCGATCGGGTGGTTTGCAGCTCAACCGGCCAGCGCGTGAAATCGGCGTTGGCGCGGTTTTGCGCACCTTTGAGACGGGCATGCCCTTTGCAGAATGCCATGACCCCGAAACCAACACCTGCCCGCTGATCGGAATTTGCCGCTTTCGCGAAGTGCTCGACCGTGCGCTCGAGGCGTTTTATTCGTCGATGGACGCGATCACGCTGGCGGACCTTGTCGATGGAAACGTGCCGCTGGCGCATATTCTGGCGCTTAGCGAAACACGCCCCTCCGCGTCTTGTGATCAGCCAACATCCGCCTGAGCCACGCAATGGCCTTGACCCGCACACAAGCAGCGCCTAGATGCGCCGCGCATTCGCCGTAATTACAGGGCTTCATCAAGAAACCAACGGCGAACAGTTGAGGCAGAGATGCAGACAATCACCCAGATGGGCACAGCCCCCGCGCCCGAAAACCAATCCGGCATGTCCCAGGCGCAGGCGGCGCAAAGCGCCCCCGCACAACCCCGCCAGCAGACCGCTGGCACACCTACCACACGCTTTTCGGACTGGGCCTCGATCTGATCTTGCCAGCGGTGCGGCAACCCGGCACCCTGCCGCGGCGCACCCCTGACAGGAGCTTTCCCTGCCCCGCCCATTGACGGACATTCCCAACATCGGCCCCGCAACAGCGGCAGCTTTTGCGCGCGCGGGGCTGAATGATGCCGATGAGCTGCAGGCAATGGGCGCCGATGCTGCCTATGCGCTTTGGCTCGCGGCAGGCAATGCGCCGCATTTCATCGGCTATTACGCGTTGGTCATGGGTTTGCAAGGCCGCCCGTGGAATGACTGCCGTGGCGCCGAAAAACTGGCGCTGCGTCGCCGCTTTGACGCGCTCAAGGCCGTCGCGGCACCGCAAGGCGCGCTGGAACGGGTGCTTGATGAAATCGGTTTGCGCCCAAGGCAGCGCTGAACGCCTCGGGCAAACCCCGCGCCGCCTAACCGCGCGGCGCGCGCCCTCGTGCCCAAGCCGCGGCGGCCGCGCCAAAGGCGCTGAACAGCGCGCGCGAAACCGGGTCGGCGGCAGCGTTCCATTCGGGGTGCCATTGCACCGCCAGCGCAAAACCCGGCGCACCGTCAATCCGCACCGCCTCGGGTGTTTCATCCTCGGCGCGCCCTTCGACAATTACCCGTGCGCCGGGCTTGCACACGCCTTGCCCATGCAGCGTGTTAGTCATCACCTCGGTGGCACCGAATAGGTGATGAAACACCCCGCCCTCCAACAACCGCACCTTGTGGCGCAGCGCAAACTGCTCGGCCAAAGTCACGTTTTGCGGCATACGGTGGTTCATCCGCCCCGGCAAATCGCGGATTTCGGGGTGCAGGGTTCCCCCCAGCGCCACGTTCACCTCTTGAAAGCCGCGGCAGATGCCAAAGATCGGTTGCCCCGCCTCGATGCAGGCGCGCACCAGCGGCAGCGTGATCGCATCGCGCGCGCGATCAAAGCGGCCGTGCGCCGGTGTCTCTGCCTCGCCATATTCTGACGGGTGCACATTGGGTTGCCCGCCGGTCAGCAAAAACCCGTCGCAAACCGCCATGAGTTCGGGCACCGAAACAAAACGCGGGTCGGTGGGTATTAGCAAGGGCATCGCGCCCGCCACCTCGGCGACGGCCTGCGAGTTCATCGTGCCCCCGGCGTGCACCGGGTAGCGGTCGTTTAAATCAAAGGCATTTCCGATAATGCCGATCACAGGCCGCATGCTGACTCTCCCTGTCGCTCAGCGAAAGATAGGGTGCCGCCAATGCAAACGAAAGGTTCGACATGCAAAGCCTCGCTCCGACCTGCGCTGCAACTGTGTGCAGCGGCGGGGCCAAACACCGCCGTCACGCGGCAGGCGCCGCTGCCTGAATTGCCGCGACAATCCCGTCGAGCACCTCGCCCAGAAGCACCGCATCATCGGCCTCGCCCATCACGCGGATCAGGGGTTCAGTGCCCGATTTACGAATCACCAAACGCCCGCGCCCGACCAACCGCGCCTCGGCGTCGGCAATCACCGCCTTGACGGCGGCGGCGGCCAGCGGCTCGCGCCCCGCCCCATAGCGCAGGTTGCGCAACTGCTGCGGCACCGGGGCAAACTGGCGCGCAAGTTCGCTGGCGCTTTTCCCTGTCTCGACCATTGCAGACAGAAACTGCAGGCCCGCAATCAACCCGTCGCCAGTGGTGACATGGTCGGTCATCACGATATGACCCGATTGCTCGCCACCCAGGTTAAAACCGCCTTGCCGCATCCGCTCCACCACATAGCGGTCACCCACCTTGGTGCGCTCTAACCGAAGGCCACGGCCTTCCAGAAACCGCTCTAGACCAAGGTTCGACATCACCGTGGCCACCAGCGCGCCGCCCCGCAGCCGCCCTTCAGTCGCCCAGCGTGCGGCAAACAGCGCCATGATCTGATCGCCATCGGCCACTTCACCGTTCTGGTCGATGATCAAGACGCGGTCAGCATCGCCATCAAGGCAAATGCCAAGATCTGCACCCTGCGCCACCACCGCGGCGACCGCCGTATCGGTGTAGGTAGAGCCGCAATTTTCGTTGATGTTGAAGCCATTGGGCGCAACACCGATGGGAATGACCGTTGCACCCAGCTCCCACAACACTTCTGGGGCTGCGCGGTAGGCCGCACCATTGGCGCAATCGACCACCACCTTCATCCCCGAAAGCAGGCCGCGCCCCGGAAAGGTGGTCTTGGCATATTCGACATAGCGACCAAGCCCGTCGTCGATGCGCTTGGCGCGGCCGATATTGCGCGGTTGCGCCGGCTCGATCACGCCCTCCATGATCGCCTCGATCTGCGACTCGGCCTCGTCCGAAAGCTTGAAGCCGTCGGGGCCGAAAAACTTGATGCCGTTGTCGGCGGCCGGGTTGTGGCTGGCGGAAATCATGATGCCAAGATCAGCGCGCATCGAGCGGGTCAAAAACCCCACCGCGGGCGTTGGCACTGGGCCAAGCAACAGCACGTTCATGCCCGTTGAGGTCAGCCCCGCGGTCAGTGCATTCTCGAGCATATAGCCGGAAAGCCGAGTGTCTTTGCCAATCACCACACGGTGGTCATTTTGCCCGACCCTGCGAAAGTATCGCCCGGCGGCAGCACCCAGCCGCAACGCCAGTTCGGCGGTCATCGGGTGGCTGTTGGCCTGCCCACGCACGCCATCGGTGCCAAAAAGCTTTCGCGTCATCTTGCTCCCTACCCTACTTGCGTGATCGCGCGCCAAAGCCGTAACCCCTGCGCCACCTCGCCCACATCATGTACACGGTGCAGTTGCACCCCTTGCGCCACCGCCGCCAGCGTTACCGCCAATGTTCCCGGCCCGCGCGCATCGGCCTGTTCCGCCCCACCGATCCGCCCGATGAAGCGCTTGCGCGACGCGCCAAGCAGGATCGGGCAGCCCAACCCATGCAGCAGCGCCAGCCCCCGCAACAACGCCAGATTATGCACCTCGGTCTTGCCAAAGCCGATGCCGGGGTCAACCAGAATACGCGCCCGCGCGATTCCTGCGGCTTCGGCCATTGCAATCCGGGCTTCTAGAAAATCGTAAACATCAAGCAGCACATCGCCGTAAACGGGGTCCTGCTGCATGGTCTCAGGCGTGCCCTGCGCGTGCATCAGGCAAAGCCCTGCAGACGCGCCTGCCACCAGCGCGGCCAGCGCGCCGTCAAACCCAAGTGCGGCGACATCGTTGACCAGCACCGCACCGCCCGCCAGTGCCGCTTGCGCCACCGCGGCCTTGCGGGTGTCGATCGACAGTGGCACGCCAAGCCCCGCCAGTGCGCCAATCACCGGGCGGGTGCGGGCAATTTCCTCGGCCACGGGCACCTCGGTTGCGCCGGGGCGCGTGCTTTCGCCGCCGATATCGAGAATGTCGGCCCCTGCGGCAGCCATGTCACGCGCCGCTGCCGCGGCCTCGGACGCCCCGCCATAAAGGCCGCCATCGGAAAAGCTGTCGGGTGTGCAGTTGACGATGCCCATCAGGCGCGGTGCATCCCACCCAAGCCCGGCAATGTTAGCACGCGGGGCAAGCAGCCGGGCGCGCACCTCCGCTGGCAGGTCGGCGGCAGGCAGCAGCCCTTCGCTGCCCACACGGGTCAGCACCTCGACCGAGTCGAACCAGCACCAGCCGCCCGCAAGCGTCAGCGCGCCGGACGGGCGGGCGGGGTCGGTCTGGGCAATCGGGCGATAATAGCGGCGCATGTTCGCCATTCAGCGCATCACGCGCGGTTTGGCAAGGCTTGGCGCGGTTGTCAGAGCGGAACCGGGCGAAGCGGCACGCGACTTCCCGCCGGTGCTGAAACAGCCCCGTGAAGTTCCAGCCGCTTGGCCGAAAGGGTTTCAGCCAGCCAAAGCGACAATGCCACGCCGTCATGTACCTTGGGTCCATCGACCGCATCCAACACTAGTTTCGAGGGTGCCCAGACCACCATCTGGTGGTGGCGCATCGCCCAATCAATTTCGGTGCGGCTGGCAACGACTAGGCAGCGACTATCGCGCGCGGCCAGAACCCAGGCGTTCTGCTCAATCGCCAAAAGCTCGATCCGCCGCTGTGTCGGGCGCTGCCCACTTTGCGGAACCGCCGCAGCAGGCGCGCCCACCGTTAAAACCACCGGGTTGCCCTCGGCCAGCAGTGCATCAAGCCGCGCGCCCAGATCAGGGGCGGCGATCGCCGCGTTCGACAGATACGCAACCACCGGATAAAGCGGCTCGGCCTCGCCCCCCGCTGCCTTCACCCGCAGCGGTGCGGCCGCGCGCGAGCGTACGATTTCTACCCCAAGCGCGCCTGGACCCCGGTCGAGCTTTTCGATCCGCACAAACACACGCATCGCCTGGCGCGCCGCCAGAATCCGCTCGGCCACCCGTGCGGCAAGGGTTTCGAGCAGGTTCACCCGTTCGGCGGCCAGTTCATCGGCGATCGCCTCGGTCAAGCGGTCGTAAGAAAGAATGCGGTCGACGTCATCTTCTAGCGGTGCAGGTATCGCGCGCACTTCAACCACGATGTTGAAGCGCAGACGCTGGCGATGGCCACGTTCTTTTTGAAATGCACCGATATCGGCTTCGACCACATGGTCGCGCAGGCTGATGCGGTCGCGCGGGTCCGCGCCCGCCGATGCTTCGGCACGTTCTTCCGGGTGGCCGAAGGCCTGACTGATATCACTGCTCATCGCCCGCGCCCTCGCCTCTTTGCCTGCCCCAATCATAGGGCGCAGGCGCGGCGCGCGCAGCCCCGAAACGGCATCGCCGACAGCGCCAGCGACCTTAGCCTGCCACAACAGTGCGCGGCGGTTTGCGGTAAAAAGTGTGAACGCCAATCTGGGTGGTGCGCTCGAAATCAAGCCGCCACGCGGGGCGCACCCAAAAGGCGTGGAAAAAGGTGGCGCCCTCTGTCAACTGACGCGGGAGGCCGTTGATCAGGGCGCGTGCAATTTTACCAACCCGCGCGGCCGCCTCGGTATCGCCCAGTTTGTCCGAGCGCCCATCGCAATAGTAGGAAAACTGGCAGCCACGGCCATTCGATTGCTTGACCACGCCGCAAATCGTGTTGGGAAATGCAGGGTCGCTAACGCGGTTGAGGATCACCTCACCCACGGCGATTTGCCCAGCAATCGGTTCGCCGCGTGCTTCAAAATACAGCGCTTGGCGCAGACATTCGAATTGCGCATCCCCTTTGGCCTCGGGCTGCGCGGCAAGCCATGCTGCGTCATAAACCGGCGCTGCGGCTTCGCGCCGCCCAAAAAGGCTGAACGCCTGTTGCGGTTCTTGTGTGAGCTCTTCAAGATGCGCGGCAGGCAAGGTTGCCAGCGCTACATGTTCCTGACCAAACAGCGCCGCCAAAGTAGGGCCGACCCCAGAGGGGTCATTTGCACTACTCAAAACGGTTTGCGCAGAGGCAGGAACCGCAAGCAATAGCAGTAGCGCAAGGCGCCCCGCCACGTGTAACAGACCCGACATTTTCCGCTCCAGCTCAGCTTACGCCGCCGAGCAGATGGCGGCGACCGACGTGCCATAGCGCAAAAATTTGTAGAAGTCCATATACTGTTGCTAATTTACAACATACGACTGATTCGCGGACTCCGGATGACGCGCGCCCTGCCCCACGATCAGTCTTGTGCAACCGGCTCGCGCGGTGCGAGCAGCGCAAAATGCGCTGCCGCCAAGCGTGCCACCGGCACCCGGAAGGGCGAGCAGGAAACATAGTCAAACCCCGCCGCGCGGCAGAATGCGATCGAATCCGGGTCGCCACCATGCTCGCCGCAAACCGAGATCGTTATCCCCGGCCGCCGCGCCCGCCCACGCTGCGCGCCAATCAGCAAAAGCTCGCCAACGCCTTCGACGTCAAGCACATGAAACGGGTCTTCGGCATAGACCCGCTGGCTGACATAAGCTCCCATAAAGCGCCCCGCATCGTCGCGGCTAAGCCCGTAGGTCATCTGCGTCAAATCGTTGGTTCCAAACGAAAGGAACGCCGCGTGTTCGGCAATCTCACTCGCCCGAAGCGCGGCGCGCGGGGTTTCGACCATCACCCCCAGCCGATAGGTAAATTCGGCCTTCAGCTCGTTTTTCACGGCCGCCGCCACCGCATCTATCCGGGTTTTAACAATTTCGACCTCGCGCGCTGCACTGACAAGCGGGATCATGATTTCCGGCACGATCTGCGCGCCGTGGCGGCTGGCCTCGATCGTCGCCTCAAAAATGGCGCGGGCTTGCATGTCATAGATTTCTGGCACGGTGATGCCCAACCGCACCCCCCGCATACCAAGCATCGGGTTAAACTCTGAAAGCGCCTCGACCCTGCGCGTCACGTCCGACAGCGGCTTGTCGAGCGCCTCGGCCAGTTCACGGATGCCTTCACGGTCTTGCGGCAAAAATTCGTGCAGCGGCGGGTCAAACAGGCGAATGCACACCGGCATCCCCGCCATGATATCGAACAGCGCGGTAAAATCGGCGCGCTGCATCGGCAGCAACCGCTCTAGCGCGATGCGGCGGTCATGCGCGGTATCGGCAAAGATCATCTCGCGCATCACGGTCAGACGGTCTTCATCGAAAAACATGTGCTCGGTGCGGCAAAGCCCGATGCCCTCGGCCTCAAACATGCGCGCGGTGCGCGCGTCATCGGGCGTGTCGGCGTTTGCCCGGATGCCGATGTCACGCACATTGTCGGCCCAATGCAGCAGCTTGCGAAAACCGTCGTCCAGCGCGGGTTCCAGCATCGCTGCAGCACCAGCAAGCACCTCGCCGTTGCTGCCATCGACGGTGATGATGTCACCTTCGCGCAGTACCCGCCCGTCAGAGCCGCGCAGCGTACGCTCGCGCGGATTAAGCGCAATGTCAGAGGCGCCGACAATGCAAGGCAGGCCAAGCCCGCGCGCGATCACCGCGGCGTGGCTGGTAAAGCCGCCACGCTCGGTCAACACCGCGACCGCAGCGTGCATGCCGCGAATGTCTTCGGGTGCTGTCTCGCGGCGCACCAGCACGCAGGGCTCGTCGCGCGCCGCACTCGCCTGCGCAGCGGTGGCGCTGAAAACGATGCGCCCGGTGGCGGCACCGGGGCTAGCAGCGATGCCGTGCGCAATACGGTCGCGCGGGCTGAGCGGGTCAACCTGATAGTGCAGCAGTTCCGACAGCGCGCGCGGCTCGATGCGCAGCAGCGCCTCTTCGCGGCTGATCACCCTGTCCTCGGCCAAGGCCACAGCAATTTTCACCGCCGCGCGCGAGCTGCGCGCAACCCGCACCGCGTCGATCACCGCAAGGCGCCCGTTTTCGACCGCAAATTCGATCTGCATTTCTTCACGCAGCTTCATGCGGCAGACCGATTGATGGCGCAGCAGCTCGGCAAACACCTCGGGGGCCACTTCTTCTAGCGAGGCACCGCGCGTGTCGCGGGTAAGGTAAAGCGTTTCTACCGAGGCCGCGCGGCCCTGCGCCTGCCCGCGAAAGCGCCCGGTGATCTGCGCAGCACCCGAGATGCTGTCAACGCATTGGATCGTGCCCGATCCCGAAAGGCCGGGGCCAACGCCAAGCGACATGCCCTGCACCAACAGCCCCAGCGCCGCCGCCGCGGGCGCGCCCTTGGCTTGGCGCAACAGCCGCGCCGTGGTGCCTTCCCAGGCGCGCGCCATTGAGCGCAGCACATCAGCCAGTTGGCGCACCGGGTCTTGTGGAAAGGGCTCGTCGGTTTCCGCCTCATAGGCGGCAAGGGCTGCGGCAAGGGCAGTGGGCGACGGTGCGGCTGAAAACATGTCGGGGTCAAGCCGCGCGACATGGGTGGCGAATGCCTGCACGAAGCGCAGATACAGCGCCTCGGCCACCTCGCGGCCTAATGTTGTCGCAAGCGCATCGCGGCGCGCATCATTCATGCCGACGTTCAGCACGGTGCCGGGGCCGCCCCATTCGGGGTTTTCCGGGCTACCGCGCACCGAAACAAGGAAATCGTCGCCAAACATTGCCACAAGGCGCGCGGTGTCGGGCATTTGCCCGGCGGCAATGGCGCGCACGCCTTCGGCCGAAAGCGCCACGGTGCGCGGCACCGGCAGATCGAGGCGGATCAGGCGTTGTAAGCACTTGGCGCGCCAGCCGTGGCGCGCAGTACTGACTGACGCGGAGGGCGTCAGTTCGACAAACTCTGCGAAATCGGCGTGTTTCTGCACTGCGGCATGCTCCCGTTTCGCTGGCAGCATAGGCGAATCGCGCTATGGGGCAAGCGCGCTTTGCAACGTGCCACGCGGCGCCACCCGGCCCTGTGTTTTATGCCCGGACTGACGCCTCAGCCCTCAACGCGGGTCAAATCGGCTACACCAAGGCAGATCTGGCGGATGCGGCTAAGCAGGTTCAAGCGGTTGCGCCGCAGAATCGCATTTTCCGCGTTTACCTGCACCGCTTCGAAAAACCCGTCGATCGGGGCGCGCAGGGCCGCCATAGCCGCCATGGCCGCCGCGAAATCTTCGGCCTCGATCGCCGGGGCAATCGCCGCCTCGGCGGTATCGAGCGCGGCAAACAGCGCGCGTTCCACATCGGTTTCGGCAAACTTCACATCGGCGCCGTAGCTGTATTCGACCCCGTCCTTTGCCTCGGCTTGGGCAAGGATGTTGTTGGCGCGCTTGAAACCCTGCAACAGATTTTCGCCATCGTCGGTTTTCAGGAACGCGGCGAGGGCTTCGGCGCGTTTGACGAGCAGGGTCAGGTCGTCGTTGCCCGGCATCGCAAGGCAGGCGTCGATCACGTCATGGCGGATGCCCTGGTCCTTGAGGTAGACCTTGAGGCGGTCGTGGAAGAAGGCGAGGAGGTCGGTCGCTTGCAGGTGCATCGCATCTGCAACGGCTTCGCGTGCTTCTGCGAGCTTATCTAGCAATTCCAGCCCGCGGCTCGCTCTTTCAATCTTTGAAACGACTGTTTTCATCTCATCGTAGTCAAAAGGCCCGCTTGGAAACGCGGCAATATCGAGGCCTGCGGTCTGCATTTGCTCCATCATGCCGGTAAGTAAGCCATTCAAATGGTCAATTATTCCACGTTGGCCCATCATTCCTTTTGCGAAAACCGCAGCCAGCCCCACCCGCACCCCATTCCCCAGCACCAACCGAATAACCCCCAACGCCGCCCTGCGCAGCGCAAACGGGTCTTTTGACCCCGTGGGTTTTTCGTCAATCGCCCAGAACCCGGTCAGCGTGTCAATCTTATCGGCCAGCGCCACGGCTATCGAGACCGGCGCTGTCGGCACCGCATCCGATGGCCCCAGCGGCTGGTAATGCTCGCGGCACGCCTCTGGAACGCCGTCGTTGTGCCCGGCAGCTTCGGCGTAATAGCGCCCCATGATGCCTTGCAGTTCGGGGAACTCACCGACCATCGCGCTTTGCAGATCGGCCTTGGCCACCCGCGCGGCCTCGGCGGCGAGGTCTGGCGCGGCACCCACCAAAGGCGCTATTTCGCGGGCGAGGGCCTCGATGCGTTTTACGCGGTCAAGCTGGCTGCCAAGTTTGTTGTGGAAGGTGACATTGGCCAGCCCGGCTGCCATGCCCTCCAGCCCCTCGGCCTTGACGTGGCGCAGATCGTTTTCCCAGAAAAAGCGCGCGTCTGACAGGCGGGCCGACAGCACCTTTTGGTTGCCGTGCAGGATGGTGGCGCCGTGGTCGGCGGTTTCGCGGTTGGCGACGGTGATGAAGCCTTCGATCCGCCCGCTGGCCGGGTTTTTGACTGAAAAGAACTTCTGATGCTCGCGCATGCTCGTTTGCAGCACTTCGGGCGGCAGGCCAAGGAAGGCGTCGTCGATCTGCCCCATCAGCACCACCGGCCATTCGACCAGCCCCGCAACCTCGGTCAGCAGCCCCGCGTCGGGCACAACCTCAAGCCCTTTGGCGAATGCCAGATTGCCCGCACCGCCCCAGATCATCGCTTCGCGCTCACCGCTATCCAGCATGACATAGGCGCGCCGCAGCTTGGCGCTGTAGTCATCGAACGAGGCGACCGCAAAGCGCCCCGGCGCCATGAATGGGTGCCCTTCAGTAGTGTTGCCCGCGATGATGCCATCAATGTTCAGCGGCACCACCTCGGCACCCGTATCCGTGCTGAGCAGGCACAGGATCGAGTGCAAAGGGCGCACCCAGCGCAACGTGCCCGGCCCCCAGCGCATTGATTTGGGCCAGGGGAAATTGCGAATGGCGGCTTCCAGCACCTCGGCCACAATGACGGCGGCGGGGCGGCCGGGCCGCTCGATCACAGCAAAATAGACCTGGCCCTTTTTGTCATCGCGCAGTTCCAGTTGTTCGCGGGCAAGCCCGGTTGAGCGCAGAAAGCCTTCTATCGCTGCGGCGGGGGCGGCGGCGGCGGGGCCTTTGCGTTCTTCGCGCAAAGTGGGGCTTTCGCCGCTAAGCCCTTCGATGGCCAGTATCAGGCGGCGCGGCGTAGAAAAAGCGCCCGCCGAGGCATAGGTCAGTCCCGCGTTTACCAAGCCATCGGTGACCAGCTTTTTCAGATCTTCGCGCGCACGCGCTTGCATGCGTGCCGGAATTTCTTCGGAAAAGAGTTCGATCAGAAGCTCGGGCATGTCACTTCTCCGCATTCGCATTCAGCTGGTGCCAGGCATAGGCGCGCCCGTCTGGGTATAGCGCCACCACCCGGTCAACTTCGGGGCTGATATTGGACACGGACAAAAAGGCGACCGCCCTGCCCGCTTCCAGATCGGTGGTGATCTGCCCGGCATCAAAGCAATCAAACCAGCTTGGACCGATCAGCGGCGTGGGCTGTTCGTAAACCTCAAAACTCTCGGTCGCCATGGCAAGGCCGATGGGCGTGGTGAAACAGGCCCGATAGCGCAGCGGCGACGAGTTCGCATCAATGCCCTGAAACCCGGCCGTCATGATTTGTTCAGGCTGCCCGGTCGCCACCGAGGTCAGGCGAATTTCAGCGCCGGGTGCCGTAGCAGGCACCGCGTCGTAATAGGCGTAAACCTGAAAGTAATAGACCGCCGCGCCGGTCAGAAGTGCCGATACTACCAAGATGATCCCTACTGCCTTGCCGTTCACGCTGCTGCCCCGCCCGCTTCGGTTTGCACGAATGCATCGGCGCAAGCTTTTGCCAGTGTGCGCACCCGCCCGATATAGGCCTGCCGCTCTGTCACCGAAATCACGCCGCGCGCGTCCAGAAGGTTAAAGAGGTGGCTGGCCTTGATGCATTGGTCATAGGCGGGATGCGCCATGATGATGCGGCGCCCTGCGCTATCTTCGGCGGGGGCGGCAAGGATGCGCGCGCATTCCGCCTCGGCATCCTCGAAATGCTGCAAAAGCATCGCGGTATCGGCCTGATCAAAGTTCCAGCGCGAATATTCCTGTTCTGTTTGCTTGAAAACATCGCGGTACTTCAGCGCGATCGGGGCATCGGGGTCGTTGAAGGGCATGTCCATCACATGATCGATACCCAGCACATACATCGCCAGCCGCTCCAACCCATAGGTCAGCTCGCCCGCGACGGGGTGACAGTCATGCCCGCCAACCTGTTGGAAATAGGTGAACTGGCTGACCTCCATACCGTCGCACCAGACCTCCCACCCAAGTCCCCATGCACCCAAGGTCGGGCTTTCCCAATCGTCCTCGACAAAGCGCACGTCATGCAGCGCGAGGTCGACGCCAATCGCCGCAAGGCTGCCAAGGTAAAGCGCCTGCAGATCGGGCGGCGACGGCTTGATCAGCACTTGATACTGGTAATAGTGCTGCAGGCGGTTGGGGTTTTCACCATAACGCCCATCGGTCGGGCGGCGCGAGGGCTGCACATAGGCGGCCGCCCAAGGGCGAGTGCCAAGCGCGCGCAGCGTGGTCGCGGGGTGAAACGTGCCCGCCCCCACCTCCATGTCATAGGGCTGCAAAATGGCGCAGCCCTTCGAGGCCCAATAAGTCATGAGCCTGAGGATAATTTCCTGAAACGAGCGCGGCGTGGTCTGCGGCATTGGGGGAACCTCGCGGGGCAAAAGCGCCCCTTCCTTATGCAGAGCCTGCGCAAGGGTCAATCGCAAGCGCTCGCAAGGTGCAGGATTTTGAGGATGACGCCGCCGTACTTCCTGCTAATTTGGCCAAATGCGCTAGGGGTGGCGCAAAGCGATCAGGGGTTGAAGACGGATGTATTTACGGCATTGGGTGCTGGCGCTGGCGGTTTTTGTGGCAGGTATTGCGGGCGCGGCGCGGGCCGAACCCAGTTGGGTGCAGATTGAGGCCAAGCCCACGCAGGCAGAAGCCGAGGCGCGGGCATCGGCCTGGGCCACCACTTTTCCCAACGTCGGGGGCTTTGTACTCGGTTCCGGCTGGTATGCCGTGGCGCTTGGGCCGTTCAGCCAACCAGAAGCTGTGGCGCAGGCCGAACTGCTGCGCGGCGAAGGCATGATTCCCGCCGACGCCTTTGTGGCCGATGAAGCGCGCTTTCGCAGCAAGTTCTGGCCTGCCAGCGCTGGAGGCGCATCTCTCCTTGCTATCGCCCCGATCAATCCCGGCCAGCCTAGCGAAAATGCTGTCGAAGCTAGGGCTTCTGAAAGCCAACTGAGCGCGGGCGAGCGGATGGCGTTGCAAGAGGCGCTGCAATGGCAGGGCTATTATTCCTCGGGCATTGACGGCGCATTTGGCCCCGGCACCCGTGGCTCGATGGCCGCGTGGCAGGCCGCAATCGGCGCCGAGCAGACCGGTATTCTGACCTCGGCACAGCGCGCCGATCTTTTGGCGCGCACCGAGGGCGAGCGCGCAGCACTTGGCCTGGCCGAAGTGCGCGACGACGAGGCTGCAATTTCGGTCATGATGCCAACCGCGATGGTGAAGTTCGAGCGTTACGAGCCGCCTTTTGCGGTTTACAGCGCGCGCGACGGATCGGGTGTGCAGGTGTTGCTGATATCGCAGGCGGGCGATCAGACAACGCTTTTCTCGCTTTACGACGTTATGCAAAGCTTCGAGATCGTGCCGCTCGAAGGCGCGCGCGAGCGTAACGCAAGCCGCTTTACGCTGACGGGGCAAAACGACCATATCCTTTCGCACACAGAGGTTTCGCTGCGCAACGGCCTGATAAAGGGCTTCACGCTGGTTTGGCCCGCAAGCGACGCTGCCAGCATGGCGCGCGTGCTCAAGGCGATGCAGGACAGCTTTGCCCCACTGGGCAACAGCGCGATGGACACGACCTTGGGCGAGCCGCTAGCGGTTTCCACCGCCGACCTCACGACAGGGTTGAACGTGCGCACACCGACGCTTTCGCGCTCGGGCTTTTACCTCACGGCGACGGGGGCGGTGCTGACCACCGCCGACGCGGCGGCAAGCTGCGGGCGCGTGACGGTCGACGGCGCGGTGTTCGATGTAGCGTTTGTCGATGCAGCCCTTGGGGTTGCGGTGCTGACGCCGCGTGTGGCACTGGCTCCCCAGGCGGTGGCAAGTTTTGCCACGGCCTCGACCCGGCTTGAAACCGAAGTGGCGGTCGCAGGCTTTCCCTATGCCGATGCGATTTCGGCACCGGTGCTGACCTTCGGGCGGCTGGCGGCGATGAACGGGCTGGCGGGCGAGACTGATCTGGCGCGCTTGCGCCTTTCCGCGCTGCCGGGCGACGCAGGCGGGCCGGTGCTTGACCCCAGCGGGGCGGTGTTGGGCGTGCTTTTGCCCACCATGAGCGACGGCCAGCAACTGCTGCCCGACGACATCGCACTGGCACGCCAAGCTGCGGCATTGGCGCCGATTCTGGCCGCACAAGGCTTTGCCCCGGTAGCGAGCATGGGGGGCACGGCAATGGCACCGGAAGACCTTGCTCGGATGGCGCGCGGGTTGGCGGTGCAGGTTTCGTGCTGGAACTAGGCGCGCGAACCAGGGCGCGCCTTACCTTCAGGCGCGCCAGAAGCGCGGCAGCAAAAGCACATAGACCGACAAGAGTTCCAACCGGCCCACATACATACCGAAAATCATCAGCCATTTGGCCGCGGTCGGAAACTGATCAATCGCGCCGCTAGGCGAAATGCCTTGCCCCCATGCCGGTCCGACATTGGCGATTGCGGTCCAGGCCGCAGTCATCGCCGTTTCGGCGCTCAGACCCGTCAGCGACAAGGCAACGATCAGCAACCCATAGCTGAGAATGAACAGTGAGAAGAAGGCAATTACCGAGTTGACCACGTCGGCCTCCACAGGGCGCCCGCCGTAATGCACCGCCAATATCCGGTGCGGGCTGTGCAGACGCTTGATCTGGGTCTTGATGGCCTCAAACAAGATCAAGTAGCGAAAAACCTTGACCGAGCAGGCCGTGGACGAGGTGCAACCGCCGATCAGTCCGACCACCAAAAGCAGCACAAAGGCCAGATGCCCCCACTTGGTCACATCTTCGGAAAGATAGCCGGTGCCCGAAAAGATCGTGACGACGTTGAAGGAAACTTCGCGCAGCGTTGGCCAGAATGCGGCCTCGTGCCGGGCCATGCGGTAAATCACGATCACAGCAATCGCATAGGCCGTCCAGCGCAGATAGGCGCGAACTTGCACGTCCTGCCAGATCGGCCTGACCTGGCCCTGTGTTAGTTGCACAAACCGGATGAAGGGCAGCGACGCAAGGATCATGAACACCGTCGCGGCCACCTCGGGTGCACCTTTGTAAACACCAAAACTGGCATCATAGTTCGAAAAACCGCCGGTGCTTATCGTCGTCAAAGAATGCAGGATGGCGTCAAAGGGGGTCATGCCCGCGGTCACATAGACAACCGCGCACAGCACCGTCAGCCCGACGTAAATGCGTAGCATCGCGTTGGAAATGTCGATTGCGCGCGGCAAAATCTTGCCCAGCGTATCAAAGCCTTCCGAACGGAAAAACTGCATCCCCCCGACCTTCATGACCGGCAAAAAGATCAGCGCGACGATGATGATCCCCAAACCTCCCAACCATTGCAACATAGCGCGCCAGAGGTTGGCCCCCCAAGGAAGCAAATCCAGCGCGGGGATTGCGGTTGTGCCGGTGGTGGTCATGCCCGACATCGCCTCGAAATAGCCGTCGGTAAACGAAATATCAGGCGCACCGATCAACAGCGGCAAGGTTCCGAACGCGGGCAGCACCAGCCACGCCCCTGAGGTGAGCAAAAAGCTGTCGCGCAGAGCAAGGCCACGTGAAATGTCGCTGCGCGTGCTCATCGCGATCAGCGCACCGGCGCTGGTCGTGATGATCGACGATTCAAGAAACGCGCGCCAGTTGGCGTCACCGCGCTGCCAGTCAAGCGCCATCGGCAGCAGCATAAGCAGCCCCAGCACAACCACAAGCAGGCCGATGATATGTGAAACGGGGCGCAAATCGATCATGGCACTTGCTTGGCGCTGCCGGGTTCGCCTGTCAAGCATCGCACCGTAGCCGAATTGACAGACCGGGGCGCAAGCCACGCGAATCGACTTGCGCCGCAGCGCAGCATGGCTAACCTTCCAGCGCTGCATTTTGCCGCAGGGGGAGCCGATGTTTCGAAAAATCCTGATCGCCAACCGTGGTGAGATTGCCATTCGCGTCATGCGCGCGGCGACCGAACTGGGTAAAAAGACCGTCGCGGTCTATGCCGAGCAGGACAAGCTCAGCCTGCATCGCTTCAAGGCCGACGAAGCCTACCGGATAGGTGAGGGGCTGGGGCCGGTGGCGGCCTATCTGAGTATTCCCGAGATCATCCGCGTGGCCAGCGAATGCGGCGCCGATGCGATTCACCCCGGCTATGGGCTGTTGTCGGAAAACCCCGATTTCGTCGATGCCTGTGTGGCGGCCGGAATTGCCTTCATTGGCCCCACCGCCGACACTATGCGCGCCTTGGGCGACAAGGCCAGCGCGCGGCGGGTGGCGATGAAGGCGGGCGTGCCGGTGGTGCCTGCGTCAGAGCTGTTGAGCGAAGATATGGCCGCTGCACGCGATGCCGCCGAAGCGCTTGGGTATCCGTTGATGCTGAAGGCCAGCTGGGGCGGTGGCGGGCGCGGTATGCGCGCGATCCTTTCGCCGCTAGAGCTGGTCGAAAAAATCCGCGAGGGGCGGCGCGAGGCCGAGTCTGCCTTTGGCAACGGCGAGGGCTATCTGGAAAAGATGATCCAGCGCGCGCGCCACGTTGAAGTGCAGCTTTTGGGCGATGCGCACGGCGGGCTCTATCACCTTTACGAGCGCGACTGCACCGTGCAGCGGCGCAACCAGAAGGTGGTCGAGCGCGCCCCTGCCCCCTACCTAAGCGAGGCCGAGCGCGACGAAGTTTGTGGGCTCGCGCTCAAGATCGGCCGCGCTGTGGGATACCGCAACGCAGGCACGGTCGAGTTCTTGATGGATATGGACGACGGGCGGTTTTACTTTATCGAGGTAAACCCGCGCGTGCAGGTCGAACATACCGTGACCGAAGAGGTCACCGGCATCGACATCGTGCAGGCGCAGATTCGCATCGCTGAAGGTGCCACGCTGGCCGAGGCGACGGGGGTTTCAAACCAAGCCGAAGTGCGCCTTTCAGGCCATGCGCTGCAATGCCGTGTCACGACCGAAGACCCGCAAAACAACTTTATCCCCGATTATGGGCGCATCACCGCCTTCCGCTCGGCCACCGGTATGGGTATCCGGCTTGACGGTGGCACCGCCTATGCAGGCGGCGTCATCACGCGCCATTACGACAGCCTGCTGGTCAAGGTAACCGCCTGGGCGCAAACACCCGAACAAGCGATTGCCCGTATGGATAGGGCGCTGCGCGAGTTTCGCGTGCGGGGTGTTTCAACGAACATCGAGTTTGTCATCAACCTTTTGAAAAACCCGGTGTTTCTGAACAATACCTACACCACCAAATTCATCGACACGACGCCTGCGCTTTTCGATTTCAAAAAGCGGCTGGACCGTGCCACCAAGATCCTCACCTACATCGCCGACATCTCGATCAACGGGCACCCCGAAAGTGCGGGCCGCCCACTACCTCCAGCACAGGCCCGCGTGCCCCGGCCGCCCGAAAGCGACGCACACCCTGCCCCCGGCACCCGCCAGCTGCTTGACGAAAAAGGCCCGCAAGCGGTGGCAGACTGGATGGCCGCGCAGAAACGGGTGTTGGTGACTGACACAACCATGCGCGACGGGCACCAGAGCCTGCTCGCAACGCGGATGCGATCGATCGATATGGTGCGCGCGGCACCCGCTTATGCCGCCACCCTGCCCGAGCTTTTCTCGGTCGAATGTTGGGGCGGCGCCACCTTCGATGTCGCCTACCGCTTTTTGCAGGAATGTCCGTGGCAGCGGCTGCGCGACATCCGTGCCCACCTGCCCAATGTGATGACCCAGATGCTGCTGCGCGGCGCCAACGGCGTTGGCTACACAAACTACCCCGACAACGTCGTGCGCTTTTTCGTAACGCAAGCGGCAGCGACGGGTATCGATGTGTTCCGGGTGTTTGACAGCCTCAATTGGGTTGAGAACATGCGCGTCGCGATGGATGCGGTGCTTGAAACGGGCAAGCTTTGCGAAGGCACGATCTGTTACACGGGCGACATCCTCAACCCCGAGCGCGCAAAATACGACCTCGGCTATTACGTCGCAATGGGCAAGGAATTGCGTGCAGCGGGCGCACATGTGCTGGGATTGAAGGACATGGCCGGGCTGCTGAAGCCCGCGTCTGCTCGTGTGCTGATCGCGGCGTTGAAAGACGAGGTGGGGCTGCCCATCCATTTTCACACGCACGATACCTCAGGCATTTCGGCGGCCACAGTGCTGGCAGCGGCGGATGCCGGGGTCGATGTGATTGATGCGGCGATGGATGCGTTTTCGGGCGGCACCTCGCAACCCTGCCTTGGATCAATTGTCGAAGCTCTTGGCCATACCGAGCGCGACACCGGGCTAAACATCGGCGCAATCCGCGCCATGTCGAACTATTGGGAAGCGGTGCGCGGGCAGTATGCGGCCTTTGAAAGCGGCCTGCCCGCCCCCGCCTCTGAAGTGTATCTGCACGAGATGCCGGGGGGCCAGTTCACCAACCTCAAGGCACAAGCGCGCAGCTTGGGGTTAGAAGAACGCTGGCACGAGGTGGCGCAGGCCTATGCCGATGCCAACGCGATGTTTGGCGATATCGTCAAAGTCACGCCCTCATCGAAAGTGGTGGGTGACATGGCGTTGATGATGGTGTCGCAAAACCTCACACGCGCTGAGGTTGAAGACCCCGCCATTGAGGTGGCCTTCCCAGATTCGGTGGCTGACATGCTGCGCGGCAACCTCGGGCAGCCGCCCGGAGGCTGGCCTGCGGGCATCTCGGCCAAGGTGCTCAAGGGCGAAACGCCCTCGACCCAACGCCCGGGCAAAGGCTTGGCGCCGGTTGACATTGAGGCGGTGCGGGCCAAGGTTTCGGCCGAGCTTGCCGGTTTTGTGGTCGATGATGAAGACCTTGCCGGGTATCTCATGTATCCCAAGGTATTTCTTGATTACATGGGGCGGCACCGCCTTTACGGCCCGGTGCGCAGCCTGCCGACGCCGACATTCTTCTACGGTATGCAGCCCGGTGACGAGGTTTCAGCCGAAATCGACCCCGGCAAGACGCTTGAGATTCGCTTGCAAGCACTGGGCGAAACCAACGAAGAAGGCGAGGCAAAGGTGTTCTTTGAACTCAACGGCCAGCCGCGCGTGATCCGGGTGCCAAACCGCACCATCAAGGCGGCCACCGCCGCACGGCCCAAGGCCGATGACGGCAACCCCGCGCAGATCGGCGCGCCGATGCCGGGCGTGGTGGCCACGGTTGCTGTGCAGGCCGGGCAGCGGGTGAAATCGGGTGACCTTTTGATGACAATCGAGGCGATGAAGATGGAAACCGGCATCCACGCCGACCGCGACGCGGTGGTGCTGCGCTTGCTTGTAACGCCCGGCCAGCAGATCGACGCCAAAGACCTGTTGATAGAGTTTGAGGCCTGAAGAGGGCGAGCGGGGGCGCACTTTGCGCTATCCCGCTCGCGCCCGCGCTAGCCGATCAACGGCGCCGCACCGCCATAGGTTTCCTCGTAGTGCCGTTTGAGCCGCATCAACGCGATGCGCAGCACGATCTTGCCCGAACGCGCCGACCAGCCCAGACGCTTTTCAACCGCCTCAAGCCCTTCAAGAAAGCAACAACAGCGAAGCGCCATATCGCCTAGCCCCGGCCCGAGGTCGCGCAGCGCCAATGCCACCCGCGCCCGCGCCTTGTCCGAGCCGCCCGAATGGTTGGAATCGGGGCGATGCTGGCCCCGCTCGCCTCCCGACAGAAACCGCTCCCAGTTTTGCGCCACGCGTGGGCCAAGCTGGGCCAGTTCGAAATCTTCGCGCAGCCGCTCGCCCGCAGCCACCAGCTCGGGGGCGAGAAACGGCTCACCGTCCCTGTCTCGGCGGCGCGCCAGCACACCAAGCGGGCTTTCTGCCAGGTTCACGCGCAGGCGCCGCTGCCCCTCGCCCATCTCGGGCAGATCGCGCGTTTCCCACTGGCGATGCTGGTTGGCATAAGGCGTGGCAAAGCCCGATTGCGCCTCGGCAAATCCCGCCACGCGCGCCAGGTCATCGGCCTCGATCATCCGGCGCAAGGCGGCGCGGCCTGTGGCAGTAATTTCGTAGCTGGTAACGCGGCCCGTGTGGATCACCGCGATCCAGTCGTTCAGCGCAAAGCCCTGCGCCACGCTGCGTTCCAGCACGGCGGTGCGCACGGTGCCCTTCAGCACGACGGCTTTATCCATATCGGCGCCAACCACCAACACGGCGCCAGCCTCTGCCAGGCGGCGCAGGATGCGGCGGCCTTCGCGCTGCAGGGTTTCGGCGGTTTCAGTTTTTGTACGCGTGCGGATCGGTGCTGACATGGCGATCTTATCCTTCGCTGAGCAGAAGTTGCGGGGCGGGCACCCTGCGGAATGGGCAAAGCGACTTAGCGCCTCGTCAAGCAGCGGATCATCCCGACGTGCCTCTATTCGGCGCAGGCGGCGCAACACTGTAGAGGCGTGCTCGCCCTTCTCGCGCGCGATCTGGCGGATCGGAATTCCTTCTTCGACATGACGTAGATAGGCCCGAGTGAACTCGGGCAGCCACGCGGGAAGCGCCGCTTTTGGAACAGCCAGGTTCGACATTTCGCCCTTTAAATCCTTGGTTTACAGGCAGAGGCCAATGCTAATGCAACCGTGGGTTGCATTTGTTACCCATTCGTTAACAAAACGCCCGGAACCTGATAATTGTTGCGAAATGATAAACATTTCATACATCGCCGTTCGGTCAAGCCGCAAAAAACGCAACACCCGCTTAGGTTGATTATGTTGGAGTCATTGTAACCAGAAAGGGCTTACCATGACCGATTTTGCGCAGCTGCTAGCCGAATTACGCCGCCCGCGCTTATTGATCCGCGCAGCGCGGCTTGGCCTTGCCGACTACAACCGCAGCCGCGACCTGCGCCGCATTGTGCGCGATGTGGAAACAATCGTGCCCGAACATGCGCTCGCGGCACTAATGGCCGCCGAGGCGGAGTTGGAGGAAACGCGGCGCGCGGGCGCCGCGCATTACAGTCTTTCGCGCCACATTGACGTGCTGATCGCGCTTTTGGCAGAATCGCGGCTACTTACGGGGCCGAAGCTCAACGTGACTTGAACAGACCGCCCAACACGCCGCGCACCAGCGCCTGCCCGGATTTGGAACCAAGCTGGCGGGCAAAACTTTTGCCAAAGGTCTCGGCAATCGAATCCGAACGCGACGATCGCTTGGCCGGCTTGGCCTGCGTGCTCCCCCCGGTGTAGCGACGCGCGCTGGAAAACTCGCGCGCCTCGCTTTCGGCGGAAACGGTGGCGGCTGCAGCAGCGGCCGCCGCTGCCCTCGTCGCCAACCGTTCGTGCGCGGAGTCGCGATCTACCAGCGCGTCGTATTTGGCCCCAAAAGTCGAGGCGCGCAGCTGTTCGGCGCGCTCTATCGGGGTAATCGGGCCAAGGCGGCTTGCGGGCGGGCGCACCAGCGTGCGCTCAACCATCCCCGGCGCGCCCTTGGCTTGCAGGAACGAGGTGACCGCCTCGCCGGTGCCAACCTCCTTGATTGCCAGCTCGGTATCAAATCGAGGATTTGCGCGATAATTTTCGGCAGCGCGTCTCAGATCTTTCTGATCGCGCGCGGTAAAGGCGCGCAGCGCGTGCTGCACGCGGTTGCCAAGCTGACCCAGCACTGTATCAGGCACGTCGGTCGGGTTCTGAGTGATGAAATACACCCCCACCCCTTTGGAGCGGATCAGCCGCGCCACCTGCTCCACCTTCAAGATCAACGCCTTGGGGGCATCTTGAAACAGTAGATGCGCCTCGTCAAAAAAGAACACGAGCTTGGGCTTGTCAGGGTCGCCCACCTCGGGCAGTTCTTCAAAAAGCTCTGACAAAAGCCAAAGCAGGAAGGTTGCGTAAAGCCGCGGCGAAGACATCAGCTTGTCTGCCGCCAGAATGTTGATGCGCCCGCGCCCGTCGGGCGCACACGACAGGATATCGGCCAAATCAAGCGCGGGTTCGCCGAACAGCTTGGTGCCGCCCTGATTTTCCAGCACAAGCAATTGGCGCTGGATCGCGCCGATGGTAGAGGGTGCCACGTTGCCATAGCGCAGCCCGATGTCAGCGGCGTTCTGACCGATGAACAGCAGCATCGCCTGCAGGTCTTTGAGGTCGAGCAGCGGCAGCCCTTCTTCGTCGGCCAGCCGAAAGGCGATGTTCAGCACGCCCTCTTGCGCTTCGCTCAGGTCCATCAGCCGCGACAAAAGCAGCGGCCCCATTTCACTGACCGTGGTGCGCACCGGGTGGCCCTGTTCACCGAACATGTCCCAAAAGGTCACCGGAAAGGCCTGATACTGCAGATCAAAACCAATCGTTTCTGCCCGCTTGAGGAAAGCCTCATGCAGCTTGCCATCGGCCTGCCCCGCCACTGCAAGCCCCGCCAGATCGCCCTTCACATCCGCCAGAAATACCGGCACCCCCGCAGCGGAAAACCCTTCGGCAAGGATCTGCAACGTCACGGTCTTGCCGGTGCCGGTTGCCCCCGCGATCAACCCGTGGCGGTTGCCGTATTTCAGCAGCAGCTCCTGCGGCTCTGCATAAGCTGCCCCGCCGCCACCCACGAAAATGCCGTTTTGCGTCACCACTTTTTCATCTCCCGCACGCCGTTCAGCGCCAACATACAATGTTAACCGACATGTGCCACCATTCGCTCGATCCGCGCCCAGACCATGTCGCACGGATCCCTTCCTCCCTGTCAAAGTGGCTGCGCCTCGGGGCGCGGCCGCACAGGCGAATACGCATTTCTTGGCTGTTGACGGACGATATGTCGCGCATTAGCATCGCGCTAATTAAGTCGGCCCGTCCGACAGGGAGAAACAAGTGGAAAAGGTCCCTCAAGGGGGACCTTTTTCTATTTCGTTCCGGCGGTTTTCCGCCCGACGCGCTTGCTGGTGGGGCATTTTCGACGCTGACACCCCTGCCGCGCCGTGCTAAGCGAGCCGCAACGTCAAAAGCAACAGGATGAAGCCCATGGCAAACCATTTCAAGACGCTCTCGGTCGCAATGGCTTTTGCGCTCGCGACGCCGGCGCTTGCACAAGACACAACGCCCCCCGCCGCAGCCTCCGAGCCTGCCGAAACCCCGATCGGCGAAACCTATGTGGCCGAAACCTATGGCGCGTGGGAAATGCAGTGTATCCGCACCGAGGATGGGTTCGACCCCTGCCAGCTATACCAATTGCTGAAAACCTCAGACGGCACGCCGCTGGCGGAAATCAGCATGTTCGCACTACCGGCCGGGCAACCTGCCGCGGCGGGTGCAACGATCTTGACGCCGCTTGAGACGCTCTTGTCGCAAATGCTGTCGATCAGCTTTAATGGTAACGAGGCGCGTCGCTATCCCTTTACCTTCTGCAACTCGGTCGGCTGCGTGGTTCGCGCCGGGTTTACCGCAGAAGATATCGACTCAATGAAAACCGGCACCTCGGCAGTGCTGTCGCTGGTACCGATGGTGGCGCCCGACCAAACCGTCGACTCGGTTATCGGACTGGAAGGTTTCGCCGACGGATACGCTGCGGTCAGCGCGGCTAACGCCGCCTCGTCCGCCGCCGCAGCCGCTGCGGCTGGCGTAACCCCGGGCGCAGAAGCCCCGGCGACTGCGCCCGCAGACGCGCCGACGCCGCGCCCCTGATCGCGACCCGATCGCAGAAGAAATCAGCGCCGCCCACAATGGGCGGCGTTTGGCATTTAGGCTAGATGCGCGCCAACGCCAGCACGGCGTTCAAACCACCAAAGGCAAAGGCGTTCGACAACACCACATCAACGCGCGCCTGCCGCGCCACATTTGGCACCACGTCAAGCGCGCAGTCTGGATCTGGCACCCGGTGCCCCATGGTCGGTGCAATCACGCCCATGCGCAGCGCCATCAGGCAGGCAATAAGTTCGACCGCACCCGTCGCGCCGATCAGATGCCCGTGCATCGACTTGGTGGACGAGATCATCAGCTTGTCGGCGTGCGCTCCGAAAACCTGCCGGATCGCCGCGATTTCAGTGCGGTCATTGGCAGTGGTGCCGGTGCCGTGCGCATTGATGTAACCCACCGTTTCGTGCGCAAGGCCCGCATCAGCCAGCGCGCCCGCCATCACCCGTGCAGCACCATCGCGCGAGGGCATCACCATGTCGCCTGCGTCGGCCCCCATTGCAAAACCCACCACCTCGGCCAACATCGGCGCACCGCGCGCGCGGGCATGGTCGTAATCTTCAAACACAAAGACCGCGGCACCCTCGCCCTGCACCAGACCGTTGCGGTCGCCCGAAAATGGGCGACAGCCATCGGGTGACAGCACACGCAGCCCCTCCCAAGCCTTGATGCCGCCAAAGCACAACATCGCTTCGGCACCGCCCGCCAGCATCACCGGTGCCGCACCACCGCGCACCATCTGAAATGCCAACCCCATTGCATGGTTTGAACTGGCACAGGCGGTAGAAACCGAAAAACTGGGGCCGCGCAGCCCCAGTGCCATGCCCACAAGACTGGCAGCGGCGCTGTGCATCAGGCGCGGCACGGTAAAGGGGTGCACGCGGTTCTTGCCCTCGGCATAAACCGCGCGATACGCCTCGTCCGAGGTGGTAAGCCCGCCGCCCGCCGTGCCAACGATCACACCGGCGCGCTCGGCCAGATCATCGTTAAAGGTTAGGCCCGCCTCGGCCACCGCCTGGCGCGCCGCGACCAGCGCAAATTGCGCAAAGCGGTCGGCAAAGCCAAGCTCACTTCGGCTCAGGTGCGCTTCGGGTACAAAGCCCTTTACTTCGGCGCCGACCTGCACCGAAAGCCGGTCGGAATCGCGGAATGCAAGCGGCCCGATCGCCACCCGCCCTTGTATCAGTGCCGCATAAGTCTCGTGCATGTCTGCACCAAGCGGATTGATCGTACCTGCCCCGGTGATGACAACGCGGCCCACCGCTTTACGCCCGTGCGGCGACAAGCGCCTCGATACCTGCGATGACCGCCCCGATTGATGAGATGTCGAACTCGGTCTCGTCGGGATCATTGGCATTGTAGGGCACGGAAATATCGAATTTCTCTTCGATGGCAAACAGCGCCTCAACCAGAACGAGGCTGTCAAAGCCCAACTCGTCAAGCGTCATGTCAAGGCGCACCTCGTCGGGGGTCAGCATTGCCTGCCGGGCGATGATCGCTATGATTTCATTGGCAACTGCACTGGCCATAAATGTCTCCGTTCAATTTTTGCCACCCAGTCTGATAACAGCTTCGCGCAACTCTGCCACCTGAGCGAATAGTCGCCCCAGCCGCCGGGTGTTTTTATAGGCCTCGATCTGCGCGTCCATCTTGATCGCCGGGTAGCCAAGCAACGTGCGACCCGCCGGAGCGTTGGAAAGTAAAACGGCCGCGGCACCCAGCACCACATCATCGCCCACCAGCAGGTTGTCTGAAACGCCTGCGCGCCCGCCCATCACCACCCGATCGCCCAACCGCGCCGAACCGCCAACGGCCGATTGCGCGCAGATCAGGCAGTCGCGGCCAAGCTGCGCGTTATGGCCGATCTGCACGAGGTTGTCGATCTTGGTGCCAGAGCCCACGGTCGTTGCGCGCACGGTGCCACGGTCAATAGTGGTATTGGCACCCACTTCAACATCGTCGCCGATTACCACATTGCCGAGGCTGTGAATGCGCGCCCAGGCTTGGGGGCGGGTCTGGCCTCGTTGCCCAAGGGTCTCGCGCACTTCTTCGGTCACTGATTTCTCTGGCGTCACGAAAGAAAAACCATCGCCGCCGATCACCACACCCGATTGCGCGATAAAACGGTCCCCCACCTCGACGCGGGCACCCAGTGTGACGCGCGGGTGCAGCAGCGCATCGGCGCCGATCTTGCAGCCTTCGCCAATCGCACATTGCGCACCGATGCGGGCGCGCGGGCCAATCTCGACGTCGCGCCCGATGCTGACAAAGGGCCCAATCGCCGCCCCTTTGCCAACACGGGCCGACGCATCGATCAGCGCACTCGGATGAACTCCTGGCGCAATTTCAGGGCCTGCATCAAACAGCCGACTGATGCCCGACATGGCAAAGCGTGGCCGCGGCGCCAGAATCGCCGCTTGCAAACCTAAGCCGCGCCAGTCTGCATCTTGCCACAGCAGCGCGGCCCGCGCCTGCCCTTGGCGCAGCGCGTCGGCGTATTTCGGATTGCCCGCAAAGGCCAGATCGTCTTGCCCCGCCAGTGCTGGTTCCGCGACTCCGGTAATTTTCAGATCTACCGCTCCATGCGCTTCAAGCCCGAGCGTCTCGGCGATGGAATGAACGGTATGCGCCATTTGCTGCCCCGGTAATGCACATTGGGCGCCCCTGCCCCACGGCTTTCGGTTCCCGTTTAGCTCTGCCAGGAAGGCAGCGCCACCCCGGCGTTTTGCAGCGCCTGAAAAATCAGCGCGTCGCGCCCGTAGATATCGCGGCGAAACTCGATGCGGCCTTTGGCGTTCGGCCAGGCGGTGAAGTACACCAGATGCACGGGCACGAACGTATCCAGCGGCAGCGTTGTTTCCTGCCCCGAATGCAGGTTACGCGCAAACAACCCCTGCGGGTCAGTGCTCTGGCGCGCCAGCAGCGCATAGGCAAAGTCGAAAGGGTCGCCCAAGCGGATGCAGCCATGCGAGAAGGCCCGCGTTTCGCGCGCGAAAAGCGATTTCGAGGGCGTGTCGTGCAAGTAGATGTTGAGCGCATTGGGGAACATGAACTTCACCAGCCCCAGCGCATTCGAATTTGACGGTCCCTGCTTGAGATCGAAGGGAAAGGTATTGGCATCGAACTGAACGAAGTCGATACCGTCGCGCGCGATGACCCGCCCGGTCTGATCAATCAGATCAAGGTAGGACACGGCACCCGGATTCGCCTGCAACATCGGAAGGTATTCGGCAACCGTGATCGAACGCGGCACGTACCAACTCGGGTTAATGACCATATGTTCCATCTGGTCCGAAAACTCGGGGCTGCGCGTATTTCTCAGGTTCTGGCCGACAACGGTTATGGTCTGAAAGGTGACCTTGCCATCGTCGATGATCTTCGCGGTGAAATCGGGCAGGTTCACCCAGACGTGGCGCTCGCCACGTTCGCTGCCATACATCCAGCGCATACGCTCCATCGCCACCACGATGGCGCGCAGACGGTCTTCGGGGTTGCGGTTGATCTCGCCAAGCGTGGTTTCGCCCGCTACACCGTCGGCCGAAAGACCGTTGTCCAGCTGGAATTGCTGCACCGCGGCCTGCATGGCGGTGTCAAAGCTGGCCGATGCCGAACGGGCCAGGTAACCCAACGCAATCAGCCGGTCGCGCAGCGCGATAACTGCCGGGCCAGTGGCACCGGGCTCAAGCTTGCCGACCGCAGGAACCTTGGGGCCCCAACCGCCGCGCGCCAGTGCCGCCTCGATGTCGAACTTGGCGCGCATCAGTTGCGCATATTCGGGATCTTGCGGCGGCAGTGTGCGCAGATAGGCAGTGGGGTTGGACGCAGCAGCGAATGCCTCAAGAATAGCCAGTTGGTCCTGCCGTTTGGGCTTGCGCACCAAACCATCTTCAAGCGCAGAGGGGTCGGTTATGACCCCCACCTGAACGTCGTGTGCGTAATTGAGCAGCGCCGACGAGACCGCAGCTTCAAGCCGCGCACGGTCGCGCTCGGTGCGCAGCGTGGCAAAGCGCGCGATCAACGCCTCGGCGCCGTAGCGGGCGGCGGGTAGGCCGTGGTCGGGGGCCGCGGCCAACGCCGCAAACAACGCGGCGCGCCGATCGGCATCGGACCCGGTGGTCCAAATCGGCTGGTAGCCGCGCTCGCCATAAAAGGCCGCAAGCACAGCATCTGACGAAGCCGCCTCGGCCAAAGCCTGTTCAAAGCCCAACAACTGCGCGTTGGCGGGTGTCGCGAAAGCAAGCAGCAGCGCCCAAACGGCCAGAACCCTCGCCGCCACCGCGCCCATCGATTTCGCTTTTGTCATCACCGCCAAAGCCTCGCAAAAAACCTGTCAATCCGGTGGAGATTCAAGCAAAACACCATCCCTGTCCACCCCCGGATGCGCACAATCATGTGCGCGTCGATGTTGAAAATGCCAACGACGGCCAACGCGATGCAGCGGTGCAACAGACTGCCCCTTTCGGCAAAAAGTAGCCGATACTTAACGATATTTCGCTTGTGCGACAAATCCGCTGTTGGAAGGCGAATCAGATTGTGTAATAAAGTCCGGGTAGTTGAGTGAACTCAATCGGTCAAGCCGTTGGTAAATACGGTAAACTTGGGACAGGCTGACGAAATGATGACTTCGGTAATGACCCGGCGAGGCCTTATTGGCGCCTTTGCGGCAACAATGGTTGTCGCGGCACCCACCTCCAGCAAGGCTTTCGGTTTTCTCAAAGGCGCAGGTGATATCCGCCGCATCAGCATGTTTTCGGGCCGTACTGGCGAATCTATCGACATGGTTTACTGGGTCGAAGGCGAGTACATCAAAGAAGCGATGGCCGAAATCAGCCGCTTCATGCGCGACGTGCGCAGCAACGAAGTGAAATCGATCGACGCACGCACCATTGACATTGCCGCCGCTTCGCACCGGTTGCTTGAAACCTCGACCCCCTACAACATGCTTTCCGGCTACCGCTCGCAAGCCACCAACGACGCGATGCGTCGCTCCTCAAGCGGCGTGGCCAAAAACTCACTGCACATCCAAGGCCAAGCCGCCGACCTGCGCGTGGATGGGCGCACGGTGTCGCAGATCTACCGAGCCGCGGCCAGCTGCAATGCCGGGGGTGTGGGCAAATACAGCAGATCGAACTTCGTGCATATGGATTGCGGCCCGCTGCGCACTTGGGGCGGTTGACCCCTACCCCCTTGCACCAAATGAAAAGCGCCGCTTTTGCGGCGCTTTTGCATTTCAACAGGTAGCTGAGCGTCAGCCTTCGGCCTTCAGACGCTCGGGCTTTTCAGCAGCGAAATAGGCTTCGGCCTCGGCAGAAACCTCGACCTCTTCAAAACCCGAGATCATCGGGCGCACGTGAACACGGAAACCTCCGATAGTCAGTAGATAGACATGCAGCAGCACAAACGTGGCCACCGAGAACGCCGCGAGGATATGGATATTGGCAACCACCATCAGCCAGAAGCTTTGATCGTCGAGCGGTGACCAGAACGTATAGAGCAGGTAGGCCAGCCCCGACATCCAGATTGCTGGAAACAGCACGATCTTTAGCGCGAGGTAGGTCAGCGCCTGCAGCGGGTTGTGACGGCGGTGATAGGCTTTCTGATAGGGATGCTCTTCCCCTCTGAACACACCCCAAGCATAAAAGCGGATCACCTGTGGCAAGCCCTTGTAGCGGGGAATGAACTGCTTCCAGTTTTCGGTGGTAAACAACCAGAAAGTGGCGAACGCCCAAAGCACCAGCAGCACCAGCGCCGACAACGTGTGCAATGTTACCGCGCCTTCAAACGGGATCAGCGTGTGCAGCCCCATGATCCGAGTGCCAGTGAAAAATAGCATCAAGATCAAGACCACCTGCAGCCAGTGCCAGATGCGGTTGAACCGCGAATAAACCTTGACCAGACGTTCAGCCATGTTTCGCCCCTTTGTTCTTGCGGCGAGCAACCCCGACCATGCGAAGCGCCGCGTGGCCGACCACGCCCAACGCGCCCAGCACGAAGATCAGTATGCCAAGCTTTCCACCCAGCCCCATGCCGCCGGCGGGCACATAGACGCCGGCGATCATGGCCATACGGCCGTCGCTCTTATGGCATTCGACGCAATCGAGAGCGTCGCGGGCGGGTGCCACCATGTGGGTGATCGGCCAGTACATGTAGGTGTCAATAAAGCCGTAGCTGCCCGAATAGTCATCGCCAACATAGTCGGCACCGGCCTGCAGCGATTTTGCCCAATCAAAATTGGTCCAGAAGGCAGTATCGCTTTTGGGCCCGTAGACCAGATTGAAGGCCAGCCGGTTCGAGATGGTATCATAGGCCTGCCGCCCCTCCATCCGCTTGAACGGGAAGATCCGCGAGGCGGCATCTCCGGCGTCGCCGTGCAGGCTGTTGATTTCGACACGCGCGCTCGGATTAATTGCCTCATCGGGCTGGCTGTAGCTCACGTTGCCGTCGAACCAAGCGTAATAAGGCACCACGTTTTCGCCCCAGGCAAAGTCGCCCTTGGTCGAAAGGTAAAGACCACGCTCAACGCCATTGCCTTGGGTGTAGCCGTTCTCGGTGATCGGCTTGCCCTCGGCCGTAAGTCGCCCGGCGGTTGACCAATCCCACAGCGTCTTGGTGGCAACGCCTCCGCGCGCAAAGGCTGGGATGTGGCAGCTTTCGCAAGCCACGCGGTCGGTGTGATCGTTCAGCTTCAGCCCCACTACGGAATTGCCGTGCGGCGTAGCGGTATGGCAAGAATCGCAGGCGGCAACATCCGAGGCTGCCCCCGGCGCGCGCGTATCTGCGTGCGGATCGGACACGTTGGTGTCATAACGGCTGCCGTTGATGACGTGGTCTTCGGTGACGTGGCAATCAACACAGGTCATGTTGGCGCCGTCGCTCGACATGTGCACATCAACAGCTAGCGGCGGGTCAAACAGCACAGAACTTAGGTCGCCGTGTTTCACGTTGTCGCCACCACCTCCGTAGAAGTGGCAGTTGCCGCAGTTTTCATTGGTGGGCATGCCAACCGATTGCGCCGCTTCGGACAGGTTCACTGGCCATGCAAGCGCCCCCGTTATGGTCTTGGCGCCCGGTGTGACCGGATCAAGCGGCGGATTGCCCGCCTGATTATCTTGCTTGGCGTATTGGCCAGAGGTGTCGTGGCAGGCAAGGCAATCAACCTGAGTCGGATCGTCAGGCGCTGGTTGGCGTACATCGGTCCAGCCATAGCCCGCGTGGCACGACGTGCAACGCGCCTCGTTGCCCGCGACGTTGCCGCAGAACGAGTTGATGACATTCGATTTGCCAAGGATCTGCCCGGTTTCAGGCTGCGTATATTCCCACTGCCAGTGCACCGTGTGCATGACCTGGTCTGACGCCTCGGTATGGCAACTCAGGCAGGCCTGCGTGACCTCTGGCCCAGAAGCGAAGGGTTTTCGCAGCACCTCGAACTTGGAATGGTCAGCAGTCGTGCCGCTAAGTTGCGGTACGATCGACTCCATGCCGGTTTGCGCCCAAACGCCCCCTGCCCACAAAAATGACGCTGAAAAAAGCGCCGCTATTGCCCACGCGCGCTGTGCCATAAAGCCTCCGCCCTGACGTATGAATAGATCACTCCCTGTTATTGGTTTAACGCCAAGGCATCTTTGGCGACAAACACCAAATTGCCCTTACGGCAGGACATTCTGTCGCACCCGCGCCCACTTGCGCCGCAACTTTCACACCTAACCGCCTCGAATCGCCGGGCGATCGCATTTTGCTGCGTCTAATGAATATTCCGCGCTAGACTTGCGCTGCGGGCGCGGATTTGTCCGTCAAGAAAATGGGGAGAACGATGGATTTCAGTATATCGCGCGGGCTTGGCCTGATGCGCCAAACCGCGCCTTTCGTGATCTTTCGCATGATCGTCTATTTTGCAATCACTGCCGCCTACATCATCGCCACGGGTACCGGCGCGGGCGTTGGCTGGGGCATCGGCGGATTTGGTGATGAAGAGTTTCGCGCTTCAACAACCTTCTGGGGCGGGCTCATCGGTTTTGTCAGCGTGGCGGGGGTGCTGTTCTTTCTGCGCGACTATCTGCTGTATATCGTCAAGGCGGGCCATATCGCGGTGATGGTTGAATTGCTGCAGGGTGGCACGCTACCACAAGGCCGTGGCCAAATCGAACATGCCCGCGCCGTGGTAACTGCGCGCTTCGGACAAGCCTCGGCGCTATTTCTGCTCGACCGGCTCATCAAAGGCGTGCTGCGGCTGATTACCGGGCTGGTGCAGGGTCTTTTGCACCTCGTGCCGATACCGGGGCTGGACAAGATCATGGGGTTGGTGCGCGCCTATCTGCGCGTTGCGGTGGGGTTGCTGGACGAGGTGATGCTGGCGCAGGCGATCCGCACAAAATCAGATAACCCCTACGCCTCGGCACGCGAGGCGCTGGTGCTTTACGGGCAGAACGCCAAACCGATCATGATCAACGCCGTCTGGCTGACAGCGATCGTCTATGCGCTGTCGTTCGCGGTATTTGTGGTGATGCTCGCCCCCGCGGCAGCCGTGGTGTATCTGATGCCCGGCAATATCGCGGCGGGTGGCGTGGTATTTGCGCTTTTGTTCGCATGGGCGGCAAAAGCAGCGCTGATTGAACCCTTCGCCATCGCCTGCATGTTGCAGGCTTTCTTCAAACTGACCGAAGGCCAGACCCCTGATCCGGAATGGGAGGCAAAGCTGACGCGCGCCTCTGACAAGTTCCGCAAGATGGGCGAAAAGGCGGCGTCATGGGTAGGCGCAACACCCGCAGAAAAAGACGCCGGGTGAACATAGCTGCGCCCGGCGGCTGTGGCCGCCGGGCGCAGAAACGTGTTATTTGCCAGCTTGTTGCGTAAGATAAGCTGCAACGGCCTTCACATCGTCAGCTGAAAGTTCAAGCCCCTGCATCCCGTCGATTACGACGAGTGCTGCGTGTACCTCCATCGCAGACTTGCCGCCAAGGTTCGGCGCAACCAAGATGGTGGCGTCGTGGCCGTGGCATTCCTTGCAGCCCACGCCGTCTGGGCCGGATTCAAAGATTTCCTTACCATCCGCCGCAAGTTTCATCGCGTTTTGCGCGGTGGTGACCGGCACGGCCCCTGCAACCGAGGTTACCATAACAGTCGCGCCACCCGACGAGGTCAGATAGGCTGAAACCGCCGCGATGTCTTCATCGGTCAAAGTCAGCGATTGCATCGCGCCTACTTTGGCAAGCGCCGCGTGCACCATGCCCGCGTCATCCCCTGTAATCGTCGGACCAATGATCGAGGTCTGATCCTCGCCGTGGCAGGCCGTGCAGGGAATGCCCCCTACGCCGGCGTCAAAAATCGCCTTGCCCTTGGCGATCATGTCGGCGTCAGGCGCGGTCTGCGCCCAAGCCGCCGTAGCGCCAGCCAGACATAGCGCAATGGCGGTTGTCGAAATCTTTGCAAAACGCATTTGGTCAAAAATCATGGCGTCCTCCTTTTCAAGGGGCGGCGCAGCCAAGGGCGTAACCGCCGAGACCCAGCAAGAAGCCAATCACCCCACCGACCTGCGGCACCCGCGAGCGGCGAGCGACACGGCCCGCACGAAAAGAGTCGGACGGCTCGACGACGACGCGCCAGCCGACAGCTTTACCTTGCGGCAGGTATTCTGGACACGCCATGACTCATATCAATTATGAATACTAAATATGTAAATACGACTCGAGCGCGCCTGCAGACCCATTTCAACGCGCTGCCTTTTCGGAAACCTGCCTATTTCGATGCGACATAGTCGAGATAAGCCGCCACCGCGACCATTTGCGGCAGCGTCAGCGTCAGCCCTTCCATCTCTTCGATCTGACCTACAACCGCGTGCACTTCAGCTACCGTGGTGCCGGTCAGATCGGGTGCAACAAGAGCGGTCTGGTCATGGCCGTGGCAATCCGCGCAACCAATTTTGCCATCAGACGATTCGTAAAGCGCCTTGCCCTCCTCTTCCAGCGCGGTCATCGGCATGCTCGTCGACGCTGGCGTCAGTGATTGCAGATAGGCCGAAACCGCAACCATCTGTGGCAAACTGAGCGAAAGCGAACTCATCGCATCAACGCTGGCGAGTGCAGTGTGCACCATCTGCACCGTGCCACCCTCGATAACCGGGCCGACAAGTGCTGTCTGGTCTTCGCCATGGCACGCTGTGCAAGGCAGCCCAGCCACACCGGTTTCAAAGATTTCCTTGCCCTGCGCGACAAGGTCTGTAGTTTGCGCAGTTTGCGCCTGTGCGGGAAATCCTAGTACCAAGGCACCCAGAACCGCCAGAACCCCGCCTGTCGTTACTGAACTGAAAGAATTTCTCATCTTGTTCCCCTTGCAACGCGCCAGCACGGCTGCTTATCGCGCCGAAAGCCTTACACTATTTAGATGTATATGAATTGTGTATTTATGCCGCAGCCTGTCGTTTCGTGCTCTGCACTTTAACCGAGCAAGCCCTGCGACGTTCTGCCCAAGCGTTCAGCCATTGATGCAGATCAAGGAAGCGTAGGGATATCGGCGTAGGGTCCGCCCAATTCATGCGGGGGGCGTTCTATGACCGACCACGACGACGCAGGTGCACCCGGGGCGATCCAAAGCGACCCCTCCGGAGCAAATCCTTTCGAAGATATCCGCTCTAAGGGTTTTCCAATTCTAACGCGCACCGACTTTTCGGATGTCACCTTTCTGCTCGAGGTCGAGCACCCGGTACTGGCGCGCGCCGCCAAGCCCGGCCAGTTCGTGATCGTCATCCTCGACGACCACGGCGAGCGGGTGCCGCTGACTATCGCCGACTTTGACCGCGAACGCGGCACGGTGACGCTGGTGGTGCAGGCGGTGGGCAAATCAACGCGCGCGATGCAGGCCAACCTGCACGAGGGCGATACGCTTTTTGGTCTGGTTGGCCCGATGGGCGTGCCAAGCCACACCTCAGGCGCGAAGAAGGTGATTTGTGTGGGCGGCGGGCTTGGCGTGGCGCCAATCTACCCGCAAGCTCGCGCCTACAAGGAAGCAGGGGCCTATGTCATCGGCGTGGTCGGGTTTCGTAACAAGGATCTGGTCTTTTGGGACGATAAGTTCCGCGCGGTCTGCGATGAATTTATCATCTGCACCGACGACGGCTCGGTAGGTATCAAGGGTCTGGTGACGCTTGGCATCACACAGGCACTTCAGGCGCATGTCGATGTCGATGAGGTGGTGGTGATCGGCCCGCCAATCATGATGAAGGGCTGCGTCGAAACAACTCGCCCCTACAGAGTAAAAACCATGGTCAGCCTGAATCCCATCATGGTCGATGGCACCGGCATGTGCGGCGGCTGCCGCGTCAAGGTTGATGACCGTATCCGCTTTGCCTGCGTCGATGGCCCCGACTTTGACGGTCACAAGGTAGACTTTGACGATCTGATGCTGCGGCTCAAGCGTTACAAGGCGGAAGAGCGCGTGGCGCTGGAACGCTACGACGAAAACTGCCGTCGCACGAAACTGCCGCATGAAACCGAAGGGGTGCGCTGATGGCCCGCAAGACGATCCGCTCGATTCCGCAAGAACGCGCGCTGATGCCGGTACAGGAACCCGAGATCCGCGCCAAGAACTTCGACGAGGTGGCGCTGGGCTTTGACACCGAAAACGCGCTTTTGGAATGCGAACGTTGCCTTGTTTGCCCGCAACCTGCCTGCATCGAGGGTTGTCCGGTCAATATCGACATTCCGGGCTTCATCACCCGCATGATCAAACACGACTATCGCGGCGCCTATAACCTTTTGACCGACTCGACACTGCTGCCCGCCGTGTGTGGCAGGGTTTGTCCGCAGGAAGACCAGTGTGAAGGCGTCTGCCCGGTAGGCGCGGGCGGTACGCTGGAACCGGTGGCGATTGGCCGGCTGGAACGCTGGCTGGGCGACAAGGCGATTGCCGAGGGTTGGCGCAAAACCAGCCATATTGAGCGCCAGCCGTTTCGCGTGGGCATCGTAGGCTCTGGCCCGGCGGGTATGGCCTGCGCGGCCGACCTTGCCAAAGCTGGTTGCAAAGTCGCGATCTTTGAGGCGCTGCACGAACCGGGCGGCGTTCTGCGCTACGGCATCCCCGAGTTCCGGCTACCCAACTCAGTCGTCGATGCGGAAATCGGCGCGATCGAGGCGCTTGGCGTCGAGATCAAGTGCAATACGCTGGTCGGGCGGCTGTTCACGATTGAGCAGATGCTGGGCGAGATGGGCTTTGACGCGGTGTTCATCGGCACCGGCGCAGGCTCGCCTCGGTTCATGGATCTGCCGGGCGAAGGGCTGAACGGCGTGCTTTCGGCCAACGAACTGCTGACCCGTTGCAACCTGATGCGGGCGGGCCAGTTTCCCGCCTATGACACGCCGCTTGGCCTTGGCAAGCGGGTGGCGGTGATCGGCGCGGGCAACACCGCGATGGACGCGATGCGCGTCAGCATGCGATTGGGTGCAGAGCAGGTGAACTGCATCTATCGGCGCACCGAAACCGAGTGCCCCGCGCGCAAGGAAGAACTGCATCACGCGCAAGAAGAAGGGATCGAATTCCACTGGCTGACCAACCCGGTCGAGATTTTAGGCGATGACAACGGCAACGTGCGTGCGCTGCGCTGTGTGCGCATGGAATTGGGTGAGCCCGATACCTCGGGCCGTCGCAGCCCCGTGGTCATCCCCGGCAGCGAGTTCGATTTCGAGGCCGATACCGTGGTCTATGCTATCGGCACCTCGCCCAACCCGATTTTGGGGCAGACCTCGAAGCTCAAACTCGACAAGCGCGGCTATATCCAGACCGATGCCGACCTCGCCACCTCGCTGGCAGGGGTCTATGCGGGCGGCGACATCGTTACCGGCGCGGCCACGGTCATTCTGGCGATGGGCGCCGGGCGCAAGGCCGCAGCGGGCATTAAGCGCTATCTGGGTATCCGCGACAGCGCGGTTGTTTACGCGGGCGAGCCGGACGGGCTTGAGGGCAGCATGTTCGGCATCGCCCAGAATGAGCGCAACTTCACGCATGTGCGACTGATCTAGGAAGGCAGGAAAACCATGGCAACCAAAGCCGGACAGGCAGTGATCGAAGAACAGCCCGAAGCACCCGCACAACGCCCCGCAGTGGTGCTGAGCGAGCAAATCATCGAAATCGTCTCAGACTCGGGCGAGGGTGCACAGCGCTGCGGCCAAAGCTTTGGTGCCATTGCCGCGCGCTCTGGGAACGGCATCTGGACGGTCGAGATCATTCCCGCCGAAATCCAACCGCCACACCGCTCGGTTGCGGGTGCCTCTGGCAACCGGGTGCGCTTTGCCTCGGGCCCGGTCACCAACGGCGGCAACGAGGCCGATCTGGTGGTGGCCTTCAACGAACAGGTGCTGCTCAGCCGCCTGCACGCGGGCGAGATCAAACCCGGCGGCATCATCCTGATCGAAAGCAAATGGAAAACTGACCGCAGCGCCGATATCGCCGCCTCTTACACGAAAGTGGTCGAGGATATCCGCGCGCAGGGTTTCCGCGTCTATGAAGTGCCGATGGAAGTTGAATGCCTGAAGCTCGTGCCCGATCCGCGCAAGGGCAAGAACATGTTTGTGCTGGGTATTCTTTGCGGCATCTACAGCCTTGATGAGGCGCTGGCGCGCGCGCAGGTGGCGCGGATCTTTGGCAAGAAAGACCAAAAGATCATCGACGCCAATGTCGAGCTGCTTAATGCCGGGCGCGCCTGGGCCGAGGCCAACCTTGATCTGCGCTTCCTTGTTCCGGCCAAACGCGCCACCGAACCGCAGGTGGTGATGAACGGCAACTCGGCGCTGGCGCTGGGGGTGGTCGCCTCGGGCATGGAAGTCTGCGCGATGTATCCCATCACGCCAGCTACCTCGACCTCGCATTACCTCAGCAATATCTTCGAAAAGGTCGGTTGCGTCGTGCACCAGGCCGAAGATGAAATCGCCGCCTGCGCATTCGCAATTGGCGCAAGCTACGCGGGCAAATGTTCGGTGACCGTAACCTCTGGCCCGGGCCTCTCGCTCAAGCAAGAGGCGCTTGGGCTGGCGGTGATGGCCGAGATTCCGCTGGTGGTGATCAACGTGCAGCGCGGCGGCCCTTCGACCGGGTTGCCCACCAAGGTTGAACAGGGCGACCTCATGGCCTCGATCTACGGCGGTCACGGCGATGCGCCCAAAGTGGTGATGGCGGTTTCGACCATCGAGGATTGCTTTTATTCAGTCATCACCGCGCGCAAGATTGCCGAGACCTTCAACATGGTCGTGATTGTGCTGTCGGATGCCAGCCTTGCCACGGCGCAACAACCCTTTGCGCGCCCCGAGTTCCGCGAAGACTGGTTGGCCCCCCCGGTGAACCAAAGCGCGGTGCCCGAAGATGCGCGCCCATACGACTGGGATGCGCGCACCGGCATCGCCACGCGCTTCATTCCCGGTCAGCCGAACGGCATGCACTGCCTGACCGGGCTTGCACATGACCGCGACAGCCACGTGGCCTATGACCCGGAAATCAACGAAGAGGGCCTGCTGAACCGTTCGCGCAAGCTGGCCGCGCTGCAAACCACGCTGCGCCTGCCCCCGCTTTGCGGCGAGGATAGCGGTGATATGCTGCTGCTTGGCTGGGGCTCGACGCTTGGTGCGATCGAGGAAGCGGTAAGCATTCTGCGCGCCGAAGGGCTTGCGGTTTCATCGCTGCATCTGAAGTTCCTGCAGCCAATGGCCTCGGGCATCGGCGATGTGATGAAGCGCTTCAAGCATGTGATGACCATCGAAAACAACTGGAACGATCCGCTTTCCGACCCGCTCATCACACCAGAAAACCGCCGTTATTCGCACCTCGCGCTGCTGCTACGCTCGCGCTACCTCGTCGATATCGACTGCTGGGGCAACGCGCGCGGCCAACCGCTGAAACCAACCGCGATTGCCGCCGCCGTCCGCACCCGCTTGGGAAAGGAGTAACGCCATGACCGAGAACCTCTCCCAGTGCATGATGCGCATGGTCGAAACCGACTACAAACTGGCCGATTATCAAAGCGATATTCAGCCCCGCTGGTGCGTTGGCTGTGGTGACACCGCCATTCTGACCGCCATGCAAAAGCTGATGCGCGAAGAACAACTGGCACCGGAAAAGACCGTTGCGGTTTCTGGTATCGGCTGTTCCAGCCGTTTGCCGCACTATCTGAACGCCTACGGCTTCCACGGCATCCACGGGCGTGCGTTGCCGGTGGCAGAGGGGGTCAAGATCCGTCGGCCCGACCTGAACGTGTTTGTTACCACGGGCGACGGCGACTGCACCTCAATTGGGGCGGCGCACTGGATTCACGCGATCCGCTACAACATGAATCTGACCGTGCTTTTGCACGACAACCAGATCTACGGGCTGACCAAGAAGCAAGCCTCGCCGACCTCGCCCGTCGGGCAGAAATCGAACACCACTCCGCGTGGGTCGCTGCTTTTGCCGCTCAACCCGCTGTCAGTGACGCTGGGTGTCGCCAACGTCTCGTTCGTGGCGCAAGCGGTGGACTGGATTCCGGACCTTTTGTTCGACATTCTCAAAAAAGCCTATCATCACAAAGGCCTGTCGTTCGTGCGCGTGTTGCAGCGCTGCCCAGAATTCATGGAGCATCGCTTTGATGCCTATGTGCGCGACCCCTCGAAGATGCGCATCCTGACCCACGGAAACGGCCTGCGGCTGACGCCCGAAGTTTCGCGCGTTTATAAAAATCAGGAAACGCACGACCCGTTGAACATGGGCCGCGCGCTTGAAATCGCAGCGATCGCCGACGAAATCCCGGTCGGCATCATCTACAACGACCCCTCGGTTCCCACCTATGACGATTTGCGCAGGGGCGAGCGGCCTTCAACGCCCGCGCTGGTAGAAACCGTGCTGCGCGAAGAATTCGACAAGGTCACGATCTGGCCCGACGGGGCCGAGCCGATGGCAGCGGAGTAAGCCCATGCAACACCAGAAAATGCCCGCCGCCACGCCAAAGCCCGCTGTAGCCCCTTTGCGCCCTGCCCTTTTCGCACGCTACGGCGCGCTGGAACAGTTGCGCTATGACTATCCGATGGTGCTGCTAGAGGATGACAAGGGCGGCGCGCTGCTGCGCCCGCTGATGCGTCTGATCGACGAGGCGCTGGCGGCCGCGGCCGAACCCGGCCCATCGGGCGAAGCACAGCGCCAGCAGGTGCTGAAGTTGGAAGCGGCGATCCGTGCGCGCGTTGCCGAGGGCGAAAGCGGCCAACTAGAAAACCTCTGGCTCAGCACCGCATCGTCGCTGCTGGCCAAAAACGGAGAAGCCCCCTTTGGCCCGATGGACGCCAATTTTGATCGCGCCCGCGCGCGCCTGAAAGGGCGCGGTCAAGTGATCGGCTGCGATGCGGCGACCCCCAAAACCACGCTGACCCATGTCTGGAATGCGGTGCATAGTGAAAAGGGGCTCGCGTTTCGCAAGAAGGTCGATGGGCTGATCCTGCGGCTTTCTGACATCCTCAAGGCCGATTACATGAAATCGGACGAGGCGCATGGGCCGACGGCCCTGCAGTCGGCGGTCGGCAAGGCTGATAGCGCCGCGATCGACTTTGGCGCGCTGTCGGACATTTTGCACCGCGCACGCCCCGTGGATCGGCTGCCCGAAGACCGCGTGCGCCGCATCGGCTGGGTGCTGAGCGTGCTTGGCGGCCAGCGGTTCTATGCCCCGGTGCGCGGCTCGGAAATGCTGCCCGGACAGCCTGAGCCGCATGTCTATGTGTTTGAAAGCTGCGCCGAGGCGATTGACGCCTATCGCAGGCGGCTGCCCGAGGTGGTCGAATTCGTGAAGGCGCTGACGACTGCGGAGCTCGAGGTCGATGGCAAGTATCGCCCCGCCCAGCATGACCCGGTGCTTGACGCCTTTGACGAAAGCGATCTGACCGCCGAGCAAATGGCGCTATTGCCCGCAGCGCTCGTGCTTTTGCGCGACGGCGAAGATGACACGGCTGAAACTGTGCGCGCCTTCGAGGCGCTGGCTTCGGGCATGCCGATCAAGGTGCTAGTGCAGACCGACGACATTCTGGGCGCAACCTCGCCCGAACCGTCGCGGCGCGCCTTTGGCGGCGGCTCTGCGCGGCTGGCGGCGATGGCGATGGGCACCAACAACGCCTTTGCGATGCAGGTTTCCTCGGCGCATCTTTACCGGATGCGCGAGGCACTGGCGCGCGGAATGCGCTATCACGGACCGGCGCTGTTCTGCGTCTATTCGGGTGCCACCACCACGGTCGATGGCGTTGCCCCCTATCTGCTGGCGGCAGCGGCGACCGAGTCGCGCGCCTTCCCGACCTTTTGCTACGACCCCTCGGCCGGGCCCGATTGGGCGCGCCGGTTCGATCTTTCCGCCAACCCCGCGCTTGAGGCGGATTGGCCCGAATACCGGCTCGACTTTGAAGATGCCGATGGTCAGCGGCTCAGCGTCGATGGGGCCTTCAGCTTCATCGATTTTGCGATGTGCGATGCGCGCTATGCCCGTTACTGCCAACCGCTGGCGAAAAGCGATTGGAACGACAAGATGCTGCCCGCCGCCGAATGGCTGAAGCTTGCGCCGACCGAGGCAACCGCGCGGGTTCCCTATGTGCTTGGTGTTGATGGCGAAAACCATCTTGCACGTTGCAGCGTGGCCGAAAAGGTTGCCGAAGCCGCAGACCGCGCAATTGACGCTTGGCGGCGGTTGCAGGAACTTGCGGGCATCCAAAACTCGCACGCCGCACGGCTGCTGGCCGCAGAACGGGTAAAGTTCGAGGCGCGGCTGGCCGAAGCGGTTGCCAAAGCGGTTGCAGATGCACCCGCAGCGGTTGCCACGCCTGCCCCCGTGGCGGCAGCCCCTGCCCCTGCCCCCGCAGCAGCAACGGCGGCTGCACCCGCCCCCGCAGCACCGGCCACCGCCGCAGCGCCCGCGGCACCTGCCCCCGCTGCGGCCGCCGCGCCGCCATCGGATCTTCCATGGATCGAAACCATGCGGTGCACCACCTGCAACGAATGTGTGCAGATCAACTCGGCGCTCTTTGCCTATAATGACAATATGCAGGCGGTCATTGCCGACCCCGATGGCGGCAGCTTCCGCCAATTGGTCGAGGCGGCAGAGGGCTGTCAGGTCTCGATCATCCACCCCGGCAAGCCGCGCAACCCTGACGAGCCTGACCTGCCCGCGTTGATCGAGCGCGCCAAAGCCTTCGTCTGAGCGCAGGCTTTCTCTTTGCCCGCGCCGGCGCTATCCTGCGCCGGCGCGGCACGTTGCCGCAGGAGGATTGCTCATGCTCGACGGGTCACAAAAACTGCGCGGTATCGTCAATGACCCCGCGCTAAGCCCCGCACAAAAAGCGCATGCGCTGGCGGTGCAGGCCGAAAACCTGCTGCCCTATCCCGCGCTTGATGCCGAAACACGCGCTGCGCTTGATGCGCGGGTGATCTGCGACATGTATGAGGGTGCCGCCCCATACCGGCCGCGTTATGTGTTGGCCGACTTTTCGGTCGTGCTGCGCAAAGGCTCGTGCTGGCTGGAACTGCCGCCCCCCGAGACGCTCGACGAGGCGCTGAACACCCTGATGATCGCCTACCACCATGTGCCCTCGATCACCGGAATGCCAGTGTTCATCGGAACGCTCGATGCGCTGCTGCTACCCTTCTGCGAAGGGGTGAGTGACGAGGAAATATATCGTAAGATTAAACTGTTCTGGCGCTATATCGACCGGGTTCTGCCCGACGCCTTCCTGCATGCCAACATCGGCCCAACCGATAACCCGGTGGCGCGCGCAATTTTGCGCGTTGATGCCGAACTGGGGCAGATCGCGCCGAACCTCACATTGCTGTATGATCCCGAGATCAGCACCGAGGCGCTGCTGGCCCGCGCCGTGACCAACATCACCGAATGTTCCAAGCCCCATATTGCCAACCACCCGATCCACGCCGCCACCTTTGACGAGGCAGGCTACGGGATCGTTTCGTGCTACAACGCGTTGCCGATGCGTGGCGGGGCCTCGACCCTGTCACGGGTAAACTTGCGCGAGGTGGCGCAGCGCGCGCAGGGCGTGGGCGATTTTCTGACAACCGAGTTGCCCCGGTATGTTGAACTTTGCGCCCGCCTGATGCAGGCGCGCATCGACTATCTCTATGATCAGTCTGGATTTTTTGAAAGCTTTTTGGTAGAAGAAGGCTGGATCGACCGCGACCGCTTTACCGCCATGTTCGGCGTATTCGGCATGGCCGAGGCGGTGAACCTGTTGCAAGACAAGGCTGGGCTTGCGGGCCGCTATGGCCACGATGCGGGGGCCAACGCGCTTGGGCTGAAGATTACCGAAGCGCTGGCCGAAATGGTCGCGGCACGGCCAATGCGCAATGTCTGGCGCGGCCGGGCCATGCTGCACGCGCAAGCGGGGCTAAGCACCGATGCCGACGCCACCCCCGGCATCCGCATTGCCTATGGCACTGAACCCGACCCGGTGACGCATGTGCAGGCGCTGGCACCACAGCACCGCTATTACGCCTCGGGTGTCAGCGAGATTCTGACACTTGATGAAACCGTGAAGGCTAACCCAGAGGCGGTGCTGCAACTGGCCAAGGGCGCGTTTGCGGCGGGCTTTCGCGAGTTTACCGCCAATGTCGCCTCGAACGATCTGGTGCGGGTGACGGGCTACATGATCCGCCTTTCAGACGTGGCGCGCCACGACGCAGGCGAAGGGGCACGCACCAATACCACCGCACTTGGCGCTGAGGCGGCGCGGCTAACCGGGATTTTGGCACGAAAGCCCCGCGTGGTCGGGCTAGAGCGTGATGCTGGCACACGTTAGCAAGGTACTACACTGGTCGGCGGTCGATGGCCCCGGCAACCGGTTGGTGCTGTTCTTGCAAGGCTGCAACTTTGCCTGCGCAGGCTGCCACAACCCGCACACGATCAGGTTGTGCAACGACTGCGGCGATTGCGTTCCAGCCTGCCCGCACGCGGCGCTGAGCCTTGTGGGCGGGCGCATTGCCTTTGACCCGGCACTTTGCGATGAATGTGATTTGTGCCTGCGCGCCTGCCTAATCTCGGCCAGCCCGATGACCCGGCAAATGAGCGTGGATGATGTGCTGGACCTGCTGCGCGCCAGTCGCGGGTTTCTTACGGGCATCACGATCTCGGGTGGCGAGGCGACGATGCAGGCGAAATTCGTCGAGGCGCTTTTTGCCGCGATGGCGGCTGACGCGGACCTTGCCGGACTTAGCCGATTCATCGATTCAAACGGGCATCTCGGGCCGCGCGGCTGGCAACGGCTGTTGCCACTGACCGATGGCGCAATGCTTGACATCAAGGCATTCGACCCGGCCACCCACCAAAGGCTGACCGGCATGAGCAACGCAAAAAGCCTCGCCAGCGCGCGGCTGTTGCAGGAGGCGGGCAAGCTTTATGAATTGCGCTATCTAATGGTGCCGGGCTTTACCGATACCGAGCCGGAAATCGAGGCGCTGGCGGCGTTTGCGCGCGAACTGGGGCCGGGGTTGCGCTTAAAGCTTAACGCCTTTCAGCACCACGGTGTGCAAGGCGCGGCGCGCGACTGGCCCAAAATGCCGCGCCAAGGGGTAGAGGCGGCGGCGGCGCGGCTGCGCGCCGCCGGTATCGACAATGTCGTTATCCCCTCGGTCTGGATATAGACCTTACTTCCAAGGGGTCCAGGGGAAGGGCTTCTCATCACTGGTACCGGCCAGAAACAACGTCGCCTTTGACATCCACTCGGCCATGCCTTCACCGAAGGTTTTGATGCCTTCGTTGCGCTTTTTGCCAAAAAGCATCCAGAAAAACTGAATGACCGCCGCCAATGTCGCCAGCGCGCCAACAACCCGCACCAGAACCGCGATAATCAGCATCAGCAGGCCGTGCAGCCAGACGTTCTTGGGCAGATCGTCGACACTATCTACCGCCTCGCCCGCCTCGGGTGCGGGGTTTTCCAGCACAACGGGATCGGGACTTTCGCTTGTCGTCTTTTTCGGTGTTTTCATAGCACTCTCCTTGCAATCTGGACGACGCAAAGCGCCGACCGCGCAGCGCACAAACAATATACGCGCGCCCGGCAACCGCCAAGACGCGGATCAAGCCTGCGCTCGATACAAGTAATGTAATCATGCAGGGTGAAAAGAAAAAGGTGGTGCCCAGAGACGGAATTGAACCGCCGACACGCGGATTTTCAATCCGCTGCTCTACCAACTGAGCTATCTGGGCACCGTGCGGCGCACCAAGGCGCGTCGGGTGCGGCGTTCCTAGACGACAGCGCGGGGCCTGTCCAGAGGTTTTGGGCAAAATCTGCGCGTGCTTGGGCGTCAGTGCAGCGGCGCATCGCGGTCTGCTTCATCGGGGTGCTCGGATTCGCTTTCGCTGGCCTCACCGGGGATCGCGTAACCACCCGTCAACCAGCGCCCAAGGTCCACATCGGCGCAGCGACGCGAGCAGAAGGGGCGGTACTGGGGCACCGATTCCTTGCCACAAATCGGGCAGTTTGCCATCTCAAACCTCCGCGAAAATTACTGCGAGCGGCACCCGGTCACGTTTACGGCTCAGCTCAAAATTACCCATCGGGGTCCAGCCTGCTAGGCTGGTTTCAGCACTGTCGCCCTTGAATGCGGCGCGCAGCTGTTGCTCTAGCGTGGCGCGGTCGCGTTTGGCCATCGGTGCAAAATCAATTACGATCTGCCCGCCAAGGCCGCGCAGCCGAAGCTGGCGCGGCAAATCGCGCGCGGCGGCGATATTGGCCTTGAGCGCTGCGGCGGGCGAATGGTCGGCGCCGGTGTTGACATCGACGGCAATCAGCGCGCGGGTTTGCTCGATGAACATATGCGCGCCCGCGCTAAGCGCCACCTTTGGGGTGCAAAGCGCGGCCACGGCTTCGGGCACACCGTGCGCCTCTATCGCGCCTTCGACATCAATCACTTCGTCGGGCGCAGGCTCTGCCCAATCGCGCCAGGCCTCTTCATGCGGGGTGGGCGCATCGAACAGCAATTCCGGCTCGCCCGCCAGATCGGCCAGCACGGCCTCGGCAAGCGCGCGCATCTGTGCGATATCGGCGCTCACCTCTTCGACTTCGGCGTCCGCGCAGGCCGAGCGCAATATCAACCCGGCGGAACTGCCCGCCATTGCCTCTGCGGCTATGGCCTCCAGAGCGGCGCGTGCCTCAGGTTCGCGGATTCGGCGCGAGACGTTGTGGCCCGGCGCACCCGGCGTGATGATCGCATAGCGGCTTTTGAACAAAAGCCGCGCCGAAACTGGCACTGCCTTGCCCGGCTCTGCCCCGCCCGCAACCTGCACCAAGATCGCCTGCCCCGGTGCAAGCCCCCCGGTTTCGCGCAAGAATCCCTTTTCGCCACCCGGCAGGCGCAGGAACACGCCGCCCTGCCCCTTCATCTGCCGGTCCACGATGGCGCGGCAAATGGCACCGGGTGCAATCGCCACCACGTCAGAGGTGTCGATCAGCAAATCTTCCAGCCGCCCGTCCAGCATCATCGCCGCCGCCTCGCGGCCAGCAAGTTCGCCCAATATGATCACGCGGCCCTTCATGCGCCATCCACCGCATAGCCCGCAGCGCGCAAGAGGTTGGCAGTTTCCGCAAGCGGCAACCCCATCACCGACGAGAACGAGCCTTGCAACCACGGAATGAACGCACCAGCGCGCCCCTGAATGCCGTAGCCCCCCGCCTTGCCATGCCATTCGCCAGAGGCGAGGTAGCCATTGATTTCGCCATTCGACAGCGGCTTGAAGCGCACGACAGTATCGACCACGCGCTCGCGCAGCTGCTCACCTCGGCGCACTACCACGGCGGTCAGCACATGATGCCGCCGCCCCGAAAGCGCCCAAAGAAACTCTGCCGCCTCGGCGGCATCGGCAGGCTTGCCAAGAATCCGCCGCCCCAGCGCAACCGTGGTGTCGGCGCAAAGCAGCACCTCATCCTCACCCAGCGGCAAAGACGCCGCTTTGGCGCGCGCTATGCGTTCGACATAGGCGCGCGGCACCTCGCCACGCAGCGGCGTTTCGTCTATGTCGGGGGCACGAAAGGCATCGGGTGTGATGCCAAGTTGCGCCAGCAGTTCCACCCGGCGCGGGCTGGCAGAGCCAAGAACCAGCTTCACTTGAAACGATAGTTGATGCGGCCCTTCGACAGATCGTAGGTGTTCATCTCCACCTGCACCTTGTCGCCCGCCAGCACGCGGATGCGGTTCTTGCGCATCTTTCCCGCCATATGCGCGATGATTTCATGGCCGTTTTCAAGCTCGACCCGAAACGTCGCGTTCGGCAGGAGTTCCTTCACGACGCCGGGGAATTCGAGCATTTCTTCCTTGGCCATGGTCACTCCGGTAAGGTCCAACCCGCCAAATTGCGCGGGCGCGCCCTAAATGCGCCGCTCTCGAAGGATTTTCAAGGAATAACTGCCGCGCGTAAGGATTTGCCGACCCGCGCTATTCAACGGCCTGCAGCGGCAGCCCAAAGCGCTCGACAATGCGCGCACGGATCTGATCGCGGGTCTCCCGATAAGCCGCCAGTTTCGCATCGCGTGCCTCTCCAAGCCCGGTGGGGTCAAGGATCGGCCAATACTCCACCGCAAGGTGAAAGAACCGCGTCAGCTCCAACGCCCGGCGCTGTGCTGCGGGCGAAAGTGCGACCACCAGATCAAAGCCCGAAAGATCGTCACCCCAGTCCTGCAACTCGTCAAAACTGCGCACCCGGTGGCGGCCAAGTTCGACGCCGATTTCCTGACACACGGCAATCGCAAATCCGTCGGTTTCCAACTCGTTCTTCACGCCCACCGACTGCACATAGAACTGCGTGCCATAAAGCTTTTTCATCATGCCTTCGGCCATCGGCGAACGTGTTGCGTTATGGTCACAACAAAACAGCACGGAATGCGGCAGCGGATTCACATCATGCCTCCGGCATCAGCACACAGATCAGCGTGAAAAGCCGCCGCGCGGTGGCATTGTCGAGCACGGCCTTGCCCGAAAGGCGCTCTATCAGCACCTCGGCACCCTCGTTGTGAATGCCGCGCCGGGCCATGTCGATGGTTTCGATCTGGCTGGGGGGCAGGCGCTTGACCGCGTCAAAGTAGCTTTCACAGATGCTGAAGTAGTCTTTAACAACTTGGCGAAACGGCCCAAGCGACAGATGAAACTCTGCCAGAGGCTCACCCAGCGCACTTGCCGCCTCAACCACCAGCCGCCCCTCACGGATCGAAAGCCCAAGCGCGAAGGGGCCTGCGGGTGCCGGGGCGGCCCCGCGCCCCGGCAGCGCAAAGCTGTTATCTTCGAGCAGATCGAAGATCGCCACTTTGCGTTCCTGCGCAATTTCCGGGGTGGGCGGGGGCAGGCCGCGGTCATCAATGTCGATCCGGCAGATGCAGTTGGTCGCCGTCATTGCTCCCCCTCGTTCAACGCTGCTAGTCGGGCCAACACGCTCAGCCCGTGCGCTTCAAGGCTTTCGGAGGCAGCAAGTCGCGCGGCGGCAGGACCGATGGCGGCAAGCGCCGCAGGCGTCATGCGCGCCAGCGTGGTGCGCTTGAGGAAATCGAACACCGAAAGGCCCGACGAAAACCGCGCCGAACGCGCGGTGGGCAACACGTGGTTCGGCCCGCCAACATAGTCGCCAATCGCTTCGGGCGTATAGGCACCAAGAAAGATCGCGCCCGCGTGGCGCACTTTGGCCGCCAGCGCCGCAGGGTCCGCCACACACAGCTCCAGATGCTCAGGCGCGATGCGATCACTCAGCGCCGCCGCCTCGGCCAGATCGCGCACCACAATCACCGCTCCGTAGTCGCGCCAGCTTGCGCCCGCAATTGCGCGACGTTGCAAGGTTTGCAGCCGCTTTTCCACCGCCGCCACCACCGCCTGTCCAAAGCCCGCATCGGGGGTAATCAGAATCGACTGCGCGCTCTCGTCATGCTCGGCCTGACTTAGCAGATCAAGCGCGATCCAGTCGGGGTTGTTGGCCCCATCCGCAATGACCAGAATTTCCGAAGGGCCCGCGATCATGTCGATGCCGACCCGGCCAAAAACCCGCCGCTTGGCCGCCGCCACATAGGCGTTACCCGGCCCGGTAATCTTGTCCACCGGCGTGATAGTTTCAGTCCCATACGCCAGCGCCGCAATCGCCTGTGCGCCGCCGATGCGGTAAACGGTATCGACCCCTGCAATCTCCGCCGCCGCCAACACCAGCGGGTTAACCACGCCACCGGGTGTCGGGCAGGCGACCACCAGCCGCTCCACCCCTGCCACACGGGCCGGTATCGCGTTCATCAGAACCGATGAGGGATAGCTCGCCAGCCCCCCCGGCACATAAAGCCCTGCCGCCGCAACCGGCGTAAAGCGCCAACCAAGCTCGGCCCCCTCGGGGTCGGTCCAGTTGGCATCGGCTGGCATCTGGCGCGCGTGATAGGCGCGGATACGCTCCGCCGCGAGTTCCAGCGTCGCGCGGTCTTCGCGCGAAACTTTTGCTACTTCGGCAGCGATTTCGGCACGCGAAAAGGCAAGCGTGGCGGGGGTGAGCTTCAGGCGGTCGAACCGCTCGGTCAACGCGATTACTGCGCTGTCGCCACCTGCGCGCACCTCAGCTATGATCGCTGCCACCGCCGCATCAACATCCGGCGCGTCTTCGCGTTTCATCCCCAAAAGTGCGGTAAAACGAGCCTCGAACCCCGGTTCGAGCGTGGAAAGGTAGTGCGGCATCGGGCGCTCCCTGCTTGCCACCCCCGATTAAGCCCTCTCGCCCGGCCTCGCAAGCGCCGCGATGCAGCGCGCCTTGCGCCAAGATGCTTCAGCCAAAATATCCCCGCCGGAGGCAGCCCCGCTCGCAAGACGCGCTGGCGGCGCCGCTATGCTCATTCGGGATGGTGCGGCGCCTTGTGGGAAGGCGCCACATAAGGGCGCGTCACATCGCGAAGCGCGACATTCAGACATTCAACCTCAAGCGCGATGGCACCGTCGCCCGCTAGCGTCAGCTCTACCCTGCCGGTGCCATCAACCCCCGGTTGCCAGTCGATATCGAGCAATGACAGCACGGTTCCCTTGACGCCGGGCTTTACGCCCGCCACCTGCACAGCGCGCACATCAGACACCAGCAAGAGCGCACGAACCCGCTCAAACGGGCGACCTTGCGCCTCGGCACTGGTGCGATCTTCCCAGCGGAACCGGTTCAGCAGCACGCCCAGCCGACGCGCCTTGCGGTCGTAGTGAATGTCGCCGGTATCAAAAACCGCGTCTTGCAAAAGCGCCGCCAGCACCCCGAGGTCTTCGACGGTTTCCACCTTCAGCCGCAACGGTGCCTCTGCACCGTCTTCAAAACGCGCGTCGGTCATTCTTTCACCCGTTCGATATCGGCGCCCACACCGCGCAACTTTTCTTCGACCCGCTCGTAGCCACGGTCAAGGTGATAGACGCGGCTCAGCACGGTTTCACCCTCCGCGGCCAACCCCGCTAGGATCAGCGACACCGAGGCGCGCAAATCGGTCGCCATCACTGGCGCGCCGCGCAGGCGCTCCACCCCGGTCACCGTGGCGGTGCCGCCATGCACCGAAATCCGCGCACCCATTCGCACTAGTTCGGGCGCGTGCATGAAGCGATTCTCGAAAATCCGCTCTTCCAGCACGCTCACCCCATCGGCGGTGCACAAAAGCGCCATCATCTGCGCCTGCAGATCGGTTGGAAAACCGGGAAAAGGCTCGGTAATCACATTAACCGCATTTACCCGCCCATTGCGCCGCCGCACCGTAAGCCCGCGCGCGGTTTCGCTCACATCGATGCCGGCCTCGTCCAACTTTGCCGCGAAGGCGCCGACCAAATCCATGCGCCCGCCGATCAGTTCCACTTCGCCGCCGCAGATCGCGGGGGCAAGCATGTAAGTGCCAAGTTCAATGCGGTCGGCCACGACCGGATGCGTGGCGCCGCCCAGCCGATCCACACCCTGAATGGTGATGGTCGATGTGCCCTCGCCCTCAATCTCGGCCCCCATCGCGCGCAAGCACCTTGCCAGATCGACAATCTCAGGCTCGCGCGCGGCGTTCTTCAGTACCGTAGTGCCTTTGGCCAGCGTCGCCGCCATCAGCGCGTTTTCAGTTGCCCCAACGGATACCAGCGGAAACTCGAACACCGCGCCTTTCAGCCCGCCGGGTGCTGCAGCGTGCACATAGCCATCGCGCAGGTCCAACTCGGCACCCATCGCCTCAAGCGCCTTCAGGTGCAGATCGACCGGGCGCGCGCCAATCGCACAGCCGCCGGGCAGCGACACCACCGCATGCCCCGCGCGCGCTAGAAGCGGGCCGAGCACAAGGATCGAGGCGCGCATCTTGCGCACGATGTCATAGTCAGCGGTCAAGTTACTGATCTCGTGGCTCGACAGCGCCAGCACCTGCCCGCCTTGCAAACTTGCCACTTCAGAGCCGAGCGATTGCAACAGTTGCGTCATCGTGGCGATATCGGAAAGGCGCGGCGCGTTGGTCAGCGTCAGCGGTTCTTCGGTCAGCAAGGTCGCCGGCATCAGCGTGAGGCAAGCGTTCTTGGCCCCCGCAATCGGAATGGCACCTGAAAGCGGTCTGCCGCCGCGCACGATGATCTGGTCCATCAGCTGTCCTGCCCTTTGTTATCGTTGTTCGCCTCGCCCGTACCCCGGTCGCCAGGCCCCTGCCCTGCGTCGGCGCGGCTGCGCGTTTGCGCCTTGCGCCGCGCCAGATTGGCCCGCAATTCCTTGGCCAGACGCGCCGCGCGCGTGGCCTTGCCAGCATCTACCGGGTTCTGGGGTTTCTCGCTCATGCCCCTTCCTTAACCGCTTGGCCAGCGGGCGTCCAGATTGGGCGGCGACGGTGCGCCCACAGCCGGCAACACCCGTCCGCGCGCGCGATTTGTCACATATGCCGATGTCCCGGCAGCCCTCATCCTTTCAAGCAGAAAACGGAGGTAACATTCAGGTGCGCGCAAAGCACGTGAAAGGCGACACATCCCGGCAACTGTTTCTGGTAGCCTTGCTACTTGTTCTTTTGTCGCCCACGCTGTTCAGCTTGGCTCCGCGCGCGCCTTGGGCGACGCCCGCGGATTTCATCGACGCCCGCTATCTATGCTCAAACGATCCAAGCGCCACGCTCGCCGATTTGGGCAAGTCTGACGCGCCGCCCTTCAAGGACCCGCGCTGTTCGCTCTGCACAGTGCTGGCAAGTGCTGTCTGCCCGTCGCCGGCGCCAACCGCGCTAATAGCTGAAGTAGTTCGCTTTTTGCCGCTGCTTCCCGCCACCTCAGCCGCGCCGGTACTGGCGCTGCTGGCATTGCCCTTGGGCGCACGCGCCCCACCTGCCCTGATCTGACCCCTGTCTCACGCGCGCTGCAACAGAGTGGCGCCCAGGAACTGATGCTGCCCGCCTGTCGACCCCGGCAAAACGGCGTATCCGCAAGGCGGGCAGCACCACGCCAAATCACAGGAGATCAAAGATGAAAAGACCTATGCTCGCGGCAGCTGCCGCTTGGGCGCTTGTCTGGGCTATCCCCGCCGCCGCCGAACCACTGGTGGTCTCAGACGACCTCAAGGCCTGTATCGAATGCCACTCTGGCACAACCGAGATCGGCCAACAGATCCTGTCAGCCAAAGCGGGCTGGGGGCAGTCCGTGCACGCACTTGGCCAACGACAGATGGTGATCGACAGTGCCAGCCACGAAGCGATCGGATTTTATTGGGGCGGCTCGATGTCGTCGATGGGCAATGGCTCAAGCTGCCAAGTCTGCCACACCAACGAGGGCTTCCTGAACCGGCTTGATGGCAAGTATGACAGCCCCGAGGCTGTGGCCGCCGAAGTGCTGGCGCACCCCTCGCCCATTGGCTGTTCTACCTGCCACACACCGCACGAAGAGACTGACTTTTCAGTGCTGACCGTGCCTTCTGGCACGCCGGTGCACAACGGCATCAACGCAGTTTATGACAAGCCAGAAGGCAGCGTCTGCGTATCCTGCCACTCGGTGCGTCTGATGGATGGCCGCATCGACACCTTCGACACAACCATTGAGCGCATCATGGCATCGCTCAAGAACGACCTCACGCTGACCGCGCATTTCGGCCCGCATTATGGCGGCGAGGCCGATATGCTGGTTGGGGAAAATGGCGCCGAATACGCGGGCATGGACTACACCGATGATTCTGCGCATTCGACCGACCCGAAGGCGAACTGCACCAGCTGCCACATGCCGCTGCGTACCGACATGATGTCACATTTGTCGTCGGGCCTTGGCAACCATAGCTTCGAGATCACCGCTCCCCTGCGCGGCGCGATGGGCGCTAACCTAGGCGGCTGTGAAAGCTGCCATAACATCGTCAAGCGCGATCTGACCACGTATACGGTGCCTGAATCGACAGGTTATCTGAGGGCCGGCGCGCTCTACTTCCAGGATGCGAAAGACTGGGAGACCAGCACCGAGGCCACTACGGTGAAACTCGAAGCCCCAAAACAGCCAGCACGCATGGTCAGCGACATTCTCGTGCGCCTTGCCGACCCGGATCAGGGCTGTTCGGGGCTTTTGGCTGCGGCCTACGACAAGATTACCGGTGCCACGGGCGGCATGAGCTTTGCCAACGACGCCCACGAGCGGTGCGTGATCTCGGGCTATAGCCGCGACAAGCTGCCTGCCGCGACCGCAGAAACCGACCCCTCGGCGCGGCTGCTAAAGGCGATCTGGAACTTCGCGCTGGTTACCGAGGGCGATTCCACGCTTGGGTTGCATAACCTCAACTACGCGCTGCGCCTGCTCTACGACAGCTGCGCCGACCTCAACGACCTCGTTGGCGGCGCCGATCTGGCTTCTGCGTGCAACGACCCTGCGGTTAACCGCCCCTGAGGGATGAGAACAACACAGTCGGGGCGGTTTGCGCCGCCCCGGCCAACCATGCAAATTGCGCTTGCGCCCCCCCCCGATTGCGTCTAAATCCGCGCCCACGGCCCGCGCGGCCTTCCAGCGCTGTGGTAGCTCAGTGGTAGAGCACTCCCTTGGTAAGGGAGAGGTCGAGAGTTCAATCCTCTCTCACAGCACCATCTTTTTCCCTTACAATACAAAAAGATAGTTGCTATCAGAGACTTGGAGACCGCTCGCTTGTACACAAGTGTGGTACACATGGGCCTCAGAATGCCAAGTCCGACGCTGATTGGAAGCACCTACTACCTGCGCGTCCGAATGCCCGCGGACCTGCGCCAGCACTACCCAACAGCTGAGATCAAGCGATCACTAGGGACGCGTGACCTGGTGGTCGCCAAGGCTCTCTTTGCTGAGGCGTATGCTAACCTTCAGTTGGAGTGGCAGGGATTCCGGTCAGAAGCCGTTCGCCTCACTGATCGGCAGATCGTGGCGTTAGCGGGGGTACGCTACAACGATTGGATTGGCCGCTGGGGTGACGATCCGGGGGATGGCAGTCGATTTGCCCACATTCGCGAGCTTTCAAAGGGGGTTGAAGGTAGCGCTGAGCGGTTAGAAACGTGGTACGGGCACGCCGCAGATCGTCTTCTGACTGCCGAAGGCATCAAGACCGATTTGGATAGCCGTACCCGTCTCTTGCAACGGCACTGGCCGGCTGGCAAGCCGTCACGGCTGCGCTCGCCGATTATGCAACCAAGGCGCGCGATATCGAGATAGAGGCATTGCCAGAGGGTGCCGTCGTGATCCAGATGATGAGCGATTACGCCGTCCTGCGCGATCAAGCACGGGCCTGTCAGTAATGGCAGATGTCGGTGCACTCGGTACCTAACGCCAAGGCTCCGGCTCATAGGCCGCCTTTGCCACGACTTTATTCGCATCAGCACGCGTCCGATAGCGGCCGATCATCTCTCCAACCTCGCTGTCGTCCACAGCGAACACCCGATACATGTTCCAGCTTTTGTCCGAATTCGGTTTGAGCTGAAATACTCGGCCGTTCTTGCGGCAATAGAAGCACTTTGAACCTTTGATCTGTGTCCAAGGGCAGTCGCCGTAGGACAGCAAGCGTCGTTCGCGCTCCAACCTCGCTGCTTCAAGCCGATCTTCTTCCTCTTTTCGCCGCGCGTCCTTCAAGCGCTGCCATTGGGCCGCAACGTACGCAGACAGCCTGCCGATAATGGCGGGCATCTCGGTGCCTGCAGATTTTTCGGCTTGATAGATCTCGAGGCACTCTGCCTGCAGGTCTGGTTCGGGTGATGCGATGTATTCAACCTCAATCAGGTGCCGCATGCGCTGCTCAAGATCTGTCATTGTCAGTGGTTGACCGGGCAAGGTGTTCAAGAACGCCAGCATATCGTCATTTGGTATCCAGCAGTCCAAAGCTGAGGAAATGACAGTGTCGCGCGGACCCTCCCACTTGCGCCATACAGACCCGTCAGAATCGAGGGACTTGACGATCTTCAAGGCAAGCTTCGTCAGAAAATGCGGATCACGAATGTGACGGAGGGAGGGACTGCGAACATGATCAGCCAAAAGACGATGAACGTTCGAAGTGCGCTGATCCATGTACATGTGGCACCACAGATGGAAATGGTTGAGGGAATTCGGATGAATGAGTTCAATGCCATTTTTAGCCAGCGATGGCTTCCGATCAAGCGGGCCAGTTGCTCAACGCCTTCGCGCGGAGAATAGTCGCGCCAATCTCCGCACATGTTGCGGCGTTAAACCTTGCGGATGCGGCGAATAGGATATACAATCGCCGCATCTGGCGCGGAGTTTACGATGTACATCTGGGAGAGGCCAGACTGGCCGACACTGACCTGGCGCGATGGCAGCATCGCGACACCGCTGGCGGCAGTGCGGCACGAGCAGGGTCGACTGATCGGCCGGATGGAGTCCTTGGGCTTCAAGCTACGCGAGGAAGCGGTGCTGCAGACACTCACGCAGGATGTGCTCAAAACCAGCGAGATCGAAGGCGAGGCGCTGGACGCCACACAAGTGCGGTCTTCCCTAGCACGACGCCTTGGCATCGATATCGGTGCCCTGCCCCCGACCGGCCGCAATGTCGAGGGCATCGTCGAGGTGATGCTGGATGCGACCAGAAACTACACCGCACCCCTGACGGCGGAGCGTCTGTTCGGCTGGCATGCCGCCCTGTTCCCCACCGGGCGCAGCGGCATGACACGCATTCGCGTCGGGGATTGGCGCGACGACAGCACGGGGCCCATGCAGGTGGTGTCAGGACCATTCGACCGAGAGCGCGTCCACTTCGCGGCTCCTCCGGCCAACAAGGTCGCGGCAGAAATGGACGCTTTCCTGACATGGTTCAACGCACCCCTTTCCACCGATCCGGTGATCAAGGCGGCTCTGGCGCATCTGTGGTTCGTGACGATCCACCCGTTCGAGGATGGCAACGGCCGCATCGCCCGCGCCATTGCCGATCTTGCGCTCGCGCGATCCGAGGCCAGCCCGCAGCGGTTCTACAGCATGTCGGCGCAGATCCGGATCGAGCGGTCAGACTATTATGATGAGCTGGAGCGCACCCAGAAGGGCGCAACGGATGTGACAGATTGGCTGACTTGGTTCCTCGCCTGCCTTGGCCGGGCAATCCACGGCGCCGATGGTGTCCTGGCAGCAGTCATCGCCAAGGCCCAGTTCTGGGAACGCGCTGCCACGCTGGCGCTGAACGAACGCCAGATCAAGATCCTGAACCGACTGCTTGACGGGCTCAACGGCAAGATGACATCGTCCAAGTGGGCGACCATAGCGAAATGCTCACAAGACACTGCGAACCGCGACATCGCGGCATTGCTGGATCTGGGGCTTCTTCGCAAAGGGGAAGCTGGTGGCCGCAGCACGAGCTATGAGCTTGTGATCTGAGGGGTTCGCAGCCGGGCTCCATGCCACTCGTAAAACGTTGACATGGCGTTGACACAAAATGCGCAAGCAAAAAGCCGCCCTTGCGGACGGCTCGTAACTTCTTGATATATTTGGTAAAAGTGGTTGCGGGGGCAGGATTTGAACCTGCGGCCTTCAGGTTATGAGCCTAAGTTCTAGCGATTCCAATAGCTTATGGATTTCAGTCACTTGCACGTCAAGCCTTTGATTTCGCGCACTTCCCATTCCGGCGACACCCGACATTGACCTGCTTTCACCGTCACCAACCGCGCCAAAACGGCGTATGCGGGTTGAGGTAGCGTTGAGGTGCCAATCCCATTGCCTCGCTGGACCATGATCGCGACCGGCCCTGAAGAGACATTCACGACAAGGCCCGATGCTGCGCTGCAACTTCACCAATCCGGACATTGGTCACTGGACGGATATTCGCAGGAGAAGGTAAACGCCCGTGGCCCCAAGATCTGCGCAGTCAGGTTGACGATCCGGGGACCAGAACCCATCACTCAACCCAATCGAGTCCGTTAGGAGTGATCCGAGCGACGCGCCAGCCAATTTCCCGCAGGAGGCCGATCTCGGCGTCGTCGAAAGCATCCGCCCGCATGGCAAGGCAAAGTAGTCTGGCCGCTCTCGTCATTGCCACGTAGTGCAGCCTCAAACGCTGCTTTATTCGATCAGATCGATCGTTCCCACCTTGGTTTTGCCCTAGCAGCCACGGCTTTAACTCTTTCAGATGGTGAGCGTAGTAGAATGTTTCCAAGACCAGTGTGGCAGTATGCGTCTCCCCCTTGACCGAGTGGATGGATCCAACACGCACTTTAATAGCTGGCTCTTGCGTCGCATCCCTAAGGACGTTGTTCTGTTTTGCTTTCGCTGGATCGCCGCCGCCGATCTCGCTCCAGGCAAGAAATGCACTCGCAGCCGCAGGGGTCGCATCTGCCGCGCTCAGCACACGCCCCAACTCCTCGAAAAGCTGCTTGTACTCGGCGTCCCACCTATCCTGCACTGGAACTAGCCGTGAGACCGCGAATATTCGGACTAAGGACAAATACGTCTCCAGCGCGCCCGTGTTGCTCTCCAGAAGTTCCATAACGTAGCGGTGGTTGCGCTTTCTTGTTCCGATCGCGGTCTCGGGCGACATCAGCCGCGCCAGCCTAAGAAGTCCTTGGGCGAGCTTTTCAACCAGATCGCTTGTTTCGCTAGACAACTCGGCAAGGCGGCGTCCTGCCGCCAAATACTGGAGCAGAGTGTTCGGCCTTGGCTCTGCGCCGGATATCTCTGGATCATACTCTGGCCAGTAGTGCTTTACCGAAAATGGCAGATTGTCGTTCCTGTGGGTCCGATGAACGGCCCCCACGGCAGTAAAGTCGCCGCTACTTAGCTCAGCCACTCCAAACTCCTGCCGGAGGTAGGCGACATACTCATCGATGACGCGCTCGGCGCTATCGTCATCGAGCAAAAAGATCGCGTGACGGCCGACAAGTTCTGGTTCTCCGCTGCGTCCGACGCCTCCTTGTCCAACCAAGCCATGAGGCGACACGCCGAGGGGATTGGCGAGAGCGGCAACGCTATTTCCGAACCGATAACTATTCGGAATCGTCCGCTTGATATCCTCAAAGGGGAAGCTATCGGTAGCCGCTCCATCCTGGCCTTCATAGGCATAGATCGCCTGGTTCTGGTCGCCAAATCTCTGGCGCGTTACGGCATGATCGCCCGCCATAAAGATGCGCTGGAGCAATCGGGATTGAGACTCGCTATTATCCTGCACTTCATCGATCAGAAGCAGCGGGAAACGCTGTCTTAGATGCCGCCTAACCTCGGGATGCCGGTCTAACAAATCGGATGCCCAAACGAACATTTCGTCATGGCAGAACAGTCCAGCTTGATAAGAGTCCCGGCAGACCCTTTGCATGTTTTGATAGGTTACGGACTCCCTGCCAAGCACTCCACCCTTTCCCCAAGGGATCTCGCCAAGATCGAATTCAGAATTCTGGTAGCGCAGCCGATGAACACTCTCTCGTCTTTTTTCAAGCGCTCGCCCCGTCGCAAATGGAAGCTTTCTCCATCGCCAATTCAGGCAAATTTCGTCGTCTACAGCCTCAATCGTGATGCCTTTCGATCTCAGCCAAGGCAGGGCGAGGTATTCGTTCACGAAGCCGTGAATCGTGCCCACATAATGCGGGTAAGAAAGCAGCCGTTGCCCTTCGGAGGTTGCCCCGAGTTTCTTTTCAATTTCGCGCCGCGCGGCATTGGCGTGAGAAAGGACGCAGATGCCGCGCTCTGCGGTGTTCCAATGTCGGGCGAGAATTGCCAGCTTTGCGACGAGCAACGTGGTCTTTCCGCTTCCGGGGCACGCTTCTACATCCAAGGTCGCATTTGCTCGCAGCACGCCGAGGCGCGGGTCCGCTCCGTCCGGACCAGAAAACGCCGTTTCAGGCAGCCCGAGGACGTTGCAAGCCCACTGCACATCTTGGTCGCTAACTTCCGGTAGCTCGATCACGCCGGGCCACCTGCAGCTTCTGCGTTGGGCGCGGCTTCTCCTTCACCTTTGCCATTTGCTGCTTCATCTCTGCCGTTCCCGGTGGCGTAGCGCACGGCCGCTGTGACGTAAGGCGGAAGAAGCGCCGCAAGGGTAGCGGCATCGTAGGTGCCCCTTGCAACCTTCCACTCCAAGATCTCCGAAAGGTACTGAGAAGCGATTGATTTTGATGCCTTCGGGGAGTTCGTAAACAGGGAATATACGTGGGAGGCCAACACTTCCGCGTTGCCGTAAGCCTCCTGCATTTCCTTGAACTTTGCCTTGGCCGCGCGAGTCACACGGAAGATGTTTTTGTCTTTGTCAGGCCCGTTAATCTTCTCATCTTGCCGCGCAAGTGTTCCGGCAATCCACACCTCTTCAGCCAGCCCATGGAGGGCGAGATCAAACTCTAAGGTCCAATCATTGGAAACGAACGTCTCGACAAACTGACCGCTCGCTTTCGCCCGGATCGCCTCGCGGCGCGTATCCAACTCACCAGCAGCGAAGTCGCTTTTCGTGCGCCACCGACGGTTTTTAAGGGCCGGGAATGGTTCCGTTTTTCCGACAATGAGAGGGGCGCAATCCGGCATTACATCCATATCGGTGATGCACGCGACCGGCACCGCTATCAGACCGTCGACTTCGGCATTCTTGCGCTGAAATATTCTGGCAAAGCGTCGTAGCCCGACGCCGCCCACATTGACGATTGAGACGCCATGAGCCGACAAATCCCTTCCAATCAGCCGCGCAAGTGTTGGCAGCAAGATGTTCTCGGCGTCGCCCTCCACAATCATGACGCCTCTTGCAAAGAAGAGATTTGCCTTAGTTACGTCGAGAAACCGCTGCAAGAAGCGGTAATCTTCGGGACTTAGCTCTGTGTGTCCGCGCGCAAGCGTGAAGGCTTTGCCTCCATGAATGAGAACCAGACTGTCCAACGGAATCGCCGACGCAAGGTTAGGGCTGTGGGTTGTCAGAATGATCTGAATTTCGTTCAGGCCATTATTTCCAGATCCGCTGGATTGTTCGGACAAGAACTGCATCAGGCGGAGCTGCCTTTGCGGATGCAGATGTGCCTCAGGTTCTTCAATGAGCAATAACGGCAGTCCGATAGATTCCGAACCAAGCAGCAAAAGCTCGCACGCCATAAAGAGCAGGTTATTCGACCCAAGACCCCGGTTGGCAGGCAGTTCCGGCGCCGCGCCGCTCCTAAGCTCAAGCTCCAGACGTTCGAGAAGCTGGCGAAGCCTTGCGTCGCGGTCGCCTTGCGTGCCCACGGATATTTGGCCTTCGAGGCTATCACCTGCAAAAGATAGCGGCCTCAGGTAGGTTTCGTTCAGGGTTTGCCGCGCCTGACGAATGCCCTCATGCTCACCGATCAATGCACTCGAATAATCTCCGATCCCAAGAAGGCTGAGGTCAGCTACATTCGGTGCGGGGTTGGTTTTTGGGTCATAGTCTGTACCCACGTCGATGACCTGCTTGTTGCTCTTGAGAATTTCTGACAGCCTTGAACCGCGTCCTGCAGACAGGGCACGCTCGGCATCACGAAGGGGCCGCAAGTATGTGGAGCGCAGCAGTTCACGCGCCTCTACATCAAGTGCCGGGCCATCACCATTTTTTCCCGTCCTGACCTCCGAAAAGACCATTCTTCGGCCACTGCGGGCACCGCTTTTGTCCTTGGCGGTCCAGTGGACATATAAGGCCACATCAGGCTCGCCGCCCTCATCCACATAGGTCAGGAACTCGGCGAACGCGCCTTGCTCTTTCGGACTTAGGCCATCCAGCCGACAGCAAATGCGAATTTCATTTCGTCTTTCGGCACTGCCCGCCGGCCAGTGAAAGTCGCTATCCTGAACGCGGTAGTATTCCTGATCGCGCGTTCCGAAGATGAATCGCAATGCATCGATGACAGCCGTCTTCCCTGCGTCATTTTCCCCTAACAAAGCTGTCAGGCCGGGTGAGAGTGGAAGCACAAACTTATTTTCTTCTTCGCCAAATCCGCGAAAATTTTCAATCTCAATCTTGCTAATATACATATCTGCCCCGCGCTTCTTGCCTTAGGCCTAAAATCTATCTGAAGGATAATGAGGGGCGCTGAGTATCATGACAACGCCCTTGGCTCTGTTCTTCACGAAAACTGCGTCCTCCATCAAACCCAAGCCCTTTGCATTTACCGCGTGCGGAAGCTATAAACCGTGGCTCGGTTACCGGCCATTCGACGCTCGATCCAACGACGCGAATCTTACTTGAGCATTGTAGTCGCATGTCCTGTTGCCATCCTTTCACTCTTTAACTTTGACCCAAATATTGCGCCGCCACCCTGGCAGCAGCCACTTCCCGTTCAATGGCCTGTTGCCCTCAATCAAGCTGCAGGTTCCCTTATCTCGCGAGCGCGGGAAGGCGACGCCCGCTTCTGCTACTTGCCGACGGAGCCTTGCACCCACAGCGAAAGTCAGCGCACCGCTCCTTCGTGTCGGAGGTTGGTCGGATGCTGGGCGGGACATGAATGTCGTGGAATAGCTGTCTCAACCATTTCAGGCGCAGTTGGCATATAGCGAACCTTTCGCTTCATCTGAGGGACGCTACCGCCGTTCGGCGCTTGCGTTCCATCTCATCGACGGCGGCTTGGAGCTCCGGCGATATCGGATTCTCAGCCCCTGGCAGCGGGAGGTCGGCCAGGAAACGCCAGCGGCGATCGAGTGCAGCAAATGATACCTCATCGGTATGTCCGCGCCGGGTTTGCTGAAAGAACAGGCTTTTCAGCTCTTCCGACACGGGCTTACCCTCGCGCATCCTCTTCGCGGTCCAAAGCGTGACATCGACAAGCTCGAGTCCAGCACTTTCATCGCCAGGTTTGTATTCAGGTGGAATCTCCGGAAGCGTCGAATAATCGAACTCGGGCATGCCAGAGCCGAGGCTGGACTTATGGCCGCGCAGCTTCTGGTAAATTTCTGCCAACTCCGCTTGCGCTCTATTAAACTCAGTCTGACGGTCGACAGTAATCTTATGCACTTTCTGCCCCATGGCCCTTGACTCCCTGCCAATTCCGTAAAGGACCGATTGGAAGCCGACCAAATTTGGGGAGATCTGCAACGAGGTATCGTAGTTGCCCACTCCGTAGTTGATCTCGTCGGGATTTGCATCTGCCCATCGGATGGCACCGTCGATGAGTTCCCGCGAGCGGGCATCAGGCAGCCTGTTGATGTTGGCAAGTAGCCGCTCGTGGACATCCTGAAGCATCTTAGCACAGCGTGCAGTGTTTTTCTCCAGTCTCGCCTTCCACGCAGCTTTGGCGATGTCCTCATCGAACAGGTGCGCAACTTTGAAGAGCAAGGGGTAACGCAACGGAGTCCAATAATGATTCCACGCGACTGCGTCATTCAAGCCTGCATCGAAAACTTGGTCGAAATAGCTAATGATTGCATGATCTTTCTTGTCGACCGTGAAGATCGAAAACCGAAGATCGTTCTTCTTGCAAAATTTCTCGATCCGTTCAGCAATTGTCGTCAGCTTTGCGACGCCAAGCTCATTGGCGTGAATTCGCTTCACGCCAAGCTCTTTTCTAAGCGTCTGTAACAGTGGGACAGAAATCACGTCCAGATTGGCGCGGGCTCCGAGAACCCCATAATAGAGCAGCGGCTGGGCAGGGTCGAATAGATGCAGCCCTGTATTTCCGCTTTCATCGACATAATAATACATAATTTTTCCCGGCGGACCGAACAGACTATGTGCCGCAGCATACCTCACGGTCAATGCCCCGGCAGCCAAGTCCGCTTTCCGCCCTCTGTGTTGATCACGTACGGCTCAGCGGGATGATCCTGGCGGAATGTCCGCTTCGGTGTTGAGGCAAGGGTGCGCACACACGTGCAGCGAACTGCAGCTTCCCGCCCCTTTTTCCCCATCACTGGCTCGAGGGTGGCGCCCCCACATCATATGACCGCCACCCTGCGCCACCCCGCCATCCCACCTCGCATGCTTCGCTTGATACCGGCGCGAATCTACGCGTCATGGGATAGCGTTAGGAGGGTGAGTTGATGGTCAACCGATTGCGATTGAATGAGAAATGCGTTCGCGATGCCGAACCGGCCAAGGGGCGGGACTATCAGATCTTCGATGCCGACGTGCGGGGCTTTGCCGTCTGCATTTACCGCTCGGGCAGCCGCGCCTTCACTATCGACTACCGCCACGCTGGGCGGCAGCGGCGGATGACCATCGGGCGCTGGCCGGAATGGTCGACTACCGAGGCGCGCGAACGAGCGAAAGAGTTGCGCCGCGAGATCGACGCTGGGGCGGACCCGCTGGGGCAGAAAGAGACCGGCCGTGATGCCCCGCGGTTCAAGGATTTGATTGCGCGCTACACCGAGGTGCATCTGCCGCACCTCTCCGCCCTGAATGCTTCCGACCAGAAGTCGATGCTGGCGAAGATGGTGGCGCCGGATTGGGGCAATCGGCTCGTGGCAGAAATCACCCCCTATGATGTCGAGAAACTGCTGAACAAGGTCGCAGCCGGTCGCGCACGGCCGTCAAAGCTCAAGCCGAACAACCGAGCGCGGAAGCTCCAAGGAGCAAAGCCAACCCCGGTGCGCGCCAACCGTACCGGCGAGGTGCTGCGCAAGATGTTCACCTATGCGGTCAGCTGGGGATGGCGCGAGGACAACCCAGCCTCGGGGTTCCGCCGCCGGATCGAGAACCCGCGCGAACGCTTCTTGTCTCTCGAAGAAATCCGCAAACTCGCCGAGGCGCTGGAGACGGCCGAAGATCGTCGCGCGGCCGACATCATTCGGATGTGCATGCTGACCGGCGCGCGAGTGGGCGAGGTGCGCCAGGCGCGGTTTGAGCACTTCAACCTCGAGCATTTAAGCTGGTCAAAACCCGCCAGCATGACCAAGCAGCGCAAGATCCACCGTCTCCCTATCTCGGACGAAGCAGCAGCGATCGTGCGCCAGCGCCAGCTCTTGGTGCCCCGTGGATGTACGATGCTGTTTCCCGGCGACATGCCGGGCCAGCCGGTGAAAGAAATCCGCGGCTTTTGGCGCAGCATCCAAAGGACAGTGGGTATCCCCGAGGTCCGCATCCATGATCTGCGCCACACGTTCGCATCGCTTCTGGTAAGTGGCGGTGCCTCGCTGGAAATGATCGGCAAGCTCTTGGGCCACAGCCAGATGCAGACCACGCAGCGCTATGCGCATCTGATGGACTCGCCACTGCGCGCGGGCGTCGATGCCGTAGCCAGCGCGTTCCGGCCGCGGCCGAAGCTGGTGCATGACGCCGATGAAGCGCGAAAGGCGGGCTGACACGCCGCACGTCACGCCCCTGCCCTCAGCAGGTCCCGCGCAGCGCTTTCCAGATCGGGGTGAGCCTGCGCCGGATTGTGCGTTCATCCGGCACTTCGCCACTGTCGCCATTGGCGACGAACCAGTCCTGCACTTCGCCCAGCCATTCGGCTTGGGTCGCGGGTAAGCCCTGATCATGGATCCGCACCATCTGCGCGATGTACATCCCGTCCCAGTCATAACGCGCGGTCGAGCCGATATGCGAGGCCGGGCGGCGCAGCAGATCGCAGTCTGCCTCAAATCGGCGCACCTCGTCTGCCATGATCAACAGATCCGCAAGTGTGACCTCAATGCGTTCAGCCGGGTCTGCGATCACCACCCAGTCTTCCTGATCTTTCGAACGCACTCGTCTTAGAAGGATCTTCGCTGGTCCGGTCCCGCCCTGCCGAAACATCTGCAGGATGTCGGTCACCGATACCGCAACAAACCCTGCCACGGTCTGCATTCCATGTGTGACGGGTGCAATGGCGGTAACGATGTCAAACCGCCCGACCGACGCCCAGCCCGCAATATCCGCCAGCGTACAGTCCCAGCGGGCAGCAGCTTCGTGCAATGTGTAAAAGACCTTTGGCGGTAAACCCATTCTGCTCAGGCTCCTCTCCAATGGCGCGTTGACGCCCCACCCGAGGCGCGCCGCGCTGCTCTCTTCTTGACGTTCACAGGCGCGCACGAGGCCATCCGCTGCCCCGAGGAAACAGCGTCGTCAAACCCGAGTCGGTATGAACACCCCGGAATCTCCGCCACACAGGTGCGATTCGGCAAGACAACAACGCTGGGGATAAGCTGTTTTTGTTCTTGACATGTTCTTGCTCGGATTCGCCGGGGCGGCGCGTTTGCCCAGGCTATCAGTGCAAGGCACGGCCCATCGCAAAAACTCAATAAAACAAGGGGTGGCGCTGGTGGTGGCGAATGAGCGCCACCCTGCGCCACCCCGCCACCCCTGTCGATCTGCTTTCGCTGTCTGACGACGGCCGCCCATCCCGGGCGGCGATCAGGAGGCAGAGATGATGCAATCCCAAACGGAATCGGAGACGACCCCCGCAGCCCTGCTTTCGGGCTGGATCACCCGCAAGGACTTGGCCGAGGCGCTTAGCCTAACGGTCGACACGCTGGGGCGCTGGGAGGCGCGCCGGTTCGGGCCGCCCTGCGTGCGCGCTGGACGCATGGTGCTCTATCGGCGGCGCGCGGTGCAGGACTGGTTGGCCGCGCAGGAAATGCCGCGCGCTCGGGCAGCTGGAGGTCGCAAATGACCAACACAACCCAACCCATCACTAGCGTTTCCACCAGCACATCCCCCCGCATGCGAGTCGATCGCTGGCGATGCGATCGCCTCGCCGAAGCCCACACCGTCATCGCCGATGTCGCCCATCACAGTGATCCCCTGATCCGGCTCGCCTGCAAGGTGCTCGCTGCACATGGCGAGACCGCCACCGAGCGCGAGGACGCGCAGCGGCTGCTGGTGGTGATTGATGCGCGCCGACCCGTTCGCCGCGCCCAGCGCGAGGATCAGGGGAGGGCCGGGCAATGATGCGTCGTGGAACCCCCGAGGCCGATCTGCAGCGCGCGGTGGTGCGGGCGCTGCGGCTTGCCCTGCCCCGCACGGCGATCGTGCATCACTGCGCCAATGAGGTGACCGAGCCCGAGCCCCGTGGTGCCAAACGCCAAGCGATCCTGGTTGGCATGGGCGTCTATGCGGGCTTCGCCGATCTCATCGTTCTTTGCGACGGGCGCGTGCTGTTCCTTGAGCTGAAGGCACCGAAGGGCCGCCTGCGCCCGAGCCAGGAAGCGTTCCGCGATGCCGTGCTGGCGCAGGGCTTTGGCTGGGCGCTGGTGCGCAGCTTCGATGATGCGCTGGGCGCACTCGCAGATCATGGCTTTACCACCCGCATTGTGGCCTCAGCACAGAGGGACGCGCCATGAGCCACAAAGGCACCAACTGGGCGATCCAGCAGCGTGGGTTGAAGCCTGCCACCAAGATCGTGCTCTGGCATCTCTGTGACCGGCACAATCCAGACTTCGGCTGTTTCCCGACGCAAGCGCGCCTGGCCGACGATGCAGAAATGTCGATCTCGGCGCTGAACGGACATCTCGCCAGGCTTGAAGACCTGGGCCTGATCCAGCGGGTGCGCTGCCATGACCCGCGCACCCACAAGCGGCAAGCCACACGCTACATCCTGGGGTTTGAGGATGGATTTCCGCAAACGCCAACTCCGAAAACAGGAGACGGCTTTCCCGAATGCGACGGTGTAAATGGCGGCGAGCCATCTGCGGATTCCGGACATGGAGCCATCTCCGGATTTGCGGCAAACCCATCTCCGGATTTTGCCCAAAGCCATCTCCGGAATCCGGAGACTAACCTTGTAAAAGAACCTTTAAGAAAACCAGTAAAGGAGGAGGAGGGCGCGCAAGCGCGCGATGCCGATTTTGATCGGTTCTTCGCAGAGCTTCTGGGCGCGCTGGGCCTCGATGCCACCGCCCTGCCCGGCTGGTGGCAAGGTTGGCCAGCCAAGGCGCATGTGCGCCGTTGGATCGATGATCTCGGGCTGAGCGAAGACCAGGTCCTCAAAACCGCTGCTGAGACCCGGCGCGACCACCCTGCCCCGCCCGATGGCCCCAAGGCGCTTGATCGGTTCATGGAGCGCGCCGCCCAGCGCGATGCGCGAGCCGCCTCTGTGTCAGCCAATGGGCAGAAACCCAGGCGGTCGCCCAAGCGCAAAGAAGCACCCCGTTCCAGCCCTGACGAACTCGCGGCCTATTACGCCAACCTGGTGAACTCCGACGGCTTCCTGCCCGCCAACATGATCTCGAACGCCATCCGCAACAGCCTGCTGGCGCGAGGCCTCGTCACCCCCGAGCGGCTTCGAATGCGGGGTGTGCGATGACCCTGCAAAGACCAATCCCGCGCGGCACTCGGCCAAAGCGCGCGCTGGGCGTACAGGCAATCTTGGAGTGGGCGTTTCGAGTGGAAAAGGCGCAGCTGGAACTGCCCGTGCCGAAAGATGTGACCGAGGAAGGCTTTGGCTTTGGCCTCGAATACGTTCTGCTGCAACGCGCGGCACTGGGCTGCAAGATCGATGGGGGTCAGTACAAGATGGGCAGCTACACCCACCCAGATGCCGAAGTCGTGGCCGCCTGCGTTGCTGGTATGCCTGACAGCCTCGGAGGCAAGCGCATGGCGATCCGGGTGGCGGAACTGGCCCGCGCAGGGCTGACGCCGGACTGGATGCCGGGTGTTGTACCGCGATGCGTGCCGGTTGAGACCAAGCGCAATCAGCATGGTGAGCGATCCACGACGATCGTGGTTGGCACTGAGCGGGTGCTGCAACGTGGCAAGTGGCGAACGGTGGAGATTTTGGCCTGCCCGGTCACCTGGCGGCCGCATCCGGAGCAGATTGCTTCCGCCCGGCGCAGCTATGAGGATTGGTGGCAGGCGCTGGGCTGGGTGCGGGAGGGGCTGGTGGCGGGCGGGATGCTGCGGGAAGTGGAGGTGACCGCGGGGATGCCGAAGGCAGCGCCAAGGACTGCCAGCAGAGGCGGTCGATAGGGGCGGAAAGCGGTCGTTCGCCGCGCGTTGCGTCAATGTCCAGTCACTGGAAAATGTATGAGGAAGTTTACCTACAGAGGGCAACTACTGTTCACATTTACCTAACCAACCTTAGGCAGTTTTGTACAGGCCAGCCATGGCTTCCCATTCCCCCGATTCATCGCCTACGAACGGGTCTCAACCGCAAGGCGGGGCAGTCGGGCCTCGGACTTGAGGCGCAGTGCAGGGTGATCTATGCCTTTGCCGTTTCTCGCGCCGCGGAGTTGTTAGCGCGCTTTGGAGTTCCCCCACTGAGTGGTTCGGCTTGAATGTTAATGCATGGTCGGCGTCTGGTCCATTGGCATGAAGGCTTCAGGAGCCGGTGGTCGATAACCAAGCGCGCTTTGCGGCCTGACGGTGTTGTAGTGCCGGGAGCAAGGATCGGTAGGGACGGGCGTCAAAGATGGGCAACGGCTACCTGCGCTGGTTGCTTGTTGTAGGCGCCACTTCGCTCACGCGGCGGGCGCCAAACACCGACACTCGAACCGGTGCCTGGGTCCGATCGCTGCTGGATCGCAAACCAACACGGCTGGTTACCGTTGCGATTGCCAACAAGACTGCGCGGACCGCGTGGGCCATGCTGATGCGTCGGGAAGATTATCGAGCCCCCGCGGCGGTTTGAACCGATCAGGAACGCGGCAGCCAATAGCTGTCGACACGGAATGCAAGGGCAGAAGCGAGTGATGATGATCAAACGGGACCGCAACCGGGACACCCCGAGGTGCTGTCAGGGCTTTGAAGCTCGATAGTCTGATTGGGACCCGGTACGCGGACTTCATCAGGGCCAGCGGTCACAAGCACCGCGCCAACAGGCCGGACAAATGACCGCAACCTGCAACGATCACCGTCAGTCAAGAAAACCCTTGCAAAAACGGAGCCGTCCACAAATGACAGCACCGGCGGTTGTTCTCCATTCTACAAAGTCGCTGCGACGCTCATGAATATGCTTTAGAACTTCCTTCAGACGGGATGGGCGTGTGGAAACATTTATGACGTGCGTAACCCCAATCAAGGATGCAACTGATGCGAATGCACAGCTTAGGCGCCAGTTTCCGGCGGGCATCGGCCTAGCGGTCGAATATTTCCTCGCTCAGGGTCGTGAAGTAACGCTTGGGCCGAAGAGACGCATTGGGCCAGACCTCACCAATTGACTGTTTGCGCTGGTTCAGTCACCGTCGATGCGGTTTTGTAGATCAGTAGCCGATGAGCTTCGCAGCAGATGGAATATTCTAAAATGGATAATATCGGGCAGCTTTTCTTACAAAATGTAGCAGAAAATCCCTCAGAACCTGCGTTGATTGACGGCCCCAGATCAATAAGTCACGGGCAACTAGCCGAAGCCAGCATGGCCATTGCACTCGGGCTTCGGGACCGAGGTTTGCAGCGCGGCAGCACCATTGCCATCCGCTCGCACGACCCTGCGCTTCTGCTAGCTTCGTTGTTCGCAACCTCGCTGACTGGAAGTCGTTGGGTTTACGCGCACGCCAACCTCGTTGGGTCGTCGCAGCTTGACGTCGACCTGATCCTTGATGACGCCGGGCCGGAAACTGCGCAGTTGCCGGGGTCCACCAAACTTGACACAAGCTGGTTTCAGCGGCCAGCCGGCGAGGGAAAGGGCCAACCTTTTCCATTTCCGCAAGACCACCGTCCGAACGACGTCTGGATGATCAGCCAAACCTCAGGGACAACCGGCACACCCAAACTGGTTGGCCTCAGTCAGAGTGTTATGCTGGGCAGGTTTTCGGCGAACAGTCAGCGGTTTCAGTGGGATGGCATTCGCTTGGCAAGCCTTTTCCCCGCATCAGCACCTATTTTTCTAACATACGCGCTGACTGCTTTGCTGCACCGCGGCGCCGTGGTGACCGGGTGCCAGCCCCATGAGTGGCGGCAACAAGGGGTTGGGTTGGTTCTGGCTTCGCCCATGCAGGCACAACTAGTACTGTCAGAACTGCAACTTTCTATGAAGGTTCCTGCACTTCAGCTATCTGGCGGGCCGGAAACACAAACTCTAGTAAGAAAACTATTGAAATCTTTTGATCGCGTGCTTGCAGGCTATGGATCGACCGAGGCATTCAACGCGCTCGTTAACGAAAAGACGCTCGGTGCCAACGACGAGATAATCACAACTACCTCGTTGTCACCCGGCGTGGCGGTTGAGCTTGTAGACGAGGCTGATGTGCCGGTGCAAAAGGGGCAAGAAGGTCTCGTCCGAATTGCCAACTCTTATCTTGCAACAGGCTACTTGAACGCCCCGGAGGCGCAAGCTGCCACATTTCGGGACGGATGGTTTTATCCCGGCGATCTGGGCATATGGGCCGCCAGCGGAGAGCTTTTGATTACAGGGCGCACCAACGACCAGTTCAATATTGGCGGCAAAAAACTGAACGCGCAGGTTATGGATGCCGTGCTGCTAGACGTCCCAGGGGTGTGTGATGCTATCAGTTTCATGATGCCCGGCTTGGACGGAAGTGATGGCTTGCGGGTGTTTCTCAGCGTTGCGCCGGAAGTAGATATCACCACCATCATCTCGGAAGCGCGCATCGCGCTGATGCGCTTGGGCGGGCTGGCGGCGGTGCCGAAACGCTTTCTTCTTGCTGACGTGTTACCGAGGAATGCAAATGGCAAGGCGAACCGACGCGCGTGCGTTGCGATGGTAGAACAGGCCAAGGCCAATCGGCAAAAACTGCGGGAGCACACTGCTCGAAGCTGACTCTACTCGCGCGTTGCTAGATTGCTACAGGAACCTAAATACGTCACATAATTGCTTTTCAACCGGGGATTTCCGCCGTAGTTTGTCTACAGGTAGGGTGAGAAGGAAGATATGATGTCAAAAGCTTATACGGTAGCGCGCGTCGCAGTCGGCGGCATGGCGCTAGCTACTTCCGCAGTTGGGCTCGCTCAGGCACAAGATTTGGCCGGTATGTATGCCGGTGCGTCGCTTGGAGTGCATGGTGGTACGTTCCAGTCTTTCGGGGACGAATACACGGTGCCGAGCACCTCAGCCGCGGGAGCGTTCTTTGGTTACAATGCTGTTTCCGGAAATCTTGTCTATGGCGGTGAAATTGCCTGGAGCAACGGCGGCGACGTTGGTACTTACGGAGTTAGCGGCGTTAGCAATCTGTTCGATGTACGCGGTCGGGTTGGTGCCATGCTTGGCAGCACGTTTGTATACGGGGCACTTGGCTATTCCCATGGAGCCCTGGTTGGTCCGGGCGTCAGCAACGGATCGGTTTCGGGCCCAAGTATCGGTGCAGGCTTCGAAATGCCATTCGGTAGCAACGGGTTCGTTGGCGGCGATCTAACGACGCGTCTCATGGACGGGTCGGGGACTGTTTATGGCTCTCCGGCCAGCGACTATGTGCACGATGTCAAACTGACGACAGCTTCGGTTCGCTTGGGTTTCCGCTTCTGATTACTGTCTGTAGGTGTTTTGGGACCGTCCGGAGAACTGGGCGGTCTTTTTTTGCTCGTTGTTAATCTTGCTCGAAAAGCGACTTCACTTTTGCCATGTCGATCTTACCCGACTCGGTTAAAGGCAACTCCTTGAGCATCATGGCTCGCAGCACCCGCAGGCCTTTGAAACGCGGCGCAAGGATGTCGTTCATCTCGGCTTCTGTAATTTGCCGCGATGCCACATAGGCGACGGCTAAGCGCTCCAATCCATCTGCATCAAAGATAACAACTGGGGCCATCGGCGCTTCCGGAAAGGCGAGACCAAGCGCTTCGCGAACAAGGCCAAGTGCGAACTTATTCCCCCCGAAATTCACAATGTCCTTTGTTCTGCCAAGCAGAAAATAGTCTTCGCCATCGCATCGTAGAATGTCGCCCGGAAAAAACCAGCCATCGATAAATCCAGTCTTATCATCATCGGGCATCGACAAGTATTGCCGCGAGAACGCGCCATCGCGAGGTCGGAACCCAACGATACCTTCGGTAGCCCCAGGCAATAGCTGTAGCGCGGCGTCGAAAAATCCGATCTCCAGGTCAGGGCGCATGAATTGGCCCAGATACCCTTGCGGCTTATGGTGCTCGGTCGAAAAGACGGCGCGGAAGCAGGCTCCAAGTTCGGCGGAGCCATAGCCAATATGCAGCTTCGCGGGGCAACGTTGCGAAAAGGTTTCCAGTAGTTTAGGGCTCGCAAATGCGCCGCCCAGACGAATGTCCCTGAGCGACGCAAGATACTGGTCGACCTTGGGCACACTGAGCAGAATTTGAAGAATTGCCGGTGTCGTGGCCATCGTGTCCACATGGTAAAGATCAGTCCAAGGCAACATGTTCTCAATCTCGTCGTCTAACGCGACGACGGACCCACCAGCCAGAAGCGTGGCGAGTATTGTTGTAAAGGCCCAGCCGGTTCGGATCGTCATAGTCGATAAGACCCGGCGCCCCGAAAGATCGACCTCACCAAGAAAATCGCCGCTCTCTGCCTGCCGCTGCCGCACATCTTCTAGGCTATGCACAAACTTCGACATGCCAGTGGAGCCAGATGTGCGAAACACGAACGCGCCTGTGCCACTACCCTCTGTGGGCAGCGCAGGAGTCGGCAGCGTGCCGAGCAACTGAAACCAGTTTGCTTCGACCACAATTTGCTTTTCGGCTGGTGCAACTGATGATGGAGTCTCAGTTATTACACGGTCAAATGTAACACCCGCCGCGATGACTGACTCCAAAGGCGCAAAGACCACGGTAAGCGAACGCAAACTGAGGAGCAGGCCCATAACGATGCAAAACTCGGGCCGCGTGCTGTCCATTACAATCGTTTGGCCTGGTCGCACGCCGCGCGTCTTCAACTCGAAATCAAAAAGATAGGTGAGCTGCAGCAGGTCATCGTAGGTCATCTGACTCTTGGCAGTGATCAGCGCGATCTTTCGCGCGTTATCGTCGGCCAATTTCGTGAAACTGTGGATCAAACTCATGCACACTACTCCTTTATGCCCTGGAGGGGCTTGCCAGCGAGGGGGGCGTAGTCAAGACTGTTCACCGACTGCCGCACCGCGCCGGGAATATGAAACGCGCTGCTCCAAGTGTGCTTGCAACCCCGGAGCAGACAACTATCAATTGCAAGAACACCCGCCAAGCACAAGGGGCGGGGCTTGACCTGATCATCCCAAATCAACTTACCCGAGGTGGCGCGGAGAATGGGACAGACACTTTCCGAAGCTTTTGAAATCGCATCGCGGCGGCACGCTACTGCCGTTGCGATTTACGATTCTTCTCGCAATCCTGTCAGCTTCGAGAACTTTTTCTTTACCGTGATAGCATTTGCCGAAGCGCTGCAAGATCGAGGCGTAAGGCCCGGGCAACTCGTTGCAGTGCATATTTCCGATGCCATTGCCGGGGTGGCGCTGCGCTTTGCACTACTGCGCCTTGGCGCGACAGCGATCACCCTGCCGCAACAACCAGTTCCCGAGGATTCAGGCTTTCATGTCGAGTGGCATCTCATCGCGACCGGAACGCCCGCTGTCGGACGCCATGATATTTCGGTCGACAGCAGCTGGATTCGTTCACCTAAGAGAATGGTTCCCATTGTGCCGGGCGGCAAATTGGTTCGCGCAACGTCTGGCACGACGGGGCAACCAAAATTCCGGCTGATTACAGATGAAGGCGCACTTGCCCGCGTCGCGCGCGGGTCAAATTGGCGCGGACAACCCGAAGGAACGATCTTCGTCGGCTACGCACCCACTTCAACGCCTTTCTTCAATCATATGGCGCGCGCGTTGCTTTCAGGCGTAGCCCAAGTTCATGCGCAGCAAGCGCCCGAAGCATCGCTCCGCTTTATGGGTGAACTCGACGTAACGACAGCATTTCTATCGCCCTCCAGCTTCTTTAACTTACTGAAAACCGCAGAAAACTTGAACCTTCATCCGCGCGCCTTGCGTAGTATCCTAGTGGGAGGTGGCGAGGTCTCACCTAGCCACGCGTTGCGGGCCGAGCAAATATTCGGCTGCGAAGTGCTTCTTTGCTACGGCAGCAATGAAACTGGATCCATGGCCCACTTTCGGTCAACCAACGCATCGGAAACACCCGGTGTCGTTGGCGCCATTTACCCGGACTATGAAACCCGATTTGTAGGCGATGACGGTCAAGACCGCCCGCCTACCGTGGGTGGCGAACTTTGGCTTCGCGTGCCAGAGGACATCCGCGTGATAGAATTCCCCTCAGGCGCGCCGATTTGTGACCCCGAGGGATGGGTGGGCACCGGTGATCTTGGTCGTCTTCTGCCCGACGGGTCACTTGTGTTTTTGGGTCGAAAGGTCGATCTGCTGAATGTCGGTGGCAACAAGCGCGCGCCAAGATATTTTGAAAATATTGCGCGCCAATACTCCGGGATTAACGACATCGCGGCGTTCCGTGTGCCCGCCGATGGAGGCGGCGACGAAGTCGGGTTGGCGGTCATTCCTGCCGGCGATTATGATGCGTCCGCATTTGCCGCTCATATGTTGGAACGGTTAGGTCCGCATTATCCCTTTCACATCGTTGTGGTATCTGACATTCCAACCACCACAGCCGGAAAAGTTGATCGCAAGCGCCTGTCGGCCGAGCATCTTGCTGCCCGCGAACGCGAGACAACTACAAAATCAAGTCATTCGAGCACATAGGAGCGATCATGTTAGCACACGCTAGAGCAATTGCAGTTGCAGCTATCCTCATCCTACCCGTTTCTGCTTCAGCCGAACAAATCCAGATCATGGTCGGCTATGGTCCCGGCGGCTCATATGATCAGGCGGCAAGGCTCGTGGCTGATCATCTGGGCCGTCACCTACCCGGCAGCCCTAGTTTTGTTGTCGAGAATGTTGCGGGAGCGGGAAGCATGAAGCTTGCCCGCATGATGATGGAAAGTGCCGTCGTTGACGGAACGGAAATCGCTACGATCAGTTCGGCTCTGGCGCTTGCGCCCATCTTCGATCCGGAAAGCGAGTTTTACGACCCGCGCAAGGTCCACTATCTCGCCAGCATGACAAACTCTGCGTCTTACTGCATCACGCCAAAGGGCGCGGGAATTGATACACTTGACGACTTCTTGACTGCGCAGTTCAAAGTCGGGGCAACCGGGCGGGACAGCACAACATACATCTACCCAGCCGCAATCAAGAACGCACTTCAAGCACAATATCAAATTGTTACCGGTTTCGCGAGCGCAGCCGAGGTTGATCTGGCGATGGAGCGCGGGGAGCTTCAAGCGCGATGCGGGATCGGGATCACTACGCTTTTCACCGGAGATATGATAGAACGCTACAACGTGATTGCCGAGCTGTCGGTCGACCAGAAACGAGAAATCGAGGGTGTGCCGTTCTTGCTGGACCGCGTGACCGACCCAGAGATGAACGCGGCACTATCCTTGGTATTCTCTTCTGGGAATATTCACATTCCCTTCATTGCCCCGCCCGAAACACCTGACGATGTCGTCGCATCGCTGCGCGCAGCATTTGTTGCGCTCAAGACGGACCCCGAATTTATTGCTGATGCCGAACGCCGTAAGTTTGCACAGATCATCACCGATGGCGCGACAGTCCAAGCGATGATCGAAGGCTACCTTTCCAGCGACCCGGAAGTTCAGAATAGGGCACGCGCGCTTGTCCAATAGAGCGCACGAGTCGGGCTGAAGCAGATGGAAGACCTCCTCGTCGCCGCAGGTAGCATCTTTGAGCCGATGCGATTTCTTATGTTGTCTGTCGGCGTCATTTTTGGGTTGGTTATTGGGGTCATTCCGGGGTTGGGCGGATTGTTCGGGCTAGCCATCCTGATCCCGCTTACATATCAACTCGACCCAATTGCAGCGGTGGCACTGCTGTTGGGAATGTCATCGGTCACAACGACCTCAGACACGATTCCGGCCGTGATGATCGGTGTTCCAGGCACAGTCGGCGCTGCAGCGACGGTCGTGGATGGGCATGAACTCGCGAAACAAGGGCATGCAGCACGCGCGCTTGGTGCCGCTTATTCCGCCTCACTTATCGGAGGCGTCTTTGGCGCACTGGTATTGGCGCTCGCGCTTCCGGTCATGCGCCCGCTGGTCTTGTTGATAAACTTTGGTGATCTCTTTGCTATCACAGTTTTCGGCCTGACATTGGTGTCTATTCTAGCAGGACGCGACCCAATTAAAGGCGTCATGGCTGCCCTAGTTGGCGCGCTGGTAGCCTACACAGGCCTTGACCCGCATGAAGGCGTGGAACGATGGACATTTGGCGATGTCTATCTTTGGGACGGCGTCCCTACGGTGATTGTTTTTCTGGGAATTTTCGCGGTGCCAGAACTTGCCGGCCTGTTACGGCGTGGTCAAATTCAAGATCGCGCCGCTCCACCCGAGCCGGGTGGGTTGAGGCGCGGCATTCGCGACACACTTAGAAACTGGACACTTGTGTTGCGCAGCAGCGCGATAGGTTCTTTGCTGGGTGCTGTTCCCGGCATAGGCGTAACGGTCATTGAATGGGTTGCTTACGGCGACGCGTCGCGTAAGCCGGGTAAAGATGTAGCATTCGGACAAGGCAACATCCGTGGCGTCATTGCCCCGGAAAGCGCCAATAACGCAAAAGAGGGCGGGGCGCTCATCCCTACACTGGCTTTTGGTATTCCCGGCTCGGCATCGATGGCGATCCTGCTTGGTGCCTTTACAATTCATGGCATCGTTCCGGGGCCAGACATGTTGCGTGATGAAGCCCCGCTTCTCATTTCGATGATTCTGACGATAGCGATTGCCAACCTGATGGGAGCGAGCATTTGCTTGGTCATGACGCGCCCCTTGGCGCGCCTCGCCACAGTACCGGCAACGACACTCGTGCCGATCGCGCTGGTTTTTGTCGCGCTGGGGGCATTCCAGATTAGCAAGGACGTGCGCGACTTTGCAGTGTTGTTGACCTTTGCGGGTCTGGGCATGGCAATGAAGCGGTATGGTTGGTCACGCCCTGCCTTCACGCTCGGCTTCGTGCTTGCACCTAATCTTGAGCGTTTTTTCTTTCTTTCATACCAGCTTACCGGTTGGAATTGGCTCCTCCAACCACTTGTCATCGTGTTCCTTTCGACCTCAGCCTTCATTCTGACCAGGAAGATTTTCACCTGGCGACGCGACCGAGCTGCGGTGGAACCGCCGCTTGGGCGCGGCGATTTTGTATTGACTTTGGTTATGGTTGCGACGGCCGGCAGCTGCCTTTCGGCAACGTGGACGCTGCCGTTTGCAGCGGCCGTGTTTCCCGCGACCGTAGCTTTAGTATTACTCATGATGGCGTCTCCGCTTTTATACCGACAAGTTTCTTCGATCCGGGTGCAAAAGATAGGAGAAATCGCTGACGTTCTTTTGGACACTTGGTTTTTGATTGCGGTCGCGCTGCTCGGCGTTCTCATTCTGGCATTGGGGCATATTGCCGGTTCGATCATTTTCATTTTTGCTTCAGCTGTTCGATTCGGACGACCGTCTGCCATCTTCGCAGGCGTCGCGGCGATAGCAGTGGCGACGGTGATTTTTCTGGTATTCGACGTATTGTCAGGACAAAGCTGGCCCGCAACCTGGTTCGAGCAAGCTGCAGGCGCTTGGGTAAGTGGGGATTCTGTTCGGTGATGAAATGGTGCCGATAGCCGGAATACTGAAACGGCTCTTTAATGGAAACTTGGTTTGAGCCAGAGGAAGCCTTGGCTTAACCTCTGGCCATGACCCAGCGCTCTCCATTTAGGCACTTCAAGACCAGCCCGAGGTTGTCTCCTTGGCAGCGTGTCGTGCATCAAATACCGTCTATCTCTGCGCAACGACGACGAATTGCTGCGTCAGCGGGGTCCGGGATCAGCCACAAGTCGGTGCGGTCTTGGCGAAGTAGGTACGGTCCGCTTCTCGTCACGAAAGTCCGCAAACGCTCGGTTTTTGGGATGCGGTGGAGTCGCTGGCAGCGGTATCTGGATGAGGTTTTCACTCGCGTTAACGGAGCACGGTGCTACCGATATCGGGCCGCTTACCAAGGTGGCGTGTCAAATGAAAATATCCGGGCTGGACTTCGGTCGCGTTTGCTTCAGATGGGATTTGAACCTGTAACTCAGTGCCATAGGGCCAATACTTCACGGTTTAGAGACGGTTAGCACCCAGTCCCGCTCCCTCCGGCGTTTGAGCTGCCTCCAAACCCTCAAGTGACATTAGGGCCGCTGTTCATCCTTTCCGGACGTAGAATAAAATCTGCCATTCGCTGCACGCAGGAGGAATGACGGCTTTGGGCCGAGCACGTCGACCCCCTTTGGCATGGTTCCTCCCCAGCTCCATTCGTATGCGGGGGGGCGCAGCGCGGCATTTCGCTAGCGACAGGCAGTTTCACCGGGGAATCCAGGCGGAAGCCACTTCGCGGAATCCAGAAAATAAAATGACGATATAACAGATGGTTGCGCGGCAGAGTGAGTGGCCAAGAGTGGATTCTTGACAAAAACAGTAAAATCCACCTCGGGAATCCAGGCGGCCAGTTTGCGGAAGCCACCGTGCCGGAAGCCAGCCAGCGGAAGCCACTTGCAGGGAAGCCATTGAATCCGCGTGCATTTTTCATTTGACAAAGCTGCCCCCCCCTTGACCTACCCCTTGATCATCGAAGAATTGCGCCCGGAGAAACCCCCTCGCGGGCGCTTCTCATTTCCCCACATCGCGGATCACGATCCTGACGCTGGCATCGCCCAGCGCGGATCGGCATGTCCGCTCTGCTCCAGATGAAAGCCACCGTATGGACCTGGTCTTTGCGCCGAGCCAGATCGAGACTTGGCCGATCGACCGGCTGCGCCCCTACGCCCGCAATGCCAAGATCCACGGCACCGACCAGGTGGCGAAGATCGCGGCCAGCATGGCGAAGTTCGGCGGCAAAGGCAAAGGTCGGCGATTGGGATGCGCTGATGCAGGGCGTGTTCGCCGCAGCCCCGGTCACCGACGACGCACAGCTGCTGGTCAACCTTGGCCTCGTGCACCGCGACAGCGAATGGCAGCCCTATTGGGAAGGATGGGTGGAATGGATGCGCGCCTCTGGCTGGCGACGGTTTGGCTGATATGTGTGGGACCAAGGGCCGGGCTTGCCCGGCGATTGGAACGGCCGCCTGGCCCCGTCGCACGAGTTCATTTTCCATTTCAACCGCGCACCGCGAAAGCCGCACAAGACCGTGCCGTCCAAGCACGCGGGCGAAACCTTGGGCGGCGGTGGGCTGCGCGGAGCCGACGGCACCGTCCATGCCAAGACCGGAACCGGCAACGCGATCCAAAGCCATCGCATTCCGGACTCGGTATTCCGCATCATGCGCCACAAGGGCGGGCTGGGCGCGGCCGGGTCGCACCCAGCGGTGTTCCCGGTGGCGCTGGTCGAGGCGGTGCTGACCGCGTTCTCGGATCCCGGCGACCTGATCTACGAGCCGTTCTGCGGCTCAGGCACCCAGATCGTCGCCGCCGAACGCGCTGGACGGCGCTGCTATGCGATGGAACTGGACCCGGCCTATTGCGACGTGGCGGTGCGTCGATGGGAGATGGCGACGGGGAGGAAGGCGATAATCCCTGCGCATTGACGCCCGCACAGTTTGTCGCCACCGTCTGCTATGCGGGACGGCGCAGACGTTCGCAGTCGTGACAAAGATGGCCTGCCATAGAGGAGAAGGCGCGATGACAACCTCGGATTTATGCGACAGCAGCGCCGACTCTCTTGATCTGATTGTCCCTACAACGACTTGGCTTGCTGTCGCTCGATTCTTAGGCGAAAAAGCTATGTGGCCTAGGGAGAACCAAAATGGCAAAGCGTGATCCGAACAAAACAGCTCGCAATAAGCGGGACGCAGAGATAACCGAAAAATTGAAGGCGCTCTGGACCACCGTTTCTGCTGATACCAAAATTAGTGAGCAACAGTCCTTCAACGCTTTAATAGGTGGTAAGGCTGCCACATTCATAGACCTTAAGAATACCGTGATTCGATCGGCTGACGAGTACACTTCGCTTTATCTGGCAGGCTTCAAAAAGGCGCGTGAAAAGGACGGTTGGACGGCTGGTGGGACCTCGTTCAGCGCCGAAACGCTGAAAAAGAACTTTGCGACGCTGACAAAGTCGAAGGCGGTAAAGGAATACTTCCTTCTTTTCCTCCAGCGCTCTTTTTTGCGGCACTACGACGAATTGGTTCGAAAGCGCCCTTCGGCGACTGACGCTGAGGTATGGATCGGCCAGAACAACAGCGACTATGGACTACTGATCACTCCTCGGTACAAAGACGGCAACTGGGAAAATGATCAGAGTGAAATTCGGCACTTTCCAAAGTTGTACTGGACAATCGGCCATGTTTTGACTTCAGGACTAGTAGTTCAAGGCGACCCCAAGCCAATGGTTTTCAATACGATCGACGCCTACCTAGACTTCTTTCTGAAGGTACTAGTGAGACCCTCTGGGTCAACATATGAGCGTGATATCGCAAAGCGCTATTGTGACTACGTGAAAGCTCGGGCAAGTCCGGAAGATGTTCCGCTGCTTATCCCAGAACTTCGCTACAATGGCAAAGACAAGAAGCATAAATACCGATTGGATTTCTGCATTATCGATCCGGTAAATCTCAGGAAAGTCGGAATTGAGCTCTCTCCTTGGTCCACGCATGGCCACCTGAAAGGTACTGCAGAAAAAACCCAGAAAAAGATCAATGAGGAGGCTCTCGCGAACTTTGAGAAGGAGGCGTCAAAAATGCGTGAATATTTTCAGAAGCACCGCATCACCACGCTGATCTATACTGATACCAACCTCGCTAAAATGGACGTTGTGTTCAGTGAAATTACTGTCTACCTGCAAGGGAATAAGAAAGTGAGCCAGTTGGAGTTCAACCTTATACAAGAGTTTCTTTGAACTTCAGAAACAGTAGAGCAAACTGAACGGCGCCTTTCTCGAAACGGACGCAATTTTGGATACGGCAGCGATATCGTAAGCAGACACAAGATGTGAACTTTATGAGCAGCGGCTTTGGGCTCCTTTCGTCATCAGCCGATCCGATACACCGCCCCCCTGCCGTCTTCCTTGGTCGAGCCGACCACCAAGCCTAGCTTTTTCTTCAGCACTCCCGAGATCACACCTCTGGCCGAATGAGCCTGCCACGCAGTGGCCGCAACGATCTCGGCGATGGTGGCCCCTTCGGGCCGCTGGAGCATGGCAATGATCTGCGCCTGCTTGGTTCCGGCGCGCTGGGTCGGCGACTTCGATGCCGTGGATTTGGCGGCATGGTCGCGGATCGCGATCACAGTCTTGATCACCACCGGTTCAATTCCGATGGCAAGCAGCCCCGCGTCCGTAACCACCAGCGTGGTGCCATGGCCATCGCCGGTTTCACGCCAGAGCGGTTCGCCCCGGCGCAGGTTGGCGTCGACCTCCTGCAGCCAGCCGTGACCGATCATCTTGGTGACGGCCATCTTCGCCGCCGCTCCGGCCAGCCCCTTGGGCAGCGGCAGGGCGATGTTTTCGGGGCGCTGGGCCCCGGCGCTGAGAATGATGGTCTGGGTATCGGTCAGCTTGGTCATGGCGGGTTCCTCTTACCCGTCGTGGGTGGCAAGGAAGACTGTAATGCGCGACATCAGGTCGTTGTGGCCGTCGGCATCCGTGCCGATGATCACGCCGCCGTCGTCGTCGCGTTCCAGATCGGCGATCTCGCACAGCAGGGCGATGGCGTCGTCGCAGGCGGCGAGGCGGTCGGCCTCCCATGCGGCGGTGATCGCATCCTGTTCGATCTGGTGGCGCTGGGCGGGATCAAGCGGCATGTTCGCCCTCCTTGAAGGCGGCGTCGGTGATCTGGCGCATCAGGCTGGCGTAATGGTTCAGGGTGCCGACGTGGCCCCAGTTGATCTCGTCGGGGTGGGTCTCGAAATGGTCGTCGCTCAGGGCTTTCAGGCGCTCCAGCATCGCGTCGATCTGGAACTTGGTGGTCATGAAGGCGTTGAGGGCTTTGGCATTGTCGGTCGCGCGGCTGGTGGTCATGGCGTGGTCTCCGGGGGTGAGTTGCATCGTTCTGGTGCAATCAGAATCGCTCTCTTCCGAAGTGTAATCAACTGAATAACAAGCAATTTCATTGCCTTAGGCACGACGAGTAGCAGCATGGAAGGTATGTCCGAGCGGGAGTATTCCGCCCATTCCGGCCTCTCGCGCGGGGCCATCCAGAAAGCACGCAAGGCCAGTCGGCTGGTGGTTTACAGCGATGGGTCGATCAACGCGGCCGCCTCCGATGTGCGCCGCGCCGACATGACCGACCCCGACCAGCAGCGCCGCAGCACCGGCGGCGAAAGCGGGTTTTCCGGGCCAGCGGACAGCTCGTCCTACCAGAGACGCCTCGCCCCGCACGGCCCCGAAGGCAAAAAGCCGCGCTAATTTCGGGTCGACCTCCAGATCGACCGAAACGCAGCGCGACAAAAAGGGAGCAGGGACGCAGGTCAAACGTGGTGCATCCGAATTCCACCTCTGAAAGCAAAGGGTGCAACTATTTGATAACCCTGCAACCCGGCAATGCAAAGCGGGCATTGGCGCGTCTTGAAACCGACCGGACAGCGCTCACCGCCAAGCAAACTGGAGCGCACCATCGACAGATTGTTTGGCGGACGCCAACGGCAGCAGGCCGGGCGGGTGCCCGACTTTCGCCCTCGCTCACGCAACACCCAGTTATTTCAGGCCGGGCGTATCGCTATTCGTCCGTATCCCATCACCGGAAACCAGCGATATTTTCACGCGTGCGCGTCGGCGGCGTGCGGTCGTAAACGTTCCGCGCCGCAGTACGATGTCGGATTCCGCACGAACCTGCGTCGGGCTATCCTATACACCGATCCTTGGCCTTCGACCTTTTCGGAAGCGGTGGAAAGCCCGAGCTTTTTCTTCAGAACTCCAGAAATTGAACCCCTCACGGTGTGCCGCTTCCATTGCGTTGCGGCGACGATCTCAGCGATGGCGGCGCCTTGTGGTCGGCGCAACAATGCTATGATCTGGGCTTGTTTGGTACCCGGGCGAAGTGTGGCAGGCTGATCGGCTGTGGCAACTGATCTAGGCTCTACCTTCAGCGCGCTGGCGCCCGCGCTGGCCACCACCCGTTCGATCCCAATCGCCAGCAAACCTGTCTCGGTGATCACCAGCGTTGTGCCAAGGCCATCGCCCGTTTCGCGCCAGAGCGGCTCGCCGCGGCTTGAGGAGGCTTCGACCTCCTGCAGCCAGCTGCGCTCAATCATCTTGCCAACAGCCATTTTCGCCGCCGCCGCGGCCAGCCCCTTGGGCAACGGCAGGGCAATGCAACCCGCGCGCTGGGCACCGGCGCTGAGGATGAGGGTCTGGGTTTCGGTGAGTCTGGCCATACCGCCTCCGGGATCAGGGCGCGCGGGATGCGCGCCTTCTACAGAGGCAAGCCCAGCCATTGGACGGGGCGTTGGGCGCGCACCCGGCGCTCGCGGCGTTGGCCGCGTCAGGCGGCGTGTTCGCCTTCCTTGAAGCCGCTGTCTGTGATCTCGCGCAGCTTGGCTCGGTAGTGGTCCAGCATGCCCACATGCCCCCAGTTGACCTCGTCCGGGTTCGTCTCGAAGTGGCCCGCGCTGACCGCGGCGAGGCGTGCCAGCATCGCGTCGATCTCGGCCTTGGCGGCGATGAAGGCATCGAGAGCCTTAGCATTTTCGGTGGCGCGGCGGCTGGTTCTGGCTTGTTCTCCGGCGGTGAGTTGCATCGTCTTCGTGGACCCGGAATCGCTCTGTGGCGAAGTCTAATCAACTGAATCCGAAGCACTATCATTGCGTTTGGCGAGACCGGCAGGGTTATGGAAGGCGTGAGCGGACTCTCCCCCGCCATGCAGGAGCGGTGCCCATCGTTGATCAAGAACGCCTCTACTCCATGGCGGCGCAAGACTCTGTCAAGGATCTTACCGCACGGCGGCGACGGTATAGCGGTGGCCAGGCGCTGAATGCTTCGACGCCGCCACGACCGACACCTGCCCATGATTGACCCGTCATGGTTGATGTCGGCGCGGCGGCGCCCTCATGCTTTCAAGGCCGAGTGCGACTACTTTTCGATCAGGATGTCGCGCGCACCCTGCAACGTCTCGTCTGATACGGAGTAGATCTGGGCGACCAGCGCTTCCAGCTCTTCACCGGTGATCAGCGTCGTGTTGGCCTCGAGGCTGGCGTTCAGCAGCGTCAACGCCTCGGAATCAGCGAATGCGTCCACGAAGGCTTGACGGATAGCCGCAACGCGATCTTCGGGAACCTCTCCCGGAACGGCAAAGGGGCGACCCGCCCGCAGCGGAGCAAGGAAGAAGTTCATGACCGACCGCTGCTCGTCGTCCTTGACGAACTCACCGAGGGCAGGCACGTCGGGCCATTCTGGATGCCGCTCGGTTCCGATCACGATGATCGGTTTGGCGCGCCCGGCTTTCACCCAGTCGCCGCCGCCCGCGGCTGTTCTCAGCGTGTTGAAACCCTGCATCCAGCCGTCGACTTCGCCTCTTTCCATCGCGAGGTATACTTCTCCGCGCCCGCCATAGCCCGGGACAATCTTGAACTGGGCGCCCAAGTACTTGTTCATCATCGCCGGGATCGCTCGGTTTTCGTGGGTGAAGCTGGTCGACCCGATCACCATAGGCTTTTCGAATATTTCCGCGGCCGACTGCGCTGGCGAGCTTTCGAAGGAGAGAATGTTGTTGGGGTATTCCTCGCCATTTATAGAGCCCACCCACCGCACGTTGCGCGGATCGAACTGCTGTTCCTTTCCGGTGACCAGCGGGATGTAGAGGTTGTTCCGCTGCAAAAGGGCGATGACAGTGCCGTCCTTGTCGCTGGAAACCATCAACTCGGATGCCGCGGTCAAGCCACCCGCGCCCGGCCTATTGACGACCACCATGTCCGGCTTGCCGGGAAAATGCTTCGCCAGAGTGTCCACGAACATCCTGGCGACAGAGTCCGATGCGGTGCCTGCAGCGGCGCTGACCACGATTGTCACGGTCTTGCCTGTGTAGAATTCTTCGGGTGTTTGCGCCGATACTGTTCCAGCATTCGCCAGCGTGACGCCGACCGCAAGGCCGAGCGCAAGGGTGTAGTTGATCGCTTTCATGGAATCCTCCCCGATTCGCGATTGGTTACATAGAGCAGACGCGTACCGATTGCGCCCGGATGGCGGGGTAATCTGCCGCTCGGCATAGACTACGCCAATTGCAGCGCCTGAAAACCCGCGCGGCCAGAAAACCTATGGGCAGCGTTAGAGAACCAATTCTGAGTATTGGCGGCTAGCGCAAGAGTTGTATTCCGAAAATACATCGGCAGCATTGGTCGCAATGACCGAACAAACCGCGCGCGCGCCCTAGCTAGACGGTTGTGCAGGCAGTGAAATTGAGATGTCGACATCACAGTTTAAGAAAGTTCCGTTGGCACGATGGAAAAGAACTTATGATGGGGGCGACAATTACGATTAGCCTTGGGTGACGCTTCGGACATTAGATTGACCCGAGATAGGGCACACACGCCAGCTTCATGCACGGCGCGAAGCTCAAAGCTGCCGCTGACAGCGGTCACGACGTCGAAAGGCTCCTGCCGACCGCTTCCGATACGGTGGATCGACGGGCGAAGGGAGGAGGACAAACTATGGAAGTTGTTGACGTGTCCTACATGCTTGCGTCCGCAAGCGATGCGTTTGGCTTGATTGTTCAGCCGGGACGAATGGTGTTCCTCGTAATTGGGGTCCTGGTCGGGCTTGCCATCGGATTGCTGCCCGGGATTGGTGGACTGACCGGCTTCGCACTATTGGTGCCGTTCACCTATACGATGGACCCATATGCGGCCTTCGCGATGCTTCTTGGCATGCATGCGGTAACCTCGACCTCTGACACGATCCCGGCGGTTCTCTTTGGAGTGCCCGGCACGTCCGCATCGCAGGCTACTGTGCTTGACGGTTTGCCAATGACGAAAAAGGGCGAGGCAGGCCGCGCCCTGAGCGCAGGTTTCACCGCATCGCTGATTGGCGGCTTGATTGGGGCGCTGGTCCTTGCCGTTTCCATTCCGGTTGTCCGGCCCTTCGTGCTGGCGATCGGAACTCCCGAGCTTTTGGCGCTTACCGTGTTCGGGATCGCAATGGTGGCGTCGCTTTCGGGGAATGCGCCGCTTCGGGGCATTGTGGCGGCTAGCTTTGGCATTCTTGTCGGCATGATCGGCACCGATGCACAGACGGGCCAGCTGCGTTGGACCGGCGATGTTCTATATCTTTGGGACGGCGTGCCGATGCTGCCAGTGCTGCTCGGTATCTTTGCTCTACCCGAGCTGTGCGACCTCGCAATTCAGCGAAGCTCCCTCACCAGCAAGATGAAGTTCAAAGCAACGGCCGGGATGCTCCAGGGCGTCAGGGACGTGTTCAAGAACTGGTGGCTCGTCATTCGGTGCAGCGCGCTCGGCACTGTCCTAGGTGCCATCCCGGGCATTACTGGATCGGTCATCGACTGGATCGCTTATGGCCACGCATTGCGTTCCGAAAAGGGTGCCAAGGAGACCTTTTCCACAGGCGATGTTCGGGGCGTCATTGCGCCGGAATCTGCCAACAACTCGAAAGAAGGCGGCAGCCTGGTTCCTACGATAGCATTCGGCGTTCCTGGAAGCGCTGGCCAGGCGATCTTGCTGGGCGCGCTGATGATACACGGGTTCGTTCCCGGGCCACAAATGCTAAGCACCGATCTCAGTCTCACCTACTCGCTGGTCTGGTCGATTGCGCTCGCCAACATTTTCGGGGCCGGGCTCTGCTTCGCGTTGAGCGGCCAGTTCGCGAAAATCTCGACATTGCGCTACACTCTCGTTCTTCCGGGGATCATGGCGCTGGTCTATGTCGGTGCCTTTCAGGGGTCGCGCAATTGGGGCGACATGTTTGTGCTGCTCATTTTCGGCGTGCTTGCCTGGACGATGAAGCGGTTGAAATGGCCCCGCCCACCACTGATCCTTGGCCTTGTCCTTGGGGCGCTGATGGAACGTTACATGGGCATTTCCATCCTGCGCTATGACTGGAGTTGGCTCTTGCGCCCCGGCGTGATCGTTCTTCTCGCTCTGGCGGCGATAGCGATCATGCGGCCGATGTTTCACGAGGTCCGCCATGCGGGCATCAGATCCCTGGTTCCGTCTGGCGCTCCGTCATTCCGTGCCCCGGATCTGCTCTACTTTGCATTCATCGCGCTGGGTGTCGGGATGCTCCTGGCGGCGCAGGAATGGCCATTTGGCGCGCGGATAGGGCCAACGGTGGTCTGTGTTGTACTCATCGTCGCGGCGACAATAAGCTATGTTCACGCCGCCTTCTCTGACCGACACCCGGAGGCAGTTGCCCAAAAGTCGTCGCACCGGGGCATTCATATGGACCTCGACTCGGGCGAAGATGGTCCTGGCCGCGCGACCGTGTTGCTGCGCGCGGCACTATTCTTCGGCTGGTTCCTGGCATTCCTGGCGTCCATGGCGGTCATCGGTCTGATTCCGACCGTTCCGCTCATCGTGATCGCCTTCATGCGCGTCGAAGGCCGCGAACCGTGGCGGCTTTGCCTCGGTTACGCCGCAGGTGTGACCGCCATGATCTACATCATCTTTGACCGGATCATCCACATTCCGTGGCCCGATACCCTCGTCGGAACGCTGGTCCCGGTCCTGCACCAACTTGTGCCTTCAATGTAGCGCCACGGGAGATCTCGCAGACAAACTCCGCGGGGCTTCGGCGGCTGCGGAACCATACAGGAGCCGACCTTGACCATTATCGACACGCATCCGCATATTGTCTCGCACGACGCCGCCAAATATCCTATTTCGCCACTCGGCGGAACCCGGTCGGACTGGTCGCATGAACGTTCCATTACCGCAGAACAGCTGATCTCTGCCATGGACGAGGCCGGCATCGACAAGGCGGCGGTGGTTCATTCGTCAACCACTTACGGGTTCGCATGTGACTATGTCGCAGACACGGTTGCTCGCTATCCAGATCGCCTGACCGGGGTGTTTTCGGTCAATGTGCTCGATCCTGACGCGCCCAAGGCGATGGCGCACTGGATCGAGCGCGGTTGCACAGGCATGCGGATTTACGCGCAAGGTAGCACCATAAAGGAAGCATGGCTGTCGCTCGACGACCCGCGGATATTCCCTTGCTATGAGTATGCGGCCGAGCAGGGGATATCAATTGCGACCAACATAAAGGCAAAGAACTTCCCTGAACTTGAAGCCGTGCTGCGCCGCTTCCCAGCAGTGAATTTCTTTCTCGATCATTTGGGCGGCGTGAAATTCGACGATGGTGCCCCGTTTGAGAGCGCACAAGCGCTGTGGTCGCTCGCCAAATATCCAAACCTCTTTGTAAAACTGGTTTCCGGAAAATTTCTCGACGCTAACGAAGGCAAATCGTCCAGCTCGACAAAGTTCAGCAAGATTGTTGCCGAATTCGGCGCCGACCGTTGCGCATGGGGATCAAACTATCCCTCGGCGACCGGCACGCTGCCGACGCTGCTGGCACTTGCCAAACAGGGGCTGGCCGCTTTGCCGCAGGCAGACCAGGACTGGATCCTCGGCAAGACGGCGCAGAGGCTTTATCCTGCGCTGACCTAGCCTAGCCTAGCCGAGGCACAGGCGGCACGGCCGCAACTGAAAAACACGCAAAAAGGGGGCCTGAGCCCCCTTTTCCATGCTTCTTGGGGCGCTCCGTTAGGGCGCGATTTCGCGAACCAGCGGGTGGAACAGATCTTCCACCTCCACCGGTCTGGTAATCATGTGTTGCTGCGTCGTGTATTTGATCGCGCATTCGAGCGCCTTGCGGTTTGCCTCGATGCCCACTGGCCACGCGTCGATCTGACCCTCGGGCCGCGCGCGCTTGCGGCTTTCCACCAATATGCGCCAGACCTCGCGAACGACGTCGGGGCGCTGGTCGCACAGAGCATTCGGCACGATAAGATAGTGGTTTGGCGGCACGAGGCCGGCGCGCCCGTACCATTCAAGCGCCGCTTCGTGTGGGTTCGCGATCAACGGCTTGATGCGTGGATCGCTGGGCATGTTCATGCCAAGAACCGCCGCATCCAACTCGCCGTCGAGCAGCATGTTGACCGGGTCTTTCGCCGGATCGCCCCAGATCACCGAAGGTGGATCGGTGTATTCTTCCAGATGCGGTTTGTCGAAGCAGAGCCATTTTACACTGTCGGGGTCGACGCCGAATTCATTTTGCAGGATGCCGCGCACCCAAAGGCCAGTAGTCTGCGTATACGCACGCACCCCGACCGTCTTTCCCGGCAGGTCCGCGGGGCTCAGGGTTGGGTGCACATCGGTATTGTAGCCGATGCAGTGGTGCTGAAATCGGCCAAGTACGACCAGCGGCAGCAAAGTAAAGGGTTTGCCGAACTCGTGCGCCTGCAGAAAGGTCGCTATCGCCATTTCGGAGATGTCGAACCGCATCCGGCGCAGCATGTCCTTGAAGCCCGCATGGGCATTCTTGAGCCCAGCGAATTCAAGACCAACGAGGTCTGACTGGATTTCGCCAGCCAGAAGCGCGTGCGTCGGCGGGAAATCGGTAATGTTTGCCGCAAGGGTTACAGGACCTGTGGCTGGATAAGTCTTTTCGATGATGGTCATTCGCACGCAGCCTCCTGTTGTGCGGCGCTGATCAGTTGCGGGTAGAGCGTCTCGGCGGTTCCGGCCCAGATCGCATTTCGGTCGGCATCGCGCAGTGCCGCAAAGCAGCGATGACCTTGTTCGACCAAGTCCTTGAGCGTGCCTGTGTTGGCGGGGAAATTAGACCCCCAGGCAAGACGGTCAGCGCCGTATTCGGCGACGAGCCTTGGAAAGAAGGTATCGGGACTGGCGGGCGGTTTCTCCGAAAGATCGAAGGTCCGTGGGGTTATCTTCAGGTAGAGGTTATCAAACCGTGCCAGCTTCCACAAAGTTGCCGCCTTCGCGTAAGGGGCGCCATCCGTCAGGTCAGGGCGGCCAAGGTGGTCGAGGATGATGTTCACATCGGGAAATCGTTCGAGGATTTCCTCGACGACGGGGATGCCGATTGACGTGGTCTGGATCGCCACCGTCATGTTGATTTCGGCCATATGTTCCCAGATCGGGTAAGACTCTGGCGCAATCATCCAGCGCCCGTCGGTTTGAACGGTCGATCCTGCGCCGAACAACCGCAGCCCGGCCATTCCGCGCGCGCGCCAGCGCTCGATGGTCGCTACTGCGTCAGGGGCGGAGATATCGACGGTGTAAACCCCGACGATTCGGTCGGGAAAGCGGCATGCGCTGTCGGCGGCGTAAGAATTGTCATAGCCGTATGTGGTAGCCGACTGCACCATGGCCGCCTGCGATACGCCCGCCGCTGTCATTTCTGCAAGGTACTGCTCGATAGCAAAAGGACGTTCTGCGGACCAATCAGACCGGACGCCGCCAATCGGAGCATATGGATATCTGCCAGTGTCGGGCGAGATGATGTGGGGGTGTATGTCGATGATCTTCTGCGTCATGGTGTTCATCCCTAAAATGCGCCGACGGGCGCGCTAGCGCGATGCGGAGGCGCGGATCTCGCTGAGCGACGCCGCCGGAGTAAGCGCCTCGGGGTCAATCATGATTTCGAGTACGGCGGGGCCTTCATGGGCGTCGGCGCGCGCGAATGCTTCGGCGAAATCCTCGGTCCGCACTACCTTTTCGGCATAAGCGCCATAGGACTTCGCAAAGGCGGTGAAATCCGGGTTGCCAATTGCAAGGTCGGTGCCCGAAACGCGGCCGGGATAGTTCCTTTCCTGATGCATGCGGATCGTGCCGAGCATCCCGTTGTTGAGGATCAGCACTCTGATCTTCAATCCGTGCGCAGTGGCCGTCGCCAGTTCCATGCCGGTCATCTGAAAGTCGCCATCGCCAGCAACGCAGATGACGGTTGCTTCGGGGCGGGCAAATTTGGCGGCCAGCGCCGCCGGTATGCCGTAGCCCATCGAGCCGCAGATCGGCGCAACTTGCGTGCCGAATTTGCGGTAGCGATGGAAGCGATGCAGCCAGATAGTGAAATTGCCGGCACCATTGGTGTAGATCGTGTCTTCGGGCAAATTGGCATCAAGCCAAGACATGATCTCGCACATCTGGATAGCACCGGGGCCTTTGCGAGCTGCGGTCCATGCCTCGAAATCGGCCCGCGCTTTGGCGCGCCAGTCGCCCCATTTGCCGGTTATGGGGCCTTCGGATGTCAGCGCCCGCACAAAGGCCGCCGGGTTGCTGACTACCCCGATTTCGGGCTGATAAACACGGCCGATCTCATCGGCGCCGGCGTAAACATGGATAAGGCGCTGCGTCGGGCAGGGCGTTTGCATGATCGTGTAGCCGTTTGTTCCGATCTCGCCGAGCCGTGCTCCAAGCACCAGCAGCAGGTCAGCGTCGCGCACCGCTGCCAAAAGCTTCGGGTTCACGCCCAGACCGATTTCGCCGATGTAGCTAGGGCTCTCGTTGTCAAGCAGATCCTGTCGGCGGAAGGATGCTGTTACCGCCAGATCACTTGCTTCGGCGAAGGCGCGAAACCCGGCGACGGACTCTGCGGTCCAGCCTGAACCGCCAAGCAAGACAACCGGCCGTACCGACTCGGCAAGCGCCGCACGCACAGCAGCGACGGCGGCCGGGGTCGGTCCCGAAAGGGCCGAAGCGACGCGGCGCCCATCCATCGACACCGCCTTGTCGGACAGCATGTCTTCGGGCAGTGCGATCACGACCGGGCCTGGCCGCCCTGAGAGTGCAAGTTGAAATGCGCGGGTCACATATTCCGCTGTCCGGCCTGCGTCGTCGAGCTGCAGCACCGCCTTTGCTTGCGTGCCGAACGTCTGTCGATAGTCGATTTCCTGAAACGCCTCGCGAGTAAGCACGTCGCGCGGGTTCTGACCAATTAACATCAGCATCGGCGTGCTGTCCTGGAATGCGACGTGCAGGCCAGAAGAGGCATTGGTGGCGCCAGGTCCGCGCGAGCAAAACACGACCCCGGGCTGCCCGGTCAGCTTTCCCCAGGCCTCGGCCATCATCGCGGCTGCGCCTTCGTGGCGACAGGTCACCAGTTCGATCTCGGGGCTGTCATGCAATGCGTCGAGCACGGCAAGAAAGCTTTCGCCAGGAACGCAGAAGATATGGGTGACACCTTGCAGAACGAGTTGGTCGACAAGGATGCGCGCGGCAGTTCGCTGTGCGCTCATGTCTTGGCTCCCGCTGCTTTCAGCCGCGCGTCGAGGCGCGGATAGACACGCCGCACATTGCCTTCAAAAATGGCATGGCGGTCCGCATCGGACAGGTTCAACGCCTCGACATAACGCTTGGTGTCGTCGAAGGCGTGGCCGGTCTCGGGGTCGATCGAACGCACCGCGCCGACCATTTCCGAGCCGAACAGCACGTTTTTCGCCGGGATCACCTCGGTCAGCAAGTTTACGCCCGGCTGGTGATAAACGCAGGTGTCGAAAAAGACATTCTCCATTAGAGCATCGGCAAGCGGCGGACGGCCAAGGTCTTGCGCAAGGCCCCGATAGCGACCCCAGTGATAGGGTACCGCACCGCCGCCATGCGGGATCACAAGGCGCAGCGCAGGAAAATCCTTGAACAGGTCCGAAAGCAGCAACTGCATGAAAACGGTCGTATCGCCATTGATGTAGTGAGCGCCGGTGCCGTGAAAATTGGGATTGCATGACCCCGAGACATGAATCATCGCCGGCACGTCGAGTTCGCAGAGTTTTTCGTAGAGCGGATACCACCACCGATCGGTCATCGGCGGGTCGGTCCAGTGGCCATCGGACGGATCTGGGTTGAGGTTACAGGCGACAAAGCCCAGATCGTTCACGCAGCGATCGAGTTCCTCCAAGCAACCGCGCGGGTCGGCGCCGGGGCTCTGTGGCAGCTGGCAGACCGGCACAAACCGATCAGGGTAAAGTTCGCTGACGCGGTGCACCAGATTGTTGGAGGTGCGCGACCAGTGCCTGCTCATCGCCTCGTCGCCATGGTGGTGCCCCATCAGTCCGGCGATCGGCGAGAAAAGCGCCATGTCGATACCGCGCTCTTTCTGGAGCCTGATCTGGTTCTTTTCCAGACCCTCGCGCAATTCGTCATCGGATATGTGCGGCGCAGGCGCGAGAGCAGCCCGTTTTCCTGCCTCGAAATCCGCGATCTGAGCCTTGCGATAGTCGCGGAAATAGCCAGGAACGGTGGTGAAATGCCCGTGGCAGTCGATGATCATGGCTGCAATTCCTCTGGTTCGTCATGCCGAAACGGCAGATTTAGCCGCTCGCCCCCAGATTAGGGTCCAGCGCCCTGCGCCGCCCAATCGGATTTTGTGGCAGACGCATAGAAAACCCTCCGGCACCGGGTGCACGCAATCCTATGGGGTAGGGACGATCTTCTATTTTGTTTCGAGACAGAAACGCGACTACGAAAAAACGAACCCGCAGTTGGCGGGATGCAATGCCATGCAGACGAGGAGCCAATCGATGACCGGACCCGCTCTAAAGGTCGCTTTGCGCACCTACCCGTATACCGAGGCACTCAAGACAGGCGCTGTAAGCGTGCCCGGTGCGACGCTCGAGTTCGAGGAGGTCAAGCCGCACATTGCCGCCTTTCGCCGCATGGTGCGCGATCTTGCGTTCGACATTTGCGAAATTGCGCCGACCACGTACATCATCGCCCGCGCTTATGGCGTGCCGATCATTGCACTTCCGGTCTTTTTTGTGCGCCGCTTCCATCACAACGGACTGGTGGTTCGCCCCGAGGCGGGCATCGAGAAGCCGAAAGACCTGGAAGGCAAGAATTTTGGTGTACGCGCCTATTCCGTGACAACTGGCGTGTGGAAACGCGGGCTCCTGCAGAACGAATACGGTGTCGACATCGACAAAGTGAACTGGTGGGTCGACGACGAAGAACACGTCGAGGCGCTGAGACTTCCCGCAAACGTACACCATGTTGCAGAAGGCTCGTCACTGGTGTCGATGATGGCGGCAGGCAAGCTCGACGCTGCCTGCACCGGCGATGCGGGGATCGGTCGTGCAGGAAAGCCGGGCGAAGGCTGGAACGATGCAGGTCCGGCATTGCCTGAAAACCTGCGCGAACTCTTCACCAATCCCGGCCAGCTTGATCGCGAGGTCTATTCCCGAAACGGTGTCTATCCGATACATGGCACACTCGCCATCAAGGAAAGCCTGCTGGCAGAGCGGCCGGATCTGGCATCACGTCTGTTCGACGCATTCTCTGCCGCCAAGGCCCCTTATCTTGCCGCGTTACGCGCGGGGACTGCCACCGGCAAGCAGGCCGAAAAGGACATGGCCTTGATGAAGGTAGTCGGCGACGACCCGATCCCTTATGGCCTCGACGCCAATCGCGCCTCGATCGAGGCGCTGATCCGCTATGGCCACCAGCAGGGTCTTCTCCCAAAGGCTTACACGGCCGAAGAAATGTTTATGCAGTTTTGAACGGGCCCAAGGAGAAGACGATGCAAAAAATCGGCAGACTGAACGGGATCATCGCGGCTATCGAAGATGGTCGCAAACCGACAATGGCATTCGCACGCGCAGAGCGCGAAGAGGCAGTCCAGTTCGGCATCTCGCAGCTTGATGGAATCCTGTTCGAAATGGAGCATACCCCCTTTTCGGCATCGGAATTGCGCGATGCGCTGCAATTCCTCCTCAATCGCCGCCGGATGGTTGAGGCTGGATCGCTGCGCCCGGCGGTCACCCCCTTTGTGCGAATTCCGGCAAACGGCGCCGAGATGAATACATGGATGGCCAAGCAGGTGCTCGATCAAGGTGTTTACGGCGTGGTGTTCCCCCACATTGCAACCGCCGACCAGGCACGAAACGCGGTCGCAGCCTGCCGCTACACGCGGCCGAAGGACGCGCCGGACTTTCACCCGAAGGGCCTGCGTGGCGACGCCCCCAATGCCGCCGCGCGTTATTGGGGCTTGACCGTCCCCGAATATTACGCGCGCGCCGACGTCTGGCCACTGGTCGCCGAAGGCGAGATCATGGTGGTGGTGATGATCGAAAGCGTCGAGGCGATGGAAAATCTTGCCGAGATCCTCGCAGTGCCCGGTGTGGGTGCGATCATGATCGGCGAAGGCGACCTGAGCCAGCAGCTCGGCTTTCCGCGCCAGTACGAGCACCCAGTGGTGGCCGAGGCAAAGCGCAAGATCCTTGCAGCGGCAAAGCAGGCAGGCATGCGTGTTGCGCATCCACATGTCACCTCTGCCAATGTCGCCAAGGTGATTTCGGAAGGCTATGACATCCTTTTCACAAGCCCGTCGCGAAGCTATGCCACACTGGAAAAAGCCAAGTCATTGATGTGACCAACCCAAACGCGAAAAGCGGCCCGGGCGTGGCGCACGGGCCGTTTTCTACTCGGAATAGAGCGGCTTACGCCTTACTGGGCGACTCAAACCTACTGTCGTCAAGGTCGATCCCTGTCTTGGAGGTGACGTCGCGCAGGCAATCGAGAAAAGCTGTGTGTGCCGATGTCGGAAGCCAATCGCCGCGCGTCGTTACACCCTTGAGCAACACATTTTCCAAGAAGTCACAAGGCAAGGCAGCAAGAATTCCCAGGTCCAGGTCGGATTGCACTTCGGAGCGGGCCATCAAGGTGATTGTGTCTGAACCCAGCAGGAACGCCCGACTCATGGCCAGAGACGGGGTCTCCAGGTGAAAATGTGGCCGCTTGGCCTCGTTCTCGAAGATCGCCTCGATCCGGTTGCGCCGCGGCGTGTTGCGCTGCGGCACAACCCAATCGTAGCGGGCCAGATCAGCCGGTGTGACTACTTCAAGGTCCGTCAACGGGTGGCCAGTCCGCGCAGCCACGCAATAGCGGTCGTGAAACAGGAGTTCTTCGCTTAGGTCTTCGGCCCAGTCCGGCTTGCGCAATATACCGAAAATCATATCGATCCGGCTGTTTGTCAGGTCCGCAAGCAACTTGTGATACTCGCCTGATATGATCCGTACCGTCGCAGAAGGGTAAGCGTCCATGAAGGCACGCGTGGCCTTTGCCAACTCGAACGAACCCGCCATCGGTAACGCGCCAACGACGATCTCGAGGCTCTCGACCCCGGCCGCTAACAGAATCTCGCCGCGAGCAAGTTCGATTTCTCGCACCGCCCTGCGAATTTCGCGGGCCAGAAAACTGCCTGTCCGATTGGGGATAGGTCCATTCGCGGTGCGATCGAAAAGCGGCTTGTCAAGCGCCCTCTCCAGTGTGCGTGCCGAGCGGAACAGCGAAGCGGGTGCGAGACCGAGTCCGTGCGCAATCTCGCTGACGTGGCCCAGTTCGCACGTCGCGATAAGTGAGCGAAGTTGTGTTCCGGTTACCAACCGGTCTGCCCGCAGCGGCACGTTTTGCGGCCTTCCGTCCGATCTGCGTGAGACTTCGGCAATCGCGTTGTCGAGTATTTCAAAAAAGCGATCGATCCGCAGCAGAAACTGCTTGCCCAGTGGGGTCGGATAGCTGCCAGTCGCTCGGCGTTCGAAGATTGGTGTGCCAATTTCGGCCTCAAGGTTAGCGACAGCCTGCGTGACCGCGGGCTGAGATGTGCTGAGTTCACGCGATGCGTTGCTCACGCCACCCAACTTGCCGATTACCTGAACCATCCGCAGGTGACGCAGGTTCGGTATTTCCGCAAACTGAGAAATGCTCGCCTCCCGGACGCTTACGCCAGATTTCGCTGCCAGAGGTCAGCTGCCACACGACCCCTGATGCTCGCTTCGGGTCAGCGCACTTGCTACTGTCGCAACCTTAGGCTCGCGTGGATCGGTCAGCCAATAGAACCTTTTCGCAGGGCATAAGTATTCGACACACGGGGATGGAAATCAATGATCATTTCAATGAGTATCTTCTGACAAAGGTCGTGTGCCGCATAAGTTTTCCGACAGCGCTTACCGGAAGGCATCAGCTTGCGTGCTGTGTGGCAAGGGAGAGGTGCTCCGATGAAACGCCCAAGCCAATTCGCACCCCACGGCCGACATTTCGTCGCCGCAGAACGCGTTGCAACTGAAGCTCGGTTCTACTCGAAACCGGCGCATGGCCTCGCGCACGCCTTTTCGGTAGGAACGCCTGAGTTGGTCACATCTGCCTGCGAGGCCGCGGAAGAAGCATTCTGGTCCTTTGGCTGCTCCGCCCGCAAGACGCGCGCAATGTTTCTTGAAACAATCGCTGACGAGATCGAGGCTCGCGCCGAGGCGATCACCGAGATCGGCACGCAGGAAACCGGTCTTCCGGTAGCCCGGCTGGTCAGTGAACGCGGTCGCACCATTTCGCAGTTGCGTCTTTTTGCCAGCCACATTCTGCAGGCCACATATCTTGACCTTCGGCACGACCGTGCATTGCCGGATCGCCAGCCGCTGCCGCGCCCAGATCTGCGTGTCATGCAGCGGCCAATCGGTCCTGTCGCGGTGTTTGGGGCCTCGAACTTTCCGCTGGCTTTCTCGGTGGCTGGCGGCGATACCGCCTCCGCCCTTGCGGCTGGCTGTCCAGTAGTGGTGAAGGGGCACTCGGCGCATCCCGGCACCTCCGAGATCGTTGCCGAGGCGGTGGCCGCCGCCGTTGGGCGTTGCGGTCTTCACCCGGGTGTATTCTCACTGATCCAGGGTGGGAGGCGTGAGGTAGGCGAAGCACTCGTTCGACACCCGTTGATCTCTGCGGTCGGCTTTACTGGGTCTCTCGCAGGGGGACGCGCGCTCTTTGATCTTTGCGCAGCGCGGCCCAATCCAATCCCGTTTTTCGGCGAGCTCGGTTCGGTCAACCCCATGTTCCTTCTGCCCGCTGCGACAGCCGCGCGGAACACAGAGATTGCAGAAGGCTGGGCTGCCTCGCTTACCCTTGGCGCCGGGCAATTCTGCACCAATCCAGGCATTTCGATCGTTCTAGATGGCCCGGATGGCGAGGCTTTTGCCGAAGCCGCTCGCGCCGCGTTGAGCCGAACGGGCGCGCAGGTCATGCTGACCGACGGCATTGCCGAGGCCTACCGCGAGGGGCGCGACAGGATCGCGTCGGGCACTGGCGTTCAGGCGATGCTCACCTCGACATGCAATCTGCGGAATGCGACACCCTACCTTTATCGCACTACCGGCAAGGCATGGCTTGAAAACCATGCTCTGGCCGAAGAGGTGTTTGGCCCACTTGGGCTGATTGTCACGGTGGAGAGCATGGATCAGATGTCTGCCTTGGCGCGGGCTCTGGCAGGCCAGCTCACCGCGACCATTCACATGGACGAAGCCGATGTGGAACATGCCCGCCGCCTGATCCCTATCCTTGAGCGCAAGGCTGGCCGTCTGCTGGCCAATGGCTTTCCCACCGGCGTCGAAGTTTGCGACGCGATGGTTCACGGCGGCCCCTATCCCGCTTCAACCAATTTTGGTGCGACATCGGTAGGAACCCTTTCAATGCGGCGCTGGCTGCGACCGGTCTGCTACCAGAACCTCCCCGCAGCCATGCTGCCGGAAGATCTGCGATGAGGGCAGTGGAGCGCCAGCGAATTTGCTAACAACCGAAAGAGCGAGGCCCGTGCCAATCACCCGCCAAATTCCTGTTCCCCTGCGCGTGCTTTTGGGCAGCCAGTTCGGCGTTTTCTTTCTTGGCAACGGTCTTTCACTTACCGGTACTTGGATGCAGCGCATCGCCTGCAGTTGGCTAGTCTGGGACTGGACACATTCGGCCTTCTGGGTGGGGATCGTCGCTGCGGGCGACCTGTTGCCGGTGGTCGCCATTGCACCCTTTGCCGGGGTCGCCGCTGACCGCTGGGATCGGCTAAAGATGAACATCGCATCGCAATCGCTTTCGGCGCTGCTTGCGGTTTTAATGGCCGTGCTGCTTGCATTCGGTCTGCTGGGCCTAATGGGGGTCGTCGTACTGATTTCGCTTCAGGGAATGTTGACGGCCGCCACGCAGCCATCGCGCTTCGCAATGGTCCAGCAAATGGTCGCGCGCGAAGAAATGAGCACTGCGGTCGGCTTGAATTCGGTCAACGTCAACCTTGCCCGGCTAATCGGTCCCGCGATCGCCGGAGCGATGATCCTGCACTGGGACATTCTATGGGTATTCGTGGCAAATGCCGCGGTGACAGTATTGTTTGTTCTGGTGCTGCTCAGGATCAGGCTTGCCCCCAGGCCGGGCGCCAAATTAAAGCTGCCCTTTCTGACCGAGATGGTCGAGGGTTTTGCCTACGTCCTTCACGCACAAGCGTTGCGGTTGATCTTGCTGACGTTGCTCTTCGGAGGGTCGCTGGCTCGTTCGGTGATGGAGCTTCTGCCTGCCGTCGCCGCCAGAAGCTTTGAACAAGGTGCCGCCGGGCTTGCGCTGCTCACCAGCGCGGCTTCTGTCGGCGCCATGGTCGCTGGCCTCACCGTCGGTCGCACCTCCGCGGCGCGCATTCTTTCCATGGCGCTTGTCTGGTGGGGCGGCGGCGCGATAGTGGCCATTGTTCTAACCCAAACGCGCGAACCCTGGTTGGCGGTGGCTTCGGTCGTTCTGCTTGGCGCTTTGATCACGCGTAGCCTTGTTGCCGCCCAGACCTTTGTGCAGATCACCACACCGGATGCCCTTCGCGGGCGCGCACTCAGCGCATTTGGCCTTATCGCCCGCGGAAGCCCGGCACTCGGCGCCTTGGGTATTGGCTATGCGGCCGACCAGATCGGCCTTGATCGCGCCGTGCTGGTATCGTCCGGCGCATTGCTTCTGGTTCTCGTTTTACTGATCTGGCCAATCCGTCGCGCCGCACAACGGGTGCAGCATGCCGATTAATGGCATTCGCCCGTAAAGGTTCGGAGTTTGGCGCGGCTGCCTGCTACCCCTTGGGCTGCAACGCGTGAAAGTTCATCGCAAGCGATACCGAGGTGAAATAGCCGACAATAATGATGAGTTCAGCAATTGCTGCGCGGCCTAGCTCGGCCACATACCGGACGAATTGCGCCTCGTCGATTACCCCGCCAGAGAGAATGTCGGCGACCGCTTCGCAAATCGTGCCGAAACGCCCCGTGAGCGATTCAGGCCTGTGCTTTGCCATAATGGCGTCAACCACAGACTCGGGCACCCCAACCTTCAGCGCGTGCCGTTGGTGATTGGCTACAACATAAGGTGCGTTCCAGAAAACAGCTGTTGCGAGGGTGGCGACCTCGCTTTCGGCCTCGCTCAGCACCGGCGACGCCTTGATGTGAGTGCCTATGATGTGCATTCCCTCGGCGGGAACAGGATCGTGGAGCCAGATATTGAACGGCGTGGGAACCCGCCCCCTGCCCTCGCCTAATAGCGCAATGACCCGCTTCTGCTCGCTAGTGGCAAATTCGGGGTCGATCCGCTCGAGTCGATCCTGCGCCATGCTGTGCCCTTTCGCGCTATTTCCGAGACATGCTCGCAACTTCGCGCGACCAGCGCCAATTGAACCTCTTTCCGGAGGGATAAGTCTTTGTGCGGTGTTTTCTGGCTCTTTGCGCGGACTGCCGTCAGGCGCATACAAGCTGATCACGCTGTCTGAGCTCCGGGAATAGCATGGCCCAAAACAGCACAACACAGACTGTGCCCACGCCGCCAATCAAGATCGCCGGCACAAGGCCGAACAGTGCCGCCGTCACGCCTGATTCAAATTCGCCCAACTCGTTGGAAGTGCCCACGAAAAGCATGTTTACCGCAGCGACGCGTCCGCGCATCTCGTCTGGCGAGTCGGCCAGCACCAATGTCTGGCGAATAACGACGCTGACCACATCAGATGCCCCGATCAGCCACAACAGCGACGAGGTGAAGACCACGTTGGTTGAGAACGCAAGGCCGATTGTAGCAAGCCCGAAGATCGCTGTTGCGGCGAGAAGCGTTTTGCCCGCGCGCCGCCGGATCGGTTTCCACGAAATAGCCAAAGCCACCACCATCGCGCCAGCCGATGGCATCGAGCGCAGCAAACCTAAAGTCGCAGGTCCAGCTTCGAGCAACTCGCTTACAATAATCGGCAGGAGTGCCGTCACGCCACCAAGCAGAACCGAGAAGAGATCGAGCGAAATTGCCCCCAGTATGACCGGGTGACGAGCGACATAGCGGATACCTTCAAGCGTTTCGGAAAGCTCGATCGGCGGCTTTGCCGCAACTGGCGCGCATGTGCGAATAGCCAGATTGAGCGCCACCGCCAGTGCGAAGAATGACGCGCTGCAGATGAAAGGAGCCCAGGGGGCAAGCATGTAGATTGCCCCTCCAAACGCCGGGCCGACGATGGTGGCCACCTTGGTGACAGTCGACGTCATGCCAGCCGCCCGGCTCAATTCGGCGCGCGGAACAAGCGAGGGAACAAGTGCCTGTGCTGCCGGACCTGTGAAGCTACGGGAAATCCCCATGAGGACAATGAACGGATAGACCCAGACTACCGGCAACTGCGCTGTCGCGGCGAGAACGCCAAGTGCTACCGCGACAAATGCGTTAATTGCCAGACTGGCAGCGAGAACAAGCCGCCGGTCCCCGCGGTCCGCAACCATCCCTGCCGCCAGCGTCAGCACCAACTTGGGCGTGAAGGCCGCCAGGCCAACAAACCCGAGCGCGAGCGGGCTCTTGGTTTGTTCATATACATGCCAGCCCAGCGCGACGTTGACGATCTGCGTAGCTGTGACCCACAGGAATCGCCCAACGAGATAGCGCAGCAGATCGCCTGCAAGCGTCCGATCACGATTGCGGGACACCTGGTCTGGCCTGACAGACGACCACACGATGATTTTGCCCCTTCTCGCAGGAACCCCGCCCGAACTTGATAGGTTGCCGCCCCCCCCCGCTCGCCAATCAGAAATGATCGCAGGGTATAGGTTTTAATGGTAATCGCTTTCGTTGCGAGTATTCCCGCAGCAGTTGCATTCATTTCGTCAATCTCTGGATTACCCGGGACCCGGTGCATTATTCGATAGCGCATGAAAGCAATCGAATTGGCTATGCATCCAGACTTCAGCACACTTCTCGGGAGACTCCCTGGATGCCTGCCATCAGCCGATTCTTCGTCGATTTCAAGGCGATCCAGGAACTTGAGCAATTAACGAAAGCAAGATCTTGCCTCCCAATTCAGGTGATAAAAATTTTCAGGTTTTGCCCGAGACCACGCCTGTGGCGCCACAGGTGGCGCGCCCGCGGTCGTGTATCAGAATCGCCAGCAACCCGTGGCTGGAGAATGCCACACTCAACCTGTTGATGGAGCGACTGGGATATCTGAAGCTGTTCGGTGCAAAGGCAGAGATCGTCGAGGCCGAAGGAGTTTCCGGCCCGTTCGATGCAATTTGCGCCGGCAAGGCAGACCTCTGCATGGTGTCGGGCTACAACAAGGTGCTCGCACGCATCGAGCAAGGCGCCAGCGTCAAGATCGTCGGCGCGGGCATGAGAAAGGCTGCGATGACGGTATTTGCGCAGCCTGGCAGCATTGGCACGCTGGATGACCTTCAGGGCAAGGTCGTTGCAGTCGGCCCGAATTTCGGTTTGCTGCACGCGCTGATGCTGATGCTTCTCAATGCCAAAGGGGTCGATGCCAACCGGGTGAATTTCGTCGATATGGGAAGCAACGATCAGTGTTATAGGGCGGTGGCCATGGGCAAAGCCGACGCCTGTTGCGCGAGTATTTCGCACCTTCGCGACAGCAACAGGCTGACGGTTGTCAGCGGCGGCAACATGTGGGAAGCACTGCCGAACATCACTTTCCAGACGGCTTTCGCCTCGGACGCCGTGATCCGCGACAAGAACGAAGAGCTCGTCGCGGTGATGGCTGCCTACGGGGCACTCTACAACCACCTTATGACTCCGGAGGCGCAGGACGCATTCCTCGCCGCCCGCAAGACTGCGCAGCACGATTTCGACGAGCCCGCAGCGCGTGCGACCTGGGATTTTATCCAGACACAACGGCCATATTGCGGCAATCTCTCCCTCACCACGACCGACGTCAGCTACTTGCAGAACGAACTTGTCAGCATAGGCGGCTTGAAACGGTCAATGCCCTACGTCGCTGTGGCTGACATGTCGGCGGCAAGAATGGCTGCCCGGCTGCTTGGCTGAATCAACTTCGCCAAACAGAGCCAAATCGACGCGCTGCTGCCGTGGAATTACCCCGCCACGGTGTGATCGGAACAGCGCTTACGGTATGACTGAGTCATATACTGGATCGAAGCGCTGGTTTCAACCGTGGCTTATGCGGCGCAGCGCCGAACACGCCCAAACGCAAAAAGCCCCCTGAGTTTCAGGGGGACTTGCAAAACGTTGACTTGGCGTTGACTCGTTTTCGCGCGGGTCATACACAAGTGTTTTTGTCGGATTCTAACCATTTGGAAAGGTTAGAGAATTTGGTTGCGGGGACAGGATTTGAACCTGTGACCTTCAGGTTATGAGCCGAAAGTCTTGTGATTCCATTAAGTTAGCAAAACCAACTACTTACGTGGCAACCCTTTGCTTTGGCATGGTTTTCGCCGTTGCATACACCAGCAATCACTCGGATTCACGTGCAAAACCAACGCGAAGCCCGCAGTCGCAGGTTGATGTGACGTTGATGTGGCCGGTCCTCACCCCTGCCGAAGTATGATCAAATACCGCGAGCAATCGCTCTGCCCGGTTTGCTTCAGCGGCGAATGCATCAGTCGGCGCTTTGGGCGGAATGCGCTCGTTCGCTGCGGCCTGCACCAATGGCAGGTAACTGGAACGTCATTGCCAGGCTTTCAGCAGACCCAGACCTAAGCCTTACTTGACTTCTTCACCGAAAAGAATTCATGCTTGTTTCAGCTTTAGGTTGAAGGTCGCCACTAAGGAAAAGACAGTGAGAACGGCGCGCACTACACTTCTTTTCTAGTTTGGAAAAATAGGCGTAGATCAATGGTTTCTTTCCTAGAGATTTCACCGGAACAAATCCAGCGTCTAGATGAGCACTTGCTAGTGGAGTTACTCCGCAGGCTTGCGAAAGCTGAAATGTTGAAGAATGGCATCCCATTGAGGGATGTCAATGTCCCAACGCAAATACACATACCCGACGGAGGCGAAGACGGACGCGTCTCGTGGAGAGGGGGTGTAAACGAGACAGACTACCTGCCTAGTAGGCATACAATTTTTCAATGTAAGAGAAGTGATCCTGGTCCCGCCGGCTGCAAGAAAGAAACTTGGAAAAAGGGGACAGGAACCGCGGACAATCCTGCTGAACTAAACGAGGCACTGGAAGAAGCCTTAGTTGCAAGCGGTGCCTACATTATCGTTACGGGCAGCGCCGTAGTCGGCACAAAAGTCACGGCCCGGGTCAACAAAATCAAAGAAGGCATAAGGGCTACACGTAAAAATCCGGATTTGTTGTCAAGTATTCGGATCTATGACGCGAATAAGCTATCGGACTGGACATCCACTCACCCGGCAATTGCGTTGTGGCTAAACAGCATTCTACAAGAAGTAGACCTTGGTGGCCTGCAGTCATTCGACCTATGGTCTCAAGTTGGCGACATATCGCAGGTGGCGTTCCAAACCAGCGAAGAACCACGATTCCGCCTCACAGGAAACACCGCCCGAGCTTTAAGATCTGAGCTAGGGATCGATAAAGAAACGATCAATTTTAAGCAGCTTCAAACAGCGATTGAACATTTCTTCGCTTCCGGTCGAAATTCTGTTCGTGTTGTTGGTCCGTCAGGTTTTGGCAAGACACGCGTCGTTCATGAACTATTCTCGAATTCAGATGATGGCTGCCCAACGCTCGATACGTCGTCAGTGGTATTTTGCGACTTTGAAGACGTTTCTCAACGTCTTGGCAGCCTTGCTTTGAATTTGGTCTCGAGCGGAGCCGAAAGCATCCTGATCGTCGATGATTGCCCTGACAGTTATCACACCGACTTGTTCAGAAAAACTCAAAGAAAGGGTTCCAAAGTCCGACTGATAACTTTAGATGTGGAAACGCGGTCTCAAGGCGTCCATGGAAACCTTGTCATCGAACTACTGCCTGCTTCAGATGACCTTATTAGCAAGATTGTAGAGGGCAGTCCCTATCCTAATGCAAAGAATGACATAGGCTTCATTCGGGACCTAGCTCAAGGTTTTCCCAGAATGGCTCTCGTTGCAGCCGAGGCAGCGGAGATCGGTGACGCAGCGCTCGTTTCGGTTGATGCATTGGTGGATCGGATTGTCTGGGGGAGAGATAAGGAGGATGCAAAAGCCCTTCGAGCGCTGCAATTTTTAAGCCTATTTACACTCGTTGGTGTGGAAGGAGAACGGCAGTTTGAACTAGAGCAATTGGCAAGCTTTATGGAAACATCGACCAAAGAAGTTTTTCGAAGTTTGGCAGTCTTTGGTGATCGCGGGATTGTTGGGAGAGTGGGGGACTTTGCGGAGGCGCGTCCACATCCACTGGCAGTAAGGCTAGCGGTTCAATTGCTTGACACCTCGCCAGATGGCGAACTTACCCGGCTATTTGAGAACGTCGACACCGACTTGCGCTTCAGATTGCTTGGGAGGTTGAGGTGGCTTAGCTTCGATCATCGTGTTGCTGGTCTTGCGTTAAGCATTGTCGAAACAGTTATCCCAAATATCGATGTGCTCAACACAGACGAAGGTTCTAAATTCATGGATCGGCTAGTTCATCTGGAACCCGATCTGGCAATGGCTACTTTTGTGAAATTCCTTTCACACTTGTCAATCGATGAGCTTTTGGCGTTCAGAGACGGCCGCCGCAATACAGTTTGGGCGTTAGAGAAGCTTGTTTTTCGGGACCAGAGTTTCGAGCAGGCGGCCCATCTTTTGCTGAAACTAGCCGCGGCGGAGAACGAAAATTGGGGGAACAATGCTCACGGTCAATTTGTTGGACTGTTTCAACTGCGTCTATCAGGCACTGAGGTTGAACCAACAAGACGACTAGCGATCTTAGATGCTGGGCTGAAGCATGAAGATGCCAGAGTAAGGTCGGTTTGCATTGATGCGCTCGGCAAGATGCTGGAAACGGGTCTCTTTTCAAGGTCTGGTGGCAACGAACGGATTGGCGCAGAGCCAGCCCTCCAAGACTGGCAACCCGCAATCTATCAAGATATTTTCGATTTCTATAACGCAGCGATTGATCGACTTACAGATATCGCGTTGGAAGCGAACGCCGAGACATATGAAAGGGCTACTTCGCTTCTTGGAGACAGTATTCGCGGGTTACTTTCGTACCCCAATATTTTTGATAATCTACGAAGCCAAGTAACGAAGGTTATTGAGAAAAACCCTGCATGGGCCAAACCAATCAAGTCTATAAACCAATGGTTTTTCTTCGACAGCAATGAAGCTCCGACGGACTATGTCACTCAGGTGCGTGACTGGTATGACGAGTTGTTTCCAGACTCCAAATTGGACCAGTTGTTGCTTTTGTCCGGAGGGTGGCCTGGCGACTTTTACGATATAAGTGTCCAGTATGACCCCGAGAGCGACACAGACCATGAGTATGCAATAAATTGCATTCGCGAGATTGTCTCCACTCTTTCAAGCGACGCGAAAGACAACTCAGAGTTAGTTGGCAAAGTTGTTCGTGGTGAATTCAACAGCGCTTGGGCGCTTGGACATGCGCTGGCCAGTCATGTTGAGGATCCCGAAGCATTGATAGGTTTGGCTTGTGCGGCGCTTCGCCCCCCAACAAAAACGGTAATATGCCTAAAAACATTTTGTGGCATGATATCTGGGGGCTTTGGTCGGTCTCGCGGTACCGGAATGGCCTGCTTGGAGCTTGCTTTGAGCGCGCCTGAACTAGACGGACACGCAATTTCGTTGTTTTCAGCGGCTCAAATGGATTCTGAAATTGCATTACGCGTTGCCCGGTTAGTTACGGATGGTCTGTGCGATCCACGCCATGCCGCGACGCTGAGTTGCGGCCGCGGCTTTGATGATCATGACTTCGAGACTATCCGACCGCTCGCAGATGCAATCAAACAAACAGGACCGCAAGGAATATGGTCCGCCTTGGACTTGGTTTTTATGTACAGATACGGACAACCCGAAAGTTTTGCGGAAAAAGCATCTTATGTTAAAGAGCTTTGTTCTCATCCCGAAATTTTCTCCGTTGACGCCATCGGGGTAATGGACGCCCATCATTGGGAAACAAGCATTGAAAAACTCTTTAGTTCGGATCAGGTGGACGACGCGTTCGTTGAAGCTCTTTGTGATCGCTCGCTGGAACTGGCAACCAAAGCGGAACATAACGTTCAGCTGAAAATGGATGATGCGGCGCGCAAAGTTTTATTACTCGCCGTGCAGTACGATCCCGCCTTGGTTTGGAACAGAGTGCTGGTTGCATTTGACAATGCAGATGCCCTAGCAAAGTGGCGGTTACATAACCTAATAAAAGGTTCGGATCGAACGCCCGGTCATGCAGGAATTCTGAATGATCTCCCCGAGGAAGTTTATCTGAATTGGATAAGTGAGAAGCCCAAAGAGCGGCTTGAATTCGTGCTTGAATGGGTCGAGCTTGTCGAAAAAGGAGACGAGAGCAGCCTTTTTTGGAACGCCCAATTTATTTCGTTGATAGAAACCTATGCATCCGACGTTTCTCAGCTTGGAGGAATCTATAGCAGATTGCTTTCCGGAGTAAGTTGGGGGCCGTTTTCTTCTCGATTAAAACCCCTAGTTCCGCTTTTTGAGAGCCTAAGGAACAACCAAAACCCAATAGTTAGAAAATGGGCCAACGACTGCGTCCGGAACCTAACCACACGTATTGTGCAAGAAGAAAGAGGGGAAGCTAATCGGGAAGCAGAGCTACGAGGATAGCTTTCCTCAGATATGCCATGTCTGCTTTTAGAACCGGAGCGGCTACACACCCTTTGGTCTTTGAATAACAGGAAAGGGTCGAATCCACACACAGCCCTCCCCGCAACAACCTCTTCCCCCTACCCCCTCACTCTGACGCCACCCCCCGCAACTTCCCCGCCACCTCCGGCATCCTGCCGAGCGTAGCCTCAATCCGCTCGCGCCATTTCGGCCCGCGCGAGAGCGCGTCGGCATAGGCATCGCGCAGATCGTCGGGCCGATCTTCGGCGAGCACCTCGATCAGAAACGCGGCCTGGCGGCGGTCCTTCGATGCCTTGATCCGGTCGCGACCCTCGCGGCGCGCTGCGACGATCAGCTTGTGGATGGCGAAGCGCTCGGGGCGCGGGATCTGCACCAGCACGCCCGAGCGGTAGAGCACCGCGGCCGGGATCGGCTCGGCGATCAGGTAGTTCAGATGGTGCAGCGCCTGCGCCGAGACGCCGAGCGCGGCAAGGGGCCGCTGGCCTTCCTCGCCAAAGGCAGGCGTGAGGAATTCAACGAGCGCATTGCCCTTGCTCTGCCGCCAGCGCCAGGTCTGGTCACCAGTGAGGCTCGGCACCGGATCGAATGCAAAGCCTGCCAGCACCTCGGCCGCCGAGGGCTGCGCCTGATCATCGAGCACCAGCGACAGGCGCTCGAAGCTCGCGATGTCAATGTCGCCGGTCTGCGCCAGATCGTCGAAACGGTAGCGAACACCAAGCTCGCCCTCGTAGAGGCGGAAGGCCTGCGTGCCGACCAGGGTGCCGCCCAGCCTGAACACGCCTGCCTTGGCCATCGCCGCAAGCAGGCTGCCGCTGGCGGCATCGATGCCCATGAAGCGTTCGGCGCGCAGAATCCGCACCAGCCGTGCCCGCTCAGCGGCGCGGGCCTCGGCCTCGGTCTTTAGCTCGCGGTGCCGCTCGATCCGGGCCAGAAGCTCGGGCGCTTCCTCGCCGATATAGGCTTTGCGCACCTCGGTGCCGACACGGTAGCTGTCGTACCAATAGTGCTTGCCGCCGCGCTCGACACGGGTTGGGGTACCGCGAAGATCGGACATGCAATCATCGAGCAGCAGCCGCAGCAGATCGTGCCAGGCGGCATGGGCGGTGGGGGAGTGGCGGTCGAGGGTCATGTTCAACACTTCTCTGTCGCGTTGAACATACGGATTTGTTCAACCGCAATCAAGATTGTTGAACAAGAGGGAGCGGCGATGCCGTGCAGACAGGCAAAATCCCGGACCGAAACGACCCGGCGCAAAATGTCGCAGCTGCTGGCAGCGGCGCTCGCCGGACTGCCGCACGGGCCTTCCAATGGCTATTCCGCGCAGCAAATTCGGAGTTGCGCTGGGCGTAGCTGCGGCGCTCGGACCTGTCCCCGTCCGGTCTCTGACCGCCGCCACTGTCGCTCGCGCCTCTTGCACCGAATCGGGACCCGTTGCAGCCTGCGCCCCTGAGGAGAGCAGACCTCAACCAAAAGCATAACAGGTCTATCGGAAGACAATTTGCAGCAAGGTCGAGGCGCCCTGGCGCGCGGATCGACGTTGCCTCCGATCACTTTTCCCGGGCTGGAAAGGCACGGGCTGCGAGCGGTTTGAGTGGCGCCTGTCCTCTCTCGAGAGGAGGATGATTGACCATGGGATTGCCGCCGCGCGTATTCTTTACCCTGCACGAAGCATCCGCCCGTTGGGGCTGCACCATCGCCGACATTGCGGGCTGGGCTGCGGTGGGCAAGTTCAGGATCATGACCGGCATCGAACCGGTGCACTGCGGCAGCGAGATCATCTCAGGTCAAATCACCATTGCTCCGATGGAACTGCTTCCGCTTTTTCGCCGCAGCGGTACTGGTCCCGCGGAAGGAAAGCTCCGCCGCATCCAGCCTGTCGGGCGACAGGATTGGCTGCTCGTCACCGATCCTGCAACTGGCATCCCCGTCGCGATCGACGATCTGCTGATCCTGGCCGAGGAGGTGCATGCCTTCGAAGAAGAGAACGACATGGTGCGCCGCGTCGGAGGCGGGCAAGGCGCCTCCACGCCCTACGACTGGGAGGGGATGAACGTCGCGCTGATCCGGCGCATCCACGATCGGGGCCTGCCCGCAACCCAAGCCGAGCTCGTCGCCGAGATGCAGGACTGGTTCGCGGATAACACAGAGGGCGCCAGAATGCCCGACGACCGCAGCATCCGGCGCCGGATCACGCCGATCTGGCGAGAGCTGCGCCGCGATGAGGCATAGGCGCCAGACGCATGGCCGCACCGACCCCGCGCCGACCACCTCAGGCGGTTCTGCGCTCGCCCGCCTCGCCCGCGTCATGCACCAGCCGCGGTTTCGGGCGAAACGCACTTGCCACTGCATCGACGCCCGCACGCAGCGGCGAGTCCATCAGATGCGCATAGCGCAGGGTGGTCTGCATCTGGCTGTGGCCCAAGAGCTTGCCGATCATCTCGAGCGAGGCGCCGCCGCTGACCAGCAAGGATGCGAAGGTATGGCGCAGATCGTGGATGCGCACATCCTGCAGCCCGACCTGCTTCTGGATCTGCGCCCAGAAGCGCCGCACCTCCTGCACCGGCTGGCCAGGGGTGTCGCCCGGAAAGAGCCATGGTGTGCCGCGCGGCACCACCAGCTGGCGCTGGCGCACGATCGCCGCGGTCTCGTCCGAGATCGGCACCCGATGCGCGCGGCGCTGTTTCGTCATCGTGGGCGGCTTTGACCAGCTCAGATGCTCGAGGTTGAACTGCTCGAACCGCGCCTGCCGCACCTCGCCGAGCCGCGCCCCGGTCAGCATGCAAAGCCGGATGATGTCGGCCCCGCGCCGGTCCTCGGCGGCATCGAGCGCTGCGGCGAGGTTCGCGATCTCTTCTTTCGAGAGGAACCGCTCGCGCGGAGTTTCGGTGCGGCGGTGAAAGCGCTGGGCGGGGTTATCCTCGCGCCAGCGCCACTCGACCGCCAGCGTGAACATCTTGCGCAGGATCTCGCCAACCCGGTTGGCACGCACCGGCGTGGGCTTCGAGCCTTGCAGCTTGCGCGCCCGGTTGTTGGGTTTTTCCTTGTGCGGCCGCGCCCTCCCCGCCGCCACCCGGTTCAGCAGCTTGTCGACATCGCTCGCGGTGATCTCGGCCACGAGCTTGCTGCCCCAGACTGGCGCCACCATCTTTGTGAGCACCGATTTCTGGTCGGCCATGTTGTGCAGTGCAAGCTTTGGCAGATGTTCGGAGCTGTAGCGATCGATCAGGTCGGTCATGCGTGGTGCCGCGCGCTTCGCCGCGCGCTGGGCGAGCGGATCGCCCCCGGCATCGATTTCGCGGCGGAGCTCCTTCGCGCGCTCGCGCGCCGCCGTCACCGACCACTCCGGCCAGCGCCCGAAGGTCATCCGGCGCTGGCGCCCGGCATGGCGATAATCGAGCGTGAAGGCCCGCCCGCCGCTGCGATAAATGCAGACCGCAAAGCCGCGCAGGTCGGTGTCGAAGATCTGGTAGTCCCGTCCCACCTCCGGCGCGGCGTCGCGGAGCACCTTCTCGGTCAGCTTGATGCGTTCGGGCATGAGTTGGTCCTCGTTGCCTCCGACATGAGGCGTGGTTTCGGGGCACTATCAAGCCAAACATGACGATCCGGGTGGCAGGGAGGCGGAAGGTGGCAGTGAGTCTGCCGCCCCCGTGCCACCCCTTGTTTTATTGGCGTCTTGGCGCTGGGCGGGGCGAGCGCCGGTCACGGCGACCGCACGGAATGGCCTCCAACTCAGTCGAATCGGCACCGTCTGGCCGCAACGCGCGGCCACTTGCGGCCCCGGAATTGTAAATCGCCTTGGAATTCAGTGGGTGGCAGGGGCGCCGTGCCGGTTGCCACCCCCGCAATGCCCGCCAAACGCTGAAAAGCGGCGGTAAATCCGGCTGTTCGCAGCTGAATGCCGTTTTGGCGCGTGTTTCGCCATCCCGGCGGCCGTGCGTCTCGCGCCCCACGCCGCCCTCCCCGACCCGGAATGCCCAATAAAACAAGGGGTGGCGCGAGGGTGTCAGTTTCACTGCCACCCTCCGCCTTCCCGCCACCCCTCGGGCCCTGCGCTCACTACTCCTGCAACGCCCCCCGACAAAACGTCAACGGGGCCAGATCAGGGAGACCCCGATGCCGCATCTCGGATCGATGCCAGACCCGACCGAAAGACCCCGTGCCCTTCTGGTCGGCTGGATCAGCCGTCTTGATCTTGCGCTGGAACTCGGCCTGTCGGTCGACACTCTGCGCCGCTGGGAGGCGCAGCGCCTCGGACCACCCTGCGTTCGCGCTGGGCGCAAGGTCTACTATCGCCGCGCCGCGATCGAGGCCTGGCTCGAGGAGCAGGAATTGGCCGCGCCGCGCCGTCGCCGGGCCGGAGGGCGTCGGTGATGTGCCGCCAGCCCCGCAACACCGACTGGCCCGCCGAGCGCCTCGCCGAGGCCCGCGCCGTCGTCGCCGATGTTGCGCATCACAGTGACCATCTGATCCGCCTCGCCTGTGAGGTGCTGATTGCCCATGGCGAGAGCCCGGCCGAGCGCGAGGAGGCGCGGGTGCTGCAGCTGGTGATCGATGCGCGGCGCCCGGTTCGGCGCGCCCAGCGCGAGGACCAGGGGAGGGCCGGGCAATGATGCGCCGCGGCACGTCCGAAGCCGATCTTCAGCGCGCGGTGGTGCAGGCGCTGCGGTTCATTCTCCCCCGCACCGCCATCATCCACCATTGCGCCAACGAGGTGACCGAGGCCGGACCCCGCGGGGCCAAGCGCCAGGCGATCCTGGTCGGCATGGGTGTGCACGCCGGGTTTGCCGATCTCATGGTGCTTTGCGACGGGCGAGTGCTCTTCCTCGAGCTGAAGGCGCCTAAGGGCCGCCTGCGCCCCGAGCAGGAAGCGTTTCGCGACGCGGTACTGGCGCAAGGCTTCGGCTGGGCGCTGGTGCGTTCACTCGACGATGCGCTGGGCGCGCTGGCGGATCACGGGTTCACCACGCGCATTGCCAGTCCGACGCGGAGGCCCGCGCCATGAGCCACGAAGCCACCAACTGGGCGATCAAGCAGCGCGGGTTGAAGCCCACGACCAAGATCGTGCTCTGGCACCTTTGCGACCGGTTCAACCCGGATTATGGCTGCTTCCCCTCGCAGGAGCGTCTCGCCGATGATTGCGAGATCAGCCGCTCGACGCTGAACGACCACCTCGGCCAGCTCGAGATCGTGGGACTGCTGCGCCGGGTGCCGCGGCTTGATCCTGTCACCAAGCGCCAGCTGCCGACCCGCTACATTCTGGGCTTCGAGCCGGGGTTCACGCCAGTGGATGTGGTCCCGTGTCCGGAAGTCGGACACGGGGGCGAGGCCGCTGAGGAAAACGTCGATGGCGCAGGTGGTTCCAGCGCCGATGACCTGTCCGACACAGGGCCGTGTCCGGAATTCGGACACGGGGTTGGCACGGAAGCCGTGTCCGATTTTGCCGGGATCCCGTGTCCGGAAAATCGCCAAAGCCGTGTCCGAATTCCGGACACTAACCTTGTAAGGGAACCTCTAAGAGAACCAGTAAAGGAGGAGGAGGGCGCGCAAGCGCGCGAGGCGATTTCCGGTGAGGTTTTCGGGGAGTTGCTCGCAGCGCTGGGCCTCGATCCCGCCGCCCTGCCCGGCTGGTGGCAAGGCATGCCTCCCCGGCTGCACGTCCAGCGCTGGCGCGACGAGCTGGGGCTCACCGAGGCGGAGATCGTCGCCACCGCCGAAACCTCGCGCCACGAGCACCCGGAACCGCCCGATGGCCCCAAGGCGCTCGATCGCGTCATGCAGCGCGCTGCCCAGTGCCTCAAGCAGACCAACGTAACCACGGCGGTGATTGGTCCAATCACCAGCAATGGCCGCGGCGGAGGCGAAACCCGACGTCAGAAATGCGCGGACGCCCCCCGACCCAACGCCGACGAACTGGCGGCCTATTACGCCCACCTCGTCAATTCCGACGATTACCTTCCCGCCAGCATGATCTCCAACACCATGCGCAACGCCATGTTGGCCCGCGGCCTCGTGACGTCAGAGCGCCTGCGCCAGCGCGGGGTGCGGTGAATGGCAACCAACATGGGATTGCAGCCATGAGCATCCAGGTGCGGATTGGCCGCGCGGGCGGCGGGCGCGTCAAACGCGCGCTTGGCGTGCAGGCGGCGTTGGAATGGGCATTCCGGGTCGAAAAGGCGCAGCTGGAGCTGCCGCCGCCGACGGATGTGACCGATGAGGGTTTCGGCTTCGGGCTCGAATATGTCCTGCTGCAACGCGCAGTGCTCGGCTGCAAGATCGACGGCGGCCAGCACAAGATCGGCGGCTACACCCACGAAGACGCCGAGGTGATCGCCGCCACCGTGGCCGGTATCCCCGACAGCCTTGGCGGCAAGCGCATGGCGATCCGGGTGGCGGAGCTCGCCCGCGCTGGGCTGACGCCCGACTGGATGCCGGGCGCTGTGCCGCGCTGCGTGCCGGTAGAGCTCAAGCGCAACCAGCATGGCGAGCGGGCCACAACCATCGTAGTTGGCACAGAGCGCGTCCTTACCCGCGGCAAGTGGCGAACGGTCGAAGTGCTGGCCTGCCCGGTCACCTTTTCACCGCATCCGCAGCAGATTGCGTCGGCGCGGCGCGGTTATGAGGATTGGTGGCAGGCGTTGGGTTGGGTGCGGGAGGGGCTCGAGGCGGGCGGGATGTTACGCGAGATCGAGGTGACGGGAGCGATGCCGAAGGCGCGGCCGTGGGACCACGCACGTCGCCGGTAAAGCATGGGTGCTGCTTGAAGCTTTTCAATTTGCGGTAGCAGCGCCCATCACAATGTGCGCTGCATCTTGATTGCACTGCAATCAGTGAATATCGTCTTCCCTGCAACCGGAGGGTTCCATGGCCAGCATCACGATTCGAAACCTTGACGATGACGTCAAACGCCGACTTCGCGTCCGGGCGGCCGAGCATGGCCGATCGATGGAGGAAGAAGCGCGCGATATTCTGCGGCAAGTTGTCGGCCAGCCCAGCGCGCCGAGCAATCTCGGTCAGGCGATCCATGCGCGGTTCGCGGCTTTGGGCGGCATCGACATGCCACCGGCGAAACGCGGCCCGATGCGGCCCGCGCCGGACTTCGAGTGATATATGATCCTGCTCGACACCAATGTGATCTCGGAACTGATGCGCGCGAAACCGGCGCAAACTGTGCTGGACTGGTTCGGCAAGCACGACGCGAGCGATCTGTTCATCTCGGCGGTGACCGAAGCGGAACTGCGCGCCGGGGTGGCCTTCCTGCCAGAGGGTCAGCGCCGCGACCGGCTGCAACTGGCCATCGACGCGATGATCGATCAGGATTTCCAAGGGCGTGTCTTGCCCTTCGACAGCGCCGCCGCCAAAGCCTATGCCGAGATTGCCGCCCAGCGCCGAGCTGCCGGTCGCCCTATTGCCGAGGCCGACTGCCAGATCGCCGCCATCGCCCGTGCCGCAGATGCCCCAATAGCCACCCGCAACGTCAAGGATTTCGACGGCTGCGGTGTTCGCGTGATTAACCCCTGGAACGACCAATGAACGCCGTCGAGATTGAACAGGCCATTTCCGAACTGGCCGAGAAACCCTTCGACCGGCAGGAATTCCCGTTTCAGTTCCTTGAAGCCTTTGGGAACAAGGAAACCACGCTCAAACGCCTGCGTCAGGGAGTGTCGAACAAGTCCGACCTCGGCGGTTTGCTGCAGACCAACAACATCCACATTGCCACATGTGCACCGGGCCAAACCTCCGCCACCATCGCCGCCCTACGCGCCAGTCCTGCCACGGCCAAGGGCAAGGCACGCTTCATTCTCGCGACCGATGGCGAGACGCTCGAGGCCGAAGACCTGACCTCGGACGACCCGCCCGTCGCCTGCGCCTATCCCGATTTCCATGACCATTTCGGCTTTTTCCTGCCGCTCGCGGGCATAACCACCGTCAAGCAGATCCGCGAAAGCGCCTTTGACATCAAGGCGACTGGCCGCCTCAACCGGCTTTATGTCGAACTGCTGAAGGACAACCCCGAATGGGGAACCGAAGCGCGCCGCCACGACATGAACCACTTCATGGCCCGGCTGATCTTCTGCTTCTTTGCGGAAGACACTGGCATCTTCAACGGTGGCACCCTGTTCACCACCACCGTCAGCCAGTTCAGCGACAAGGACAGCGCGAACACCCACTGGGTGATCAGCGAAATCTTCCGCGCGATGAACACCCGCTTGGACCTGCGCCCCAAGTCTGACCTGCGAAACTGGGCCAACGCCTTTCCCTATGTCAACGGCGGCCTCTTCTCTGGCGACACCGACGTTCCGCGCTTCTCCAAAATCGCGCGCAGCTACCTTCTGCACATCGGCAGCCTCGACTGGACCAAGATCAACCCCGACATCTTCGGCTCCATGATCCAGGCCGTCGCGGATGAGGGCGAGCGGTCCGCGCTGGGCATGCACTACACATCCGTGCCGAACATCCTGAAGGTGCTGAACCCGCTCTTCCTCGACGATCTGCGCGCGCAGTTGGAGGAGGCGGGCGACAACCCCCGCAAGCTGCTGAACCTGCGCAACCGGATGGCCAAGATCAGGGTGTTCGACCCCGCCTGCGGGTCGGGCAACTTCCTTGTCATCGCCTACAAGGAAATGCGCGCGATCGAGGCGGTGATCAACCAGCGCCGGGGCGAGGCGGATGCCAAGACCGCCATCCCAAAAACCAACTTCCGCGGGATCGAGCTGCGTGACTTTGCCGCCGAAATCGCCCGTCTGGCGCTGATCATCGCCGAGTTTCAGTGCGACGTGACCTATCGTGGCGAGGTGCAGGCGCGAGCCGAGTTCCTGCCGCTGAACGCGCAGAACTGGATCACCCAAGGCAACGCCCTGCGGCTGGACTGGCTGTCGATCTGCCCGCCCACGGGAACCGGGGTGAAGTTCGTGGCAGAAGATCTGTTCCACACGCCGCTGGATCAAGCTCAGATCGATTTCGAGAATGAGGGTGGGGAGACTTATATCTGCGGGAACCCGCCTTATGTTGGCGACAAGAAACAGACCGACGAGCAAAAGAGCGATCTTCGCTCTGTTCTCGCTGAGCGCACGGATCGTTGGCGCAGTCTTGATTATATTTGCGGTTTCTTTGGAAAAGCTGCCGACCTGATCTCACTAGGCGGGGGCACATCTGCCTCTTTCGTTACAACAAACTCGATTTGCCAAGGGCAGCAGGTCAGTGTTCTTTGGCCGATAATCTTTGAGTCTTGTGTGATTGAATCCGCCCACACTGGGTTCAAGTGGTCAAACTTGGCGCAGAACAATGCTGGGGTTACTGTCGTAATTGTTCAAATTGGTAAGGCGGAGCGCCAGACAAAGAAGGTGATCTTCGACGAGGGAACCGCTCGCTCTGTAAGCAGCATATCGCCCTATCTGACGGCAAGCACATATGCTTTTGTTGGCAATGCTTCTCGTCCCTTGAGCAAACTTCCTGAAATGACCAACGGAAGTGCTGCTAAAGACGGTGGCAACCTTATTGTAAGATCAAAATCAGAAGTCCCACAGTCAGATCGAATTGCGCTGGAGTTCCTTCGCCCGTTCGTCGGTTCCGAAGAAGTGATAAATGGGTCAACAAGGTTTTGCTTTTGGATACCTGAAGACAGACAACAGGAAGCTCACTCAAGCGAATTTCTCTCTGCGCGGGTAAGCGCAGTGATCACTGAACGTAAGAAGAGCAAGAAGATCGCTACTCAGGCTTGGTCGGACCGGCCTTATCGATTTGTCGAAATCCGTCACCAAGACTCGCAAAGAGCCTTGGCTCTGCCGAGTGTTGCTACGGAAAGCCGAGACTACCTTACCCCTGCGATATTGCGTGGTGATGTTGTGATTTCGAATCTTGCGTTTGTGTCATTTGATCCGCCACTTTGGATGTTCGCGCTTTTGGCTTCAGGGCTACACTATGCATGGGTAAAGGCGGTTTGCGGACAACTTGAAACTCGGATTCGCTATTCCAACACCCTCGGCTGGAACACCTTCCCCGTCCCCACTCTGACCGAAAAGAACAAGGCCGACCTGACCGCCTGCGCCGAAGACATCCTCCTCGCCCGCGAGGCACATTTCCCCGCCACCATCGCCGACCTCTACGACCCCGAAAAGATGCCCGAAAACCTGCGAGCCGCCCACGATCGCAACGACGAAACCCTCGAACGCATCTACATCGGCCGCCGCTTCAAGAACGATACCGAACGGCTGGAAAAGCTGTTCGAGATGTACACGAAGATGACCGGTAAGAAAGAACGAGTAGCAAGGTAGCTGGGGTTCAAATGAAGTTCGCGCTGGTGTCAGATCAACGGATTGAAGCGACCCCCGACGCCAAGGGCGCATGCCCGGGTTGCGGCGATCCCGTTATTGCGAAGTGTGGGAAGCAGAAGATCTGGCACTGGGCGCACAAGGGCACAAGAACTTGTGACCCCTGGTGGGAGCCTGAAACAGAATGGCATCGGGCTTGGAAGGCGAATTTTCCAAACGAGCAACAGGAAGTCAGACATCAAGACGCCGAAACAGGAGAATGGCATATCGCTGACGTCAAGGTCGCGTCAGGTCTTGTTCTGGAGTTTCAGCACTCGGCAATTTCAACCGATGAAATTCAATCCAGAGAGGCATTTTACAAGAAGATGCTCTGGATCGTTGATGCTACGCGGCTGAAAAAGACGGTTGCGAAAATTGAAGGTGCGTTTCGGTCAGGCAAGGGGTGGCAACTCAACGGTGTTCGAGCAATTGTTGGCGGTCTAAAGAACATACCTTTGGAGTTCAGGGAGAGTCGCCACGTTGTTCTTTTCGATTGCGGGGTGGAATTGCCATTCTACTGTCTTCTGCCGGGGCGAGTGTTGGATGCGGCGACTCTATGTTGCTACGATCGCAAATCCGTTGTCGAATGTCTGCGCACTGGATCGCACTTCATTGATGATGCACAGCTACAAAATCAGTTGAGCGCATCCATCACAGATATTGCAACCAAACTGAATGTTCCGGTCGAAGCTGGCTTTGAGTTTATCGTTCAGTACTACGAGCTGAAGAAAGTCGAGCAAGCTCTTCTCCGAAGGACTGGACTTCATCGTTTTCGACGACGTCGCTGAATCTGACTGGGGAAACACGTCACGAAATATAACGCATTCAGAATGCACAACATATCAGTACGATAGGCCACAATGCACAGCGTCCCCTCCGTCTCCGTCAGCTATGCCCGCAACGGCAGCAGCACCCGCGCCAACGAACTTGGCATGCGCGTCATGCAGGAGCGCGCCTATGAAAAGCGGGGCGAGCAGTACCTGCTGATCAAGTCGCCGCCAGCCTCGGGCAAGAGCCGGGCGCTGATGTTCATCGCCCTAGACAAGCTGCACAACCAGGGCCTGAAGCAGGCGATCATCGTGGTGCCGGAAAAGTCGATCGGCGGCAGCTTCGCCGACGAACCGCTTTCCAAGTTCGGCTTCTGGGCCGACTGGGTGGTGGAGCCGAGGTGGAACCTCTGCAACTCGCCCGGCACCGACGGCGGCAAGGTAAACTCGGTCGGCGCGTTTCTGGAAAGCAGCGACCGAGTGCTGGTCTGCACCCATGCCACCTTCCGCTTTGCGGTGGAACGGTTCGGGGTCGAGGCCTTCGACGACCGGCTGATTGCGGTGGACGAATTCCACCATGTCAGCGCCAACCCCGACAACAAGCTGGGCGGGCATCTTGGCGGCTTCCTCACGCGCGACCGCGTGCATGTTGTGGCGATGACCGGCAGCTATTTCAGGGGCGATGCCGAGGCGGTTTTGATGCCGCAGGACGAGAGCAAGTTCGAAACGGTGACCTATACCTACTACGAGCAGTTGAACGGCTATCAATGGCTGAAGAACCTCGACATCGGCTATTTCTTCTACAACGGCCCCTATGTGGACGACATCCTGCGCGTACTCGACCCCGCCCAGAAAACCATCCTGCACATCCCGAATGTGAATGCGCGCGAAAGCACCAAGGACAAGCATCGCGAGGTCGAACACATCATCGACGCTCTTGGCGAATGGCAAGGCACCGATCCGGAGACGGGTTTCCAGCTGGTCAAGTTGCCAGACGGCCGAGTGCTGCGGATCGCCGATCTGGTCGATGACGAAGGCCCGCGCCGCGACCGCGTGTCAGCCGCGTTGAAAGACCCCGCGCAGAAGATGAACCGCGACCATGTGGACATCATCATCGCGCTGGGCATGGCAAAGGAAGGCTTCGACTGGATCTGGTGCGAGCATGCGCTGACCGTCGGCTATCGTGCCAGCCTGACTGAGGTGGTGCAGATCATCGGCCGCGCCACGCGGGATGCGCCCAGCAAGTTCCGCGCTCGGTTTACAAACCTGATTGCGGAGCCCGATGCCTCGGAAGGGGCGGTGACCGAGGCGGTCAACGACACGCTGAAGGCCATCGCCGCCAGCCTGCTGATGGAGCAGGTTCTTGCCCCGCGGTTTGAATTCAAGCCAAAAACGCAGGCAAGCGCGGCCGATCCAGGTTTTGACTATGGGGACGGCGGCTACGATCCGTCGAAATGCAATGTCGGTTTCAATGAAACCAGCGGAACGTTTCAGATCGAAATCAAAGGTCTGGCCGAGCCAAAGAGCAAGGAAGCTGCGCGGATTTGCGCGCAAGACCTCAACGAGGTGATCACCGCTTTCGTCCAGGACCGAAACACCATCGCGCGGGGCTTGTTCGACGGCGATCATGCTGGCGGCGAAACCCTGGCGGAAGAGATGACCCAGATCCGAATGGGCAAGATCGTCAAGGAAAGGTACCCCGAGCTGGATGAGCACGATCAAGAAGCGGTCCGCCAGCACGCAGTGGCCGCATTGAACCTCACCCAGAAAGCAAAGGAACTCGCCACCGGCATCGATGCCGAAAAAACGGGGAACACCGCCCTGATTGATGGAGTACGGAAGTTCATGAACGTCCGCGATCTGGACATCGACCTGATCGACAAGATCAATCCCTTTGGCGAAGCCTATGCGATCCTCGCGAAGTCCATGAGCGAGGAAAGCCTGAAGCGCGTCGCTGCCGTTATTGCAGGCAAGAAGGTTTCCCTCACTCCCGAGGAGGCTCGTGACCTTGCCAAGCGGGCGCTTGCATTCAAGAAGGAACGGGGTCGCTTGCCATCGATTACCTCGCTGGACGCCTGGGAAAAGCGTATGGCTGAAGGTGTCGCATTTCTTGCCCGAATGAAGGCTGAAGCAGCACATGTCTGAATTCACAGACGATGATGACGCCCTTCTCGCTGAACTTGGCGTCGAAGTTGAACCCAAGCGGGTGGGCAGCCGCACGCCGCAGGAAGAGCGGATCATTGCGGGGTTCGAAGATATCCAGCGCTTTTTCGACGAGCGCGGCCGTGCCCCTCGGCATGGCGAGGGCCTTGATATCTTTGAGCGCCTTTACGCCGTCCGGCTTGACCGCATCAGGAAGCTGCCAGAATGCCGGGCGCTGGTCGCACCGATCGACCATCAGGGTCTGCTGGGCGAACAAACCGCCATTCTGGCGGAAGCTGAAGCGGAGCTTGATGACGAGGCGCTTCTTGCCGAGCTTGGGGTCGAGGCCGAACTGTCCGACATCACAGAGCTGCGTCATGTCCGTTCCAGTGTTGAGAAACAAGCCGCCGAAGAGATCGCCAGCCGCGCCCGCTGCGAAGATTTCGCCACCTTCAAGCCGATGTTTGAACAAGTGCAGAAGGATCTTGACCAAGGCGTCCGGTCCTCGCGTCCCTTCGAGATGAAGGCCGAAATAGCGCCTGGTCGTTTTTTCATCGTCGGCGGTCAGAAGGCTTACGTCGCCGAAATGGGCGAGATCGAGATCACCGCTCAGGGCCGAACGGACGCGCGGCTGCGAGTGATTTTTGACAACGGCACCGAAAGCAACATGCTGATGCGGTCGCTTCAAAGGGCGCTGAACAAGGATGAAGCAGGGCGGCGGATTACCGAGCCCGTGGCCGGGCCGCTTTTCTCCGACCAGGCTGAGGAAGGGGACGAAGCCAGCGGCACGATCTATGTGCTTCGAAGCAAGTCAGAACACCCAATGGTCACCATGCATCGTGACGTCGTTCACAAGATCGGCGTCACGACCATAGGGGTCAAGCAGCGGATTGCCGGTGCCAGATTGCAGCCAACCTTCCTGATGGCGGATGTCGAGGTCGTAGCAACCTACGAGTTGTTCAACATCAATCGGTCGAAACTGGAAAACCTGATCCATCGCATTTTCGAGCCTGCCCGGTTCGAGATCGAGATCAGGGATCGCTTTGGCCGTCCGGTCGTGCCGCGAGAGTGGTTCATGGTGCCGCTCTTCGTGATCGACGAGGCGGTGGAGCGGATCAGGGATCGAACAATCGTCAACTTCCGCTACGATCCAGCCTCTGCGACACTCGTCGAACGAGAAGATCAAACCGGGCAGGCGAACTAATGCCAAGGCTTGAGGCGACCAGCACGCACTACATCAAGCTGGGCCGTGGAGGTGAGTGGGAAGCCGAAGCGATCCGCGACGGCGTCCTTCGGTTTGGGTATCGTGAGCTGCCACACGATCTCTGCATTGCAGGGGAATGGGACGCTGCTCGGGAGGCATGGCGCGCGCAGCGCGGGGGCAACGAGGCTGTGCTGACCAGCGACATGAACCAGGTCCACACCTTTTACACTGCCCCTGAATCCTCAGTGTTCATCACATTCCATGCTGGGCGAATGTACTGGTGTAGGCCGAGGGGCCTTGCCGAACTGCTCCCCGACGGAACCAAACGGCGCGGAACAGTGGACGGTTGGCATGGGCAGACAGTCGGTGGCGAGGATCTGTTCTTTGAACGCTTGTCGGGGCGCCTGCTGAAGATCCAGGGATTTCGTGGCACAATCTGCGCGGTCGAGGCTGAAGACTATCTGCTGAGAAAGTTGGGCGACGAGGTTACGCCTCAGGTGCAAGCTGCGATCGAGGCCGAAGCGCAGATGTTCGCCGCCATCTCGGGGTTGATGGGGCTCCTGACCTGGCAGGACTTCGAGCTGCTGGTCGATCTGGTATTCTCGTCCAGTGGTTGGAAACGCACGGGCGCGACGGGCGGCGTACAAAACACGGTCGATATCGAGCTGGTGCTACCGTCAACGCAAGAAAGGGCATTCGTACAGGTCAAGTCGCGCGCGACGCCAGCGCTACTCAACGACTATGTGGAACGAATGGCGCGAATGGATGGCGTACATCGCATGTTCTTCGCCTGGCACTCGGGCGACATTGGCGCCGCCCCAGAGCACGGCCGCGTCACACTTGTCGGTCCTGACCAACTCGCCCGCATGGTCCTGGACGCGGGGCTGGCGACCTGGCTGCGCAAGAAGGTTAGTTAAACCATCTGCCGCGATGGCTGCGCCGCCCCCCTCCCGATGGTTCCTCCCCGGCCCAGTTTGTATGCGGGGGGGCGCAGCGCAGCATTTCGCTAGCGACTGGCTTCTTCACCGGGGAATCCACCTGGAATCCACTTGCGATGCGGTTTCTGAAATAGTGATTCACTTTCAAAGGCTTGCCTAAACATGCATTCGGCGTGGTGGATTCTTTGCGGAATCCAGGGAATCCAGTTTGTGGAAGCCACCTCGGCGGAAGCCAGCCAGCGGAATCCACCCCACACCGAGCGCGTTGAATCCACGCAAGAACTCACTTCGACATGCCTGCCCATGCAATCCCCTGGTTCTAATGGGGCAGTCGCAGCATGTGTGCGGCCATATCACAGGTTCTGGTCGCTAATGATGCCGCTTCCCATGGCTGCGTGGGTAGTTGCCGAAAGCGATTGACTCGGATGGCGGCGCGCAAGCAACGTCGACCTGGCAGACCGAGCGGATGCGGTCGGTCAAGCATCGCCTGGGTCAGGACGCGACATCCGAGTGACGGTGACGGTGACGGTGACGGTGACGGATAATGTAGGTGTTTGTGCCGTATCGATCTGATCTAACATCACCATTCGAATGTGTTGGCCGCTGTCAAGCTTGGACGATCTGGCGCATCTTCGGCGTGACTTTCGCAGAATGACGGCGCGCCGACTGGCCTCGCCCAGACCAAGTCGGAATTTCGGGGATGTGGTTGGACTGCCGCATGCACCTCGATTACGCTCTTTGCGACAGCGGTGATCTGGCGGGGCACAATTTCTGACAATGCCAGGATCAAAAAGAGCAACCCGGCCGCGAATTTCACGATCACCTCGTTGAATGATGTGTTCGGGTCGGGCGTGCTTCCTGCCACGACCGAGTCGACCGCCGACACTGCTCTGGGGCCGATCAATGTAATCGCACTCGCGCTGGATGAGATGGCGTGTACCACCGCATCGGCTTCGGCGGGTAGGAAGCGGGCACAGGTTCCGGGGATCGCGTCGCTTCTGCATGCCGGATTTACCGCGGGGCTAGCGCTAGCGATGACACGGCGCCGCCCCCTCCATTTCTGGCGCAGCCTCCTGAACGACTTCGTATTTTAGAAGCCGACAATCGGCGTGACTTTGCACCGCCGAGATCATGTGCGCTTCTGGGGCACGGAGCTTGTGACGTCCCTCTGCCCTCGACTCCTTCTCGGCGCCGCAAGTATTTATGACGGGCTCGACCAAGGCCCTCTGCATTAAGTTGATCCCAAAATTGACGCCGCGCGAGGCACGCTTGGTCTGTCAATTTGACCGCCGCAGCCACTACCGAACTAAACGTGATGCCTTCCGCCGTTTACCGTGTGAAGGCGCCGTGCTATTTGGCGCGGCACCGAATCAGAAATTTTCAAGCAAACATGGCGCTGAGATTGACCGTAGCCAGACCGGAACGGGCGCATTCGCGGCGCCCCGTCTGGCTTTTGCTTGTTCTTTTTATTGCGCTGGCCATTTCTGCGTTAGACTGGCAGGGGCAGGACATTCAAGGCGGTGCAGTGCGTTCACATGCGGCAGCGCCACTCTGCCATGATCACGGTGTGCCCTGCTCAGAGGCGGACGCAAACCAAGGGCACACCAACCGGACGAGCCAGCACAGCCCGATCGCCTGCGGCCTCGCCCTATGTGGTTCGGGCGTAATCGTTACTGGTGGGGTGGCGCTGGTCGAAATAATCGTAACGAGGGCCAGAAGTGCGCTGCCGGGCAGCATCATACTGGCTGGGCAAGAACCTGAACCGGGGCGCCGCCCGCCGATCCATTCCTGAAACCTCCTTGGCCGCGCGCCGGATTCGAGATGAATCCGTGCGTGAGGTCACTGAGACACCGGTCATCCGCCTCGCGCGTTCGGGCGGGGACCGGCCAGTTCAGCGCTGCGCGGCAGGCCCATGGCACCGCCGGCATTTACGCCCTTCAGGAAAACAAACATGACGAAATCACCACATTTCACTACCCGCAGGGGCTTTGTCGCCTCGCTGGGGTTCGGCGGCGTCAGTCTTTACGGGCTGTGGGTTGCCTACGGCGCGGCGCCCGGCCCACTTGCGCTTTTTGCGCCGCGTGGGGCAGAGGCCGCCGCGGCAGGAGCACATGGCGGCGGGGGGGGCGTCGGCGCCGAAGCCGATGTCGTCGATGAATTCCGCCGTCTGCACGGCGACTTTATCGACCGGTTCACGCAGACGGACGGGGCCGTGCAGCCGCGTGCTCTCGAATCGGTTGCCATCGGCGATGCGCATGAAGCGGCACCCGATGCGGGTCACGGCGGCCACGACATGGCGGCAATGCCGCTGGCCACGGAAGCAGAAGCAAGCGTGCAGTCGGCAATCCACGCGGGCATGGCCAACGAGGCGCAGGCCCAGGCTGCCCCGGATATGGCCAAGATGGAGCACGGCAACGCGATGGTGGTTGTGGCATCCGCCTCGCACGGTGCGGGGCACGACGATGCCACCGGCGACGCGCACGCAGCGCCGGTCGAGGTCTATCTGCTGGCGGAACGGTGGTATTTCGAACCCGCGCACCTGCGGCTCGAATCGGGCGTGGCCTATCGGTTCCGCATGCTGGCCGCCGACATTCCGCATGGCGCCTCGATTGAACTGGGCCGTGGCAGCCGGATGGCGCGGCTGCGCCCCGGCACGGTCACCGAAATGGAAATGCGGTTCGACCGACCCGGCGACCATCTGGTCTATTGCTCGCTTTACTGCGGGCAGGGGCATGATCTGATGCAAGCCCGCATCGAAGTTGTGTGAGGGGAACAAAATGACCGATATCGTGAAACGGCGCTTTGGCGCCCTTCCGGGGCCCGACAGATATTTGTTGCGCTCCATCTCTGCTATCGCGCTGCTGGCGCTGGCGATTGGCGTTGCCGGTGGTGTTTTCACCGCACTGGCGCGCGCGGGCTTTCTGGATCTGTTGCCGGAAACCGCCTACCGAATGCTGACGCTGCATGGCGTCAACGTGTTTTTCTTCTGGCTCTACATGGCGCAGGCCGCACTGCTGCTGGGCTTTGCCGCGATCGAAGATGGGCGGGGGCTCGCGTTGCGCGCGGCCGCCGTGGCAGGGTTTGCAGCGATGCTCGGCGGGTTTCTGGTCAGTCTTTATGCCGCCAGTTCCGGCACCCCGCTTTTGTACGATGGCACCCCGGCGCTCGCGGCTGAAGACCCCATAACGCTGCTGGCCTTCAACGGCGGTTATGTTCTGCTGGGCCTAGGGCTTATGGTGCTGCCGCTGGCGCCCATTGCAACGCTGCTGCGCAAACGCCCCGATGTCCCGCGCGAGCCGATGAGCGCCACCGGTTTCGCGCTCTTTGTCTGGGCCGGGTTTCTGATTGTCAGCGGGTTTGCGGCCATTCATGCCTTTCTTCCGGGCATGCTCTGGGCGCTTGGTCTGGGCGGGTTTCCGACCTCGCAGGGCACCAACTGGCACATCCTGTTCCACAACCTGCATTATCTGCCGCTGATGGCGACGGTGTTGATGTGGTATGTGCTGGTGCAGGCGCTGACCGGGGTGAAGTCAGTGTTTGGGGCGCGGTTCTCGAAGATCGTGTTCTCGGCCTATCTGGTCTTTGTGCCGCCGACCTCGCTTTATCACATGTTCCTCGAACCCGATTTGCCTGCCACGGTGCGCGTGGTGGGCTCAATGCTGTCGCTATTTGTCTCGGTGCCAACTTTGACCGCGTTCCTCATCATCATTGCCTCGTTGGAGGTACATGCGCGGGCCAATGGTGCGCGCGGGCTGTTTGGCTGGCTTGGGCACCTGCCGTGGCGCATCCCGGCCATGGCGGCGATGGGGGCGGCGGTTCTGAACATGGGGTTGGGGCTGGCGCTGGCCTTCGTGCTGATACAGGCAGAACTGGCGCCGCTTCTGTCGGATACCTTCTTCGTGCCCGGCTACTTCCACTTTTTCACCGTTGGCACTGTCAGCTTTACCTTGCTGGCGGCGTTTTCGGTGATGCTGCCGGGGCTTGGTGGGCGGGCTATCGCCTGGCCGAGGCTGCTGCGCTGGATGCCGTGGCTTGCCACGCTCGGGCTCGTGCTCTTTGGTGGTGCCGGAGTGGCGGCGGGCTATCTGGGCGTGCCGCGCCGGGTGATGGATGTCAGCTACAGCGGCGAGGCGCCTGCGATTTGGGGGGCGCTGATGGCAACTGTGGGCGTGGGTGGCAGTGTGATGGCGGCCGCACTGGCGGTCTATGCTGCCGGAGTCGCAATGGCGCTTTTGCCGCGCCGGGTCGGTACCGCGGTAGGGCTGCCTAACTCCGGTCTCGGTTGGGGTGCTGCAGCCATTCCGGCTGGCACTAAGGCATGGGTGGGGCCGTTGGCGATCTTCGTTATCGTGCTGGCGATGTATGGCTTCACCACGATCGGCTTCGAACTGATGCAATCGCTGCCGCTGACCGCTTCTGGCGGCGCGGGTCATTGAGAAAAGGATACCAAATGAACGAAGATTTCTGGCTAGTGCTGCCGGTGGCGGTGGTCTGGGCGGTGCTGGCGCTAGTCTATGCGCTGGCGCCTTGGGGCGACATGATCGGCTACGCCCGCGTCTGGGGCTTTGGCGCGGCCCTGTTTTTGGGCCTCGCCACGCTACTTTGGCACCGCGCAAGGGCAGCGCATTCGCCGACAAACGACTGAGCAAACCTATGCCCGGCGCGAAAGCGCCGGGCGTCAAGTCTCCATAGTCCCCGTTCCGCCGCTTGCCCGCCTGCCCGCCTGCACCGCGGCCACGATTTTAGTCGCTGCACGATTGCCTCAGCCGAAGATGTCTTCGCCAATCGCATCATACCAGGCAAAACTTTCGGCATAGGTTGCGGCGCGTAGGTCTGCCGCCTCGCCGACCTGGCTGATGAAACCTTCGCCAGCCGCAATCTTGCCCTCGCCCGCGGTATAGGTTGCGCCGACCTTGACGCCATCATCGGGCGCAATCGCCGACCAGCAAGTGTTGGCATAGCGAGGCGGAAAGGCGCGCGAGCCGGTCAGCTCAGCGCGGATCGCATTGGCGACCACCTTGGCCTGGCTGTTGGCGGAGAAGCCGGATTTCGGCATGTCGCCTTGTGCTGCGGCATCGCCCAGCACATGCACCAAAGGGTCGGTCTTGGCGGCAAGCGCCAGCGGCTCGACCGGCACCCAGCCGCCCTCGGTCAGGCCCGCCGCGTCGGCAATGGCACCGGCCTTTTGCGCGGGAATAATGTTGGCGACATCGAACTTGACGACCGCCCCCGCCACCACGATTTCGCCTACCGCTGGGCGCACTTCAACCGCGTTGCCACCCGCACCGGGGCCGATGCGCTCGATCATACCGGGGTAATGGCGCGCCCAGCCATCTTCAAACAACGCCTGTTTCGAGAAGGTGGACTTGGGGTCGAGCACCAGAATCTTGGCGGTTGGGTTGATGCGCATCATCAGGTTTGCCACCATCGACACCCGCTCATAGGGGCCGGGTGGGCAGCGGTAGGGGTTGGGCGGGGCAACAAGCGCAAAGGTGCCGCCAGGGCGCATTGCACCCAATTGCGCGCGCAGCAAGGCCACCTGCGCGCCACCGCGGTAGGCGTGCGGGATGATCTCGGCATCGGCCTCGGACCAGCCCGCTACCGAGCCTGCAACAAAGTCGATGCCGGGCGCCAGCACCAGCCGGTCGTAGGCCAGTACGCCGCCCCCACCCAGTGCCACTTCGCGCCGCGCGCGGTCAACGCCCACTGCGCGGTCGCGCAGCACGGTGATGCCGAGGTGGGCCAGCTTGTCATAGCGATGTTCGAGACTTTCAGGGGTGCGCAGGTCGGCCAGTGTCAGGTTCGAGAAAAAGCACGAATGGTAAACCTCGTTCGGTTCGACCAGAACCACATCGAGCGCCCCGGCCGAATCCTTGGCGAGATAGCGCGCCACGGTGGCACCGCCCGCGCCACCGCCGACCACCACCACCCGCGGCCGCCCCTGCGCGCGCAACATGGGTGCCGACATCAGCGTTGCCCCAACGACCGCCGCCCCGATAAACTGTCTTCGTTTCATGGTCTGGCTCCTTGAAGTGAATAGCGCGAGTGGCGCGGGCTGGTGTAGGGGGTAATTACGGGGTGGCGGGGCTGGGCGGCAGCGATGCGAAATAGGCGGTAAGGGCGGCCACCTCATCGGGCGCCAGCTGTGCCGCCACCAGCCGCATGCCTAGATCGGGGCGCAGCAGCCGGCGGTATTCCTCAAGCGCAGAGGCAAAATCCATTGGCGCAAGCCGGGCCAGTGGCGGGATGCCGGCGTTCGCCTCGGCGTTCAGACCGTGGCAGGTGAGGCATTCGCCCGCCAGATACTCGCCCCAGTCGCGGTCGCCTTGGCCTGCGGCAATGGCGCCTCGCAAATCTTTGGCGGGGTCCACCAGCGACGACTCAGCTCCCGGCGAGGCGGACAGCGGCACCCCGGCGCAACTCGGGGCTTCAATTTCGGGTTGGCCTACTGTGACAATGGATTGCGCCGTTGCGGCAGAGAATAAGGCTGCCGCAGCCAGGAACGTCAGCATAGAAAGCTTGGACGCGTTTAGCCGTCGGCCGATCATCGAAGCCGAAAGTCCGTACCCGACGGCGGCACGCCAATGCGAAATAGTCCGAGGATAATCATTCATAGGCGCGTTGTCCTTAGGGTCGAATGCTGCATGCGGCAGCTCACCCAGACGGACAACGCGCAATTTGACGCAGCAATGTGGTATCGCCGTGAGATGTCAGGTTAACATGACTAACCTATTGGTATTATGATAATTAGCTGTAAAACACTTCGCCGTGAGGTGCATAATTCCAAGTGATAAGCGTTGGGGAATACTCCCTTCCCTGTGTCAGGTTATTCGAAGCACTCGCCTTTCCGCCGCTGAGATTGCCACGCGACTGGCAGCGTGCATTGCGACGCCAAATCTGGTGGGATTCACTTGCGTAGGTATTTGACCAACGCGACAATCACCAGTCCAGTGATCACCAGCGCCAGCACGGTCCAAAGCCAGCCAAAGGCCATGCCGAAGCCCATTTCGTAACCATTCATCATCATTGCGGGTTCCTCTCAGGCGCAGGGTGGTCCCCGGCGCAAGGCGACGGGGACCACTCCGGATTAGTTTTTGCCCATCGTGCCTTGCATCGCTGCGGGCCCGCGGGCCATGCCGGGCATACCGCCCTGTTGGCCAAGCATCTGTTGCATCTGCGTCGCCAGAGCCGTCATTTCGGCCTCGGTGACCTGCGCATCGCCATCACTGTCGTGCATCTGGAACGCGCGCACGGCCATCATACGCAACGTCTCGGCCTGCATGTCCGCCTGCATCGCGGCAAATTCGTCAAGCGACAGGGTGCCGTTGGCATCGGTGTCGTATTTCACGAGCTCGGCCTTGATGCCCGCCGCGATTTCGTCGGCACTCAGGGTGCCGTCGCCGTCGGTATCATAGGCGGCCATATGCTGATCGCTGCCCATCATGCCCATATTGCCCATATTGCCCATATTGCCGCCCATGGCGCCCATGTTGGCCCCCGGGCCCATTGCCCCCGGGCCCATGGCCCCTGCACCCATGGCGCCCATGTTACCCATGGCGCCGTGCGCGGCCGCGCCGCCCATCGATTTGGCGAACGGCATTTGCGCTTGCTGCGCGATGACAGGCAGCGCAATAGCGCCAAGACCAAGTGCTGCAACTGCTGCTATGACAAAGCTTGTGGAACGTTTCATTGTCGTCTCTCCTGTAAAACTTCGATGCACTCGAACTGGCGCCCGGATGTGCTGCGAGTTTGTCAGTGGAGGTGCTGTTTTGTATCAATCTGTCGCAGCCAGCAGCACCGTGACGGATTGCGACAAACTTCTGCACGCCTTCGGTGGGTGATCGACTAAAGTCGCGGGACAGGAGATTGATTTTGAACGCACCGCCGCACATTCTGGTTGTCGATGATCACCGCGATATTCGCGATGCGCTGGCGAAGTATCTGGAAAAAAGCGGCATGCGCGCAAGCACCGCAGCCAACGCGGTGGCGATGGATGCTGCACTAAAGGCGGGGCGCTTTGATCTGATCGTGCTCGATGTGATGATGCCGGGCGAAGATGGCCTGTCGGTCTGTCGCAGACTGCGCGCTGGTGGGTCGATTCCGATTCTGATGCTGACCGCACTGGGCGATGAAACCGACCGGATCGTGGGGCTTGAACTGGGCGCTGATGATTATCTGGCCAAGCCCTTCAACCCGCGCGAGCTGTTGGCGCGGATCAAGGCGATCCTGCGGCGCTCGGAACAAACGCCCGTGGAAGGCGGTGCGCTGGCAGGGCGCAAGCTGGCGTTCGATCGCTGGGTGCTCGATACCGACTGCCGCGCGCTCACCGGTGAGGACGGCGCTGAAGTGGCGCTGACCACCGCCGAGTTTCGCCTGTTGACCGCGTTTCTCGAACGACCGCGCTTTGTGCTCAGCCGCAGCCAGCTGCTCGATCTCACCAGCGGGCGCGCCGCGCAAGTGTTTGACCGCACGATTGACAACCAGATCAGCCGCCTGCGCCGCAAGATCGAGCGTGACCCGGCGAAACCGGCGTTGATCGCAACGGTCTGGGGCGGCGGCTATAGCCTTGCCGCTGACGTGCGCGAGGTGCCGCGATGAGCTGGCACATTCTGCCGCGTTCGCTGGGCGGGCAGCTATTGGCGCTGCTTTTGCTGGCCCTGGCCGTGACGCAAGGGTTGGGCTACGCGCTTTTTTCAGACGAACGCAGCCGCGCCA
>DISJ01000020.1 GCA_002421605.1 Rhodobacteraceae bacterium UBA6213 | reverse complement strand
CCCGCCGCGAGGCGTGTCGGTTCGAATCCGACCTTGGGCACCATCGCAAGGCAGGCGCAGACCGCGCGCGCCGCAGTGCCAATACGCCGCAGCTTCACAAGACATTATCGCTTTTTGTGCCGAATCGGTTGATTCACCGGCCCTGATCGCGCTGTAACCTTCGTGCACGAACAGTGCAGCGGAAATGCGCACTTTGGGTGTAAAATTTGAACAATCGCGCTAACCAATTTACGACTTTTTCAGGGCAGCTTGCGGCGCGCGACACGCGCCCTAGCGTTTCCAAAATAGAAACAATCGGCTGAGCATACGCTGTCGTTCTTTGGGCTGGGCAAGGTTTGTATCACGTCAAAACCCATTTAAACTTACTCAAAAGAGAAGGTGGGCAGGCCCGCGCACGCTTGGCGATGGAAACAATTGCGCCTGTAATCGGGCCGAATTGCGGTTAATTTGGGCCGCCGCTGCCGCAGTGCCGCCTCAGTTGTGCCACGTTTGATGCATTTTTCCCTTCCGCGAATGGGGGGCGCGCGGTATCTCTTGATAGCCCGATTGGGGGGCAACTGGCCATGGGGGTGGCTAGGACGAGTAATGCATCCATGGGATGCGGGTTTGTTGGAACGGTGCTGCTAGGGAACGGGGCGATCTGCCGCCTCATATGATCTTTAAGGCTCAGAACGGGCATAGCTACCACTTTAGGTAGCGTTGAAGGCATGTTTCCAGCTCGTCCACCACACCCGTCACCTCGGCAGATGCGGATCAGGCGATGACTGCACGGTCAGGCTGTTTTTGCGTCAAAGACGCAGAGCGCGGGATCAGGCGGTAGCCGACGGGGCGATTTGGAGAGATGACATGAGCTATTCGCATATTGCGCAAGACTACACGATCTACGCGTGGAACCTCACTTCCGTCAGCACGACGGGAAATGTCTTTCCAGATGCCAAGGACGGCGTGTCGAATCCTGCGGGCATGAGCTTTACTATCGCATCCACGGCAAGCCTGACCCAGATCGGACTTACAGATTTCGACAAAAAGCTGGAGGATAACGACTCCGACCAGCTCACCACGGCAAATGTGTCGCTTGACGGGAAAACCTTCGCGCCGGGCGAGCTTGATGCTGAATACTCCTATGTCGTTCGCCCAGCGGGCTCGACTGACAAAGACGACGAAATCAAGCTGTATGCGATTTCGATGAACGGCAACGTGATCGGCTTCGTCTCGGAAGATCCGATGCAGCCGGGCGTCACCTACGATGTTCTCAAGCTGTCGAGTGATTGTCCCTCGGTCTATTACAAAGACCTTGCCACCACATCGCTGCCCCCAGTGGTAACGCTTGACGGTATCGTTGATGGCACGGCAGGGGACGACCTGATTGATTACAACTACACCGGCGATCCTGATGGCGATCGCATCGACCATAACGACGCGATCCTGCCCGGCGAAGCGGCGCAGGACGATATCGTCGAAGCGAGCGCTGGCGACGACACCATCTATGCGGGTGAAGGCAATGATGATGTGCGCGCCGGGGCGGGCGACGATCTTGTTTACGGCGAGGCGGGCAATGACAGCCTTGCGGGCGGCGACGGCAATGACACGATGGATGGCGGCACCGGCAACGATACGCTGCTCGGTGGTTCGGGCAATGATAGCCTGACCGGTGGCAGCGGCAATGATGTGCTTTGGGGCGACAGCGCCGGGGCAGGGGGCGATACGCCTGTAAATATGGCCGATCCGCTTACGCTTTCGGCTTGCGACGTCAAGGCGGGCTCGCAAACCGGCTGCGACGGGCAGGCCAATGCTGGCGACAGCGTCATCTACAAAAACGTGACCGTGACAGAAGACGGGCACGTGGTGATGGCCAAACTGGTTCTGGTCGATCGCGACAGCGGCCTCAACGTCGATCTGACCGGCGGCGAGGGCAAGGAAATCCTGCTCAACGGCAATAACGATTCTTCGGACGCAGGCAAGACCGCGAGCTTCCGGCTAGAGTTCTATGACCAGGTGACCGGCCAGCCGATCAACATCTCGTCGATCGCCACCTTTGGCGACCTCGACAAGACCCAGTTCGCTGAAAAGGTAGGTATTCCGGCCTCGCAGTTCACCAACTACGGCCTGACCTCAGATACCTCGCTCAACCTGACCGCTGGCAGTACGATTACCGCCACGGGCACCGAGCAAAACGACCCCTCCGATCAGGATGCGTGGTTCTCGGCAGCGTTCGAGGACCGCGGTTTCATCGAATTCACCCTGACCACGCGTGAGGTCAACTCGGGCTTCACACTGAACGGCGCGGTAATTGATCAGCCGGTGATCGTCGATCTGATTCCCGGCAATGACACGCTCGACGGCGGCGAGGGCGATGACACGATCTACGGCGAAGGCGGGGATGATGTACTGACAGGTGGCGCGGGTGCCGACCAGATCTATGGCGGCGACGACCGCGATGTGATCTACGGCGCGCCGGGCGATTTTGTCGATGGCAACGAAGGCGGCGACGACTATGACACGCTGATCATTTCCGACCCCGCGAACGTGGTCTATGACCCTGCCAATAGCGAAAATGGCACAGTCTATTTCACGGGCGGCCAGACGCTCAGCTTCGTCAATATCGAGAATGTGGTGCTGAATGGCGGGCCGCTGCGCGATGGCATCGTTTCCGGCACGACCGGCGATGATCTGATCGACTACGATTACACCGGCGATCCCGAGGGCGATCTGATTGACCATAACGACGCGATCTTGCCCGGCGAAGCGCCGCAGGATGACATCGTGCAGGCGGGCGCGGGCAATGACACTGTGCGCGCGGGCCTTGGCAATGACGAGGTTTACGGCGGTGCGGGCAACGATCTGCTCGATGGCGGCGCGGGCGATGACTATCTGTCTGGCGGCACCGGTGACGATACCTTCATCGGCGGTGCGGGCAATGATACCTTCCAGGGCAATGCCGGGCTGGACGTGATCGATTATTCGGCCTCGGGCGCCGGGGTTTCGGTTGATCTGTCGACCGGCGCGCTGTCCGGTGGCGATGCCCAGGGCGACGTGATCGAAGGTGGCATCGACGGCGTGATCGGTTCCGAGTACGACGATGCGCTGACCGGCTTTGACCACCAGGGCACCGACCCGTCCGACACCTACACCAACCATCTGTTCGGCATGGGTGGCGACGACACCATCAATGGCAAGGGCGCCGATGATCTGATGGATGGCGGCGCGGGCGATGATGATCTGGTCATCGAGAACGGTTTTGGGAACGACACCATCATCGGCGGCGAAACCGAAGAGGTGCGCGGCGACGTGCTCGATGCTTCGGCGGTGACCGACGATACCACGCTGATCCTGACAGCGCCCGAAACCGGCACCATCTCGGACGGCAGCGATACTGCGAATTTCGTTGAAATCGAAGAATTCATGCTCGGTGCGGGCAATGACACGGTGCTCGGCTCGTCGGGCGACGACAAGGTCGATGGCGGCGCGGGCGATGATGCGCTGACCGGCGGCGAAGGTGCCGACACGCTTTCGGGCGGCGACGACCGCGATACCTTTATTGTGGCCACTGGCACCGCCGGGGCGGGTGACTCGATCGATGGCGGCGAGGGCGGCGACGATTTCGACGTGCTCGATCTGACCGGCGCGGGCCCGCTGAACATCTCTTACGATCCGGTGAACCCGGAAAACGGGGTCGTACAGTTCCTTGATGGCGACGGCAACGTCACCGGCACGCTGAACTTCGTGAACATCGAACATGTCATCACCGATCAAGGCGATGGCATTGTCGAAGGCACGGCTGGCGATGATCTGATCGACCTCGCCTACACGGGCGATCCCGAAGGCGACATGATCGACCACAGCGATGCCCTGCTACCCGGCGAAGCACCGCAAGATGATATCGTGCTAGCGGGTGACGGTGACGACACCGTTTATGCCGGGCTCGGCAATGACGAGGTTTACGGCGAAGACGGTAATGACCTTCTGTATGGCGAAGCTGGTGACGATTACATCTCGGGCGGAAATGGCGATGACGTCCTGCATGGCGGTGACGGCAACGACACGCTCGATGCCGGGCAGGGCCATGATACGCTTTACGGTGAGGCGGGCGACGATCTGCTGAAGGGCGGGCCGCGTGAAGACCTGCTTGATGGCGGTTCGGGCAATGACACCTTGCTGGGCGGTAACGCCTCGGACACCATGTATGGTGGCACTGGCGACGATAGCCTTGAGGGTAACCAGAGCGATGACTGGATCTCGGGCGGTGACGGCAACGACTATGCAGACGGCGGCGACGGGGACGATTACATCAATACATCGGGCGGCGGGGCGACACCCTTGCCCGACCTTGGCTACCCCGGTCTGTTTCCGGCAGACGCCAACCCGCTGAACGACCTCGACACGGTGTATGGTGGCGCAGGCAATGACACCATCATCACCGGCGACGATGCTGACTGGATCGATGGCGGCAGCGGCAATGACGTGATTGACGCGGGCTTGGACCGTGACACCGTGTTCGGTGGCGAGGGCAACGATTTCATCGTGGGCGGTGAAGGCTCTGACAACATCGATGGCGGTGCGGGCAATGACACGATCTATGGCGGGCTTGACCCGGCCTATCCCGACAGCCTGAACATTCCCGACGCTACCGACCTCGTGCCTGACAATGGCCGTGACACCATCCACGGCGGTGAAGGCAATGATGTGATCTACGGTCAGGACGACGATGACCTGATCTATGGCGATGCTGGCAACGACCGTATCGACGGCGGTATCGACGAAGACACGATCTATGGCGGCACCGGCAATGACACGATTATCGGTGGCGAAGGTGCCGATAGCATGTCTGGCGGCGCTGACCGCGATGTCTTTATCGTTGGCAGCAACACCGCCGGGCTTGGCGACTTTATCGATGGGAATGAAGACGGCGACGATTACGACACGCTTGACCTCACCGGGTCTGGGCCGCTGCACGTAGTCTATGACCCTTCAAACCCTGAAAACGGGACCGTGCAGTTCCTCGACGGTGTCGGTGGTGCGGTCAAAGGTGTGCTGACGTTCAAGAATATCGAGAACGTCATCCCCTGCTTCACGCCGGGCACGCTGGTGGCAACGCCGCGTGGCGAGGTGGCAGTGCAAGACCTGCGCGCAGGCGACCGGGTGATTACCCGCGATAACGGTCTGCAGCAGATCCGTTGGGTCGGCAAACGTACACTGAACCGTTCCGAGCTGACCGCAGCACCGCATCTGCGCCCGGTACTGATCCGCGCGGGAAGCCTTGGCAACAGCCTGCCGGAACGCGACATGCTGGTCAGCCCAAACCACCGCATGTTGGTCGCCAATGACCGCACCGCGCTGTATTTTGAAGAGCACGAAGTGCTGGTGGCTGCCAAGCATCTGATCGACAATAAAGGCGTTCTGTCGGTTGAAGTGTTGGGCACGACCTACCTGCACTTCCTCTTTGATCGCCACGAAGTGGTGCTGGCCAACGGTGCTTGGACCGAAAGCTTCCAGCCGGGCGACCAGACGCTCGGTGGTATGGGCAACGCGCAACGCAGCGAAATCTTCGAGCTGTTCCCCGAGCTTCAGACCGAAGAAGGTGTTGAAAGCTATGGCGCGGCGCGCCGGACGCTGAAAAAGCATGAGGCGGCGCTACTGGCTCGCTGAGCTGGCACGCTCCACCTGGGGGCCGCCCGGCAACGGGCGCATGGGCGAGGTGCCATTGGTGCCTCGCCCGTTTCTTTATCCGAAACAGAATTGTGACGGAATTTGGTCGGAAATTGGGCATTTCGGCTATGCGGATTTGGCAATAGCGCATAAGCTCTGACCTTGGGGGCACTCTTTTCCTGCGCAATAGCGCTGAAGAAGGTGACAAATGCTGCAATATTCTCGCCTGCCAGCGGGGGGCCGCGAGCAAAAGAAAACTGAAACCGAATCCCCGGATGCGGCTTTTGTGGGCATGCGTTTCGAGTTTACGTCCTACGAACGCACCGATGGCTGGCTTCACCCAGCCGATGCCGACGGCTGCGCGGGCCAAGGCATCCGGCTAAGTGAATTTGTTGCCGCAATTCCCTGTTTCACGCCGCAGGTTGCAATTGCGACCGAGTCCGGTTCGCAGTTGGCGGGCAACCTGCAAGCAGGCGCGCGGGTGCTAACCCGCGATCATGGGGCCCAAACGGTGCATTGGGTCGGGCGGCGGCGTTTTGGCTGGCGCGAGCTTGGGTTGAACCCGGCGCTACGCCCGATCCGCATTGTCGCCGGTGCGCTTGGTGATGGTGTTCCTGCCGCCGACATGCTTGTTTCGCCCAACCACCGCTTTCTTGCAGCACTTCCCGGTCAGTACTTGACCGATGAGACCGAGCGGCTTTGGCAAGCGCGCTCGTTGCTGGGGCGCGAAGGCGTCACAAGGGTTGATGCGCCGCAAATCGAATACGTGCAGCTTCTGCTTGAGCGGCACGAATTGGTGCTTTCCGAAGGCGCGTGGAGCGAAAGTTTTCAGCCCTCGGCGGCGCGACTGGCCGCACTCGCCCCAGAATCGCGCGCAGAGATTCTGGCCAAAGTCCCTGCCTTGCTGGGCGGCGCGGCCGACATTTTTGCCCCAGTTCGCCCTGAAGCGGTGGCTGTTGACGCAGACTGATCGCGGCCCGCTTTTGGCCGCCATTGGTGTGAGTATTCACTACAATAGCACTTAGTTACCAGAATTCCGACGCAATTGACCCGCAGTCTTTCCATAACAAATACTTGGTTATGGGGCTTCGAACTCAATGGCGGTCAGGACTGGCACAAGCGGCAATGACACTCTGAACGGCACCAACAGTACGGATACTATCACCGGTCTGGCCGGGAGCGACTCGCTTAGTGGTCGCAACGGTGACGACACTATTATTGCGGGCGTGGAAACTCTTTCCAACACCCCACTTGATCTGAACTGGAGTGGCCGCGGCAACGACGGCACCAACATCGGTAACAGCTACACGCAAGATACCGGTGGCATCAACGCGACTGTCACCTATACCGACCATGGTCCGGCCACGAGCTTTCAGGTTGAAACCAGTTCGACGCAATACGTCGCGCCGGGTGAAACCTTCGCCACCAATTCGGGCGCACAGATCAACGCGACTGGCGAGGGCCTTGCGGCGACGATCAAGGTCGCCTTCTCACCGGTCGCCAACTCGGGCTTCGCCGACGAAGTTGAAAACGTCAAGTTTCGCTTGAACGACATCGATTCCGGCGGCTGGCAAGATATCATGACCATCCGCGCCTTCGACGCGGCTGGAAACCCGGTTACGGTCAATATCACGCCCTCGGGCAACGATACCGTCTCTGGCAACACGATCACGGCGGGCCCTACCGGCGACTCGATCAACAGCGCCAATGGTTCTGTGCTGATCGAGATTCCGGGGCCGGTTGCCTATTTTGAAATCGACTATTCGAACGGGCTTTCTGCTGGGCAGCTCGTCGTTGTTTCGGACATTCTGTTCGAGGCGGTGCCAACCGACAACGACACGGTTTCGGGTGGCAATGGCAACGACACCATCTCGGGCGCTTTGGGTGACGACTGGCTCATGGGCGATGCCGACAACGACTACATCGATGGCGGCACTGGCAACGATACGCTCGATGGCGGCACCGAGAACGACACGCTCATCGGCGGCGCGGGCAACGACAGTATGCTTGGCGGCGATGGCAACGACTCGCTCGACGGTGGCACCGACAACGACACGATGTATGGCGGCGCAGGCGCTGATACGATGTACGGCGGCGACGGTAACGACTCGATGTTTGGCGAGGCGGGCACCGACTACATGGACGGTGGCGCAGGCAACGACACGCTCGATGGCGGTAGCGAAAACGACACGCTGCTGGGTGGCGACGGCAATGACCTTTTGCTTGGTGGCACTGGAGATGACTCGCTGGTCGGCGGTACGGGCAATGACACGCTAATTGGCGGCGCCGGAGCGGATGTGCTCAACGGCGGCCAAGGCATGGATTATGCCGACTATTCCGCCTCCACCGCGGGGGTTGATGTTGACCTTGCAGCGGGCACGGGAACCGGTGGCGATGCGGCGGGCGATTCGCTTGCAGGTGTCGATGGGCTGATCGGCTCTGCCTATAACGACACGCTTCTGGGTTACGACGGCTTCTCGGTCGACCCGAACGACCCTTTCACAAACGTCTTTTATGCGGGTGCCGGAAACGACTATCTCGATGGCCGTGGCGGCGACGATTCGCTTTATGGTGAGGCTGGCAACGACACCATCTATGGCGGCGCAGGCAATGACCTGATCGACGGCGGCGAGGGCAACGACTCGCTCAACGGGGGGGCGGGGCAAGACACGATCAATGGCGGCATCGGGTCAGACACGATTACGCTGAACTACGGCGAAAGCGCGGGCGATGTAATCGTTGGCGGCGAAGATGTAGGCAATGGCGATGTTGATGTGCTGGTCATCAACGGTCGCGCCAAAATCCTGCGCGATACCAACCCCGAAAACGGCACTATTCGTTGGGCCAACGGCGAGACCACGACATTCTCGAACATCGAGAATATCCTTCAGGTGCCCTGTTTCACCCCCGGCGCGTTGATCGAGACCAAGGACGGGCCGATTGCGGTGGAAAATCTGCGCGTCGGACAAAAGGTGCTAACGCGCGACAACGGCTTTCAACGCATCCGCTGGATCGGGCGGCGCGTACTTGGCGCGCAAGATCTTGCCGTAAACCCGGCACTGCACCCGGTGCTGATCCGCAAAGGCGCATTGGGCGACGGGCTGCCGACCGCCGATCTGCGCGTATCGCCCCAGCATCGAATGCTGCTAAGCGGGCCGCGCGCCGATTTTTTGTTTGGCGAATCCGAAGTGCTTGCCGCCGCGCTGCATTTGGTCGGGCAGCCCGGTATCGAGCGTGCGCCGTGCGACAGCGTGACCTATCTGCACCTGATGTTCGATGCGCACGAGATTATTCTGGCCGATAGTGCGTGGACCGAAAGCTTCCAACCGGGGCAAGGCACGCTGACCGGGCTGGACGGCGCACAGCGCGCCGAGCTTTTCGCGATCTTCCCAGAACTGCGCTTTCCAAAGGCGCTGAGTGCGTTGGTCGCAGCGCGGCGCTGCCTGAAAGCCTATGAGGTGGATGTGCTTTTGGCGGCCTGAGGGCAGGCGGGGGGGCAGGGGCCAGATCAGCCCCGCGCATGTCACCTGCTAAGGCCATGATTCATGCAGTATCGGCCATCGCGCCGCAAAAAACGGGATGCGATCAGCTATCAAGTGCGGCCTGCAACAGCAACAGCGCCTCGGCGGTGGCCGCTGCGCGCACAGCCGCGCGCCCCTGTGGCCCGAACTCTACTGTTTTCGCCTGTGTCGCGTGGCCCGTTTGTGCCAGCGCAAAGCATACGCGCCCCTCGGGCTTGCCTTCCGCGCCACCCGGCCCGGCAATGCCGGTTATGGCCACCGCAAGCGTTGCGGCAGAACGGGCCAGCGCACCTTCGGCCATTTCGCGCGCAACCTCCTGGCTGATCGCTCCGGTGCGTGCCAGCGTTTCGGCGCGCACGCCCAGCATGGCGATCTTGGCGGGCTCAGAGTAGGTCACAAACCCTGCATCAAACACGTCCGACGCGCCCGCCACCTCGGTTATCGCTGCGGCAACCAGCCCGCCGGTGCAGCTTTCGGCCGTAGCAATGCGCGCGCCCTTGCGCCGTGCCGCGGCAATCAGCACCTGCGCGCTCACATCAATAACCCGTGCGAAACGCCCGCTGCGATGACCGTGGCAATGCCCGCAAACAGCCCTGCCCAAAGGTCATCAAGCATCACCCCGGCGGCATCGCCCCGCCGGTCGGCGCGCCCAATGACCCAAGGTTTCCAGATATCGAACAGGCGAAAGAACAAAAAGGCCGCGATCCAGCCTGGGTAAGCGCGCCACGCCCAATCGTGCATTCCCATATTCCAGAAGGCGGCGGCGGGGAACAACAGTGCTATCCACTGCCCCGCAACCTCATCAATCACGATCTCGCCGGGGTCTTCGCCGGGGCGGCCGCGCAATTCAAGCTCGCAGGCCCAAAAGCCAAGCGCGGTCACCCCGGCCGTGGCAGCGACCAGTACCCAGAAACCCAGCAGGTAATCAACGGCGATCGCCAGCGCTACAGCCACCGCCGAACCCCATGTGCCGGGGGCGGGGCGCAGCAGGCCGACATACGCGAAGGTTGTGATGAAACGTGTCATGCAGATACCAATGTTGCTGTGGCCAGCGCCGCGATGCCTTCTTCGCGCCCCGTAAAGCCAAGACGTTCCGAAGTGGTGGCCTTGACCGAAACACGGCCTGCCTTCACCCCCAAGATTTTCGCCAATACCTGTGCCATTTCAGCGGCATGCGGGCCGATCTTTGGGTGCTCGCACACCAGCGTCACATCGACGTTGGCGATGCGGTAGCCTTGTGTGCGCACCAATTCCGCCGCGTGGGCAAGAAATATGTGTGAGGCGGCGCCCTTCCACTGCGGATCCGACGGGGGGAAGTGGCGCCCGATATCCCCCATTGCCAGCGCGCCATATAGCGCATCGGTTAGCGCATGCATGCCGACGTCGGCATCGGAATGGCCAAGCAGCCCGCGCCCGTGCGCCACCCGCACACCACAAAGCCAGACATGATCGCCCACACAAAATGCGTGCACATCATAGCCATTGCCCGTGCGCACATCCATCTTCGCCCCCAAAATCTGCTCGGCCCGCGCAAAATCTTGCGCGTAGGTCAGTTTCAGATTGTCTTCTTCGCCTGAAACGATGGCAACTTCCAGCCCGGCGCGGCGCGCAAGTTCTACATCATCAGCGCCGCCTTCGGGAAAGGCGCGGTGTGCGGCAAGGATAGCGTCGAAATGAAAGCCTTGCGGCGTCTGCGCGCGAAAGAGCCCTTCGCGTGAAACCGTGCCACTGACACGCCCCGCATCACCGCGCCAAAGCGCATCGGTCACTGCCAGCGCGGGGGCGGCGGCCGCAGCCCCATCAAGCGCCGTCAGCACCCGCGCGATCAGCGCACCGGATACAAGCGGGCGCGCACCATCATGGATAAGAACATGTGAAATACCGGATCCATCAAGCAGTTCCAGCGCATTCCTTACACTTTGCGAGCGGCTTTCCCCACCTGCCACAAGCGTCACTCGACCGCCAAACTCGGCTAGCCCTCGGGCCATATCATCCGGGTGCAACACCACCAGAACCCGGTCGAAAGCGGCGAATGCAGCAAGGCTGCGCGCCAGTACCGAGCGGCCCGCAAGGTCGCGCCATTGTTTGGGCGTGCCCGCCCCTGCACGCGTGCCGCGCCCTGCCGCCACGATGATCGCCGCAATCTTCATGCCGCCCTCCGGCTGACCCAGAATTCTGCTTAGGCCAAGCTGGTGCGGTGTGCAATTGGCGCATTTTCGCGTCAAAGTGCATAAATAATAGGCATATGCTGCCAAATTGCCCTGCTTTGGCTTCGGCTATGGTTGAGCTTCGCTACCGCCGGGGATAGTTGGCAGTGGTAGCGCACAAGGATTGGGCACTTGGGAATCGCTTTGGCAGGTATGGATCTTGCGTCTTCGGTGTTTCTGGCACCGATGGCGGGGATCACAGATCTGCCGTTTCGCAGGTTGGTGGCGCGGTACGGCGCGGGGCTTGTGGTCAGCGAAATGGTCGCCTCGGGCGAAATGCTGACCGCGCGACCCTCGGTTCGAGCAAAAGCGCGGGTCGATCTGGGGATCGGCGAAGGCATGACGTCGGTGCAGCTTGCTGGCCGCCAGGCCGCACCCATGGCCGAAGCGGCCAGGATGGTGGCCGATATGGGCGCACAGATCATCGATATCAACATGGGTTGCCCTGCAAAAAAGGTGACCGGCGGGCTTTCGGGCTCGGCGCTGATGCGCGTGCCAGACCATGCGCTGCGGCTGATCGAGGCGGTGGTGGCGGCGGTTTCTGTACCCGTCACGCTGAAAATGAGGCTTGGATGGGATGAAGGTAGCCTGAACGCACCCGATATTGCGCGCAGCGCCGAAGCGGCCGGGGTGGCGATGATCTGTGTGCATGGTCGCACCCGGATGCAGTTTTACACAGGCGCGGCTGACTGGGCGGCGATTGCCCCGGTCAAGGCGGCGGTTTCGGTGCCGGTGGTGGCCAATGGCGATATCGTCGATGCGGCAACCGCCCGCGCCGCGCTTGCCGCCTCGGGGGCGGATGCGGTGATGGTTGGTCGCGGTGCGCGCGGGCGGCCTTGGGTGCTGGCTGAAATCGCACATGCGCTTGGCCGGGGGGCCGCGCCAAATCCGCCAGAAGGCGAGGCGCTTTCGGATATGATTTCTGAACATTACGAGGCGATGTTAAACTTCTATGGGGTCGAGGTTGGGCGCCGCCACGCGCGCAAGCATCTTAGCTGGTATGCTGAGGCAGCGCAGGCACCCTTGCGCCACGAGATGATGCTGGCCGACACCCCGGCGGCGACTCTTGCCCTGATCCGCGCCGCCTTCGCATCGGGCGAAAGAGTTGCGGCATGAGCGGCCTTCCCGCCCCTGGCATCATCTGGGCCAGCTTGCCCTCGCCGGCGCTGCTGATCGACGGTGCCGACCGCGTGCTAGAGGTGAACCCCGCGGCAGAGCTGTTTTTGAACATCTCGGCGCGAGCGCTGAAAGGTTCGACACTTGGCGATCGGATTGCCATCGATGCGCCGCTGCCCGAGATTCTGGCGCGCGTGCGACATGGGCGCGCGGCACTTTTCATCAACGATGTGGTTGTCGGCACCGGAGAACGTGCGGCCGTGCTGTGCAATCTTCAGATGGCGCCTTTAGGCGAAGACCCCGATACCGTGCTGTTGCTGATCAACCCGCGCGAACTGGCAGACCGGTTAGAACGTGCCGCGCAGGTAAAATCCGCGGCGCGCTCGGCGGTGGGCATGGCCGAAATGCTGGCGCATGAAATCAAGAACCCCTTGGCAGGCATTTCAGGTGCGGCGCAACTGCTCAGCATGGGGTTGCGCGGCGAAGACCTTGAACTGACCAATCTGATCGTGGCCGAAACCCGCCGCGTGGTGAAGCTGCTTGAACAGGTTGAACAATTTGGTGATGTCCGCCCGCCAGAACTGAAGGCGGTCAACATCCATGACGTGCTTGATCGGGCGCGCCGTTCGGCGGTGGTGGGGTTTGCCGCACATATGACGGTGATCGAGGATTACGACCCCTCGTTGCCGCTGGCACTGGGCGATGCCGACCAGTTGACGCAAGTGTTTCTGAACCTGCTCAAGAACGCTGCAGAAGCAGCCAAGGGCGGGCGCGGAACTATCCGGCTGCGCAGTTTTTATGACCGTTCGTTACGGTTGCGGCGTGCCGACGGGTCGGGTTCTGCGCTGCCCTTGCAGGTGGAAGTTATTGACGATGGTCCCGGCATTCCGCCCGCCATCGCAGCGGAAATCTTTGAGCCCTTCGTTTCAGGGCGCGAAAACGGCACCGGGTTAGGGTTGGCGTTGGTTTCGAAAACTCTATCGCAAAACGGTGGCTGGATCGGCGTTGAATCGCAGCCCGGGCGCACCGTGTTTCGGGTCTCGCTGGCGGTGGCGCCAAAACATCTGGAGAACACGTGATGGACGGCACAATTCTTGTCGCTGACGACGACCGCACCATTCGCACCGTGCTGACCCAAGCGCTGACCCGCGCTGGATGCCGGGTGCATGCAACCTCAAGCATGACCACGCTGTTGCGATGGGTTGAAGAGGGCAAGGGCGATCTTGTCATTTCCGATGTGGTCATGCCCGATGGCAACGGGCTTGAGTCGCTGCCCAAGATCAGCGCGATGCGCCCCGGACTGCCGGTAATCGTGATTTCGGCGCAAAACACCATCATGACCGCGGTCAAGGCCGCCGAGGCCGATGCCTATGATTATTTGCCAAAACCCTTCGATCTGCCTGATCTGATGAAGCGCGCGGCGCGTGCGTTGGAACGGCGCGCCCGTGCCACGCCCGCGCGCGGCGGTGCCGTGCCTGAAGAGGCGTCGGATCTGCCGTTGGTAGGGCGCACCCTGTCGATGCAGGCGCTTTATCGGTTGGTGGCGCGGGTGATGAACGCCGACCTTGCGGTGCTGATTGTCGGCGAGTCGGGCACAGGCAAATCACTGATCGCGCGCGCGATTCACGACTTTTCTGACCGACGCACGCAGCCCTTCGTGGTGGCGCAAGCGTCAGATTTTGCAAGCACCGACGGCCTCTCGTCGCTTTTGGCGCGGGTGCGCGGGGGCAGTCTGGTGTTTGATGAGGTCTCTGATTTCGACGATGAGGCGCAGGCACGGCTGGTGCGTATGCTCGACGCACTGCCCGACCCCGCACCGCGCATCATGGCGACTTCGCAAAACGACCTTGCCGCACCGCTTGCTGGCGGGAAATTTCGCCAAGACCTCTATTATCGCCTCGCCGGGGTTACCCTTTCGGTGCCGAGCTTGCGCGAGCGGGTCGAGGATATTTCGCTTTTGGCCGACCACTTTCTGGCGCGTGCTGATACTTCTGGGGCGCCGCGCCGCAGGCTCTCGCCCGACGCATTGGCGCTGGTGCGCGCCTATAGCTGGCCAGGCAACGTGCGCCAGCTTGAAAACAGTCTGCGTCGGCTAGTGGTTACCGCGAGTGAAGACGAGATCGGGCGTGCCGAGGTCGAAGCCGTGTTGGGTGGCCAGCCCGCCGCCGAACCGCTGCGCGCGGGGGCTGCGGGCGAAAGCGATAAGCTTTCAGCCTCGGTTGCGCGCCATCTGCGCCGCTATTTCGACCTGCATGGCGGCGCCTTGCCCGCGCCGGGGCTTTACGAGCGGATCTTGCGTGAAGTTGAAGCGCCGCTGCTAGAGATTGCGCTTGATGCAACGGGGGGCAATCAGGCGCGCTGTGCCGATTTGCTGGGCATCAACCGCAATACGTTGCGCAAGAAGATCACGGACCTTGATATTCAGGTGACACGCCGCCGTAAGCTGATGTAAAGTTGCAACAGGCCAGCGTGACAATTCCGCACAAAGGAATCGGTCGCGCATTACTCGGCCGGGGGGCAGCGCTTGCAGGAAGCGACGGAACGGACAACCTGGGACTGGCTAAGCCGTCTGCGGCATCAAAAGCGCGCGCAGAATGCTGCGGCGCTGGGTCTTGCGGTACTTGGGCCGGTTCTGGCGGGGGCGACCTATCTGGCGATGGGACCGCTGCAGCAGGGCGGAGGCTCGACCTCTCTGCGCCTCGTGCTGTTGGCCGACTTTGTGTATTTGCTGTTGCTTTCGGGCCTCGTGCTGATGGCGCTGATGCGGGTAGTTGCGGCGCGGCGCGCGCGCTCAGCCGGGTCGAAGCTGCACCTGCGGTTGACCGGAGTTTTTGCCGGCGTGGCCTTGGGGCCGACCGTGCTGGTTGCGGTTTTTGGTGTTCTGACCATCAACATCGGGCTGGAGGGGTGGTTTTCCGACCGTGTTCGGCAGGTGGTTTCAACCTCGCTTGCCGCCGCCGAAGCCTATCGCGATGAACATCGGCGCGATCTTGCGACCGACGCCGAGGCGTTGGCGCAGTTTCTGATCGCCCGCCGCGCCGCCACCACCTTTTTCACCGAGGGCGATCTGCGCGAAGCGCTAGGTGCCGGGCAGCCGCTGATTCAGCGCGGTCTGCGCGAGGCTTTCGTGATCGACGGCGCAGGTGAAATCCGCGCGCGGGGCGATCGCAGCTATCTGTTCGATTTTGAAAAGCCCGACCCGTCGGTGATCGAAGAAGCACAGCTGGGCGACCCGGTGCTGATCGAAGACTGGACCAACAACGAGTTTCGCGCGCTGCTGCGCCTTGACGGATTTGTGGATCGCTACCTTTACATTTCGCGCGTCGTCGATGGCCAGATCCTGAGCCTGCTGGATGAAACGCGCGCCACTGTAGGGCTTTATCAGCAATTGGAGGCGACGCGCGGGCGGCTGCTGTTTGAGTTCGGTTTGGTTTACATCGGGTTTGCGCTGATCTTGATTCTGGCGGCGATCTGGCTGGGCATGTGGTTTGCCGAGCGCCTCTCGCGCCCGATCGGACAGTTGGCCGAGGCCGCCGAGGCGGTGGGCGGGGGCAATTTCGATGCGCGTGTGAGCGAAGTTACGGGCGACGATGAAATTGCGCTGCTTGGCCGAGTGTTTAACCGTATGACGCGCCAGCTCAAAGGCCAGCGCGCGGCCTTGGTTGAAAACCACCGCGAGACAGAAGAGCGGCGGCGCCTGTTTGACTCGGTGCTTTCGTCGGTCACCTCGGGGGTGGTCGGGCTTGATGCCGAGGGCGATGTCGATTTTCTCAACCGCGCGGCGGCACGGATGCTGGCGCTAGAAGCGCATGGTGACCATGACCGACCGCTGGCCGAACTGGTGCCAGAATTTGCGCCGCTGCTGACGCGGCTGCGCGAAAGCCTTGCTGAAGTGGTGCAGGAAGAGGTCAGGCTTAGCCGCAGCGGGCGGCTGGATAGTTTGCTGGTGCGTATGGCGGTGCGGCGCGGCAGCGAAGGTACGCTTGAAGGCTATGTGGTGGCCTTTGACGACGTGACAGATCTCGTCTCGGCGCAGCGCATGGCGGCGTGGGGCGATGTGGCGCGCCGGATCGCGCATGAAATCAAGAACCCGCTGACGCCTATTCAGCTTTCGGCCGAACGGTTGCGGCGCAAGTTCGCGCCACTGGTGCAATACGATGATGCCGAGGCATTGGACCAGTTGACCGGAGTCATCATCCGCCAAACCAACGATCTGCGCCGGATCGTTGACGAGTTCTCGCGCTTTGCACGCATGCCCGAACCCGACCGGCGCGACCATGATCTGGCCAAACTGGTGCGCGACGCTGTGCTGTTGCAGCAAGACGCGTTGCATGGGGCAGAACTGGTGGCGCATCTGCCTGAGGTTCCTGTGGTGGTCGAGATGGACGCGACGATGATTTCCCAAGCCCTCACCAACCTTATTAAGAACGCCGGTGAAGCTATTGAAAGCATGACAGAACGCGGCGCACCAAAAGGTTGGAAGCCGGAAGTTCGGCTGGATATGCGCGTGGCGCCCGACGCGGTTATCATCACTATCGCCGACAACGGCACTGGCCTTCCGCCCGACCGCTCGCGACTTTTTGAACCTTACGTGACCACCCGCTCCAAAGGCACGGGCCTTGGCCTGCCTATAGTCAAGAAGATCATCGAAGAACATGGCGGTACGCTGGTTTTGACGGACGCCCCCGCCTTCGCCCCCGACGCACATCAAGGTGCGTTGGCCGAAATTCGCCTGCCGCGCGCGCGCGCAGGCATCCCGCGCGATCAAGGAGAGGGCGCATGACGCCCCGATAGGACCGAAATGACAGACATTCTGATTGTAGACGACGAACGCGACATCCGCGAACTGATCGCCGAGATCTTGCGCGACGAAGGCTTTGCGACGCGTATGGCCGCCAATTCGGATGACTGCATGGCCGAAATCAACGCCGAGCCACCGGCGCTGATGATCCTTGATATCTGGCTTAAAGACAGCCGGATGGACGGGATCGACATTCTCACCCGCGTCAAGCGCGACAATCCTGATGTGCCGGTGGTGATTATTTCGGGCCACGGCAATATCGAAATCGCGGTCGCGGCGATCAAGCAGGGTGCCTATGACTTCATCGAAAAACCCTTCAATATCGACCAGTTGTTGGTGGTGGTCAGCCGCGCGATGGAAACCTCGCGACTTCGGCGCGAAAACTCCAGCCTGCGCAAACGCGAAACCAATGCGGCCGAAATGCTCGGCGCATCGGGTGCGTTCCGCAAACTGCGCGAGCAACTCGACAAGGTAACAAAATCGAACGGCCGGGTGATGCTGACTGGCGCGCCCGGATCGGGCAAAGAGGTGGCGGCGCGCTATATTCACGGGCACTCGGCGCGCTCTGGCGGCCCGTTTATCACCGTGACCTCGGCGTCAATTGCCCCCGACCACATGGAAGAGGTGTTGTTTGGGCGCGAAACGCCGGATCGCGGCGTAGAGCAGGGCTTGCTAGAACAGGCCCACAGCGGGGTGATCTACTTTGACGAAGTGGGTGACATGCCGCTTGGCACACAATCCAAGATCCTGCGGGTGTTGACCGAGCAGCAATTTGCGCGCGCGGGAGGCACCGACAAGGTGCGCGTCGATCTGCGGGTAATTTCCTCGACCACCCGCGATCTGCCCACCGAAATCGCCGCTGGCCGGTTCCGCCAAGAGCTTTACGACCGCTTGAATGTGGTGCCCATCGCGGTGCCTGCATTGGCCGAGCGGCGCGAGGATATTCCGCTGCTGGCGCGCCACTTCATCGACATGTTCAACCGCGCGCAGGGCCTGACATTGCGCCCGCTTTCTGATGAAGCGGCGGCGATGCTGCAAACCATGGAATGGCCCGGCAACATCCGCCAATTGCGCAATATGATCGAGCGAGTGCTGATTCTGGGTGAGGGAAGCGAGCCGATTGAGGCGCGAGAGCTACCGGGCCAGACCAGTGCTCCCGATGAAGGGCGCGTGGTGCTGGGGGGGGCATTGGCGGCGCTGCCGCTGCGCGAGGCGCGCGAATTGTTCGAACGCGAATACCTGCTGACTCAGATCAACCGCTTTGGCGGCAACATCAGCCGCACCGCCGCCTTTGTCGGGATGGAGCGCAGCGCGCTGCACCGCAAGCTGAAGTCACTGGGCGTTGTCACCTCGGCCAAACCCGGCGGACGGGTGGCGCATTTTGATGACGATGACCTTGATGAAGGTGATCTTGACGCCGATTGACGCCGCTTTGGTGCGCGCCACCAAGGCGGCCAATGGGGCTTAGTTGACCATGCACGGCGGGCGGGCCTATGAAGGGGCGCGCGAGGGCGCAGGCGGAGCGAAAGCATGAAGGTTATCATCTGCGGCGCGGGGCAGGTTGGCTGGCAGATTGCGCGCCACCTTTCGGGCGAGCGCAACGACGTGACGGTGGTTGATGTGAACCCCGAACTTGTGCGCCGCGCCACCGATACGCTGGATGTGCAGGGCGTGGTGGGCTTTGCCTCTTATCCCGATGTGCTTGAACGCGCGGGCGCGCGCGATTGCGACCTGATCATCGCCGCGACCCATTCTGACGAAGTAAACATGGTCACCTGCCAAGTCGCGCATTCGGTCTTTGGCATCACGCGCAAGATCGCGCGGCTGCGCGCGCAAAGCTACATGGATTCGCTTTACGCTGACCTTTACCGGCGCGACCACTTGCCAATCGACGTTATCATCAGCCCCGAGCGCGAAGTGGCCGAGGCGGCACTGCAGCGGCTTTCAGCGCCATCGACCTTTGACACCGAAAGTTTCATGGACGGCAAGGCGCAGCTGCTCGGCATCGCGCTTGGCGAAGATTGCCCGGTGCTCAACACCGCGCTGCGCCAGTTGACCGACCTTTTCTCGACCTTGCGGGCGATTGTTGTAGGGGTGCGGCGCAAGGGCCGCCTGTTTGCGCCCGACCCGGGCGATCAGTTGTTTGCGGGTGATCAGATCTATGTATTCAGCCATATAGAAGATGTGAACCGCACTCTCGATATCTTTGGAAAATCGACGAAAAAGCAGGAACGCATCATCATCGTCGGGGGCGGCAACGTCGGCCTTGCGGTTGCGCAGGCGCTGGAAACGCGCGCCGAGCGGGTGCGTGCCAAGGTGATCGAGAAAAGCCGCGCGCGCGCCGAACTGGCCGCAGACGCGTTGAACCGCACGATCGTGCTGAACGGCGACGGGCTAAGCCTTGAGCTGCTCGACGAGGCCGAAGTGGCGCGCGCCGATGCGATTTTGGTGGTGACCGATGATGACAAGACCAACATCCTCGTGGCCGTGCGCGCCAAGCAGATAGGCTGCCCGATGGCGATTGCTTTGGTGAACGACCCTACCATTGTGCCGCTGCTGGCAGCGCTTGATATTGACGCCTATATCAACCCGCGCGCCACCACGGTTTCCTCAATTCTGCGCCACATCCGGCACGGGCGGGTGCGCGCGATCTATTCGATCGGCGATGCCGAGGCCGAGGTGATCGAGGCGCAGGTGCTTTCCACCTCGCCGCTGACCGGGCGCTTTATCCGCGAGATCGAGTTTCCCGAAGGTGTGCTGGTCGGGGCGCTAATGAAACGCGGCGCGGTGCTGAAGCCCACCGGCGACATGCGGGTCGAAGAAGGGGACGTGATCGCACTCTTCGCGCTGACCAAAGACGTTCCCGAGGTGGAGCGGCTGCTCCAGGTTTCCATCGATTTCTTCTGATGCACAGTTTGCGCGCCCTGCCGCTGTTTGTGTTGCTGATGGCCATCGGCGCGGTCGCGATGCTCGTGCCGGCTTCGCATGCGCTGGCGCTTGGCAATTTTCGGGTATCGCGCGCATTCGCCTATTCTTTTTTGCTCTTTGCAATTTTTACGGGCTTGCTCGGGTTGGCCAGCGGCGCAGCGCGGCCTGCAAACCACTCGCGCGCACACCTTCTGACCATGCTCGCCGCGTTCACCGTTTTGCCGCTGATGCTGGCCGTGCCCTTTGCCGAAGCGCTGCCGGGTATCAACTTGTTTGATGCGTGGTGGGAAATGGTCTCATCAATGACCACGACGGGCGCCACGCTTTATGCTGCTGCCGACTTGCCGCCAAGCCTGCATCTGTGGCGCGGCATGGTGGCCTGGATGGGCGGTTATTTCGTGTTGGTGATGGCGATTTCAGTGTTGGCACCACTGCGACTGGGTGGGTTCGAAGTGTATTTTGCAGGCGACCCCGGTGCCAGTTCCGCCGCTGAATCGGTTTCCGACTCTCGCGCGCGGATCATGCGCGCGGCGGTAAAGCTGGCGCCTGCGTGGTTTGGGCTGACGCTGGCTCTTTGGGTAGGGCTTTTGATCGCGGGCGATACGCCGCTAGTGGCGCTGATCCATGCGATGTCCACGCTTTCGACCTCGGGGATCACCTCTTTGCCAAACTTTTCCGCAGCAAGTTCTGGGGTCGCAGGCGAAATGCTGATTTTTGTGTTTCTGCTGCTGGCGCTGTCGCGCAGGCTGTGGCCAGGCGCGCGCGAGCTGCGCGTCGCGGCGCGGTTGGTGCAAGACCCAGAGCTTCGGCTTGCCGCCGCGTCTGTTGCGGCTGTCGCCATTGCGCTTTTCTTGCGCCATTGGCTGGTGACCTACGAAATCGCCTTTCTTGCCGATGCCCGCAGGCTTGCTGCGGCGCTTTGGGGCACAGTGTTTACCTCGCTGTCGTTTTTGACAACGACAGGGTTTGAATCCAAAGGCTGGATCGCCGCGCGGACGTGGTCGGGGCTTGATGCGCCGGGCCTGCTTTTGGGGGGGCTTGCGATTTTTGGTGGCGGTGTGGCAACGACTGCGGGCGGGGTCAAGTTGCTGCGCGTCTATGCGTTGTTGCGCCATGGCGAACGCGAAATGCAGCGCCTGGTTCACCCCTCGTCGCTGGGCGGTGGTGGCACAGGCGCGCGGCGGCTGCGGCGCGAAGGTGCGTATATCGCTTGGGTATTTTTCATGCTGTTCGCGATGTCGATTGCGGTGACGATGATGGCGCTTTCGGCGGCTGGGTTGAGCTTCGAGCCCGCCACGATGCTGTCGATCGCAGCGCTTTCCAACACCGGGCCGCTGGCGGCGTTTTCGGGGCCGGGTGGTGCAGTCTGGGCCAACCTCGGCGTCGCCGCCAAGCTGGTGATGTCGGCGGCGATGGTGCTGGGGCGGCTTGAAACACTGGCACTGATTGCGCTTTTCAACCCCGAGTTCTGGCGCCGTTGAGGCTTTGGTGCGACAGCACGGCGGCGCAAATAAAATGGGGGTGGAATCTCGCCCAGTCTTTCGCATACTTTGCGTTCAGGCCTCGGGAAGGTTGAACCGCAGGGCGCAAAACAAAAACAAAGGCTCAAGACAATGGCTGCCGACAAACAAAATCTTCAAGACGCCTTCCTGAACCATGTTCGCAAGACCAAGGTTCCGGTCACGATCTTTCTGATCAATGGCGTCAAACTGCAGGGCGTGATTACCTGGTTCGACAATTTCTGCGTGTTGCTGCGTCGCGACGGGCAGAGCCAACTGGTCTACAAACACGCAATTTCCACCATTATGCCGGGGGCACCGATCAGCCTCTATGAGGGCGAAGACTGAGCGAGCTTCACACATCGAAAGCCGCACCAACCCGTGCCTGGGTGTTGCATATCGACCGCAAAGATGCGCGCGCCGCCCGCCGGTTGCCCGAACATGGGCTGGCTGAGGCGGTCGCGCTTGCGCATGCGCTGCCCCATATCGTTGTTGCTGGCGCAGAAGTTGTGCGTTTGGGCAAGCCTACACCGGGGCTGTTGCTAGGCTCTGGCAAGCTGGCGGAGTTGAAGGGGCGGCTGGCCGAGGCCGAGGTTGATCTTGTGCTGGTTGATGGCGCGGTCAGCCCCGTGCAGCAGCGCAATCTGGAAAAGGCGTGGAACGTCAAGCTATTGGATCGCACCGGGTTGATCCTTGAAATCTTTGCCGACCGCGCACGCACCCGCGAAGGTGTGCTGCAGGTCGAACTGGCGGCGCTCAGCTATCAACGCACCCGTCTGGTGCGGGCATGGACGCACCTTGAACGCCAGCGCGGCGGCTTTGGCTTTGTTGGCGGGCCGGGTGAAACCCAGATCGAAACCGACCGGCGCGCCATTGACGATCAGATCATCCGCATCAAACGCCAGCTGGAGAAGGTGGTAAAAACGCGCGAGCTGCACCGTGCCGCGCGCCGCCGTGTGCCGTTTCCGCTGGTGGCGCTTGTGGGGTACACCAACGCCGGTAAATCGACGCTGTTCAACCGCCTGACCGGTGCCGAGGTGATGGCCAAGGATATGCTTTTTGCCACGCTTGATCCGACAATGCGCGGGCTTGTGCTGCCATCGGGGCAAAAGGTGATCTTGTCGGACACGGTGGGGTTCATCTCTGATCTGCCGCATGAACTGGTCGCTGCCTTTCGCGCCACGCTGGAAGAGGTGCTTGAGGCCGATCTGATTTTGCATGTGCGTGACATTTCGCACCCTGAAACCGAGGAGCAAGCCGCCGACGTGGGCGAGATTCTCGAAACGCTCGGGGTCGATGACGATGTGGCGCTGATCGAGGTCTGGAACAAGATCGACTGCCTGCGCCCCGAAACACGCGAGGCGCTTTTGGTGCAAGACGCACGGCGAGGCGATGTGCAGGCGGTTTCGGCACTGACGGGTGATGGCCTGCCTGCGCTATTGGCCACGATCGAGGTGCAGATCGGCACGGCCACCAGCGAAGAAACCCTGACCCTGACCCATGCCGATGGCCGCCGCCGCGCTTGGCTTCACAATGCCGGTGTGGTGCTTGAAGAGCGTCAGGATGAGGCGGGCAGCACACTTTTGCTGCGCTGGAGCGCGCGCCAAAAGGCCGAATTCGAGGCGCTCTGACACGCTGCTACGCGCTGCGGCCTTCCCAAGCCGCGCGCGGTAGCGCGAGCCAGACAGAATCGCACCATTCATCGCCCCATTGCATGCTGCGCTCTACCCGGTGGGTCTCGCAAAAGCCAAGACCGCCAAGCAGGCGCAGGCAGCGCGCATTGCGCGGGTCAGCGTCTGCGGTAAGCGCGTCGATTGGGTGGAAGGCAAAAAGGTGGTCGATGGTCGCTGAAAGCGCCTCGCGCGCAAGGCCCTTGCCCCAATGATCGGGGTGCAGGATGAAGCCGATCTCGGGCAGCCGCCATGCACCAACCTTGCCTATCACCGCGCCGCCGTATTCGATAACGAACTCGTCCGAGGCTTCGGCGTGCAGCATTGCGGCCAATGTTGCTTCGGTCTGCGCAAGACTTTCATGCGCCGGGCGCGACCAATATCGCATCGCGCGAGGGTCGCCAAAGACATCGTGCAACGCCGCAAGGTCGCTTGCCCGCGCGCGCCGCAACACCATGCGTGAGGTGTGCAGCATCATTGCGGTACAAGCCGCGTGATCCCTGCCGCGGCCCCGCGCGCGATGGCCGGGTCAAGCGACATCGGAATATATTCGCCCCGCCGCCACAGCTCTGATAGATCGTCGTAATGGCTGCTAAGCGGGTGGCCTGATTGCCCGGTCGAGAGGATGAATACCGAGCTGTCAGGGTCGGCAAAGTCGTAAACACCCCGATAGCCTGCCGCCTGAACGTTGCGATAGGGCTCCGCGCCCACACCGGCAAGACTGCCGCGGTTAAGCGTGAAATCCCCGCCCGATGTTGATTGCTTGATGTTGACCAGCCACGAAAGCAACGGCACTTGGCCAAGGGCCGCGTGCTCGTGCGTCGCCTGATGCGCATCGCCCCAACGCCAGCTTTCGACATTGCTGCCGTATTGCTGCTCAAGCTCGATCAGGGCGGCATCCAGCGCGGTGCGGGCGATGTCGGTGCAGGTTTCGCGCGGCGCAGACTGCACCACATCGCACCACGACGCCGCCCTTTCGGTATCGCGAAACACCCGCTCGATGAATAGCGGCTCAAGCGCGCTAAACTCGCTTGCAAGCGGGCCAAGCTCGTCGCGGATCAGGCGGTTCTGCAAGGCGCGCATCCAGGCTGCATAAATCAGCGGCTCTGGCAGATGTTCGCTCATTTCGCCGTCCCAACCCGCAAGCAGTTCCAGTGCGCGCTGGCGTTGCCGTTCGGGCGTGCCTTCCGCGGCAGGGGTGCCGGTGAACCACAGATCGGCCCCGATCAGCGGCAGCAAGCCGCGCGCGGCGGGGCTGACATCATCAAGCTGCGCTGCGATGAAGCTTTCGCGCGAATGCACCTCGCGCTCGCCCATCAGTTTTTGCAAGCGCTGCACGCGCTGACTATCGCCCCAGTCAAAGCTGACATGGGCCGGAAAGGCGGCATCGGAAACCTTGTTGTTGGTGTTGCCCACAATCCCGCCCTCGGGTGCCACCACCCGCGGGTTCGAGGCATAGGGCAGCACTCCTTGCCAGCGGTTGGTGGCAATCCAGCCGGGACTGGGCATCCGCCCCTCGGTCTGGTGCGCGCCGTCGCGCGCAGGCAGTGCGCCCACGGTGACCTGCGCCACCTCGCGCGCGTCGGCCAACACCAGATTGAGCGAGGGCGCCATATGCCCCTCCATCGCTGCAATCCCCGCCTCGACGCTCTGTGCGCGCATTAGCTCCAACCCGGCGCTCATCGAAGTGTCCGCGTCGCTTAATGCGGTCCAGCCAAGGGCCACCACATGACCGGGCGGGGTGATGGCGGCTAGGTTGAACGCGCCTGCAGGCAGGATCGGGCCATTATCGCTCCACCGTAAGGTCAGCGTGACGGGCGCTGCATCTTTGACCTCAATGATCGTGCGGCGCGTGAAAAACCCCGCAAAGCCTTCGGGCTGGCGGTAGCGGTCCGGGTTGTCGGCCGCCAGCTCCTCGATGAAAAGGTCCTGATCGTCCGCATAAGACGCGCTGATGCCCCAGCCGAGTGCCGCAGATCGGCCTGATAGGACCAAGGGCGTGCCCGGCAACGTGGCGCCGATCACCCCGCCCGAGGCAAGCTCGAGCCGCGCCAGATACCATGCAGACGGGGCGCTGAGCGCCATATGCGGATCATTGGCCAACAATGACCCGCCCGCAGCCGAGCGCACCGGTGCGGCTGCAAAAACGTTCGAGGCCGACGAGGGCGCTTGCGGCAAAAACGGCAAGGCACTGGCGATAGAAGTTGCGCGCCGCGGTGCGGTGGGAAAAAGGGCGGCAAAGGCGGGCAGCGCCACCACCGCCGGGCCCGGCGCATCGGGCATCAGGTCGCGCAGGTAATCGGGGCTGACTAGCGACAGACGTGCGCGCAAGACTTCGGATTGCAGAGGGTGGGTCTGTTGCAGCGCGCTCAGCTTCAGCACTGCAATCGAATCGGCAGGCTGCCACGGTGCGATGTCGGGTTCGTAAAGAAAGAACTCGGGCGCCCCGCGCCCGCGCGCGCCTGCATTGACCTGTGCGATCCAGGCGTTGACGCCCTGGGCATACGCTTCCAGCGCAAGCGTGGCATAGCTGTCCTGCGCCGCTACCGATTGCGTAGCGAGCGTGTATAGGTCAAGCCTGCGCAACAACTCATCGGTTGCGAGCGTGCTGGTCCCAAACAACTCGGACAGCCGCCCTTGCGCCGTGCGCCGTGCAAGCAACATCTGCCACAGCCGATCCTGCGCATGCACAATGCCCAGTGCAAAATACACATCAGAATCGGTTGCCCCGAAAATATGGGGTACATCTTCGGTGGTGCGCACGATCTCGATCGGGGCAGTAATGCCCGCCACGCGCAGTGTTTCATTGTAATCGGGCAAGGAGCGCGCTGCAAAGTAATAGGCCGCGCCGAGCGACAGCACCGCGACCGCCAGTAGAGCCATGGCAAGCCGGACGAGCCAGCGAAAGGCAATCAGCATTCAGGTCTCCGCGCGGGGCCCGCGATTGACGGCGCGGGGTCAATGCGTAACTAGTTGAGCCGCGATCAATGTTCAACGCGCGAGTGGCGCATAGGCAAGGGGAGTGGGCCGAATGGCAAAGCTGGCGTTTCTGGGGCTTGGGGTGATGGGCTTTCCGATGGCGGGGCATCTGGCGGCCAAGGGGCACGAAGTCACGGTTTACAACCGCACCGTAACCAAGTCGGCGGATTGGGTAGCGCGCCACGGCGGTGCGGCTGCCCCCACGCCTGCCGCCGCCGCGCAAGGGGCCGACATCGTGCTCGCTTGCGTGGGAAACGACGATGATCTGCGCGCGGTCTGCCTTGGCGGCGAAGGTGCCTTCGCCGGAATGGCGCGTGGCGCGCTTTTTGTTGACCACACCACGGTTTCGGCACGCGTTACACGCGAACTAGCCGAAATCGCGGCGGATGCTGGCATTGGGTATGTTGATGCGCCAGTTTCAGGCGGGCAGGCGGGGGCCGAAAACGGCGCGCTCTCAATCATGTGCGGCGGGGCGTTGCCCGATTTTGCGCGCGCGCAGCCAGTGCTGGAGGCCTATGCCAAAGTCTGCCGCCGCATGGGCGAGGTCGGCGCGGGGCAACTTGCAAAGATGTGCAACCAGATTGCCATCGCTGGCGTGGTGCAAGGCCTTGCCGAGGCGCTTCATTTTGCCGAGAAAGCGGGCCTCTCGATCCCGGAACTGGTCGAAGTGATTGGCGCGGGTGCGGCGGGAAGTTGGCAAATGGCCAACCGCCATAAGCCGATGGCGGAAAACGCGTTCGATTTTGGTTTCGCCGTCAACTGGATGCGCAAGGATCTGGGAATCTGCCTTGCCACCGCCAACGAAAACGGTGCCAGCCTGCCTCTGACTGCGCTGGTCGATCAGTTTTACAAGGACGTACAAAAAATGGGCGGCGGGCGCTGGGATACCTCGAGCCTGATCGCCCGTCTGCGCGCGATGGGCTAGTTTCTGCTTCAGGCAAAATATCCGCGCCGCAGGCGCCTGTGGCGTCCAAAGCGCGCTCCGCGGGGGATATTTGAGCTGAAGCATTGGGAGGAAAGCGCAGGATGAGGACCATCAGGGCCGTGGCCAAAGGCGCACGAGGTCTGGCAGCGGCACTTGCGGATTCTTGCGAAAAGACGGGTCCGGATGCGGTCGTGGCGGGGCATAGGGGCACGAAAGCACGTTCTGGGCGGACATCTCGGTGACTGGGGCGCGCAATGCCTCGGCACGCGCACTTTATGGCAGCATCGCGACTCGCAGTGAATTTGGCTCTATTCGTTCGCGCCGTGACGCGCGGCTTTCCCTTGCGGCGGGCGTTGCGCTAGGATCGATCTGCCCCCGCACCCGCCCGAGGAGAGGCCCGAACTGATGGCCGAAGCCAGCCCCAATGCGACTCAGTCAGGCGCGCGGCGCATTACGCGGCGGGTGCGCGCTGCGAGTTGGCTTGCGGTTGTGGTTGTTGTGCTGGCACTTGCGACCGTGCCGTGGCTGGCGGGGCGCGATGCGCTGGGGCTGTTTCTGGGCGATACGGCGCGGAGGGGCGATACCACCTTGCGGTTGGCGGTGGCGACGATGCGCGGGCAACTGGCACGGTTTGAGCGGTTGCCACAGCTGATTGCGGAAACCGCTTTGGTTCGGGATCTGGCGGCGTCACCTGACGATGCCGAACTGGTGGCGCGCAGCAACGCTTATTTCAAGCATGTGGGTGCGCTTCTTGGGGCGTCGGACGTTTATTTCATGGACCTTTCCGGCACGACGCGTGCGGCATCGAACTACGACACCGCGACCTCGTTTGTGGACGGCAATTTTGCCTTCCGGCCCTATTTCTTCGAGGCGGCTGCAGGCGGACAGGGTCGATTTTTCGCGCTTGGGACAACCTCGTTCAAACGTGGGTATTACTTTGGCGCGCCGGTGATGCTGGACGGAGCGGTAGCGGGCGTTGTTGCCTTCAAGGTTGATCTTGATGCGATCGAGGAAACCTGGCGAGGGGGCGACTACGAGATTATTGTGACCGACCCTGAAGGGATCATCTTTCTGGCGAGCCGCCCGGAATGGCTGTTTTCGGGGATTTTACCGCTGACGGCTGAGCGGCGCGCACAAAGCGCGGTGACGCGCCGCTATGTCGATACTGACCTGCGCGAATTGCCACTGCGTGAGTTTGTTTTACGCGGCGGCCACAGCTTGGCCCATGTCGAGGAGCCCGGGCAAGCAGAGCGCGAGTTTCTGCACCTTGCCGAGGCCATGCCCGATGCTGGCTGGACGGTCAACGTGCTGCTGGACACCACGTCGGCGCGCCGCCAGATGATCACCACGGTTTTGCTCGCCGTGCTTCTGGTGGGGTTGGGGGCATTGATGCTGACGCTGATGTGGCAGCGCCGTGCGCGGCTGGCCGAGCGGTTGCAGTTGCAGACTGCGGCACAGGCCGAGCTAGAGCGGCGCGTGGCAGAGCGCACGTCGGAACTTGCGGCACTGAATGCCCGGCTTGAGGGCGAGATCAGCGAGCGCACGGCCGCCGAGCAGGATTTGCGCAAGGCGCAAGCCGATCTGGTACAGGCCAGCAAGCTTGCAGCATTGGGCCAGATGTCGGCTGCGCTGAGCCACGAGTTCAACCAGCCTCTGGCTGCTGCGCGCAACTTTGCGGACAATGCGCTGACGCTGATCGACCGTGCACGCGTGTCGGAGGCGCGCGACAACATTGGTCGCATCGTGGCGCTGATTGATCGGATGACCGCGATCAGCAAACATCTGCGCAGTTTCGCGCGCAAGCCCGGGCAGGAACTGGCGGCAGTCACTCTGTCAGATGTAGTGACCGCCGCGTGCGAGATTGCGGCGCTGCGCTTGCAGGACGCTGCGATCGAGCTATCGGTCGATTTGCCGGCGGATCTGCCGTTGGTTCACGCAGGCCCCATACGGCTGCAACAGGTTCTGGTGAACCTGTTGACCAACGCCGCCGACGCGATCGAGGGCAGCGATGATCGGCGCATCGAGCTTGCTGCGCGCCCTACGCCGCGCGGGGTGCGCGTAACGTTGCGCGACCACGGGCCGGGGGTGGCACCAGCACTGCGCGAGCGCATTTTCGATCCCTTCTTTTCGACCAAGGGCGTCGGTCGGGGGCTGGGCCTTGGCCTTTCGATTTCTTACAATATCATCAAAGACTTCGGCGGTGATTTGAAGGTTTCGAGCGCGCCGGGAGGCGGCGCCTTGTTCACACTCGATCTGCGCTGCGCGGATGCAGCGCCCCTGCCGGAGGCGGATATATGACTCGCGAGCCCAAGAATGGCGCCCATATCCTGCTGGTCGATGACGAGGCCGCATTGCGTGCCTCAATCGCGCAATTATTTGATCTTGCTGGGTTCAAGGTCGAAGAGCAGGCGCAGGGCGAGGCGGCGTTGGGTTTTGTCAGTTTCGGCTTTCCCGGCATCGTGATGACCGACATCCGCATGCCCGGGCTGGACGGCATCAGCCTGATGAACCGCATCCACGAGATTGACCACGAGATCCCGGTGATTCTGATCACAGGGCACAGTGATGTGCAGCTTGCGGTGCGTGCGATGCGCGAGGGGGCCTATGATTTTGTGGAAAAACCCTTTGGCGGTGCGCAATTGGTCGAAATCGCGTCTCGCGCGCTGGAACATCGCCGCCTCGTGCTTGAAAACCGCGTGCTGCGCGCAGCGGCTGGGCAGGCGGACGATCTGGAACAGCGCCTTGTTGGGCGCTCGAATGTGATGATTGATCTGCGCCGCCGTATCCGCACCATTGGCCCGACCGATGCCAATGTGCTGATCGTGGGGGAAACCGGGTCGGGCAAAGAGGTGGTGGCGCGTGCACTCCATGACCTTTCAGCGCGGGCGCGAAAACCCTTCATCACCATTGACTGCGCGGCGCTGCCCGAAACGCTGATCGAGAGCGAACTTTTTGGGCACGAGGCGGGTGCCTTTCCCGGGGCGATGCGGGCGCGGTATGGCAAGTTTGAACACGCGCGCGGCGGCACGATCTTGCTGGATGATATCGGCACGATGCCGATTGCGATGCAGGGAAAGCTTTTGGGCGTATTGCAAGAACGCGCGATTACCCGGCTTGGGTCGAACGAGGCGGTAGCGTTGGATGTGCGCTTCATGGTGACCAGCCGCACGCCGCTGGAGGCGGAGGTCGCGGCGGGGCGGTTTCGTGACGATCTTTTCTATCGCTTGAACGCAGTGGGTCTGACGGTGCCGCCCTTGGCAGCTCGGCGCGAAGATGTGGCGCTATTGTTCCTGCGGCTGCTGGCCGAGGCGGCCACGCGGCATCGAACCGAACCGGTCAAGGCGCCGCCGCATGTGATTGCCGCGATTTCGGCGCGCGATTGGCCCGGAAACGTGCGTGAACTGCGCAACGTGGCCGATCGCTTTGCCTTGGGGCTTGGGTTTGGTGACCTTGAACTCGGTTCGGTCGAAGGGCCAAGGCGACTGGCCGATCAGGTGGCGGAATTTGAACGCCGCGCGCTTGAAAGCGCGCTTCGCGCGCATCGGGGGGCGCTGCGCCCAGTCTATGAACAGCTCGGCCTGTCGCGAAAGACGCTGTACGAAAAGATGCAGCGCTACGGGCTCGACAAGGCCAATTTCAGCGGTGGCGATGCAAAATAGATATTTTGGGCGTGAATCGAAACACCGCAGAGCCCCAATGTTACGAATTCCACCCATCATGGCTGCGTCATTTGGGCACGACCAGACACAGCTGCCATAAACTTGTTGCTCGATCAGACGTCGCACTGCTTTCTGAAGGTATATTTCGTTGCCCCATCTCTGGGCGGCGGAATTTTGGCGCGAAGCGCCCTTAGAAACGACGTTCTGGGAGGAACACCATGCGATTTTCAAGAATTGCCGCTTTTGCGGTAGCTGCCCTCATGGCATTGCCTGCGGCCGCGCAAGACCGCGCCGACTGGCCCAATAGCCTGACCATTGGCACTGCGAGCCAAGGCGGGACCTATTTCATCTATGGCAACGGCCTTGCCAGCTATATTGCCGAGTCGCTTGGCGTCAGCGCCACCGGCGAAGTGACCGGCGGCCCGGTGCAGAACGTGACCTTGGTGGAAACCGGCGACCATCTGATGGGTCTGGTCACCATGGGCCCGGCCTATGACGCCTGGATGGGTAAGTCGGAACTGGCACCGGGGCTTGAGCATCGTTCGGTGCGCGCGCTGTTCCCGATGTATCAAACGCCGTTCCAAGTGATCGCGCTGAAGAAATCGGGTATCACCTCGGTTTCCGACCTTGAAGGCAAGCGCGTCAGCGTTGGGCCCGCGGGCGGCACTCCCGGCACTTACTGGCCGCAGTTCATTTCTACTCTTGGCGTTAATGCCAGTATCTCCAACGCGGGTGCTGCAGACGCGGCGGGCCAATTGGCCGATGGCCTGATCGACGCCTTTGCCTTTGCTGCTGGCGTGCCTATCTCGGCTTTCTCGCAGCTTGCAGCCGAGCAGGATGTGGTGATGTTTGGCTTTAGCGATGAGGAACTGCCGAAGATCCTTGAAGCGTTCCCGGCGATGGCCCCGCTAACCATTCCGGCGGGCACCTATGCTGGTCATGACTACGACCAAAACACCGTCGCGCTTTGGAACTTTGCGGTTGCGAACAAATCCATGCCCGACAGCCTCGCCTACGAAATCACCAAACTGGTGATGGAGAACCCCGAGCGCATGGTGCAGATCCACGCGGCGGCGGGCGAAACCCTGCTGGCCAACTGGAACAAGAACACCTTCATGCCGTTCCATCCGGGTGCTGTGAAATACCTCGAGGAAAAAGGCCTGACCGTGCCTGAGAACCTTCGGTAATCACGCTGCGTGAAACCGACGGCGCCTGCCTGAAAAAGCGGCAGGCGCCGCTTTCCTAGCCCCCACCCCGACGGGAGAATCCCCATGAACGCAACCGCCGACGCCTCGGCCGACCTCAACACGCTTACAAAGCAGGTCGATGCCGAGATCATTTCAGTCAACCAACGCGTTCCTGGAGGCGTTACCGCATGGTTCGTGGTGGCGTTGTGCATTCTTTATACCGGCTTTCATGTGGGGGTGATGAACCTCTATCCGCTTGAAACCTGGACCTACCGGCTGATTCACGTGGGCGGCGGGCTTGTACTTGGCTTCCTTCTGTATTCCGGCACCAGTCTGCCCGCGGCGGGTTCGGCGCAAGAACCGTCGTTGGCGCGGCGTACCTATCTGATGCTGCTTGCGCCGGGTGCTGCGGCAATCTTGGTGGCTTTCGCAACGGCCATGCAGTTCTGGGTTACCGGGCAGGGCGCAGATCAGGCCGCCGCCAAGACGGCGATGGAGTGGAGCTTCAGCCTGCCGCTGCTTGGCGGTACTGTATGGGTGTTGCTGGTGGCGTGGTTCTTTCCGCTGCGCGACCGTGGTCATATCGACCCTGCCGATGCGCTGCTTGCCATCGCGGCGGTTGCTGTTATCGCATATATCATCTTTCACGCGCCATACCTGCGGCTGCGCGCGGGCACTGCGCTGGCCAAGGATGCGGATATGTATGCCGCGATTACTGGCGTGATTCTGATCCTCGAGTTGACGCGGCGGCTGGCGGGTCTGGCGCTGGTCATCATCGCGTCGATCTTCATCCTCTACAGCTTCGTAGGCCCGTGGTTGCCGGGTGTGCTGCAGCACCGCGGTTATTCGGCATCGCGCTTTTTTACCTATGTGTTTACCGATCAGGGTATTCTTGGCCCGACGATCGCAATTTCGTCGACCTACATCATCCTGTTTGTAACGTTTGCCGCATTTTTGCAGGCAAGCCGGGTGGGTGAGTATTTCGTCAACTTTGCCTTTGCCGCAGCGGGGGGCGCGCGAGGCGGTCCGGCCAAGGTTGCCGTGCTGGGGTCTGGCCTGATGGGTATGATCAATGGCACCTCGGCGGGCAACGTGGTGGCCACCGGGTCACTGACAATTCCGCTGATGAAACGGGTGGGCTATCGGCCGCAGACCGCTGCGGCGATTGAGGCCGCAGCCTCGTCGGGCGGACAGATCATGCCGCCGATCATGGGGGCAGGTGCCTTCATCATGTCAGAGATTACCGCCATCGCTTACCGCGACATCGTGATTGCGGCGATCATTCCGGCGGTGCTCTACTTTGCTTCGGTTTACTTCATGGTCGATCTGGCGGCGCAGAAGTTCGGCATGAAGGGGCTGCCGCGCGACCAGTTGCCGAAGTTCGCCAAGCTGGCGCGGCAGGTCTATCTGTTCATCCCGATCTTCATTCTGATCGGGGCGCTGTTCATGGGCTATTCGGTGATCCGCGCAGGCACGCTTGCGATGATCGCGGCGACCGTGGTCAGTTGGCTTACGCCCTACAAGATGGGGGTGCGCTCGATCCTCTACGCGCTGGAAATCGCGGCAAAGATGTCGTTGCAACTGGTAGCGGTTTGCGCCGCGGCAGGCATCATTGTGGGCGTGATTGCGCTGACCGGGGTTGGCACGCGCTTTTCCTCGCTGCTTCTGGGGTTGGCCGATCATAACCAAGCCATCGCGCTGTTCTTTGCGATGCTGGTGGCGATCGTGCTGGGGATGGGAATGCCAACCACGGCGGCCTATGCCGTGGCCGCCTCGGTCATCGCGCCGGGCTTGGTGCAGATGGGTATTCCGGTGCTGACGGCGCACTTCTTCATCTTCTACTTCGCGGTGATGTCTGCAATTACGCCACCTGTGGCCTTGGCGGCCTATGCGGGGGCGGCGATTGCGCAATCGGACCCGATGCGAACATCGGTTGAAAGTTTCAAGATGGGCTTGGCGGCGTTTGTGGTGCCGTTCATGTTCTTCACCTCGCCCGCGCTTTTGATGCAAGGCACTGCGTTCGAGATTGCCCATGTGTTCATCTCGGCGGCCTTTGGCATCTACCTGCTGTCTTCGACCGTGCAGGGCTGGTTCTTTGGTCTGATCTCGTGGCCGTTGCGCCTGGTGCTGCTAGTGGCAGCACTCGCGATGATCGACGGTGGTTGGTTGACCGACGGCGTGGGGCTTGCTGCGGGGCTTCTGGTCTGGGCGCTGCAGAAGCGGCTGGTTACACCCACCACGCTATCGCACGGCGCCGACTGAGGCGATTGGTGCAAGATATGTGTAGCGGCCCCCCAAGTGGGGGCCGTTTACGTTCAGGCGGTTTGAAGGGCTGTGATGATCGCGCCAAAATCGGCGGCCTTGAGGCTCGCACCGCCCACAAGTGCGCCATCAACCTCGGTCAAGGCAAAGATTTCAGCAGCGTTGGAGGGCTTGACCGAGCCGCCATAGAGCAGGCGGAACGCCTCGCCCTCGGGGCCAAAGCGCGCCACCAGTTCGGCGCGCAGAAAGGCATGAACTTCGGTAATCTGCGCAAGCGTCGGTGTGCGCCCGGTGCCAATGGCCCAGACCGGCTCATAGGCCACCACCGTATCCGCGCCTTTGGCACCTTCAGGCACCGAGGCTGCCAGTTGCGTGCCGATGACTGCAAGCGTTTCGCCCGCGTCGCGTTCGGCTTCGGTTTCGCCAACGCAGATCACCGCGCGCAAACCGGCGCGATGGGCGGCAAGCGCCTTGGCGCGCACCAGCGTATTGCTTTCATCGTGGTCGGCCCGGCGTTCGGAATGGCCAAGGATGACGTAGCGCGCGCCTGCATCGGCCAGCATCGCCGCCGAAATGTCGCCCGTGTGCGCGCCTGCGGCGTTAGGGTGGCAATCTTGCCCGCCGATTTCAAGCGGATGGTTGCGCGCTGCCCAGTTCAATTGCGCCAGCAGCGTGGCGGGGGGGCAGATCAGCACTTCGCAACCCGGCGCGGGCAAGGCCGCGATCAGTGCCGTAACCTCGGCAAGGTCGGCTGTTAGGCCGTTCATCTTCCAGTTGCCTGCTGCCAGTTTCGTCCGCATCGCGCCACCTCTTGCTATTCACCACCAGACTAGGCCGCCCGGGTTCCGCTGCAAGGGCAATTGCGCCTAGCCCGCCTCGGGCATGTCCTTGAAGCGGATTGACTCGCCGCAGCCGCAAGCTTCGGCCACATTAGGGTTGTTGAAGCGAAAGCCCGATTCAAGCAGACCTTCTTCGTAGTCAATTTCGGTGCCGATCAGGAACATCTGCGCCAAGGGGGCAATCAGCACACGTGCGCCGTCCTGTTCGACTACCTCATCCATCGGCGCGGCGGTTTCGGCCAGTTCGAGCGAATATTCCATGCCCGCGCAGCCGCCCTTTTTCACACCAAGCCGCAGCCCGGAGCTACCCGATGATGCCATCAGGGCGGTAATCTTGGCCACCGCGCGCGGGCTTAGAGTGACTGCAGCTTTTCCGGGCGCGCCAAACATCACATGAACCCCAGTTCAAGGCGCGCCTCATCTGACATCATCTCCATGCCCCATTGCGGCTCGAAGGTCATTTCCACATTGACCTGACGCACCCCGTCGAGCGGTTCGACCACATCTGCCACCCAGCCCGGCATCTCGCCTGCCACCGGGCAACCCGGCGCGGTCAGCGTCATGATGATATCGACCACGTTCTCGGGGCTGATATCGACCGTGTAGATCAGCCCAAGATCCCAAATATTTACCGGGATTTCGGGGTCATAAACGGTGCGACAGGCCTCGACCACGCGCTCGTAAAGCGGATGGTCAGTGGTGGAAGGGCGGATCAGCGGTGTGCCCTCTAGCGGGCCTTGGGCTTGGGTCATTGGATTGCTCGCGCTGGGTTGTTGACTGATTATATAGGGAATAGCCATGCGCAGGTCCAGAGTGCTTGCGAATTGTGCGGTGCAAAATCTGTGCACGCTGTGCTAGGCCGCGCCGTGCGTGCGCTGGCAGCGCCGAAAGATATCTGCCAAAGGTAACGCGCAAGGGGTGGGTTCGGGCAAAGATGCGCGCGCTACAGTGACAAGGCCACACGCAGCCAAGAGGTGCAAGCTGGCACAGGGTTCGAAGTATTCTTCACCAATTGGTGGTGGTGCTGCGCGCGCGCCGTGGCGGCTGTCGGTTCTTCTGGCGCTGTCACTTGCGGCCTGCGCGCCGGTGCCCGCATCGCAAGAGTCCGCGCAGACGGCAGCCAGTGAGGCGCTACGTTTCGACGTGACCTCGGCCTCAACGGCGCGCGCCACCACCACCGCGCCAGAGCCGCTTGCGCCTTATGAGGGCGCAGACTGGCCGCGTTATCTGTACGCGCTCGAATTGCCGCGCGAGCGCGACTATGTGATCGTCTCGTATCTTCCGCCCGCCGTGGCGGTGGACCTGCGCAGCCCCGAAGCCATGCGCCGGACCCTTACCGACGGGCTTACTGACCCGCTTGGCGTTGTGGCGGCCAAGACCAAGCTTGGCCACAGCATCGTGGCTTGGCAATGCGGCGCGGCGCAAGGCGTGACCTCGTTTACCGGCGAAGACGATGGGCAGGCGCTGAAAATGATCCTTTCGGGTTGGGGCGTGGTGCCCGTGCTTTCAACCTTTGAGGACGGGCATCTTTATACCGAAGCCGGGTTCAACCCGCGCCATGATCGGGCGATGCGCTCGGGCAAGGGCGTAGTGACGGCGGTTGAGGTGTCGCGCGCGCGCTGCGAAGGTTTGCGCGACGCCCTGCGCCGTTTTCTGACCCACCCTGATGTCCCTGCCCGCAATTTTGGCCTGCTGCTTGATCCGGCACGTTTTGAGGGTGCGGGGTGCCTGAGTTTTGCGTGGTTTATCAGCGGTGCGGCCGGGGTTATTGGTGATATGGCGCCGCTTTATCGGCGCGTTGTTGAGGTCCGCGCAGGCCAGATCGGTCGCGGCTCTGCCCTTGCGGCCTCGGTCGTGCCTTGGCAACCACCCGGTGGTTTGCCCGAACATCGCTTGTCGCTTGCATCGTTGCTGATGTCAGATTGGGACGAGGGGCCGGTGGCCGATCGGCTGAGTTTGCCTGATGGTGAGATTTTTCTGGCGGCGATGATTGCGATGCGCGCGGGCGTCGCGCCAGCCGACGATTGGCGCCCGACCCGAGTGCTGGCCGCCGCGGACCCAAACGTGGTGCGCGCCACGACGGCGGCACAGCGCTATGCCGCAGGCTTTGCCGTGCGCCGGATCGCAGACCCCGAAGGCGTTGCGGCGCTAGTGTTGGAGCGGCGTTAAGCCGGGCAGGGCGGCCTACTGGCGTGCGCCGGGGCGGGCTTGAGCCGGGGCGCGAAATGCGCGACAAACGCCGTCACTAGCGGCAAGGGCGGCACATGTCAGACAGATTTTCCTTCGCGATAACGGCAGTTGATGGCGCGGCGCGCACCGGGGTGATTTCTACCCCGCGCGGCGACGTGCGCACGCCCGCCTTCATGCCGGTGGGCACCGCCGCCACGGTCAAGGCGATGCTGCCCGAAAGCGTTGCGGCTACGGGTGCCGACATTCTGCTGGGCAACACGTATCATCTGATGCTGCGCCCCACCGCCGAACGCATTGCACGGTTGGGTGGCCTGCACGCCTTCATGAATTGGCAGCGCCCGATTCTGACCGACTCGGGTGGATTTCAGGTGATGAGCCTCGCTGCACTGCGCAAGATGAGCGAAGAAGGCGTGCGCTTCAAAAGCCATATCGACGGCTCTGAACACCACCTCACGCCCGAACGCAGCATGGAGATTCAGCGGCTTTTGGGTTCTGATATCGTGATGGCTTTTGATGAATGCCCGGCGTTGCCATCGACCGACGCGGTGGTGGCCGCCTCGATGCGCCGCTCGATGCGGTGGGCGGCGCGCTCGCGCGAGGCGTTTGGCGCACGCCCCGGGCACGCGCTTTTTGGCATCATGCAGGGCGGTGTGACACGCGAATTGCGCGAGGAAAGTGCCGCCGCGCTTTGCGAAATCGGGTTTGAAGGTTATGCGGTCGGCGGGTTGGCGGTGGGCGAGGGACAAGAGGCGATGTTCTCTGTGCTGGATTACGCGCCGGGGCTGCTGCCTGCGGATCGCCCGCGCTATCTGATGGGCGTGGGCAAGCCCGATGACATTGTTGGCGCTGTCGAGCGCGGCATCGACATGATGGATTGCGTGCTACCGTCGCGCTCGGGTCGTACCGGGCAGGCATGGACCCGGCGCGGGCAGGTCAACATCAAGAACGCGCGGCACATGGATGACCCGCGCCCGCTGGATGCGGATTGCGCGTGCCCCGCGTGTCGCAGCTATAGTCGCGCCTATCTGCACCATGTGTTTCGCGCGCAGGAGATCATCGCCTCGATGCTGCTAACATGGCACAATCTTCACTATTACCAAGAGCTTATGGCAGGCTTGCGCGTAGCCATTGCGGCAGGGCAACTGGCGGCTTTCGTTGCCGATTTCCACGCGCTGCGCGCTGAAGGTGATATCGAGCCGTTCTAGGCGCTCAGGCCATCGCCGCGACCATCGCCTTGAGTGCCGCGACCGGGTCAGGGCTGGTCCAGATTTCATCGCCAAAGGCAAAAAAGTCGGTGACGGGGGCAAAGTCGGCCACCAGTTCCAGGGTCAGCGCGCCTTCGGCCACCACCGGCACCTCAATCACCTCAGACCACCAGGCAAACATCTCGCGCTCCGCCACGGCACCGTTGAATAGCGCGCTTTGCCCCAGCGGGCCAAAGCAGACATAGTCGGCCCCCGCCTCGGCGGCTGACATGCCCGCGTGTTTTGAGGCACCGCACCAGCTGCCAACAATGGCATCCGCGCCAAGGTCTTTGCGCGCCGTGCGCACCGTGCGCGCGGCATCCATCAGATGCACGCCGTCAAGCCCGTGGCTTTCGACCAGATGCAGATGATCGGCAATCACGATTGCCACATCGCGTTCGTGTGCCACCATGCGGCAGGCATCGGCGGCGCGCGCGATCGCATCTTCATCGCGCCCGGCCAATGCGAGGCGCAGGCAGGCAATATCAACCGCATCCAGCACCGCGGCGAGGCGGGGCACAAAGGTTTCCAGTTCAAACGCCGGGGGCGTGACAAGGTAGATCTGCGGACTGTCTTGGGCGGCCATGCTGTTTCCTCGGCTACGGGTGCAGGCTTCCTAACTCTTTGGGCGCTTGGGTGGAAGGCCCCGCGCATGGGCAAGTGACATTGCCAAGAGTCGTGTGCGCACAGTGTCTTCGGCGTCTTTGGGTGCCAGTTCGACCATGCCGCCCATCGGGCGCCCGGTAAAGCTGAGTTCGTGCACCGCAGGCAGCGTTAGCGCCTCGCCATAGGCCGCCTTGCCGACGCGGTACATCAGCCCTTCGCCGGCGATGCCGCAGACCATGTTGCCGTCGAGCATAAAGCAAACACCTCCGAACATCTTTTTCTCGCGAATACCGGGGGTATCGCCAAGGTCTTCGCGCATCAATTCCAACAGGCCGGGATCCAGCGCCATCGGGCATCTCCTTGTCAGTGCGGCCCGCTCAGCGTATCAGGCGCGCAGATTTTGGAAAGCAAGATGACCGATCAACCCGTCTTCATTCTCGTGCGCCCGCAGATGGGCGAGAACATCGGCGCGGCGGCGCGGGCGATGCTCAACTTCGGTTTGCACAGGATGCGGCTGGTCAATCCGCGCGACGGTTGGCCCAATCCGCGCGCCGTGGCGATGGCCTCGGGGGCTGCATCGCAGGTGCTTGACCACGCAGGGGTGTTCCCCGATCTGGCGGGGGCGATGGCCGATTGCGACTATATCTTTGCCACCACCGCGCGGGGTCGAGAACTGGCAAAGCCCGTGTTCACCCCCGAGGCCGCAATGGCCCATGCGCGGGCGCTGATTGCGGGTGGGGCGCGGGTGGCGGTGCTGTTTGGGGCCGAACGCGCGGGGTTGGAAAATGACGATGTTGCCCGTGCCAGCGCGATCATCACAATTCCCGTAAACCCGGCGTTTTATTCACTGAACCTTGGGCAGGCCGCGCTGTTGATGGCCTATGAGTGGGGGCGCGGTGATAACGGGCAAGCCGCCGTGCAAGGCCCTGGCGATATGGCTGATGGCGAGGCGGTGGCACGGCTGGGCGATCATTATGAGGCTGAGCTGGAGGCTGCGGGGTTCTTTTTCCCCGAGAACAAAGCTGCGCGTATGAAGCTTAACCTGCGCGCCATGTGGGCACGCCTGACCCTGACCCGCGCCGAGGTGCAAACCCTGCACGGCATGTTGCGCCAACTGCTGCGTGGGCGTGGTTGAGGCGACGCACAATCGCGTGAGGCTTTTCATTTAACTTGCCTGATCGCGGGTCTCGGGTAGCTTGCGTCGGCACTCTCAAAAAAGGAATAAAGAATGAAACGCCTGCTGACCCTCGCCGTAGCGCTGTTTATGGCCAGTCCGGCGCTTGCCCAGGACATGGTTGTCAACGGCATCCATATCATGCACCCCTACATTACCGCACCCGCACCGGGCGCGATGTCGGGCGCAGCCTATCTGTCGGTTGCCAACGAAGGCACCACCGCAGATCGTTTCGATGCGGTTGAAACCAGCATCGCCATGATGGCGGCGTTGCACAACACCGAATTTGGTGCCGACGGCATTGCGCGGATGTATGAATTGCCACCCGTCCCACTTGCCGTGGGCGAAACCGTCAGCTTTGCGCCGGGCGGCGCGCATATCATGCTGATGATGCTGACCGGAGAGTTGAAAGTGGGCGAGAAGGTGCCAATGACGCTTAGCTTTAAAAATGCCGGCGACATCGTGGTTGAGTTCGAGGTGATGCCGTTTGATCCCAACGCACCGGCGATGTCACACTGAGGCGCACACCCGCCGTTGCGCAATTTGCGCGCGCCGCACTTGAAGCCCTCGCGCCACGGTCATAGTCTCGCCGCCGCAGGCGGAGGGCAACATGGCCGAAAAGCGCAAGATTTTTGAAGAAGCGGGCGGCATCAAGCCGCCCGCGCCAATATCGGGGTTGATCGAACGCGATCCCCCCGGTGCACGACGCGCAATCCGGGCATGGCTTGGGCTGTTGTTCGTGCTGGTGCTGGCGATGATCGCGGTCGGCGGCTTGACACGGCTGACCGATTCCGGCCTTTCGATCACCGAATGGAAGCCGCTTTCCGGTGCCTTGCCGCCGATGGGCGAGGCTGCCTGGGCGCGCGAATTCGCCGCCTATCAGCAAAGCCCCGAATACCGGCTGCAAAACGCGGGCATGAGCCTTGAGTCGTTCCAAAGCATCTTTTGGTGGGAATGGAGCCACCGACAGCTTGGCCGTCTGATCGGACTTGTCTGGGCGCTGGGGTATGTAGGTTTTTGGGCGGCGGGGCGGATTCCGCCGGGGTGGAAGTCGCGGCTTCTGGTACTGGGGGTGCTTGGCGGGCTGCAGGGCGCCATCGGTTGGTGGATGGTCGCCTCTGGGCTGACGGGCGATGCGGTTGATGTCGCCTCTTATCGGCTGGCCACGCATCTTGGGCTTGGCTTTGCCATTCTGGGGCTGATCGCGGTGCAGATGCTGGCGCTGTCGCGCAGTGCCGCAGCGCAGATGCTGGCGCGCCGGGCGCAGGAAGCGCGGCTGGTGCGGCTTGGCACTTGGGTTGCGGGCCTCGTCTTTCTGCAAGTGATTCTGGGTGCACTGGTTGCGGGCATTGATGCAGGGCGCGGCTTTCCTACGTGGCCCTTGATGAACGGCAGCTTCTTTCCGGCGGACGCTTTTGTGGTGGCGGGTGACGGTGCGGCTTGGCGCGCGTTTTTTGAAAACCCGGGCCTTGTGCAGTTTTTGCACCGCTTGATGGGCTATCTGCTGCTTGCCGCCTTGGCCTTTGGCTGGTGGCGGGCGCGCGTCTCGGCCAATGCCTCGGTGCGTGCGGCTTTTGCGGGGGCGGCGCTTGTTGGCCTCGCGCAGGCGACGCTTGGCATTTACACAGCGCTTTACGCTGCCCCGTTGTCGCTTGGCATTACCCATCAACTCGGGGCGGTGCTGCTTTGGGTGCTGATCTTGCGGGCGCGTGATCGCGCGCGTGCGCCGCTCTCCCAATCTATCAGAGGAACAAAATGACCGCATTTGAAGACCTTATGGAATTTCAGCATACAACCGAGGCGCTATCGCTGGTGGCCGAAAGGCTTGGCTGGGACCAAGAAACCGTAATGCCGCGCGGCGCGACCGAGCAGCGGTCCGAGGAAATGGCGGCGATGGAGGGGGTGCTGCACGCGCGGCGCACCGACCCGCGGCTGGCCGATTGGCTGGACGGTGCCGAGGCGCCTGATGCCGCAGGCGTGCGCGCGATTGCGCTGATCCGGCATGCGCTTTTGCGCAACGCCGCGGTCCCTGCGACCCTTGCCGAAGAAATCGCGCGCACCACCAGCCTTGCGCAGGGCATTTGGGCAGAGGCGCGGGCCACGAACGACGTGGCGCATTTTCTGCCAACGCTGAAGCGCGTCGTGGCGTTGCGGCGCGAAGAAGGCGAGGCGATGGCTGCGGCGGGCGTGGGTGGAGGCGATACCTATGACGCATTGATCGACGGTTACGAGCCGGGCGCGAGTGCGGCCAGTTTAGCCGCGATGTTCGGTGCCATGCGCCCGCGGCTTGTGGCGCTGCGCGAGGCGGTGCTGGGGGCACCCACGCCCAAAGCGCTGTCGCGCAGCTTTGATGCAGATGGGCAACTGGCGCTAGCGCGCCGCGCCGCTACCGCCTTTGGCTATGATTGGACGCGCGGTCGGCTTGATCTGGCGGTGCACCCGTTCTCTTCGGGTGGCGTCAACGATTCGCGCATCACCACCCGCGTGGTTGAAACCGAGCCCTTCAATTGTCTTTATTCCACGATCCACGAGGTTGGCCATTCAAGCTACGAACTGGCCATCGACGCGGCGCATCATTTCACCCCGCTTGGGCATGGCGTGTCGATGGGTGTGCACGAAAGCCAAAGCAGGATCTACGAAAACCAGCTTGGCCGCAGCCGCGCTTTTACAGGCTGGCTGTTCACCCAGATGCAGACGCAATTTGGCGACATCGGGCTTGCCGATGCCGATGCCTTTTACGCCGCCGTCAATGCCGTGCGCCCCGGCTACATCCGCACCGAGGCGGACGAGTTGCAATATAACCTGCACGTCATGCTGCGGTTCGATCTGGAACGCGCGATGATCGCGGGCACGCTTGCGGTCGAAGACCTTGAAGAGGCGTGGAATGCGCGCTTCTTGGCAGATTTCGGCTTTGCCGTTGATAAACCGGCGCATGGGGTGTTGCAGGATGTGCACTGGTCGGTCGGGGCGATCGGCTATTTTGCCACCTACAGCCTTGGCAACGTCTATGCAGGGTGCCTCAATCAGGCGATGCGCCAAGCGTTGCCGGACCTTGATGCAAGCCTTGCCGAAGGCAGCGCGCGCCCTGCAACCGCCTGGTTGCGCGAGAACGTGCAGCGCCACGGCAGCTTGCTGCCCCCAACCGAGATCATTGCCCGCGCCTGCGGCCATGCCCCGAGCGAGGCGCCCCTGCTCGACTATCTCGAAGGTAAGTTCCGCGGGCTTTACGCGCTTTGAACCAAGCCGGGGGGCGCTTGCGCCCCCCGATGCCTTCCGCCGCCTATCGCGGCGTCAGGGAAAGCCAGATCCCGTCTTTACCGCGCACTGTCAGATGCGCCACCGGCACGGCCTCGCGCCCCGCAACCGGGGCAATGCGGAAGGCGCGGGCGATCATGGCCAGCATCATCGGCCCCTCGGCCATCGCAAAAGCCGCACCGGGGCAGACGCGCTGGCCCGTTGAAAACGGGATATAGGCCGAGCGAAGGCAAGCTTTGCCGTTTGGCGTGCCAAAACGGTCGGGGTCGAACTCGTCTGGTCGTTCCCAAAGCCGCTCGTGGCGGTGCAGGTGCCATGGCGAGATCACCACTTGCGCACCCTTGGGCACGGCGCGGTCGCGGAACTGTTCGGGGCAGCGCGCCTCGCGCACCATCATCGGTACCGGCGGATAGAGCCGCATCGTTTCACGAAACACCGCGCGCGCCTGTTTCAGCCGGTTGATGATCGAGAAATAGGGGATTTCGGGGCCGATCACGGCGTCTGCTTCGGCGGCAAGTCGGTCTTGCCACTCGGGGTACAGCGCGATGAGGTAAAGCGACCACGCCAGTGCGGATGCCGAGGTTTCGTGCCCTGCCAGAAAGAAGATCGCGACCTGATCGACCATTTCGCCGGTATCGAACTTGTCTCCCGTCACCGGGTCGGCCGCTGTCATGATTTTGGTGGCAAGGTCATCGGGGGCAGTGCCCGCATTGATTGCGTCCATCCGCGCCGTGGTCAACTCGGTGATCAGGGCGCGGATCGAGGCGGCGGTGCGGCGCGCCTTGCGCGAATGAAATCGCGGCATCCATTTTGGCAAAGGCAGCAGCGCCCCAAGGTTGACGATCGGTTGCGCCTTTTGATGCGTGCGAAACTCGGAAAACGCTGCACCCGCCACAGCATTTTCAATGGGGATGGAAAACAGCGTGCGAAAAATCACATCGGCCGCGGCATGGCTGGTTTCGGCCTCGATCTCGATTGGCTCACCGTCGGCGCGCAGGCGCAGCCGCTCAACACACGATACGCCCGCATCCCACATCGCCGGAAAGGTGTCGCGCAGCCGTCCGCCTTCGAACGCGGGGTCGATGATGCGGCGCTGGCGTTCCCACACCGGGCCATTGGTGACAAACACCGAATTGCCCAGCAAGGGTGCCAACCCTTCGCGGATGCGGTTCGATTTTGGAAAATCCTTTGGACGCTTTTGCAGAACAAGATCAACGAGTTCCGGGTCATTGCACATGTAAGAATGAAAGAACGGCGTGCGAAACTCGGCCATCCAAGCGCGGTAGAGCCTCGCGGGTTGCGCCGAAAGGATATCGCGGCGAAATAGCTGCAGATAGCGCAGCAGTGATACCTTGTCGGGGCGCGGCTTGGGCTTGGGCGGCAGGGGTAATTCGGTCATGTTATGTCGACATACCTGTTCACGGCCCGCTCAATACGGCTACCCGAAGGCTCGCGCCCGGCGAAGCGCGTTTGCAATGTCTGTGGGCCCGCAGTGATCTGAAAATAGTCGTAATCACCGGGCCGGTCAAATGCCGAAAGATACTGAAAGTGCAGGCGAAAAAAGCGCCAACGTAGTTCTTTCCAACGTTCGGGCGACAGGGTCTTGGTAAATGCCGCAGACAGCACCAATGGCCAGCGTTTGGTGGGCGGGGCAACCCCGGTGACCGAAACCGGGTCGCAGAGCGCAAAGGCGCAACCATCGCCGGGTGCCGTGACATCAACCCAAGTCAACTCGTCGCGCGATGAAAGATAGGCAAGATCGGCGCGCAGGCGTTGCGCGCGCGGCAGAAACGAAACCATTGGCACCACCTGCCCAAGCGTCAGCAGCGCCAGCGCCGGGCCGTCCTGCGCCACCTTCCCGGCGCGGATCAGATCGGCCAAAATTGACACCGCCAGATGTGCGCCCGAAGAATGGCCAACTACCAGCACCTCGTCCCAGTCGTCTTGCAGCGCGGCGGCGATGCGGGTGCCAAAATCGGTCAACCGCGCCTCAAGGTCGGGCGGGTAGGCCCCGGCGAATTGCGCAGTATGGGCGTAATCGTGCATCAGGTAATAGGCAAAAAAGCGCCCGTCCAGCTTGCGAAATCGGATCAGGATCAGCGCGCCGATCAAAGCTGCGATGCCAAGCCAGAGCAGGTTGGCGATCACACCCGAAGGCAGCAGCAGCGCCACAACCCAGCCGACCAGAAGCCCCACCGCAAGCGCCGCCGCCAACTGCGCCAAAAGCGCGAATATCGGGTAAAGTGCGGCAATCATCGGCCCCTTACGCAGCTGCATCAGCCGCCAGAGCGAGCCAGAAGCGATATAGGTCCAGGTCGTGCGCAGCAGTTGCAGATAAGTCGCAGGTATCGATTGACCCATCGAGCCCGCAACGATGTCGGACCAGACCAGCACCTCAAAATCGGCCTCGCTGGTATTGCCCGCGATGGTTGTGCTGGCGTGCCAGCCGAACGGACCGCCTGCGTGCTTGGGTGCCAGCGCCAGCGCGTAGCCCGAAATTGCAGCCTGTGCCGCGCCTTCCTTGCGGTAAAGCTCGCGGTAGCGGCGCGGATGGATCGGGTCGTAACCGGGAATGTAAAAAACCCGCCGCCGCCTGACCTCTGGCGTAAAAAGACTGGCCATCGCACCCTCACCCTTCGCTAGGCGGCACGCTAACGCAAACCTCTGGGTTGGGGTAGCCTGTCGTGCCGGTGTGCGGGTGGCGCGGTGATCAGTCGCGGGGCGCGCGCCGCCAACGCGCCTCAAGCGCCTCGATTGCAGCGATGCGGTCGGGCGATTTCGGGTGTGAAAGTATCCATGCCGGGGTGCTGGCGCCGGGTGCGCCGGTCAGCCGGTCGAGCCGTGTGAACAGCGCCTTTTGCGGCGCGGTGCCGATGCCTGCCTTGACCAACAGCGCCGATGCCCACGCATCAGCCTCATATTCGTCCTGCCGCGAAAGGCGCGCGGCAAGTGCGGAGGCGGCAAGGTTGGCAACCCAGACCCCGATGCCGGGCAGAAAACGGCCAAGCACGGTGGCCAGCACCATGCGCAGCGCGTTTTGCCCGGTAAAGTCGATCATCCGGCGGCGCGAATGGCCAAGCGCCACGTGCCCCAACTCATGCGCCACAACCGCGCCCAATTCCTCGGGCGTAACTTGTCCGCGATCGAGTGCGTTCACGAAGCCTCGGGTCAGAAACACGCGCCCATCGGGGGCTGCAAGCCCGTTGATCGGGTCAATCTCGTAAACATGCACGGGAATCCGTGCCACGCCGATTGCCTTTGCAAGCCGCCCCAGAACAGGTGCAAGGCGCGCATCCCGCAGTGGGCGCGAGCGGGCATCTAGCTCGCGTGCCAGTTTCCACGCCGAAAAGCGCCACATCGCAAAGCCGTAGACGACAAGCGCAAGCAGGGGCAAAAGTTTGAACATCATTTTAATATGGGGCGCATTCTGGCCAGATCAATTGCTCCGCCTGCGCGCCGCACCCCGAAGCCACCAGCCAAAGATCACAAGTGCTGCCAGTGCGGCCAAAAGCCCGAGCGTTGAGGAGGCAAGCTCGGTCGCTGCCGCAAGGTTGGCGCTGAAAACATACCCGAGGCCGACATATAGCCCGACCCAGAACACGTCACCCGCGACACTCGCCAAGGTAAAGCGAAGATGCGAAAACCGCAGCGCCCCGGCGGCAAGATTGACCGAAGGCGCAAGCGGCGAGAAAAGCCATCGGCTGAAAAACACCGTGACGATGCCGTTGCGCCGAAGCCGCCCGCGCGCCCGTGCCAACATCCTGCGCCGCTTGCCATGCAGGGGTGGAAACAAGGGCCCGGCCTTGCGGCCTATGAAATAGATCACCTGATCGCCAAGCACCGCACCTGCCCATGTCGCCACGGCGACTGACACCGCATCAAGATCGCCCGTTGCTACAAGCGCGCCGCCGGTGATGGCCAGCAGCGAGGCGGGAACCGGAACCATGAGGCAAGCAAGAAAAGCGGTCGTAGCCAGAAGCCACGGCCCCCAAGCAGGCAACATTGCCAGCAGGGTGTCGGTCATGGCCGTTCCAGCAAGGATTGAAGCGGTTCGATCAGCACCTCAAGCGGCACGCCGCGCTCTGCCGCGATTTCGCCCAGCGTCTTGCGCCGTGGTGCTGCGGGGTCAAGCCCCAGCGCCTCGGCCACTGCCTCGGGTGGCAGATGGCGCGTTCGTGCCACCATGCCCGGCGTCATCCAACCCATGATCGGGCCAAGTCGATGCGCGGGATCGGCAAAGTAGATGGTAAAGGCCAGCATCCGCACGGCAAAGAACGCCACCGCAAGGGCCGCGATGACAAAGCCGATCAACGCGATACGATTGGAGTGCCAGAGTCGCCGCAAAGTTTTCATCCCAGCACTTTCATCGCCTGTGTGATGCCTTCAAGAGTCAGCGGCTGCATGCGCCCCTCGAAAGCCTGTGCGATCATGCCGATGCTGGGAGTGTGTTGCCAGTGCTTTTCGGGCACCGGGTTCAACCAGACGTTGGCGGGCCACTGCGCGCGCGCCCGCGCCAGCCACGTTTGCCCACTTTCCGGGTTCCAATGTTCATTTGCGCCGCCGGGGTGGCTGACCTCATAGGGGCTCATCGAGGCATCGCCTACAAAAATGCATTTGTAGTCAGCGCCATAGCGGTTCAGCACATCCCATGTCTGGATTTGCTCGTCCCAGCGGCGGCGCGCACTGTGCCAGACTTGCCCGTAGAGGCAGTTGTGAAAATAGAAATGCTCTAGGTGCTTGAACTCGGCGCGTGCGGCCGAGAACAGTTCTTCAACTTGCCGCACATGTGCATCCATCGAGCCGCCGTGGTCGAGAAACAGCACGACCTTGACGGCATTATGCCGTTCGGGTCGAGTTTTCACGTCAATATACCCGGCTTCGGCTGAGGCGCGGATGGTGGCGGGCAGATCAAATTCTTCCTCCGCACCATGGCGCGCCCAGGTGCGCAACCGCTTCAGCGCCACCTTGATGTTGCGGGTGCCAAGCTCGATACGGTCGTCAAACTCGCGAAACTCGCGCCGATCCCAAACCTTCACCGCGCGGCCGTGCCGACCTTCGGCCTGACCGAAGCGCACGCCCTCGGGGTTGTAACCATAGGCGCCGAACGGGCTAGTGCCAGCGGTGCCAATCCATTTCGAGCCACCTTGGTGGCGGCCTTTTTGTTCGCCCAATCGCTCGCGCAAGGTTTGCATCAGCTTCTCAAAACCGCCAAGTGCTGCAATCTCGGCCCGCTCTTCGGCGCTCAAGTGCCGCTCGGCTAGTTTTTCGAGCCATTCGCCGGGTAGCGCCAGCGCTTCGAGCACGGCTTCTGCAGGGATTGCCTGCAGCCCCTTGAAAGCCTCGCCAAAGGCGCGGTCGAAACGGTCGATGTGGCGTTCATCCTTCACCATCGAGGTGCGCGCGAGAAAGTAGAAAGCCTCGATGTCATAGGTCGCAAGGCCTGCCGCCAACCCCTCTAGAAAGCTTAGAAATTCGCGCAGGCTGACGGGCACACCGGCGTGGCGCAGGGCAAGGAAGAAGGGCAGGAACATCGCCCCGCCCCCTCAGGCCAGCCGTTGGATGGCGACCGTCAGGAACAGGCCCAATATGGCGAACAAAATGGCGTAAACGGCGGCATATTGGGCGCGATCAAAGCGGTTACCGCCGCGCCGTGATGCCTGACGGTAGCCCAAAAGCGCACCGAAAACTGCGGCTATAATGACGATCATGGGGCCTCCGGGCCTCGGGTCAGTTGTACCGCGTGCCTGTGGCAAGCGCGGCGACCTCGGCTGCGCGGCGGTCTGCCGCGGCCTGGCTGCCAAAGCCATAGCCCGCCCAGCGCGCCGAGTCGAGCCGCGCCGAAGCAGCAGCTGGCGCATTGCCCTGTGCGGCGAATGCCTCGGCGCGGATCAGGTGCAGCGTGGCAACCAGCGCGGGGTTTTCGGCGGCGATTGCGGCATCCGACGCACGGTCCGCCAGCGCCAGCGCCTCGCCCGGTTGCTGTGCCGAAAGGGCGAGTGCTGCAAGTTGCATACGCACATGCGCCTGATGAATCGCTGCCCCCGGCAGTGCTTGATAGATCGCATCGGCGCGCAGCAGCGCCACGCGAGCGCGGACTGGGTCATTGCTGGCGCTCAGCCGTCCAAGCGCGAACCATGCAAACCCCGCGCGCGCATCGTGCCAGCCCTTGGCGGTGGCAATATCGACCGCAGTTTGTGCCGCGATCAGGCGGCGACTTTGCGCCGTGTTGCCGCTAAGCGCGGTATCAAGTGCGGTCTGAAAGGCGCGCGGCGTCGGGGTTGCCGGGGCAGGGGTCGCAAAACTGCCCCCTGCCGGGTTGATCCGCGCCAGCGCCGCGGGCAGCACCGCCACCACTTCGGACTCACTCATGCCATTGCGCAGTTCTGGCGCGTAGGTCAGGCGCAACATCAAAAGATCGCGCGGGCCAAGCACAGCCACAAAGTTATCGTCGTTGAAAACCGAGTCGGTCAGCCGGTAAAGGTCGTTCAGTGGACCCAGCGCTTGTGCGATTTCCTCGTGCAGGCAATCGCGCATTTCTTGCGGGGCTATGTCTGAAGGCAGGAACACCGCAACCTGCGTGCGCTGGCCAAGCGTGGCCCAATCGGTGGCGGTACTGCCGCGCGCGGCACGGTAGCCTTGCCAGCTTGAAACGCCGGGCACTACGAAACAGGCAGCGTTGGGCACCAGAGCCTGCATCTCGCGGCGCGGCAAAAACTCTACCGTGATCGCGGCGGGGCCGGGCCCTTGCTGGCGAATATCGATGCCTGCGCCGCTGCGCAACACGGCCAGCAAGCCTGCAATTTCCTGACCCGCGTTGTGTGGCACCGCACCGGCGAGCGTTAGCGTGATCGGTTCCTGAAAACGCGTGAAACGGGGCAGGGCGCGCCCACTTTCAAGCTGAAAGGTCAGTTCCAGAAAATCGCGCGCAAGTTCGGCGTTGCCGGGCAGTTGGGCCGCAGGCGCGTGGCCACTGGCGGTGTCAAAACTGGTAAAACCGGGAGGCGCTTGCAGGTCTGCGTTGGCGCGCGCCGCCGGGCCGCCTGCGGGAGCAGCCATGCAACCGGCGAGCGCGAGTGCCGCAAAAAGCGGGAAAAGACGGAACAGCTGCATATGCCCCCAAGGCGGTTGTCTGACCAACACCTTACGGCGCGCGAACGCGGCCACCTAGCCAAACCTTGGGAAACAGTCTGGTTCACGTTTGGGCGCTAAGATGTTGTGGTTCGCGCGACGGCGGGCACAGAGTATCGTGCGTGCGCCGTTCCGCGCATGGCGCGAACCACCCTAGCAGGCCCCCGAATCAGGGGGTTAGCCGCGCCCGCGCCTGCGCCCGCCACGCGCCCCGCCTGCGGCCAGCGCCGCGGCACTTGCCTCGGCAAAGCTTGCGCCTTCTTTCACCGCTTCCAGCACGCGTGCGAAACGGATCCATTCAAATCCGTTCGCATCGTGGTCCATCAGCATGTTGGCGGCGCGGATCGCCTCCATTTCGACCGAGCGCACTGGGTTCATGATCGCGCTTGTCATGCCCGCGCCAATCGCCATTGGCAAAAATGCGGCATTCACGCCGTGCCGGTTGGGCAGGCCGAACGAGATGTTCGAGGCACCGCACGTGGTGTTGACCCCTAATTCGCGCAGCCGCCGCACCAGTTCGAAAACCTGCCGCCCCGCGCTGGCCAGTGCCCCGACAGGCATCACCAAAGGGTCCACCACAATGTCATGCGCGGGAATGCCGAAGTCTGCGGCACGCTCGACAATCTTTTTGGCCACCGCAAAGCGCACGTCGGGGTCCATCGAAATACCGCTGTCATCGTTGGAAATTGCGACCACGGGCACGTTGTATTTCTTGACCAGCGGCAGCACACGTTCCAGCCGCTCTTCCTCGCCGGTGACCGAATTGAGCAGTGGCCGCCCCTCTGCGGCGGCAAGCCCCGCTTCAAGTGCTGCGGGCACGGAACTGTCGATGCACAGCGGCACATCGACAAGCCCCTGCACCAGTTTCAGAACTGCCACCATCAACGGCGGCTCGGTTTCGTTGGGGTTGGGGTTGGAATTGTAAACCACCCCCGCATTTACATCGAGCACCATTGCCCCGCAGGCGACTTGTTCTAGCGCGTCCATCTCGACGGTGGCGTAATTGCCAGCCTCAAGCTCGGCGGCAAGTTTTTTGCGCCCCGTGGGGTTGATGCGCTCGCCGATCACGCAAAACGGTTCGTCAAAGCCGATCACGACGGTTTTCGATTTGGATTCCAGAACGGTGCGGGTCATACGGTCTCGCCTTTTCTATGCTCGGCTACCCAAGCAGCAGAGGCCTTGATGCCCCCTAGCGGAAAGAAATGCACCGATTCGATGCCAAAAGATGGGTTTGCGGCCTTATGCGCGGCCAAAGCGTGCAGAAAATCGCCCGGCCCAAAGGGTAAAAGCAGCTTGGTCACATCGCGCGCGCGCCGTTGCAACACGCGCAGACTGGGGCCTACGCCGCACGCAATGGCATATTTGACCAGCGTTTGCAGCTTGGCCGGGCCCGCCACACCAATATGCACCGGCAGATGGATGCCAAGGGCTGCTAGCTTGTTGACCCATGCGATGACCGGTTCCGGTTCAAAGCAGAACTGCGTAACAATCGCCATTTTCGCATCCGACCGCGCCGCCCAGTCTTGTTTCAGCGCCAGCGCCTCCATCGCGATGTGATCGCCCCCATCCGCGTCGATATCGCGGTTACCTTCGGGGTGGCCGGCGACGTGCAGATGGGCAAAGCCGTCAAAAGCGCCACTTTCCAACATTTGCATCGCGCTGGTGTAGTCGCCCGCAGGGGTGTTGACGCCACCGCCCAGCAGCAGCGCCTGATTGACCCCCGCCTCGCCCTTGTAGCGGTTGACCCAGTCGAGCAGGACTGCTTTGGAGGCGATCAGCCGCGCGGGAAAATGCGGCATAGGTTCAAACCCTTCGCGGCGCAGGCGCGCAGCGCAGGCGACCATGTCGCTGATCGGGGTGCCGTCGATATGGGCCACGTAAACGCGAGTTCCGGCGGGAAGCAGGGTGCGGAAATCCTCGACGCCAGCGGCGGTGCGCGGCATCACTTCGATCGAGACGCTGTCAAGAAACGCTCCCAGCGCGTTTGGCGCAGACACGGTGTCGCGGCGAAGGTTCAAAAGCGCCATCAAGGTCTCCGGTTCAGGGGCGGGGGGTATCCCAGCCGTCATTTGCAATCAGCGCGGCAAAGCGCACACTGTCATATTCGGCTAGAATGCGCGCGCGTGTGGCCTCGGCGGCCTCGGCATCGGGTTGTGCGTGCGTGACCGGGGCGGCCTTGCGCCATTCGGCCATATAGGCATCAGCATCGCGCGCGCCGATCTTCATGGCACAACGGTCGATGGCCTGCTCGAACTGTTCCGGCAGCGGTAGTTTGACCGCGCCGCGGCCTCGCCCAGCAATCACCTGCGCCGGGATGTCACGCCAGAAAACGATGGTCACTTCGCTCATGCTGATTCCTTTCAGCGACACACTTACGCTGGTCACGAACGCCCTCGATGACGGATTTCGACACATTGCGAGGGCAGAACGACGCCATTGACACAACACTAGCACGCGGCCCCAGCCGCAGGCACGCCGATGTTCGCCAGACCGCAGGGTATGCCATCCCGCCGGTGGGTCGCGCGGTGTTCTCGCCCAAGTTATTGCGAGCATCGCGCCGCTTCCGCGCATCTGTGTTGATCGAAACCTTGTCAGGCACAGAGGTTGGCAAAGCACAGCGAGTTAGACCGCTTCGCAAGCGTCAGAGAAATCGAGTGCGGCGCGATCGAGTTTTAAAAATTAAAATAATTCAAGTACTTCAAGTGCTGCGGCGCCGTTCCATACCGCTCACCTGTGCTAAAGTATTTGCTTTCTTTTAGTCGCGCCCCGGATAACACTCGTGGCAGGGAGACAGCCATGCAAGTACCGGTGCCAAAAACGCACGCGATATTTTCATCGTTTTTCGCGTCTGAACTACGCGCATGGCGGGGCCAAATGCCGTTGCCAGTTGTTTTCTGGGGCTATGGCGTTGCGACAAGCCTTGTGCTTGGCATCCTTCATGCAACGGCGCTGGACGCGGGGCAGCTATTTTTTCAACAGGCTCTGATATTGATTTCAGTTGCTTACACGATCTGGATTCTGGTCGCGATCTGGCGCTGCGCGGTTTCTGAAGGAACGTTTTGGAGCGTCCTTGCAAGATGGTTGACCGTCACTTGGGGCTTGAATACGGCGTTTGTTCTGTTGTTCTTGCAAATCGATCTATTGGCCCGATATGTCCGTGGATAACGCCCCAGCCGCCGCACCGCAGGCCGCGCGAACCGGGTTGAACGCGCGCCTGTTCGGTGGCGCGGCATCGCTGTTTCCGGGGTATTTCGCGCTGGTGATGGCGACAGGTGTGGTGTCGATTGCCTGTCACTTCATGGGGCTTCGCCCGGTTGCCTTGGCATTGATCGCGGTCAACTGGGTCGCGTGGCCCGTGCTTTGGGTGCTGACCATCGTGCGCGCTGTGCGATTTCGAGGCGAGTTGCTTCGCGATATTTCGGACCATCAGCGCGCACCGGGGTTTTTTACCATCGTGGCGGGCACGTGTGTGTTGGGCACACAGAACGTGGTGGTGATTGGTGCTACGGGCATAGGCATTGCGCTTTGGTGGTTTGGGCTGATCTTGTGGTTCGTGATCATGTACACCTTTTTCACCGCAGTCACCGTGCGGGCGCGCAAGCCAACGCTGGCGCGCGGGATCAATGGGGCTTGGCTGATCGCGGCGGTTTCCACACAAGCAGTGGTGGTGCTTCGCGGCGTGATTGACGTGGCAGCACCGCCCCCTGAAGCGATCCAGTTTCAGGTGATCGCGATGTTCCTGATTGGCTGTATGCTTTATCTCGCGATCATCCCGCTGATCTTTTACCGCCTGACATTCGTGCCGATGCAGCGCGAAGATTTTAGCCCGCCCTATTGGATCAACATGGGCGCGGTGGCGATCACCGCGCTGGCAGGCTCGATCTTGCTTTTGCGCGGCGAGTCGTGGCCGTTGCTGATACCGCTGTTACCATTTCTGCGCGGCTTCACATTTTTCTTCTGGGCGGTTGCAAGCTGGTGGATTCCCTTCCTTTTTCTACTGATGCTTTGGCGTTATGTCTGGATGCGCGACCGCTTTACCTATGAACCGGCGATTTGGGGCATGGTGTTCCCCTTGGCGATGTATACGACCAGCACCTACCAGTTTGACCGCGCGATGGGGTACGGCTTTCTCGACCTGATCCCGAGGGTGCTGGTGTTCGTCGCACTTGGTGCATGGCTGCTTGGTATGGTGGGGCTTTTGCGGCGTGTTTCTCGGGTATTTAGGGGCACATAAGGGCAAACTATCGCAGCACACCGTCGCTTGGCCCTACTGGTATCTAAGCGCCTCGATCGGGTCGAGTTTTGCAGCACGGCGCGCCGGGAAATACCCGAAAATCACACCCACCATCGCAGAAAACACGAAGGCACCGGCCACCACCAAAGGGTTGGGCGCAAATGGGATAGCCATCAGGTTTGAGGCGAGCGCGGCCAGCCCCAGGCCAAGCAAGATGCCAACCAGCCCGCCTATCATCGACAAGACAATCGCTTCGACCAGAAATTGCATGAGCACCTGACCGCCCTGCGCGCCGATTGCCAGTCGAATCCCGATTTCGCGGGTGCGTTCGGTGACGCTTACCAGCATGATGTTCATGATCCCGATGCCGCCAACCAAAAGGCTGACCGCCGCCACTGCCGACAAAAGCCCGGACAACACGTTGGTAATACCGGTCAACATCGAGGCAATCTGTTTCATGTCCATGATATGGAAATCGTCTTCCTCGCCTTCGGTTATCCGCCGCCTTTCGCGCATAAGCGCTTCGATCTCCAGCTGCGCGCGCGCTGTGCTCTGCCCGGTGCGCACAGCGATGTAGATCATTGCAACGTCATTGTTGCCCATCATCCGGCGTTGGAAGGTCTTGATCGGCAAAATGATTACATCATCCTGATCGGTCCCGAAGGACGAAGCCCCTTTGGCTTCAAGCAACCCGACAACTTCGCACGTCAGCGTGCTCAGCCGGATCGTTTCGCCAATCGGGTCGGTATTTCCAAACAGGTTCTGACGCGCGGATTCGCCCAGAATACAGACGGACCTGCCCGAGGATTCTTCGCTTGCCAAAAACCCGCGCCCCAAGATCACGGGCCAGTCCACCGCCGTCAGGTATCGGTTGTCCGTCCCGACGATTGTTGTTGCGCTGCTTTCGGTGGCATAGATCGCGGTGCTAGATGATTGGGCATAGGGAGCGGCGGTTTCGACGGTGCTGATCTGGCCGATGATTGCATCCACATCATCAAGCGTGAACGCCTTGGCGACGGAACTTGACGTTGGCCCGCTTTGGGTGCCGCCGCCGGGCAACAACATCAGGATATTGGTGCCGAGCTTTTCGACATCTGCCGTTACTTGCGACGAGGAACCCTCGCCAACCGTGACCATCGCGATCACGGCGGCCACGCCGATCACAATTCCCAACACCGTCAGGATCGAGCGCATGGTGTTGCGAAAAATCGCCTGAATTGCCAGCCGGATCGTTTCCCAGATCATGTGGCGGCGCCTCCCTTGATCGTCTTTCCGTCGCGCTCGACCTTGCCGTCAACCATCCAGATCAAACGGTTGGCGTATTCGGCCATGTCTTCTTCGTGCGTGACCATGACGATCGTGATGCCGTCATTCTTATTCAGCGCGCTCAGCACTTCCATGATTTCGCGCGACATTTTGGTATCAAGGTTGCCGGTCGGCTCGTCGGCCAGGATGACATCGGGGTTGCCGACCAGCGCGCGCGCGATGGCAACGCGTTGTTGCTGCCCACCAGACAGCTCGGACGGGTCGTGGTGTTCGCGCCCTTGCAGCCCAACCTTGGCGAGCGCGGCAAGGGCGCGTCGGTGTCGCTCGGGTCGGGCCACGCCTTTGTAAATCAACGGCAATTCGACATTGTCGAGCGCAGAGGTGCGTGCCAGTAGATTATAGCCCTGAAACACAAAGCCCAGATAGTTTCGCCGCAGCAACGCGCGCTGGTCCTGATCTAGGCTGGCGATGGGCACGCCGTTGAACAGATATTCGCCCGAGGTCGGGCTATCCAAGCAACCGATCAGGTTCATCGCGGTCGATTTCCCAGAACCTGACGGCCCCATGATCGCCACGAAATCACCGACGGCGATCTTGAAGCTCGCGCCATTCAGCGCGCGCACCTCGGCCTGGCCATGGCCATAGATTTTGGAGATTTCGCGAAACTCGATCAGTGCGGGTTCAGCGGTCACGTTAACTGGCCTCATCCATATCGACGATCACCAAATCCCCTACGGCGAGGTCGCCAGAAAGGATGCGGGTTAACGTGCCGTCGGTGTCGCCCTTTTCCACCGGCACTTCTATCGCAACTCCGTTGCGCAAAACCCAGACAGTGCGGTCCGAGCGTACGCGCCCGTCATCGCCAAGGCCCGATGGAATAAGCAGCCCCAAAAGGCCGCCGCCGGAGGCTTCGTCCGAGGTGTCTTGCGCGACTTGGGGCGGTGCAAAGCGCAGTGCCGCGTTGGGAACCAACAGCACGTCACTATATTGCGCGACCGTTATATTGGCAGTTGCTGTCATGCCGGGGCGTAGCAACAGCGCCTCATTCTCGATCGACAGGATCGCTTTGTATGTGACAAGCCCGTCAATGGTTTCCGAGGCAAAGCGCACCATCGAGATGGTGGCCGGAAAGCTTTGGTCATCATAGGCATCGACGCTGAATTGCGCCTCTTTACCAACCGCGACACGGCCGATATCGGCCTCTGAAACATCAACCTGAAGTTCCATTTTGGACAGGTCTTCCGCCACGGTGAAAAGCACCGGCGCCGAAAGGCTTGCCGCCACGATCTGGCCTTCGTCAACGTTGCGCCGCAGTATCAGACCGTTGATCGGTGAACAGATACAGGCCTTGTCCAGTTCCGCTTGCTGGGCATCAAGCTGGGCTTGTGCAAGGTCAAGGTTTGCGTCGGCGCTGGCCACATTAGCCTTGGCACGCGCCAAGGCTGCCTCTGCTGCGGTCATGCTGCTGCGCGCAGTTACACCGCGCTCGTCAAGCTGGTTGGCAATGTCATAGTTCAGCTGCGCTTCGGTCAGGCTGGCCTCGGCACTGGCTACCTGGGCCAGCGCAACCGCATGTGCAGCCTTTTGCACCGCCAATTGCGCCTCGAGCTTTGTGGTGTCAAGCTGGGCTAGAAGCTGCCCTGCGGTGACAGTGTCGTTGTAATCGACAAGAACTGACTTCATCGTGCCTGACAGTTCCGAGGAAATTTCGACCAGATTGGTCGGTTGGATCGTGCCGGTCGCGGTGATTGTGACGCGCAGATCCCCGCGTGTTACAGCGGCGGTCTGGTAGGTCACGGCGCTACGCTTTTCGGCCCCGCTATTCCACCAGATCACGCCCGCGGCCACGATGGCGGCGATCAGCAAAGTGTAAACCCAACGAGATACGGAATGTCGCTTGCGCCCAACGCCCAATGTGGCTTCAATTTCCTGCTTTTTGCTAACCATTTTGCTCACAAAACTCGCCTGAATTGGGCCCATAAGGGTGCCACGGTTCCGCTTCACTGATCCGTCTTAGGCACTTCCCAATCTTTCGCGCTATCCGCAAAACAATAGGGGCGGGCGTTCCTCGCTGCTGATCTTAAACCAATTCATCCCCAGTGTCTGCAACTTGACCATGGCCTGCGCCAAGTCGGCGGGGCAGACTGCGGCGACCTTCGCGGGAAGGGGGGCGCCTTCACCGCGTGGACGGGGTAGTCGCGCGCGGGCGCGCCCGTCAATTTTCTCTGAACGCCTTGACGAAATAATCGGTGAAAGGTTGGACAAGATAGGCGAGGGGGCTGCGCTCTTCGGTTCCGATGAACGCTTCGACCGGCATCCCTGGGATCAGCGCAAGATCGCCCAGCTTGCCAATCTCTCCGGGCTCGAGCGTGATCTGGGCGCGGTAATAGGGTGCTTGGGTTTGAGAATCCGTGATCGCATCCGCACCAATCACCGCCACCCGGCCAACGAGTTTTGGCGTGGTGCGCGACGAAAAGGAGGGAAACACCAGCGATGCCTGTTGCCCGACGCGGACCTGATCGATGTTGATCGGTGGAACCTGCACGCTGATGACCAACGGGCGATCCTGCGGGATAAGGTAAAGTACCGGGTCGGCACCGCGCAGCACGGCGCGCGGCGTTGTGACCTGTAAGCCGAACACAATGCCTGAAACGGGTGCCAGAATGTCGAGCCGTGCGATCTGTTCGCTCAGGGCGTGGCGACGCTCGGCAAATTCCATCTCGCGAAAGCCGATGTCGCGCAACTGGCTGCCCGCTTCTTCGCGGCGCGCGGCGGCAAGGCGCAGTTCTTCGATCTTCAGCTCGGTAATGCGGCCCTCGGCCTCGGCGCGCGACGCGATCAGCCCGGCGGACTCGCCTTGCAGGCTTGCAGCCTCGCGCTGCAGCCCCATCACGCGGCTGGCTTGCGCAAGCCCCTTGTCGAGCAACTCTTGTTGGCTGACACGCTCCTGCTCGATCAGATCGAGCTGACGTTGCAGTGCCGCGATCTGCGCGTCTATTCCGCTGATCTGGCTGGCAATCTGGCCGCGCTGCTCGCCAAGCCGTTCAGATTGCTGTGCCAAGGTTTCGCGCCGGGCGTCAAACAAATGCTGCTGCCCCTGCATCAACTCGTCGATTTCGGGCTGCACGGCGGCTGCCGCCACAAGCGCCGGATCAAAGCTCAGCACCTCTGCGTCGGCGCTTTCCGCCTGCAGCCGGGCGCGACGGGCGAGCATTTCGTAAAGCTGCCCCTCGACAATGGCCAGCTCCGAGCGCAGCGCCGCACCGTCAAGGCGCAACAAAAGGTCGCCCGCAGCGACCGTGGAGCCTTCTTCGACAAAGACCGCCTCTACAACGCCGCCGTCGGGGTGTTGCACGATCTGGCGGTTCTGTTCGACCTCGATCCGCCCGCTTACAACCACCGCGCCCGCGATCCGCGCCAGAACGCTCCAACTGCCAAAGCCGCCGACCAGCACCAACAGCACCAGCAGGCCCGCCACGATGTAGCGGCGTGGTGAAAACCGTTCGGGCTTTGGCGCGGCGCTGCTCATGTCACCCCTCCGGGGCCGGGATTGGCATTGATTTCGGCCTGATTGCGCACCATCGCGCGCAGTACCTGATCGCGCGGGCCAAAAGCACGCGTAACGCCGTTGTCGAGCACCAGAAGCAAGTCGCATTCTTGGATCGCCGAGGGTCTATGCGCCATAATCAAAACCGCACCGCCTGCCGCCTTCATGGTCTTGATCGCGGCGTTGAGAGCGAGCGATCCGTCATTGTCGAGGTTTGCGTTCGGCTCATCCAACACCAGCAAAACCGGGTCGCCGTAAAGCGCGCGCGCCAGGCCGATGCGCTGGATCTGGCCACCCGAAAGCCGCCCTCCGAGCGCCGAAATGCGCGTATCGTACCCGTCTGGCAGTGCCAGGATCATCTCGTGCGCTGCCGCCTTGATCGCGGCGCTAACCACCATCTCTGCATCCGGCTGTTGCGCGAGGCGGGCGATGTTGTCGGCCACGGTGCCGTCGAATAGTGTCACGCGTTGTGGCAAATAACCGATGTAGCTGCCCAGCACGTCAGGCGCGTATTGATCGAGCGTGGCGCCGTTCAGTCGCACCTTGCCACCCGCTGCGGGCCATGCCCCGATCAGCGCGCGCGCCAACGTCGATTTGCCAGACCCCGAAGGCCCGATCACCCCAATCGCCTGCCCGGGTTCAAGCTTGAAGCTGACGCCTCGCAACACCGCGCGGGTTTCACCGGGCGGAGCAACCGTCAGGCCGTGCACCTCAAGTGCGGCGCGTGGCCGGGGCAGGGCTGTGGGCTCCACTGTTTCGGGCTGCGATGTCAGCAGCGCGGCAAGCCGCGCGCGCCCCTCCGACGCGCGCTGCACCACCGCCCATTGCCCGACCGCCAGCTCGACCGGTTGCAACGCGCGCCCAAGCAGGATCGAACCTGCAATCATCGCGCCAGCGCTCAACTCGCCGCGCAGCACCAACCAAGCGCCAAGGCCAAGCATTGCGGACTGCAAGAACTGGCGGAAGGTGCGCGACAGCACCAGAAACCCGCCAATCCGGTCAGAAGCGGCGAGCGATTGCGCAAGGGCTTGCAAGCGCGCCAGTTGCCAGCGCGCAAAGCCCGCCCCAGCCATGCCCAACGCTTGCACCGTTTCTGACTCTGCCTTCAGGTTTTCGGCAAATCGCTCTGCCTGCACCGAGGCGCGGTTGGCGCGTTCCAGCGGCTCTTTTGACAGCCACTGGTTCAGCATCGTTACCCCGATTAATACCACTCCACCCGCCACCGCGAACCAGCCAAGTAGTGGGTGAAACAGGAAAATTGCCCCAAGGAACAGCGGCACCCAGGGCATATCGAACAGCGCCAGCAATACCGGCGAGGACAACAGGCGCTGCATCGCTTCCAGATCGCGTTGCCCGGCCGCCGCTGCCACGTCACCGTGATACAGCGCCAGCCTGCGCACCGAAGCCTGAAACACGCGCAGATCAAGCGCGTTTTGAAACCGCGCCCCGACGCGCGCCATCACCCGGCCGCGCACATGGTCAAGCAACCCCATGCAAAGGAACAGAAAGGCCATCAGTGCTGTCAGCGCAACCAAGGTCGCCTCAGACCGGCTTCCCAGCACCCGGTCATAGATTTGCAGCATGTAAAGCGGCCCGGTCAGCAGCAGCAAGTTTACAAAAATACCGAACACCAAAACCGCGACAATTGACCAGAACGACGCGCCAATCGCTCGGCGCAACTCGGCCGCACCCCGGTCATGCCCGCTTGCGCTCATCTATTCAACCACTTGGCAATGCCATGTTTTGAAAACCGCATTCTCTTTTACTCACTGGTCGAACCCGATGGATGCCAGTCTGGCATACGGTCTGCATTGCGTATCGGCAACGATTTTGTGCCCGCCGCGCGGTTTTGCCAAGTACCTGCTCTGGCGCATAAAACATGACGGATACCTACGCCGTCAGACCAGATCAAATGACGCAATCCCTTGGAATGTTATGGTGTCGTGATCGGACAGATACAAAGTCAACTCACCCGCGTCGGCGCTGAGTGTCAGGTACTCAGGAAGCGCGCCAAGGTCGATCTGCTCGCCCGCAAAGATCAACTTATCAACCCCGAGCTCAAAGTCCGTGATGACAGAATGCGACGAGCGCCCGGCGCGGGTAGCAGTAAACTCGAACGTATCTGCACCGCTGCCACCGGTCAGGACATGGGCGGTCGTCTTTGTGATATAGGCGTAAAGCCAATCATCGCCCGCGCCACCGTCGAGCGCACTTGTTTGCTCGCCCGTTATGAGGGAATCGTTGCCCTCGCCGCCAAAGATCAGGTTGTTGCCCTTATAGCCATTGATCACATCATCGCCGCTGCCCCCGTACACCGTATCATTTCCACGACCGGAGATAATTTCATCATTGCCTGCCCAGCCGTGGATGACATCGCCTTGGTCGCTTACGGCTTCGCCGCCGCGATCGGTGAATCCTATTCGAATGATGTCATTGCCCATCGTGCCGTCGACCGCGCCGTTGGGCAGCGCCATCGTGCCATTAAGCAGGGTGATCGTGTCATCGTCGCCAAGGTGCAGCACCAGATTGCCGTCATCCTCAATCAGCGTGTATCCGGCTGGAAGGTTGGCAAGATCGATATCCACGCCGTCGATGCGCAGCGTGTCATGCTCGAAGTTGAAATCTGTGATCGTCGCGTCTGCCCTGCGGTCGAGCGACGGTGCGGTGAATTCAAACGTGTCGGCCCCTTCACCGCCGGTCAGAACGTGGCTCGAGTTCTTGTTGAAATAGGCAAGCAACCAGTCGTCACCCGCGCCACCGTCGAGCGTGCTTGATTGATCCCCCGTGATCAGTGAATCGTTACCCTCACCACCATAAATCAGGTTGTTGCCCTTGTAGCCGTTGATCACATCATCGCCGCTGTCGCCAAAAATGGTATCGTTGCCCCGACCGGACAGGATGTTGTCGTTCCCCGCCCAGCCGTGAATCAGATCGTCAGCATCCGTCGCGGCTTCGGCGCCAAGGTCGGCATAGGTTTGGTCAATCTTGTCGTCTTGCAGCGTCCCATCAACCTGTCCATTGGCCACTGGCCGCAGAACACCGCGCAAAGTGATGTCGGTTGCTGCGCCAAGCGACAGAACGGTGCTACCCTCGACTTCGCTGATGGTGATGCCTTCTGGTGCCGCCGCGCCAAGGTCGATCTCATGACCGTTGATGACAAGGCGATCGATACCGAGCGTGAAATCTTCAATCACGCTATGCGCGGCACCATTAAACTGGGTGCCGACAAACTCGAACGTATCCGCACCGTTGCCGCCATTCAGCAGATGATGGGCGTTTGATCTGAACTGAGCGCGCAATATGTCGTCGCCCTCGCCCCCGAAAAGCTGGCTGGAATGTTGTCCAGTCGAGATTGTGTCGTTGCCGTAGCCGCCAAAGATCAGGTTCTGCCCTTTCGCGCCAACAATCAGATCGTTGCCCGTGCCACCGTAAATGGTGTCGTTGCCCAAACCATCGTAAAGCGTATCGTCGCCGCCGCCGAGGTAGATCAGATCATCGCCATCGCCGATCCGGTCGCTCTGCGCGTCGGCAAAGAGCGCGTTGATCAGATCATTGCCTACTGTGCCGTCCAAGATTCCGGCTGTTTCAAGCAAGAAATCGCCCGGTGCCATGTCAGCAGGCATAAGATTGAGGATGGTGATGGTTGATCCGTCAGCGCGCTGGATTTGCGTATCGTCAACCATGCCGTCTAGATCGGCGTCAACGGCAGTGACGGCATTCATCAGGGCATGGAAATCGGCAAACTCTGCGCCAAGCTTGATCGTTTCGCCAATGTGCGGTGCGAAATCGATGATGACATCGTTGCCGCCCGCCGAAACGTCAAAGTGATCCTGCCCTTCGCCGCCTTCCATCTGGTCAAAGTCGGTTCCGCCGATCAGAAGGTCATTGCCGGTGCCGCCAAACAGGAAATTGGTGCCGCTGGTGCTGACAAGCAGATCATCGCCTTGCTGGCCGAACAGATAGTCTTCGCCAGCGCCGCCATAAAGGCTGTCGTCACCGGTGCCGCCATACATCAGATCATTGGCAACCGCCCATCTTGGGTCGGCGTCGTTTGCGTCATCGCCAAGTATAAGGTCGTTGCCGCCAAAACCGAACGAATAGGTCAGCAGCCCTGTGTAGAAGGCCTCGTCTGCGCCACTGGCGGTGTAGTCTGAATAAAACAGACGCGCCGGAACCACGACCTCAAGCGAGGCATCGCCATCATATTCGGCTGGCGTTTCGTTTAGCGAATACAGGTTCATGGCATGCGCCGTGGAATCCTGGTTTGGAAAGCGCACCGCGCCGCGGTTGATGGCGTTGACCAGCGTTGAGGGTGTCTGGATGCCGGCGGGAAACCACGCAGCGCCAACACCGTTATCCGCGAACCAGTCATAGGCGCGTGCCATCAGGTAGGCGGAATCGTGATACGCGCTGCCCGCCTCATAGGTATAGTCGTCCACCGATCCGCCGAGCGCATTTGTCTCGGTTATCAACAAGTTGTCGCCCAAAATCGCCGCATAACTATTGTCGAGGATCGCTTTGACACCCGCAGCATCAGCGACGGCGCCCGTGCCCAGCCAGCCCGGATAAAGGTGGGCCGACCAGACCAGATCTTCGCCTACCGACGCGCGGATCATATCGAGAACCGAGACGCCGTCGACCAAAGTCTGATCTAGAATATCGAATTGTGCCGAGTATCCCCAACCGTCCACCAGAATGTTGCCATCGGCGCGGGCCTGAACCAGATCGGACAAGGCCGCGATATTCTCGGCGTAGAGTGCAAAAAAACTGTTGGCGAGAGCGGGATCGGCTGAGGCGAGATCGGCGCCGCGCTGGTAGGACGCGGGCTCGCTGATCAACTCGTATCCGGAGGTTGCGGCCTGCACGCTGCTATTGCCATCAAGCCAATCGAGTAGCGAGGTCCACGCGCTTTCGACCGTGCTCAGATTGGCTTCTAGACCGCTGTAGATCGCGTTGGCATCAAGGCCGCCATCGCTGCCCAGGCGCTGCTCTGTGCCCCCCATGTAGACAAAAACGATCTCGAAACCCTCGCTCGCCGCCGCGGTCAGAAAACGCTCGTATTGCTCGTGCAGGCTGCCGTCAGCATTAAAGCTGTTCTCGTTGAACGGCAGCCGCAATGTGTTGACCAGCGGCAGCGAGTCGCGCAACTTTTGCGCGAACTCCTCGGGGCGATCATTCATGCCCGTCGGATAGGTCTGCAGATCGCCATGCCAAAGATAGTATTTGGCATCGCCGTATTGGTTCTGCTCTGCCAGGTTTTCAAATACAAGGCCGGTATCGGGATTGATCGTCGCCGAGCCAGTCTGACGGTCGAGCAGATATTGGTCATCGGCCGCAACTTGGAGGTTGATGGCGTTGATTTCGGCGGTGTTGGACATTTTCTGGATCCCCCGGTCACATCAAACTGAAAAGGGGAACACAGGACAAAACCAGCGTAAGAAAAACGCAGGAAGTGGTCAGAAAAGTATCATTAGGCAATAGCTTAGACGGCGTTTCGCGGGCAGCCGCGCAGCGCGAGATAAACATGGCAGTCTTTCCATAATGCCGGTCAGGACCACAGAAATTCTACTGCGACTAACCGGATTTCGTTCCCCAGGTCGACATTTTGGCCGGATTGTGGCTAAAGTAAGGCACGAAACCGGGTGCAATGACAGGATATTTTCGAACCCTGTCCTGCCGGGAAACGGTGCTCAATATTTGGGGCGGTTGTAGCTGAAACTCGCCCAATGCAGGCTTTTTTGCGGCAACATTGAGCCGCCCTCGGCCCTGATTCTGCCGCAATACACGGCAGGCACGAAAGATCTTGCGAGCATCGCGTAGACTGATTCTAACTCCCCGGAGGTGGGGGTTGCGCGTTCTTCCGTTCTTTCTGTGGTTGCGCGACCTGAATTACAACATTTGTCGTTAGCGCAGCGAAGAAAGTACCTTCAGGAGTATGGAGCGAGTGGCGACGCCAGAGATTGACAGAATCGCCCAACCACTCGCCCATAGGGCGAGCTTGAACGGGGCATTTCATATGGGGCTTTTGCACGCACTTTTCGGACGCACACCGCGCCAGACGGACGAGCCGCCGGATTTTGACGTTAAAGTTGGCAATATCCGGCTCAACAAAGACACTCTTGACCCCCGGATTTACCGCGAAATTCAGCATCAGTTAGCGACACAGGGGCATGTAGACCTTGCAGTCACACTACCTGACACCGACGATGACCAAACCGTCGCGTCTGAACCGTCTCATGAGCAGATAATCGACGACACCGAGCCGGTAGAGCCGGTTTTTTGTACAATCGATTATGTTGACGCAGCAGGAAATGCCTCGCGGCGGCGGATCACGACGCGGTCGGTTAAGCCTGCCGGAAGCCGGTCCATAATTGCCGCGATCTGCCACGAACGAAAAGCTCTTCGTCACTTCCGCGTCGATCGCATCTCGCGCATCGTCACCTTCGACGGAGAAATATTTGATGCCACGACCTTCGTTAAGGACGTGCTCGCCGTGGATGCGGGCGATGGCATAGAGACTGGGCGCAAGTGGCCCACCACATCGACTCGGACGGGGCATGTGAACTTTCGCTCCTACACGAAGCCAAGCGTCCTCATTCTTACGGCAATGCCCATGTCGGATGCCCCACCGCTGCGCAGCGCGCCGGTTCAGGCGTGGCTGCCCCGTCCTGAAGGCGCCTGCTAGGGACAGGCGTACAAACACCAACGCGCGGTCGGGCCAGCCATCCACTGGGTTGATCGTGCATCGGTGGCGGCGACGTTGGGCAAGGGCCGCGTTGCAACAAGCTGGCTCGAACCGGGCCTTTTGCTTGACGCACCGGCACGGTCTGCTATCCAACCCCCATCCTGCCCCGCGATCGGCTCGGCGGGCCTGTAGCTCAATGGTTAGAGCAGGGCGCTCATAACGCCTTGGTTGGGGGTTCGAGTCCCTCCGGGCCTACCATCCACCTTATTATTAATATTATACAATGATTTAACGAAAAAATGTCTCATCTCAAGATACCCCGTGGGATACCTTGTGACGAAATACCCATTTCTGGGCGGCGTTGAAGTGGGTGCGGCGTCGCGATTTGGATGCACACGTAGTGTGATCGGTACTTAGCCATGGGTCCGTTTTGCGGCCCTAAGCTGCCGGTTGACCTCGATTCTTGCTGCGTTGCCGCATTTTCAGAAGCGGTCACTTGGCTAGTGCCGTAGCGGATTATCGCAGAGGGTCTCAGTCGTTGCTTCTAGAGAGAAGGCTGAAACGAGGCGCACCAAAGCTGACGAGCGACAAGTTATCCGGAATGAATTATGCGGCGCAGGTTCTGCGGGTTGCAGGAACCAGCGCCACCACGAGAGCCTCAACAACGTCACGCCGGCAGACGTCTACTTCGGCCGCGACAAAGCCATTCTGAGAGAGAGGGAAAGGATCAAGAAGCGGACAATCCGCCACCTCCGCTTGCAACATCAAAAACAAGCGGCATAATCAATCACACAAACGAGCCTGAGCCTCCAATGCTCAAGCCAGTCTGATGTCCCGATCTATATGTCGACGGACAAAACCGGCCAGATTTTGCGCAGCCAGCATTTGTGCGGTGATCGGGGCCGACTACAACCTCATCTGGCGACCTGGAGCGCATGTAAAACCTGAAAGCCATTTGCTTAGTTTGCCGACCAGGTACCTCCCAAAATAGGCGCCGTGTTCGCTTGCTAGCTGAAGCCACGATTTAGTCTAAATATCGGTTGCAACCTGCGCCCCAATTACTTTGTGCTCGCCTGTCTGATTTGAACAGCGCCGCGAACGTAGTCGGCCATCACTCGGCCTAAAGCGGCCAGATTGTTACGCAGTTCAACCTGTTCCGGCAGACGTTCTCGAGTCAACTCGTCCATATAGAGTTTGCGGTTGACCTCTATCTGGATTGAGTTTCGGCGCGCCGCCGGGTCAGCATATGCTGAAACGAGTTCTGCGCCCCGAAACGGTTTGTTCAAAGAGACTGAATAACCGAAACCCTTCAGCGTCTCTACCACGAGTGCGACAAAATCCGGCTCAGAACTCGCGCCGTCATAATCGCCAACCACTACATCGGCGCGCACGCTCCCGGGCGGGTCCGGTGAAAGGGAATGTCCAATGGCGGGCATTGAATGGCAGTTGATGTGCCAAACGGCGCCAAATTCGGCATGGGTCTGATTGAGTAGTGCCACTATCGCGCGGTGATAAGGGCGCCAATAGGTGTCTATTCTGGCCGCCATCTCGGCAACGGTCAGCGGTCGATCATTCATCAGCGTGTCGCCCCAAGCATAACGCCAGGTAAGGCCCATGCCACGCTTTGTTGCGGCATTTTCGCGTATCTCGTAGGGCCATGGCGCGTCGAGCATGGCCGTATCGACATCCTTAACCGAGCGATTCAGATCCAGAAAACTGCGTGGAAACTCTGCGACAAGTAAGGGGGCGCCAATGTCGGGTGCCCAACTAAACAATTCGTCTACGTAAGTATCCGAGGCCAGTCGCACCAATTCGGGTGAGACCGCCGGGTGAAAGTCGGCCGGCAGAGTCAAGCCGGAATGCGGGCTGTCAAACACCATGGCGATACGCGGGGCGTGCGGCGCAACAAGGGTCATGACGCCGGGAATGGAACTTGGCGGTGCAAAGGGTGCCGTATCGGACATGTTGCTAGCCTCAGCTGTTTTCGGCCGTCGCCGCAAACGCGGCAGGGTATGTGGTATCCGGCATCCCGACAAAACTGCTACCGCGACGTCCGATCAGCCCGGGGGCTGCAAAGGGCCTAGGATAGACGGCCTGCTGCATCGGCTTCACCGCAGAAATTGCCTCAAGCGCCGCTATTTCGGCCGCGGTCATGTCGACATTGGCGATGATATCTCGGCTTGCCCCGGTAGACATGCGAGGCCGGTTTCCGGCTTCTTCGACATCAAGGCCCGCCATCACCAGCATCGCAGACAGCTGCGCAAGCGCTGGCACAATTTGGTTGCCGCCCGCGGCCCCAAGAACGGCAAAGGAACCTTCTTCGTCCGTTATCGCTATCGGGCACATATTCGACGGCGCATAGGCGCCAGCTCGAAGCGAGTTCGCGCGATTAGGGCGAGGATCGAACCACGACATACCGTTGTTGCACAAGATGCCAGTATCAGGGGAAAGCGCTCTTGCGCCAAAGCGGTTGAGAAGCGTGAAGGTAATCGCCACCATGCGGCCTTCTTTGTCCACCGCATTGACCTGCGTGGTCGAAGATTTTGGGTCATTCTCGGTGGGAAGCAAGCGAACCCTGTGCGCGTCAAACGCGTGCCAGCAGGCTTGCGCCATCGCCACAAAAAACTCGGGTCCGACTGGTCCTTTGCCTCGATGGGATTCAAAATGTTCAAGCGCGTCGAATAAACGCGTGCCAGCCGACGTTTCGCCAGCGACATGGATGGTCTTGCCACCAAAAGCCATCGCGCGCGCTGAATAGTGCAACGGCTTATAGTTGGCCAAATCGTCGCGAGAAACGCAGCCGCCGCCTTTCACGATGTCTGCAGACAATCGCGCGCCGATCGCACCTTTGTAAAATGCCGCAGGTCCACTTTTGGCAAGCTCGGTTAGCGTCGCGTGCAGTGCCTTGAGCGGCAACCAGCTACCCGGCTCTGGTGGTGTTCCATCTGGCAGAAAAATCTGGCGCGTGCCCGGATCCTCGCGCAGATCGGCCTCGGCCAGCGCGATTGCCAATGTGGTGTGCCAATCGACCCAGATGCCCTTGGCTGCCCGTTCTATGGCCGGCTGCAAAGCCTGCGAAAAGGAGATCGAGCCGAAGCGTTCCAACGCTTCGGCAAATCCGGCCACGCAGCCTGGAACACAGGCTGCCGAAAACCCCTTGGAATTGGCATCATTGACCGAGCTGGGGTGGCCAATGAATGTTTTTCTGGTGGGGTCGGCGCGGTAGATCTCGGGGTCGAATTTTGCGGGCACGCGCCCGGTGAACTCGACAACCTCGACTTGGCCGTCGGGCTGGTTCACCAGCATGTAGCCGCAGGCCATCAGCGATGTCATCCACGGCTCTACCGTTTGCAGCGTAAAGGCCGCCGTGACCGCAGCATCCACCGCGTTACCGCCATCGGCCAGCACTTTTGCGCCAGCTTCCGCAGCCGCGTAGTGCTGCGAAGTGACGATGCCCGTGTTGCTAACGCCAGCGGTCTTGCGTGCGGTCCAGCGTTCGGGAGAAATCGCGGAATATCGGTTCGCCTTGTCAGCCATCTTCGCGCTCCATTTCAGCTGCAACCTGGCGCGCAGCGCCAGACAGATCGCCAAGCTTTTCACCCGCTTCGATCTTGCTGCGGTTGCGGTTGGCACGGGCCTGGCGGGCGCTGGCCTCGGCCAACACCTCCTCGGCCTCATCGGGTGAAATCACCACCACCCCGCAGCCATCTGCTACGATCACATCGCCAGGCAGCACCGGAACATTGCCGCAGGCGACCGGCAGGTTGATCGCGCCGCCAAGATCATTCAGCCGTGTAGTTATCGGCGACACGCCCCGGCAGAAAACAGGAAGCCCGACTTCAATGATCTCGTCGGCGTCGGTGCAAGGACCGTCAAGGATCACCGCAAGTACGCCAGCCGCTTTGGCCGCAAAGGCGACGCCACCGCCGAGACAGGCATGCCGATCATCGCCAAGCCGGTCAATGACAAGAATATCTCCGGGCTGGATCATGGAAAGGACGTGATGCAGCAGCGTCGAGTCGGTGCCCGGAATTGCCACCGTAACGGCTGTGCCGACAAGTGTGCCGACAATCGGCTGCAGCGGGCGCAGGCTGTGGTGCACAAAGCCGCGATGGCGAAAATGGCCGATAGTTGCAACCTCGACCTTGCCAAAGCCCTTGATCAAGGCGCTGTCAATACGTTGCGGTTGGTCGCCGATGCGGTACTTTTTCATGATTATCTCCGTTCAGCGGATGAGGCACTGGGCCGGTTCTGCCAATCTCGACCGGGAACCGCGGCAAGAAGTTCGCGGGTGTAGGCTTGTTGCGGATTTGAAAATAGTGTCGCAGGTTCGCCAACTTCGACGATGGCGCCCGCCTGCATGACCGCGATGCGGTCGCAGATACGGCTTGCAACACGCAGGTCATGCGTGATGAACAGCATGCCAAACCCTAGACGCTTCTGCATTTCTGCAAGTAGATCTAGGATTTGCGCTTGAACCGAAACATCCAGCGCCGAAACGGCTTCATCCGCGATCAAAAGCCCCGGTTCCACTGCAAGCGCCCGGGCGATGCAGATACGTTGCCGTTGACCGCCCGAAAATTCATGCGGAAAACGTTCCGCCGAGGCCGTATCGAGCCCGACCGCCGCAATCAGTTCCAGCGCGCGGGCGCGAGCTTTGTCGCGCGGCAGGCCATGAATGATCGGCCCTTCCGCTATGGCCTCTCCGACTGCCTGTCGCGGATCAAGCGCGGTATAGGGGTCTTGAAAGATGATTTGCACCCGTTGGCGGGCGTCGCGCAGTGCGGCACCCTTCAACCCGGAAAAAGTATCGCCCAAAATGGTGATTTCGCCACGGTTGGGTTCCTGCAAACGGATCACGCAATGCGCGAGCGAGGATTTACCAGAGCCACTTTCCCCCACCAGTCCCAGCGTCTCGCCGCGCTGGATCGTTATATCTGCGCGGTCCACCGCTTTGACTGTGCGCCCACCGCCAAACATACCGCCGCCCGAATAGGTTTTTGAAATCTGCCGGGCCTCCAGCGCAAGCGTTTCGCCGCCGCGCAGTTGGTGCTGGCGGGCAGCATTGGGCACCAAGCGCGGCACGGCCGCGAGCAAGGCGCGGGTGTAATCGGCTTGCGGATTTCTCAACACCTCGTCGGCGGTGCCGACTTCGACGAGTTTGCCGTAACGCATAACCGCCACGCGATCTGCAATTTCGGCGACCACGCCAAAGTCGTGGGTGATGAACATGATGCCAGTGCCGTGCTTCTCGCGCAGTTCCAGCATCAGCCGCAGAATCTGAGCCTGGGTTGTAACATCAAGCGCCGTCGTCGGCTCGTCTGCAATCAGCAGCGCTGGATCCAGCGCCAATGCCGAGGCGATCATGACACGCTGGCATTGCCCACCCGAAAGCTGGTGCGGAAATGAGCGCACAATCTCGGCCGGGTTCGGCAAACGCACCTCTTCAAACAAACGGATCACGCGCTCGCTGATTTCGGCTTTGCTCAAGTCGGTATGCAGGCGAAACACCTCCGCCACTTGCTTGCCGACGCGGTAAACCGGATTCAGAACCGCTATTGGTTCTTGAAAAATCATCGCCATGCGGCGCCCGGCAATTTTTCGACGCTCAGCCTCAGGCAGGCAAACCATATCGACGCCTTCAAACGCCACTGTGCCCGCAGGTTTGGGCAAGTTCGGCGGCAACAAACCCATGGTCGCCAAAGCCGTCAACGATTTACCCGACCCCGTTTCACCGACGATGCACAGGATTTCACCTTTAGTCAGTGTCAACGACAGGTTTTCGACGCCAAAGGGGCGTTCGGCTCCTGTTGGCAGCGGCACCGAGAGGTTGCGAATATCAAGTAGAAGATTGGTCATTTTGCGACTTTTTCCGGAGATTCGGTGAGGACGCGTGGATTGCACAACGCAAGATGCTTGGCGAAATCGGCGCATAGCCCGACGAGGTGGTCGACCAGAGCATTGCCGATTTCAGCCGAGGCGCGGGTTGGGTCGCCGCCCAGCATTCCATCGGAGTTCACCTCGGTCGCGTTGATCGGCAGATAGACGGATTGGCCAAGGAAGCTTACTCCCGACGGGCCGGTTATGGGCAGACCGAGCGCCTTTCCGCGATGCGCAGGGCGCATGAGGTCTGGGCGCATCAAGTCAGGAAACAGATGCATGTAGACCGACGTCAGCGGTTCGGCGCCATGGCCCTTCACCGCAGCCCAGTTCTCGCCAAAGAGTTCGCGCCACAGCGCGTCGGGAATGGCTCGCCAAAGGTCAATCGAGGCGACGGCGACACCGTGCTTGCGCCGCAACTGGCGCAGTGCCTGATCTATAAGTGGCGCATTGCTCGAATGGCCGTTCAGGATAAGCACCCGATCGATGCCATGGTCGAGAAAACTATCAACCATATCTTCGATCAAGGCGGTAAAGGTGGTGGCGCGCAATTGCATGCCACCCGGCACGCAGCGAAAAAAATCAGCGTGGCCAAACGGCAAGGTTGGCGCAGTGATGGCACCCGCCGCCTTGGCGACGCGGTCGGCAATTTCTTGGGCGAGCATATAGTCGCCCATCGGGGCGTGCGGCCCCTGTTCTTCCTGACTGCCCAGTGGAAGCAAGATCACCGGGCCGTCAGGGAGACGTTCGCGGAACTCCGCGAACGTCATATCTTTAAGGGCGTGTTTCACCGTGTCACGCGGGCAGAGCGATGTAGTTGTCAAACATCCGCATCTCGCCATCGGCGCGCGGCGCCCAAGTGATATCGGCCCGATGCGCCCAGTTGTAGATGCTCTTCCACAGATAGAAACCCGGCGTTACCTTCTGCCATTCTTCGCTGAGCTTGAGATAGGCCGCCTTGCGCTCCTCGAAATCGGTCGCCTCGGCAAAAACCTTGCCAGCCTCTAGATAGCCCGGCGTCGGGTCCCAGGTTTTCCACGTTGCGGTTGCACGCGACGAAGTCGGGCCCCAGTCGAGCCAAAGCGGCTGGTAGGGGTCGCCGGGGATGAAGTCGGTAGACATCGACATGTTCATCATGTGGTAAGGCCGCGTATAAACCAGATCGAAGTTGTCAAGGATAACCGCGCGGACGTTGATTCCGACCTGGCGCCACATCTCGACCATGATCTCTGCGGCCGCTTCGTAGTTGGGATAGAATTGCCGCGTGATGTGCCAGTCGAGCACCTGCCCCTTGTAGTCAGTCATAGCGACAAGCGCTCTGGCTGCTTCTTGGTCGTAGGGCAGGGGGTTGGGCATGTCCGGGTCGTAGAACTTGCCGTATTCCGGAAAGTTGAACGGAACCGCAGGGTGGAATGTCTTGTCACCGAACAACGCCGTCACGATAGCGTCCATATCGACCGCCTGCACCATCGCCTTGCGCAGGTTCACATCGACCAGCGGATTGTCTTCGGGGTCAGGCCGACAGTTGAAGGCGAAGGCGGGGTAGTTGCCTGCCAGAGCGCGCTTCACGCTGACGTCGCTATAGCTTTCTAGCTGCGCTTCCTGATCGGTCGGGATGTTGGCGATAAAGTCGAATTCGCCCGAGACGAGGCCCGCCATGCGGCCCGCGTATTCTGGAATGATTTTCCAGATCAGCTTTGCCGCCGGGGGCGCGCCGTTCCAGTGCTCGTCAAACGCTTCCATCTCCAGAACTTCGCCGGAACGGAACTTGGTGACCTTGTAAGGCCCGGTCCCGACGGGCATCTGGCCAAACCCGTCAACGCCTTGCTCAAGATAGTATTTCTTAGGCACGATGAAGCCGATGTAACCGGTCAGCTTGCCTGGAATGTAGGGGTCTTCGCGCTCGGTTTCGATTTCAACGGTCAGCGGGCCGGTCGCCTCGACACGCACAAATCCGGCGGTAAAGGTCTTGCCGCGCGGTTCATAGGGTTTTTCACCCCAAAGCCGCTCTGCCGAAAGTGTAAAGGCCACGTCTTCGGCTGTCATAGTTTCGCCGTCGTGGAATTTGACACCTTCGCGCAGCTGGATCGTCCAGACCTTGCCATTCTGCGTCCATTCCGTCGCGAGCCGCGGCGCAAGAACCAGACCCTGTTCGTCCGCGATGTAATCGCGGTCGATGATGTGGTCATAGAAGTTCGGAAAAAACCGCCGCGTCGTCGTCGAAATACCATTGATCGGGGCGATGTTCGCCCAAAGGTTATCGACAGCGATGGTGATGGTTGGCCGCTCGCCGGCGGCCCAGGCCTTGCGAACGGGCGAAGCAAGCAGTGCGACCCCGCCAAGTCCCATCTGGTTGAATAGTCTTCTGGTAAGCATAGCAGATCTCCCCGTTTGTTTTATGTCGTTCTTGTCTTCAGCATCGGGTCCAATCGGTCCCGAAGGGCATCACCAAGCGCGCTCATCGACAGCGTGATGATGAATATGAGAGAGCCAGGCCAAACCGAAATCCACCAGGCCGTCGACAGATAGTCGCGACCGTCGCCCAAGATTTGACCAAGGCTGGTCATCGGCGGTTGAATACCAAGACCAAGGAAGCTCAACGACGTTTCCAGCAGAATAATCTGCGGGAAAGTAAGTGTGATCTGAACGATCAGCGCCGAAGCGACGTTGGGCAGAATGTGACGAAGATACAGCCGCCACGGCCCAGCACCAAGCGCGATGACCGCTTTTGCATAAGGTTGCGCGCTGGCCGAAAGCACGACCCCGCGCGCAAGGCGGGCGTATGTCTCCCAGCCGAAAAGCCCCATCAGGATGATGAACAGTGTCAGCGAGTTTCCGAAAAATGCCAACAACGTCAGCGCAATGAGGATGAACGGCAACGAAAGCTGAAAATCGACGATCATCATTAGGGTTTCTTCGACGGCCCCGCGAAAATGTGCCGCGACAAAGCCGACGAAGGTGCCAAAAACGGCACCGATCAGAGTGCCCGCCAATGCGACAGACAACGACATCTGCACGCCTGCGACCAATCGCGCGACCATATCGCGCCCGATCCGGTCGGTCCCAAGCGGGTATTCGGCCGGCCCGCCAAACAGCCCTGGCGGTTTGAGCCGGGCCATAAGGTTCTGGTCTGTCATCTGATAGTCTGTGAAAATATTGCCGACGAATGAAATCGCCACAACAGTGATCAGTACCAGCGATGCCGCGACAAGAATGAATGAAGGACGACGTGCCATACTACCGCCCTCCGACGCGAATGCGCGGGTCAAGCAGGCCGTAAATCAGATCAACGGCCAGATTGGACAGCACCATGGTTGCGGCGATCACCAGTACCAGCGCCTGTACCACTGCAAGATCGCGTGAGGATACAGCAGTGACAAGCAATCGCCCGATGCCGGGCCAGGCAAAGACAGTTTCGATCACGATGGCCCCTGCAATAAGATGCCCGATGTTCAGGCCAATAACGGTGACGATTGGAATGGCCGCATTTGGCAAGGCGTGGAACAGCACTCGCTTTACGGGCGGCACACCCTTGGCCGCTGCAGCGCGCATGTAAGGCTTGTCGAGAACTTCCAGCATTGCCGAGCGCGTGAAGCGCGCCAAAGTTCCGGCAGTGAATGTGCTTAGCGTCAGCGCGGGCATCACAAAATGCCAGATCGTGCCGGTACCCGACGAAGGCAGAACCTGAAGCCACAGCGAGAACAGCAGGATGAGAAGAATGCCAAGAAAGAAGTTCGGCAGTGCAAAACCGAACACCGCAAAAGCCATGATTGCCCGATCAAATGCTCCGCCACGGCGCAAAGCGGCCCCGATTCCTGCCGGAATGCCAACAAGCGCCGCGCCCAGATAGGCGACCAGCCCCAGCATCAGGGTCCACGGAAGTCGCTCGGCAATGATGGTGATGACGGGTCGATGGTCGCGCAGCGACTCGCCAAAGTTGCCCGACACCATCTGCACGATGTACTGCAGGTATTGCAGTATGAGTGGCTGATCGAGTCCCCATTGCTCACGAAACTGTTCGATCTCTTCGGGCAGGGCATCTGCACCGATTAGCGACACCACAGGATCGCCCGAAGTGCGCAGTACGATGAAGGTGAAGGTCACCACAAACCACAACGTCAGCAAGGTTCGCAGCAACTTGAAAAGCCAGAATCGAGTCATTCGAATGTGATGGTCATTGGTGACAGCCCGCCTTGTTTAGCGCCTCAGTTCTCAAGGCAACCACGTCGATCCATAAGAATCAATTCACAAATATTGCTGGTATTGATACTCAGTCGATATGAACCATGGAATCGACCTGCGCCTGATGACCTATTTCGTCTGCTTGGCAGAGGAGCTGCATTTTGGTCGTGCAGCCGAGCGGCTTGGCATTTCGCAAGCGCCGTTGAGCCAACAGATCAAGCTTCTAGAACAACGGCTTGGCACACTTCTTTTCCATCGCACGACGCGCACTGTTCGCCTGACTTCTGCGGGTGAAACCTTCCTTTGGCATGCGCAAGATGTGCTCGACAACGTCGAACGCGCAATCGCACATACGCGCTCAATTTCGGGTGAGACGACGGGGCGAATTGTTGTGGGCGGCGTCCAAACTTCGCTGTCGCGGTACTTACCGCCGATCATCGCCGCCTACCGCAAGGCATGGCCCGCCGTCATCGTCGAGGTGGTTCCGCTGGGTACCGCCGAACAACTGAAAACCCTCGAAAGCGGCAAGATCAACGTCGCCTTCATCCGCCCGACCGAGCAAACCGGGTTCATGCGCATGGAACGCCTGACCAGCGAAGGTTTCGTTGCTGCTGTGTATCGCAGTCACCCGCTTGCCAAAAAAGAGCAGATCGGCCTGACGGATTTTGCAGGGGAACCTATGATCGGCTATGCACCCGTGCTCGGCGCGAGCTATTCGGGCGTGGTTCTTGACAGCTTGCGCCAAGTTGGTGTGCACCCAAAAGTCGTGCAGGAATGCAGACATACGCTTTCGGTTCTGACTCTGGTTGCCGCGGGGGCCGGGATCGCTATCGTGCCGTCCTGGGTGCAATATACCGAATGGCCGGATCTCATTTTCCGGCCGCTGCCTTCGTTGCCACGCTCAATCGATCTGGCCATCGCGTGGCCCACAGGCGAGACGTCCCGCATTGTGCTGGATTTCGTTGATATCGCGCGAAAGCATTGTCAGGGTATCAGCAGTTGAAGTGGCATACTGGCGCGTGATTCCGACATAGGGTGGACACAGCCACGTGCAAACCCCGCCTTATTCCTCATTCGCAACAGACGGCGCATTCGCGAGGCGACATAGCGTGTTGCAGGGTTGTAACCCAAAGCCCCGAAGGAAAAACCATGACAGACAAAATCCGGATCGCCGAACTGACAAGCGAGGAGTCGCGCCAGTTTCTGACCAAGGAGGCGGTAATTTTGCTTCCCATGGGCTCGATGGAAGACCAGGGAACCCATGCGCCGATGGGCGACTACCTTGCAGTCGAGGCCGTAGCGATGGATATGGCGCGTGCTGCACGTGCGCTGGGAGTGCCCACGTTTGTGGCACCGGTGATTCCGTTCGGCGGGGCCGATTACTTTGCCTCGACTCACGGCGGAATTGCCCTGAGCCCCGCCACGCTGGTTGCGGTTTTGGAGGACATGTTCAGCAGCTTTGCACGGCACGGACTGAATAAGCTTCTGATCATCAACGGCCACGGCGGCAATGTTTCCGCGATCAACGAGGTCGCGCAGCGCTGGCGGCAGACTACCGGCATGATTGTGCTTTCGATGTATCTTTGGCAAATCTCGTATGAACTTCTGAAGGATATTCTGGGCCCTGAAATGGCGGCAAAATCCTCGGGACATGGCGGCGACCCGCTTACCTCGATAGGCTTGCACTATTATCCGGAAATCTTTCGGATGGACCTGAAGCGCGCCCCTCCGAAAGACCAAAAGGCCCTAGGTATGGACGTGGCCGGTTTTGCAAAGATCAAATATGCCGGCGCGGTTTTTCAAGCGCCGTTGACTGCGAATGAGGCGGCACCGCATGGGGTGTGGCGTGGAGATCCGGCGCATTGCACTGAAGAAACCGGCAAAGCGCTTTCGGCGCGGCTGGTGGAGATTGGCGCCGGGCTAATTCGCGATCACGTTTCCAAAGGCTTTACCGGATGAAGCATGCCGGAGCGCGCTTAGAAGCAGCGACGGGTATAATGGACTGGCTGGCCTGATTTCTTGTCTGCCTTGACGGGGCCATCCACAGTGCAAATGGCATTCGTTTAGCGGTGATAGCCAAAGCCCGATTTCGGGGCAGGGTAGGGCAACCTCGCGCATAGCGGATGCCCGCACTTTCAAACGGTCCTGGTTGCGCGAGTGGAGCAGTGGGTTTGAATCCTGGGAGTTTCCTTGTCAGGGCCCGTGTATTCCGGCTGGCAGACGCGTTGTTAAACGTCATGTCTGTACCCAGACAATCTTTTCATCGAGTGAAGTCGAAGCCATGTTACTTTGTTGGCGCTCTTGCGTTGCAGCCATCGCGCCAGCAAGGATCGGTAGCATAATGTTGAACCTGAAGTTTCTTGATACCTTCGTTTGGGTCGCGCGGCTAAGGAGCTTTACGCTTGCTGCCAACCGATTGAATGCTACGCAAGCGGCGATTTCGTCAAGGATCGCGGCACTTGAAGCGGATCTTGGGGTCAAATTGTTCCTGCGCGACCACCGCAAGATCACGTTGACCCCTGAGGGGTTGAAAACGCTAGCGCGGGCCGAGCCGCTGCTGAGGGCCGCGCAGAACCTTGTCGATGAGCTAAGCGGTGCCGGTGGGCTGCGTGGCACCGTGCGTATCGGAGTGATCGACACGATAAGTTACACTTGGCTTGTCGACCTGATCCGCACCTCTAGTACGCAGTTTCCGTTGATCAATATCGAGATCACTGCCGATACCACTTTACGGCTCGTAAATCTGCTGTCGGCTGGTGAAATAGACGTTGCTCTGATCATGGGGCCGGTATTGGAGCAGGGCTATCTTAGCGTCGAGCTTTGCACCTTTGCGTGCCACTGGGTCGCATCGCCCGCGCTTGGGTTGGGTGGGCACGCCCCGCTTGACCGGCTAACGCAATTTCCCATCGTTTCGTTTCCGAAAGGTTCGCAACCTCATGCCGCAATCAGCAGGTTTTTCGAGCAATTTCCACGTGATGACTATGTGATCTACACCGCAAATTCTTTGGCCACGATCATCCGAATGACCACCGATGGCATCGGCGTAGCCACGATCCCGCCGGTAGTTGCACAGGGCGAATTGGCGCGTGGCGAGCTTGAATTGATAGATGCGCAGCAGCCCATTCCACCAATGCGTTTGCACGCGGTTTACTCTGACGGGCCGGCGCAGCTGCTTCCTGGAATGATTGCTGAACTCGCCCACCAAGTGGCGCATGACTACTGCGAGCGCAGTAATCCCGACTGGGCATGGGATCGACCAACCGCCAGACAGACGAGTTCGTCGGCCCGATAGATAAAATTTTCTTATGGTTGAGCGAAAAATATTGCGTTGGACGCGCTGACGTAGCGTCAGGCAGTCTTGTACGGGTCAGCATCTTTGTGAGGAACCCCGTGAAAGTTGCCCTTATCCAAATGAACTCCCAGTCCGACAAAGCGCAAAACATCGCCAAGGCCGAAGCGCTGGTGGCGCAAGCAGCGCAGGATCAGCCTGACCTCGTCGTATTGCCCGAATACTGGGCTATGCTGGGCGATGGCACCGAAGAGTTCCATAACAGCGCCGAAACCTTCCCCGATGGCGATGCCTATAGCGCGATGCAGGGCATGGCCAAGCGCCATGGAATTACGCTGCACGGCGGCACCATTGTTGAAAAGCATGGCAACTCGTACCACAATTCGACCGTGGTTTTCGGCCCCAATGGCGACGAGATCGCCCGCTACCGCAAGATCCACCTTTTCGACGTGGACGTGCCGGGGGGCGTCAGCTACCGGGAAAGCGCGACGATCTCGGCAGGTTCCGACGTTGTGACCTACAACTGCGCCGGTCACACAATCGGCTGCGCGATCTGCTACGACATCCGTTTTCCAGAGTTGTTCCGGGCGCTGCGCGAAAAGGGCGCCGATCTGATCGTGCTTCCGGCCGCCTTCACCTTGCTGACAGGCAAGGACCATTGGGAAGTTCTGGCGCGCGCCCGAGCAATCGAGACGCAAACGCATTTCCTCGCAGTTGGCCAGATTGGGCAGCACGCCGAGGGCCGCAAGGCCTGTTACGGCCATTCGATGGTGATCGACCCCTGGGGCCACATCGTGGCGCAAGTGGGGGACCATGTCGGTATCACCAGTGCCCGGATTGACGATGACTATCAAGCAAAGGTCCGCACGAACATTCCCGTTCATCTCCACCACGTAATGTGAGGTCCAAATGTTTGATATAAGACCAATGCCAGAGCAGATTCCCGAGGCCACACTGGCGCTTTTGCGCGAGGTGGAAACGGCAACCACAGGCCATTTCCTGCACAGCCAATTCGCGTCAAATGAATTGCGCGCGGTGTTGGGTGAAAAGCGTGTGGTGGGAACTGCGGTGACGCTTCGCATTCCGGGGGCAGATTCAACGTTGCTACACCATCTGATGTCGCTGGTTCGCCCGGGCGATTTCCTTGTGATTGATCGCTGTGGCGACCGCAAACATGCCTGCTGGGGCGGTGTTATCACCAATGCCGCCAAGCTCGGCGGGGTGGTCGGCGCAGTCATTGACGGGCCCGCGACGGACTTTAACGAAATTCGCCGGGTCCAGATGCCCGTCTGGTGCACCGGGCCTTCGCCAATTACGACCAAGCTTCTTGCGTTGGAAGGGCAATTGAACGTGCCGGTTTCGGTGGGCGGTTGCTCTGTTGAGCCCGGCGACGCCGTGCTGGCAGACGAAAGCGGCGTTGTGTTTCTCAAGCCGTCGCAATGCGTGGCCGTAGCAGAACGTGCGCTGGGGATGCAGGCGCGCGAGATCGAGCTTTTGGCCCGCCTCGTCGCGGGTGAAAAACTGCCCGACATCTCGGGCGCAACCGCGATGGTAATGGCGAAGCTGGCTAGCTGACCGAGCCAAGCCAGCGCGCCCCGAAAAAGCAGACCCGTGCGAAACAAATCGCGCGGTCAACATCGACAGGGAGGAATAACACATGACTATCCTTAGAAAATCCATGCTGGCGACGGCCTTGGTCGCGTTGGGGTTGGGCACGAACTTCGCATCTGCGGATGTTTGGCGTATGGCCCACAAAATGCCCGCAGAATCAATCGAGGGGCAGATCTTTCAGGCTGTGGCTGACCGTATCGGCACCAACACCGGCGGCAAGATCACAGTCGAGGTTTATCCCAGTGAACAGCTTGGCTCGGACGACGCTATTCTGGAACAGTTGCAGCTGGGGACGGTAGCCATCTATCCCGAGGGCTCGGCTTACCTGCAAAAATGGGTTCCGGAACTGCAGTTCACCAGCGCGCCCTTCCTGTTTGAAAGCCGTGAACACTGGTCGCGCTTCATGGCGTCGGACCTCGTGAAAGGCTGGATGGACAAGATCGAAGCCGAAGCCGGTATCGTGGTGATAGGCGATTCGACGAAGATGGTCCGAGGGCCCTATCGGGTCATGGTTACAAAAAAGCCCGTGGCTATGCTTGCCGATATTGAAGGCTTGAAGCTACGCATGCACCCGGACGAGTTGGCCGCCGCCGCGTGGCGAAATCTGGGGGCCGAGGTGCGCACCCTTGCCTGGACCGAAGTCTACGAGTCCATCGGCCGGGGTATTGTCGAGGCGGTGAACAGCCCGGTTTCACTTGTCGAACCGATGCGGTTCTACGAAGTTGCGCCCAACGTGGTGCGCCATGACGAATACCCGCAAGGCTTGGCCTTCATGACCAACGCGGCCAAGTGGAACGCGCTCGACGCCGAAACGCAGGGCCAGATCATCGCCGCGTATGACGAAGTTGCAGCCGAGTTCGGGCCGAAAACCGATGCCGAGGCAGACGCAACGCTTGCAAGGATGAAAGAGCTTGGGGTCAACGTCAGCACGCTCGACACCGCGCCCGTGGTGGCGAAGATGGCCGAGTTTTATTCGCAGATGAGCTCCGATGGAAAACTGCCTGTCGGATTTCTTGACGCGGTCAATGCCAGCCGGGCCGCCAACTGATGGTCGGGCGCGCCCTTGATACCGTGCTTACCTGGGTGGGCAGGGCGTTCCTGACAATTGCGAATGGTCTTTTGCTTGCAATGTTGGCGATTAACCTCGCCAACATTCTCTCGCGGTTGGCCTTCGACAAAGGCATCATCTGGGTTTTTCCCTGGACGGGTGTGTTGTTTACCTGGTGCATCTTCTTTGCCTTTTACGTGATCTATCGGCGCGGTCAGGATGTCGCCATCGACGTTCTGACCCGTCGCTTGCCCGATAAGGCACGCGCGGTTGCCGAAATTGTCGTCATGTTTCTGGTGATCTGCTTGATGACGGTGATCCTTTGGCAGGCATTTGTACTTTTGCCACGGCAGGTGGGGCGCATCGACATGGTGGGGATACAGCGCTACTGGCTATCGGTCCCGCTGTTTGTCTCATGTGCGTTGATTTTAATCGATTTTATATTGCGCGTCGTGCGGGCGGTTCAGACTTTTGGTCAACCAGCGCGCGTCGGCAATACATCGGAGGGGCACAGCGAATGATCGCCGTCGCGCTGTTTACGATCTTCCTCACCCTGATCGCGTTGCGTACGCCAATTACCATGGCCATAGGCCTTGCGGCGGTTTGCGCACTAGCGATAGGCGGATTTTCAGGCGAGCTTTGGATTGTCCCGATGAAATTGCTGGAAAGTTCTAGCAATACGTCGCTGCTGGCGATTCCGTTCTTTGTGCTTGTCGGCAACCTCATGAACGCTGTGGGTATTACCGAACGCATATTCAATCTAGCCAATGCGCTTGTCGGTCACTTTCGGGCGGGCCTTGCGCAGGTCAACGTGCTCGCCTCGGTACTTTTGGCCGGGGGCACGGGGGTGGCAGTGGCCGATATTGCGGGCCTCGGCGCGGTCGAGATTAAAGCAATGCGCGAGCGCGGTTATACTGCGTCGTTCTCATCGGCGATTACGGTGGTTTCTGCCATCGTGGCGCCGTTCATTCCGCCGTCGGTGCCCCTGGTTGTCTACGCATTTCTGTCTAACCAGTCGGTTGCGCGAATGTTCCTAGCCGGGATTGTGCCGGGACTCATGATCGCGACAAGCCTGATGATATTTAACCGCATACTTGCGACCCGCGTCGAGTTTCCGCAGCAACCCCGTGCCTCAGGGCGCGAGATATGGAAACACACGCTTTCCGGCACGATCGCGCTTGTTGCACCCGCGATCATCATGGGTGGCATCCTGACGGGCGTAACCACCGCGTCTGAAGCTGGGGTTTTGGCCTCGGGGTATGTAATCCTATTGGGCGTTGTGTTTAGGACACTGAACTGGGCAGCACTGACCAAGGCGTTGACCGACACCGTGCTGATGACCTCTATGATCATGATGATTATCGGCTTTGCCGCCAGCATGGGCTGGTTCATGGCGATCGAGCAGATCCCACAGAGCATGGCGCGCGCCTTGCCTGATTTGATCAACTCGAGGCTTGTTTTCTTTCTGGCGGTGATGGTCTTTGTCTTGTTGCTCGGCTGCTTCATCGACGGGGTGACGATCAAGCTGCTGCTAGTGCCGATCCTGCTTCCGCTTGTTGATGCGTATGCGATCGACCGAGTGCACTTTGGAATCGTCATGGAAATGTCACTGATCTTGGGCATCGCCACGCCGCCACTTGGAATCGGGCTGTTCATAGCGGCGCGCATTTCGGGTGCCCCGATCGAGGGGATCGTGCGCTCTACCTTGCCCTATTTCATTCCGCTTCTGATCGTTCTGAGCATGCTGCTCACAATTCCTCAGACCGCGTTGTGGTTGCCAAATCTGGTTTTGGGGCCCGGTTGAGCCGGCACGAACATCTTGCTCGCCGCTGGTCACAATCCCGACTTGGCCAAGAACCTGTGACTGTTGCGACGTTGGCCCTGCGGCACAGCATAAAAACCGAGGGATGGCCGCAGGCCACAAAGTCACATTTCATTCTCGCTAGTGGCTTCTTTAGATCGAAGCGGCCTGCTTGCAAAAGAAGGCTTCACCAAACAATATCAATCAATCTGCCGTCGCTATGCTGGCAAACGCCAACCCCGCCGCTTGTCGTGAACCCGCTCGAGTCTGCATACTGAAGCTGGCAGGAGAGTGAAGAACCGCGGCTGCCGAGCAGGACTGCAACAAAGTCCCCCGTGTAGTTCGTGCCTATGATTGTGGTCGTCCCGAACGCCGATGCGCCAGCGGCAAACGCCGTGCCGACGCTCGTGCCAACAGTTGTTGTAGCGCCCCGCATTACAGCTTTCCCGAGGAAAGCTTCACTATCAATGTTGGCGGTCAGCGTATCGCTATCGATGCCCTACTCATAAGAAAACTGGACAGGTTGGCCAGAACCTCGCACCACTCCCTGCATCGTGCCAGAACACACGGCTACAACGGCGACTGCACCGATTAGTGAGACGGTTTGGAAAGCCTTCAACTCAAATCTCCTGCTCTTTCAGCCGCTCATTCAGCAAACTACGATGCTAAAAGCGCCAGCGGTGTCTAAGCGACAAACTGGCATTTGTGATCCGATGATCAATCGTAATCAAAAATCTAAGTGCGTCGCAAGTGGTGCCGCTGCCGCCCTGGAGGGGTGCCCTAGTGATGCGCGGGCTTTCGAAGTTTGGACGACGTTTCCCGTTGGGGCACCTAGATGCTAACGCATTGAAATAGCTAGGCGTTCAAAACGCCTGAGTTGGGCGGGCGCCATTTGATGCCATTGTAAAAGTGATGCTGTTGCTCCACCCTTGCTGACTAATGGGTTTTTGTGCGCGGCCATTGCTGATGCAGATCGTCGATCATGAAAGCATGACTGTGGTAATTTGCATGCGCCAGCATATGCGGATGGTCGGCAGGCAAGTCTGGGTGGTCATGTTCCAGCGTCTCGGGATCTTGCGCTGGCCAGAGCCACAGGACTGCCACCATCGCGACAGCGCCAAGCGCGCCCAGCCCGAAGGCCGCGCTGGGTAGGCCGAATGCTGCGCCCAGCCAGCCAGCCAGCGGATAGGTCACCAGCCAGCAGGCATGGGATAGGGCAAACTGAGCGGCAAAAACCGCCGTCCGGTCTTGTTCGCGCGCTGATCGGGTCAGGATGCGGCCAATAGGCACTTGCGTGCAGGCAAAGCCGAAACCGATCAAGGACCAAAATGCCATTAACTCCCATAGTCCCGCCGCTAGCGGCGTCAAAGCCACGCAAGCTACCATCAGGCCCGCACCAGATAGCATCACCGTCCGGTCATCCACCCGTTCCAGAATCTTCGGCAACGCGACGGCAGCCAACATGGATCCAGCGCCGAAGGCGGCGAAAGCGAGCGCCACCTGTGGCTCACCCAGACCAAAGCGGGCCTGCACCAACACCACGGTGTTGACAAACACCATCGCCCCCGCGGCGGCGACGGCACCCTCCATCAGCATCAGCCCGCGCAAACGCGGCGTGGCGAGGTAGATACGCAGGCCCTGCGTGGTCGAGGCCCAAAACCGGTCGACCGCAGAGGGCGTGCGCGGGGGAAAAGCGACGGTCGCTATCATCAACGCCGAGAGGAGAAAGCCCACCACGGTTCCTGCAAACAACACAGGAAAACTCACCACCGTCAGCAGGGCTGCAGCAGCCAGCGGCGAGGCAATCTGCTCCAGATCCTCGGTCAGGCGCATCAGTGACAGTGCGTTGGTATAATCGCGCTCATTGGGCAGCACATCTGGGATTGTTGCTTGAAATGCCGGGGTGAATCCGGCCGAGGCGGCCTGCAACGTAAAGATCAGCACGTAAATCTGCCAGACCTCGGTGACGAACGGCAAGAACAACACGACTCCTGCGCGGATCAGGTCCAGTGTCACCAAGAATGCGCGGCGCGGCAGGCGCTGTGCGACGGCAGCGGCGACCGGCGCCAAAAACACATAGGCCACCATCTTGATTGCCAGTGCGGCGCCAAGGACTTGCCCAGCATCATCCCCGGCAAGATGCCAAGCAAGCAGGCCTAGGGCCACCGTGGCGAGACCAGTTCCCAACAGCGCCACGAGCTGTGCCGTGAACATGTGGCGAAAGATACGATTTTTCAGCGGTGTAAGCATTGTGGGTAACCAGTGGGTGATGGGCGCGGCGGCCTAGTTTAAATGGTCGAGGTCTTCGGGTTGGGGGCGAGTGTTCAAAGGCGAAAACCTAGCGCCAGCGCGACCCGCGCCCTTATTTGACATGATCTTCCATATACGCCGGAGGCACCAGCGGCACGCGCGTGATTTTCTGGTTGGTTTGCGGGCCGCCGAACTCTGCCGCGGCGTGGTTTTGGTCGTGGCGATGCGGTGGCAATCGACCGATGATCTTTTTTTCCATTGAGGCAAGGCGCAGGGGTTTGGGTATCTCTCCCCACGGGTGCAAAAGCCACAGGTTGATGTAGTCACCAAGCGCGGGAATATCCAAGTTTTCGTCGATGCCGCCAAGAACCACCCCCCAACGGCCGTACGCCGCAAGCGAAACCCTGCCGCGGGTGGTGCAAACGCCAAGGCATTGATACGCCAACAGAACCGCATATGGCGCGTAGGGGCGGCGTGCCAGCTCTGCCTGAATGGCCGCCAACAGCGCCGGTCCGCCGCCTTCATCTCGATTTCTGCGTGCTGCATCCGGGCTTGGACAGCGCAGGCAAACATGCACCTCGAAATTGGCATTTTGAACGGTGCGGGTCATAAATTACCTCTGATTTCGCTTCGTAGATCGGCGGCGATGCACGAGTTGGGGAAGGGCCACAAATCGCGCTCGATTTTGCAGCTTTCCTGCATGGTGCTTGCAAGTTCATCCTAGCCCGCACTGGGCCGTTCGTTTTGTGCCGCGCCGTGCCCCGCAAAAATCAAGATTAGCGCTTGAGCGCCTATCGCGGCAGTCAAAAGCAAGGCTGCAACAATTCCCACGGCGCAAAGTCGCGGATAAAAAACCACGCCTAACTGCCCTGTTTCGGGCCGACTTTCGCCGTGCTCGGGTTGGCGGATTGCTGCATCACGCGGCATCGCTTTGTACCTTCATTGTGCTGATATACGCCCGCGAAAGGGGGTGGCGTGCAGTGGCAAAAAAGCGGGGCAGCGGCAGGTCTTCAACGATCTGGCCACCATCAAGCACGGCTATCCGCGATGCCAAAAGGCGCAGCGGCGCAATGTCGTGGCTGACGATCAGCATTGATAGGCTACGTTTGGCATGTACCCGGCGCAGAAGGTCGATCACGCCGAGCTGCGATGTTACGTCAAGCGCTGAAAGTGGCTCGTCCAAAATTAGCACATCTGGTTCAGCCGCCAAAGCGCGCGCCAGCGCCACCCGTTGACACTGCCCCCCTGACAACTCGTGCGGTTTGCGCGCGGCTATCTGCGCGACAATGCCAAGCGACGCTAACAAATCTTGCGCGCGCGCGCGCCGTGTCTGGGGCCGCCCGATGTCAAACCCGTGCAAGGTTTCGAGCACCGCGCCCGCCGCACTGAGGTAAGGGCTAAGCGTCTGAATAGGGTCTTGCCAAAGATACTGAATGCGCCGCCGCGCATCACCCTTGCCTGGTGTGATTTCTTGCGTGTCCAGCCGAATGCTTCCCGTCTCAGGCGTTTCCAGCCCAACAACGATCCGCGCCAATGTCGATTTGCCCGCGCCAGATCGCCCGATCAGGCCGACCACTTCGCCCGCACCAATCGAAAAGTCGATGTTGTCCAGAACTTTGGTGCCACGAAAGCTCTTGCTCAATTTGGTAAGGTTCAGCATCGCCCCTCCAATGTCTCGACTGCATTCGCAAGCGCCCGCGCGCCGGAATGCCTTGATGTAGAAAGCGCAGAAATTGCGGTGTCTTCAACGATCTGCCCCGCTTCCATGACAAGTGTGCGCGTGGCGACCCTTCGCACCGCCCGAAGATCGTGGCTGATAAACAAAAGCGCCGCCCCGGTTGCATCGAGCATAGTGGCAAGGGTTTCCAGCACTTCGTGTTCGGTCAGCACATCAAGCCCGGTCGTCGGTTCGTCGGCAATCAGCAGGCGAGGTCGTAGCAGCAATGCCATCGCGATTAGGACGCGTTGCTTCATGCCGCCTGAAATCTGGTATGGGAACTTACGCGCGACTTCTGGGTCCAGCGCCACGCGCTTCAAAGCGTCGGCGACGTCGCGCACCGGGCATCCGCGTGCTGTAACAGCTGCTTCGACAAGTTGTGCGCCAACCTTGCGGGCCGGATTAAGCGCGGTTCCGGGGCTCTGGAATATCTGAAAGATCGTTGTGCCGCGCAAGGCGCGCCACGCGCGCGGTGTTAGCGCCTGCATGTCATTTCCATAGAACCGCAACGCCATAGCGCGCGCAGACAGAGGCGGGCGAAGCAGGCCACAGAGCGCACCCGCCGTTAAGGACTTGCCACTGCCTGAGGCGCCAATCAGGCCGATACGCTCGCCTTGGGCCAAATTGAAACTGACACGATCAAGCAACGGTTCACCTCGGCCGGACAAAACGCTCAGGCTTTTCACCTCAAGTCCCGTTACCATTTGTAGGGCTCCCGTTGATCAAGCATGTCGCGCAGGCCTTCACCGATCAGATTGAAGGCGAGCACCGCCAGCGTTACCGCCAGGCCCGGCACCAGTAGCATGTGCGGCGCGCGCGCAAAGAAGGGGCGCGCCTCATTCAACATTGCGCCCCATTCCGGGGTCGGTGCCTGCGCGCCAATGCCCAGAAAGCTAAGCGATGAAAGCACCAACAGTACCGATGCCATTTCCAGCGACACGATCACCGCAAGGGGCGGCAACACTTGCGGTAGCACATGGCGCCAGATCACACGCGCAGGTGATGCCCCCGCCAGACCCGCCGCGCGCACGAAATCGCGCTGCCGCGCCGATAGCACCAGCGCACGCAATAACCGCGCGTTTGACGGCCACCACGCCGCTGCAACGCCAATGATGGATGCTTCTAGTGACGCCCCTAAAAAGCCAATCACTGCCAAAGCCAACACCAGCGTCGGAAAGGCCATGACGATGTCCGCCAGCCGCATTAGCAGCGCATCGACCTTGCCCCCCGCCAGCGCCGCCGTTAGCCCCCAAGGCAGTGCAATCGCTAAAATGGCGGCCATGGTGGCGATCGCTGCGCCAAGCGATACTGGAACTGCGCCGATCAGACGCGCCAGCACATCGCGCCCCAGATGGTCCGTGCCCAGAGGGTGCACTGCCGAGGGGGGTGCAAGCCGCGTCAAAAGGTCGATCTTTTCTGGCGGTGGCAGCGACACAAAACTGCCAGCAAAGCCCAGCACAACAAACCCGCCTAGCAAAGCCAGCCCTAGCCACAGTCCACCACGCCCCGCAAAGCCGCGCGGTAGTCGTCGGCGGTAGGTTTTACTCAGGCTCATGGGGACATCAGTCATAGGCAAGACCTCGGCGCAACTGCGGGTCACTGATGATCACGATCACATCGGCCAACAGACTGGTAGCAAAATACCCAAGCCCCATGAACACGAGATAGGCTTGGATAATCGGGTAGTCTCGCTGGGCAATGGCTTGCAAGATCAGCTGTCCCAGACCGGGCCAGCCAAAGATCGTTTCAACGATTACTGCGCCCCCCAGCAACGCGCCCAGTGTATTGGCCCATGCGGTGGCAAGCGGGCCGATGATGCGCGGTGCAATGTGGCGTATCAGAATGGAGGCGGGCGATTGCCCCTTTGCGATGGCAAGGCGTACGTGGTCTTCGCACATCTCGGCGCGAATACGTTCATGCACTACGCGCCCAAGCGAGGCCCCCGCCGCAAGGCTAAGCGTGACCGTCGGCAATACCAAGTCGCCTAACGACCCGTTGCCAACCAATCGCGCCCAACCCAGCTGCATCACAAAGACCCAGATCAACAGTAGCGCCATCCAGAAGGACGGGATGGAAACCAGAACCACCGTAAACGTGCGTAGAAGCGCCGCCACGCCGCGCGGCGCAGATACGGCGGCAATGCCAAGCGTTAGCGATATTGCAACCGCGCCCACCAGCGCGCTAGCGGCCAGTGTCAGAGTTGCTGGAAGGTAAATGCTAATCTCGTCTATCACGGATCGGCCCGACGCGATTGAGGTGCCAAATTCGCCCCGCACTGCATCGCCAAGCCACAAAACGTAGCGCACCGGCAAGGGCTTATCCAAGCCGAACTCGGCGCGCATTGCGGCGACATCTTCTGGCGAAAATGCCGATCCCATCGCGCGCAGTTCCTGCATCACCGGATCACCCGGCGTTAGCGAGACGATGAAAAAGGCCAGCAGCGACATGCCGAACAACGTCGGAATAGCGGTGATGAGCCTCCAAAAGAGAAACCGTGTCATATTGCCCCCGGTGCGGTTGCGGGGCGCAAATGCGCGCCCCGCTTGCCTGCGTCAGCCGTTACTCGCCAATCACGCGGGTCATGCCAAAGTCGATCCAGTCGGTGAATTCAGACATCGGCACCTCTAGCCCTGGGCGCGACAGCACGAAGTTCGGCACCAGCAAGATCGGGATCGTGGCAAGGTCGTCTTGCACGATCGCGCGGTGCGCGGCGCGCACTTTGTCGATCACCTCTTCGCGGGTTTGTGCGCTACGGGCATCGGCCAAAAGGGCATCCACATGCGCGCCGGGGGCGAGGGTGCGATAGCCCGTCCAAGGCGTGGTTGTGGTGTAAAGCATGCTCAGCAGATAGGTCGGGTCGGTGTTGTTGTTGGACCCCATCTCCATGAACAGATCGGCTTGACCGGGCTCTAGGTAGGTGTCGTCATAGACCCCGGCGTCGTCGACCTCGATCAGTTCGATGTCAATGCCGACGCCGATCAGCATTTGCTGCACCATTTCGGGAACCGGTTTGACCGTCGTCACATTGGGATAGGCCGCAACAAGGCGCAGCTTCATCTTGCGCCCGTCTTTTTCGCGCACTCCATCGGCCCCCAGCGTCCAACCTGCCGCGTCCATCAACGCAGCTGCTTTTTCGGGGTCGTAGCCAAAGCCGTCGGTGTGGTCTTCGCCAAGACCGAACATCCAACCCGGCAGAATGCCCTTGGCCGGGACACCGCGCCCATCAAAAAGCACCTCGGCAATAGCGTCTCGGTCAATCGCCCACGCCACGGCCTGCCGCAATGTGACGTCTTTGAGAATATCGAAAGGCGCGACGGAGTTGATGCCGACAGAAAGCCCCAGATAGCGGATTGGGCGGCTTTCATGCAGCACGACAGAGCCATCCTGCGGCATCGAAAGCATCATTTGCGGCGTTACATCCGCGATGATGTCAATCTCGCCGTTTTGAAGCGCCAGGATGCGGGCGTTGTCGTCGGCGATATAACGATAAGTGATCCGGTCGATGTTGCGGGGGGTGCCCCAATAGTCAGGGTTGCGCACCACGGTCATCGAAACCTTGGGATCATAGCTTTCCAGCAGATAAGGACCGGTGCCGATTAGGTTGTTGGCGCGATCGGCGGTATCCGCAAAAAGCGAGGTGTTCCGATGTGTCATATTTTCGATCACCAGCGCCGAGTTTCTTTCGGAGCGGAATGTGAAACGCATCTCGTCAAGTTTAACAAAGCTTTCCGGGTCGATCTCTAGAATGTCGCTTTTGCGAAGGTCATTCAGGCGCAAGGCCGCAATCGCGGCGTCTGCGTTGAATGCACTTCCATCCGAAAAGCGGATGCCGGGATGCACGGTGATCGTGTAGATGCCATCAGCGTAGTCCCAGCTGTCAAACAGCAGCGGTTGCGGGACAAAGTTTTCATCGGGCTGGACGGCGGTTTCCACCACCTGCGCTGCAGGCCCGCGTGTTGTAAGCGTGAAGTTGTTTTCCGCCACGGAGTTTGAATCGCGGATTACCGCTATTGTTAGGGACGTTTCGGCGTTGGCCGCAATAGGCAGCGCAAACAAGGCAACTGCCGCAAGGCGCGCCGTCAGAGGTGCTCTGAACATGGAATGGTCCTTTGATCTGAATTCAGGTGTATTGGCTGAGGTCAGATCAGGGCAGGTGGCCCCCGTGGCGTATGCGCACGTCGCGTGGTGCTGGCAATGAAAATGGCTTCGGCGGTCGTCTCGACGCGGCGGAAGGCTTGGTTAGTGAGCGGTAGGACAACTGACGCCACTTCAGGCGCTGTAGCCACCTGATGCGCGAATAAGTCGCAGCTTGCGCGTTCAGATCCGACCGGATCAGCGCCGCCATCGCCCAAAGAAACGGTGATGTTCAGCACTTCTGCGCCAGTGCAGATCACATAGGTGATCGAATCTCCGTAGCGCTCAATCATCGTGCCCGGCGGGCGCAATATCGCACTTGCCAGCACGATAAGGGCCAAAACCAGCCGTAAGTTTGTTATCCAACGAGCTTGCGCCAAGTGCATCACCAATTATCCGTGACTAGGATACCGAGGCTGGGCCCGATAACCGCACACGTTTTCGTGAGTATCTGGCGACCGCGACGCTGACAAGCCGACACCGATGACATTCAGGATGCGGCGCTTCTTGCCTTTCGCCGCGATTGTATTCGGGCACAGCGGCGCCGCGCGCCTTGAACCGCGCCGAGATGAAAACCGCCGGCCGCACCTAGTCGCCAAGCTGCATTTCTGATCGCCATGATGGATCGCAATCAACCGCGCCGGGTTTGCCGGAGGTTCCAACTCCTGAGTAGGATGGAGCATCATGAGCAAGACAACGAACAAGTTTTCCCCTGAAGTGCGCGAACGCGCGGTGAGGCTGGTCCTGGACAACCAAGGCCAGCATGGATCGCGCTGGCAGGCAGTCCTGTCGATTTCATCGAAGATCGGCTGCGCGCCGCAGACCCTGAATGACTGAGTCAACAAGGCTGAGGTGGACAGCGGCAAGCGGGCCGGTGTCTCCAGCGAGATGGCCGAGAAGATGAAGGCTCTTGAACGCGAGAACCGCGAACTGCGGCAAGCCAACGAGATTCTGCGCAAGGCCAGCGCGTATTTTGCGATGGCGGAGCTCGACCGCCGACACAAGACATGATCGCCTTCATCGACGATCACCGAGACAAGCATGGGGTCGAACCGATCTGCGAGGTTCTGCCGATCGCCCCTGCCACCTTCTACGATCATCTGGCAAAGCGGGCGGACCCGTCGCGTCAGTCGGTCCGTTCCAGGCGGGATGCGGAGCTTCGGCCGCACATCCAGCGCGTCTTCGATGCCAACTGGCAGGTCTATGGCGTGCGCAAGATATGGCGACAGCTGCGCCGCGAGGGCTTCGACGTCGCCCGCTGCACCGTGGCCAGGCTGATGAAGGTCATGGGTATTCAAGGCATTATCCGGGGCAAGCCGCACAGAACGACGATCCCGGACAAGAAGCTGCCCTGCCCGCTGGACAAGGTGAACCGCCAGTTCCGCGTGCCCGCGCCGAACATGCTGTGGGTTTCAGACTTCACCTATGTCGCAACCTGGAAAGGGTTCGTCTATGTCGCCCCTCGCCATGGTCACTCTGACCAGTGGCGTTCCCATGGCTCGATCATCGACGCCTATGCCCGAAAGATCGTCGGCTGGCGCGTCAGCACCTCCCCTCATGCCGGGTTCGTTCTGGATGCCCTCGAACAGGCAGTCCATGAACGGCGCCCGGTCAAGGGCATGGGGCTGGTCCATCATTCGGACCGCGGATCGCAATACCTGTCCATCAAATACACCGAACGGTTGGCAGACGCGGGCATCGAACCTTCCGTGGGCAGCGTCGGTGACAGCTACGACAACGCCCTGGCCGAGACGATCAATGGTCTGTTCAAGGCCGAAGTCATCCATAGGCGTGGCCCATGGCGCAGCTTCGAGGCCGTCGAATATGCCACACTCGAATTGGTCGACTGGTTCAACAACCGCCGCCTGCTCGAGCCTATCGGGAACATCCCGCCCGCAGAAGCCAAAGCCAACTACTACGCAGCTCTGGAAACTGAACCCATGGCCGCGTAACTAACGTCAATCAGCCTCCGGCAAACCCGGCGCGGTTCAGGTCTTTCGCATTTTGAACCCTTGACGGGAGCAGGCTATTTCGCAGGATGGTGCGCGCGTTCAAGCGGCTCTTCGCCGGGCGGAGCGTGGGCGAATAACGCCGGAACAATCAGCGCCACGATCAACGCGCCAGCTACGATCAGCAGCCCTTTTCCCAGCAGTGGTTGGTCCGAGATCAGGTAAGCGTTGCACAGCCGGGATGGCACGACGTGCATCAGCCACCCCATGACCGCCAGCATCGCCGCGGCGTTTGCCAAAAGAAACCCGCGCAGCACCGGCCCGGCCCGCGTCCAGCCCCAGCCAAGGGGTAGGCCCGCGAGAAGGGCAAGGCTCGTGATCTTGGCCGTGTGGGTTATGGGATCTGCGAGGCTTGCGTCGATCCAGCGGGGTAGCAGCCAAAAGGCAAGCGTCAGCACCGCTGCCAGCAATGCGGGCGCGGCTGTCCATCGCGCAATATGGTCTTTGGCAAGGCGCGCGCCGATCAGCGCGGCGGCGGCGATAATGAGGGGGTATTGGCCAAGGATGTGCGTCGGCAGCCGCGCCTCGAGCAGCGGGCCCACGGGTGGCAGGCTGGCCAGAAAGACCAGTACCACCCCAGAGAGGATGACCGGATCAACCCGCATCGCCCGCCAGCGCGGCGCGCAGCCCCTCGGTATCTTCAGGGTCGAATACCGCCGTCAGGCGCCCCTGCGGATCGACCAGATACAGCCCTGCGTTGTGCACGAAACCGCCCATGCCGTCAGGAATAACGACAACACCTGCGCGCGAAATCAGGGCTTTGCGCGCCGCATCGTCAGTGATTCCCGCCACGCGCCAACGCGGGGCTTGCGCGTTGTGCCGCTCGGCGAACCAACCCAAGTGTTCGGTATCGTCGCGCGGATCGAAGCTGATCGAGACTAGGCGCGCATCTTGCGGCAGACTCGCATCCAGTTGCTCGAAGGTCGTACCAAGTGCCAGGCAGATGTCGGGGCAGGTGGCGTAGATGAATTCGAGCACCAAGGGCGCGCCGCGATACTCCGACAACGTGACTGTGGCGCCCGTCTGGTCGTGAAGCGTTACATCTGGTAACTGCTGCGGCGCGGCGGCGATGTCGCGCCGCCGCGCCGCCTCTGCGGTGAGGGTGGCTCCTCCATCCGTCCCCCACCAAAGCGCTGCGACGCCCAAGGCCGCCGCTGCGACCGTTGCAAACGCCGCGCGCATGGCCATTAGCGCGCCCGCAACATGGCGGGCATCCGTACGAGGAACATCGCCACAAAGATGGTTGCCAGCGTGATGACGCCCGATGCCATGATTACGGCGATCTGGTCCCATATCTGCCATTCGGGCAAATGCTCGGCCCAGCGGCGCGGTACACTCGCCCAGCCGCCGACCAGGAACATCGTCACGAACGTCAGCCCGAACGCAAGGTAGAGGATCGCCATCAGATCCCCCCCGCGCGGCGTCACGTCTTCGTCGCGTGCGAGATAGATCATGAATGCGAAGATCATCGGCAGAAGGCCCAGCAAGAGGTAGAAGTGGAAGTGCCCCGGCACCCACAAGGTATTATGCATCACCGAGTTGACGACAACGGTCGCGTCGATCACCGCCGGAATAACGCCCGCCATCCATCCGAAAACCGAGGTCAGCAGCAGCGTCGAAACCATGTCCCAGCGGATGCCAGAGCGGTGCAGAATGGCCAATGCGCCAAGGCCGGTGACGATCAGAACCGGAAAGGAATTGACGTAAGAAAAGATCTGCCCGATCACCATCGCCCAAATCGGCATGGCGAAGTCCATCATGAGGTGATGCGGGAAGATAATCAGCACCATCGTCGTCGATAGCGTCCACGCAGCAAGGAAAACCTTCGACGTTTTCCACGGCCGCCCGGTGATACGCGGCAAAAGTTCATAGACGACGGCTACGCCCATGTAGATCGTGGCGTTGATGAAGGTGTGGCCGAAGAAATAGATCAAGTTCTTGGCCAGCAGCGGGTTTATTTCAACCGCCGGGAAGGCGAGGTTGACAAGGCTCATCACCAGCACTGCTGCCCCCGCGATCAGCGCCAGCGTGGTCACGATCGTCACCATGGTCGCGGCGACGACGGTGGGCGGAGGGACGTTTTGGGTAGAGCCGCGAAACAACACATGCCACCCAAGGCCGCGACCCAGCCCGCCGTAAGTTGCGATAATCGCGCGGGCAAGCTCCAGACACCAGATCAGGAAGCCGACCCCAATCACCAACAACCCGCCCATATGCATCGCCGCCGCCCAGGCCGGCCACACGTCTTGCGAGATTGCAGGGAGTGGGTAGAGGAAGGTCCAGCCACCGCCAAAGCCGCCGATAAACTCGGCCACAAGGATCGCCACGACACCGATCAGGAAGAGCGCGAAGTTCGCCCCCATCACCCAGGCGTTCAGCCGCACATATGCCGACAAAAAGTGCCACAAGACCGCAGCCCCCCCAAGTGCCGCGATGCCGACCATGCCCGTGCCGTGCACTGTCATCAGCTCATAAAACAGCGCTGGGTCGGTATAGAGCCACCCAGACTGCGCCAACCGCATCCAGAGCCCCGCCAGCATCATCAAAAGCAGCACAAGCCCCGTGGTCGCAAGGTAAAGCACGACCCAGAGCCGCCCCCGGTCGGCTGTTGCCACCCGGCCTTGTGTGTATGTCGCGTCAGCCATTGGTGGTTCCCTCCGTCACTACGATTTCGGTAATCATGGCGTGATGCACCAGTCCGCAATACTCGAGGCACAGCACTTGGTAATTACCCGGTGTTTCGAAGACATGCGTCAGCCGGTTGATATAACCGGGCATGGCCTGCGTTTGTGCCACGAGCTCACCGGTCGGATCGTAAATGCCAAAGCCGTGGTTTACGTCGGCGCTGGTAACACGGAACTCCACGGGCGCGCCCGCGGCCACCTCGCTTCGATCGAGATCCCAGTACCATTGATAGCCGGTCGCGTTGATTACCTGCGGGGCGGTGGCCTGAACCGTGTAGGGGTTTTCGCGAAACAGCCAGATACTGATTGGCAGCCCGACGAGCACCAGAATCCAGAACCCGATGGCTCGGATGCGATAGGCATTGCCCTGAACAGGGGCGTAGTCATGGCCTTCTTGGGCCAAGATGCGCACCCGCAGGACCACCGCCGAAAGGGCCAGAATAGCAACAAGTGTCAGAAGTGCGCAGACAGTTTGAATACTCATGATTAGATCCTCCCGGCGCGATCATGTATCGGAATTTTAAATACCGATTTGACTCAGATCAAGTGGGAGCCGCGTGAAAGGCTTCTTTTAAACTTCTTAACTCAGGAGCAATTCGCGCCGATATTAGCGGTAACCGATGCCGCTCACGTAATCCGCCAAAAGACTTTCTTCGTGCTCGCGGTCTTCAAGCAGAGTCTCAAGCACATCCCGCGCGGCAAGAACGCCCAGCGGGCGCCTTGCGGAATCAAGCACAGGCATGTGCGTGAAACCTGTTTGCTTCATCCATTTCCAGATGCCCTCGACCGCGTCGCTGGGCGCGCAGCACTTTACATCGGTGGTCATCGCAGCCGCGACAGGCTCGGTACACGAACACCCGGTGCAGTGGCTGATGCGGGCGACGATGTCGGTGCGGCTGACCACGCCAACCATGGCCCCCGCCATATCAAGCACGACCATCAGGCGGGTTTCCGGCTGATCGAACGCCTGGGCGGCAGTAACCAGCCGCGCGGATTGGGCGATCGTAATCAGCCGACGACCGGCCTTTTCAAGAAGGGCCGCGGGAATCATGCTTCAGGCGCGGTGTCAGAGGGGGGCGCCCCGATGCCGCCTTGTTGCGCCGTGGGGTCTTGCTGTCTGGTTTTGATCGGGAATGTCGCCCGTGTCAGCGCGTTCCCCGCCGCGTCCACGATGAACCGGCACGCACGGTCTGCGTGGTGAAAGGTCAGACGCCAGCGACCGGTGTCTTCGTCAACGCCGGCCTCGCAGCGCGAGGTGATCGCACCATCGCGCATCCGCGCCTTGATCTCGCTCTGCGGCAGCCCGAACGCTTCTGCGAGTAGAGCCGCGTCGATGACAAAATCCCCGGCCTTGTGTTCAACCGCCGTCATGGCGCATCTCGCCAGTAGTCATTGGCCGCCGCTACGGTGGCAAAATGCGTTGCCACGACTTGGCTCGAAGCAATCAGCGCGTCCGCGTTCTCGGCATAGATCGGGCGCAGCTTGTCGCGCACCTCTGCGTCGGGTTGGGTCATCTTGATGGCGACGCGGGCCATTTTGACGGCCAGCGCGTAGCCCTCTTCGGGCGACGCCGTTTTCAGGGTAGGGAGCCAGGTGGTCATCAGGCATTCCTTTCGTTTTCTGTTTTCATGTTGCGGGCGCGCAGGCGTGGCTGCGTGAGGCGAGCGGCTGTCAGGCAGCCACTACCGGGTCAAGCGCGATGTCTGCGAGAGTCGAGCGGTCGAGGGCGGCGAGAAACACCGTTTCGGCAGACCGCAGCCGTGACTTGAGTCGGCAGCGCCCGTCAAGTGTGCAGCCGCCGCCATCTGCGCTTAGACACTCAGCGAGCGGTTGACCCTCTTCAAGCAGGCGAATGACAGCACCTAGCCGGATCTCGGCCGCTGGCCGGGCAAGTGCCGCCCCGCCACCGCCGCCCCGGCGCGTTTCGATCAGCCCGGCACGCGCGAGGTGCTGCATGATCTTGGCTAAATGGTTGCGCGACAGGCCAAACTCATCAGCCAAATCGGCGGTCGAATAGACCTGTTCCGGCGCGCTTGCCATACGCATCAGCATCCGCAGTCCGTAATCGGTGAAAGAGGTAAGGCGCATTGTGGGCGATGCTTTCTGCTGAATGGGTATTTACAATACCTATTAACAGATCTAGGCTGCATTGCAAGACGAAAACCCCGAGGCATTCATGCGTGCTGCCATTATGCCCGAAACAGGCCAAGACGAAAAGATGCCGTGCGTCAGCATACAAACCGCTCCGACGCTGCCCCGACCTATTAATGACCAAAGGATGTTTTGATGACCGACGTAGCTCCGATCCACAATGCTGCCGAACTTACCCGCTATATTGAAGCCCGCTACCACGCGCACCATCGCGAGCAGTTGCCGCGTCTGGCCGAGATGGCCGAGAAAATCGAGAACGTGCACTTTGGCGACGACCATGCGCCCGAGGGCCTTTCTGCCGTGTTGCGCCGCATGATCGGCGACATGGAGGTGCACATGAAGAAAGAGGAATTGATCCTCTTTCCCGCAATCCGCAACGGCGGTGGGCGCGGGATCGAATATCCGATCAGCGTGATGCGCGCCGAACATGACGATCATGCAATCGAGGTTGCCGCGATCCGCCGCCTGACCGCGGGTCTGACTTTGCCGCAAAGCGCCTGTGGCACCTGGACCGCGCTTTATGCACGGCTCGATGAATTCATCACCGATCTCGAAGAGCATATTCGACTGGAAAACGAAGTGCTCTTTCCGCAATTCGAACCAGGGGGCGTGGCGGGTGACGACGCTCCAGCGTGACACGCGCGTCGCAAGTCAGCATCGCGCGGGTCTATGACGCACCGAGCGAGGCAAATGGCGCGCGCCTTTTGATAGACAGGCTCTGGCCACGGGGAGTTCGCAAGGCGGATCTTGTATTTGACGACTGGATTGGCGAAGCCGCCCCAAGCAGCGCATTGCGCAAGTGGTTCGACCACGATCCTGAAAAGTGGGGCGTATTTAATACCCGCTACCGTGCCGAACTGAACGAAAACGAGGCGGCGGTGGCCCGCTGCCTCGCTTGGTGCCAAAAAGGCCCGGTCGTTCTGCTCTACGCCGCGAGGGACCCAAAGCACAACCACGCCCTGGTGCTGCAGGACCATCTGCGCGAGCGGTTGGCGCGCGGGGACGACTAGCGTAATGGCCCTGTTCGGCAGAGTTGCGCGATTGCGGCGCTCATCCACATCCCAGTACCCGCAACGAGCCACTGGCGAGCCCCGCCCATCTTGCCGAAAATTCAGCGCAGTTTCTCAAACCACAACAATGTTGCCGCGCTTGTGCCCGGTTTCCATATGCAGGTGCGCGGCAATCAGGTCGTCCAGTGGATAGATCCTCTCGATGACTGGCTCGAGCTTTCCAGCCGTGCTCATCTCGATCAACTTGGCGAGCATCGGGCGCAGGATCTCGGGTTTCAGCAGTCCGGTCGCTGAGAAACGAGCTTTGCGTTGACCAACGGCTGCTGTGCGAAGCATTGCCGCCAATAATCCTAACGAAAGCACCGGGCAAACATAGCGGCCGCGCTGGGTAAGGCTATGGCGGGCTTTGCAGAATGTCGTGACCCCCAGCGTATCGTAGATAACGTCATATCGCTCGGGCGCGGCCAATGGGTCTTGCGTGGTATAGTCGATCACGCTTTCAGCCCCCAGCGAGGCGACAAGGCCTGCATTGCGCGCGCTGCAGGTGGCGGTGACATGCGCACCCATTGCGGCAGCGATCTGCACGGCGGCGCTGCCCAGACTGCCCGACCCACCAAGGATTAGCACCCGCTCGCCCGGCGCCAAGCCTGCCACGTTCTGAAGAAAGTTCAACGAGGTCAGTGGGCCATCGCACATCACGGCCGCATCTTCATGCGAAAGTGCTGCGGGTTTGTGCATCAGCACACCGGCCTCATCAAGGCAGATATGGCTGGCATTCGCACCAAAGTTCAGACCGGCCTCACCGAATACTGCATCGCCCACCGCAAAGCGGCGAACCTGCGCACCCACCGCGATCACCTCGCCCGAAAGCCCCGTGCCGCTAAGATCTTTGCGCGGGCGGCGCAGGCCCAGAAATGCCCGCGCGAAACAGGGTTGCCCCGCCCGCATCATCCCGTCAGCGCGCGTAACAGCCGAGGCACGGATGCGGATCAGGATTTCGGTTGGCCCGGGGCTGGGCATCGGGCGCTGGACCGGGGCGAGCCGGTCAGGCGCGCCATAGCGGCGAATGCTCCATGCGGAAAATGTGGCGGTCATTGGGTAGGTCCTTGGCATCTAGGGTTGCGATGCGGCGGTGATAGCGGATCAAAACGCGTATGAGCATTGACGCATATGGCCCAGTGCGGTTTAAAATCGTTCCACCATGATGGATTGGAAATCACTTCCCGCTTTTTTGGCTGTTGCGCGCGCGGGCTCTTTGCGGGGCGGTGCCGAGCAGTCGGAGGGCACGCACGCTACGGTCCGGCGCCAGATTGAGGCGCTGGAGGCGCGTCTTGGTGTGCAGCTGTTTCGCAGAGGCGCGGACGGGCTGCACCTGACGGCGGCGGGCCGCGCGCTACTGCCGCAGGCGCTAGAGGCCGAGGCGGCGCTGCTCAAGGGGTTCAACGCCGTGCAGGGGCTGGACCGTGAAGCGGCGGGGCGTATCCGCCTGTCTGCCGATCCGATGACCGCGCACTTCTTGCTGGCACCCGTGCTGGTCGAGTTTTCGGACCTTTATCCTGATATCGAGATCGATCTTAGCCTGTCCTACAGTATCGACTCGATCGCGCGACTGGAAACCGATGTGTCGATCCGCCATGTGCGCGTGGTCGATGAGGACGCCGTGGGGCGCAAACTTTTTCCTTTGGCAATAGGCACATATGCTGCCGCGCATTACCTCGACCGGATGCTGCCCAAAGCGGGACCCGAAGGGCAGGGGCTTACCTGGATCGGCTATGGCGAGGTGCCCGAACTTCTAGACCATATCCGCCGCTCGCCTTTCCCCAAGGCGCACATCCGCCACACCGTGCCAGACCCTGCGATGCATCTGCATTTGGCGCGCGCTGGGGCGGGGATGACCATCCTTGCCGCTTGGGTGCAGGCGATATTTCCCGAATTGCAGCGCGTGCCGGGCACCGCGCTTGATACCAGCCGGGCGACATGGGTGCTGCTGCACGGCGACCTCCAGAGGGTTCGCCGGGTTCGGCTGTTTGTCGACTACCTTTGCGCCGCACTGAGCGAGCGGCGGGCAGAGTTCATCGGGCGATAACGCGCGGGCACAGACCGCACTATGGCCACGATGCAACCTTTGCATCAGCCTGCCGATTGCCGTGGTGGCGAGGTACTTTTGCGGATCACCAAGTCCACCGGCAAGACCAATTTTGGTGCGGGCTGGCGTTCGCGTTCTTGCACTGACAGGCTCATGCGGTCGAGCAACATTTGTGCCGCAGCCCTGCCAATGGCCTCGCGCGGCTGGTGAATCGTGGTCAGGGGCGGCACGAAATGGGCGGCGATTTCGAGATCGTCAAAACCGACGACCGAGACCTCGTCCGGCACCCTTACGCCGCGTTGGTTCAACTCGCCAATAAACCCCATCGCCATCTCGTCACTCGCGCAGAACACCGCCGTGGGGCGGTTTTGCGCGCCAAGCCAAAGGGCGGCAGCGCGAACGCCCGCCTGCAGGGTGAAATCGCCGTCAAATACCCAACGCTTTGGAAGCTCCAACCCGGATTCATGAATTGCGCCCTGTGCACCTTCGAGCCGGGCCTGCGTCAACACGTTGTCGCGCGGTCCGTTGAGAACGCCGATGCGCTTGTGGCCAAGCGATACAAGGTGGCGGATTGCGCGGCGCGCGGCGTCTTGGTTATCGATCGTCACAGAAGGGCGCACGAGGTTTTCGTTCCATTCGCAGGCAAAAACCATCGGTGCACGCGAGGCGGGAGTGCCGCGATTGAGCAGCGCGTCACGTTCCAGAAGCCCGTCGAGCACGATCAGTCCGTCGGTCTGATTCAGGCTCAAAAACGCCGGGACGCGGTGATCGTCAAGCGACATCGGTGTCGTGTCGGCGATCAGCACGCTAAAGCCCGCGCCAGACATGACTTCGGCGATGCCCGAAAGGATGCGTGCGAAAAACGGGTTGGCAAGGTTTGGCACCAGCACGGCGATTGCGCTGGTCGCTTGTTTGCGCAGGTTGCGTGCAGAAACGTTGATCCGGTAGCCGGTCTGCTGCACCGCGTTGAAAACCAGCGCGCGCGTGGCCTCGCTGACCATTTCGGGGTTGGAAAGGGTACGGCTTACGCTGGCGGTAGATACCCCCGCCACCTTGGCCACGTCGCGAATGCTCGGTGCCCGCGTTGTCATATTTTAGCGCCTTTCATCGCGTGCCCGCGCCCTGCTTCGACCGAATCCATTTCGGCAAGAATCGCGCTGTCACTCGTTTCTATTCCTTGTAAACGATTACATAAAAGATAAAATGTCGATGTAAAGGATTACATAAGCGATTCGCGTTTGGCCGGGAGGGGCGAAGCGGGAGCTGTTACTCTCAACGGCTTTTGGAGGTTTGACGATGAAGACAATCAAGGGGCCAGCTCTTTTTCTGGCGCAATTCGCAGGCGACGAAGCGCCTTTCAACTCATGGAAATCCATCACGAAATGGGCTGCGGACTGCGGCTATGTCGGGGTGCAGGTGCCAAGCTGGGATGCCCGGCTGATCGACCTCGCCACCGCTGCCAAAAGCCAAGATTACTGCGATACGTTCAAGGGTGTCGCGGCCGAAAACGGTGTGGCCGTAACTGAACTGTCCACGCACCTGCAAGGCCAACTGGTGGCCGTGCATCCGGCCTATGACATTTCGTTTGACGGCTTTGCGGCCCCCGAGGTGCGGGGCAACCCCAAGGCGCGTCAAGAATGGGCAGTCGATCAGGTGAAAAAGGCGCTCACTGCCTCGCGGCGGTTGGGAATGACGGCGCATGTGACCTTTTCGGGCGCGCTGGCGTGGCCCTATATCTATCCTTGGCCGCAGCGCCCTGCCGGCTTGGTCGAAACGGCGTTCGATGAACTTGCCAAGCGCTGGACGCCAATCCTTGACCACGCCGAAGATTGCGGCGTCAACGTTTGCTACGAGATTCATCCAGGCGAAGACCTGCACGACGGCGTGACCTTCGAGATGTTTCTTGAAAGGGTCAAAAACCATCCGCGTGCAATGATGCTGTACGATCCCAGCCACTACGTTCTGCAATGCCTTGATTATCTGGACAATATCGACATCTATCACGAGCGGATCGGGATGTTCCACGTCAAGGATGCCGAGTTCAATCCGACCGGGCGGCAAGGCGTGTACTCGGGCTACCAGCCTTGGCTCAATCGCGCTGGGCGGTTCCGTTCGCTTGGTGACGGACAGGTCGATTTCAAGGCGATCTTCTCAAAGATGGCGGCCAACAATTTCGATGGCTGGGCGGTGGTCGAGTGGGAATGCGCATTGAAGCACCCCGAAGACGGAGCCCGCGAAGGCGCGAAATTCGTGCGCGACCACATCATCCGGGTCACCGAACAGGCGTTCGACGATTTCGCCTCGGGCGGTGCTGACGAGGCGGCCAATCGCAAGATGCTTGGGATTGGGGGCTGAGATGGTGGACCGGATCAGGCTGGGTATGGTCGGGGGCGGCAAGGACGCGTTCATTGGCGCTGTGCACAGGTTTGCTTCGCGCTTGGACGGAGAATATGAACTCGTCGCCGGTGCGCTCAGCTCTACCCCGCAAAAAGCGATGGAAAGTGGTGCGCTCTTGGGGCTTGCGCCAGATCGGACCTATGGCGATTTTCGCGAAATGGCGATCCGCGAGAACCGCATAAAAGGCGGGATCGAGGCAGTGGCGATCGTAACGCCGAACCACATGCACTATCCCGTCGCGCGCGAGTTTCTTAAGCGCGGCATCCATGTGATTTGCGATAAGCCGCTGACATCAAACCTGGCCGATGCGCGCAAACTGGCCAAGATCGCCCATGACAGCGGCGCGCTGTTCGTCTTGACCCACAACTACACCGGCTACCCGATGATCCGCCAAGCACGCGAGATGGTAGCAAAAGGCGAGCTTGGCGCGATCCGCGTGGTGCAGGTGGAATATCCGCAGGATTGGCTGACCGAAGCTGTCGAGACCACGGGCGCCAACAAGCAGTCCGAATGGCGCACCGATCCGGCGCGGTCTGGGGCAGGGGGCTCGACCGGCGACATTGGCACCCATGCGTTCAACCTAGCGGGTTTCGTGACCGGGCTGGAACTGGATGCGCTGGCCGCTGATCTGCAAAGCTTCGTGCCCGGCCGCCGGGTGGATGACAACGGCCACGTTCTGTTGCGCTACAAGGGTGGTGCGCGCGGGATGCTGTGGTGCAGTCAGGTGGCGCCTGGCAACGAAAACGCCTTGCGTCTGCGCGTCTTTGGCGAAAAGGGCGGGCTTGAATGGGCGCAAGAAGACCCGAACTACCTTTGGTACACACCGTTTGGAGAGCCAAAGCGGCTGTTGACACGCGGTGGCAATGGGGCCCGTGACGTGGCAGCGCGCCTGACCCGCACGCCGGGCGGGCACCCGGAGGGCTATATCGAGGGGTTCGCCAATATCTACGCCGAGGCGGCGCGCGCAATCCGGGCAAAGAAAGCCGGCCAACCCATTCCCGCCGACGTGGTTTTTCCAACGGTCGATGACGGGGTGGCGGGCGTAGCCTTTGTTGACGCCTGTGTTCGCTCGTCCGCACGCAATGCGGCCTGGGTGCGATTGGGTTGATGCCATGACCTTGGCCGACGCCCCGCTCAAAAGCAAAACGTCAGCGGCACCCGGACCAGTTCAGCCCGTGCTTGCGCTGCGGGGCGTTGACCGGTCTTTCGGCCCAATCCAGATTCTGCACGACATCAATATCGAGCTTTATCCCGGCGAAGTTCATGCCCTGATTGGTGAAAACGGCGCTGGCAAATCGACCACGATGAAGATCATGTCGGGCTACCTCGCGCCAACCAAAGGCGCTGTCGAGTTGGACGGCAAGCCGGTCACATTCGCGCTTTCGCGCGAGGCCGAGGCGCAGGGCGTGACCTTGATCCACCAGGAATTCAACCTCGCACAGCTTTTACCTGTGGAGCAGAACATCTTTCTTGGCCACGAGTTGAAACGCGGCTGGTTTCTTGACCATCCCACGATGCGCGCGCAAACCCGCGCGCTGCTTGCGCGGCTTGAAACGCCAATCGACCCGCGTACCAAAGTCTCTGACATATCGGTGCCCGAAAAGCAGATGGTCGAAATTGCCAAGGCGCTTTCGCGTGATGCCCGCGTACTGATTATGGACGAGCCCACCGCTGCCCTTACCACGCGCGAGACAGATGTGCTGTTTCGCCAGATCGAACGGCTTCGCGCCGAGGGCGTGGCGATCCTCTATACCTCGCACAAGCTCGACGAGGTGGCCAAGATCGCCGACAAGATCACGGTCATGCGCGATGGCCGTCTGGTGGTCACGGCGGGCCGCGGCGAGATGACAGTCGATCAGATGGCCGAGGCGATGGTCGGGCGCGAGCTTTCGGGCATGTTCCCACCCAAGCGTCCGGCCCCAGATGCGGAACCGGTTCTTGAGGTTTCGGGGCTGAGCGTTGGCAGCTTGGTGCGCAATGTGTCCTTCCGGCTTGGTCGCGGCGAGATTCTTGGCTTTGCCGGGCTTGTGGGGTCGGGTCGGACCGAGTTGATGGAGGGCCTGATCGGTGTGCGCCACACGACCGGGTCGGTTACGATCAACGGCAAGCTCACACATATCCATTCGGTCGAGGCGGCGATGAAGGCCGGAATCGTGTACCTGCCGGAAGATCGCAAGGAACACGGCCTGATCCTGACACAAGATATGCGCCGCAATCTCACACTTTTGGCGCTGAAAAAGTTTACCCGCGGCCTTATAAACAAGGCCGCCGAAGAGGCCGCGCTTGACCGCTCGATCAGCGACTTCGACATCCGCGCGCCAGAGCGCGAGGTTCTGGTGGGCAACCTTTCGGGCGGTAACCAGCAAAAGCTGCTGCTTGCCAAGATCATGTTGGCCGAGCCGCAGATTGTCATCATCGACGAACCAACACGGGGCATCGATGTCGGCACCAAGCAACAGTTCTATGGTTTCATCCACGGCCTGATTGATGGCGGCCATTCGGTGATCGTTGTCTCATCGGAAATGACCGAAGTCATTGGCCTTTGCGACCGGGTCGTGGTGATGCGGCACGGCCAGATCGCGGGTGAGTTATCCGGCACCGAGGTTTGCGAAGACATGATTGTGCGCCTCGCCATGGGGCTGGACAGGAAGGACAATGGCAATGGTTGAGACGCGCGCAAACGCACCGGGCGGCAGAAAGTTCCGCGTCGATTTGCAGGTGCTGGGACCAATCCTGGCGCTGGTGTTGCTGATCGTGATCGGTACGATCCTGAACCCCGATTTTCTGGCGCCGCGCAATATTACCAACGTTCTCTCACGTTCGGCTTTCATCGGCATCATCGCGGTCGGAATGACCTTTGTCATCACTGCAGGCGGGCTTGACCTGTCGGTCGGCTCGATGACGGCCTTCATCGCGGGTTTGATGATCCTATTGATGAACGCGCTTATTCCCGCGCTAGGCTCGGGCTGGGCAACCATCGCTATCGGCATGGGGGCGGGCGTGATTATCGGCGCGCTGCTCGGGGCGGCTAACGGGCTTTTGATTACCCGGATGGGTATCGAGGCTTTCATCGTTACGCTTGGGTCAATGGTGATCTTTCGCTCGCTTGTCACCTGGCTTGCCAATGGCGGCACGATCTCGCTCAACTTCGCGCTCGGAAATATCTACGAGCCGGTTTACTACGGCGGGCTATTCGGCCTGCGCTGGCCAATCATCGTCTTCGCGGTTGTCGCCGTGCTGGGCGAAATCACCATGCGTCACACCGCCTTTGGCCGCCACTGCGCCGCCATCGGTTCGAACGCGCAGGTCGCGCGCTTTTCGGCCGTGCATGTCGAACGGGTGCGGCTGATGACCTACGTCCTGCTCGGGCTGCTCGTCGGGCTTGCCTCGGTGCTTTACGTCCCGCGGCTCGGTTCGGCATCGAACACCACGGGCCTCTTGTGGGAACTTGAAACTATTGCCGCGGTCATTATCGGCGGCACCCTGCTCAAGGGCGGCTTCGGCCGGGTCTGGGGCACGGTGGTGGGCGTGCTGATCCTCGGCCTGATCGACAACATCCTGAACCTGACCGACCTGGTAAGCCCCTATCTCAACGGCGCGATCCAGGGGGTCATCATCATTCTGGCCGTTGTTTTGCAACGCGCCAGAAAAGCGACCCGCTGACCGCACCTGGTCAAAAGGGAATTTTGTGAGGAGGAAAACCATGAACTTGAGACGTTCCATTGCAGCCACCGCCGTGGCGCTGGTCATGGCCGTCCCGGCCCTGGCGCAGGACATCACGGTCATTGGCGTGTCGATCCCGGCGGCTACCCACGGTTGGACCGGCGGGTTGAACTTTCACACTGAGCAAACCATCGCGCGGCTGGAAGCGACCTATCCAGAGCTTGATTTCGTGCTCGCAACCGCCAGCGACCCGGCCAAGCAGGTCAACGACATCGAAGACATGATGGCCACCCGCCACATCGACGCGTTGGTGGTGCTGCCGTTTGAAAGCGAGCCGTTGACCGCGCCGGTCAAGCGGGTGAAGGAAGCCGGGGTCTGGGTTACGGTGATCGATCGTGGCCTGTCCGAGGCAGGGATCGAAGACCTATACGTTGCGGGCGACAACCCAAGTTTCGGTCGCGTCTCGGGCGAGTTCTTCCGTGAAATGATGCCGAGCGGCGGCAAGATCGTTGTGTTGCGCGGTATTCCGACCACCATCGACAATGAGCGCGTCGAAGGCTTCCAAGCGGCAATCGAAGGCACTGGAATCGATATTCTGGGCATGGAGCACGGAAACTGGAACCGCGATGACGCCTTCAAAGTGATGCAGGACTTCCTGTCGAAATATCCGCAAATCGACGCCGTTTGGGCTTCGGATGACGATATGGCCGTCGGTGTTTTGGCCGCCATCAAAGAGTCCGGGCGGATGGACGAAATGTGGGTGCTTGGCGGTGCCGGCATGAAAGAGATGATTGCGAAGGTTCGCGACGGCGATGCCTATGTGAAAGCCGACGTGACCTATCCGCCGTCGATGGCAGCGACCGCCATTGAACTTACTGCGCTCAACTTTGTTTCGAACGCGCCGGTCGCAGGCACGTTCATCATCGGGTCGGTGCTGATTACCAAGGAGAACGCTGCGAAGTACTACTATCCCGACAGCCCGTTCTAAGGCGCGATGCAACGCTTGCGGATCAGCCCGCAGGCACTGGAGCGCCCGGCACCTGTCGGGCGCGCCCTCGCTTTGCCGCGTGCCAAGCGGTGGCTGTGCAACCTGGCGCAGCGACTGCGTTGCGAGGGAAACGCGAGATTTAACGGCGTGTCATTCAACGGCATGATTCAACGTGGGCCGCCCTGCAATTAGGGCGGCCCCAATTTTTTCGGCGCTGGGCATTGCCATCTTGTGGGTCAATTGGCTGGACGGCGCGCGCAGACACGCGTTTTTGAAGACGAAACCGAGTGTTCAAAGTACGATCGCCCGACCCCGCGGCCTAAGCGTGTAAAATGCGCATCCGCGCTACCCGGCACGGGACACGGGCGGACGTTGGGCCTGAATGCCTTGGCAGCCGCGCTAGAGGCACTACACTTAGGTACGAATCACGCTGCAACGACGGTGAACACAAACACTCAGGGAGGTCACCTCACCATGAAAACCGAATTCATTCTTGCCGCTGCTGGATTCACCATGGCACTGGCCAGCGCCGCGCAAGCCGACATTGTAGTCTCGTCCAAGATCGATACCGAGGGGGGGCTGCTTGGCAATGTCATCGCCCTTGCCCTTGAAGATGCAGGTCTTCCGGTGGAACGGCGCCTGCAATTGGGTGGCACGCAGGTGGTGCGCGAAGCACAGCTGGCCGGGCAGATCGACATCTATCCCGAATATACCGGCAATGCCGCCTACTTCTTCAACGAAGCCGATAGTGATGTGTGGAAGAATGCCGAGGCGGCACATGCCCGTGCGGCAGAGCTGGATGCCGCCGCGAACGGGCTGACTTGGCTTCAGTCTGCCCCGGCTAACAATACTTGGGCGATTGCCGTGATCGGGTCGCTAGCCGAGGCAAACAATTTGCGCACTATGACCGATTTTGGCGCTTGGGTCGCTGGCGGTGGCCAAGTGAAGCTGGCGGCCTCGACCGAGTTTGTCTCATCCCCGGCGGTGCTGCCCGCGATGCAAGAGGCCTATGGCTTTGTGCTGACACCCGATCAGACGGTGGTGCTATCGGGGGGCGATACCGCGGCTACAATTCAGGCGGCAGCGCGCGGCACCTCGGGTGTGAACGCGGCGATGGCCTACGGCACCGATGGCGGCGTTGGCGCAACAGGGCTGGTGGTGATGGCCGACGACAAGGGCGTGCAACCGGTCTATGAACCCACGCCCGTTGTCCGCGACGCGGTGCTGGCGGAATATCCGACGATTGCCGAGGTGCTGAACCCGATCTTTGCCGGGCTCGATATGGCGACGCTGCAAAACCTCAATGGCCGCATCCAAGTTGGCGGCGAGCCGGCAGAGGCAGTTGCGCGTGACTATCTCACCGGGATCGGAGTGCTCGACTGATCACCGCCACGGCCAAGGCGCGCACCACAGGCCAAGTGCTTTTTGCGCCGGGTTTGCTGTTTGCGGGCTTGGGCTTTACCGCGCTGCTGACGCCCTTCATGACGCTGGCCGCCAACCGCATCGTCGCGGGCGAGGGCGTCGCGGTCTGGCGGCTTGCGGGGCCCGCGGTGACGCTGCCGGGGCTGGTGGCGCTGATGGTGGGGCTGGCGCTTGGCCTTTTGCTCGCTTGGCCGCGCTTGCGGCTGGCGGGAGCCTTGTTGGGCTTGGCAGGGCTTGTCTGGCTGCTTTCGCAAGGCGCCCCGGCCTTGTTGGAGGGCGCGGGTGATTACGCGCGCGTTTCGCCAGGGGCGGGGTTCTGGTCGCTGCTTGTGATCTTTTTGTTGCTGATGGCCGATGCGCTATCGAGCCTTGCGCCCGGGCCACTGGCGCGCGCTGGCCTTTTGGCGGCGTCTCTAGGGGCGCTGGCGCTATTGCTGCGCTCGGGCGCGCTGGCAGAGCTTTCGATCCTTCAGGAATATGCCAGCCGACAAGGCCCCTTTCGCGATGCGTTGCAACGCCACCTTGGCCTTGGCTTCGGGTCGCTTGTGGTGGCGGCGGCGATCGGTTTGCCGCTTGGCGTGCTCTGCCACCGCCGCGCCGGGTTGCGGCGCGCGGTTCTGCCGGTGCTGAGCTTTCTGCAAACGATTCCGTCGCTTGCGATGTTCGGTTTCATGATCCCGCTGCTTGGATGGGTCGGCCACACCATACCGGGCGCGCAAGCCATCGGCATCGCCGGAATCGGCTTTGCCCCGGCATTTTTGGCGCTGGTTTTCTATTCGCTGCTGCCCGTGGTGGCGAACACGGTGGCCGGGCTTCAAAGCACGCCACCCGCCGCACTTGAGGCGGCGCGCGGCATGGGGATGACCGTGTGGCAGCGCCTTATCCGTGTCGAGATGCCACTGGGCCTACCGGTGATTTTGGCGGGGCTTCGCATCGTGTTGGTGCAGAACATCGGCCTTGCCGTGATCGCGGGGCTGATCGGTGGCGGTGGCTTTGGCGCTTTCGTTTTTCAGGGGCTGAATCAGACTGCAACCGATCTGATCTTGCTTGGCGCGCTGCCCACCGTCGCCTTGGCGTTAACAGCGGCCATCGTCATGGATATCTTCGTTGAACTGGCCAGACCGATACCGGAGCGCGCAACATGATCGAGATTGACCAGATCACCAAAATCTACGATGGCGTGACGGCGGTAGATTCCGTATCGATGACCGTTGAGTCTTCAACGATCACGGTGATCGTGGGCACGTCAGGTTCTGGCAAAACCACGCTTTTGCGCATGATCAACCGCCTTGTCGAGCCAAGCTCGGGCGAAGTGCGCATCAACGGCGAGCCGACAGCGGCGATAGAAAAGCACGTTCTGCGTCGGCGCATCGGTTATGCGATCCAAGGCCACGGGCTTTTTCCGCATTATACCGTCGCGCGCAATATCGGTGCGGTGCCAGAGCTGTTGGGCTGGACCAAGGAAAAGATCCGCGAGCGGGTGGACAACCTGCTGACGCTGTTTTCGATGGAGCCAGCGCAGTTTCGTGACCGCTACCCCGCAGAGTTGTCGGGCGGCGAGCAGCAACGCGTTGGCGTGGCGCGCGCCCTTGCGTCACGCCCCGATCTTTTGTTGATGGATGAGCCTTTTGGCGCGCTTGACCCAATCATCCGGGCGCGCGCGCAAGAAGACCTGCGTCGCATTCAGCGCGCACTTGGTTCGACCATCCTGCTGGTCACGCATGACATGGAAGAGGCAATCCATCTGGGCGACCGCGTTGCGGTGATGGATGCAGGCAAACTGGTGCAATACGCAACACCCGCCGAGATCATCCTGAATCCGGCGACCGAATTTGTAGCCGAGATGGTGGGCGGGGTGGACCGTCCGCTGCGGCTGTTGTCGCTTATTCCCGTGTCGGAGATCGTCGAACAGGGTCCGGCGGAGGGCGAGGAATTGGCGGCGCATACCAGCCTGCGCGATGCTCTTTCGACCTGTCTGTGGACCGGGCGCGAGGCGCTGCCGGTGGTACAGGATGGCGAGCGGCTGGGCCGGGTGACGCTGGCGGCGATCCGTGCGCGCGCGGCGGGCCAGCGATGAGACGCGCGGCGCTCTTTCGGGCGGTACTTGTTGCAGTGCTGCTGGCGCTGGTGCTGCGTCCAACTTGGTTCAAATGGGCTTTCGCGCCCTTTGCGCCCGTGAACGGACCCGTCATCTATGAGCGCGCATCGCTTCTTTCGCTGTCGCTCAGCCATCTTGGTATTGTCGCACTTGCCTCAAGTGCTGCGACATTGGTGGCGGTGGCGCTGGCCATTTTGGTGACCCGGCCTGCAGGGGCCGCGTTCCGCCCCTTGTCGCGCACGATCACCAATATGGGCCAAACCTTTCCGCCGGTGGCCGTGTTGGCATTGGCGGTGCCGGCACTTGGTTTTGGGGCCGGGCCAACGCTGGTGGCGCTTTTTCTTTATGGCTTGCTGCCGATTTTTGAAAATGCGGTCACCGGGTTATCGACCTTGCCCCCCGCGACGATGGAAGCCGCGCGCGGAATCGGCCTTAACCGCTGGCAGCGACTGGTTCGGGTGGAGGTGCCGCTTGCGTTGCCGGTCATCTTGACCGGTATCCGCCTTTCTGTGGTGATTGCCCTTGGCACGGCCACGATCGGCTCGACTGTTGCGGCAAAGACCTTGGGCGAGGTCATCATCGCCGGGCTTTTGACAAACAACACCGCCTATGTTCTGCAAGGTGGCCTGATCGTCGGGCTGTTCGCGGTTTTGATCTATGACGCGCTGGTGCAGCTTGAAATGCGCCTGTCGCGCCGCCTTGGTAGTGCGCCGGTGGCGTAGCAGCAAACGCGCCTCTCAAGCAATTATTCACAGATATCGTCGTAACCAGAAGCGACGGTCGCGTCAGTGCCGCGTGGCGCAGCAGGTCAAGCATTGCGTGGCGCTGACGCACGCGACCGTCGGATTTGAAGCCGATTACTGCGGATGTCGAACAGCGGGAAGTGTCATGTGTAAAACCAATGCGTTGCGGACTTGAGCGATGGCTGAATCTTTCGACATCTATGGTGATGATGATGACAACATGGTGTTTGGAACGCCACTGGGCGAGCGTATTGCTGGCCTTGGCGGAAACGACTTGCTCTTGGGGCAGGGCGGCGGCGATACCCTTGATGGGGGCGCGGGCGATGACACGCTTTGGGGCGGCTTTGGCGCAGACATGCTTTACGGCGGCGCGGGGTCGGACGTTTATTATATTGACGACACAGACGACAGGATATTTGAAAACATAAACGCCGGGTCGGATACGGCTGTGGTATCTGTTTCATTTACGCTACCCGGCAACGTCGAAAACCTGCAGCTTCTGCCGGACTACGCCATTTCCGGATCAGGAAATGAGTTGAATAACGTAATATATGGAAATGATGCAAATAATACTCTTACTGGTCTTGATGGGGCAGACAGTATTTATGGCGGTGGTGGTAATGACCTGATACTCGGTGGCAACGGCGGCGACTATTTGGATGGCGGCGCGGGTGACGATTCCATTAATCCGGGCGCCGCTATTGAGGCGCGCGACACGATTGTTGGGTCCGCCGGGAACGACAATATTATTTTTACTGACATTGACGCAGGCAACCTTGGTGACGTAATCACCTATTCCGGAACCTGGGAAGGATTGATCGCCAATATCAACGGCGGCGCAAACACGGGTTCCATAGCGACAGCACTTGGCACCACGACTCTGGTCGATGTTGCCAATGTTCTTGTCAAAGCCCAAAGCCTGTATCTTTTCGGTTCTGAAGCAGACGATGTATTCACCATCAATGGCGGCGCAAAAAGTTGGGTGCAAGTTTGGGGGCGCCTTGGCAGCGACACATTCAATCTGACAACCAGCGGTGAGATTCAGCTTTATTACGATGGTGGCACCGGCATCGTCATGGACCTCGAAACTGGCGTGGTTGCGGATGATGGTTTTGGGTATGTCGATAGGGTAAATCTCGTCGCGGGCGTGGCGCGGCTATATGTCTCGGCAACTGACGCCAGCGATTGGATCAAGGGCAGCGCCTACGCTGACGCATTTCACCTTGGCGGCGGCAACGACACGCTTGATGGCGCCGGTGGATCGGACATTCTTTACTTTGATCGAAGCGAGATGACCTCTGGCGTCAACGTGGATCTGGCGGCAGGCACCGCCAGCGGTAGTTGGCGCAGTGCTGCATTCAATCACCGTATCAGCAGTATTGAAGAAATCTGGGGCTCTGCATTTGCGGACACGCTTTCTGGCGACGGCGGGGCCAATACGCTTTCTGGCGGCGACGGTGCAGATGCTCTTTCGGGCCTCGGTGGCAACGATGTGTTGCGCGGCGGCGGCGGCGATGACGTGCTTTATGGCAGCAGTGGCGATGACTCCCTTTATGGCGGCACGGGGAACGATGTTCTCAACGGTGGCGCAGGCGCTGACGTGATCGACGGGGGCGATGGGATCGACCAAGCGTCTTACAAGTTTTCGTCTTCTGGTGTTGCAATCAACCTTGCACTGGGAACCGCGGCGGGAGGAACGGCAGCTGGCGATACGCTCTACTCGATCGAGGATCTGAAAGGGTCGCAGTTTAAGGACACGCTGATCGGCGATAATGGCGACAACCGTATCTATGCGCTTGGCGGCAATGATGCGCTAAGCGGCGGTGGCGGCGACGATTGGCTTTATGGCGATGCGGGGGATGACACGCTCTTGGGCGGCGCGGGCGACGACCGACTTTACGGTGGTGCCGGCGAGGATATGCTAGACGGCGGCGGCGGAACCGACCAAGCCTCGTATGAGCATTCCCCAAGTGGCGTCACGGTTGACCTTGCTACAGGTAAGGGAACCGGCGGCGATGCGGCGGGCGACACACTCTCGGGCATCGAGAACATCGTTGGGTCGGAGTTTGGCGATACGTTCACGGGCGATGCCGGAAACAACAGATTTTACGGAAACGGTGGCAATGACACGATTTTCGGCGGGGCCGGGGTTGATCGTATCAAAGGCGGCTCCGGCAACGACTGGATCAGCGGCGGTGAAGGTGACGACTGGTTTGATGGTGGTGCTGGGGCTGACAGATTTGACGGTAGCAGCGGGCAGGACATGGTTTCCTACGAAGGCTCTGCTACCGGCGTTGTTGTAAACTTAGCCACCCAAATCGCCGCTGGCGGCGATGCCACGGGCGACAGCTTCATTTCAATCGAAAACCTCGGAGGTTCGCACTTTGCCGACACGTTAACGGGCGACGCGTTCGATAACAGGATCTACGGGTTTGGCGGCAATGACCTTCTTTATGGCGGCGGCGGTGCTGACCGCGTTCTCGCGGGCGACGGAGACGATCTGGTCAAGGGCGATGCTGGCAACGACTGGTTGATGGGTGGTCTTGGTGCTGACACGCTTGATGGCGGCAGCGGCACGGACATGGCTGTTTATGAAAAATCTGCCACGGGCGTCATCGTCGATCTGGCACGCAATACTGCAAGCGGCGGTGACGCCGCGGGTGATAGCTTCATTTCGATTGAAAATTTGGCGGGGTCAAACTGGGGCGACGCGCTGACGGGCGACGACGCGGCGAACAGGCTGCTTGGCGGTGGAGGCGATGACACACTCACGGGCGGCGGGGGCAGTGACAAGCTGATCGGCGGCGCAGGAAACGATCTGCTGATCGGCGGGGCAGGCGACGATTACATGGTCGGTGACGCTGGCGCAGACAGATTTGACGGCGGCGATGGCGAAGACCAAGTCAGCTATCATAACAGCACCAGCAAGGTCACTGTGAACCTTGCAACCGGCACGGGCAGCGGCGATGCCGCCGACGATAGCTATGTCTCGGTCGAAAACGTGTACGGCACAGTATATGGCGACACGTTGATCGGCGATGCCGCGGGGAACCGGCTTTGGGGCAACAGCGGCAACGACAATTTGTTCGGCGCGGGCGGCTTTGATCGCCTTTACGGGGGCGCCGGCGACGACACGATTGACGGTGGTCTCGGCGATGACTGGTTCGTCGGCGGTACCGGCGCGGACGTGTTCAAGTTTACTGCGGGTTGGGGCAAGGACACCGTTTCGGACTTTGAAGATGGCAGAGACGTCCTGTTGCTTTCTGGCACCGGGCTCGCATTCGCAGACCTCACGATCACCCAGGTCGGCAGCAACACACTCATCACGGCGGAGGGTGAAAATTCGATACTTCTCAGCAATATACAAACTGCAGTTATTGACGCCTTCGATTTTAACTTCTTCTGAACTTGCGCGGCGCAGTATCAGAAATAGTCAAATCAGGAGACAGCGAATGCCAAATCCAAAACTGCTTGCCGTCATTACAGCCTTCATGCTTGTCGCAGGTGCGCCCGGCGCCCAGGCCACATACACTTTGTCTCAACTTCAACGAATTGAAGATATGACTCTGCACCAAAACTGGACGCAACTTAAAGAATATATACTGGAAAACCCGAGCTTAATTTATGGAAATGATGTTCTCGCTGCAGAACTGAAAGCATTTTTAGAGAGCATGTTGCGGGGCGGAATGTTCTCGATCGCCTTCGTCGCGCCCTCCAAAGACCTCATCAGTAGCCTCAGGCGCACATATTGAGGATATGGGTTTGGCAATCGCCGCGCCATTGACCTGCCACGAAGAGCCTCCTGTAGTTTGGCACAGAGTCCGACCTTGCCGGGAAGATAACGTTGCTAGTGGCGCGGCCTTCTTCCAAATCCTTCCGATCAAGTCCCACCCCCCAAAGGTCGACCGGTCAGCCTTCTTGTCGTTCGCGGTTTCGCGATGCCGTACGGTTTGGCGCGTTTTCTGTGCCATACAGCAGGCGCGGCAGCAGAAGTCTGGCCTGCTGCTTACGGAGCGCACACCAGAATCGCGCGAAAATCGTTGACGTTGGTCAGGGTGGGGCCGGTGACAATCTGCGCGCCGATCGCGGCAAAAAAACCATGCGCATCGTTTTCTGCAAGCGCCGTGGCCGGGTCGCGCCCGGCAGCGCGGGCGCGGGCTAGGGTTTCGGGGCCAATCAATGCGCCAGCTACCTCGGCCGCCCCGTCAACGCCGTCAGTATCGCAGGCTAGCGCGTAGATGTTGGGCGCAGCCTTCAGCGCGATGGCAAGCGCCAGACAGAACTCGGCATTCGGCCCGCCAACGCCTGCGCCGGTTCGCGTCACGGTCAATTCGCCCCCTGACAGCAGCACCAGCGGCGGCGCACCGCGGGCGCGCGCGCTACCAAGTGCGCGTGCGGCCTGTTCTGCGGCCACCACGCGCGCCTCGCCCTCAATCGCATCGCCCAGAACCTGCACCTCGCACCCTGCCTTGCGCGCCATTTCGCCTGCCGCTGCGAGCGATTGCATTGGCGCGGCGATGATGCGGTTTTGCACACGCATAAGGCGCGTATCATCGGGGGCAAGCACACCGGTTGGGCGTGCAAGCGCCGCGCGCACGCTGGACGGCAGCGCAATCTGCCAGCGCGCCAGCACAGCTCGTGCATCGGCCGCGCTCGAATGGTCGCCCACCGTGGGGCCAGAACCGATGAGGGCCGGGTCATCGCCCGGCACGTCCGAGATCATCAGTGTCAGCATCCGAGCCGGATAGGCCGCCGCTGCAAGCTGGCCACCTTTGACGCGCGAGAGGTGCTTGCGCAGCGTGTTCATTTGATCAATTGGCGCGCCAGAGGCCAGAAGTGCGGCGTTCACCGCCTGCTTTTCGCCAAGACTCACCCCTTCGGCGGGCGCCACCAGCAGCGCCGATGCACCGCCCGAGATAAGCGCCAGCACAAAATCGCCCTCGCCCAAGCTTTCAAGCAGCGCGAGCATCCGCGCGCTGGCGGCCAGCCCTGCCGCGTCGGGCACAGGATGCGCGGCTTCGACAATCTCGATACCCCGGCAGGGCCGCCCGTGGCCGTAGCGGGTGATGACCAGCCCCTCGCAAAGCCCCCATTGGGCCTCGACCGCCTCTGCCATCCGCGCACTGGCTTTGCCCGCGCCCACCACCACCACGCGCCCCTTGGGTTTTTCGGGTAGAAAGGTGGGCAGGCGGCGCATCGGGTCTGCGGCTTCGACCGCGCGATCGAAAAGCGCACGCAGGAAGGGTTGGGGGGCGGAGCTGGGGTCAAGTGGCATCGCGCGCACCTCAACCAAGCCAGTTGCGATAGTCGCTGACCAGAAGATGCGTTGGCGCAACATCCTCTTCGATCGTGGCAAAGCGCCCGATCGGCTCGCGGAAGATATTGTCGGTTTCATCGTCGTTGACGGTAGAGACCTCGCCGACCAGCACATCGCCGCCCATCCCCCAGAACGCGTGCCAATCGCCCGCCATCAGCGTCACGCTTTCGCCCGGCGCAAGGTGCAGCTTTTCGCCGGGGGCAAAATCGCGCCGCTGCCCGTCGCACCAAACCGTGCCGCCGCGGTCTTCGCCAAAACCGCCCTGATCGTCAGAGCCATATAGCTCGACCACCAAAGTGGCGCCGCCGCGGTTGATGATATCTTCGGCCTTCAGCGCATGGCGGTGCATGGGCGAAAGCTGGTCTTGGCGCGAAATCAACAGCTTCTCAGCGTAGCACATGCCGCCACCGCGTTGCAGATCGCCCAGCCGCCCATTGCGCAGGGTGAACAGAAACAGCCCCATTTCGTCAAACCGCCCGGCGCCGTAATCGGTAATGTCCCAACCAAGTCGGGCGTCGATGATGCGGCGAGCCGTGCCCTTGCGGGCAACAAATTCCTGTGGCGTCCAGCGCGCGAAGGGGGGCAGCACAAAGCCGTGGCGGGCGATGATTTCGCCAGCTTCTGCCATGATCTGGTTGATGCGGGACCGCTTCATCGCGAAGTTGCGGCAAGCTCTGTCAGACGCAGGCAGACGCGGGTTGCGCACGCCATGTCTTGTACCGAAATCCATTCGAGGGGGCCGTGAATTTCCTGCATGCCGGTGAAGATGTTAGGCGTGGGCACACCCATTTCGGTCAAACGAGAGCCATCGGTGCCGCCACGGATCGGCGCGGAAACCGGCTCGATCCCCTCGGCGCGGCAGGCAGCGCGCGCCAATTCTACTGGTGCCATGTCGTTTTCCAGCCAATAGCGCATGTTGCGGTATTGCGGGCGGATCTCGCAGCTGATGGTCGCGCGCGGCTCGCCCGCCTGCACGGCGGCGCAGACCGCACGCAAAAGCTCGCCCTTGGCAGCTAACCCGTCACGTTCAAAATCACGCAGAATGAAGTTCAATTCAACTTCGGCTGCGCTGCCGCGCTGTTCGTAAAGGTGCAAGAACCCTTCGCGCCCATCGGTAACTTCGGGGGTCATCGTCGCCTGTGGCAGGGCGGTCACGATTTTTGCGGCCAGATGCAAGGCGTTGACCATTTTGCCCTTGGCAAAGCCGGGGTGCACCGACACGCCGGTGATCGTGACGCTCGCGCCGTCTGCCGAAAAGCTTTCATATTCGATCTCGCCAACAGCGCCGCCGTCAAGCGTGTAGGCAAAGTCTGCGCCAAGGTCTTTGGGCAGGCGCTTGTCAACACCGCGCCCGATTTCTTCGTCGGGGGTAAAGGCAATGCGGATCGCGCCGTGTTGCCGCTCTGGGTTGCTCAGAAGGTGGTGCGCCAAAGTCATGATGACCGCGACCCCGGCCTTGTCGTCAGCCCCCAGCAGCGTCGTGCCCGAGGCGGTGATGATATCATGTCCGATCTTTTCGCCAAGATGACGCGAGCTTTCGGGCGAAAGTGTCAGCCCCGGCGCGTCGGCAAAGGCGATCGGCCCGCCGTTGTAGCCGCGGTGCACCACCGGCTTTACCCCAACCGCGTGAAACTGCGGCGCGGTATCAACATGAGCCAATAGCCCGATCACCGGCGCGCCTTCGCGCGTGGCCGGCACCGTGGCCAAGACCGCGCCATATTCGGTCAGCTGCACGTCTGCGGCACCTATTGCGCTCAATTCGGCCGCCAACATTCGGGCCAGATCAAGCTGGATTGCGGTGCTGGGCGAACTGGGCGAACGCTCGTCGCTTTGGGTATCGACGGTGGCGTATCGTACCAGCCGCTCTTCAAGTTCGCGCTCAAATCCGCTCATTATCGTTCCTCCTAGGATTGCGGCAATGAGCCCCGCGCGGCGCGGCGAAGTCAACCCCGACCGACTGGGCGAGGCGCGTGCGTATCGATTGCAGTCTTGCGCCGCGCGCCTTGCGCCGCTACCTTGGAGGTAACTTGAAATCGGAGGGCGTTCGAGATGACGCCCAGGCGTCCCGTGGGTGCGGGCGCGTTCCCGAAGGCGGTAGAGCCACCCGGCACCCGACCCGCCGAGACGGGCGAGCTTTATGCCGCGCTCGATCTTGGCACCAACAGTTGTCGCATGCTGATCGCCCGCCCTGCGGGCGCGCAGTTTCACGTCGTGGACAGTTTTTCCAAGGCAGTGCAGCTTGGCTACGGGTTGGAAGCCACGGGGCGGCTTGGCCGTGCCTCGATGTTGCGCACCGTTCAGGCGCTGCAAATCTGCCGCCGCAAGATTGAAGAACACCAAGTTACGCGAATGCGGCTGGTGGCTACCGAGGCCTGTCGGCGCGCGCGCAACGCGCGTGAATTTATCCGCTCGGTCGCGCGCGAAACCGGGCTGCCGCTTGAAATCATCCAACCTGAAGAGGAAGCGCGCCTGGCGGTGGTTTCCTGCGCGCCGCTGGTTAGCGACAAGACCGAACAGCTGCTGGTGGTCGATATCGGCGGCGGCTCGACCGAACTGGTCTGGATCGACCTTACGCAGGTGCCCGGGCCGGAACGCGCACGCTCGATCATGCGGCTCTCGGCGGGGTTTCACGCCGATCAGGGCACGCTCGCTGCGGCGCGGGTGGTTGACTGGATCTCGGTTCCACTGGGTGTTGCGACGTTGAAGGACCAGTTCTCGGATGTCGAAGATGACGCTGCCCGCTTTGCGTTGATGAGTTGGTATTTCGAGGAAAAGCTGGCCTCTTTCACCCCTTACCTAGCCGGTTCGCCACGCGAGGGGTTCCAGATCATTGGCACCTCGGGCACCGTAACCACAGTTGCTGCCTGCCACCTTGGGCTGCGCCGCTATGATCGCAACAAGGTGGATGGTTTGCAGATGACTTCGGGCGAGATTGACGCGGTGATCCGCAGTTTTCTGTCGCTGGGCCCAGAAGGTCGGCGCACCGACCCGCGCATTGGGCGTGATCGGCATACATTGATCATGTCGGGTGCTGCGATCTTGCAGGCGCTGATGCGGGTCTGGCCGACCGACAAGATGTCGGTAGCCGATCGCGGGTTGCGCGAGGGGCTGCTTTACGCGCAGATGGCCGCCGATGGGGTTCTGAGCGAAGACGGGATGATTTGAGATGGCGAAAATAGCGGGCACAGGCGGCACGTCAGGGCGCGGGCAACGCGATCTGAAGGTGCGGGTGAAAACCGCCAAGGGGCGCAAACTCAGCTCGACCCTGTGGTTGGAGCGGCAGTTGAACGACCCCTATGTGCAGCGCGCCAAGAAAGAGGGTTACCGCGGCCGCGCCGCATACAAGATTCTCGAACTCGATGATAAATATCGCTTTCTTGTGCCCGGCGCGCGAGTGGTAGACCTTGGCTGTGCGCCCGGCGGCTGGTGCCAGGTGGCGGTGGCACGGGTGAATGCGCTGGGCGAAAAATCGGGCAAACGGGTTGGCACCGTGCTTGGTGTCGATCTGCAAGTGGTCGATCCTGTAGCAGGCGCGCAGATACATCAGCTAGACTTTTTGGCCGAGGGTGCCGAGGCGCAGGTCAAGGTTTGGCTAGGCGGCCCGGCCGATGTGGTGATGTCGGACATGGCTGCCGCCGCTTCGGGGCATCCGGGAACCGACCATTTGCGCATCATCGCGCTTTGTGATGCGGCGGCCGATTTTGCCTTTGATGTGCTGGTTGAGGGTGGCACCTTCGTGGCCAAAGTGCTGGCTGGCGGGGCAGAGCTGGAACTGCAAACCCGCTTGAAACAGAACTTTGCCAAGGTTGCCAATGTGAAGCCACCAGCAAGCCGGGCCGACAGCTCTGAAAAATTCGTGGTCGCTACTGGCTTTCGTGATCGCAAAGAGGGCGAGTCCGCATAAACCGGCCATTAACCTCTCGTGGCGATGCTTTCGCCAATGTTTTCGGGAGGGGTGATGCTTCACAATCGCACGTCTGATCAAATCAGCCAGGCGATCGATGCGCATGGCCGTTGGCGCCTTGCCCTGCGCCGCGCGATCAACACCGGGCACTTGGGAAAATCGGTGCAAGAGGTGGGCGATAGTCATGCCTGCGCCCTTGGCACCTGGCTGCACGGCCCCGATATTGACGCCGCCATGCGCGATACGCCAACCTGGCGGGTGATTGACCGGCTGCACTGCGAATTTCACCTCGCATCGGGCGAGATTGCGCAGTTGATCGAGCAAGGGCGTCTGGCCGAAGCCGAGGCGCTGCTTGTCGGCGATTGGTTGGCAAAATCGAACTGCCTTTTGACAGCGCTCGCAAAATGGCAAGGGGACCTCGCCCCTAGCTAGGCCGGACGGGCGTCAAGCAGGCCCCGCCTTAGGCGCTTTTGCGAAAAGCGGTTGGCGTTTTGCCGGTGCTGGCGTGAAACGCGCGAGTAAAATAGGCGGGGCTGGTAAAGCCAAGCGCGGTGGCAATTTCCTTCACCGGTTCGCGGGTTTCGCTCAAAAGCCTGCGTGCTTCATACAGGCGGCGATCGGCCAGCAATTCATGCGCCGGGCGCCCGCAAGCCTCGCGGCAGGCGCGGGTGAGGTGCGTTGGTGTAACGCCCAACTCGGCGGCCATTTCGGCCACGCCAAGCCCGCTGCGGAATTCACGCTCTAGTAGCGCGGTGTAGCGCGCGGCAAGGCGGCGCGATGCGGGCGGGCGTTTGGCATCGGCTGCGGCAATTTCCGCCTGCCGCTCCAACCAGACGCCAAGCAAGCCAAGGTGGTGGCGCGCAGCGCGTTCAGCGCCCGGACGCGTGCTTTCCAACTCGCGCTGGATGCTTTCCAGAATTGCAGCAACTTCGGTTTGTGGCGCGCTTTCGCGGATGCGCAGATGCTGGATCGAATGTGGCAAGGTCACATCGCTATTGGCGCCAAAGTAAAGCGCGACACCTGCGGTCTGCGCGCCCAGCTCGAAACTGTGCATTACGCCTGCCGGAATGAATACTGCGTTATGGGTGCCGTAGCCGCGCGTGACCCCGCCTAGCGTGATTCGCCCCTGACCGCGGGTGAACCACATCAGCACCGGTTCAGACAGTGAGCGCATCGCTTCAACGCGCCAGCGCCCGCCAGCTGCGAGCCGCTGAATCGGCACGATCCGCACTTGACTGGGCGGTTCCAAAAGCGAAATTGCCCGTGCTCCGGGCGTTTGCGCCGAGGCGGTTTTAGTGCCGCCAAGATCGAGTTGCGACAGCGGGATTGCAGAAAACAGTTTCAAGGCAGGCAGCCCTTTGCCATGGATCGCGCGAAGAATACCGTCGAAGTGCCTATTTTGAAAGATAAATACTAGGCCTAAGCGGAAACCTTCCGGTAGCCGCTCAGGCCCCCATGATCTTGTGCCAATCGCGCATCCGACCACGAAACCAAGTGCGCTGCCGCTTTGCATACTGCTGTGTCGCGATCACCGCAGCCTCGGTTGCGCCCGTCAGCGACATCTCGTCGCGCAGATATGCGACAATGTCGCGCGCACCAATCGCCTGCGCCCAAGGCGCGGTGGGGTTCCAGAACGGCAACACTGCGCGCACCTCCTCAAGTGCGCCAGAACCGAGCATCGCGCCGAAGCGTGTGGCTATCCGCGCGGCCAGCAGGTCACGGTCGGTTTCGATCAGCAGCGGCGTGCAGGCGGCGAGTGGCAAGAGCGGGGCAGGGGTCGCATCTTGCCAAGCTGCCAGCCCGCGCCCGGTTGCTGCCTGCACCTCCCAAGCGCGCTGCACGCGCAACGGGTTTTGCCGGTCGATCCGCGCTGCGGTGGCGGGGTCCAGTTCCGCCAAAAGCGCGCCAAACCCTTCGTGCTGCACGCGCGCCGTGGCCTTTGTGCGCAGCTCAGGTGGTGTTTGCGGAATTTCAGCCAGACCCGAGGTCAACGCCGAAAGGTAAAGGCCGGTGCCCCCAACCACGATCAGCCGCTGCCCCGTGGCCAGCAAACCCGCCACATCGCGCAGCCAATGCCCCACTGAATAGTCCGCCCCGGGCGCCACATGGCCATAAAGCGCATGGGGTGCTGCCTCCTCATCGGCCTCGCTTGGCCGCGCGCTGAGCACGCGCCAGCAGGACCAGACTTGCAGCGCGTCGGCATTGACCACGACACCGCCTTGCGTTGTTGCCAGATGCAACGCCAGCGCCGACTTGCCGCTTGCCGTGGGCCCAGCGATCAGCACATGGTGCGCCGCATCGATGCGGTCAGGGTCGAAAGGATCGGCGGTCTGGCTCAAGTTTTTTGCAATCGCTCCAAGCGGCGGTTGAACCCGCGCGTCATTTGCGACAATTTGCGCGCCAATGGCAACTGGGCACGGCGGGGCTGACATGAGCGTGAAAAGCGATCCGAAAATTCCTTACAAACGGGTGATGCTGAAGATTTCGGGCGAGGCGCTGATGGGCGATCAGGGCTATGGGTTGCACCCGCCGACCATGGCGCGGATCGCGCGCGAGGTGAAATCGGTGCATGAACTGGGCGTCGAAATCTGCATGGTGATCGGTGGCGGCAACATCTTTCGCGGGCTTCAAGGCGCGGCGCAGGGGATGGAGCGGGCCACCGCCGACTACATGGGCATGCTTGCAACCGTGATGAACGCACTGGGCATGCAGGCGGCGCTAGAGGCCGAGGGAATCTTTACCCGCGTCATTTCGGCGATTCCAATGGATCAGGTTTGCGAGCCTTACATTCGCCGCCGCGCCATTCGCCACCTTGAAAAAAAGCGCGTGTGCATCTTCGCGGCGGGCACCGGCAACCCCTATTTCACCACCGATACGGCGGCCACGCTGCGGGCCAACGAGATGGGCTGCGAAGCGATTTTCAAAGGCACCAAGGTCGATGGTGTTTATGATAAAGACCCCAAGAAGTTTCCTGATGCGCGCCGCTATGAAACGGTTAGCTACGACGAAGTGCTGCAAAAGCATCTTGGCGTCATGGATGCCTCTGCAATTGCGCTGGCGCGCGACAACAACTTGCCGATCATCGTCTTTTCGCTCGACGAGCCCGGCGGCTTTCGCGGTGTGTTGAGTGGCGAGGCCACCTTTACCCGCGTGCAAGGCTGACTTTCCAATCGGGCACGAAGCCGCTAGAACGGCGATGGTGCCTGCAACAAGGGGGGAACACCCATGCCAGACGATCTAGACATTGACATCGACGACCTTGGTCGGCGCATGGATGGGGCGCTTGTCGCGCTGCACCACGAATTTGCGAGCCTGCGCACGGGGCGCGCCTCGGCCTCGATTGTTGATCCGATTATGGTGGACGCTTACGGATCGCTGACGCCGCTCAATCAGGTTGGCACGATCAACGTGCCCGAGCCGCGGATGGTCACCATCAACGTCTGGGACAAGGCGCTGGTCAGCAAGGTGGACAAGGCAATCCGCGATTCCGGCATTGGCATCAACCCGCAGATAAACGGCACCATCGTGATGCTGCCGATCCCGGAGCTGAACGAGGAACGGCGGCGCGAACTGACCAAAGTTGCCGCGCACTACTCTGAAAATGCCCGCATTTCCGTGCGCAACGTGCGCCGTGACGGAATGGACCAGATCAAAAAGGCCAAGACGGCGGGCATGTCAGAGGACGATCAGAAAATGTGGCACGACGAAGTGCAGGAGCTGACCGACAAGGCAATCGCCGCAATCGACCGCGCGCTTGATGCAAAACAGGCGGAGATCATGCAGGTTTAGACCCGCGTGGTGCCGGGAAAGGGCGTGGGGATGGCCAGCAGTAAGGTTCAAGACGTTGCCGTGCCTGCGGGCCCGCGTGCCAGCCATGTGGCAATTATCATGGATGGCAACGGGCGTTGGGCAACTTCGCGCGGTTGGCCGCGGCTGGTTGGGCACCGCCGGGGCGCCGAACGGGTGCGCGAAATCGTGGCCGCTTGCCCCGGGCTTGGTGTGCGCTGGCTGACGATCTATGCCTTTTCCACCGAAAACTGGAAGCGCTCGACCGAAGAGGTGATCGGCCTCATGTCGCTTTTTGGGCGCTACATTGAAAGCGAGGCGGATCGGCTGAGCGCGCAGGGGGTGCGGCTGCGCTTTATCGGCGGCAGGGCGCGGCTGGAGCCGCGCTTGCAAGACCTTATGGCGGCGATCGAGTCGCGCACCGCGCCGAACACGCTGCTCAATCTGACCGTGGCAATCAACTACGGCGGGCGCGATGAACTGGCGCGCGCGGCGGCGCGACTGGCGGGCGACGTAGCGGCGGGGCGGTTGGCGCTAGAGGATGCGGGCGAGGCGGCACTGGCCGCGCGCCTTGATACCGCCGATATGCCTGACCCGGACCTGGTGATCCGCACTTCGGGCGAAACGCGCACGTCAAACTTTCTGCCATGGCAGGCGGCCTATGCTGAATACGAGTTTACTCCAACGCTCTGGCCAGATTTCACGCGTGACGAGTTGGCAACCATTCTAGATCGCTATGCGCTGCGCGAACGCCGCTTTGGCGGGGCCAAGGCATGAACGCGCCGGGTGTCTGGCGCGACCTGCCGGCGCGGCTGATTTCGGCGCTGGTGATGGCGGCGGTGGGTGGCGTGCTGATCTGGGCCGGTGGGCGCTGGTTTGCGGTGCTGGTTGTCGTGGTCAGCGCGGTCATGCTTTGGGAACTGATGCGGATGAGCGCGCCCAAGCGCAGGCGCGGCGCCTTGATGCTGGCGTGGCTTGGGGCGGGCGCATTGGCGCTGGTGCTGCTGCTGCATTCGCCGTTTGCGCTGGTGCTGCTGCTGCTGCCGGGACTTGCGAGTTTTGTGCGCCCGAGGCTGCATCCGGTTGCAGTTGCGGTCTATGCGACGCTGCTGATGCTGTCGGGCTACGGCATCGTTGCCTTGCGCGAAACTGCTGGCTTGACTGCGATTTTTTGGGTGTTGGCGGTGGTGATTGCCTCTGACCTTGCGGGTTATTTCGTAGGCAAAGGGGTCGGCGGGCCAAAGTTCTGGCCCGCGATCAGCCCGAAAAAAACCTGGTCTGGCACTGCAGCCGGTTGGGTTGCCGCTGCAGTAGTCGGGGCGGCATTCGTGCTGGCGGGGCAGGGGACATGGGCGCTGGTGGCGGTATCACCGCTTGTCGCTTTGGCCGGGCAGATGGGCGACATCGGCGAAAGCTGGATCAAGCGACGCGCCGGGGTCAAGGACAGCTCGCACCTTATTCCCGGCCACGGCGGCGCGCTTGACCGATTCGATGCGCTGACAGGGGCTGTGCTGGCGGTGCTGGCACTTGGCCTCTTGCGGCTGATGCCGGTAATCGGGGGCTGATGATGCGCAAGATTTCGGTGTTTGGTGCAACCGGCTCGATCGGGGAAAACACCTTTGATCTGTTGCAGCACCAAGGCGGGCGGCTGGCGTTTCGCACTGTGGCGCTGACCGGCGGGCGCAATGTGGCGCGGCTCGCCGCACAGGCGCGCGCGCTTGGGGCCGAGGTCGCGGTGACTGCGCATGAAGACTGCTTGGCAGACCTGCGCGCAGCCCTCGCAGGTTCGGGAATCGAGGCGGCGGCGGGGGCCAAGGCGCTGCTTGACGCGGCAGACCGGCCTGCGGATTGGGTCATGAGCGCAATTGTCGGCGCAGCGGGCCTTGCGCCGGGGTTTCGTGCATTGGCGCAGGGCGCAACACTCGCGTTGGCCAACAAGGAAAGCCTTGTCACCGCCGGGCCGCTGTTGCTGGCCGAGGCGGCACGGCACGGCGCGCGTATACTGCCGGTTGATAGCGAACATTCGGCGGTGTTTCAGGCGCTGGTGGGCGAAGATATGGCCGCTGTCGAGCGTGTCATCATCACCGCCTCGGGTGGGGCGTTGCGCGATTGGCCGCTGGGGCAACTGGCACGCGCCAGTGTTGCAGATGCCTCGCGCCATCCCAATTGGTCGATGGGGCAGCGGATCACCATCGATTCCGCCTCGATGTTCAACAAGGCCATGGAACTGATCGAAACGCGCGAATATTTCGGCGTAGAGCCGGGCAAGATTGAAGTGCTGGTGCACCCCGAAAGCATCGTGCACGCGCTGGTAGGCTTTAGCGACGGCGCGTTGATGGCGCATATGGGCGCGCCCGACATGCGCCATGCAATCGGTTACGCGTTGAACTGGCCCCAGCGCACCGCGCTGCCGGTGGCGCGGCTGGATCTTGCAGCACTGGGGCAGCTCAGCTTTGCCGCACCCGACGAGGCGCGCTGGCCTGCTCTGCGCATCGCCCGCGAGGTGATGGCCGCACGGGGCATCGCGGGGGCGGTTTTCAACGCTGCAAAAGAAGTGGCGCTTGATGCTTTCATCGCCGGGCAGATCGGGTTTTTGGGCATGAACACGCTGGTTGAGCAGACGCTGGCACAGATGGAAGCACAAGTTGGCCTTGGAAAAGCCGCCGAAAGCCTCGATATGATACTGCAAACCGACGCCGATGCCCGTGCGCAAGCGCGCGCGCTGATTGGCCAGAACAAGGATTGAGGCGTGGATTTCATTTCGCTGCTGCCCGACTTCGGCAACCTGCTTTATACTATCGCGGCATTCGTTGTGGCGCTGTTGATCATCGTTACGGTGCATGAATTTGGTCACTATATTATCGGGCGCGCTACGGGTATTCGGGCCGAGGTGTTTTCGTTTGGTTTCGGGCCACGGCTGATCAGCCATGTCGATCTGCACGGGACGCGCTGGCAAATCGCGGCTATTCCGCTGGGCGGCTATGTGAAGTTTCTGGGCGATGCCAATGCGGCCTCGGCCGGGGCCGACACCGAGGCGTTGGAACATATGAGCGATGAAGACCGGCGCCACACCATGCACGGCGCGCCAGTCTGGGCGCGCGCGGCGACGGTGGCGGCGGGGCCGGTGTTCAACTTCATTCTGTCGATCGCGATTTTTGCCGGTGTGTTCCTGTGGTCGGGCACCGCTACTGATGTGCCCACGGTGGGGGCCGTTGTGGAATTGCCCGGTGGTCCGGGCGAGATTTACGCAGGCGATCGTATCGTTGCGGTCGCAGGTATAGCCACGCCCGATTACGCCGCGATCGATGCGGCGGTTTCTGCGGTTCCGGCCGAGCCGGTCCTGACCTACGAGGTCGAGCGCGACGGCGCGGTCGTAACGGCCCTGGGGCCTGCGCTTTTTCCCGCGCGCCTTGACGGGATCGGCGCGGGCAGTGCAGCGGGCGACGCGGGGCTGAAACCCGGCGATGTGGTGCTGAGCGCGGCGGGCACCCCATTGGCTCGGTTTGCCGATTTGCAGGCAGCTGTGCGGGCGGTCGAGGGCGCGCCTCTTGATCTGGCGATCTGGCGCCCTGGCATGGCACCGGGCGAAAGCCTTGCAGTTACGCTGACCCCACGCAGCACAGATCTGCCGCTGCGCGAGGGCGGGTTTGAAACACGCTGGCTGATCGGCGCCACGGGAAGCCTGTTCTTTACGCCCGAAACCCGCCGCACCGGGATTTGGGAGGCACTTGAGGGCGGCGCCGGAACCACGTGGTTCATCGCGCGCTCTTCGCTTTCGGGTATGTGGAACATGCTGATCGGTTCGATTTCCAGCTGCAACCTGCGCGGCCCGCTTGGTATTGCCGAAACTTCGGGGCAGGCGGCCTCGGCTGGTCTGAGCAGCTTTATCTGGTTCGTCGGGGTGCTTTCGACGGCGGTGGGGCTGCTCAATCTTTTCCCGATCCCAGTGCTCGACGGCGGCCATTTGGTGTTTCACGCATGGGAAGCGATCACCGGCAAGCCTCCGGCCGAACGGGTGCTGAACGTGCTGATGACAATGGGGCTGATCATTGTCATCGCGTTGATGGTCTTTGGGCTGAACAACGACATTTTCTGCCCCTGAGCCGCACGCGCCCAATTTTTGCCACAAAACCCGCTCATCTTTGCTGACGGTAAAGCGAGGGCGTAGCCATGCAAATGATCGCGGAAAGCTATCGCGAAATGTCGCTTCTGTTCGAGATCAATCTCGATCGCCTGCTGGTGCCGCTGGCACTGATCGTAGTGCTGACAGGCACTGCGATGATCGGCACGATGCTCTATGAGCACAACCAACCTGCACCAATCTACATGCATCAACCGTAAGTGATTTTTGCTGTCCGGGGCTTTTGACAAGCCTGCGTATTCGGGCTAGTCACAGATAGAAGATCTGTACCTGGGCGGGAGATCACGATGACGAGCTTGCGGCAACTTGGCTGCGGTGTAGGTACACGTATATTGCGGCGTGTGCGGACTGGCCTCCTTTATCTTGTGTTGGCAATGGCTTGCGGCGCGCTGCCACAAGCGGCGTTGGCGCAAAGCTACACCTTCTCTTCCATTCAGGTCAGCGGCCTCGAGCGGATCGAGACTGCAACCGTTCTGAAACTGGCAGGAATCGGGCGCGGCAGCGCGGTGACGGCGGGTGAGCTGAACGACGCGTATCAGCGGATTCAGGGCTCGGGTCTTTTCGAAAGCGTGGAGATCGTGCCACAGGGCGGAAGTTTGTTGATCCGCGTGCGCGAATACCCGACGATCAACATCATCAACTTTGAAGGCAACAAGATCCTCAAGGATGAGGAACTTGCCACGCTGGTGAGTTCGCAATCGCGCCACGTCTATTCCCCCGCGACGGCCGAAGCAGATGCGCAACGCATTGCCGATACCTATGCGGCGCGCGGCCGCCTTGCGGCAAGCGTGAACCCCAAGCTGATTCGCCTTGATGGCAACCGCGTCGATATCGCCTTCGAGATCGCCGAAGGCTCGGTAACCGAGGTCGAGCGTCTTTCGTTCACCGGCAACCAGGCCTATTCCGACGCGCGGTTGCGGCAGGTGCTGGAATCCAAACAGGCAGGCATCTTTCGCCGCCTCATTCAGTCTGACAGTTTCGTGCCCGAGCGGGTCGAGTTCGACAAACAGCTTTTGACCGATTTCTACCGTTCGCGCGGGTATATCGATTTTCAGATTCTGGGCGTCGCCAACGAGTTTTCGCGCGAGCGTGACGCGTTCTTCATGACCTTCAACTTGTACGAAGGTCAAAGCTACGCCTTTGCCAATATCACAACGGTCAGCGAAGTCGCTGGTGTCGATGCTGCCGAATTTGAGCGCGAAGTCCGGGTGAAGCCGGGGGCGACCTATTCGCCCACCGACATCGACACGACAATCTCGCGGATGGAGGCGCTGGCGCTGAACAAGGGTTTGACCTTTGTGCAGATTGATCCGCGCATCACTCGCAACGACCGCGATCTTACCGTCGATCTGACGCTGGCGCTGGTGCGCGGGCCGCGGGTTTTTATCGAGCGGATCGATATCGAGGGTAACACCACCACGCTTGACGAAGTGGTCCGGCGCCAGTTCCGCACGGTAGAAGGCGACCCCTTCAACGCGCGCGAAATTCGCAACGCGGCCGAACGTATCCGCGCGCTTGGGTTCTTTTCCAACACTGATGTCAACACCCGGCCCGGCAGCGCCGCCGATCAGGTCGTCGTTGATGTGAACGTGACAGAACAACCCACCGGTTCGCTGTCGTTTGGTGCAACTTATGGCGTTTCTTCGGGCCTTGGCGGCAACATTTCCTTGAGCGAGTCAAACTTTCTCGGGCGCGGGCAGTATGTGGCGCTGAACTTCTCGACCGCGTCGAGCAGTGCTGACACGCTGATCACCTTCATCGAGCCGATGCTGCTGGGGCGCGATTTGAAGTTCAAGTTCAACGCTTTCCAGAAGGTTTCGGAAAACGACTATGCAAACTACAGCACCGACCGTACGGGGCTTTCAGTGGGGCTTGATTTCCCGCTGTCGCGCGCCAGTCGGCTCGAAGTGCGCTACGCGGCATCGCGTGATGAGCTTTACGACGTTAGCACCGACTCTTCGCCTATCCTTCAAAATGAGGAAACCGCGGGCGCGCTGATCTCGAGTGGGTTGGGCTATACCTTTAACTATGACACCCGGTTGACGGGGTTGAATCCGAAATCGTCTGTGCAACTGCGTTTCGGGCAGGACTTCATGGGGCTTGGCGGCGACGTGCAGGCCATTCGCACCTCGGCGATGCTGAGCGCGCAAACCAAGGTGTTCCGCGAGGCGGTGACGCTACGCGCCGAACTTGAAGGCGGCGCGGTAAGCATGCTCGGCGGCCAGACCAGCACTGTGCTCGATCGCTTTTCCGGCAATGGTAAGGTGCGTGGTTTCGAGCCGAACGGCTATGGCCCGCGCGATCTTGGCGCCACCAACCAAGACGCGCTTGGCGGCAACGTCTACGCGGCATTGCGGCTTGAGGCGCAGTTTCCGCTCGGCCTGCCGGAAGAATACGGCATCTTGGGCGGTGTGTTCCTTGATGTCGGCTCGGTCTGGGGGCTTGACGATGGTTCGGCGGCACTTGATCTTGGGGGCAGTGACGACATGCACCTGCGTTCTGCGATCGGGGTTTCGCTGTTCTGGAAAACGGTAATCGGGCCCTTGCGATTCAACTTCTCGAAGGCGCTTCTCAAAGAAGATTACGACGTCGAGCAGAACTTCGATTTCACGATCTCGACCACGTTCTGAGGCAACGATGCGCCGCTCGCATCTGGCCGCCTTTGCTGTTGCGCTCGCCCTCGCCTTTGGCGCGGGCGGCGCGGCGGCGCAGGAGGTTTCGCGCAGCGCCGCAACGGTACCGAGCCCGGTGCTGACACTCGACCCCGAGCGGGTCTATTCCGGTTCGCTCTGGGGCAAGCGCGTGACCGAGCAGATCAACGGCGAACTTGCCGCACTTGGCACCGAAAATGATCGCATCGCCGAAGAGTTGACCGTCGAAGAACGCGAACTGACCGATCGTCGCGCCACCATGCCACCCGAAGAGTTTCGGGCCGCAGCCGATGCGTTTGACGCCAAGGTAACCGAAATTCGCCGCACCCAAGACGCCAAGTCGCGCGATATTGCAAAGCGCGCCGATGCTGAAAAGATCGCCTATTATCAGGCGCTGCTGCAACCAATGAGCGAGGTGCTGCAGGCCCGCGGCGCGGTGGCCATTCTTGACCGCGCGGCGATCTTTTTGGCAGTCGATGCAATTGATGTGACCGACGAGGTGATCGCGCGCGCCGATGCTTTGCTGGGCGCGGGGCCCGCGGTTGCGCAACCCGACGCAACGGTTGCGCCCGATGCCCCTGTGGTTACGCCGCCAGCGTCGGGAAACTGACCCGGCGGCTTGCCAATCGCGGGTGGCGTTGCTAGCAAGGCTGCACCACAGGGAACAACGCCGACCAACGCAGGAGCCGCGATGCCTGATCCAGCCCCCCATACCGAGGCCGATATCCTGCTGATCCAGCGGATCATTCCGCATCGTTACCCGTTTTTGCTGATTGACCGCGTGCGCGATGTCGTGCCCTTCAAAGGCGCGGTCGGCATCAAGAACGTAACCTTCAATGAGCCGCATTTTCAGGGGCATTTCCCCGCTGAACCTGTGATGCCGGGCGTGTTGGTGATCGAGGCGATGGCACAGACCGCAGCGGTCGTGGTGGGGATCAGCCTTGATGTGATCGACAAACCCCTGCTGACCTATTTCATGGCGATTGACGGCTGCAAGTTTCGCCGCAAGGTCAGCCCCGGCGACGTGCTGGAGCTACATGTGACCGTGAAGCGTGGCGGCGGCAAAATCTGGAAATTCGTGGGCGAGGCGCGGGTTGATGGGCAGCTTGCGGCCCAAGCCGAGTTCACGGCGATGATGGACCTGAAGGGCTGAACATGAGCATTGACGCATCCGCGGTGGTGCACCCCTCGGCCGTAGTCGAGCCGGGTGCCGTGCTGGGCGCGGGTGTGCGCGTCGGGCCGTTCTGCGTTGTCGGACCCAAGGTGGTGCTCGCAGCGCGGGTAGAGCTTAAATCGCATGTGGTGGTTGCGGGCGACACCGAGATTGGCGAAGACACCGTGGTCTATCCCTTCGCCTGCATCGGCGAGGTGCCACAGGATCTGAAATTTCGCGGCGAGGCGAGCCGTCTGCAAATCGGCGCGCGCAACCGCATCCGCGAATATGTAACGATGAACCCCGGCACCGAGGGCGGCGGGCTGATTACGCGGGTGGGCGACGATTGCCTGTTCATGGCATCCGCGCATGTCGCGCATGACGCACAAATCGGCAACCGTGTGATTCTGGTAAATGGCGTCGCCATCGCGGGGCACTGCGTCATTGAGGATGACGTGCTGGTGGGCGGGCTATCAGGCGTACATCAGTTCGTGCGCATCGGTCGCGGCGCGATCATTGGGGGGCTGACCATGGTCACCGCCGATGTCATTCCATACGGACTGGTGCAGGGGCCGCGCGGCGCGCTGGAAGGCCTGAACCTTATCGGGTTGAAACGACGCGGCGCCTCGCGCGAGGAAATTTCGGAGCTACGCGCGCTTTATGCCGCGCTTGGTGCGGGCAATTTGCGCGAAACCGCGCGCCAAGCTGCCGAGGGCGATACCGTTGGGCCAAAGGCACGCGACGTGCTTGATTTCATTCTCGGCCCTTCCGATCGCAGCTTTCTTTCGCCGCAATGAGCCGCACTGCGCTCATCGCCGGGGCCGGTGCCCTGCCGCGCCTGCTGGCCGAAGGGCTTGGGCCAGACTTCTTGCTGGCTGAGCTGGAGGGTCAACCAAGCGAGGTGCCGTGCGAGGCGCTGCGTTTCCGGTTCGAGCGTTTGGTGCCCTTTCTCGATCATTTGCTGGCCGAGGGGGTGGATCGCGTGGTGATGGCCGGGGCCATGCGCCGCCCGCGGCTCGACCCCGAGCTGTTCGATGCGCGCACCGCCGCGCTGGTGCCCCGGCTATTGGGCGCGATGCAGGGGGGCGATGATGCCGCGCTGCGCACGATGATTATGCTTTTTGAGGAATGGGGCTTTGAAGTGGTCGGCCCCGATAGCATCGTACCGCAGATGGTGCCGGGCGAAGGTGTGCTGGCCGGAACGGTTACACCAAAAGATGCCGCTGATGCCGAATACGCAGCCCGGATTGTTGCGGCTTTGGGCAGCGAAGATCTGGGCCAAGGCGCGGTGGTGGCCGCTGGCCTGTGCCTCGCGCTCGAATCTTTGCCCGGCACCGATGCGATGCTGGAGTTTGCGCGCCAGCACCGCGGCGTTCTGGCCGAACCGACGCGCGCGCGCGGTCTGCTGTACAAGGCGCCAAAGCCGGGGCAGGACCGCCGCGTCGATTTGCCCGCGATCGGCCCCGAAACCGTGGCGCGTGCTGCAAAGGCGGGGTTGGCGGGCATTGCCTGGGAAGCGGGCGGGTTGATCCTGCTTGACCGCACCGCCACCGTCGCTTCGGCAGAGGCTTCGGGCCTTTTTCTCTGGTCGCGCGCGCCATGAGGTTTTTCCTTGTCGCAGGCGAGCCCTCGGGCGATGCGCTCGGTGCGGCACTGATGGCGGGCTTGAAAGCGCTGGCGCCCGGCGTCACCTTTGAAGGCGTGGGCGGCCCCCTGATGCAGGCCGAGGGGCTGAGCAGCCGCTTCCCGATGGAAGAGCTTTCGGTGATGGGCATCTGGGAGGTGCTGCCGCGCTATCGCGCGCTCAAACGCCGGATCGCAGAAACTGCTGCGGCAGTGGCGACAAGCGGGCCGGACGCGATGATCACCATCGACAGCCCTGATTTCTGTCTGCGGGTGGCGCACGCTGCGCGCACGCTCCGCCCTGATCTTCGTACCATCCACTATGTCGCGCCCTCTGTCTGGGCATGGCGCCCGGGCCGTGCCGCGAAAATGGCGCCCGATATCGACCATGTGCTGGCGCTGCTGCCGTTTGAGCCACCCTATATGCAGGCCGCAGGGATTGGCTGTGATTTCGTCGGCCACCCGGTGGTGGCAGCCCCACGGGCGACGGCTGCAGAAGCCGAGGCATTTCGCGAAACCCATATGATCGGCCCGGATCAACCTTTGGTGCTCTGCCTGCCCGGCTCGCGCCAATCTGAGGTGGCGCGGCTTGGAGCGCGTTTTGATGAGGCGTTGATGCGCCTGCGGGATCGCGAACCGGCGTTGCGCGTGGTGTTGCCTACTGTGCACGGCGTTGTGGGCATGGTGCGCGCGATGGCGGCGCGCTGGCCGGTGGCACCGATTGTGGTGGAAAGTGCGGCAGACAAGCGCGCGGCCTTTGCCGCTGCCAATCTGGCCTTGGCCGCCTCGGGCACGGTCAGCCTAGAGCTTGCCGCATCACGGGTGCCAATGGTGATCGCCTATGACGTGGCGCGCCTGAGCCGACCGATTTTCCGCCTACTTTTGCGCGTTGATACGGTAACGCTGGTTAACCTTGTCTCGAAAACCCGAAGTGTGCCCGAGTTTATCGGTGCAGATTGCCGCCCCGGCCCGATTGCCGCGGCCCTTTCCCGCCTGCTTGAAGACCCGGGCGCGCGCGCCGAACAATTGGCGGCGATGGAACTGACAATGCAGCAGTTGGGCGAAGGCGGCGAGCCGCCTGGGCTTCGTGCAGCGCGCGCGGTTCTGGCCGCACTTTGACACCCGCGAGGATTCGGCACCGAAAAAAGTTAGCGCGCGCCCGCAATCCAACCGCCGCCCAGCACACGGCTGCTGGCAGGCTCATAAAATACGCATGCCTGCCCGGGGCTGACGCCTTCTTCGGGCTCGCGCAACTCTACCTCGACGGCGCCACCGGGGCGCACATGCAGCAACGCATCGCGCGGCGGTCGGGTAGAGCGAACCCGTACACGGACAGGAATCGTAAGGCCATCGGCCAGCGGGTCATCACCAAGCCAGTTGATCTCTTTCAACGCGATGAGGCTTGCGGCAAGCTCTGCCTTGGGGCCAACGATCACGCGGCGTGTTTCGGGGTCGAGCTTGAGCACATAGAGCGGCTCGCCAAGGCCACCGATACCGATGCCACGGCGCTGGCCCACGGTGTAATGGATAACACCGCGATGCGTGCCAACCACGTTGCCCGCCAGATCGACGATTTCGCCGGGGTCCGCAGCGCCGGGGCGCAGCTTTTCGATCACCGCCGCATAGTTGCCGTTGGGCACAAAGCAGATGTCTTGGCTGTCGGGCTTGTCGGCCACGCTAAGCCCATAGCGCGCCGCAAGTGCGCGCGTTTCGGATTTTGAGCTAAGATGCCCTAACGGAAAGCGTAGAAAGGCAAGCTGTGCGGGCGTCGTTGAAAACAGAAAATAGCTCTGGTCGCGGTTGGCGTCTGCGGCGCTGTGCAGCTCTGGGCCGCGCGGCCCCATCTTGCGCTGGATATAATGGCCGGTTGCCATGCAGTCGGCCTCCAACTCGCGCGCGGTGGCCATCAGATCCTTGAACTTTACGCGCTCGTTGCAGCGGATGCAGGGCACGGGCGTGGCCCCAGCAAGGTAGGCATCGGCGAACTCGCCAATCACCGCTTCGCGAAAGGTGTTTTCGTAATCGAGCACATAATGCGCAAAACCCATCGCCTCGGCCACGCGGCGGGCGTCATGGATATCTTGCCCGGCACAGCACGCGCCTTTTTTGGCCAGCGCCGCGCCGTGGTCATAAAGCTGGAGCGTGATGCCGACAACATCGTAGCCTTCGTCCTTCAGCATTGCCGCCACCACTGACGAGTCAACACCGCCAGACATAGCCACCACCACGCGGGTGTCAGCCGGGGATTTTGGCAGGCCGAGTGAGTTCAGGGTGGTCATGGCTACTCCGGGGTCGGGTCTGCCGGAATATAGGAAAATGCAATGTAACCACAACCCCGCGTTTCACCGCTCATTAAGGGCGTTCGGAAAATATGCCCCGGCAACGCTAAAGGGGGATGCCATGTATCTGAAAAAAGTCACCGGGCCGCGCGCTGTGACTCTGCCCGATGGCACGATCCTGAGCCGCGCCGATCTGCCGGCGCGCGATACCCGACGTTGGGTTGCCAGCAGAAAGGCGCTGCTGGTCAAGGCCGTGGCGAGCGGGCTGATTCCGCTGAAGGACGTGCTTGAAACCTATGAATTGAGCAAAGAAGAATTCGCGCTTTGGTGCGAAGCGGTCGCGCGGCATGGAGAAGTTGCGTTGAAAGTCACCGCACTACAAAAGTATAGACAACTTAAGGTTGATTAAACTGCAATTTAAACGATAGTAACTCTGCGTTAACCAATTACCCCCAAGGTTTCCTTGATCGAGGGATAGTGCGGAGAACTGAATATGAGGATTCTTCTGGTTGAGGACGATCCAACCACGTCGCGCAGCATCGAACTTATGCTGACCCACGCAAACCTGAATGTTTATTGCACCGACCTCGGCGAAGAAGGGATCGACCTCGCCAAGCTCTATGATTACGATCTGATCCTGCTCGACCTCAACCTGCCCGACATGAACGGGCATGAGGTGCTACGCCAGTTGCGCCTGGCGCGGGTTGAAACACCGATTCTCATCTTGACCGGCGTCGATGATACCGAGAACAAGCTTAAGGGCTTCGGATTCGGCGCTGACGATTACATGACAAAACCGTTCCACCGCGAAGAACTGGTGGCGCGTATCCATGCGATCATTCGCCGTTCCAAGGGCCATGCGCAATCGATCATTCGCACCGGCAAGATCGCGGTCAACCTTGATGCGAAAACTGTCGACGTTGATGGCAAGCCCGTGCATCTGACCGGCAAGGAATACCAGATGCTCGAACTGTTGAGCCTGCGCAAGGGCACCACCTTGACCAAAGAAATGTTCCTCAACCATCTCTACGGCGGTATGGACGAGCCGGAACTCAAGATCATCGACGTGTTCATCTGCAAACTGCGCAAGAAGCTTGCCGAGGTGACCGAGGGCGATAATTACATCGAAACCGTCTGGGGGCGCGGCTATGTGCTGCGCGATCCGCCAGCCGCCACGATCGAACGACGCATCGCGGTGAATGCCTGAGCACTGGACCGCGCCGCGCCCCGGCCCTAGAAATCAGGGGTGGGGCGCGCGAGGTGGTCATGGCCAAAAAGCAGCAATCGGATCAGACGGGGGCAAAGCCGGGTTTTGCCGCAGCCGCAACCGAGGCTTTGGCGTTGCGCGAAGAGGTGGCGCGCGCAAATGATGCCTACCATCGACGCGACGCACCTGAAATTTCAGACGCAGATTATGATGTGCTCAAACGCCGTCTGATCGCGATCGAGGCGGAATACCCTGAACTTGCTTTGCCCGACAGCCCGACCGCGCAGGTGGGGGCCGCCCCCGCCGAAGGCTTTGCCAAGGTCGCACATGCCGAACCGATGCTAAGCCTCGAAAATGCCTTCGCTTCGGCGGATGTGGTGGATTTTGTCACGCGGATTCGCCGGTTTCTGGGGATGGTCGAGGCAGCACCCCTTGCCTTTACCGCCGAACCCAAGATCGACGGGCTTTCGCTCAGCCTGCGGTACGAACGCGGCACCCTCGTGCAGGCGGCGACGCGTGGCGATGGCGCTGTGGGAGAGAATGTCACTGAAAACGTGCGCAACATTTCCGATATTCCCCAACACCTTGAAGGCGCGCCAGAGCTGCTGGAGGTGCGCGGCGAAGTTTACATGAGCCACGCAGATTTTGCGGCGATGAACGCGCGCCAAAACGCGGCGGGTGACAAGACATTCGCCAATCCGCGCAACGCGGCCGCCGGCAGCCTGCGCCAGCTTGATGCGCGAATCACCGCCTCGCGGCGTTTGCGCTTTTTCGCCTATGCATGGGGCGCGCTTTCCGAACCGCTTGCCACAACCCAGACCGGGGCGCTTGCGCGGTTACAAACCTTGGGCTTTGCCGTCAACCCCGAAACCCGGCGCTGCACCGACACCGCAGAACTGCTTGAAACCTACGGTAGGCTGGAAGCGCGGCGCGCGACACTTGGCTATGATATCGACGGCGTGGTTTACAAGGTTGATGACCTTGCGCTTCAGCGCCGCCTTGGGTTGCGTTCGACCACGCCGCGTTGGGCCATTGCGCACAAGTTTCCCGCGCAAACGGCATGGACGCGGCTAGAAAAGATCGAGATTCAGGTGGGCCGGACCGGCGCGCTCAGCCCCGTGGCGCGGTTGGCGCCGGTGACGGTGGGGGGGGTGGTCGTCTCGAATGCGACGCTGCACAACGAAGATTATATCGCCGGGCGCGACTCGACCGGCGCGTCGATCCGCGAAGGGCGTGATCTGCGCGAGGGCGACTGGGTGCAGATTTATCGCGCGGGCGACGTGATTCCGAAAGTCGCGGATGTTGATCTTTCGCGCCGCGCCGCTTCCTCGCAACCCTATGAATTTCCAGAAGTGTGTCCCGATTGCGGTTCGGCTGCGGTGCGCGAGCCGGGCGATGCCGTGCGCCGCTGCACCGGTGGGCTTGCTTGCCCGGCGCAGGCGGTGGAAAAGCTGCGGCATTTCGTTTCGCGCGCTGCCTTTGACATTGAGGGGCTTGGTGCCAAGCAAGTTGAGGCGTTTTACCTTGATGGCCTACTGCACGAACCTGCCGATATTTTCACACTTCGTGAAAAGCACGGGGCAGAGCTGATCGGCCGCGAAGGATGGGGTGAAAAATCGGCGCGAAAGCTGTTTGCCGCAATCGAGGCGCGCCGCAGCATTCCGCTTGCACGCATGATCTTTGCGCTTGGAATTCGGCACGTGGGCGAAGCCGCCTCAGGGCTGCTGGCTGGCCATTACCGCAGCTGGGCGAGGTTCGAGGCCGCGATGCATGGCGCTTCGGTCGGCGAGGGCGCAGATTGGGAAGATCTGCTTGCAATCGACGGGGTCGGCGAAACGCTTGCCGCCTCGTTAATTGGGGCGTTTCACCAACCTGGCGAGGTTGCGGCGATCGACCGGCTCGCGGCACAGCTGACCATCGAAGACGCCGCGCCGCGCGCCGCAAACAGCGCCATTTCCGGCCTGACGGTCGTTTTCACCGGCACGCTTGAGCAGATGACGCGGGCCGAGGCCAAGGCGCGGGCCGAGGCACTGGGGGCCAAGGTGGCGGGCTCGGTTTCGGCGCGCACCGATCTGGTGGTGGCGGGGCCCGGTGCAGGCTCAAAGGCCAAGGCAGCCGAGGCGCTTGGCGTGAAAGTGATTGATGAGCAGGCTTGGTTGACGCTAGCGGCTCGCACATGAGCAGCCGCCCGCCTGAACTGTTTCCGTTGTTTGCCAGCCTCGAAACCCTGCCGGGGGTTGGCGAAAAGACCGCGCGGGCCTTTGCCCAGATTGGGGTGGAGCGGCCGCGCGATCTGCTTTTCACCTTACCCCACGGCTGCATCGACCGCCGCCTTCGCCGCTCGATCCGCGAGGTGGCGCTGCCCGCGACCGTGACCGTCGAGGTCGAGGTGGGTTCCCATATTGCCCCCCGCAGCAAGGGCGGCCCGACGCGAGTGATGGTGCGCGACGCGGCGACCGATTTTCAACTCGTGTTCTTCCACGCGCGTGATGATTTTTTGCAAAAACAATTGCCTACAGGGCAACGCCGGACGATTTCGGGGCGCGTTGAACTGTTTGACGGGGTTGCGCAGATGACCCACCCCGACCATATCCTGCGCCCGGACGAGGCTAAGGATCTGCCAGATTTTGAACCGGTCTACCCGCTCAGCGCGGGGCTGACGCAGCGGGTGGTGGCAAAGGCCGTAGCGGGGGCGATGACACGGCTGCCCGCGCCCGCTGAATGGATCGACCCGGCGCTGCTGGCGCGCGAGGGCTGGCCCGGTTGGGGCGAAGCAGTGGCGCGCGCGCACGCGCCGCAAGGGATAGAGGATCTTGCCTACACCGCACCCGTGCGCGCACGGCTGGCCTATGACGAGCTTTTTGCGCATCAGTTAACGCTGGCACTGGCGCGCTCGCAACTGCGCCGCGCCAAGGGGCGGGTCAGTGCGGGGGACGGCGGCTTACGCGCACGCACGCTTGCGGCGCTGCCTTTCGTTCCAACCGGCGCGCAGGTGCGCGCGATGGCCGAAATTGCCGCGGACATGGCGTCTGAGGCGCGGATGAACCGGCTTTTGCAAGGCGATGTCGGCTCGGGCAAGACGCTGGTTGCCTTCATGGCGCTGTTGATTGCGGTTGAGGCGGGCGGGCAGGGCGTAATGATGGCGCCGACCGAGATCCTTGCGCGCCAGCACTTTGACAGCCTTGCGCCCTTTGCCCGCGATGCCGGGGTGCGGCTGGAGCTGCTGACCGGCCGTGACAAGGGGGCAGAGCGCGCCGCCAAGCTTGCCGAACTGGCGGCAGGGCGGATTGAGATTCTGGTGGGCACGCATGCGGTGTTTCAGCGCGAGGTTGCGTTTGCCGATCTGCGGCTGGCGGTGGTGGATGAACAGCACCGCTTTGGCGTTGCGCAACGGATGGAGCTTGGTGCCAAGGGCCTTGCCGCTGACATGTTGGTGATGACCGCCACGCCTATTCCCCGCTCGCTAAGCCTTGCCCAATACGGCGACATGGATATTTCGCTGCTTGATGAAAAACCGCCCGGGCGCCGCCCGGTGAAAACCGCACTGATTTCTACCGAGCGCATGGATGAAGTGGTGGCGCATCTGCGCCGTGCGCTGGCAGAGGGGCGCCAAGCCTATTGGGTGTGCCCATTGGTTGAAGACAGCGAAACGCTTGATCTTGCCTCGGCGGAAGAGCGGTTTCGCGTTCTGCGCGCCGCTTTTGGTGAGGCAAGCGTGGGTTTGGTGCACGGCCAACTGCCCGCGGGCGAAAAAGATGCGGCGATGGCCGATTTCGTGGCCGGGCGCACAAGGCTCTTGGTGGCCACCACGGTGATCGAGGTGGGAGTCAACGTGCCCAACGCCTCGATCATGGTGATCGAACAGGCAGAAACCTTTGGTCTTGCGCAACTGCACCAGCTGCGCGGGAGGGTCGGGCGGGGCTCGGCGGAATCGACGTGCCTGATGCTGTTCCAGCCGCCTTTGAGCGGGCCGGGCGAGCGACGGCTGAAGATATTGCGCGAAACCGAAGACGGATTTCGCATTGCCGAGGAAGACCTTGCGATGCGCGGCGCGGGCGATGTGCTGGGCACCGCGCAATCGGGGCTGCCACGCTTTCGCGTGGCCGATCTGGAACGGCAAGCGGGGCTGATGGCCGTGGCGCAAAGCGATGCGCGCACGCTGCTGGCCACCGACCCGGGGCTGCAAACTGCGCGCGGGCGCGCGGCGCGGTTGCTGTTGTGGCTGATGGAGCAGGACCGTGGCATCCGCTTGATCTCGGCCGGTTAACAAAATCGCCGATGTTCCCATAAAGTTCTTTACTTTTGCGTCTCGAAATGAGAACAAATAAGCAACATAGACGCGAAAGGGTTACATTCATGGCTCAAAAATTGAAAGCGGCGCTGCTGCATGATTCCGGAGCCTACTGGCAAGATGCGCTTGGCGTTGCGGCGCTGGTGGTGATGCTGATGGTCGGTCTGCACCTGCCCGAGTTGGTCTGAAAGGTTTTGCGCACTCGCTGGCCCGTCCCCCGGGCCTTCTGTCTGTCCCCGCGATGCGCCACTCTGCCGCCGCCCGTGCCCTGCGCACCGGCGGCGGTTTTTTATCCGAGGGTTCGCGATTGGCCCGCTATGGGGCGCAGTTAGCCGTGCGTTGCGGCCTTGAGCGCCGCAACCGCAGCCTCAAGCGCAAGCAGAATGGAATCGTGTCGGTTGGCGTAGGCGCGCGCGGGCAACAACACCTCGTAGCCCTGAAACGGCGCGCTTGGCACCGCACCATCCGCGCGCAACATCGCCGCCAGCTCATCGCGCCCGCGTTCCAGCGTGGCAAGGTCAAGACCGACAATCACCTCACCGAGCACCGCAGCCGAAGCCTGCCCAAGCGCACAGGCGTGCACATCCTGGGCGAATTCAGCCACGCGCCCACCTTCAGCCACAACCTGTGCGCTGACAACCGAGCCACAAAGCGGTGCGCGCCGACTGGCCTCGCCCATCGGTTCGCCTAGCTTTCCCAAGTGCGGAATCGCTGCCGCCAGCGCCAAAATGCGCTGCGAATAAAGCTTGAAGAGATCGTCGTCGCTCATCACTTTCCCCGCGCAGCGATGCAGGTTAGATAAAGCCTCACCGCCCGAAGGGAAAGATGCTCAATGCAATTCAATGCCGAGACACTGCACTATGACGCACAGGGCCTGATCCCCGCCATCGCGCAAGAGGCGGGCACGGGTGCGGTGCTGATGCTTGCCTGGATGAATGCCGAGGCTGTGGCGCGCACGTTGGCGGAGGGGCGCGTGACCTATTGGTCGCGCTCGCGCCAAGCATTCTGGACCAAGGGCGAAAGTTCGGGCCACGTGCAGAAGCTGGTCGAGATGCGGTTCGATTGTGACCGCGATTGCCTGTTGCTGCTTGTCGAGCAGACCGGCCCCGCCTGCCACACCAACCGCCACGCCTGCTTTTTTACCGCGATCCGCGACGGCGCCGAGGTCGAGATCATGGCGCCAGAGGTGTGACGCCTCCGGCGGGGATATTTGGACTGAAGCAGTTTCAGAGATCGAGCATCTGGCGAATGTCGCCTGGGCCAACACCCTCGGCGCGGTAGCGCGCGAGCGCGCGGGCGTCATCGCGTTTGGCGAGCCGCTTGCCAGCGTCGTCGCGAATAAGTCTGTGGTGGTGCCATGTTGGCACCGGAAGTTCGAGTAACGCTTGCAAAAGGCGGTGAATCGCGGTGGCAGCAAACAGATCTTCGCCGCGCGTCACCACGCTTATTTCTTGCGCCGCGTCATCGACGACCACCGCAAGATGGTAGGCTGCGCCCATGCCGCGACGCGAAAGAACGACGTCACCACAAGTGGCTAGAAGCCATTCTTCGGAAAGCACATGAATGCCTGCATGCTGCGGGCCGGTTTCAGCAAAGCTTAGAGGTGCGCCGATTTCGGCCAGCGCGCGCGCCATGTTCAGCCGGATCGCATCGCCGGGTTCGGCCTCGTGCATGGGGCGCTGGCGGCAGGTGCCGGGGTAACAGGGCCCGTCTGGCCCGCCTTCCTGTGGGGCCGCAAGGGCCGCGCGGATATCAGCGCGCCGGCAGCGGCAAGGGTAGCAAAGCCCGCGTGCGATCAACTGATCAAGGGCTGCGTGATAGGCGGGCAGGCGCTGCGATTGCCGCCAGACCGGCGACTCCCATGACAGGCCCAGCCAATCGAGATCGTCGAAAATCGCTTCTTCCCACTCTGCGCGGCTTCGGCTTTGGTCGATGTCTTCGATGCGAAGTTGAAAGCGCCCCCCCGCGCTGCGCGCCATGTCATGCGCGACGATTGCCGCATAGGCGTGACCGAGATGTAATGGCCCTGTGGGCGAGGGCGCAAAGCGGGTTATGAGAGCCACGCCTGATATGCCTCTTTTGCACGGTCGGTATAGGCCTTGTAACGGTCTTTGCGCCCGCGCCGCCCGCCGCGCGCGTCAATCGGCGGGAACAGCCCGAAGTTCACGTTCATCGGCTGGAAGGTTTTGGCATCGGCGCCCCCGGTGATATGTGCCAAAAGCGCGCCGGTCGCGGTTTCGGGGGGCGGCGGCGCCAGTTCCTTGCCGCGCATTTCACTCGCAGCCATGCGCCCGGCCAAAAGCCCCATTGCGGCGCTTTCGACATAGCCTTCCACGCCGGTGATCTGCCCGGCAAAGCGCAGATTCGGGCGCAGGCGCAGCCGCATCTGGCTATCAAGAAGCCGTGGCGAGTTCAGAAAGGTGTTGCGATGAATCCCGCCGAGGCGCGCGAACGTCGCGTTTTCCAAGCCGGGAATCATACGGAAAACATCGGTTTGTGCGCCGTGCTTCATCTTGGTTTGAAAACCCACAATATTGTAGAGCGTGCCAAGGGCATTGTCGCGGCGCAATTGCACTACGGCATAGGGTTTCACCTCTGGCACATGCGCGTTGGTCAACCCGATCGGCTTCATCGGGCCAAAGCGCAGGGTTTGCGCCCCGCGTTCGGCCATCACCTCGATCGGCAGGCAGCCGTCGAAATAGGCCGCCGTTTCGCCTTCGTGAAACAGCGTCTTGGGCGCGTCCATGAGGGCGGCGATGAAGGCGTCATATTGCGCGCGGTCCATCGGGCAGTTGATATAGGCGGTGCGCTCGTCTTCGGTTTCGCCCTTGTCATAGCGCGATTGGCGCCAAGCCACGGACATATCGATACTATCGGCATAGACGATGGGGGCGATGGCGTCGAAAAAGGCCAGCGCCTCGGCCCCGGTTTCGGTGCGGATCGATTCTGCCAGCGCGCCAGAGGTCAGCGGCCCGGTCGCGATGATCCAGTGCCCGTCGCGTGGTAATTCGGTGATTTCGCCGCTTTGCACGGAAATCAGCGGGTGCGCGAGCAGTTTTTCGGTCACGTCACGGGCGAAGGCGTCGCGGTCTACCGCAAGGGCGCCGCCAGCAGGCAAACGGTGGCGCGCTGCCATTTCCATAAGTAACCCGCCCGCCGCCCGCATTTCCCAGTGCAGCAGGCCGACCGCATTCTGTTCATGATCGTCGGAACGGAACGAATTGGAACAGACCATTTCGGCCATCAACCCGGTGCGATGCGCAAATGTTCCCTGCTGCGGGCGCATTTCGTGCAAGATCACCGGCACGCCAGCGTTCGCCGCGGCCCAAGCTGCTTCGGACCCGGCCATGCCGCCGCCGATGATGTGGAGCGTGTCATTCATGCCCCGTCTGTATCTGCCCGCTCAGATCAGCGCAATGCGCTCGCGCCGCTCCGGGTCGGGGAAGGGGCGGTAAAGGCCCACTTCGGCGCTAGCGATCATATGATGAAACTGCTCGTAATGACGTTGTGCCGTTTCATCAACGTGGCAGAGCGCAAGGAACGTGGCTTCCAGTTGTTCGAGGCTTTCCACCTCGATCTCGAGCAGAAAGTCGCCGTGCGCGCTGCTGGCCAACCCCAGTTTACGCCGCAATAGGCGCCAATTGCCGATCAGCCCCAATCCCGCCAACGCGGTCAGCCAGGTTTCTGCGGCGGAGGCGAAGGTCAGCGCCTTGGCATCGGACTTCAGGTCGATCATGCAGTGATAAAGGTTCATAGGCGGCTCCTTGACCCTTCGCAGTCAAGCAAATCCGCATTGCCGAAGGCTTAACAGCCGGCCAAGAAAACGCCTCCCGGCGCAAGGGCGCGGGGCGGCGTTGCCGCAGTATTGGGTCGCTTACACCTCTTCGGCTTCGGTATCGCCCTGATCGGCCACCCGCGCCGCAGAAACCACTTCTTCGCCCGTGGCGCAGTCGAGCACCTTGACGCCGCCTGCAGAGCGCGAGCGGAACGAAATACCCGCAACCGGCACCCGGATTGATTGGCCGGTCGAGGTGGCCAACATCACCTGATCGTCAGGCGACACCGGGAACGAGGCCACCAGTTGCCCCCCGCGCATAGCCCCATCCATCGCCTTCACGCCTTGGCCCCCACGTCCGCGCACCGGGTAGCCGTGGCTCGAGCTAAGCTTGCCCGCTCCGCGCGCGGTGATGGTCAGGATTGTTTCGGCCGCGGCCTTCATTTCGCCGTAGCGCTCATCTGACAAGGAACCTTCGGCGATGGCTTCGCCGGTATCATCGTCCGCCTCAAGCTCGACCTCGTCTTCGCCGCCCATTTCGGCGCGGAAGCGTTTGAGGAAGGCGGTGCGTTCCCACGGTTCAGCCTCAAAGTGGCGCAGGGTCGACATTGACACGACCTGATCGCCCGCCGCCAGCCGAATGCCGCGCACGCCCGTAGAATCGCGCCCCTTGAAGACCCGCACCTCGGGCACAGGAAAGCGGATCGCGCGGCCAAGTGCCGTGACCAACATCACATCGTCGCCCTCATCACAGATGCGCGCGTTCACAAGGCTGACGCCCTCTGGCAGTTTCATCGCGATCTTGCCGTTGCGCATGACATTGGCGAAGTCAGACAGCGCGTTGCGGCGCACATCACCTTCGGATGTGGCAAAGAACACCTGCAGATTGTCCCATTCGGCTTCGGGCGCATCGACTGGGGTCAGCGCCGCAATAGAAACCCCGGTGGGGATCGGCAGGATGTTGACGATAGCCTTGCCCTTGGCGGTGCGCCCGGCCAGCGGCAGGCGCCAGCATTTGAGCGAATAGACCATGCCATCGGTCGTAAAGAACAAGAGCTGCGTGTGCGTGTTGGCCACGAAAAGCGTGGTCACAACGTCATCTTCCTTGGTGGCCATGCTCGAGAGGCCCTTGCCGCCACGCCGTTGTGCGCGGAACTCGACCAAAGGCGTGCGCTTGATGTAGCCGCCCGAGGTGATAGTCACTACCATGTCTTCGCGCTCGATCAGGTCTTCGTCTTCCAGATCGCCCGCCCAGTCGACTATTTCTGTGCGCCGTGGCACCGCGAATGCGTCGCGCACTTCGCGCAGTTCGTTCGAAATGATCTCCATGATCCGTTCGCGCGACGCCAGAATGAGAAGATAGTCGCGAATTTTTGCGGCAAGGTCTTGCAGCTCGTCGGTAACTTCCTTGACCCCCATCGCGGTCAAGCGCTGCAGCCGCAGATCGAGTATGGCGCGGGCCTGAATTTCGCTCAGGTTATAGGTGCCATCGTCGTTGATCTTGTGGCCCGGGTCGTCGATCAGGCGGATGTACTCGGCGATGTCTTGCGCAGGCCAGCGGCGGGTCATCAGCTTTTCGCGCGCTTCGGCTGCATCAGCGCTGGCACGGATCGTGCGCACCACCTCATCGACGTTGGAAACCGCTACCGCGAGGCCGCAAAGAATATGGCTGCGCTCGCGCGCCTTGCGCAGATCGAACGCCGTGCGCCGCGCCACAACCTCTTCGCGGAAAGTGACGAAATGTGTAAGAAAATCGCGCAGCGTCAGCTGTTCGGGCTTGCCCCCGTTCAGCGCCAGCATGTTGGCGCCAAAATGCGTCTGCATTTGCGTAAAGCGGAAAAGCTGGTTCAGCACCACGTCTGCGGTCGCATCACGCTTGAGCTCGATCACCACCCGCACGCCGACGCGGTCGCTTTCGTCCTGAATATGGGCGATGCCTTCCAACCGTTTGTCACGCACCAGATCGGCGATCTTTTCGATCATCGTCGCCTTGTTCACCTGATAGGGAACTTCGTCGATGACGATGGCAAAGCGATCTTTGCGCAACTCCTCGATATGGGTTTTCGCGCGGATGATGATGCTGCCGCGCCCTTCAAGATACGCCTTGCGCGCACCACCGCGCCCCATGATGAGGGCGCCGGTGGGGAAATCGGGCGCAGGCACCCATGCCATCAGTTCTTCAGAGGTCAGGTCGGGCTGTTCAATCAGCGCCAGCGTTGCTGCGATCACTTCGCCAAGGTTGTGCGGCGGGATGTTGGTGGCCATACCAACCGCAATACCGCCCGCGCCGTTGACCAGCATGTTCGGGAACCGCGCGGGAAGCACCGTGGGTTCACGGTCCTTGCCATCGTAGTTATCCTGAAAATCGACTGTGTCCTTGTCGATATCGGCCAGAAGAGCGTTGGCCACCTTGGCCATACGCACTTCGGTATAGCGAAAGGCCGCCGCGGTATCGCCGTCCATCGAGCCAAAGTTGCCTTGGCCGTCGAGCAGAACCAGACTCATCGAGAAAGGCTGCGCCATGCGCACCAGCGCATCATAAATCGCCGCATCGCCGTGCGGGTGGTATTTACCCATCGTATCAGCCACCGGGCGCGACGATTTGCGATAGGATTTATCGTAAGTGTTGCCGACCTCGTTCATCGCATAGAGGATGCGCCGGTGCACCGGCTTCAAGCCATCACGCAGATCGGGGATGGCGCGGCTGACGATTACGCTCATCGCGTAGTCGAGATAGGCCGTGCGCATCTCGGACGTAATCGAGACAGTCGGGTTCGATGCCGGGCGCGGCAGTTCTGCCGCTGACGGATCGCCCGCGTTTTCAGGGGGTTCGGAGGTGTTGCTCACGTGGTCGCGGACCTTGTTCTACTGATCTGGCCGAACCAGATGTGGATGCCCGTGACTATAGCTGCGCGATCCCTTGGGTGCAACCTCTGCCGCCTGTTCGCAGTGTCAGTTTGCCGCAGGAACCCGCATCAGATAAGCCGCCACCGCCTCGCGGTCGGAATTGGTCAGGTGAGAGTAGTTGTCAACCACGTGCACCATCTCACCGCCGACGCTGTCGTAGTCGGGGGTAAAGCCGCTACGCAGGTAATAGGCGATATCCGTTTCGGACCAGGTGAACTTGTCCGGGGTCAGCGCCGGGAACTCGACCAACCCGGTCGGGTCGATACCGCCGGCCAGCCAGTCGCCGCGCTTCATGCCACCCAAGACGTTGCGTGGCGTGTGGCACTCGCCGCAATGGCCCAGAACTTCGACTAGATAGCGCCCGCGCTGTTCGGATTCGTTCAGATCGCCGTCCACCACCCATTTGTCGGTTACAAACATCAATTTCCAGGCGCCAAGCGTGAAGCGCAGGTTGAAAGGAAAGCTCAGTTCGTGGGGGACGCTGGGGGTTTGGTCGGCTGGCAGGGTCATCATGTAGGCGTAAAGATCGGCCACATCCTGCAGGGTGGTATTGCGATAACTTGCGTAGGGGAAGGCGGGGTAAAGATGTTCGCCAGCCGTGTCGACGCCGCGCAGCATTGCGTTGGCAAGGTCAAGCGCGCTCCAGCTGCCGATCCCCTGTTCGGGGTCGGGCGAGATGTTCGGCGCATAAAACGTGCCGAATTCTGATGCAAACTTCAGCCCGCCTTTGAGGATCTTGGCCATTTCTTCGTCTTCGGTGCCCGGCGCCATGTGGCACGAGGCACAACCCGAGGCATGAAAGACCAACTCGCCCTTTTCGGCATCGCCCACCAGCCCGTTCATGGCATCGGTGTCAAACGGCTGCGGACGGGTGAGGTAAAAGAATCCTGCGGCGCCCACCGCGGCGAGCGCGGCTAGTGAAACGATGGTCTTTTGCATTTTGGACTTTCGGCGGGGCAGCGCCCCTTAATTGGTGTTTTCGATGGTGTAGACGTGGCAGGCGTTGCAGCTTTTGTTCAGCTTCACGACCGCGGTTTGCAGCGCGTCGATGCCGTTTCCGACGGTATCGTGTAGCTGCACCGATGTATTAACCATGCCTTTGACCTTGCCGCTGAGATATGAGTCTTCGGCCCAGATCGTTGGCAGGGTATTGCTTGACTCCAAATAGCCGTGGTCAGAACCTTCGATCCAGATGGAGGTCTGGTCGAGCATCGAAAGCGCCATGATGTTGGCAGCGGCAGCGGTCGCGACTACGCCATCATAAGGAATGGTGCCCTTGTCCATTTCGACAAGCGGCGCGAGGTTGAACGAATACAGGTTCATCAATGCCTGACGGGCGGTGATTGCCGTATCGCGCGGATCGATCTGCTCTGCAAAGACGGGGGAAAGGCCAAGGGCCAATGTAAGCGCGCCAAGCGCTAGAGCGCGGGAAGTAAACATATTAGCTCCTAGATGAGTCGCAGGTACACCTTATCACCGGGCACATTGCAAAACACCCGCATGCGGGCAACTGCGACAACGTGTACGCCTTTAGTGCGATAGGCCTGGCCTGACCCCTTTGGCTGGCGGGCGCTGCGTCGCCCAGCCGAAGCCGCGCTCAAATGCTACTAGCAACAGCGCCGCCAAAGCAGTGCCAAACACCCGCCTGACCTGCCCGCAGAAAGGCAGTCAGTGCGCCTTTGAGCGAAGGTTCATGCAGCCCTCGTTTCGCGCAGCGCCTACAGAGCCAAGCCTCGGCGCCTTGTCACGGTCACTTCCTTGCAGGCACGCGTTTGAGGTAGGCGGCGACTGCATTGCGATCATCATTGGAAAGATGGGCGAAATTTTCGACCACATCCACCATTTCACCGCCGACGCTGTCGAAATCGGGCGTTGAACCGGACCGCAGGTAATAGGCGATGTCGATCTCTGACCATTGCAGCTGGTCGGGGGTCAAGCCCGGAACGTCGCTCTTGCCCAAAAGGCCGGGCACGCCGGTAAGCCATGCGTCGCGCTCCATGCCGCCCAGAATGTTGCGCGGTGTGTGGCATTCGGCGCAGTGCCCCAAGCCTTCGGCAAGGTAGCGCCCGCGCTCTTCGACCTCGCTCAGATCGCCCGTCACGACCCAGTCGTCTTTCACGAACAGCAGCTTCCAAAAACCCAGCGTGGCCCGCAGATTGAACGGAAAGCTCAACTCATGCGCGCGGTTCGGGGTTGGGTCGGGGGGCAGGGTGAGCAGATACGCGTAAAGGTCGGCCACGTCCTGAAGCGTGGTGTTGCGGTAACTCGCATAGGGAAAGGCCGGATAGAGGTGTTCGCCGCTGCGTCCGACGCCGCGCACCATCGCATTAGCCAGATCAAGCGCAGACCAGCCGCCGATGCCCTGCACCGGGTCGGGCGAAATATTGGGGGCGTAAAAAGTGCCGAATTCGGAAGCAAAAGCAATGCCACCCGGCATTTCGACCGCCAGTCCGGCGTTTGCGGCGTCTGGCGCCATATGGCACGAGGCACACCCGCCCGCACGAAACACCTGCGCACCCTGTTCGGCGTTTCCCTGCAGGTTGGCCATCGCGTCGGGTGAAAACGGCTCTGGGCGGGTCAGATAGAACGCGGCGCCCGTGCCAGCTCCGCCAAGAACGACCAACAGCGCGAGCGCTTTATGCAGAGGACGCATGAATACCTCGGGCTTGAAAAAATGGGGCGCCGCAATTTCGCAACCGCGGCGCCCCGGTAGAGTTCAACGTCCGATCACTTCGGCGGCTTGAACTTGTAATCGCCGTGGCAAGCTTTGCAGGTGCCGTTAAGGTTGGCGAGCGCGGCTTGCATGGTCGCCAGATCGGTGCCTGCGGCGGCTTGCAGCGCCAGCGAAGTATCACGTAGAGCGGCGATCTTGCCGTTCAGATCGGCCGCCGGTTCCCAAAGCGCAGGCAGCGCGAGGCTGGACTCGTCGTAGGCGCGATCGGTGCCTTCCACCCACAGGCCGCTTTGGTCAAGCGATGTCAGTGCGGCAATATAGTTCGCCGCGGCGCTTGCCGTTGCTGCGTCATAAGGCATGCTGCCCTTGTCCATCGCCCCAAGCGGAGCAGAGTAGAAAGCGATAAGAGACATAAACGATTGACGGGCGTCGATAACCACCAGTTTGGGGTCAACGGCCTGGGCTTGGGCGGCACCAAGCGACAGGCTCGCGAGGATAGCGCATAGTGCTATGGTCTTGAAAGCGCGCATTGTGTTCTCACTTTTTTAGGAAAGAGTCGGACCACCATAAAGCAGAACAATCGTTTCACAACCCCGTCGGCGGAACCGCGCCGATTTGTCTCAATTTGTTGTTTTGATCCCAATGCCACGACGCGCAGGTTCCAGCGTCGCCCAGTCAGGCCAGCCGATCCAGCGTTCGACCGCCACCAGCAACAGCGCCGCCGCAACGATTCCGAACACCAGCTTGACCCGCCCCCAGGATGGCGGTCTGCGCGACCAGCGCGCCATGCGGATCATCCAACGCGGGTTCATGCTACCCTCGATTGGCGCAGTGTTTGCAGCCAAGCCCCGGCGGCCTGCCACGGTTCGGGGTGAAAATGGCTGCGCGCAAGCCCCGAGGGTGAGGGTAGCACCCAGACCACAAGCCCGCTCATCGCACCCGTGCCTGCGTGCAACCCCGCCGCGTAACGCGCGCCAAGGGCAAGGCGTGCGGCGGTCAGGCTGGTAAAGGCAATGCCGCGCGGACGGATGCGCGCCACCAGATTGGCAAGCAGGGCGGGGGCGTAGGCGTCGGGCGGTATGTCGCGGTCTTGCCCGGCCACGCCCTTGCGCGCAACGTCGGTCAGCCCGAGGCCAAGCGCGGGCAACAAATGGTCTTCCTCCGGGCGAAACAGCCGCGGGGTCATGCCGGTTTCGGCCAGCATCGGCCAGAAACGGTTGCCGGGGCGCGCATAATAATGCCCGCGCGCCGCCGAGGTCAGCCCCGGCGCGGTGCCGCAAAACAGCAGGTCAAGATCGGGCGCTATCAGATCGGGCAACATCACTCGGTAAACCTGACCTTGCCGATATGGGGCAGGTTGCGGTTGCGCTGGGCAAAGTCGATGCCGTAGCCGACCACGAATTCGTCGGGGATGTCAAACCCGGTCCAGGTGGCCTTGATCGGCACCTCGCGGCGCGAGGGTTTGTCGAGCAAGGCGCAAACCTCGATCCGTTTGGGCTTGCGTGCCTTGAGCATGTTGAGCACATGGTTAAGCGTGAAGCCGGTATCGACGATGTCCTCGACAACCAACACATCGCGCCCTTCGATGCCGGAACGCAGGTCTTTCAATATCCGCACTTCGCGGCTTGTCGTCATCTCGTCGCCGTAAGACGAAGCCTCGATAAAGTCGACCTCGACCGGCAGATCGATTTCGCGCACGAGGTCGGCGATAAAGATGAAGCTGCCGCGCAATAGCCCTACCACCACCAGCTTGTCGGTGCCTTGGAAGGCGTCGGTGATTTCGTGCGCCAACGCCTCAACGCGCGCCGCGATACGCTTGGCCGAGATCATTCGATCGATGACATAGGGGCGATGCGGCATGGGTGCCTCTTGATTTCCACCTCGGGGTTACCGAAAAGGGCAGAGCAAGTCACGCGGATTGAATGGATGCCAACGCACAGCGAAAAACGCCAGATGCCCTATTCGGCGAGCGAGATGTACAATCTTGTCGCCGATATGGAGCGTTACCCCGAGTTTTTGCCGTGGAACTCGGCCGTTCGGATACGTTCGCGCCAGCCGCTAGCGGACGGTCGCGAAGTGCAGATGGTCGAGATGGTGATTTCGTTCAAGCTGTTTCGCGAAAAGTTCGGCAACCGCGTGGTGCTGGACCCGGTGCACCACCGGACCGACTCGGAATACACCGACGGACCGTTTCGTCACTTCAAAAGTTGGTGGCAATTCAATGATCGCGAAGGCGGTGGCTGCGACGTCGATTTTCACGTCGATTTCGAGTTTCGCAATCTCGTGCTGCAAAAGGTGATCGGCGTGGTGTTCGACGAGGCGATGCGGCGGATCGTGCGCGCCTTCGAAACCCGCGCCGAAGCGCTTTACGGGCGCCATTAGCGCGGCTGTTGCGCGAAAGACTCAGGTACCGCACGGCGTAGGTCAGGGCGCTGCTTTGTATTGACCGTGCAGCGATGCCGCAGGCAGGCTGCAATCACAGGCATACAAAAGGCCGAGCAGCAATGACACAATCGTTTTTTCACTCGCCCAAAGGTGGGGTCGATTTTCTGGGCCTACGACGGGGCCGCAGCGGCGCCACCGAAATTGTCTATGACGATGGCGTGGCGCGCCGGATGGTTTGGCGCGTTCAGGGCCAAGCGAACGAGGTGGCGCTGGGCGATGCGCTTTCGGTCGCGGTGGGGGCGGTGCGGGTGTTGCCCACGCTTTACGCCGAGCTGAAGCGCCGTTCGATTGCCATTGAAGCGATCGTGCGCTGAAAAAAAGCGGCCGGGACTTGCCCGGCCGAGGAAGAGGTTCCGTCAGGGGACTGCGGAGCCTATACGTGCCAGAAAGGCTGCGATGCCTCGCGTTTGGCATGATCCCGTGTAAGGCCAATATCGGCCAGCAGGTGGTCGTCAAGCCGCGCCAGCGCCGCGCGCGAACGGCGCCGCACAACCCATGCCACAATGCGGGCGCGCAATGGGGCGGCCTTGCGCGAAGCGGGGAGGGAAAGCGAAATGACCGACATGGGACACCTTTTGTATTGATACACTTGCAGGGCTTCTGCTAAGTATAAGGATACAATACGGGCGTATCCGCCACCAGAGAAACATTGTCATGGATACAAACTGGCGGCCGGACCTTGCCGCGCAAGATGGGCCGAAATATCTCGCGCTGGTGCGCGCACTGCGCGCCGATGTGCGCGCGGGGGTGCTAGCTGCGGGGGTGCAGCTTCCGCCCGTGCGCGAACTTGCTTGGGCGCTTGGTATTACGCCGGGCACTGTGGCGCGCGCCTATCAGATCGGCACACAGGAAGGGTTGCTTTCAGCGGCAGTTGGACGCGGCACCTTTGTCGCCTCTGCCAGCCCGCGTCTCGGCCCGCGCGAACCCTTGCACCTTGACCATTTTCCAGAGTTTGACCGTGAAAACGGCCCGGTAGATATGCGCAGCCCGCAGCTGCCCGACGTTGGTCAGACCGAGGCGCTCGCGCGGGTTATGATGGAGGCGGCGGGGCAGATTGGGCACGACTATCTGGAATACCCCGGTTTGCGGCGCGATAGCGCCTGCCGCCGTGCGGTGGTCGATTGGCTTTCGTGTTGCCGCATCGGGCCGCTATGTGAAGACGATCTGGTGCTGACGCATGGCGGTCAGAATGGCATCAACATCGTGCTTTCGTGCTGCCTGCGCGGCGAACGCCCGGTAGTGCTGGCCGAGGCCCTGGCCTATCCCGGTTTTCGCCATGCCGCGCGGCTGCAGCGCGCCGAGGTGGTGCCGGTGGCGCTTGACGATGAAGGCATGCGCGCTGACGCGCTTGATGCGGCCTGTCGGCGCCACGGTGGGCAGGTTGTTTGCGTCACCCCCGAAGCGCAAAACCCGACCACCGCGCGCATGAGCCTTGCGCGGCGCGAAGAAATCGTCGCGGTTGCGCGCGCGCATGATCTGCAGATTCTCGAGGACGATTGCTATACCATGCCTACCTCGGGCATTCCCTATATTCGCGAACTCGCGCCCGAACGCACTTGGCACGTTTCGAGCCTTTCCAAGCCGATCTCGGCGGGGCTGCGGTTTGGCATCGTGGCCTGCCCGCAAGGTCTGGGCGAGGTTGGTCGGCTTGCGGCGCAGCACAGCTATTTCGGCCTGCCGCGCCCGATTACCGATATCGTGACGCGCCTGCTTGTTTCGGGCGAGGCGGCGCGGCTGCGTGCTGCGGCGCAGGCGGTGATGACAAAGCGGCAAGAACTGGCGGTCAAGGCGCTTGCGGGCTATAACCTTTCGTTCCAGCCTGGCCTTACGTTTCTGTGGCTGCACCTGCCTATCGGCTGGCGCGCCTCGACATTCACGCGCATGGCCGAGGCGGAAGGCGTGTTGCTGCGCTCGGCAGACGAGTATGCGCTGGGCGATGGCCATGCGCCGAACGCCGTGCGCATCGCAATTGCGGGCGGCGTCAGCGAAGAGCGATTCAGCCGCGCGTTAACGACATTGGCGCGGCTTTTGGCCAGCCCGCCGGGCGACTTGCCGGTCTGAGGCGTTTCAGGGTTGCACGAATAACCGGCATGACGGCGCTGCGGCAAGGCAATCGCGCCCAATGCGACGTGGCACGCGCGCACCCCCTTTTCTTGCGCCGCGCCTTGTGCAAACTTGCCCAAGTAACGCCCCAACGCAGGGCGAAGCGGTTGCGCACATGCTGAAGCGGGCGGGGGGGAAATGGCAAAAGCAAACCGATGGCGGCGCATGACCCGCACCGAGGCTTTTTCGGGCTATATGCTGGTCAGCCCCACTGCGCTGTATGCGCTGCTGCTGCTCGCAGCTCCGCTGGCGACGATTGTCGCCTTTTCTTTTTTCAAAGACGGGTATCTGACCGTCATCCACGAATTTACGCTGCAGAACTACATCGACACCTGGTCCGATGAGGTGTTTCGCGCGATTCTGACCCGCTCGTTGTTCGTGTCGGGCATGGTCACGTTGACCACTGTGCTGATCGCTTTTCCGATTGCTTATTACATTTCGTTCAACGTCAGTCCCGCGATGAAATCGCGCTGGCTGTTTCTGATCACCATTCCATTCTGGACCTCGTATTTGATCCGGGTGTTTCTGTGGAAAGTGATCCTGGGTTTCAACGGTGTCATCAATTCGAGCCTTGATATCGTCGGGCTGATCGACCAGCCGCTGAACATGCTCAACAACGTGCAGGCGATCGTTGTGACGCTGGCGCATGCCTATGCGCCCTTTGCCATTCTGCCGATCTTCGTGGCGCTGGAAAAAATCGACCGCTCGTTGCTTGAGGCCGGGCAAGACCTAGGCGAATCGCGGCTGATGACTTTCTGGCGGGTGACGCTGCCGCTGGCGATGCCGGGGGTGGTGGCAGCGGTGCTGATCGTGTTCATCCCGACCATCGGTGATTATGTGACGCCGCAACTAATCGGGGGCGGCAAGGTGCCGATGGTGGCGAACCTCATCCAGGCGCGGATGCTGGATCTCGACAACAAGCCAATGGGGTCGGCGATCGCGGTTTCGGCCATGGCGATCGTGACGCTGGTGAGCCTTGTGTTCCTGTTCCTCAATCGCCGCTTCCTGAGGGTGCAGAAATGAAGTTTCCCGCGCTGCGCACCTACGCCTATCTCTACCTTCTTTTTCTCTATGCGCCGATCATCCTGTTGCCGATCTTCGCCTTCAACGACGGCACGATCATCGCCTTTCCGCTTAAGGGTTTCACCGTCGAGTGGTTCCGCCAGATGGCGGCCAACACGACGCTGCGCACAGCGGTGGAAAACTCGCTGATCATCGCGCTCTCGTCAGCGATCTTTGCCACGACGCTGGGCATTTTTGCCGCGCGGGCGGCGACGCGCTTCAGCTTTCCGGGCAAGGCGGGGATCATCGGCCTGATCATGCTGCCGCTGGTTTTGCCCGAGATCATCGTGGCGGTTTCGTTACTGGTGGTGCTTTTGGGCATTGGCGTCACGCTTTCGGTCTTTACCGTCATTCTGGGCCATGTGCTGATTTGTACGCCCTACGCGATTGCGATTTTGAACACCGCATTCAACGCGCTCGACCGCAGCCTTGAAGAAGCGTCCTACGATCTGGGCGAAACCAAGTGGTCCACGTTCCGGCTGATTACGCTGCCGTTGGTGATGCCCGGTGTCATCTCGTCGCTGCTGATGTCATTCACGATTTCGCTCGACGAATTCATCATCGCCTTTTTCCTAGCCGGAAACGAGCCGACGCTGCCCACCTACATCTTCTCGCAACTGCGATTTCCAAAGCAGATCCCGATGATCATGGCGCTGGGCACCTGCCTTGTCGCCGCGTCGATCGTGCTATTGACCATCGCTGAATATTTCCGCCGCCGCGGTATAGCCAAGACCGGCGGCACCGATACCGGAGGCTTCCTGTGACCACCCGCCCCACTATGATCGAGTTTCAGGATGTCCATAAATACTATGGCGATTACCACGCGCTGCGCGGTATCAACGCCACCATCAAGGCGGGCGAGTTCTTTTCTCTTCTAGGCCCGTCGGGCTGCGGCAAAACCACTTTGTTGCGCACCATCGCGGGGTTCGAAGACATTTCTTCGGGCGCAGTGATGATTGATGGCAAGCACATGGAACATGTGCCCGCCAACCAGCGCCCGACCAACATGGTGTTTCAAAGCTACGCGATCTTTCCGCATCTGACGGTCGAGCAGAACGTGGGCTTCGGGCTGCGGCGCGAGGCGGGAACGACCGAAGAAAAGGCGCGCCGTGTCGAAGAAGCGCTCGAGATGGTCAATCTCAAGGGCTATGGGCGGCGCGCGGCACATGCGCTTTCGGGCGGGCAGCGGCAGCGCGTGGCGCTTGCGCGCGCGCTGATCCTCAAGCCCAAGGTGCTGCTGCTGGATGAGCCGCTTTCGGCGCTCGACAAGAAGATGCGCGAACAGATGCAGGTGGAATTGATCAAGCTTCAGCGCCAGGTGGGCATTACCTTTGTTCTGGTCACGCACGATCAGGAAGAGGCGTTGGTGATGTCGGATCGTATAGCGGTGATGTTCGAGGGCGAGATTTTGCAACTCGCGGAACCCGAAGTGCTTTACCGGCGCCCCAATTCGCGCCAAGTTGCCGAGTTCATTGGCGTCATGAACTTTCTGCCCGCGTTCGTTCTGGGCGAGGCAGGGGATACGGTGCAGCTTGAGGTGGCGGGGCTTGGCCGGGTCGATATCGAAGCGGCGCAAAGCACGGGGCGGGCCACTGACGGCACTGTCAGCGTGGGCTTTCGCCCAGAAACCCTGACGATCCTATACGATGGCCAGAAGGCGATGGACCGCGAGACCCCCGGCACCATCGAAGAGGTCGTCTATTACGGCGACATGACCTATTACGACGTGCGCCTTGACGGGGTCGAAAAGGTGGTGCGCATTTCGATGCGCAACGTCTTTGGCCGCCCGGTGCTGGAATATGGCAGCCGCACCCGCGTGGCATGGTCGGCCGGGGCGCTGGTGCTGTTTCGCTGAAACCCGTGCATCAGCCACTTGGCAAGTCGCTGACGGCGCGCTAGTTTCGCCGCCATGAAGACGACCCGAAACAGCATTTGCTGCATTAGCCACTGACTGTGTGTCGGCGGGCCGTTCCTTCGTTTTGCAAATCCGGATGAACCTGATAGACCGCCGCCGGCAGCGCCCGCGAGGTAAGATATGACGGCCATCCGCCTGACCAACACCATGACGCACCGCAAAGAGGTGTTTGCGCCGCTCGATCCGGCGAATGTGCGCATGTATCTGTGCGGGCCCACGGTTTATGACCGCGCGCACCTTGGCAATGCGCGCCCGGTGGTGGTGTTCGATGTTCTCTACCGGCTGCTGCGCCACGTCTATGGGCCCGGTCACGTGACCTATGTGCGCAACTTCACCGATGTGGATGACAAGATCATCGCAAAAGCTGCCGCAACCGGGCGCCCGATTGGCGACATTACCGAAGAAACCATCGGCTGGTATCACGCCGATATGGATGCACTGGGCGCACTGCGCCCCACGCATGAGCCGCGCGCGACCGACTACATTCCCCAGATGGTGGCGATGATTGAAGAATTGATCGCGCGCGGTCACGCCTATGCGGCCGAAGGCCATGTGCTGTTTGCCGTCGATAGCTGGCGCGAGCATTACGGCGCGCTGTCGGGGCGCTCGGTTGATGACATGATCGCAGGCGCGCGGGTGGAAGTGGCCCCCTACAAGCGCAACCCGATGGACTTTGTGCTTTGGAAGCCGTCTGCCGACGATCAACCCGGCTGGGATAGCCCTTGGGGCAAAGGTCGCCCCGGCTGGCATATCGAATGCTCGGCGATGAGCGACGCGCTGTTGGGCTCGAGCTTTGATATCCACGCAGGTGGGATAGATCTGCAATTTCCCCACCACGAAAACGAGATCGCGCAGTCGATGTGCGTGCACCCCGAGGCAAGTTTTGCACAGGTCTGGATGCACAACGAGATGCTGCAGGTCGAAGGCAAGAAGATGTCCAAGAGCCTTGGCAACTTCTTCACGGTGCGCGATTTGCTCGACAAGGGTGTGCCGGGCGAGGTGATCCGGTTTGTGCTGCTGGGGACGCATTATTCCAAGCCGATGGATTGGACCGAGAAGAAGCGGGAAGAGGCGGAGGCGACGCTAAGGAAGTGGTGGGCTTTGACTGCGTCGCTTGATGATGTCGGGCCATTGGCTCCGCCGAAAAAGCTGATCGATGCGCTTGCAAATGATCTGAATACGGCCGGAGCGATTGCAGTTCTGCACGAGCTTGCAGGATCGGTGAAGGCTTTAGAGCTTGCTGCAGGGTTGGAGTTTCTCGGACTTGAGGAAACGCCCAGTCTCGGCGCGGTAGGTTCTTTTGGGCTAGGTGTAGACACCGCCGTCCTTGAAGCGGCAAATGCGCTTGCTCGGCGTTGGATGGCCCTGCGAGAAGCCAAAGACTTTTCCGCGGCTGACTCGCTCAAAGTTCGAGCCGCCGAGATAGGAGTTGAGTTGACGGTGCTTCGTGAGGGGAAAGTGCAGTCAGGGAATGCAGCGGTGCTTGGAAGACCATCCCTTGCGCAACTTGAGGCCTTGAAATGATCGCCCTCACGTCAGAAGCCGCTGCGGGCGCTGCCCGGCGAAACGAGCCCTTGCCGGAGGCAAGCCAATGACCAAAGACCGCCTCTTTATCTTCGACACCACTTTGCGCGATGGTCAACAAACGCAGGGCGTGCAGTTTTCGGCGGCGGAAAAGGCGCAGATCGCGGCGGCGCTCGACGAGCTAGGCGTCGATTACATCGAGGGAGGCTGGCCGGGGGCGAACCCGACCGATTCCGAGTTTTTCGAAAGCCGCCCGCAAACCCGCGCTACTTTCACCGCTTTCGGTATGACCAAGCGGGTTGGCCGCTCGGCCGAAAACGACGATGTGCTGGCGGCGGTGCTGAACGCGCGCACGCCTGCGGTCTGCCTTGTCGGCAAGACCCACCCTTATCATGTGACCACCGCGCTGGGCGTCAGCCTGCCCGAAAACCGCGCGGCCATTGCCGATAGCATTGCGCATGTGGTGGCGGCGGGGCGCGAGGCGCTGTTTGACGCCGAGCATTTCTTCGATGGTTACCGCGCCGACCCTGCCTATGCGCTGGATTGCCTTCACGCAGCACTAGAGGCGGGGGCGCGCTGGGTGGTGCTTTGCGATACCAACGGCGGCACGCTGCCTGCCGAAGTGGGGCGCGTGACGCGCGAGGTCATTGATGCAGGCATTCCCGGTGCGCGCCTTGGTATTCACTGCCACGACGATACCGGCAACGCGGTGGCCAACACGTTGGCCGCGATCGACGCCGGTGCGCGCCAAGTGCAAGGCACACTCAATGGCTTGGGTGAACGCTGCGGCAACGCCAACCTCATCAGCCTGCTGCCGACGCTGCTGCTCAAGGAACCCTACGCGAGCCACTATGAAACCGGGGTTCCGCACGCATCACTGGCGGGCATCTTGCGGCTAAGCCGGATGCTGGATGACATTCTCAACCGTGTGCCGCTGCGCAGCGCGCCCTATGTCGGGGCGAGCGCGTTTGCGCACAAGGCCGGGCTGCACGCCTCGGCCATTCAGAAAGACCCAGCCACCTACGAGCATATCGACCCCGCGCTGGTCGGCAACACGCGGGTCATCCCGATGAGCAATCAGGCCGGGCAGTCGAACCTGCGCGCGCGCCTCGCGGCGGCCGGGATCGAGGCGGATGCGCGCGACCCGCGGCTGGCACGGATCCTTGAAGTGGTGAAAGAGCGCGAAGACCAAGGCTATGCCTATGACGGCGCGCAGGCGAGTTTCGAGCTGGTGGCGCGGCGCGAACTGGGGCTTTTGCCTGACTATTTCGAGGTCAAGCGCTACCGCGTCACGGTCGAGCGGCGCAAGAACAAGTATGATTGCATGGTCAGTCTTTCCGAAGCTGTGGTGGTGGTGAAAATCGGCGGCAAAAAGATGCTGTCGGTGTCTGAAAGCATGGATGCGGCAGGGTCCGACCGTGGCCCGGTCAACGCGCTAGCCAAGGCGCTTGGCAAAGACCTTGGTCCGTATCAGGCCTGCATCGACGACATGAAGCTGGTCGATTTCAAGGTGCGCATCACCCAAGGCGGCACCGAAGCCGTGACCCGCGTGATTATCGACAGCGAAGACGGGCAGGGGCGGCGCTGGTCTACCGTCGGGGTCAGCCCCAACATCGTTGACGCCAGTTTTGAGGCACTCTTGGATGCGATGGTCTGGAAGTTGGTGCGCGACCGCGTGGCCCCCGCATGAGGCGGGCGGGTGGCATCCTTGGTGATTTGGGGCAGGGCCTTCCTGCCAGCTCCCGCGCCCAAGCCTCTTGGCACGGCAAAGCGCTCGAACCTTCTGATCAAACCGGGCTAGCCCTGCGCATAGCAATACTGCGCAAAGACCAGCCATCTACGCGCCTGCCCAAAGTGCCAGATGCCCGCAAAGATGAAATCGCGGTATGGAGAACGTGCCGTGAAAGCATCACCTGCGCCCTCATCAAGGCGGACCTGATATGAACTCCACCGCACCCACCGACGCCGCCGAAGAGGTGCGCCTTGGCGACCCCGATCGCTTTGCCGCAACGCTGGCCGCACCCGCTGCGGCGCGCGTGGTGCTTTTGCCGCTTTATGCGCTCAACTTGCAGCTTGCGCGCGCACCTTGGGCCTCTGGCGAACCTTTGGTGGCCGAGATGCGGTTGCAATGGTGGTGCGATTCGCTTGATGATCTGGGCGCTGGCAAGACTCCCGCGCACCCGCTTTTGCGCGAATTGGCGCCATTGGTTGCCCGAACCCCCGCGCTGATCGCGCCGCTCGGTGCAATGGCCGAGGCGCGGCGGCGCGAATGTTGGCGCACGGGATTTGCGGACGTGGCGGAACTGCGTGCCCATATCGCGGCGACAGCGGGTAATCTGATGTGGGCATCTGCGCTTGCGCTTGGGGCACCCGACGCGGCAGAATCTGTGGTGCGTGGTTTTGGCTATGCTGCGGGGCTTGCAAACTGGTTGCGCGCAGTGCCTGCGCTAGCTGCGCGCGGGTTGCCGCCGCTACCCGACCCCGACAGGGAGGCAGTCGCGGCGCTGGCGGCAACAGGACTTGTCGAGATCGCGACGGCGCGCCGCGCGCGTGCAGCGGTGCCCCGCGCGGTGGCGCCTGCGCTTTTCCCCGGCTGGCTGGCACCTTGGGTGTTGGCGCGCGCACAGGCCAATCCCGAGCGCGTCGTTGCTGGGCAACTGGAACCTTCCGAATTTCGCCGCCGCGCCACGCTGTTGCGCCCCGCGTTCAGTGGGCGCTGGTAGCGCGCGCACCTTAAACGAATCTTCAGCACTCTGGGCAATGGTCGCGCTTGGCGAAGGGTTTTGCCAAAGGCGTGAAGTCGTGTCTGCGCACGGCGATATCGGAGGCTGCAGATGCTATCGTTCAACACACTCAAACTCGGCGTCAAACTTTCGCTGATGCTTGCTGCCTTAGCATTAACCGGGCTGGGTGCGATGGGTGCGGTGGCCTACCGCGACGCGCATAAGGTGATCGACGCCAATAGCATGATCCTGTTGCAGACCACGCTTGCCAATCGCAAAAGCGATGTTGAAAACTGGTCGAATGGGCTGCTGATTGAAGCGGGTGTGCAGGGCGAAAGTCTTGGCATACAGAACGCGGTGCGCGAATTTACTTCGGCCTGGTCGCGGCTTGAAGGTGACCCTGCGGCCTATCTCGACAAGACTTATGGCGTCGGTAGCGGCCTGCCCCCAGATCAGCGCGACACAGTCGAATACGCGGGCGATCTGACCGATTATTCAATCGTGCATCGTCGGTATCATGCCAGCCTGCGCGATCTTGCGCGAACCAAAGGGCTTTATGATCTCTATCTGATCGATGTCAGGGGCAACGTGCTCTACTCGGTTGCGAAGCAATCCGATTTCGGGGCCAACGTGTTGCAGGGCCCACTTGCCGCTTCTGGGCTCGCCCATCTCGTGGGTCGGCTGCTGGCCGAGGGTGGTGATGCAGCAGTTGCTTCCGATTTCGCGATCTACGCGCCGTCAGGCGGTGTTCCTGCCGCCTTTGTAGCGGCACCGGTGAAAGGCGGCGAAGGCCAGCTTTTAGGGGTGATCGCCTTTCACCTCAATGGTGACGGAATCGACGCTTTGCTCAATCAATCGCGCGGCCTGGGCGAGACGGGGCAGGTCTATCTGGTCGGGTTCGATGGCCTGCTGCGCTCGAATCTGCGGCTGTCGCAAGAACAGACCTTGCTGATGCGGGCGACGCAGAATGACGCGGTGGCGCGTGCGCTCAAAGGTGAGGCCGGGGCAAGCGAGTCGGTCGCCATCAACGGCGGTGCGGCGCATCTTGTGTTTGATAGCGTGGATTTACTCGCCAATCGCTATGCCATCGTGCTTGAGCAACAAGCATCCGAGGTTTTTGCGCCGATCAGCGCGCTCGCACGCACGCTTTTGATGCAAGGCGCAGGGCTGATGTTGACGCTGATTGTCGTCGCCTGGGGTTTGGCGCGCTCGCTTTCGCGCCCGTTGCGAGCGGTCGTTTCAACGATGAGCCACATCGCCACGGGTGAATTGCTCCACCGCGTACCGCATCTGGCGCGCGGCGACGAAATCGGCGAATGTGCGCGCGCGCTCGAGAATTTTCGTACGGCTCTGATTGGCGCTGACAAGCAGGCGCAGGAAGGTTTCGTCAAGGGCGCCGCCTTTGAAGGCACCTCGGCTGCGATGATGATGACCACCCCGAATTTCGATATCTCGTACGTCAATCCGGCGATGGCTTCTCTGGTCAACGACGCCATCGAAGAGTTTCGCAAGGTCACGCCCGATATCGACGCTGCGGCGTTGGTCGGGCGCAATATTGATACGTTTCATAAGCTGCCCGGTCGGATACGCGCGATTCTTTCGAATCCTGAGAACCTGCCATACCATGCCGATATTTCACTGGGCGCGCGGCACTATTCGCTCGAGATTACATTGGCGCAGATGCCGGGCAAGGGCGTGCTTGGTTATGTCGTCGAGTGGCGCGACGTAACCCAGGCACGATTGAACGTCGCGACCTTGAACGCCATCGACCGCGATCAGATCACTGCAAGTTTCAATCCAGACTGGCGGCTGTGTGCGGCCAACGCTAACCTGTTGTCAATGCTAGGAAAAACGTTTGAGGATGTCTGCGGGCGCGCCTTTTCCGAGCTGATGCAGGCGAAAGTCGCTGACGAGATTGGCGAGACGGAACTGCACGCGCGCCTGGCCAAGGGCGATACCGTGCACGGCCGTATCACGATGCGCGGTCAAGTCGGCGAGGTGATGCTTGACGGCAGTGTCACGCCGGTGCTCGACACCAAAGGCGCGGTGCTAAAATATTTGGTGATGGCGGTTGACGTAACCGCCGCGCAGCAAAGCCTGCGGGCCGCCGAAGCCGAGCGCCAAGAGATGCTTGCTGCACAGCAAACCGTCGTCGAGTCGCTGCGCCTCGCGCTCGAGCGGCTGTCAGAAGGCGACTTGACCGCGCAGATCGAGACGCGCTTTGCCGCCGATTACGAACGGTTGCGCGCCGATTTCAACGCCGCTTCCGCGAACTTGCGCGATGCGATGCAAGCAGTGGTGGAAAACGCTTCGGGCATTGAAAGCGAAGCCAAAGAAATCACCGCGGCCGCCGAAGACCTCAGTCGGCGCACCGAACAGCAGGCCGCAACGCTTGAACAGACCGCTGCGGCGCTTGACGAGTTGACAGTCTCGGTGCGCTCGTCGGCAGAGGGCGCGAGTGGCGCAAGCCGCACCGTCGCCGATGCGCGCGCCAGTGCCGAAGCTTCGGGGGCAATCGTCGAGCAGGCCGTATCTGCGATGGGAGAAATTGCGACGTCTTCGGCGCAGATCTCAAAAATTATCAGCGTGATCGATGATATCGCCTTTCAAACCAACCTGTTGGCTCTCAATGCTGGGGTTGAAGCTGCGCGCGCGGGCGAGGCGGGGCGCGGTTTTGCCGTTGTGGCATCCGAGGTGCGCGCCCTCGCGCAGCGCTCCTCTGAAGCCGCGCGCGAGATTGACGGGCTGATCACCTCATCGACCGCGCAGGTGCGCCGGGGCGTCGATCTGGTCGGGCAGGCGGGCATGGCGCTCAAGCAGATTGTCGGCTCGGTTGCTGAAATTGCAGAAAAAGTCGAAGCGATCGCGGGCTCGTCGCAAGAGCAGGCTGCGGGCCTTGCCGAGATCAACACCGCCGTAAACCAGCTCGATCAGGTAACCCAGCACAACGCCGCTATGTTCGAGCAGACAACAGCGGCAAGCCATGCACTGACGCGTGGTGCCTCATCGCTGAACGACACCACCGCGCGGTTTCGCACGGGTGTGCCCATGCAAACCGGTGCTGCTCAACCCGCCACACGCAGACCGACAGTCGCGCCGCCTCGCCGCGGGGCGCGGGTTGACGCAGCCACCGGCACACACGGCAGCATCACAGCAGCCGACGACTGGGAGGACTTTTGAACACGGTCCCCAGCTGCTTGAAATACCGTCAATAGGAGACCCAATGCCATGCCCGTGCGCGTTCTGATCGTCGATGACTCGCCCACTATTCGTCGCCTGATCCGCGCGCGCATCGACGCCGACCCGCGGTTGGTTGCCGTTGGCGAGGCCTTCGACCCGTTTGATGCGCGCGAGAAAATCAAGGCTCTCAACCCCGACGAGCTGACGCTTGATGTCGAGATGCCGCGCATGGACGGTATCGCGTTCCTCGAAAAACTGATGCGGCTCAGACCGATGCCAGTGGTGATGGTGTCTACGTTGACGCATCGCGGCAGCGCCGCAGCCCTTGAGGCGCTGTCGCTTGGCGCAGTTGATTGCGTCGGCAAGGGCAGCGGCGCCGATCTTGCCAGCAGCTTCGATACTCTCGCCGATACGCTGGTTATGGCGGCCTCTGCACGACCAAGGGTTGGCGCGCACATGCCCGCTACCACTGTTACCAAGGGTTATCGCTGGTCCGGGCGCTATGTGCTGATCGGCTCGTCTACAGGCGGTGTCGATGCTATAGAGACGTTGCTTGCAGGCTATCCGCCGCTATGCCCGCCCACGCTTATTACCCAGCACATGCCGGCTGGCTTCTTGGCGAGCTTTGCAACCCGCCTTGCGCAGAAGTTCGCCCCGCACATCGCGCTTGCCCACGACGGCGCACCGCTCGAACCCGGGCACGTCTATCTCGCCCCCGGCGGCGCACATCACCTTGCGCTCGACGCGGGGCCTATACCGCGGTGCCGGTTGATTGCGGGCGATACGGTCAATGGTCATCGCCCTTCGGTTGACGTTCTTTTTGACTCAGCGCAAGCGATGGCCGAGCGCAGCCTCTGCGTGTTGCTGACGGGTATGGGTCGTGACGGCGCTGCAGCGATGGCGCGGATGCGCGCGTAAGGGGCGCGGTGTATTGCGCAAGACGAGGCAAGCTCGGTCGTGTTCGGCATGCCTAGAGCGGCGTTTGAGACGGGCGGCGCGGAGCAGGCAGTGCCACTTGGCGAAATGTCGAGTCGCATTCTAGCCATCACAGGCAACGCCTCAACGCAACCAGTGAGGGCGCAAGCTTGAGCTGCCTGCTGCCCGCTATCCACCTTCGTTCACGCCACATCGCGCAAGGCGAATACGCGATTGGAAATGGCCAAGGCGGTGCAATTGCGACCATCCTTGGCTCCTGCGTTGCGAGCTGCATGTATGATCCAATGGCACAGGTCGGGGGCATGAACCACTTTCTCGTGCCGGACGGTTTTTCGAGCACGGCGCAGTCGGCAAGCTACGGCATCAACGCGATGGAGTTGTTGATTAACGCACTCATAAAACAGGGTGCTAACCGCGCGCGCCTGCAGGCGAAAGTGTTTGGTGGCGCAAGGATGATCTCTGGGCTCACCGACATCGGCGCCAAGAATGGAGAGTTCGTGCTCGCCTTCTTGCGCCGCGAGGGCATCACTTGCGTCAATGCATCGCTTGGCGGAAATCAGGCGCGCCGAATAGAGTTTTGGCCAGAAACTGGGCGCGCGAGACAGCGCATCCTCGCCGAGGCACGGCTTGAAGAACATCTGGTGGTGCCGGTTACAAGCAATGACGTGGAGTTGTTCTGAACGTCGCACGAATGCGGCTCGGCGAGTAGCCATTTGCAGGGGCGCGCTACGGCGCGGCGGTTTTCAGCGCACGGGTTTTGCAAGGCGGTCGCAATGGCTGCGCGCTGCGGCACACACAGCGGGGTGATGGGGCCTCATAGCCAGACGACGTCGCCGGAAAAGTCAGCTGAAAGGCACGTTTCATCAGCTTTTGGCGCGCCGAGCCGGATTCTGAGGTCATGCAAGTGCACCTGCGCCAACAGTAACTCTGGATCAAGTCGCTGGCGCGGCGAAACTGCCTCGGCAAGAGTCAACATCAGCCGCCCAAGGTCTTCGAGCGTTTGTGTGATGCGGTCGATGCCTTGCAGACCGCGGATTGCCGACCCCTCGGTGTGCTCGGTGAAATGGCACAGAGACAGTGCCGTCTGCATCTGGCCCGAAAGTGTTGCGAGACGCGCGAGCTCCTGCCCGACGTTTGCGACCAGCGCGTCGAGTGTGATCTGTGTCGCTGCATCAGCGGTGGAATGCGGAGTGCGGCTCATAACCTGCCCACCACGGCTTCGATGCAGGCGCGCAGATCCTGCGGGGTGAAGGGCTTGTGCAGGTAGTTGTTCATACCGAACTTGCGGCCCGCATCGATGATTTCGCGGTCGGCGCGACCAGTGATCAGAATGAACCCGACACCGCGGCTGCGCGGTTCGTTGCGCAACGACTGCAACAGTTGCAATCCATCCATGCCGGGCATGTTGAAATCGGAAATCACCAGATGCACCGGGCTTTTTGCAATGGTTGCAAGCGCACCTGGCCCGTCAACTGCATAACTGACCTGACGAATTCCCATGGCATCGAGCGCCTGCATGATCAGACCACGCGAGGTGGACATGTCGTCTACGACCATGATCCGCAACTGATCTCTTAGCGCCATGGCCGTTTCTCCGCGTCGGGGCCTGCGGCAGGCAGGCGGTAACTGGTGATGCCCGCGGTCACTAGCCGGGTTGGCCGGTCTGCGGGCAAGCGCTCGGAATGACCCATAAACAGCCACCCGTCGGGGGCAAGCGCCGCTTCGAACCGTGACCAGAGTGCGTCCTGTGTCTGCTTGTCGAAATAGATCGCAACATTCCGGCAGAAAATCACATCGAAAGTGCCGCGCATTGGCCAAGTTGCATGAAGGTTGAGTTCGCGAAAACCGACGAGGCCGCGTACCGATGGGCGCAACACGACACCGTCGTCGGTGGCATCCAGAAATTGCTGCGCATATGCAGGCGGAATTGACTCGGCAAGCGCGGTTGCGTAGCGCGCGGCGCGGCCGATGGCGGTCATTTCAGGGTCAATGTCTGTTGCAAGAATGCGGATATCGAGCGTGGGCGCATCTTCAGCAAGATCACAAAGTAGCATGGCGATCGAATAGGGTTCTTGGCCGCTGGAACAACCCGCAGACCAGATTCGCACCCGCCCACCGGCGCGCGCGCGCGCGATCAACGGCGGTAGAACATCGCGGCGCAACTGCTGGAAGTGATGGTTCTCACGGAAAAAATTGGTGACGTTCGTGGTCAGCGCCGAAAGCATCCTGCCGGATTCTTCCGCCCCCTCAGGGCTTTGCAGGTGTTCCAGATAGCTGCGGTAATCGGCCAAGCCAAGCGCGCGCAAACGTTTGGAAAGACGCGATTGCACCATGCTCGCCTTGCCCTCGCCAATCACGATTCCCGCGCTCTCGCGCACTAACCGGGCGATTTCGGCAAGTTCAACGGCGGTGGGTGGCGCGAAGGCGCCAGAAAGGGTTGAGGCCATGATCATGCGGCTTCTGCCGCCGCATCGGGTAGAACCGCGGCAAGGTCGAGCACGCGCAGCATGCGGCCATCGATAATCGTCAGCGCCTCGATGAAGCTGTGTGCGGCATCGGCGGCAAGTTCGGGCGGTGGCTGCAACTCTGAGCGTGGCAGCGCCAGAATGTCGGAGACGGCATCGACAAGAAGCCCTGCGCTTTGCGTGCCAACCTGCACCACGATGATGACGTTGCGCGCGTCGCCTTCGACCGGGGACATGCCGAGCCGGGTCGAAAGATCGACCACTGGCAGCACGGTTCCGCGCAGGTTGATGACACCGCGTACATGCGCGGGCGCGTGCGGTAGTGGTGTTGCACGGGTCCAGCCACGAATTTCGCGCACCGACATGATGTCGACGCTGTATTCTTGGTCGGCGAGCCGGAAGGAAAGCAGCTCCACATCGGTTGTGCCGTTGGTCAGATGTGCGTCATTCATGATGTCATCCTGCAAGCGGGAGGTCTGGAACACGGGTGCGTCCGGTGGCAGAGTGCACAAGGTCGGCGGGGTCAAGGATCAGCGCAATCTGGCCGTCGCCCAGAATGGTTGCGGCGGCAACGCCGGGAATGCGGCCGTAGGCCTGCTGCAGGCCTTTGATAACGACCTGCCGCTGCTCCATGATTGCATCGACAAGCAGAGCGGCGCGACTGCCATCTTCCTGCGTGCAAAGCAGAACGATGCCGCCCACGTAAGTGCCGGAGGGGGCGCGAAAACCAAGCTCAGCGCCCAGATCGTAAAGCGGCACGAAGCTGCCGCGCAGGTGGATCACGTTGGTCTGTGGTCCGAGTGCGCGGACGTCATCGCCGGTCAGCGCCGCGGTTTCGAGAATGGACGATAACGGCACCACCAGCGTTTCGCCCGCCACTTGCACCACCATGCCGTCGAGCACCGCGAGCGTCAGCGGCAGCGAGATCGAGAATCTCGATCCGCGCCCGGGGTCGGAGGTGATTGTGACTCGCCCCCCCAGCGACTGGATCGCTTGGCGCACCACATCCATGCCAACGCCGCGCCCCGAAAGAGCCGAAACTGCAGATGCAGTGGAAAAGCCGGGAAGGAACAAGAGCGCATCGGTTTCAGCATCCGAAAGCGTGGTGTCGGCGGCGATCAGGCCGCGGCGGATGGCGATTTCGCGCACCTTTGGCCTATTGATGCCACCGCCATCATCCTGCACCTCGATCACCACGCGGCCAGAGCGGTGCATGGCCGAAAGCGTGATGACGCCGTCGCGCGGCTTGCCCGCGGCCAGCCGCGCCTCGGGGGATTCCAGCCCGTGGTCGACGGCGTTGCGGATCATGTGGGTCAGGGGGTCGGCGAGGCGCTCGATGACGGTCTTGTCGACCTCGGTCGCTTCGCCCTCGGTGATCAGGCGAACCTCCTTGCCGACTGCCGCCGAGGCCTCGCGCACAATTCGCGCCATGCGCTGAAACAGCGGTTTGACCGGTTGCGCACGAATCATCATAACGCTGTCCTGGATATCCCGGGTCAGCATCATGAATGCCTCGAGCCCGTTCATCACCGCGGAATTGGTTGGAATACCGGCTTCGGTTACCGATTGCGCCAGCATCGCCTGGTTGATGACCAACTCGCCCACAAGGTTTACCAGCCGGTCAATGCGTTCCAGATCGACCCGAACGGTCGTATGCTCGGCCTCTTTCGCAGATTGGGGTGCCAGCGGGCCGGAGATCGCGGCGGGTGCGCGCGGTGCAGTGGCGGGTGGCGCAGGCTCTGCCACGGCAGTAATATTGGGCGCGGGTATCACGGGTTCAGGCGGCAGATCGGGCGGCGGTGCGCCCGCGTCTGGCGCGCTCAGGTCGAGCATGCAGACGTCTTCGACGAAGTCGAACACTTCACGAATATCGACCTCTGGCAGGTCGCCCGCGAGTTCGATATCCCATGATAGATAGCTAGCCTCCGGATCGAGCGCCTCGATTTCCGGCACCAGACTAGTGTTGCAGTGCACAATGGCCGAGCCGAGGGCCGCGAGTGCGCGCAGCAGGTTCAACGGTTCGTTGCCCGAGGTGTATAGCCCGGCGTGGGGCACAAATCGCAGTTGCCAAGGGGCGACCGCGGCCGTTTCCGCGCTGTCTGCAAAATCGAAACCGAGGTCAAGTTTGAGGCCAAGTGGCAAGAAATCAACCGGTTCCTGCTCCGCCTCGGCCTCCTTTGACACTCCTGACAGTGCTTCGAGCGCAAGCAGCACCTCTTCGGTGGCGGCCGGTTCGGCCGCGTCGTCGCGCGCGGCGCGAACCTGATCTTGCAGGAGGTCGGCGGCTTGAAAGAAACGCTTGATCGCCTCGGGCGAAAGCGCCATGCGACCCGCGCGCAATTCGTCAAGAACGGTTTCGAAGCGATGGGCAAACGCAACCAGCGCGTGCAGCGCAAAAGCGCCCGCGCCGCCTTTGATCGAGTGCACCGCGCGGAACACCACGTTGATGGTTTCCTGATCGTGCTCGCCCGCGTCCATCTGGCCCAACGCGTCTTGCAGGCTTTCAAGCAATTCCTCGCATTCGATAAAGAACGAGGCGCGAATTTCCGCCATCGGGTCATGTGTCATAGCGCCCATCCTAACCTGCAACCATGTGCAGCGCTTTGACCAGTTTTGGCGGATCAAATGGCTTCACGATCCAGCCCGTAGCCCCCGCCGCGCGGGCGCGTGCCTTGAGTTCGGGCGCGCTTTCGGTGGTTAGCACCAAGATCGGTGTGGCGCGGTGGCGTGCTTGCGCGCGCACCGCCTCGATGAACCCAAAACCGTCAAGCCGTGGCATGTTGATATCAGAAATGATTGCGTCGGGGACGATGCCTGCAAGCACTTCCAGCCCGTGTACGCCATCTTCGGCCAGATGCAGCGTGAAGCCTGCGTCCTTGAGCGCGAGTTCGAGCATGTCACGCATGGTGCGGCTGTCATCGACCGCAAGAACTGTAAAGCTCATGCCCGCCGCTCCACCACAAGATCGCCGAGCGCGATCCCAAAAAGGCGCAGCGCATCGTCAAATGCCGGGCTGCGCGGGGTAATTGTCAGCGCGTGCCCGTCGCGCCGCCAACTTTGCGTGGCCGCCAGCAGCAGTTGCACCCCAAGCGCGCCAAGATGGGTGACGTGCCCTGCATCCAGTACGAGGTCGCCCCCACGCCGTGCCAGCACCGCCGCATGCAGGTCTTTTACCGCCGAAAGGTCGATCCGGGGGGAGAGTGAAACTGCGGTGCTCATGTCGCGGCACCGATTTGTGCTAAAGGCGGTATGCGCACCAAATTCCCCTTTCAAAACGCCATTGAAAGAGGCTTATGGCCTGCAGGTTAAGATTGACTTGATGCGATCAGGGCGAATTGCGCCGCAAATGTTCCAGATAATGCGCACAGCCTGTCAAGGCGGCGTAGTCATCTTCGATCACCCAGACCGGGAAATCCTGCATAAAACTTTCGAAGCGGCCCTTGTCGCGAAACGCCTCGGCAAATCCGAAGCGCTCGAGGTAGGGCGTGAAGGCGCGCGCCACGCCGCCAATCAGCCAGACGCCCCCGTAGGGTAAATGAATCAGCGACAGATTGCCCACCACCGCACCTAGAAGGCGCACAAACACCCGCCCCGTGCTTTCGGCCAGCACATCGCCCGCCGCCAGCGCCGTCATGATAGATGCGGCCGACATGCTTTGCGGGGTGCCCGCCTCGGTACTGACCCATGCGAAAAGCCGCTCTAACCCGCGACCTGAAAGCACATCTTCCACACCGGGAAAGCCATGTGCTTTTTCAACAAAACGCAGCAGTCGCAGATCGGCTTCGGTGCGCACCGGCAGGCTGGCGTGACCGCATTCCGAAGCTGCCACCAAGCGCCCGCCGGGGCCTTCGTGCACGGGGGCGGCGTTGAAGCCGGTTCCAACACCCACCACCAGCTGTGATGCCCCCGTTGCGGGCGTACCGCGCGCATGTACCAGCGGGCGAAGCGCTGCGGGCGCGATCTGGCCAAGCGCGTGGCCTTGCGCCTGCAAATCGTTCAGCACCGCCACCACCTCGGCACCGGTGGCGCGCGCCACCGCATCATGGTCGATCACCCAATCGAGATTGGTCAGCGAGGCCACGCCATCGCGCACCGGGCCGGCTGCGGCAACGCAAGCGCCTGCGCAATCAACCCCACCCTCGGCGCTCAGGAACGCGGTCAGCACAGCGTCGATGCCGCCATACTCGGCATTGGCAAAGCGGCGGATGGATTCGGGCATAAGCTGTGTGCCATCAGCCAGCGCCACCCTTGTATTGGTGCCGCCGATATCGGCCAGAAGCGAATAGCGGTCTCGCTGGCGCATGGGCCTACCTTTGCAATGCGGCTGCGAGTGCGTGATAGGATGCCTTGGGGCTGCGCTGCAAGCTCTCGAAATCAACATGCACCAGACCAAAGCGTTTATCGTAGCCGAGCGACCACTCGTAATTGTCCAAAAGCGACCAGGCAAAATAGCCGCTGAGCGGCACGCCATCGGCGATGGCGCGGCGGCATTCGGCCAAGTGGGCGGCCAGATAGGCGATGCGGTCGTCGTCTCGCACCTTGCCATCCACCAGTCGATCGGGGGCCGCCATGCCGTTTTCGGTGACATACAGCGGTATCTCGCCCGTGTAGCTCTGCGCCATTTTCAAGAAGTGATGCAGCCCTTCGGGGTAGATTTCCCAGTCCATGTCGGTTTTTGGCAGCGCCCCTTCGACCTCGCGGTGTGCCGGCCATGCGCCGGGCGCAGGGGCGATTAGCTTGCGCGTGTAATAGTTCAGCCCGAACCAGTCGAGCGGGGCGCAGATGGTGGCAAAATCGTCCTGCCACCCGGTAGGAAGATGCGGGGCAAAGGCCTCGATCAGCTCGCCCGGGTATTCCCCGCGAAACAGGCCAGAGATGAAAAAGCGGTTGTAATAGGCATCATAAAGCTTTGCCGCCTCGCCGGCCTCGGGGCTGGCATCGGCGGGGGCTGCATATTCAAAGTTGCAAACCGCACCAAGGTTTTTCACGCCCGCACCCCGCAGTACGCCGATTGCGGTGCCATGCGCCAGCAGCACATGATGCATGGCGCGCGCGGTGGCGCGAATGTCGCGCAAGCCCGGCGCATGCAGGCCAAGGAAATGGCTCAGCCAGCCCACGCACCAAGGCTCGTTGATCGGGGCAACCGACCAGAGTCGGTCGCCAAGCCTACGCGCCACCACTTGCGCAAAATCACCAAACCATCCGGCAATGTCGCGGTTGCGCCAGCCGCCAAGGTCGGCCAGCGGCGAGGGCAGTTCCCAATGATACAGTGTCAGCGCGGGCTTCAGACCGCGTTCCAGCATGCCATCCACAAGCCGGTCGTAAAAATCGAGCCCCTCTGCGTTCACCGCCCCTCGCCCCTCGGGCATGATGCGCGCCCACGAGGTGGAGAAGCGATAGACATCGAAATTGCCCGCTTGCATCAGATTCAGGTCTTCGCGCCAGCGGTGGTAATGATCGCAGGCGCGCGCGCCATTTTCGGCGCGCACAACATTGCCGGGAGTCGCAGCAAAGCTGTCCCAATGTGTTTGCCCGGCACCGCCAAAGCGGTGCCCCTCGATCTGATAGGCGGATGTCGCGGCGCCGAACAGAAAACCGGGCGGAAAGTCTGTACGTTTGGGCAGCATGATTACCTCGCGGATGATGGGGCAGGGCCGGTCGAGCGGCCCACTACCAGAACCGCCTCAAGCATTTCGTGGCGCGGCGCGCTTGCGGGCTCGGCAATGATGCCCAGCAACATCGTGGCACAGCGTCGCCCCGCCTCGCGCACGCTGGAACGGGTGGCGGTAAAGATCGGTTCGGCCTCGCCATTGCGCAGATAGCCAAGTTCATCGTCATGCGTGACAATCGAGATATCGCGCCCAAGTTTCAACCCGTGCGCCTCCACCTCACGTCGCACACCCATTGCCGATAGCAGCGAGGAGCACAGAAAAGCTGTGGGCGGGTCTGGGAGCGCCAGCATCGCGCGCGCCGCGTGCGCGCCTTGCGCCTCAGTCATCTCGCCTTGCACCATCAGCATAGGGTCGCAGGCCACGCCGCGCGCCGCCATCGCCGCCTCGAACCCACGCCTACGCCGGATCGCGAAATCCATGAACTCAAGCCCGTTCACCAGCGCAATCCGCCGATGCCCAAGGTCGAGCAGAAACTCGGTCGCGCGTTGAAATGCGCGGGCATTATTCACATCAACCCAGGAATACGGCACCTTGGCCTCGGTCGAGCGGCCATGCACAACAAACGGCAGCCCAAGTTCGACCAGCAGCGTGATGCGGGCGTCATCCTCTTTCGGGCCGTGCACGATTACCCCGTCGACGGTGCCCTTGGCGCGGATTTCGCGGTAGGTGCGCGCCTGTTCTGCGTCGGGCACGATCGACAGCAGCATGTCGTAGCCCTCGCGCGAATACACTTCGCCAGCGCCTGCGATGAAATCGGCGAAAACCGGGTTGACGATTTCGTGCTGCGTCGAAATCGGGATCACATGCCCAATCGCCATGGCGCGGCCAGTGGCAAGCGCCTTGGCGCGGGTGTTGGGGCGATAGTGGTGGCGCGCTGCCGCTTGCGCGACGCGCGCGCGAGTCGCCTCGTTGACCTCAGGATAGCCGTTCAACGCGCGGCTGACCGTTGTGGGCGAAAGCCCAAGCTCGGCGGCCAGTTCCTTGAGCGTGATCGGCAGCATCGGCAAATCATCCAAAGCGGTTTGAATTGGCGCTCAGGTTAGCCAGCGTGCCCGGTCGCGTCAATCTCGCGGCTGCGGCATGAAAGATGCTGCAACTGCGAATATAAGGCGAGGAAAACATGCCAATTATGCAGTGCGCCCTTCAGCGCCGCAGTTGACTTTTTTGCGCGTATGGGGAACTCTTGAGCATCCAAAGCGCTTTGGGATCGATTCCATGCGTGTGGATCAGTATCGGGCGAAAACGCCCCCAGTCTCGGGAGGACTGTACATGAAAACCCTTTATGCCAGTGCTGCGGCGCTGGCGCTTCTCGCTGGAAGCGCCGCCGCGCAGGACCTAAAATTTGCCCCCGGCGCGGATGCGCGTTTCAACTGGGCGTCGTATGAGGCGCTCAAGTCGATGGATCTGAGCGGCCAGACGATCTCTATTCTCGGCCCGTGGCTTGGCCCTGACCGGGATCTGGTTTTGAGCGTGCTTGCCTATTTCGAGGCCGCCACTGGTGCCACGGTCAACTATTCGGGCTCTGACAGTTTCGAGCAGCAAATCGTGATCGACGCAGAGGCGGGCAGCCCGCCGGACGTTGCCGTGTTCCCGCAGCCGGGCCTTGCGGCAGACCTTGCACGCAAGGGTTTCTTGCGGCCTCTGAGCGCGGGCACCGATGCGTGGCTGGCTGAAAACTACGCCGCCGGGCAAAGCTGGGCGGACCTTGGCACTTACGCTGGCAAGGATGGCGCGCGCGCACTTTATGCCTTCCCCTACAAGGCAGACCTGAAATCGCTGGTCTGGTTTGTGCCAGAGAACTTTTCCGATGCGGGCTACGAAGTGCCCCAGACTATGGAAGATCTGAAAGCGCTGACCGAAAAGATTGCAGCTGACGGTGGAACACCGTGGTGCATCGGGCTCGGTTCAGGCGGCGCTACCGGTTGGCCTGCGACCGACTGGGTGGAAGACTTCATGCTTCGCGTCAACACCCCCGCCGATTACGACGCTTGGGTAAATAACACGCTGAAGTTCGACGATCCCAAGGTACTGGCTGCGATCGACGAGTTCGGCTGGTTCGCACGCAATGATGCGTTTGTTTCGGGCGGCGCGGGTGCCGTGGCTTCAACCGACTTCCGCGATAGCCCGAAGGGCCTCTTCTCCAGCCCGCCGCAGTGCTACATGCACCGTCAGGCGAGCTTTATCCCCTCGTTCTTCCCGGAAGGCACGATGATCGGCGAAGACGCTGATTTCTTCTACTTCCCCGCCTATGCGGGCAAAGACTTGGGCAAGCCGGTTCTGGGCGCAGGCACGATGTTTGCCGTGATGTCCGACAATCCGGCGGCACAATCCTTCATCGAGTTCCTCAAGTCGCCGATCGCGCATGAGATCTGGATGGCACAGACAGGGTTCCTGACCCCCTACAAGGGCGTGAACACCGAAGTCTACGGCGATTCCACGCTGCGCAAGATGGGCGATATCCTGCTCAACGCCACGACTTTCCGGTTTGACGGTTCCGACCTGATGCCGGGCGCCGTTGGCGCTGGGGTGTTCTGGACCGGAATGGTTGACTACGCGGGTGGCAAATCTGCTGCCGACGTGGGCGCGGCCATTCAGGCGACCTGGGACACGTTGAAGTAAACGGTACCTGCCCCGCCCGAAGCCGCTATGGTCTTTGGGCGGGGTTTTTATATGCGCCGTAAGGGGAGGGGGTTGATGGAGCAGTTTCTGCTGGCTTCTGGCACCATCGTAGCCGGAGTATTTGGGTGCGTTGCGTGGTTCTGGGGCTCCAACATCGCGCTCGATCTGGCGCTTCCCGCCCGTGGGCCGCGCGCCGGGGCAAACATGCAGCGCGCCGGCGCGATTCGGCCCTGGTTGTTTTTGGGACCGGCGATCCTGATTTTGGCGGTCTACCTTGTCTATCCAGTCATCAACTCTGCCTGGCGCGCGCTGAACGACGCTGATGGCACCACCTTTGTCGGCCTCAAGAATTACCAATGGCTGCTGGCCGACAGCAAATTTCATGAATCCCTCGGCAACAACATGCTTTGGCTGGTCACCGTGCCCGCGCTTTCAACGGTGTTCGGCCTGATTGCGGCGCAGATTACCGATCGCATCCGCTGGGGCAGCTTTGCCAAGTCGATGATCTTCATGCCGATGGCAATTTCGTTTGTCGGCGCGGGTGTGATCTGGAAGTTCATCTACGACTTCCGTGGCGAGGGGCTAGAACAGATCGGCCTTCTCAACGCCATCGTGGTCTATTTCGGCGGCACCCCGCAAACTTGGCTGGTGACACCGTTCTGGAACAGCTTTCTGCTGATGGCGGTGCTGATCTGGATTCAGACTGGGTTTGCCATGGTCATTCTTTCGGCCGCCCTGCGCGGTATCCCCGAGGAAAGCATCGAGGCGGCAATTCTTGATGGCGCGAACCCATGGCAGGTGTTCTCGCGCATCAAGGTGCCGCAGATCTGGGGCACCATTGCCGTGGTCTGGACCACGATCACGATCACCGTGCTCAAGGTATTCGACATCGTGTTCGTGATGACCAATGGCGAATGGGGCACGCAGGTGCTGGCCAATCTCATGTATAATTGGATGTTCCGCGGTGCCCCCGATTACGGGCGCGGCTCGGCCATTGCCATTGTCATCATGGCGCTGGTGACACCGATCATGATTTGGAACATTCGCAACGCTCGCCGGGAGATGCGCTGATGGATGGCCACGCCGGAACCCGATCGAGCCTTGTGTGGGCAGTCAACCTTGCAGCGGCGCTGATGGTGCTGCTTTGGACGATCCCGACTTTCGGGTTGCTCGTCACCAGTTTGCGCGACAGCGACCAGATCGCGGCCTCAGGTTGGTGGAAAGCGCCGTTCACCTCGGTGCAGTCCGACTTTGTGCGCGCAGGCACCGCGCCCGATCAGGTAGCCGAAGGCGAGATCTGGGTCATTGCCGGAAATGTTCTGGAGCAGGGCGAGAAATTGCGCGCTTGGGGCACCGATTCCCGCGACCCGATGGCTTTTGCGCCGGGCGACGTTGCAACCCTTGCCGACGGGCGCACGCTAAGCGTGGCGGTTGACGGGGCTTACAGGCTGACATCGCCCGTGGAGTTCACTGAAACGCGCGGTATGCGGATTTTCATAACCACGCTCACACCACCGCGCTTTACCTTTGAAAACTTTACCCGGGTGATTGGTGCCGAGGGTTTGGGGCAGGCGTTCCTCAATACCTTTACCGTCACCATCCCGGCCACGATCATTCCGATTCTGATTGCCGCCTTTGCCGCCTATGCTCTTGCATGGATGGAGTTTCCGGGGCGCGCGCTACTGATCGCGGCGGTCGTGGGGCTATTGGTGGTGCCGCTGCAACTGGCACTCATTCCGCTGTTAAAACTACACAACGACATCGGCCTTGGCAAAGGCTACATGGGCATCTGGCTGGCGCATACCGGCTTTGGCTTGCCGCTGGCGATCTATTTGCTGCGCAACTACATGGTCGGTTTGCCGCGCGAGATCATCGAAAGCGCGCGGGTTGACGGCGCATCGGATTTTCAGATCTTTCGCCGCATCATTTTACCGCTGTCGTTTCCGGCACTGGCAAGCTTTGCCATTTTCCAGTTTCTCTGGGTCTGGAACGACCTTCTCGTGGCCACCGTGTTCCTTGGCAACACCCGTGAGCAACTGGTGATGACCGGCGTCTTGCGAGAGTTGATGGGCTCGCGCGGTGGCGACTGGGAGATTTTGGCGGCCTCGGCGTTCATCTCGATCGCGGTGCCGCTGGTGGTGTTCTTCGCGATGCAAAAATACCTCGTGCGTGGCCTGTTGGCCGGATCGGTCAAGGGTGGCTAAATGAACGAACTGCAAAAAGACGCTGACTGGTGGCGCGGCGCGGTGATCTACCAAATCTATCCGCGCAGCTTTCAAGATACCAACGGCGATGGCGTGGGCGATCTGGCGGGCATTACGCTGCGGCTGGATCACATCGCGCGGCTTGGTGCTGATGCGATCTGGATCAGTCCGTTTTTTACCAGCCCGATGAGGGACTTCGGCTACGACGTTAGTGACTATTGCGATGTTGATCCGCGCTTTGGGCGGCTGGCCGATTTTGACGCGCTGGTGGTGCGCGCTCATGCGCTGGGGCTGAAGGTGATGATCGATCTTGTGCTGTCACACAGTTCGAACCGGCACCCCTGGTTCATCGAAAGCCGCGCGAGCCACGAGGGAGCGCGCGCCAACTGGTATGTCTGGGCAGATCCCAAGCCCGACGGCACCCCACCCAACAACTGGCTTTCGATTTTTGGCGGTTCGGCCTGGGCATGGGAATCGCGGCGTTGTCAGTATTACCTGCACAATTTTCTGGCCAGCCAACCCGACCTCAATTTTCACGAACCCGCGGTGCAGGCGGCGCTGTTGGATGTTGCGCGGTTCTGGCTGCAACGCGGGGTCGATGGCTTTCGCCTCGATACGATCAATTTCTATATGCATGATGCGGAGTTACGCGACAATCCTGCGCTACCGGTGGAAGAGCGCAATGATCTGACCGCGCCCAAGGTGAACCCCTACAACCACCAGCGCCACGTTTATGACAAGAACCAGCCAGAAAACATTGAATTTTTGCGCAAACTTCGCGCCGCGATGGAGCCCTACAAAGCTGCCGCCGTGGGCGAAGTGGGCGATAGCCAGCGCGGGTTGGAAATTGCGGGCGAATACACCCGCGGCGACGACCGCATGCAGATGTGTTATGCGTTCGAATTTCTTTCTGGAAAATCCTTGTCAGCCAATCGCATAGCGGAGGTTTTCAAAGATGTGGATGCAGTCGCGTCCGAAGGCTGGCTGTGCTGGGCATTTTCAAACCATGACGTTGTGCGCCACATTACGCGCTGGTCGCTTACCGAAGATGCAGCAAAGGCTTACACGCTGTTGCTGATGTGCCTGCGCGGGTCTGTCTGCATCTATCAGGGCGAGGAACTGGGGCTACCGGAAGCCGAGATTTCTTTTGCCGACATGCAAGACCCCTATGGCATCGAATTCTGGCCCGAGTTCAAGGGCCGCGATGGTTGCCGCACGCCGATGGTCTGGCAGTCCGATAATGGCAGCGGTGGGTTTAGCACGGGCAAGCCGTGGTTGCCGGTGCCAGCGGCGCATCTGGGGCGCGCGCTCGACCGCGCCGAGGCCGACCCCGAAGCCTTGCTGCACCATTACCGCCGCGCCATCGCATTGCGAGCGGCGCACCCAAGCCTGCGCAAAGGTGCGCAAACCGGTATGGCCGCAGTGGGCGATGTGCTGAGCTTTGAGCGCGCAGAAGGCAGCGATCACCTTTTTCTTGCCTTCAACCTTTCGCCCGCGCCTGAGCGCCTTACGCTGCCGGAAGGGCGCTGGCAACCGCTTGGCGCCGATCTGGGCTGCGCCGTGCCTACAGGCGGTACGGTTGCACTCGGGCCTTGGCAGGCCGTCATTCTCACGCATATCGGGTAGGGGACCACCATGGCCGATCTGAAGCTGACCGACATTGGCAAATCCTACGGCGAGGTTAAGATCCTCGAGCATATCAACCTCGATATCAAGGCGGGTGAGTTGATCGTGTTCGTCGGCCCCTCGGGCTGCGGTAAATCTACGCTGTTGCGGATGATCGCCGGGCTTGAACGGATCAGCATGGGCGAGTTGCAGATTGACGGCACGGTGGTCAACGATGTGCCGCCCGCGCAGCGCGGTATTGCGATGGTGTTTCAGTCTTACGCGCTTTATCCGCACATGACGGTCTATGAAAACATGGCGTTCGCGTTGAAAATCGCCAAGAAAACGCCGCATGAAATTTCCGAGGCGGTTGATAATGCGGCGCGCATCTTGCAGCTGACGCCCTATCTGGACCGCTTGCCCAAGGCGCTTTCGGGTGGGCAGCGCCAGCGCGTCGCGATTGGCCGCGCCATTGTGCGCGACCCCAAGGTGTATCTGTTCGACGAGCCGCTATCCAACCTTGACGCGGCATTACGGGTGGCGACCCGTATCGAGATCGCGCAATTGAAAGAGGCGATGCCCGATCGCACGATGATCTACGTCACCCACGATCAGGTTGAGGCGATGACCCTTGCCAGTCGCATCGTGGTCTTGGCCAATCGCGGCATCAGCCAGGTTGGTACGCCACTTGACCTTTACCAGCGCCCCGAAAACGAGTTCGTGGCGCAGTTCATCGGTAGCCCGTCGATGAACCTGCTCGCGGGCGAGATCGTCGGCACTGGCGAGATGACCACGGTAAAGCTTGATGGCGGCGGCACCGGGAAGGTGGCGCTGCGCACTACGGCGGCCGATATGGGGCTGAAGGTCAACCTTGGTGTGCGGCCCGAAGATCTGGAGCCGACCGAGGGCGAGGGGCTTTATACCGGTGTTGTCGATATCGTCGAGGCGCTTGGCGAGGTGACGCTGCTCTACTTTGAACCAGAGGGGGATCATCATGCGATGATTGCCAAGCTGCCGGGTATCCACGCCGGGCTGCGCCACAAGACGGTCAGCCTGAGTGCTGCGCCCGAATTGCTGCACCTCTTTCATCAAGGCCGTAGCTTGCGCGCGCGCTGATGTCGCTTTCCTGCGGCGAATGCCGCAATTCGGCGCCGCCACGCAGCGCGCTCGCGCTAAACCCCTCAAACAAGGGATGCGGAGGCTTTGATGAGCGACGAGACTGGCGGGCGAAGGATGCGAGGTGGTGGTGGTGCGGCGCGGCGGGCTGACCGCACGGCGGTGCGCCAAGAGTTCACCCGCTTTATCGAGCGCAACATCCCCAACTTTGATATTCTGAATGAAGAAGCTTTGGCGATCATCGAAGCCAATGCCGAAACCTTGCTGGCCGAAATCGGCGTCAACTTTGTCGATAACCCAGCCGCCCTGCAACGCTGGCGCGATGCGGGGGCCGATGTGCAGGGCGAAAGGGTGCGTCTGCCACGCGGTCTGGCGCGCGTGCTTGGTGCCACAGCGCCTTCTAGCTTTGTTCAGCACGCCCGCAACCCTGAGCGCAACGTGACCATCGGCGGCAAGGGGCTGGTGCTAGCGCCGGTTTACGGCCCGCCCTTCGTGCGCGATCTGGAAGGCGGGCGGCGCTATGCCAAGCTTGAAGATTTCCAAAACTTCGTGAAGCTCGGGCAGATGTCAAAGTGGCTGCACCATTCGGGCGGCACGGTGTGCGAGCCGACCGATGTGGCGGTCAACAAGCGCCACCTCGATATGCTGCACGCGCATATGACGCTCAGCGACAAACCCTATATGGGCTCGGTCACCGAACGTTCGCGCTGCGTTGATTCGGTCGAAATGTCGAAGATTCTGTTCGGGGCAGAGTTTGTTGAGGAGAACACGGTGATGATCTCGCTGGTCAACATCAACAGCCCCCTCACCTTTGACCCCATCATGATGGATGCGCTCGAGGTATATGCGGCAGCCGGGCAGGCGTGCATCGTTTCGCCCTTCATTGTAGGCGGCGCGATGGCGCCGGTGACGGTGGCGGGTACATTGACGCAGGTATTGGCCGAGGTGCTGGTGGCGGTAGCCTACAGCCAGTTGATCCGCCCCGGCGCGCCGGTGATTTTTGGTGCCTTTGTAACCTCGATCGATATGAACTCGGGCGCGCCTACCTTTGGCACCCCGGAAGCCGCGCAGATCACACTGGGTGCGGGGCAACTGGCGCGCCGTCTTGGGCTGCCTTACCGCTCCGCAGGGGCGTTTTGCGGCTCAAAGCTTCCCGACGCGCAGGCGGCATACGAGTCGGCCAACAGCCTTAACATCGGGCTGATGTCGGGGGTGAACTTTATGCTGCATGCTTGCGGCTGGCTGGAAGGGGGACTCGTATCCTCTTACGAGAAATACGTGATGGACGCCGACCAGTTGGGCATCCTGCACCGCCTTGCCGCCGGGATCGACATGAGCGCCAACGGCCAAGCGATGGATGCAATCCGCGAGGTGGGCCCGGGTGGGCACTACCTTGGCTGCGAGCACACGCAGGCCAATTTCAAAGAGGCCTTCTGGCGCAGCTCGGTGCTTGATTACAAACCTTTTGAGGCATGGGAGCAGGAAGGCGCGCGTAGCACCGAGGCGCTCGCCAATCTGCGTGTCAGAAAGATGCTTGGCGATTATCAGGCCCCCGACCTTGACCCCGGCATTGCCGAGGCGCTGGCCGAATTCGTGGCTCAAAGGAAGGCTGCGGTGCCCGACGCCTTCCTTTGAGCCATTTGACAGGCACGTCTCGTGCTTTTACCACGAGGCGCGCGGCGCGTTCGCCTAGCGTTTGCGCCGGGAGGCATGAAAGATGAGCCCAGATGCTGTCGCGCTCGATGCATTCGACCGGGTGCAGACCTTGCTTGATATGGGCGGGGCGGCGATGTGGGCGATTGCCGCGCTGTCGGTCGCGACGCTGGCGCTGATCCTGTGGAAAATCTGGATGCTGATGGCGTTTGGCGCGTGGTCGGGGGGCAGGCATACCGCGGCGGCACTGGCGCATTGGGCCGCCGGGCGCGACAGCGAGGCGCTGGCAGAAATTGCGCCGCGCAACAGCCTGCGCGCGCGTCTGACGCGCGCTGCGATGCAGGCGGCGCTGAACCCGTCGCTTTCGCGCGCGGCCGCCGAGGCCGAAACCGGGCGCGTGGCGCGTGCGCTCTTGGCCGATGCCGGGCGCGGCCTACGCGGGCTGGAGCTTGCCGCCACGATCGGGCCGCTCTTGGGATTGCTGGGCACCATCACCGGTATGATCGCGGCATTTCAGGCGCTGCAACTGGCGGGCGCACACGCTGACCCCGCGACCTTGGCGGGCGGCATCTGGGAGGCGCTGCTGACCACGGCTGCGGGCATGGCGGTGGCGATTCCGGCACAGGTGGCGCTGACCGCCTTTGAAAGTGTGGTGGACCGCTTGCGCCACGACATGGAAGATTCCGCAACGCAGGTGTTTCTGCGCGGCCCCAAAGGGCGCGGGTGATGTTTTCCTTTGGCCCACCCCGTCGCCATCGCCGCGCCAGCCTGACGCCGATGATCGACGTGGTGTTTTTGCTACTGGTGTTTTTCATGCTCGCCTCGCGCTTTGGCACCGAAGGCGCGCTGAACCTTTCGCTGGCGGCATCGGGGCAAGGGGCCGAATGGTCTGGCCCGCCGCGGCTGGTCGAGATTGGCGCGGGTGGGGCACTGCGGCTTAATGGCGCGCCGCTCGCGCCCGGGGCGCTGGTGGGTGCGTTAGGTGCGCTGATGGCGGGCCCAAGCGATGCGGTGGTGTTGCGCGCGGATGAAGGTGCTGCGGTGCAAGACCTTGTTGCCGTGGCCGATGCGCTGCGTGGCGCGGGGCTGACGCAGTTGCTGCTGGTGCCATGATGGATTTCGCGCCCCCGCCCCGCCGCCGCCCGGCTGAAAACCTGCTGCCGATGATCAATGTGGTGTTCCTGCTGCTGATCTTTTTCCTGATCGCGGCCAAGCTCGCCCCGCCCGAGCCCTTTGCCGTGGCGCTGCCCGAGGCCGAGGGCATAGCCGCCCCCGACGCGGGCTTGACGCTGCATCTTGATGCAACCGGGCAACCGGGCTTTGCGGACGCCCTTGGCGACGCCGCTCTTGTGGCATTGGCCGCGGCGCGCACCGAGCTTTGCGCCAGCGTAGACTGCGCGGTTGCACCACCGATGTTGCTGCTGCGTGCCGATGCAAATGCCCCCGCTGCGGCGCTCGCCGCGCTGATGCCGCGGCTTGCAGCGGCGGGTTTTGGCGCGGTAACGCTTGTGACACGCCAGCCATGAGCGGGTTTGGCCCGGCACTGGCCTGCCTTGCCGCCGCCCTCGCGCTGCATCTGGCGGTTCTGGCCGGGTTCGATCCGCCACAATCGGCCAGCGGCGCGGGTGGCGAAGGTGGTGATGCGGTGGCAACGCTGCAAGCGGCCCCCGGTGATCTGGCGGCATTGGTGGCGCAGTGGGACAGCCCCCCGACCTTGGCCGAAGTGCCCGCAACCCCGCAAGCCGCGCCGGAAGCCACACTCGCCCCGCCGCCATTACCTGTGCCAGATGCCGCGCCCGCGTCCATGGTACAACCCGTGCCCGCGACCCTAGTGGCAAGCGACCCAGCCCCGCGTGCGCCGGCGCCGCCACCCCAATTTGATCCATTGCCCCGCGAGCAACCCGCCGAGGTGCTGCCGCGCGCCGAGGCACCAACTGCCGAAGCCGCAGAACCCGCCGCACCGCTTGCCCCCGCATCCGCGCCACCGCCCGCGCCGCGCCCAGCCTTGCGCGCGGCGGGTGTGGGGCAGGGTGGGGCGACGGGCGCGGATGGCACCGCACAGGCCGCCACCGCCAGCACTACTGCGCGACAAAGTGCCTACGCCGCTTGGGGTGCCGAGGTGCGCGCGGCGCTGGAACGGCGCCAGCGCAGCCCCGTCGGCGGGGGCGAGGGAGCGGTGACCTTACTGCTGGAAGTCGCGCGCAATGGCGCATTGCAATCGGCCAAAGTGGCCGAAAGCTCTGGCTTTGCAGCACTCGATCAGGCGGCGCTTTCCGCCGCGCGCGCCGCCGCGCCCTTTACCGCAGCCCCGCCTGAATTGACCGATGCGGCCTATGCCTTGCGCTTGACCTTGCGCTTTACGCGCTAACATACCCCTTGCTTGCCATTGCCGGGGTGCACAGATAGGGTGCGGCAACTTTTTCAGGCGCCCCGCGCACTCCAACCATGAGGTCCGACATGTTCGTAACCCCCGCTTATGCCCAAGCTCTCGGCGGCGGCGCCACAGGCTCGGCGCTGACCCAGTTCATCCCGCTGATTCTGATTTTCGCGATCATGTATTTCCTGCTGATCCGGCCGCAGCAAAAGAAGGTCAAGGAACACCGCAAGATGGTCGAATCGCTGCGCCGGGGCGATCAGGTCGTCACGCAGGGCGGCATCATCGGCAAGGTCACGCATGTACGCGAAGATGGCGAGCTTGAGGTCGAGATCGCCACCGGCGTCAAGGTGCGCGTGGTCAAGGGCACCGTTGCGCAAGTGCTGTCGAAAACCGAGCCCGCCGCCGCCAATTCCAACTGAGTTTTGATCCATGCTGCAAATATCGCTGTGGAAGCGGGTCTTGATCATCGGGGTGTGCGTGCTCGGGATCATCTACGCTGCGCCGAACCTGTTCTACGCGCGGGTCGAGGCGCATAACGACGCGCTCGCCGCCGCCGCCTCCGCCGGTTTCGAGACCGAAGAACAAGCCACAGCGCGTGCTGGCTGGCCCGATTGGCTACCCTCTGGGCTAGTCAACCTCGGGCTGGACCTGCGCGGCGGCGCGCAGCTATTGGCCGAGGTGCAATTGGCCGATGTGTACAAGGCGCGGATGGATGCGCTTTGGCCCGAACTGCGCAATGTGCTGGCCGATGAGCGCGCCACCATTGGCGCGGTGCGCCGTGCGCCCTCTGACGCTGACACCTTACGTGTGCAGATCGGTGAGCCTGCCGCAATGACACGGGCGCTGGAACTGGCCGCCACTTTGGCCACGCCGGTCGTGTCGCTGTCCGGGATCGGGCAGAACGATCTTGCGATCAGCGCCGAGGGCGACCAGATCGTCATCACGCTCTCGGACGCCGAAAAGACCGCAACCGATAGCCGAACAATGCAGCAAAGCCTCGAGATCATCCGCCGACGCGTCGATGAAGTTGGCACCCGCGAGCCAACGATCCAGCGCCAGGGCAGTGATCGGATCTTGATTCAGGTGCCCGGCATCGGTTCGGCAGAAGAGCTGAAGGCCCTGATTGGCACGACCGCACAGCTTGCCTTCCAGCCGGTCATCGCGCGCGGCTCTGATGCCAACGCAATTGCCGGTGTGGGCGAAGTGATCTACCCCTCGATCGAGGAAAAGGGGCTTTACTATACGCTTGATGCGGTGCCCGTGGTGACCGGCGAAGAACTCACCGACGCGCGCCCTGACTTTGATCAGAACGGCAGCCCCGCGGTCTCGTTCCGCTTCAACCCTTCGGGCGCGCGCAAGTTTGGCGAATATACCGGCGCCAATATCGGCAAACTATTCGCCATCGTGCTCGACAACGAAGTGATTTCGGCACCGGTCATCCAAAGCCATATTCCCGGCGGCTCGGGGATCATCACCGGCAACTTCACCGTCGAAAGCTCGACCAATCTGGCCGTGCTGCTGCGTGCAGGCGCACTGCCGGCGAAAATGATCTTTCTGGAAGAACGCACCATCGGCCCAGAACTTGGGCAAGACAGCATAGACGCAGGCAGCCTTGCCGCATCCGTGGGCATGGTCTTGGTCGTGGTGTTCATGATCGCCTCCTACGGGCTGTTCGGCGTCTTTGCCACGGTCGCGCTTGGCGTCAACATGGCGCTGATCTTTGGTGTGCTGTCGCTGATCGGCGGCACCCTGACACTGCCCGGTATTGCCGGGATCGTGCTGACCATCGGAATGGCGGTCGACGCCAACGTGCTGGTGTTTGAACGCATCCGAGAAGAGCTGCACACCGCGCGCGGTCCTGCGCGGGCAATCGAGCTTGGATATGAAAAGGCGATGTCGGCAATTGTCGATGCCAACATCACCACTTTCATCACCGCAGTGATCCTGTTTGTGGCCGGGTCCGGCCCGGTGCGCGGCTTTGCGGTCACACTGACGGTGGGTATCGCCACCTCGGTCTTCACCGCGATCTTTGTAACTCGGTTATTGATGGTGTTCTGGTTCGAGCGCCGCCGTCCGAAAACCATCACCGTCTGAGGGGCAGCCATGGCATTTCGTCTCAAACTCGTCCCCGAACACACCACGATCAACTTTTTCCGCTGGCAGGCGGGAACCTTTGGTTTTTCGGTTCTGATGGTGCTGGTCTCGATCGTGCTGATCGCGACAATGGGGCTCAATTTCGGTATCGACTTCAAGGGCGGCACCACGATCCGCACCGAAACCACAACAGCCATCGATGTTGCGGCTTACCGCGCGGCGGTCTCGCCGCTGAACCTTGGTGATGTCACAATCACCGAGGTGTTCGACCCCACTTTTGCGGCAGACAAGCATGTGGCGATGATCCGCATCCAGGCGCAGTCGGGGGCCGAAAGCGCGACGCCAGAAATGGTGGCTGCGATCGAAGCGGCTGTGCAAGCCACTGATCCCGCAGTGATCTTCGTTTCGGTCGAATCGGTCGGCCCAAAAGTCTCGGGTGAGCTGATCCAGACCGCGCTGCTGGCGGTGCTCGCCGCGAATGCTGCGATCCTGTTCTACATCTGGCTGAGGTTTGAGTGGCAATATGCCGTGGGCGCTGTTGCGGCACTCGTGCATGACGTAGTTGTGACGGTCGGCATATTTGCGGCGCTGCAGCTCAAGTTCGATCTGTCCATCATCGCAGCGCTTCTGACGATTTTGGGCTACTCGATCAACGACACTGTGGTCGTATTCGACCGGCTGCGCGAAAACCTCGTAAAATACAAAGTGATGCCGCTGCGCGATGTGATGAACATCTCGGTCAACGAAACGCTTAGTCGCACCGTGATGACCTCGGGCACCACGCTTGTCGCGCTGATCACGCTGCTGGTGCTGGGTGGCGACGTGATCCGCGGCTTTGTCTTTGCCATGACCTGGGGTGTGGTCGTGGGTACCTATTCCTCGGTGTTCGTGGCCAAGAACATCGTGCTCTATCTTGGTGTCAACCGCGAACCGAAAAAGCCTGCGGTCGATCCGCAGACAGAGGGTTTCGATGCAGTTCCTTGAGGCCGAATTTGGCGAAGGGCTGCCAATCGACAGTATCGGACCGGGGTTCTTTCGCGTCGCAGGGCAAGTTGTGCATGGCCCGCTTTTGATTTTTGCCGAGGCGGTCACCCCTTGGGGCGGGTTTGCCGACACCGCTTCAATCGCGGCGCTGGCAGGGCGGGTCGATCTGGTCATCTTCGGCACCGGCGCGGCGATCACTGCCTTGCCCCCCGCGCTGAAGGGCGAACTCCTGCGCGCAGGGCTGATGCACGAGGCGATGGCAACGGCCATAGCGGCGCGCAGCTACAATCACATACTGGCCGAGGGGCGGCGTGTTGCCGCCGCACTTTTGCCCTTGCCCGTCGAGGCCTAGGGGATGGCCGCGCTGCTTACGCTTGACTCGCTCGCGGTGGCGCGTGGCGGAATAGCCATTCTGGAGGGTGTGAGCTTTGCGCTTGGCGCCGGACAGGCGCTGGTGCTGCGCGGCCCGAATGGCTGTGGCAAAACCACGCTGCTGCGCACCGTTGCAGGCCTGCAACCACCACTTGCCGGGCGGATACTGGCATCGCCCGATATCATCGCCTACGGCGCCCACGCCGACGGCCTGAAAGCGACGCTGAGCGTGAGCGAAAACCTTGCATTCTGGGCCGCGATCTATGGGCAGTCCCACCGGCTTGCTCCAGCTCTGGCTGCGATGAACCTCGAAGCTCTTGCGGCGCGCGCGGCGATGAGCCTTTCGGCAGGGCAAAAGCGGCGCTTGGGGCTGGCGCGGCTATTGGTCACGGGGCGCCCGGTCTGGGTGCTCGATGAACCTACGGTTTCGCTTGACGGCGCATCGGTGGCGCTTTTCGCCACCGCCCTGCGCGCACATTTGGCAGAGGGCGGCGCCGCGCTGATTGCCACGCATATCGACATTGGCGTTGGCGAGGCGGTAACGCTTGATCTGACGGCGCTCAAGGCGCGCAGCCCGGAAGCGGGTGGTGTGCGCGGTGGCTTTGACGAGGCCTTCACATGAGCGGGCGAGTCGCGACCGGCACCCGCGCTGCGCTCCGCGGGGGATATTTCTTTCTGAAGCAGATCAAATGCTTCAGTCAAAATATCCCCGCCGGAGGCGCACCAAGCAGTTTGCACCGGGAGGGTAGGGCATGATCGCGCTTTTACTGCGGGATCTGCGGCTCGCGGTGCGCGCTGGGGGCGGTTTCGGGCTGTCGCTCGCGTTTTTTCTGATCGTCACGGTGCTGGTGCCGTTTGGCGTGGGGCCGGAAGGTGGCACACTGGCGCGGATTGCGCCAGGCATCCTTTGGGTTGGCGCGCTTTTGGCGTGTCTTTTGTCGCTTGACCGCATTTTTGCGCTCGATTTCGAAGACGGCTCGCTTGATCTTCTGGCGACTGCGCCAATTCCGATGGAAGCGGTGGTCAGCATCAAAGCCTTCGCGCACTGGTTGACCACCGGGTTGCCGCTGGTGCTAGCGGCGCCGGTGTTCGGGGTTCTGCTGAACCTGCCCGGGCCGGCCTATCCGTGGCTGGTGCTGTCGCTTGCCATTGGCACGCCGGCGCTTTCGGTGCTGGGAGCCTTCGGCGCTGCGTTGACGGTGGGGCTGAAACGGGGCGGTCTGCTTTTATCGCTGTTGGTGCTGCCGCTTTATGTGCCGACGCTGCTTTTTGGCGCGGAGTTGATCAAGCGCGGTGCCGAGGGTGGGGCGACTGCGGTTCCGATGCTGTTTCTGGCGGGGATTACGGCGGCATGCATTGCGCTGGTGCCGTTTGCCTCAGCCGCCGCAATCCGCGTCAATCTGCGCTAGAAGCGCGCGCGAGTGACGTGATAGTGAATTGAGTGCCCGCCGCAAGAAAGGTAGCCAAGCGCCATGTCGATCTGGGAATATGCCAATCCGAAGAAGTTCATGCAGACCTCGTCCTGGGCCTTGCCCTGGGTTACGGGGCTGGCCGTGTCGGCGATTGTGGTGGGGCTGATCTGGGGATTTTTCTTTACACCTGAGGCCGAAGGGTTCGGCTCGACGGTCAAGATCCTTTATGTACACGTGCCCGCCGCGATGATGGCGATCAACATCTGGGCGATGATGCTGGTGACTTCGCTGATCTGGTTGATCCGGCGGCACCATGTTTCGGCACTGGCGGCCAAGGCGGCGGCGCCGATCGGGCTGGTGATGACGCTGATCGCGCTGTTTACCGGGGCGATCTGGGGGCAGCCGATGTGGGGCACATGGTGGGCGTGGGATCCGCGTCTGACTTCGTTCCTGATTCTGTTCCTGTTTTACCTTGGCTACATGGCGCTTTGGGAAGCGATCGAGAACCCAGATACCGCAGCTGACCTGACCGGCGTACTTTGCCTTGTGGGTTCGGTTTTTGCGCTGCTGAGCCGCTATGCGGTGAACTTCTGGAATCAGGGCCTGCATCAGGGTGCGAGCCTTTCGCTCGATGCGGAAGAGAATGTCTCGGATATCTATTACTTCCCGCTGCTCATCAGTATCGCGGGGTTCATATTGCTTTTTGTGGCGCTGGTGCTGTTGCGCACCCGAACTGAAATTCGATCGCGCCGCCTCAGGGCGCTAGAACTGCGCGAAAGGGCTGCATGATGATCGAGCTTGGCAAATATGCCACTACGGTGATGTCCGCCTATGGTGTGACGGTTTTGCTGTTGGCCGTGATCGTGGTGCAGTCGCTTTGGCGGTCCGCGCGGGTGAAACGCGCCCTTGCGGCACAGGAAGCGCGGATGGAGATGAAATCGAATGGCTAAGCTTTCACCGCTCGCGATTTTGCCACCACTGGTATTTGCGGCACTTGCCGGGGTCTTTGTGTGGGGCATGGAGCGTGATGATCCGCGCGCGCTGCCTTCGGCGCTGATCGGGCAAGAGGCTCCGGCGCTGGTGGTCACGGCGATGGCCGATCTGCCCCCGCTAACCTCGGACGTTCTGAAAGATGGCAACGTCAAACTGGTGAACTTCTGGGCCAGTTGGTGTGCGCCCTGCCGTATTGAGCACCCGCTGATCACCCAGCTTTCGGCAGAGGGGATGCCGGTTTACGGCGTCAACTACAAGGATGAGCCTGACGCGGCGTTGAAGTTTCTGAACGACATGGGCAACCCCTATGCGGCGGTCGGTGCCGACCTTTCCGGGCGCGATACGGCGGTGAACTGGGGCGTTTACGGTGTGCCGGAAACCTTCGTGATCGACGGGGATGGGCAGGTTCTTTACCGCTTTGCCGGGGCTCTGACGCCCAATGTCGTCAACAACCGCATTCGCGAGCATTTTGCAGCGAAGTAACGACGCCGCTACCCGTCGAAATGAGAAAAGGCCCCGGATCGCTCCGGGGCCTTTCGTGTGTGTGGGCAGAGGTTTACGACTTGGCGAGGTTGCGCAGCACGTAGTGCAGCACGCCGCCGTTTTCGAGGTATTCGATCTCGACCTCAGTATCGATCCGGCTCTTGATCTGGATAGTCTTCTCGCGCCCGTCGGCATAACGAATGGTGCAGGGCACCAGGCTTAGCGGCGCGATCTTGCCCTCCAGGCCTTCGATCGTGACCACCTCATCGCCCTTGAGCCCGAGGCTTTTGCGATTCTCGCCGCCAGTAAACTCGAACGGAACCACGCCCATGCCGATCAGGTTCGAGCGGTGGATACGTTCAAAGCTTTCCGCGATGACTGCCTTGACGCCGAGCAGGTTAGTGCCCTTGGCCGCCCAGTCGCGGCTGGAGCCAGCGCCGTATTCGATGCCGCCAAAGATCACCAGCGGGATGCCTGCGTCCTGATAGGCCATCGAGGCATCATAGATCGAGGTTTGTTTACCGTCCGGCCCGAGCGTGTAGCCGCCCTCGATGCCTTCCAGCATTTCGTTCTTGATGCGGATGTTGGCGAAGNNTGCCGCGCATCATCACTTCGTGGTTGCCGCGCCGCGAGCCGTAGCTGTTGAACTCGGCCACTGGAACCTGACGTTCGACCAGATACCTACCGGCGGGTGTGCTCGCCTTGAACGACCCGGCGGGCGAGATATGGTCGGTGGTGATCATGTCGCCCAAGATCGCCAGCACCCGCGCATCGTGAATGTTCGAAATCGTGCCGGCATCCTTCTTCATGCCGCGGAAATAGGGCGGATTCTGGATGTAGGTCGAGCTTGCCGGCCAGTCGTAGGTTTCCGAGTCGGTCACCTTTACGCCCTGCCACTTGGCGTCGCCCTTGAACACGTCGGCGTATTTCTTGAGGAATGCCGCGCGCGTCACTGTCAGTTCGACCAGATCGGCGATTTCCTTGTTGGTAGGCCAGACGTCTTTGAGGAACACGGGCTTGCCGTCTTTGCCGATCCCCAGCGGCTCGGTTGTCAGGTCGATGTTCATATCACCTGCCAGCGCATAGGCTACCACAAGGGGCGGGCTTGCCAGATAGTTGGCGCGCACGTCGGGGCTGATGCGGCCTTCAAAGTTGCGGTTGCCCGAAAGCACCGCGGTCGCCACCAGATCGCCCTCGGCAATTGCCGCCGAAATCTCGGGCTGCAGCGGGCCAGAGTTGCCGATGCAGGTGGTGCACCCGTAGCCTACTAGGTTGAAGCCGATCGCGTCGAGGTCTTCTTGCAACCCGGCCGCGTTGAGGTACTCCGAAACAACTTGGCTGCCGGGGGCGAGCGAGGTTTTCACCCAAGGCTTGCGCGTCAGGCCCAAGGCGCGCGCTTTGCGCGCCACAAGGCCCGCACCGATCATCACGTAGGGGTTCGAGGTGTTGGTGCAGGAGGTGATCGAGGCGATCACCACCTTGCCCGAGGTCATCGCGTAATCCTCGCCCTTGACGGGCACGGACTTGCTCATGTCACGCTTGAAGCTTTCGGCCATTTCTTTGGCGAACGACGCTTTCGCAGTGTTGAGCGCCACGAAATCTTGTGGCCGTTTCGGGCCCGAGATTGCAGGCACGATGGTGCCCATATCGAGTTCCAGCGTCGAGGTGTAGATCGGTGCATAATCCGCCCCGCGCCACATGCCGTTTTCCTTGGCATAGGCTTCAACCAGCGCCACGCGCCCCTCGTCGCGGCCGGTCTGGCGCAGATAGCGCAGCGTTTCGCCATCGACCGGGAAGAAGCCACAGGTAGCGCCATATTCGGGCGCCATGTTGGCAATGGTCGCGCGGTCGGCCAGCGGCAGATGGTCAAGACCGTCGCCCCAGAACTCGACGAATTTGCCGACCACGCCGTGTTTGCGCAGCATCTGAACGACCTTCAGCACGAGGTCGGTTGCGGTAGTGCCTTCGACCATCGCGCCGGTCAGCTTGAAGCCCACCACTTCGGGGATCAGCATCGACACCGGCTGGCCCAGCATCGCGGCCTCCGCCTCAATACCGCCAACGCCCCAGCCGAGCACGGCAAGGCCGTTGACCATGGTGGTGTGGCTGTCGGTGCCCACCAGCGTGTCAGGGTAGGCAATTTCTACGCCGTTCTGGTCTTTGTCGGTCCAGACGGTCTGGGCGAGGTATTCGAGGTTTACCTGATGGCAGATACCAGTGCCCGGGGGCACCACGCGGAAGTTGTCAAACGCGTTCTGGCCCCATTTCAGGAACACATAGCGTTCCATGTTGCGCTCATATTCGCGGTCCACGTTCATCTGGAACGCGCGCGGGTTGCCAAACTCGTCGATCATCACCGAGTGGTCGATGACCAGATCGCACGGCACCAGCGGGTTGATCTTTTTGGCATCACCGCCAAGCGCCTTGATCCCGTCGCGCATGGCGGCTAGGTCGACCACGGCGGGGACGCCGGTGAAATCCTGCATCAAGACGCGCGCCGGACGGTAGGCGATTTCACGCGGGTTGCTGCCGCCCTTGGCGCCCCATTCAGCAAACGCCTTGATGTCATCGACCGAAACGGTAAACCCACCGTCTTCAAAGCGGAGCATGTTTTCCAGCACCACCTTGAGGGCTGCGGGCAGGCGCGAAAAATCGCCAAGCCCTGCGGCCTCTGCTGCCGGGATCGAGTAATAGGCGATGCTTCTGCCGCCCGCTTTAAGGGTGCGGCGGGTCTTTGCGGTATCTTTTCCGGTGACGACGGTCATGCGCGGGCCTCCCGAGGCTTTTGTGGGGATGGCTGCTTTTGCCGCATCCGCTCGTAGCAATCAAGAGGGGCGCGCTGTATTTGTATACCATTGTGCACAAAAACTCGTGTTGATGTCACTTAGCGCCCCGGTCGCAAATGGTTGATTGGCAAAGGTGCAACCGGGCGCTTAGGAAGGAACTCGTAGGTTGGAGCAGATGAATGAAGCGAACGGTAATAACTGCAGGTATCGGGCTCTGGCTGGCACTGGGCGCAGCAAGTGGGGCGCTGGCGCAGACAGTCGCGCCGCCCCAGGTTGTGGTCGAGCTCTTTACCTCGCAAGGTTGCTCGTCGTGCCCGCCCGCTGATGCGCTGCTGCGCGAGATCGCCGGCCAACCGGGCGTGCTGGCACTGTCGCTGCACGTTGATTATTGGGACTACCTTGGTTGGGAAGACACCCTTGCCCAACCCTCTTTTACCTCGCGCCAAAAAGCCTATGCCTATGCGGCCGAGGCGCGTGCAGTCTTTACGCCACAGGTGGTTGTCGGCGGCATTGCCTCGATGAACGGTTCTGATGGCGCGGCGGTGCGCGGCCAGATCGCCAGCAATTCGGCGATGCCGCAGCAGGTGCAACTGCATGTGCAGCGCGACGGAACCGGCTGGCTGGTCGATGTAATCGCCTCTTCGGCGCTTTCATCGGATGTTGTGGTGCAACTGGTGCGCTATATGCCGGAAGTTCAGGTGGCGATCCTGCGCGGCGAAAACGCCGGGCGAAAAGCGACCTACGTTAACGTTGCAACCGAATGGCTGACGTTGGCGGAATGGGATGGCACCAGCCCGCTGCATCTGAAAGTTCCGGGTGCCAACGCACTGCTGAGCGCGCTGATCGTGCAGACGATGAAGCCCGGCGGGCGTTATGCGGCGCTACCGGGGCAGGTTCTGGCGGCGGCGCGGCTCAACTAGCGCGCTTTGCCCGCGCGGCCCCAACGCCGCGACACCCAAAGCCACTGTTCGGGATGCGCGCGCACCTGCACCTCTAGGCTGTCGTTCAGCGCCTGCGTCATCTTCTCCGGCGTCGTATGCGCAATCGGGGCCTCGATCGTCAGTTCAAAATTCATCCCGTCGGGCATCCGACGCCCGTAAAAGGGCAGCAACACCGCGTTGTATTTCAGCGCCATTTCGGCTGCCGAGGTCGCTGTCAGCGCGGTGTGCCCCATGAATTTCAGATGAGCGCCGTGCTGCATGTGCTGATCAATCAGCATCCCGATGATGCCGCCATGCCGCACATGCTTAATCATCTCGGACAAGCCACGTCGGCCGCGCGGAAAAATCGGGCCGCTGATGACGCTGAGCTTGGCACGGTAGCGCAGATCGAACCTGCGGTTGGGAAACGGGCGATACAGCGCGCCAACCGAATGACCGCGCGCGCGCAAAAAGGCCCGCAGCACGTCATAATTGCCAAAATGCCCCGAAATCAGGATCACCCCGCGCCCCTCGCGTTGGGCCTGTTCAAGCGCTTCAAGGCCCTCACCGCGCAGCGGGGCCTTTGCCGCGCGGCGCATGAACGCCTCGCCAGAGTAGGTCTCGATCAGGGTTCGGCCAAAATTGTCGGGCACGCCCCGTATCAGACGCTGGATTTCAGCTTCGGGCATATCGGGGTAAATCAGCGTGACGTTTGCGCGGATCCGTCGGTCAAGCTTGGCAAGCGGGCCGATCACGCGGGCCAGAATCCAGCCAAATGCCGGTACGCGCAGGCGATAGGGCAGTGCCATCACAAGCGTTTCGAGAAAGCGAAACACCAGATATTGCAGGTTGTCCTTCAACGCGCCCCTCATTTCGCTGGTTCCGCGTCTGTGCGGCAGAGCCTTACTCGGCATAATGCATTGGCAATTCGATCTCAAGCGCGCCGCGGCGCGGTGCACCTATGCGTTCGGTGCAACCTTCCAGCGCCGATGCGCCCAAAGCCACTGGCCCATATGCGCGCGCACCTGCCGCTCTAGGCTGTCATTGAGGGCCTGCATCATCACATCGGGCGCGGCATGGGGGATTGGCGCCTCGGTGATGATGTCAAAGCTTAATCCGTCAGGTCTGCGCAACGCATAGATCGGAATCACCAGCGCGTCGTATTTCAACGCCATTTCGGCAAGCGAAAGCGTCGTCATTGCGGGGCGACCGAAAAAATTGAGCTTGGCACCCGAAGCCACGTGCTGATCGATCAAAATCGCCACTGTTCCGCCTTTGCGCAGATAGCGCACCATCGCGGTAAGGCCGGGGCGACCACGTTCAAACAGCGGTGTGCCGATGCGCGACATCGCAGCGATGTAGTGCGAGTTGATCCACGGATTGCGCGCGGTTCGATAGAGCGCACCCACCTCAAAGCCGTTCACAGCCAACGTGCCGCGAAAGGCGTCGTAATTGCCGATGTGACCCGAGGCGAGCAGTACCGGCTGACCTTTGGCTTTGGCGGCGCGCAAAGCCTCCATCCCCGGCCCGGTAGGCAATTGCCCCCCAAGGCGGCTCACAAATTCGCGCCCCGAATAAATCTCGACAAAGGTGCGCCCTGCGTTGTCGGGCACTTCACGGATGATTTTTGTAACTTCGGCTTCGGGCAGATCGGGCAGAACCAGTTTCAGATTGCGCCGCATCCGGGCGCGATAGCCCGCCACAGGTGCCACGACATGCGCCATCAGCCAGCCTGAAAATGGCACCCGCCAGCGATACGGCAGCGCCAGCAGCATCGCCAGCAAGCCGCGCGCGAAAAGGTTGAGCAGCCAGTTGCCTAGGGTGCGGTCGGGATTTGCGGTAGTAGCTTTCATTCAGGTGCCTGTTGCGCGCCGCGCGCGGCTTGCGCCTCGCGGTGCCAGACATAAAGCCCCGCTGCCACGATCACAACCGCGCCAAGCACCGTCCAGCGGTCGGGCAACTGGTCAAAAAAGACAAACCCCCAGATGCTGGACATCACCAGACCAAAATAGCCAAAAGGTGCGAGCGCCGAGGCTTCGGATATGGCAAAGGCGCGGATCAGCAAGCCTTGCGCGGCGGTGCCCAAAAACCCCATGCCAACAAATAACCACAGATCACCCGCCGCGATCGGTTGCCAGATGAAGGGCAGAGCAAGGCTGGTAAAGGCGGTGCCCACAACCGCGGACCAAAGCATCGAGGTGGCCACCGTATCGCCCCGCAACGCCCGCGTCAGCAGTGCCCCGGCCGAATAGCTGAAGGCCGCCGCAAGCGCCAACAGTGCGGCCGGGTGCATCACCCCCGCGCCGGGCCGCAAGATGATCATCGCGCCAATGAACGCCACCGCAATGCCTGCGAGCCGGCGCGGCCCTAACCGCTCGCCCAGAAACAGCGCCGCGCCAAGCGTGATGATCACCGGGTTGAGGTCGGTCAGCGCCGCGGCCTCGGCAAGGCCGATATAGCGGATCGACACGAAGAACAGCGTCACCGTGGCGATCTGGGTCAGCGCGCGCAGAAATTGCATCCAAGGCTGGCGGCTGCGCAGCAACACAGGCACCCGCGTGCGAAACACCAGCACCAGCACCAACGCATTGACGGCAAAGCGCGCCCAGACCACCTGCCCGGTGTGATAGCGCGTGCCCAGAGTTTTTGCTGCCGCATCCATCAGCGCAAACAGCGCAAGTGCCATTAGTAACAGTGCGATGCCGCGGGCTTGCGGCGGCATGGCAGCAATGAAGGAGGGGGCTTGCAGCCCCCTCATTTTACCGATGCCAAAGCGGGTTTCGCTCACAACAGGGCCATCACCTTTGCGGCGATCGCCTCGGGCGTGATGCCGAATTCGGCGTAAAGCCGTTCGGCCGGGGCCGAGGCGCCGAAATGCTCCATACCCACGAACGCCGCCTTGCCATCGCGCCCACGCTCGCCCAAAAGCCAGCGATCCCACGGCTGGCGCGCCGCGGCTTCCACGGCCACGCGCACCGCGCCGGCGGGCAATACCTTGCGCCGGTAGCTTTCGTCTTGCGCTGCAAAAAGCTCCATACAGGGCATCGACACGACCCGGGTGCCGATAGCCTGCGCCTGCAAGATGTCACGCGCCTTCAGGGCGATTTCGACTTCCGATCCGGTCGCCATCAAGATCGCCTGCCGCTTGCCCGCCGCTTCGGCCAACACATAGGCACCGCGCGCGGTCAGGTTTTGTGCGCTGTAGGTGGTGCGCAGCGTCGGCAGGTTCTGACGGCTGAGCGCCAGTACCGACGGCGTGGATTTGCTGGTTAGCGCCAGTTCCCACGCCTCGGCGGTTTCTACCACATCGGCGGGGCGGAAGGTGTGGGTGTTGGGTGTCGCGCGACAGATCGCCAGATGCTCCACCGGCTGGTGGGTCGGGCCGTCTTCACCAAGCCCGATACTGTCATGCGTCATCACATAGGTGACCGGCAGCCCCATCAGCGCCGAAAGCCGCATCGCGCCGCGCGCGTAATCGGTAAAGCACAGAAACGTGCCGCCATAGGGGCGCACGCCGCCGTGCAGCCACATACCGTTCATCGCCGCCGCCATACCATGCTCGCGGATACCGAAATAGACATAGCGACCTTTGCGGTTTTCTGGGCCGAATACGCCCAGATCGGCGGTCTTGGTCAGGTTCGAGCCGGTCAGATCGGCCGAACCGCCGATGGTTTCGGGCATCACCGGGTTGACCGCCGCCAGCACCATTTCGCTGGCCTTGCGGGTGGCGACCTTGGGTGCCTTGGCGGCCACATCCTTGCGGAAGGCGCGCAGTGCTGCGACAAGCTTTTTCGGCGCTTCGCCCGCCATTTGCCGCAGGAACTCGGCGCGTTTGCCGGGGCCGGTGGCGGCAAGGCGCGCCTCCCATGCCGCGCGCGCGGCACTGCCACGGGAACCAATGGCCTCCCATTCCGCCTTGATCGGGGCGGGAATTTCAAAAGGGCCATGGTTCCAGCCATAGATTGCCTTGGTCGCCGCAATCTCTTCGCCACCAAGGGGCGAGCCGTGTGCGCCAGAACTGTCGGCCTTTTTCGGGCTGCCAAAACCGATAATCGTTTTGCAATCGACCAGCACCGGGCCTTTGGCGGCTTTTGCCTCGGTCAACGCGCGGTCGATATCGTCAGGGTCGTGGCCGTCGCACGACAGCACCGTCCAACCCGCGGCGGCAAAGCGCGCGCGTTGATCGGTGCGGTCCGACAAGGAGACACGGCCGTCGATGGTGATGTCGTTATTGTCCCAAAGCAGGACCAGCTTGTTCAACTGCTGCATGCCCGCAAGGCCGAGCGCCTCGTGGCTGATCCCCTCCATCAGGCAGCCGTCGCCCGCAATCACCCAGGTGCGGTGATCGACCAGCTTGGCGCCAAACCGCGCCTGCATCGACTGCTCTGCCATCGCAAAACCAACAGCGGTGGCGATGCCTTGACCCAAGGGGCCAGTGGTGGTTTCCACCCCATCAACATGGCCATATTCGGGGTGGCCCGCGGTGATCGCTCCCCACTGGCGGAAGTTCTTGATTTGATCGAGCGTCATCTGCCGATAACCGGTCAGGTGCAGCAGCGCATAGATCAGCGCCGAGCCGTGCCCGGCCGATAGAATGAAGCGGTCGCGGTCGGCCCAATGCGGGTCAGCGGCGTCAAACTTCAGGTGCCGCTGAAACAGTACGGTCGCCACATCTGCCATGCCCATCGGCATGCCGGGGTGGCCGGAATTGGCGGCCTGCACCGCATCCATCGCCAGAGTCCGAATTGCGGTGGCAAGTGACCAGTGTTGCGCATGACGCGCGCGAAGCGTGGCGATATCCAAGGGGCGACCTTTCGGCTGGGGTGGCAGGTTGTCCCCTGATAGCAGGCCAACCGCCAAGATCAAGCACAGCCCCCAAGCCCTTGATCGAAAAGGGGGGCGCAGCGCGGCGAAGTTTACGTTAATATTGACTGGCGGCGCAGCGCTCGCCCGATTCGGGCGTTCGCGGCAAGTGCGGCACTTGGCAGGGCCAGACCGGAGACGGCAGATGAGCGATTTGACCGATTACGAACGCCGTATCAGCGCCGCGCTGGCGCGGATTGGCGCGGGGCTGGAACGGCTGGGGCAAAACGCGCAGGCTGCACCGGACGCAAACGACAGCGCGCTGCGCGAAGAGCTTGAGGCCGAGCGCGCGGCCAATGCGCAGCTTTCCGAACGTGTGCGCGCTATCCGCGACAAGCAAGACTCCACGCTGGGCGCGCTGGAACGCAAGCTTGCCGCCGCAAAGGTCGAGGCTGAAAGCCACCTGCGCGACCTTTTGCGTTTGAGACGCGCCAATGCCGAACTGGTCGCGACCAACCGCGCGCTTTGCAAAGCGGTCGAGGAGGGGCTTGGCGACGGCGCAATGATTAATCGGGCGATGGAGGCCGAACTTGGTGCCTTGCGCGCCGAACGCGCCGCCGATCAGGCCGAACTTGACGACATCATTGCAGGGCTTGCGCCGCTTGTCGCACCCGCGACCGCCACGGAGGCCGAACATGCCTGAGATTCGTATTGAAATTGGCGGTCGCAGCTTTGAAGTTGCCTGCGCCGAAGGCGAAGAGCATTTTCTGCACTCTGCCGCAGCGCTGCTGGATACCGAAGCCACTGCTCTGTCGGGGCAAATGGGGCGTCTGCCAGAGGTTCGCATGTTGCTGATGGCGGGGTTGATGCTGGCGGACAAGACCGCAGGCTTCGAGGATCAGCTACGCGCTGCCCTCGAGCGCGCCGAGACTGCCGAGGCGGCGCTGGCCGAGGCGCAGGAAAACCCGGCCCGTGTCGAGGTGCCGGTGATACCCGCGCAGGTAGTTGAAACCTTTGCCGAAATCGCGGCTCAGACAGAATCGTTGGCAAACAGGATTGACGAGCTGTCGGCCTAAGCCGACTTCGCCCCGACGCGAAGCGTCTTATTCCGCTGCGCGCATCTGGAAGCCTGCTTCAATCTGGTCGGAAGGCGCCACCGGGTATTGCCCGGTGAAACACGCATCGCAGAACTGCGGTTGCGCCTTATTGCGCCCTTCAACCGCGCCAACCGCGCGATACAGCCCGTCGAGCGAGACAAAGCGTAAACTGTCCACGCCGATCCAGTCGCGCATTTCCTCTTCGCTCATGTTCGCGGCCAGCAGCTTGGCGCGCTCGGGGGTATCGACGCCATAAAAACAGGGCCACGCGGTGGGCGGCGAGGCGATGCGAAAGTGCACTTCTGCTGCACCCGCGTCGATGATCATGTCCTTGATCTTGCGGCTGGTGGTGCCACGCACGACCGAATCGTCCACCAGAATCACCCGCTTGCCCTTGATGAGCGCACGGTTGACGTTGAGCTTCAGGCGCACCCCCATGTTGCGGATGCTTTCGGTCGGTTCGATGAAGGTGCGGCCCATATACTGGTTGCGGATGATTCCCATACCATAGGGAATACCGGATTCATGCGCAAAACCGATGGCCGCTGGGGTGCCAGAATCCGGCACCGGGCAGACGAGATCGGCATCGACCGGCGCCTCGCGCGCCAGTTCCACGCCAATCTGGCGGCGAGTTTCATACACCGAGCGACCGCCGATAATGCTGTCGGGGCGCGAGAAATAGACATGTTCGAAAATGCAGAACCGGCCGGTCGAGGGGCCAAACGGGCGCGAGTTTTCGATCTTGCCCTTCGAGATCACCACCATTTCACCCGGCTCAATCTCGCGCAGAAATTCGGCACCGATAATGTCGAGCCCGCAAGTTTCGGACGAAAGCACATAGCCTTCCTCGCCGATTCGCCCCAGCACCAATGGGCGCACACCCAATGCATCGCGCACACCGATCAGCTTGGTGCGGGTCATCGCGACAATCGAAAACGCGCCTTCAACACGGCGCAACGCGTCCTTGATACGCTCCGAAAGCGTGCGCTGAATCGAGCGCGCCATCAGATGGATGATGCATTCACTGTCCGAGGAAGATTGAAAGATCGAGCCCCGCTCGATCAACTCGCGGCGCAGGCTGGTGGCGTTGGTCAGATTGCCATTATGCGCAATCGCGCAGCCACCCATCGAAAACTCGCCAAAGAACGGTTGCACGTCACGAAGTGCTGTCGCGCCTTTGGAACCCGCGGTTGAATAGCGCACATGCCCGATGGCAAGCTCGCCCGGCAGCGTTTCCATCAGGCTCGCCTTGGTGAAATTGTCGCGCACATAGCCAAAGCGGCGGGCCGAGTTGAAGCCGGTTTCGGGGTCATAAGAAACGATCCCCCCCGCCTCTTGCCCACGGTGCTGCAACGCGTGCATGCCAAGCGCCACAAAGTTTGCGGCCTCGGCCACGCCGATCACTCCGAACACCCCGCATTCCTCGTGCAACTTGTCGGCGTCGAACGGGTGTCGGGGCATCTGGCGCATCGGTAGTCGAATCCTCTCGGCAGGCTTGTGTGTCCTTTAACGGGGAAGCGCGCTTCTGTCACGCGGCAAGGACAATTGAACCCCGGGCAGACGCGCGCTGCCCGCGGCAACGCTCGCCGACCCTAGGCTTGCGCCCGTACGATCTGGCAGCTCAGTTCACCGGGACAGGGGCCGGGCAGGAAGCAACCAGTGCCTCAAACCGCTGCACCACCCAGCCGGGGGCGTCGGTTGGCATCTCGGACTCAAGACTTGCCTGCACCGAGGAGAAAATCTGCGCGCTGCGCGAATCGTCCACCACCGGGAAGGTTCGATCCACCACCACCCGGTCGAACACCACGAACGCCACCGCAACCAGCACGACGCCGCGCACCACCCCGAACAGAAACCCCAGCCCTTGGTCGATACCGCCCAAGGCTGATCGCTGCACCACCGAGGCAAACAGCGGCGTGATGATCGAAAACACAATCAGCGCCAGCGCAAAGACACTGGCAAAACCCGCAATCATCGCCAACTCGCAGCTGTCGCCAAGAAATTTGTCGACCACCGGGATCTGCTGCACCAGCGGCCGCGCGGCAGGCGCGAACATGTAGGCAAGCACCGCTGCGGCCACCCAGCCTGCAATCGCAAGCCCCTCGCGCACCAGCCCACGGCTGTAGGCGAGGATCGCAGATAGCAGAATGATGACGGCCACGATGGCGTCTATAAAGGTAAAGCCGTCCATATCACCCTTTCCGCGGGCTCAGCCCGCGCCGAACATCTCGCCTACAAACGTCACAAGATCCGGCACCTTGCGCAGTCGTATTCCCTCGCCCGGCTCAGCCTTGGTCCGTTCCGGGGCAATGGCCTGTGAAAAACCAAGTTTTTGCGCTTCTTTCAACCTGTTTTCGGACTGGCCTACCGGTCGCAGCGCACCAGACAGGCTGATTTCCCCGAAAAGCACCAGATCGGGCGGCAAAGCCACATCTTCGCGTGCACTCAAAAGCGCTGCGGCCAATGCCAAGTCGGCCGCAGGCTCGCTGACTTTCATGCCGCCCGCGACGTTGAGAAACACATCGAGCCCCGCAAAAGGAATCGCGCAGCGGCTTTCGAGCACCGCGAGAATCGTCGAAACCCGCCCCGAATCTAGCCCCACGACCGTGCGCCGAGGGCTGGCAAGTGTAGACGGCGCAACCAGCGCCTGAATCTCGGTCAGAACTGGCCGCGAGCCCTCGATGCCTGCAAAAACTGCCGAACCCGGTGCCGACTGTCCGCGCTCGGACAAGAACAACGCCGAAGGATTTGGTACTTCGGCCAGCCCCGCGCCCGTCATCTCGAAAACCCCGATCTCGTCGGCCGGGCCGAAACGGTTTTTTACGGCGCGCAGAATGCGAAACTGGTGACCACGCTCGCCTTCAAAATACAGCACGGTATCGACCATGTGCTCGACCACCCGGGGCCCTGCGATCTGCCCATCCTTGGTCACGTGCCCGACGAGAATCACCGAGGTGCCGCTGCGCTTGGCAAAGCTGACCAACTCATGACAGGCCGCTCGCACCTGACTGACCGAGCCGGGCGCCGCCTCGACCATGTCGGCCCATAGCGTCTGGATCGAATCGATGATCGCAAGCGCCGGGCGTTCGGCATCGAGCGTGGTCAGAATATCGCGCAAGCTGGTTTCAGCACCCAGCCGCAAGGGCGCATCGCTCAGCCCAAGGCGCTGCGCGCGCATGCGCACCTGTGCCGGGGCCTCTTCGCCGGAAATATAAAGGCTCGCATGCCCCGCGCGTGCGAACCGTGCTGCGACCTGTAACAGTAGGGTCGATTTGCCAATACCAGGGTCGCCACCAAGCAGAATCGCCGAGCCCGGCACCAACCCCCCGCCAAGCACGCGGTCAAACTCGACCATACCCGAAATCGCGCGCACCGGTGCCGCCTCTTCGGTGGTCAGCGTGCTGAGTACGATCGGCTTTCCGCGCGCGCCGCCTAGCAAGCGCGCGCCCGCGCCACTGGTTAGCGGCTCGGCCTCGATCAGCGTGTTCCATCCGCCACAGGCATCACAGCGCCCCGCCCATTTCGGGTGCACGGCGCCGCATTGCGAACAGGCGAAAGACGAGGAGGGTTTGGCCATGGCCCTTCCTGCCCGAAACTGCGGCGTGCAGCAAGAGCGGGGGGTCAACCCCCCGCAGCCCCCCGGGATATTTCTGCTGAAGCATTGTGAAAACGCCCCGCCTCGGGCGGCCAGAGCCGGGGAGGCGGGGCGCCCTGCTTCAGGCGGTCATCGGCGTCCCCGCCTGTACCGCAGACAGATTTTGCGGGACATCAGGTTAATGCAGCCTTAATCCGCGCCTGCGTCAGACAAAATATCCCCGCCGGAGGCAGGCCGCGTCAGCGGCCTCTGGTGTCGAGATGCGATAGGGCGAGGCTGACAAGGATGCAGCCGGTAAAAAGATAAAGCCCCCAAGCGGTCTCTATTCGCCCCACGCCGACGCCCTTCGCTAGTACGATATAGAGCGCGATGAGAAATATGTCCGCCATGGCAAACCTGCCAAGCCCGCGCAGCAGCGGTAGCAGGCGCGGAGAGGCGAAATCGAATTGCACCAAGGCCAGGCCAATCGTCTTGGCATAAGGTGCGAAAAGCGCAAGAAAGGTCACCAGCAAAGCGAGGGCCAGGTCTTTTTGCCAAAGCTCTTGCAGGCCCGAAATCACCGAGATTGTGTCGAGATCGAAAAACGGCAAAAGTCCCGCGCGCAGAAGTGGGGCGAACCACGCGATCGGCAGCAGCACCAGCAGCGCAAGGTTCAGCCAGCGGGCGATTCGCATCATCGCACCGAAGCGATTGGACCTTGGGCGAGGCCGTTGATGAACTGATGTACGTAAGGATCTGGTGTTGCATCCATTTCCTGCACTGTCCCGGTCCAGCGAATGATCCCGTCGTGCAGCATCGCCACGTGGTCTGCAACCGCGCGTACGGTGCGCATGTCATGCGTAATGGTCATTGCCGTAGCACCCATTTCCACCACTATCTCGCGGATCAAGTCGTCGATCACCCCCGCCATGATCGGATCAAGCCCGGTGGTTGGCTCGTCAAAAAAGATGATCTCCGGCTCTGCGGCGATGGCGCGGGCAAGGCCTACGCGCTTTTGCATGCCCCCCGAAAGCTCGGCGGGGTAAAGCTCGCCAACCTCTGGCCCCAGACCGACCCGCCGTAGCTTTTCAATTGCGATGGCGCGGGCTTCGTCGCGCGGGCGTTTGGTTGCGCCGCGCATCAGCCGAAAGGCGACGTTTTGCCAGACCGGCAGGCTGTCAAAGAGCGCGGAGCCCTGAAACAACATGCCAAACCGCGCTAGAAATGCCTCGCGCCCCGCGGTGCGCGCGTTCTCGCCTGCTATCCGCACGACACCCGCATCGGGGCGCACGAGACCAAGGATGCATTTCAGCAGCACTGATTTACCGGTGCCCGAGCCACCGATGATGACCATCGAGGTGCCGCGCGGCACCAAAAGGTCAACCCCGCGCAGCACCGCATTGGTGCCGAATGCCTTGTGCACGCCCGCAAGCTCGATCATGCTGAAAAGAGCACCTCCGTCAGCAGGTAGTTCGAGGCGAGGATCAGCACCGAGGCGCCAACCACCGCCGCTTTTGTGGCCGCCCCCACGCCCATCGCGCCGCGCCCCGAATTCATGCCGTAATAGCATCCCATCAGCGCCACGATGAACCCGAACACCGCGCCCTTGACCAACCCCGAGCCCACGTCCCAGGGTTCGAGAAACTGGATCGTGTTGTGCAGATAGGTGGCCGAATTGAAATCCAGCCGGTTCACGCCCACCAGCCAACCACCCATGATGCCGATACTGTCGCCCACCGCCACCAGCACCGGTACGGTCACCGTGGCGGCCAGAATGCGCGGCGCGGCCAGATATTTCATCGGGTTGGTCGAAAGCGTGACCAGCGCGTCGATCTGCTCGGTCACCTTCATCGTGCCCAGTTCGGCCGCGATGGAGGAGGCAACGCGCGCGGCCACCATCAGCCCGCCCAACACCGGCCCCAATTCGCGCGTCATTCCGATCGCGACAATCGAGGGCACCACGCTTTCAGCGTTGAATCGCGCGCCGCCGACGTAGATCTGCAAGGCTAGCGCGGCCCCGGTGAACAGCGCGGTCAGCCCCACCACGGGCAAGCTCATCCAGCCAATCTGCAAGGCCGCAGTCAGAAACTCGCGCCCGTAAAAGGGCGGGCGAACGATGTGGCTCAGGCTTTCGGCGGCAAAGATCGCGACGCGGCCGGTTGCTGCCAGCGCGCCCAGCACGGCGCGCCCTAGGCGCGCCACGGGGGCAAGCAGGCTCATGGCGCACCGCCGTTGTAGTGGCGCGCATAGCGCGGCCCGAGTGCTGTGAGAATTTCATAGCCAATCGTTCCGGCCGCCTTGGCCAAGGCCTCGATACCTTGCTCGGGGCAGAGGATATCAAGCGTCTCGGGAATCTCGCGCAGATGCGTGACATCGACGGTGATAAGGTCCATCGACACCCGCCCGACGAGCGGGCAGGGGGTGCCATCGGCCCAAAGCGTGGCGTTGCTGGACAGCGTGCGCATCAACCCATCTGCATAGCCCGCAGACACGGTGGCGATGCGCGAATCCTCTGCCGCCTGCCAGGCGTAGCCGTAGCCCACGTATTCGCCCGCCAGCACCTCGCGCACCTGCACCAGCGGCAGCGACAAGCGCACCACGGGGCGCGCTGCCGTAAAGGGCGCGCCGCCGTATAGCCCGATGCCGGGGCGCGTCAGATCAAAGCAATAGGCGCGCCCAAGCAGAATGCCCCCGGTCGCGGCAAAGGAGCGCGGCACGCCGGTGCCATCGGTCAGACGGCGAAACTCGGCCAGTTGCGCGGCGTTCGCGGGGTGCTCCGGTTCATCGGAACAGGCAAGGTGGCTGAGCAGCAGCTTCGGCCCCGCGCCGATCACGATCGGGGCTATCGCCTCCCATTCGCCCGCCTCCACGCCAAGGCGGTTCATGCCGCTGTCAAGCTGCACACCAAAGCTAACGCCCGGCAGCGTCTCGAAATGCCGCGTCACCTGTTCAAGCGAATTCAGAATTGGGGTCAGCGCGCGCCCCGCAATCAGTTCGGTCTGGCCGGCCATATGACCGGAGAGCAAGAAGATTTCGGGGCCATTCCCCAGCGCCTGGCGCAGCGCTGCGCCCTCTTCGGCCTGTGCGACGAAGAACTTGCGCACCCCGGCGGCGCGCAACGCCCCGGTCACGCGTGCGGCCCCCAGCCCGTAGGCATCGGCCTTGACCACGGCTGCGGTCTCGCACGCGGCCCCCGAGGCCACGTCAAGTGCTCGCCAATTGGCGAGAACGGCATCAAGATCGATCTGCAAAAGCGCGCTGCTCATGATCGCCCGTTGTGACAGCCGCGCCGTCAAGGTCAAGCGGAAAGCCCGCGCGGCAGGAGGGGCTTTCTTGCAGTACCGTGCTGAAGTGCCCTACTCAGAAGCTTTCGTCACCGCGCGGTTGGTGGTGCTGTTCCAGATTGGAGAACCGGGTGAAGCGGCCTTCAAAGGCCAGTGAAACACTACCGATTGGCCCGTGCCGCTGCTTGCCGATAATCACCTCGGCGCGCCCGTGCACCTGCTCCATCGCTTGCTGCCACTTGGCCATCCCTTCAAGGTCGTGTTCGCCGGGTTTCTCGCGTTCCTTGTAATATTCCTCGCGAAACACAAACATCACCACGTCGGCGTCCTGCTCGATCGAACCGGATTCGCGCAGATCGCTCAGTTGCGGGCGCTTGTCTTCGCGGTTCTCGACCTGTCGGCTCAACTGTGACAGCGCGATCACCGGAATATCGAGTTCTTTGGCAATCGCCTTAAGCCCTTGGGTAATTTCAGAAACTTCGTTCACGCGGCTGTCTTTGGCGGTCGCGGGGCGCACCAGTTGAAGATAGTCCACGATCAACACATCCAGCCCATGCGTGCGCTTCAGCCGCCGCGCGCGCGCCGCCAATGACGAGATTGGCAGCGCGGGCGTATCGTCGATGTAGAGAGGGCAAGTTTCGAGGTCTTTTGCTGCTTCGACAAAACGGCGAAACTCGCCTTCGCTCAACTCGCCCCGACGGATCTGGTCAGACGGCACCTCCGAGGCTTCGGAAAGCACGCGCGCGGCCAGCTGCTCGGCGCTCATCTCAAGGCTGAAAAACCCGACCACGCCACCCTGCACCGAACCTTCGGACCCATCGGGCTTGCGCCCACGGCGATGCGCGCGGGCGATGTTGAAGGCGATGTTGGTTGCCAGCGCGGTCTTGCCCATCGAAGGGCGCCCGGCAAGGATCAGCAAATCCGACGGGTGTAACCCACCAAGCCTGCGGTCAAGGTCTGAAAGACCGGTGGAAATGCCCGAAAGCCCACCGCCACGCTGAAATGCGGCGTTGGCAACGCTGACCGCATCATGCGCCGCCTTCAAGAAAGAGACGAAGCCACGCTCGCCGTGACCCTGCTCGCCCAGCTTGTAAAGGGCCTGCTCGGCGGCGACGATCTGCTCGCGCGGATCGTCATGCACCACCACCTCCGAGGCGCGCGCCGCCACATCCTGCCCAAGCCGGATCAACTCGCGCCGCACAGCAAGATCGTAGATCATTTGCGCATAGTCGCGCGCGGCGTAGGCGGCGATTGCAGTGCCCGCCAGATGCGCCAGATAGGCAGGCCCACCAAGCGCCTTCAGCCCATCGTCTTCTTCAAGGTAGGCCTTGAGTGTGACGGGGCTTGCCAAGGCGTTCTTCTGAATCCGCGCCAGCGCCACTTCAAAGATGCGCTGGTGCACGGGCTCAAAGAAATGCTCGGGCTTCACCAGCGCCGCGATTCGATCGTAAATATCGTTATTGGTAAGGATCGCGCCCAGCAATTGCTGCTCGGCCTCGATGTTGTGGGGCAGGGCCTCTGGCGTGGCGTCTGCTGCTACATCGCGCAAAATCCGCACCTCGACCATGACATCCCCCTTTGCTCAAGCCACGGGTATGCCACAAGCGCGCGGCGCGATGCAAATTGTATAGATCGGCGCGAACGCGGTGGATAACCCTCACGCGCGGTGCCACCTCAGCTTTTGCGATGCGCGTCTTGCCACAGGCGAGGCCTGGTCAGAAACGTTTCAACCTCGCGCAAGGTTGCGGTGTCAAAGGCTTCCTGTTCGCGCGCCTCGGCGAGCACATCCCACCAGGTGCAAAGGTGGTGCAGCGCCAAGCCGTGCGCGGCAAGGTTTGGCAGAGTGTCAGAGAAAATCCCGTAGTAAAAAATCACCGCGGTATGGTCGCAGCGCGCGCCGGTTTCACGAATCGCGTCGACAAAGTTCAGCTTCGAACCGCCGTCTGTCGTCAGATCTTCGACCAGCAGCACCCGGTCACCTTCGCCCATCACCCCTTCTATGCGGGCATTGCGCCCGTACCCCTTGGGCTTCTTGCGTACATAGGTCATCGGCAGCGCCAGCCGCTCGGCCATCAGAGCGGCAAAGGGAATCCCCGCAGTCTCGCCGCCCGCGATATTGGTGAATGCCTCGAACCCGGCCTCGCGCAGCACCGTCGCGGCCAAAAAATCCATCAAGACCGAGCGGATGCGCGGAAAGCTGATCAACTTGCGGCAATCGATATAGGTGGGCGAGGGCAGGCCAGAGGCCAGCGTAAAAGGCGCTTCAGCATTAAAATGCACCGCCTTGATTTCCAGAAGCATCCGCGCGGTAAGGCGGGCGATTTCGTCTTTTGGGGGAAAGGCGGATGGGATCATCGGGGAAACTCTCTGCAAAATGCTTCAGTCCAAATATCCCCCGCGGAGCGCAGCATCGCTGAAGTTGGCGCCTCCGGCGGGGATATTTCTTTCTGAAGCAGTTGGTTAAGGGGTGACATGCCAGTAAAGTGGAAAGCCGGGGTCGAATAGCGTGACCGGCCCGGCGCCGGTCAGAATCTTGTCGGGTAGGGTCAGCGGCACCGCGCGGCGTTCCAGCGTGAGCGTGCCGAGATTGGTTGGCAGCCGGTAGAAGGCCGCACCGTGGGTTGCGACGAAACCTTCAAGGCGCGCCAGCGCGCCTGCATCTTCGAACACTTGCGCAAGGATCGGCAGCGTGTTGGTGGCGCTAAAGCAACCCGCACAGCCACAGGCGTTTTCCTTGAGCGCGTCGATATGGGGGGCCGAATCGGTGCCGAGAAAAAACCGCGCCTCGCCTGAAGTCGCAGCCTCGCAGAGTGCGCGGCGGTGGTGCTCGCGCTTGGCGACGGGCAGGCAATAATAGTGGGGGCGGATGCCGCCTGCGAGGATGTGGTTGCGGTTCAGGATCAGATGATGCGTGGTAATCGTGCCCGCAAGGGCGTCGCCACCCGCGCGCACATAGGCTACACCTTCGGCGGTGGTAACATGTTCAAGCACCACGCGCAGCCCCGGTGTGGCGCGCCGGATCGGTTCTAGCACCCGGTCCAGAAACACCGCCTCGCGGTCAAAGATGTCCACGCTGGGGTCTGTAACCTCGCCGTGCACACAAAGTGGCAGGCCAATTTCGGCCATACGCTCCAGCACCGCGCGCACCTTGTCAAAATCGCGCACGCCCGAGGCAGAGTTGGTGGTCGCACCCGCCGGATAAAGCTTGACCGCCGTCACCAGCCCATCGGCCGCGGCGGCCGCAACATCGGCGGGGTCGCTGGTCTCGGTCAGGTAGAGCGTCATCAGCGGGGTGAAATCGACCCCCGCGGGGATCAGGGCGCTAATCCGGTCGCGGTAGGCGCGCGCGTCGGCTGCGGTCACCACGGGGGGCACCAAGTTTGGCATCACCAGCGCGCGCGCGAAATGGCGCATGGTTTCGGGCAGCACCCCTTGCAGCATCGCGCCATCGCGCAGGTGCAGGTGAAAGTCGTCGGGGCGGGGCAGGGTGAGGCGATTGGTCATGCGCCTGCGCTAGCGCAAAGAGCGCGCCATTTCCAGCGTAATTGCCGGGCGGCCTGCCGCACGCGGGCCGCCCGGAGGGCTTTAGAAGCTGTGATTGAGGCCGATCCGCAGCGAATGGTAATCGGGCGTTTCTTCGGTCTCCGCCAACCCGTCATAGAGCGTCGTCTTGCCGTAGTTGGCGTATTGATATTCCAGCCGCGCGTTCCAGCCGGAGAATAGCTGCCGCTCATAGCCCGCACCGAGTGCATAGCCAGTGCGGATGCTGGTGTCGGAAATATCGAGCCCGGTGGTCGTGCTGACCGAATATTTGACATTTGCCGCGGCCAGACCGCCCGTCAGAAAAAGCAGCCCCGTTTCGCCCGCGGGCACGCCCGCAACAAGGCGCAAGCTGGCGGCCTGGTTTATGCGCGACGAGGCTGAATAGATCCCAGCGGTAAAGCTGTCGGATACGCTGCCGAGTTGTAGATCGCCCTCAACGCCCCAGACGATCCCGTTTGCCTCTTCGCGCCAGCCGAGGTGCGCGGCACCCAGCACGCCGCCCATCGAAAGCGTTCCAGGTGTGCCGGCATATGGCGCGGTTACCGCCACGCGGTCATTGCCTTCGCCGGCGAGTGCCAGTGACAGCCCCCAATAAGCGCCGTCCCATTGGCCGGGAAGAGAGTCAGCAAGGGCAGCGCCACTAAAGCCTGCCACGATTGCCACGAAACAGGGTGCCGCGAGGGCTACCCGAAAGGGTTTGCTTGCCTGCATTTGAATTGTTCCAATTCTACTATATGTTGTATTGGTCGGCCTGCTCGATTCCGACATTATCAATATATAGTGTTTGCCCGCATGAATAAAGAGCCAAGTTGCCACGCTGCACCAGCGCGCGCGCGTCCAGACGCGGGCGATAATCGCTGATGCTCCGGCAACCCGGGTGCGCTGCGGCTAATGGTGGGCTTGCAGCAGCAATCGGCTGCGCGCAGGATGCCCGCGATCTTTGCCGGAGAAATGACCGATGAAAACCACTGTCCTCGCCCTTGCTGCTTTCGCTGTTCTGTCTGGCTGCAACGACCCCGGCCTGATTGGCGCGCGCGGCATTACCGAGGCAACAGCGGCCGAAGTGGTGGGCTGTACGCTGATTACCAATATTCGCATGGCGCCCGGAGTTTACGGGCCGGTGCTGGCCGAACCCGGGCTGGTTTATGCGCGAAACTCGGTGAAGGCCGAGGCCAAGGCAGCGGGGGCGACGCATGTGGTCTTTGATCTTATAGAACCGGGAGTGCCAGTTTATGAGGTGCGCGCCGGTGCGTGGCGCTGCCCATCCTGAGGCCTACCATTGCTGCGGTGCGGCAATAGCATAGCTGCCATGCAGCATTGGGCATGGTTATGGCAGGGTTGCTGACATATATTCGAGGCATGGGGGAACGACATTTAAAGGAGTCCCGAACATGACCTTTGTTACAACGCACGCACCGCAAGGCGCCGCACACACCACTTGGGTGCGCAAATTGATCGACGGTATCGCGCAAGGTCTGGTTCAGTATGTCGATCGCCACTCGCGTGTGGCAGAGGTTGAACGACTGAACGCGCTTTCCGATGCAGAGCTGGCCAAGATCGGCATTTCACGCGACCGGATCATTTATCACGTCTTTTCGGACCGTTTCTGGGGCTGATCGTCGCGGAACGGCTCGGCGCGCTTGCGGGTGCGCCGGGGCAGGGTAATACTCTGGTAGCGCGGTATTTCACCCGCGCTGCGAAAAGGGGGCTACCATGCACCAGACGCACGATCACATCGAAGATTTGCTAGAGGTGCGGGGCGATCTGCCGCGATTGGCTTGGGAGATTGGCGCGCGCCTTGTGGCGTGCGAGTTTGGCCATGCGCGCTTGGTCGTGCCCGCCGATCCCGCACTTGCTGCAGCACTGAGCGCACTGGGCGCAACCCTGCGCCCGTTTCGCGGTCAGATGCAGGCCGAGGCTCCGTCGCGCACCGGCGATGCGGCGCTGCGCCATGCGCGCCGCCATGTGCAATTGCACGTCGCACGCCTGCACGCAGACGATGAGGGCGATGATGATGAGCCCGAAGCGGAAGATGGCCCACCTGCTACAAACGCCTGATTTCAGGATATCTTTTCAGGCGGCAGGGTGATGCCTTTGGCGGCAAGCTCGGTTTCAAGAACCTCGAAACGCCGCCGGAAACGTGGTGCGTTCAGCCGCCGCACTGCGTTGCGCAACAACAGCGCTGTCAGATAGGGCCGATTGGCCGCCTCGCAATGCGCCGCCAACAGGCGCAGCCAGCGTGTTGAATCGCGCCGCGCCCGGTAAAGCCGCCAGAACACCGCAGCGCTGAAACGGCCCTCACAGGCGGCGACCAGCATCTGTTCAAGCAACCCCAGCCCCAGCAGAATTGCCTCGGGATTTTGGCCAATCGCCGGGCAGGGCAGCGCTGTCACGTAGGGCGCGCGGAAAAGCGTGGCGTGCATTGCATCAAGCTTTACCAGCGGATCGAAAAGCAAGAAGGCCTCGCCCGTGCCTTCCAGCATGTCGGGCGCATAACCGTAGCGGTCGTCAAAGGCGGTGCGGCGCATTTGCGGGAAACGGTCATCCCAACCTGCGATGGACGTTTCAAGCGTCGCTTGCGGGGCCAGCGCGATCACCGTGGCGCCGGGGGCGGTAACGGCAAAGGCCGCCGCCGCATAGCCTGCCTGCCCTGCGCCGTAAAACACCACACGGTCGAAATCTTCAAAGAAGGCGTCGTCCACCAGCCGGTCGAAATAGCCATAAACAGCGCGGTCACGAAACCAAGTGTCGCCCTCGCTGATGACCGAAAGACACGACCATCCGCGCGCCTTGGCAATCGCGTGCGCCATCGGCAATTGGTCAGGCTGGCGCGCGCGAATATCTGCCACGGTTTCGAAACTGACCAGCAGCACCGGCCCTTCATCAAGAAAAAATACCCGGTGCCGCGCCCCAAGCCGCTCGCAATAGCCAGCTTCGTCGCCGATCTCGTCCAACCGGCTCGCCCATTCTTCCTGGCTCAATGCGGTAAGATCGGTCGTGGTTTCGACTCCGCTCAACATCGGTTTCCTGCATGTTTTGCGCAGTCAGCGCCCCCAAGTAAGGCCAAGCATAGCACCTAACCGGGCCGGATATAGACCAAACCGGGATTTTTTGAGGGCGACTGTTTCTTGTCGCCGCCTAGTCTGTAGGCGAAGGCGCGATTGTTTCGCGTTCCACTTGTGCTGCGCGCTGCGCCCAACCCAGCATTACGGCGGCTGCCTCGCCTGCAAGTGGTCGGCTGGGCGGGGCCAGCAGCAATCGCCCGAAAAGCGCGCGGTAAGGCTCTTGCAGCATCAGCGTGGCGAATCGTTCGCGTCGCCATTCCACCGCCTGCGCGTGCCGCGCGGCAAGTTCGGGGTCGGCGGCCAGTTCGGCGCGCAGCGGTGCTACCACGTCCGCCAGTGCCAGAACCGAGCGGTCCTCTTCCTCGCAGAAATTGCGCTCGACCCAATACGACATATCAAAAGCCGAGGCATCGCGGTTGGCGCGGCCTCGTGCGGCTTTGACCACATAGGCCTGCATTGCGCCAAGCGCGTAATGGTTGATCTGCGCCAGATCCCAGTTCCTTTGCCCCAGCGGCGCAAACAGCCGCCCGCTGCGATAGGCGTCGGGCAACTGGCGCCCCGAACCATCGCGCCAGATCTGCTCATTTTGCCGCGCGGGGTCGGGGGCACGCGGGCGGTGTACGCCGGGCTTGGCCCAGTGCCCGTCATTGCGCCACAGCGTCTTGAGCATTTGCGCGCGCCACGGCCAGATCATTTCGGCAGGGGCCGCGCGCAAAAACTGCTCGCTCACCGGGCGGTCGCAATAGCCCATCACCCCGCAATTGCCAAACATCCGCCACGAAAGCGCCAGCGCATGCGCGTCGGGGCAAGCGGCAAGCAGCGCAGGCAAGCGGTGATCGCCCACGTGGATGTTGAGGTACTCGTCGATATCGAGCGTAATCACCCAGTCGGCGGCAGCCAATAGCGGGTGGCGCTCGGCTAGTTTCAGCGCCGACCATTGTGCCCCCTTGGGGTGGGGTGCCGGGTTGCGCTGATGCACCAGCCACCCTAGCGCCTCCAGCCGATCCAGCATCGCATCGGTGCCGTCGCTGCAATCGTTGGAAATCGCCAACACGTCGCTGATGCCCGCAGCGCGGTGATGCGCAAGCCAGTCAAGCAGAAAGCTGCCTTCGTCCTTTACCGCGAGTATGGCCAGAAACCGCATGCGCTAGCTTTGCCCCGCTGTCAGGCGAAGGGCAAGTGCCCCCCAGTCGGGCCGCGCCAACAGTTCGGCTGCGCGCGCCCGGTGCCATTCCACCGCGCGGGCATGCAGGTCGCTTAGCACCGGGTCGCCATGCAACGCGCCCAGCCAGCGCGCAGTGGCGCCATCGTGGCGACGGATCGCATCGCACACAACCTCGCCGTGTTCAAACCGCCGCCAATACTCCTCGCCCATATCCTGGCCCGCATGGTTCACCCGGCCCCGATCGCGCTTGACAAGAAACGAGTCGCGCGAACGCAAAGCATAGTGGTTCATCTGCGCCGCACCACGCTCGGCCCGCAGGATCAATTCGCCCTTAACCGGCTTCCAAGGCGCACCGCCCGCCATGCAACGCGCAAGCGGGCGGCCCAAATCGGCGCGCGGATGGGGCATGTGAATGCCTATCCGCGCGATGTTTTCCAAACCCCGAAACAGCGATTTGACATAGGTTCCCCCCGCGCCCTCGGGCTCGGCGCGAAGAAATTGCTGGGTCACCAGGCGGTCTTCATAGCGCACAATGCCACCCGAGCCGAAAATGCGCCAACTGATGCCAATCACCTCGGCACCAACGGGCGCGGAACCGATCAGCGCTGCGAATGAGCCATCAGCTGCCTTCACCGTCAGAAATTCGTCCGCATCGCACACCAGAATCCAGTCAGCCTTGGTGACCTCGTCGTACCAGCGCGACTGGCGCAGTGCTGCGCGCTGAATGCCGCCATGCTGGGTGTGGCGCGTGGCGTGGTGGCGCGCCAGGCCCAGATATTGCAACCGCTGCACCATCTCGACCGTAACATCGGCACAGTCGTTGGTGGCGATGAACAAATGCTCGGCCCCCAAGCCCTTGTAATGGGCCACCCATTCCAAAAGGAACGCACCCTCGTTTTTCATTGTGCTGACAACCGTAACGCCGCTCATCGCGCGACCCACGCAAAATGCTTCGGCCCAAATATCCCCGCCGGAGGCGGCAGCACGTGGCACCATGCACTCAATGCTCGGCCTCGCCCGCGTGTTCGACCGTAAAGAAGAAATCCGGCGCCAACGCGCGCTCGTGCAGATCGGGCGGGATCACGCCGGGCCCTGCGTTGAACACGGCAGAGCCAAACATCTGCAACATCCGGCTCAACTGCTCTAGCCTCGGCCCGGTCAGTTCGGCGTAAAAGGCTTCGGGCTGCGCCTCGGCGCGCAGCTCACTGATCTTGGCGCGGTGGGCGGCAACCGCGGCGGCGTGGGCTGCACCAATCTCCGGATCGCCCAGAAGGCGGTTCCATTCCGCGCGCAAGGCGGGGATCATGCGCTGGATCGAACGCTCTTCGACCGCGTTGTGGTTCATGCGGAACCAGTAGTTCAGCCCTTGGTCGCGATCGACATGGTTCACGCGGCCACGGTCGCGCTTGACCAGAAAGCTTTCGGCCGAGCGCACCGCGTAATGGTTCAGCTGCACCCAGTCATAGCCATAGGTTTCCAGCGTCGAGCGCCAGCCATTGCGAAACATCTCGCGCGGCATCGGGCGGCCCGATCCGTTCAGCCACTGCACCTGATCCCAAAGATCGGGAATCAATCCCTTGGGGCGGTGCACACCAAGCTTCTTGTAGATGTCGATATTGCGAAACAGCGTCTTGAAGCCCCAAGCCTGATGCGGCTTGCGCACCACTTCGGGGGCGGCGCGGGTGAACTGCTCCAGCAAAAAGCGGTCCTGATAGCCATGCACGTCCGAATTGCCAAACAACCGCCAGGTCAGCGAAATCATGTTGGCCTCGCCCATCGCCGCGTAAAGGGCGGCCAGCGTGCCATCGCCGATCTTGACGTTGATGAACTCGTCCACATCCATGCAGATCGCCCAGCCGCAATTCTGAATCAGCGGCTCGTCTTCGGCGGCCTGCAATGCCGCGTGCTGCGGCGGCAACTTTACCGCCCGAAACGGGTTTTCGCGCTGCTGCACCAGCCCTTTGGCCTGCAGCAATTGCAGCATCGTGTCGGTGCCGTCGGTGCAGTCGTTGGTATAGATCAGAAAATCATCGACCCCGATGGCGCGGTGATAGGCAAGCCATTCCAGAATGAAGGGTCCTTCGTTCTTCATCGTGGTCACGATGCAGGTGCGCCCCGCCGCCAACGCTGCCGCCGGGGCGCGCCGTGTCGCCGAGACGGGGGGGCGCACTGGCTTGTGCCCAAAAACATCCTTCGCCATCGCCAACAGATCAGGGTCTTCGATCAGCGAGGTCTTGGGTGCCAGTTCCGATGCCGCACGCCCGGGCACGCGCAGCGCCATGGCGCGCCAGAAATGAATGACCTGCCCGGGCTCGGGGCGCGCATAGGCCACACGAATCGCGCGCCAGGTGTTTTGCAGCCCCGCGCGTTCGGGTGCCACGCCCCAGCGGGCGATGCCGCGGCGAGAATCGAATTGTCGGCAAATATGGTCGCCAAAGCGTTCCGGCTGACCTTTGCGCACCCGCCAAGGATAGATGCGCCGCCCGACCATCAGCACCACGCCGCCCTTTGAGGCAGCGCAGATGTCAAAAGCGGTGGGCGCCCCCGCGTCGCGTGCCGCGAGGATGTCGGTCACATCCAGCGTCAGCACCGCGCGGGCGCGCGCCAGATACCGCCACTTGGCAATCTCATACACTAGCCCCTGCCCAAGCGGCGCGCGCCAGGGGTCATCGGGGGGCACCTCCATACGGTCCTTGCCGGGCGCGTCGGGCGCAAGCCAGAGCTGGTTTTCGCCCGCAGAGGCGGGCTTGCCCAAAGGCACCGCGCAGTCGATCACCGCCACCACCAGCGCCAGCCCGCGCGCCTTGCAACCCTGCTCGATTGCATAGGCAAATTCGGCCGGTCCACCCGCCGGGCTGTCGGGCGGCGCGCGGTTCACGATCACCGCGGCCTCGGCCCCGTGTTGGCCTGCGTGATAGGCAAGCCAATCCACAACCGCCTCGGCAGGTTCTTCCACACGCAGGGCTAAAAGCGCGTTCTTGCCTGCAAACCGTTCCTGTTCGGGCGCGTCGGGGAAAATCTCGATCTCGCCGGTGGCTAGCGCCAACCGCAAGGGCAGCGCATCACTGACCCCCACCACCAACATGCCGCCGGAAACCTCGCGCAGTTCGCGCACCTCGGCGCAACCTGCGCGCGGCGCATCGGTAAACCGATCGCCCGGGGCAGGGGCTGCAAAAAAGATGCGAAAGGCATAGCCCTCGCCCTCGGGCCAAGCGAGCGCGTCAAGCACCTCGGGTGTCACACCCAGCGTGCTCTGCATCACCACCGCCTTCGCCATTACCTGCCCCGTTCACCTACCGTTGCCACTTTCCTAGCACAGTCGGCACCGCGCGCAAACGCGCGCCCTGCAAAGCCATTGGCAGCGCTTGCAGTTTGACGCATCATGGCGGGTAAAACAAAGGGCAGGTACTGGGTATGGGACGGGTGCGCGAGGTTGGAACGCTGTGGATCGGCGGGCGCTTGAGTTGGCTTGAAATTCTCTGCCTCAAGTCCTTCGTCAATCAGGGCCAGAAGATCACGCTTTATTCGTTTGAAGATATCCCCAACGTGCCCGAAGGCGTGATCCGCCGCGATGGGCGCGAGGTGCTCGATACCGACGATTTCATCAAATATGAAAAGAAAGACAGCTTCGCGCTGTTCGCTGATTACTTCCGCATTCACATGATCGCGCAGAACCCGGGGATGATCTGGGTTGATACCGATGTCTACTGCCACCGCCCGATGGACTATGAGGGCGACTATGTGATGGGGTTCGAGTTGCCCGGCGAAACCCGCGTCAACAACGCGGTGCTGGGTCTGCCCGCCGATAGCGCGATTCTGGCCGACATCATCACCTTCATGGAAGACCGCTTTGCGATCCCCGAGTTCGTCAAGCCGAGCTTGCGTGACGACTACGCGGCCGCAAAGGCCGCAGGCACGCCCGTGCATGTCAGCCAGCAACCCTGGGGTGTCTGGGGGCCGATGATGATTACCCATTTCGTGGCCAAGCACGGATTGCTGGATCAGGTGCAACCGCTCGAGGCGTTTTATCCGATTCCGTTCCCAGAGCGTACCCGGATGATTCGCAAGGCAAAAAAGGTCGAAGCGCGGTTGACCGAGGCTACAACAGCGCTGCACCTTTGGGCGTCGAACAAGCGCGAAATGGGGCGGCGTTTTGGCGGGTTGCCGCCAGCGGGCTCGTTTCTGGAAGCGCTCGTTGAAAAGCACGGGGTCCACCCCGAGGCTGCACCAATTGGCGAGCGCGGCAGGCATGTTTTTGACACCGCGCTGATCGACGCGGTCGATTTGCCCGAGGTTACAACATTTGCCGACCTTGGCGGTGGCGCACAGGCGCTGGCGCTGGCCGCGTATAGCAAATGGGATTGCGACATCGCCCTGATAGACCTAACCCATAGCGGCGAGTGGGCGCCACACCCCTCTGATTGGGTGGCACCTTACCGCGCCTTTCTACACGGCAACGGCGTGGCACCAGAACGGGTGCGCGTTATCAACCGCGCCAAAGACCTGCGCCCAACCGACCTGATCGCCAATTTGGCGGGCTTCGGAGATGCCCACAAAATCAAGTATATAGCGCCTATTCTTGATGCGTGCGTGCATTCAGACAGCCGGATGTTGCTGGATATCCGCAAAGGCTCTGGCAGTGTTCCCTTTTTGAGGGACTACGGCACGCTCGACTACCTCAGCAAACGCGACGATGGCGGAACCGAGGTCAACCGCGCCCGCTTTACCCCCAAACCTCCCATCGAAACCGCGACCGACCCAGAATGGGCCAAAATGGCGCGCGGTTTGGCCGGGCGTGACGGTTTTTATACCGACAACGGCAGCCATTCGTTCCTCTATATGCCGCGCGGGCGCACGCTGGTGGTTACCTTCGACAATCTCGACATCGCCATGAACAAGCGTGAAGAGCGCCGGCCTTGGGGCTTTCACTTCATCGAGAAGCAGGGCTGGTCGATGCTCGGCGTTCTGGCAGGCGGGTGGACTTGGTATCGCGACCAATGGGTTGCGGACGAGTTCGACCGGCTTGCCGCAACAGGCTTTTTTGCGCAATTCGAGCGGGTGGTGTTCTACGGCGCTTCGATGGGGGGGTATGCGGCGGCGGCGTTTTCAGCGGCCTGTCCGGGGGCTGATGTGGTGGCGATCAGCCCACAGTCCACACTCGATCGCGCCTTGGTGCCTTGGGAAACGCGCTATAGCGTGGCGTGGGATCGCGACTGGTCGGGCAAATACGGCGATGCGGCCGAAGCCTCGAAACTGGCGCGCCGCGTTTCGATACTGTTCGACCCCTACGAGCCGCTTGATGCCGGGCACGTCGCGCGGTTTAACGCCCCCAACGTGGTCAAGCTGCGCACGCCCTTGCTTGGCCACCGGCTTGGATCATCGCTGCACCAGATGGGGATATTGAACCCGATCATCCTTGCCGCGCTCGACGGCAGCCTGACCGAGGCGGGGTTCTACAACCGTCTGCGCGCGCGGCGCGAATTTCCGCGCTATCAGCGAGAGCTGTTCAAACGCGCGCTGGCAAGCGGGCACCCCGCGCTAGCCAAGCAGCTCGGCCATTGGGTGCTGGCGCGCGGTGACAACCGCATGATCCGCCAAGAGATGGCCGCGCTTTAACCCCGCAGCGGTTAGCTTTTGCCAAGCCAGCGCCCGATCAGCGGCGCGGTCAGAATCACCAGAATCATCCGCGCCAGATGGTGGGTCACCACAAAAGCCACGTCAGACCCCGCGACAATGGCGATCACCACCATCTCCGCCTGCCCACCGGGCAGGAACGATAGAATCACATCCAGCGCGGGCGCAGGCGAAAGCAGGTGCGCCACCTCGATGAAGCCCATCGAGATCAGCGCCAAAAGCGCGGAAAACCCGATTCCCGCCCCAACGAACAGGCGCAGCTCTCGGCCGGTGATTCCCGCGTATTTTGCCCCCACCGAAAGCCCGATAAACAGCTGTGCCGCCCAGATCACCTCGGCAGGTGGGCGTACATGGATGAACCCCGCAAGGCTGAGCGCCGCCGTCAAGATCATCGGCCCAAGGATTGAGGCCCCGAAAAGCCCGATCCGCTCGCCGCCCTTCCAGCCAATCACCGCCGCGCCAAGCATCAGCACCAGTTCCAGCGGCGGCACCGAACCCAGCGGCGCCCCCGGCGGGCGGCTAAGGTCGATACCCCAAACAAAGGTCATCAGAAACGGCAGCACCGTAACGATGGTCAGCACCCGCGTTGCGTGCACCAGACTCATCGCGCGCACATCGCCCCCGGCCTCGGCGCCAAACACCAGCATGTCCTGCAAACCGCCCGGCATGGCCGAATAAAAGGCAGTCGGGTGATCAAACCCCATCACACGGCGAAAGAACGGGTAACCGACCGCGCCAATGGTCGCCACGAACACCGGCACCAGCGCCAAGGTTGCGGTGTAATGGGGCAGTGCTGCGACCAACGCGGGTGTCACCGATGCGCCAATGGCAACGCCCAGAAAGGTGCGCATGAAGGTGCCAAGCGCGCCCATGTCGCGCAGCGGGGCCCCGGCCAGCGCAAATATCAGACAACCTGCAAGCGGGCCAAGCAGCATTGGCATCGGCAGGCCCAAAGCCATGAAAACCGCAGCGCCGATGACCGCAGCAAACAGTGTAATTGCGCGTTCTTTCATCCGTGCACGCATCGCTCGCCCCATCATCGACTTTAACATGACGTTTTGTCGCACCTTTTGCTGACACCAAGTTGACCCAAGTCAAAGTCCTTTGCCGCGCCGCCGCGTAAGCAGATCGCAACAGGTTTCGATCTCCCTGATGCGGCCCTCCCGCCGTGAGAAACCTGATAGAAGGGGCAACGGCGTTCTCCCTCGTCATCCCCTCGAAACGCGCTGCGGGCCTCCCTCCCGCAGCGCTTTTATTTTGGCCGCATCGGTTTTTCAGAACCAGCCGCGCGCTCGGGGCGGGGCAGGGCGTCGGGCAATAAAAAACCCCCGCCGAAGCGAGGGCTTTCATCCGTGACAGCGCCGCCAGCTACCTTGGCCCCACCATCATCACCATTTGCCGCCCTTCAAGGCGCGGCATTGATTCGACCTTGCCGGCGTCGCCGATATCGTCAGCGACTCGGTTCAAAAGCTCCAGCCCAAGTTGTTGGTGCGCCATTTCGCGGCCACGGAAACGCAACGTGACCTTGACCTTGTCGCCCTCCTCCAGAAACTTCATCACCGAGCGCATCTTGACCTCATAGTCGTGCGTATCGGTGCCGGGGCGGAATTTGATTTCCTTGATCTCGATGACGTGCTGCTTGCGCCGGGCCTCGGCCTCGCGCTTTTGCTGCTCGAACTTGAACTTGCCGAAGTCCATGATTTTGCAGACAGGCGGCTCTGCATTGGGGGAAATTTCCACAAGGTCGAGTCCCGCTTCGTCGGCCATCTCCATCGCTTTTGCCGGGGTTACAACCCCCACGTTTTCACCATCGGCACCGATCAGTCGGATCTCTGCGGCGCGGATACGGTCATTGATTCGGGGTCCGGTGTCGCGCTGTGGCGGGGCATTGTGGGGTCTGCGGGCGATGGTGATATTCCTTCAGTAGCCAATAGGTTAGTGCGCGCGCAAAATAGAGAGAGGCGGCGCCTGATTCAACCATTTTCGCACAATCGAGTTGTAATGCGTTGCCCTGCGACAATCACACATACGGCACCGAACAGGAAGGTGCTTTCAATTCAACGGCAAATTTGCAAAAGAGTGCGCACTTCGCCGCGCATGCGGCCTTTCATAGGGTTCGGATAATGCAAAAGATCGCCGCGATTGCCCTGATTGCGGGTCTTGGAGTGGTTTCAGGTTTGGCCGGTGCCTTGGTGCCGAGGATGTTGAACGCGCCGCAGTCCACGCCCGTGGCCGTTGACCCCGCATTCGCCGTCAAGCGTGCCGCCGAAGCTGCCGCCATTGCCGAGGCCGCCGCGCGCGCCGAGGCCGCACGAAATGAAGCACGCGCGGAAACTCAGGCAGACCTGATCGCGGCGCGCAAGGAAATGGATGAAGGTCAAGATTATCTGACTACATCGCGCAACGCTACCGCAGCTGCCGCCAAACTGGGCCGTACGCGCGCATTGAGCCCCGAAACGTTTGACTATGTATTGGCGCGCAGCGCCATTGTCGCATGGGACGGTTTTGACCGCGCAACCCGCGAACGGATGCTGGAACTGCTCGAGTCCGCCAAAGAGCAGCCCGCGCAGCACGCAGACATCCTGGCCGAAATTCTGGCGGCCTTTGATGCCTGATCGGGCAACAGTGCGCCTATGGGGCGGGCGGCGCTAGACGCCCTCGCCCACAAATGCCTTTTCGACCACAAATTCACGCGGCTCGCTGTTGGCGCCTTCGCGCAGGCCAAAGCTTTCAAGCACCGCCTTCACATCGACGTTGAATGCAAGGCTGCCGCAGATCATGGCGCGGTCTTCGGCGGGGTTCATCCGCGGTAGGCCGAGATCGGCAAATACCTTGCCGCTGGTCAGGTTGTCGGTGATGCGCCCCATGTGGGCGGAATCTTCGCGTGTGGTCGTGGGGTAATAAAGCAACTTGCCCGCCACCATTTCGCCGATCAACGGGTCATCGCTGAGGTTAGCTACCAACTGTCGCCCGTATTCCAGCTCTGATTGCGTGCGGCAGGTGTGCATCATAATCACCTGGTCATATTTTTCATAAGTCTCGGGTTCGCGCATCAGGCTGGCAAAGGGCGCGATGCCGGTGCCGGTTGCCAGAAACCAGATGCGTTTGCCCGGCAGCAAAGCATCATGCACCAACGTGCCCACGGGTTTCGGGCGCAGGATGATCTCATCACCAGTCTTGATGTGCTGCAACCGCGAGGTCAGCGGGCCGTTGGGCACCTTGATCGAATAGAACTCCAGCTCGTCGTCCCACGCCGGTGAGGCAATCGAATAGGCGCGCAACAAGGGCCTGCCATTGCCATCAAGCAACCCGATCATCACGAATTCGCCCGAGCGAAAGCGCAGGCTTTGCGGGCGGCTTACGCGAAACGAAAACAAGCTGTCGTTCCAATGCGTGACCGAGGTGACGGTCTGGGCGTCGGGCAGGTGCGGCTTGACGGTCTGATTTGCAGTATCGGGCACGGGCTGAACCTAGGCTGAAGAGATCGGACAACGCGCACGTTCTAGGGGGGAAACGCTTTGGCGAAAAGCCGTTTTTCGCCCTGCAGGCACCAGAGGCTGCGCTAAATGCACCAAATTGCACACGCGCCAAGAACCTAGCGATGCGGCGCGTGCCCCAAAAAGGCCAAGCCCGACGCCGAAGCGGCGTTCTGATGAGCACTCAAGACGCATCAAAAGGAAAGAAATTCGCCAATGTCACCCATGATACTTGCGGCAAAGAACATGATCTTTGTAAGCAAGTATTAGCAAGACCCATATTCCGTACTCAGGAGAAAACCGATGCCCGCCCGCCTAGACGAGCTTGATCGCAAGATCCTCGCGCAGTTGCAAATTGATGCTGGTCAATCGCTTGACGAGATCGCGCGCAAGGTCGGTTCGTCAAAAACGCCGGTGTGGAATCGGGTGCGGCGAATGCGCGAAGAGGGTGTCATTCAGCGCCAGACCGTGCTGCTTGATCCCGAAGCGCTGGGGTTTGACTCCTGCTTTTTCGTGCTGATCCGCACATCGGAACACGAGGCTGAATGGCAGCGCCGTTTTCTGACAGCCCTGCAAGCACGCCCCGAGGTGTTAGAGGCGCATCGGTTGGCGGGGGATATCGACTACATCTTGAAAGTGCGGGTAAAAAACGCCCGCGCCTATGACCAGTTCTACCAGGCGCTGATTGGCGAGGTGAAAATTTACAACGTCACCGCACTGCTCTCAATGGAAGAGATCAAGTCAACCACCGCGCTGCCGCTTTGACCTCGCAGGGCGTCGGCGGCGGATCTGGCAGCTAGTCTTCCCAAGTGCGATAAACGCGCCGGATGCCAGCCGTTTCGCGCGCCCATAGACTTGCAGCAGCGCGCACCTGATGCGCGGCAAAGGCGGTTGCATCGGTGAACGATTCGGCAATCGCCCAGACCAGCGGGTCCGCAGTCGGCTCGACGGTAAAGCTCAGGCATCCCGGCTCTGCGCGCGTCAGGCGGATGTGTTCGCCCAGATGCTGCGCTACCCGCGCCGCCTCGTCTTTGGTTGTGCAGATCAACTCGCCGGAAAGATGAAAACTCATTCGCCGCTCCTCCCTCGGGGGCGCGCGCTGTGCGAGCCCTTGCTTGCCGCACAAGCCGCGCCACCGGCGCGTCTGCCCAGCTTAGCCGCGATTTTTACTTACTCCCACTCGATCGTGCCGGGCGGCTTGGAGGTGATATCGTAGGTCACGCGGTTGATGCCGCCAACCTCGTTGATGATCCGCGTTGCGGTTTCGCCCAGAAACTCGTGCGTAAAGGGGTAATAATCGGCGGTCATACCATCGACCGAGGTCACAGCGCGCAGTGCGCAGGCAAAATCATAGGTGCGCCCGTCGCCCATCACGCCCACCGTGCGCACCGGCAAGATCGCCACGAAAGCCTGCCAGATCTCGTCATACAGCCCGTGCTTGCGAATCTGGTCGATAAACACGGCATCGGCCTTGCGCAGAATCGCAAGCTTCTCGCGGGTGATCTCGCCGGGGCAGCGGATTGCAAGGCCGGGGCCGGGGAAGGGGTGGCGGCCGATGAAGCTGGCGGGCAGGCCCAACTCGCGGCCCAAGGCGCGCACTTCATCCTTGAACAGCTCGCGCAGCGGTTCGACCAGCTTCAGCCCCATCTTTTCGGGCAAGCCGCCGACGTTGTGGTGCGATTTGATCGTGACCGAGGGGCCACCCGAAAACGAGACCGATTCGATCACATCGGGGTAAAGCGTGCCCTGCGCCAGAAACTTGGCGCCGCCCACCGCATGCGCGTGTTTCTGGAACACGTCGATGAACAACCGCCCGATGGTCTTGCGCTTGGTCTCAGGGTCGCTGACCCCATCAAGCGCGCCAAGGAACAGCTCGCTTTCGTCGGCGTGGATCAGCGGCATATTGTAGTTATCGCGGAACATCTCGACCACCTGTTCCGCCTCGCCTTGGCGCAACAGCCCGTGGTCCACGAACACGCAGGTTAGCTGCTCGCCAATCGCCTCATGGATCAGCACCGCCGCGACCGAGCTGTCGACGCCGCCCGAAAGCCCGCAGATCACTTTGGCATCGCCCACCTGCGCGCGAATTCGCGCAATCGCGTCGGCGCGGTAGGCACCCATTGTCCAGTCACCAGTAAACCCCGCCAGTCGCACAAAGTTTTCGTAAAGCTTGGCCCCCTTCGGGGTGTGGTGCACCTCGGGGTGAAATTGCACGGCATAGAACCGGCGCGCTTCGTCTGCGGTGATGGCAAAGGGCGCGTTGGACGAGGTGCCGTAGACGGCAAACCCCGGTGCAAGGCGGCTGACGTGGTCGCCGTGGCTCATCCAGACCTGCTCGCGCCCGGTTGCGAACCAACCGTCCAGCAGCGGTAGCGCCTCCCCGGAGGGTGTGACAAAGGCGCGGCCAAACTCGGCCGTGCCGTGGCCGCGTTCCACTTTGCCGCCCAACAGGTGCATCATCACCTGCTGGCCATAACAAATGCCAAGGATCGGCACGCCCAGCTTGAAAACCCCTGCCGGGGGCATCGGTGCGCCCTCGGCAAAGACGCTGGCAGGCCCGCCCGAAAAAATTACGGCTTTGGGCGCGAAAGCGGCCAGAAAGGCGTCGTCCACCTTGTTGTAAGGGTGGATTTCGCAATAGACGTTCAACTCGCGTAGGCGGCGCGCGATAAGCTGCGTTACCTGACTGCCGAAGTCGATGATGAGAAGGCGCTGATGCTGGGTCATGGCCCGGCTTTAGGGCGCAAAACCGCTCCGTGCAAGGGGTCAGCGCTACGGGCGCACCGGATCGCGGTAGCGGTGCACACGCCCCCAAGGATCGCGGATAAGGTATTCGCCCGCTGTTGCACCCGCGCTCAGATGATCGCTATTCAGCGCCACTTTGCCAAAGCCGCCGGGAATGTCGATCACATAGCGGGGCAGGGCAATGCCGCTCAACCGCCCCTGCAAGGCGTCCATGATCGCGCGGCCCTCGCCAATCGTGGTGCGAAAATGCGCCGCCCCTCGCGCAAGATCGCAGTGGTGCAAATAATAGGGCTTCACTCTGGCGCGAAGCAGGGCGCGAAACAGCGATTCCAGTGCCTCGGCGCTGTCGTTCACGCCCCGCAGCAAAACGGTCTGCGATAAAAGCGGCACCCCGGCCTGCACCAGTCGCGCCAGCGCCGCACGGGCCTCTGCGGTCAATTCGTCCGCGTGGTTGGTGTGCACGACAAGCCACGTGACCGGAAACACCTTCAGCGCCGCGATCAGCGCCGGGGTGATGCGCTCTGGTGTCACCACCGGGCCGCGGCTGTGCAGGCGCAAAACCTCAACATGATTGATGGCGGCAAGACGGCGGGCGATGTCACTAATGCGCCGCGGCGAGAGTGTCAGCGGGTCGCCCCCGGTCAGAATCACTTCGCGGATCGCCGGGCGTGTGGCGATATAGGCCAGCGCCGCGGCCAGTGCCGTTTCGGGCAGCGGCCCACTGCCCCCCACCACCTCGCGGCGAAAGCAAAAGCGGCAATGCACATCGCAGGTGCGCGTGACGTGCAAGATCACCCGGTCGGGGTAGCGATGCGTAAGGCCGGGCACCGGCGCGTGCGCCTCATCCCCGATCGGGTCAAAAAGCGCGCCCTCGCCGGGGTCGAGTTCGGCTAGTGCAGGCAGAAACTGGCGCGCAACAGGGCTATCGGGTTGCCCCTGCATCGCCTGAACGATCGCGGGCGCGATGCGGATGGGGAATCCTTGCGCCACGGCCGCAAGCGGTGCAGCGTCGGCACCCGCCACCAAACCCGCGTCAAGCAGCGCGGGCAGATCAAGCAGCGGTTTGCGGAAAGCTTCGGGGCGCGGCATCGCAGGACCTTGCAGATTGACGAAAGGAATGGATCAGGATCGCCCCACGCGGCACCTTGGCGCGGCATAGGGGCAGGGCGTTACGCGCAGCCCGCTCGCGCCCAGCGCGCTGAAGGCATCACGTCGCGCCAAACAGATCGCCCGCGCGCCAGAACGCGCGCAGGTTGGCACGTTTGCAAGGATGGGCGGCCACAGGGGGCCGCCCCTTCGTGCCTCAGAACGGGATTTCGTCGTCAAAATCGGCACGCCCACCGGTCGAACCGCCGCCAGAACCGCCACGCGGCGCGCTGTCGCGGTCATCGCCGCCAAAACCGCCGCCTGACTGGTCGTAGCCGCCACCCGCGCCGCCACCGCCACCACCTTCGCCGCGCCCATCAAGCATGGTCAACTCGCTGCGGAACGGGCGCAACGCCACTTCGGTCGTGTAGCGGTCAGCACCGTCTTTGTCCTGCCACTTGCGGGTTTCAAGCTGGCCCTCGATGTAAACCTTCGACCCTTTGCGCAGATACTGCTCGGCCACGCGCACCAGCGGCTCGGAATATATCGCAACCGAATGCCACTCGGTGCGTTCCTTACGCTCCCCCGATTGTTTATCGCGCCACGATTCCGAGGTCGCGATGCGCAGGTTGCAAACCTTGCCGCCCGAGGGAAAAGACCGCACTTCCGGGTCGCGCCCGAGATTGCCGATCAGGATGACCTTGTTGACCGAACCCGCCATGTTACCTCCGCCAAAATCCGCTGCATTTGCCGCCTTAGACCACTCGAACAGGGTTAAGGAAAGCTGAATTGTAGTGCCCCGCCCCGGCGGAAACTAGCCCGTAGGGCGCGCATGTGCTAGCCTGCGTGCCGAAGCGCGGGTATAGTATCTGCTATTGTGCGCTCGAAAGGGATGCGATTGCTAAGGCTTGTGTCAGGGGCATTGCTGTGCCTGCTTCCGCTTACCGCCATGGCCGATGGGCTGCGGCTGGGTGCGCCGGCACCTGCCAATCGCCGTGCTGCCTTTGCCTCACAAAGCGCGTTTCTGGATTCGCACCTTTCCCAGCAGTACGAAAACTCGGTTCGATTGCGCCCGGCCTCCACCAGCGATGACGGCGAAATCCCGTCTTGGCGCGGCACCTACCGGGGCGAGCATCTTGCCACAGCGCGCAGCGCCGCGCGCCAGCATGGGGTGCCAGAGGAATTGTTCCTGCGCCTCGTGCAGCAGGAAAGCGGCTGGAATGAAACCGCGGTGTCCGCCAAGGGTGCCGTGGGGTTGGCGCAACTGATGCCCGATACTGCAGCATTGCTGGGGATCGATGCGTCTGATGCGGCGCAGAACCTTGATGCGGGCGCGCGCTATCTGCGCACGCAATACGATCGTTTTGGCAGCTGGCGATTGGCCTTGGCCGCCTATAACGCCGGTCCCGAGGCGGTGGTGGAATACGGCGGCGTACCGCCTTTCGCGGAAACCAAATCCTACGTCAAGGCGATCTTGGGCAGCTAAGGCCGCGTCAGGGCAGAATGCGCGTGTATTTGGTGCCCGCCAGCGACGCCCCGGCAATCAGCCCCGACTGGCCATAGACCAGCGCGACGATCGGCGCGAGCGAGGTGGTGGTATCCGTGCCAATCGCGCCACCGCCATCGGGCGTGGCGTAGCGCGCATCCGCGCCAAGCGCCCAGCCATCCGAGCGGCGAAAATCACTTAGCGCCTGTTCGGTCATGAAGAACAGCGCGTGCGAATACTGCTGAATCCCGATCTGCGGCCCCACGCTCGCCTCGGCGGCAGCGTAGTAATCGACCGTTGCGTTGTTGATGCGCAGTGCGCCGCGCCCGAAGGCACCGCCAAACCACAGCCCCGCCTCGGTCATCAGCGGCATATAAAGCACGCCTACCGATTTGTTCAGCAAATCCTGCGTGCCGGGATAGCGCGAAAGCAGGAACGCGCGGGCGTCATCGACGCGCGCATCAATCTGGCTTGCGCCCGCACTGCCAATTCCATTGCCGCAAGCGGCAAGGCCAAGGCCTGCGGTGCCGGTAACAAGAAGGCTGCGCCGGGTGATCTGGGTCATGGGATGCTCCCTCATGGTTTTCAGGCCTTGTTCTGGCCCAATTAGCACCACTTATAGGCGCAATTCCGCCACCTGTCACTCAGTCTTGTGGGCCCTCGGCAAATCAACGCCGGTCAGTCGCCGCCAAGCAACCGCGCCACGCGGGGGGCGAAATAAGTTAGCACGCCGTCACATCCGGCGCGGCGAAACGCCATCAGGCTTTCCAGCATTACCGCGTCGCCCTTGATCCAGCCGGCGCGCGCAGCTCCCTCGATCATCGCGTATTCGCCCGACACCTGATAGGCATAGGTGGGTGCACTAAACGCATCCTTCACCCGCCGCACGATATCTAGGTAGGGCATTCCGGGCTTGACCATGACCATGTCGGCACCCTCCGCCAGATCGCGCGCCACCAGCCGCAGCGCCTCGTCGGAATTGGCGGGGTTCATCTGATAGGTTTTCTTGTCCCCCTTGAGCGCGCCAGACGCCCCCACCGCATCGCGGAACGGCCCATAAAACGCCGAGGCGTATTTGGCCGCATAAGACAGGATCGCCACATCCTTGTGCCCCCCCGCCTCCAGTGCTGCGCGCATCGCGCCGATGCGCCCATCCATCATATCCGAAGGGCCAATGATGTCGGCCCCCGCATCGGCCTGTGCCAGCGCCATTTTTACCAGCGCCGCGTTGGTTTCGTCGTTCAGAATGATGCCGTCGCGCACCAACCCGTCATGCCCGTTGGCGTTGTAAGGATCGAGCGCCACATCGGTCATGATCGCAACCTCAGGCACTTCTGCCTTGATCGCGCGGATCGTGCGGTTCACCAGATTGTGCTCGTCCCAAGCCATTTCGCAGGCTTCGGTTTTCAGCGCGGGGTCGGTGTAGGGAAACAGGCAAATCGCCGGTATCCCAAGGCTTGCGGCCTCTGCTGCCGCCGCAACAGCGCCCTCCAGCGTGCGGCGCGCAACACCGGGCATCGAGGCAATTTCGACATCGGCACCGGGCACATCGGTCACGAAAATCGGCCAGATCAGGTCTTTTACCGACAGATGGTTTTCCTGCGCCAGATCGCGCAACGCGCAGGTGCGGCGCAGGCGGCGCAGCCGCGTTGCGGGGAAGGGGGCCTGGATCGGGTTCATGGCGGGGCCTTTCGCGTCTGAGGTGCCCACTCTGCGTGGCACGGAAATCGCGCCACCTCAAGGGTGCAGAGGGTGGTTCCGCTCGGTCAAAACTTGCATTAGTGTCGCGCGAAGCGAGCTGGAGCCCCGACTGGACATGCTTGAGACACTTACCGATCTGATCGACATGCGCTCGTTTTCCAACCTCTGGTATTGGATCGCGATTGCGGTGACATGGTCAACCGCGTCGCGCTGGGTTGTCGGGGTGCCGTGGGATCTGGTGATCCGCGCCCGCCGCCGCCGGGGCGACGCAGAACAGCAATTACATGCGCTGATGCAGATCAACGTGGCGCGGTATCTTTTGGTCGCGCGCGAGGGTGGGCTGGCCGCCACCGCGATCGGTTCGTTCCTTTTGACCGTGCTGCTGTTGCTGGGCTTTGTCTATCAGGCCGAGTTTGTGCAGGCGCTTTCTTTCATCGTCGTTCCGATGGTGCTGGTCGGCTGGATGACCCTGCGCGTCGCGACCGCCTACGAGGCGGCGCTGAATACCGAAGGCGCGCCCACAACCGAGGTATTGATCCGTGCGATGGCGCGCCACCGGCTGCATATACAGCTGGTCGGCATCGTGTCGCTTAGCGCCACTGCCTTTTGGGGCATGCTGCAAAACTTCAACTACTCGATCCTGAACTAGGGGCGGCGCGTGGAAAAACCGGCCCACATTACCCTTTCCGGGGCCCCCGAAGGCTTTGATGCGCGCCTGCTCGCGCGTGAATTGGGGCGTGGGCAAACGGTGCTGCATGTCGCGCGCGATGATCGCCGGATGGAGGCGATGCGCACGGCCCTCGCGTTTTTTGCACCCGAAGCGGTGGTGCTTGAGTTTCCGGCGTGGGATTGCCTGCCTTATGACCGCGTTTCGCCCAACCCGGCGATTTCATCGGCGCGCATGGCGACCCTCGCGGCGCTGGCAAAAGGCCGACTGAAGGGCCCCTTCGTGCTGCTGACCACGCTCGCGGCCACGATGCAACGCATCCCTCCTCGCGCGATTCTAGCCGAGGCGAGCTTTTCTGCGCGTGTGGGTGGGCGCATTGACGAGGCGGCACTGCGCAATTTCCTCGCGCGGATGGGCTTTTCACCCGCCTCTTCGGTGTCCGAGCCGGGCGATTTCGCGGTGCGCGGCGGCATCATTGATATCTTCCCCCCGGGCGAAGGCGGGCCGGTGCGGCTCGATCTTTTTGGCGACGTGCTTGATGGCGCGCGCCGGTTTGACCCGATCAGCCAGCGCACCACACAAAAGCTCGACTCGGTCGAACTTGCACCCGTCAGCGAGGTGATCCTTGACGAGGCCGCGATTGCGCGGTTTCGCCAGAACTACCGCGTTGAATTTGGCGCGGGCGGCACCGAAGACCCGCTGTACGAGGCTGTCAGCGCCGGGCGCAAACACGCGGGCATGGAACACTGGCTGGGATTTTTCCACGAGCGGCTGGAAACCCTGTTCGACTATCTGCCCGACGCCTCGGTCCTTATTGACGATCAATGCGAGGCGCAGCGGATCAGTCGCTGGGAAGGTATTGCCGATCAGTACGACACCCGCCACGAGGCGATGACGCACCGCGACCGGCTCGATTCAGTTTACAAACCCGCACCGCCCGCGCTGCTTTACCTTGATGATGCGGCCTGGGGCGCGGCTTTGGGCGGGCACCGCACGGTGCAACTGGCCGTCAACGCACGCCCGACCGGGCTTGGCGTGTTGGATGCGGGTGGTCGTATCGGGCGCAATTTCGCACCCGAACGACAATTGGAAAATGTCAGTCTTTTCGGGGCGTTGAAAGACCATATTCGCGCGCGTATCACGCGTGATACTGTGGTCATCGCCGCGTTCTCCGAAGGCGCGCGCGAAAGGTTGAAGGGCCTGCTGGAAGACGAAGGATTGCAGGGCGCGACCTTCGTGCGCGACGCCCGCGACCTCAAGCCCGCCAACCTCGCCCTCGCGGTCTGGCCGCTCGAACAGGGTTTTGAGGCCGACGGCATGACCGTGATTTCCGAGCAGGACGTGCTTGGCGATCGCCTGATCCGCGCGCCGCGCCGCAAACGGCGGGCCGAGAATTTCCTGACCGAAGCGCAAAGCCTCTCGCCCGGCGATCTGGTGGTGCACGTCGATCACGGCGTGGGGCGCTACAAGGGCCTTGAAACCATCACCGCCCTCGGTGCCCCGCACGATTGCGTGGCGCTGGAATATGCGGGCGGCGACCGCCTTTTCTTGCCCGTTGAAAACATCGAGTTGCTCAGCCGCTACGGCCACGAGGAAGGGCTGCTCGATAAGCTTGGCGGCGGCGCGTGGCAGGCCAAGAAAGCGCGCTTGAAAGAACGCATCCGCCTGATCGCAGAGCGGCTGATGCGCGTGGCCGCCGAACGGCACCTTCGCTCGGCCCCGATCTTGCAAGCCCCGCATCATGAGTGGGAATCCTTCGCCGCGCGCTTTCCTTGGACCGAAACTGACGATCAGCTTTCCGCGATCGAAGATGTCGTGGCCGATCTTGCCGCCGGCAGCCCGATGGATCGGCTGGTGGTCGGTGATGTCGGGTTTGGCAAGACCGAGGTGGCGATGCGCGCCGCCTTTGTGGCTGCGATGTGCGGCCAACAGGTGGCGATCATCGCGCCGACCACGCTTTTGGCGCGCCAGCATTTCAAGACCTTTTCCGAACGCTTCCGTGGTACCGCGCTCAATCTGCGGCCCTTGTCGCGCTTTGTTTCGGCCCGTGATGCGGCGCGCACCCGCGAGGGGCTGGCCGAAGGCACGGTCGATATCGTGATCGGCACCCATGCGGTTCTGGCCAAGGGCGTGCGTTTTGCCAACCTCGGGCTTCTGGTGATTGATGAAGAGCAGCACTTTGGCGTGGTTCACAAGGAACGGCTGAAAGAGATGCGATCAGAGGTGCATGTGCTGACCCTGACCGCCACGCCGATTCCGCGCACGTTGCAGATGAGCCTTTCTGGGGTGCGCGAATTGTCGATTATCGGCACGCCGCCGGTCGATCGGCTATCGATTCGAACCTATGTCAGCGAGTTTGACAGCGTGACCCTGCGCGAGGCGCTTTTGCGCGAGCATTACCGGGGCGGGCAAAGCTTTTACGTCGCCCCACGCATTGCCGATCTGCCCGAGATCGAAGAATTCTTGCGCGACCATGTGCCCGAGATCAGCTTTATCGTCGCCCACGGGCAGATGGCGGCGGGCGAGCTTGATGCGCGCATGAACGCCTTTTACGATGGCAAATACGACGTGCTTGTGGCCACCAGCATCGTTGAAAGCGGGCTCGATATTCCGACCGCCAACACCATGATCGTGCACCGGGCCGATATGTTTGGTCTGGCCCAACTTTACCAGATTCGCGGCAGGGTCGGGCGCGCGAAAACCCGCGCCTATTGCTACCTGACCACCCGCCCGCGCAAACCGCTAACCCCCGCCGCCGAAAAGCGCCTGCGCCTTTTGGGCAGCCTCGACAGCCTTGGCGCGGGCTTCAGCCTTGCTGCGCAAGACCTTGATCTGCGCGGCGCGGGCAACCTGCTGGGCGAGGAACAATCGGGGCATATCAAGGAAGTCGGCTACGAGCTTTATCAGGCGATGCTGGAGGAAACGATTGCCAAGCTACGTTCGGGCGCGTTGGCCGGACCTTCGGACGATGACGATCAATGGGCGCCGCAGATCAACCTTGGCGTGCCGGTGTTGATCCCTGAGGCGTTTGTGCCCGACCTCGACACGCGGCTTGGCCTATACCGCCGACTCGCTCGGCTGACGACTAAGCCGGAGTTGGAGGGCTTTGCGGCCGAACTTATCGACCGCTTCGGGCCGCTGCCGCGAGAGGTTAACACGCTGATGCTGGTGGTGCGGATCAAGGCGATGTGCCGCCGTGCGCTGATTGCGCGTATGGATGCCGGACCGAAAGGGGTGACCGTGCAATTCCACCTCGACAAGTTTCCCAATCCGGCGGGGCTGGTGGAGTTTCTTACCGCAGAGCGGGGCATGGCGAAAATTTCCGGCAACAAGCTGGTGCTGCGCCGCGACTGGGGCAGCGAGAGCGAGCGTATCAAGGGGGCCTTCGCCATTGCCCGCGATCTGGCCGAAAAGGCACGCGATGCGGGGGCCAAGGCCAAGGCTTGAGGCCCGCCCGCTTAGATGTCGGTTGCGCGCCCCATCAGCGCCCAAGCAATGCCAGAGGCAAACAGCGCGCCAAGCACCACGGGCAGTGGAGAGCCGTCAAACGCCAGCCCGATGGGGGCCGCTATCGCCACCGCAAGCACCGTTGAAACCGCCATCACCACCGAGGCCGTCATGCCCGCAAGGTGACCCATGTGCTGCATGGCAAGCGCGTTGAGATTGCCAAACGTCACCCCCGCCATGAAGAACAGGCTGACCGCCCAAAGGAAAAACGCGACGAATCCGGCGCCGCCCGGCAGCGCCATCGCCCCAAGCATCAGCGTTGCCGCAACCACCTGCATCGCATAGGCCGCGCGCACGATCCGCCGCATACCTAGCCGCACCACAAAGCGAGCATTCAGTAGCGTGCCCGCCCCCGACAGCAGCGCCATCAGCGCGAACCAACTCGGAAACGCTTCGGTGATGTTGTAAACCTCGGCAAAGATTTGCTGCGCCGAAGAAAGCAGCGCGAACATCTGCCCGAACCCCAGCGCCAACACCAGCGTGTAAAGGCGCACTTCACGGCTGCCCAACACCTCTGCCGCGCCCGCCCGCAAGCTTGCCAGTCGAAAAGGCCGTCGCTTTTCTGGGGCAAGCGTTTCTGGCTGGCGTAGATAAAGCCATGTTACCGCGCCGCCGGAAAAGACAATGAAGGCCACGAACACGCCGCGCCAGCCGGAAAAGGAAATAATCAGTTGCCCCAGCGCAGGTGCCGCCGCCGGGATCAGAATGAAGATCATCGAGATAAAGCTGGTCACGCGCGCCATCTCGCGCCCTGAATACTGGTCGCGCACCAACGCCATGCTGGCAATGCGCGGGCCTGCCGCACCGATACCTTGCAAAAAGCGGGCGGCAAGCAGCATCTCGAGGCTCTGGGCCATGGCGCCAAGGCCCGCGCCCAAAATATAGAGGCCTACACCCCAACCGATCGTGCGCCTACGTCCCAGCGCATCGGCCAAGGGGCCGGCAAAAAAGGTGCCAAGCCCCATCCCCAGCATGAACGCGGTCAACACCAGTTGCGCGCGGTTCACGTTATCGGGCGTCAACTCTGCCGCGATCTCGCCCAATGCGGGCAGCATCGCATCGATGGCAAAGGCGACGATGGCCGACAAAAAGGCCAGCATCGCGGTGAATTCAAACAGTTTAAGCTTTGCTTGCGGCATGAGAAATCTTGTCGATACGAGCGGGCCTGCAGCTTAGCCGCTGCCGCGGTGAAGGCCGGATCGGCCAGAAAACAGGGGGCAGGTCGAACCAAACTGCCAGACGCAAGGTGTTGCAGGCGCGAGCGTGCGCCGCAAGAGGTGTTTGCACGCAGTGATTGTGCAGGCGCGCGTGGCGTTGCGTCACGCGGGTCGGGCCGTGCAGGTGCCGTGTTCAGCCTTGCGTCTTGGTCGACAACTCGTCGATCACCTGCAGCCAGAAATCGGCACCTTGCGCGCCTTCAACGGCGTGCGTGTTGGCGATCACGAAGGTCGGCACTGCGCGCACGCCGCGCGCGCGCGCATGTTCTTCGCGCGCGCGGGTTTCATCAATGTCGGCGTCGCTGGCCAGAAGGCGGGTGACCACGTCGCGCTGCATCCCCGCGGCGGCTGCAACGTCGGCCAGCACCTCGGGGTCACCAATGTCACGCCCTTCGGCCCAGTATACCTGCATCAGCCCCGCCACGACCCGGTCTTGTGCGTCCTCAAGCCCCGCCCAATAGATCAGGCGGTGCGCATCGAAGGTGCTGGGGCGGCGGGTGATGGCGGCGATATCGACCGCAACGCCTGCCACCTTGGCCGCCTGTTCCACCTGCGCGTTGGCGCGCGCGACAGCTTCCGTGCCGCCAAACTTTGCCTCCATATAGGTTTGACGGTCTTGGCCGGCGGGCGGCATCGTCGGGTCTAGCTGATAGGGATGCCACGCGATGGTCAGCCCGTGCCCCGGGCGCTGCGCCAGCGCAGCGGTCAGATGCGCGCGCCCGATCAGGCACCAGGGGCAGACAGGGTCTGCAAAAATGTCGAACGTGGTCATCGTGTGGCCCCCTTTGTGCCAAGCAGCACCATTGCCCCGATCGCCATGAAAGCACCACCCGTGAGGCGGTTGAAGGCGCGCGCATGGCGGATAAGCCAGGGTGCAAGCCGCCCCGCAGCCGCCCCGAGGCCCCATTCCACCGCCAGCTCAGTAACGCCAAGCGTGGCCCCCAGCACCAGAAACTGCGGCAAAAGCGGGCGCTCGGGCGCCATGAACTGAGGCAGGAAAGTTGTGAAGAACAAAATTGTCTTGGGATTGGAAAGCATCACCAGCGCACCCTGCATCGAAGCATTCCGGCGGCGAAGCGGTATCGCCTTGCTTGCGGCAAGGGGCGTGCGCGCCGCCAGACTCGGCGCGCGCCAAAGCCTGACACCAAGCCAGATCAGATAGGCAGCACCCCCGAATTTCAGCACCATAAAGGCGGTCTCAGAGGCCAGCATCAGCGCGCCAAGCCCTGCCATCGAGGCTGCCACCATCGCCAGCATTGCCGCGACCGAACCCATCGCGGTAAAGGCCGCACGCCCAAACCCGCCCCGCACGCCATGGTCAAGCACCAGAAGCGAGTTTGGCCCCGGTGTCAGCGCCAGCGCCAGCGAAGCTGCGGCAAAAACCAGCCAAAGGTCAAAACCCACGACGCGCCTCCTCATCGCGCCGCATGGCGCCACGGTTCAGCTTGCCGTTGGCATTGCGCGCTAGCAAGGGCAGATGCACGAAAACCCGTGGCTGCTTGTAGCGTGCAAGGCATGATGCTGCATAGGCTTCAAGTTCCGCCGCGCTGGCCGGTCCGGTGTAGAAAGCGGCGATCACCGTTACCTCGTGCTGTACGCGCAATTCTACCGCCGCAACGTCGCCCGCGCCCGGATGCGCGTGCAGTGCCGCCTCTACCTCAAGCGGTGACACGCGGTAGCCGCCCGCGTTCATCATGTCATCCGAGCGCGCAACGTAAGAAATGGCACCGTCTTCAGCCATTTGCACCGTGTCGCCGGTCAAAAACCACTCGCCTGAAAAGCGCGCAGAAGTTTCTTCGGGGGCGTGCAAATACCCAAGGAAAAGCCCGACGTCACTGCGATGCACGGCCAGCACGCCCGGTTCGCCCCGTGGCACCGGCGCGCCATCTGGCCCCAGCACCGCCACCTTGCGCCCCACTTGTGGATAGCCGATTGCACCGATTGGTGCAGGCCGCCCAGGCGAGCCCGAGATGAAAGTCGAGCATTCCGACATGCCAAGCGCTTCGTGCAACGTGGTGCCGCAGGCTTCCTCCCAAGCCGCGCAGAGCGCAGGCGAAAGCGATTCGCCCGCACTTAGCCCGTGGCGCAGGCGAGGCAGAACCAGGCGCGAATCGTGTTTGAGTATCTGACGGTAAACGCCCGGCACGGCCGCGAATATCGTAGCATCATACCGGCGCAGCAAAAGCGCGAGTTGGTGCGCCCCGACCCCGTCACCGGGAATCAACGCAGTGGCGCCAACCGACCATGGGTCCATCAGCCCGGTGCCAAGCGTATAGGTCCAGTTGAAGGCACCCGCGTGCATCAGCCGGTCGCCCTCGCCAAGGCCATACCAGCCCGCGTGCATTCGTCGGCGCGCCCAGATCGCGCGGTGGGCGTGGGCTACGGCGCGCGGCCGCCCCGAAGTGCCTGAGGTGTAAACGATGTAAGCCAGCCGCTCGGGGTCGCCCATCGCGTAAGGCGCAGGCGGCAATTGTTCAAACCGGCGCAGCGCAGATTCGCGCAGCACCGGGGCAGGGTGGTCGGGCAGCGCGATGCTTTCGCCTGCCACGATCAGCGCGGGGTCAAGCTCGGCTGCAAGCTTGGTGATTTCGGACACGGTCAGTTGCGAAGAAGTCGGCACCGGAACCAGTCCGGCAGCGATGGCGCCCAAAAACGCCACCGCAAATTCGGGTGTATTGCCTAGCCGCAGCAACACACGATCTTGTGGTATCAACCCCATTCCCAGAAAACCGCTGGCCGCACCGCGCACCGCCTCTTGCAGGCGTGCGTAGCTCCAGCGTTCTGCGCCCTCGGTTGTGACAATCAGCAGCGCCGATTTGGTGCCAAGCTCTGGGGCGCGCGCCAACACATGCGCGGCCATGTTGAAGGACGCCGGGCAAGGGTCGGGTGCGGCTTGGTGGTGGACAGAATGCATGGCATCCTGCTACCCGTGCGGCGCTTTGGATGCAACTGGGTCTGCCAGCGCCCCGCGCGCCGCACCCCGGTGGAATGGCGGCAATGGGCGAGATAGATCAGACAAGCTTGCGCTTGGTGCGCGAAGGCGGCGAGGCGCATGTGGCCGCGCCGCTTGACCTTGCCGCCCGCGTGCGCGAGCTGCGCAAGGCGCGCGGCTGGACGTTGGAGCGCGCGGCCAAACAGGCGGGGCTAGCGCGCTCTACCTTGTCGAAAATCGAAAATGGGCAGATGTCGCCCACGTGGGACGCGCTGAAAAAGCTGGCCGACGGGCTGGCGATTTCGGTGCCGCAACTGTTCACCCCGGCCCCGCACGGCGAACCCTCGGCGCGCATGGCTGTGACGCGCGCGCAGGCTGGCACGCGGCAGGTGACAACGACCTATGAGCACGAACTTCTGGCCGGGGCGCTGACGCACAAGCAAATGCTGCCCTACCGCGCCCGCATTCGCGCGCGCAGTTTTGCAGACTTCGACGGCTGGGTGCGCCATGACGGCGAAGAATTTTTACTGGTGCTGACAGGAATGGTGCGCCTGTTTACCGAGTTTCACGAGGCCGTCGATCTGCGCCGCGGCGACAGCGCCTATTACGACGCGCGCATGGGGCACAACCTGATTTCGACATCCGACGACGATGCAACCGTGCTTTGGGTCACCTCGCTGGTCTGACGCCCCCGTCGCTATTTTTCGGAGTCGTCGCCAAAGCGCGCATCGTCATCCGACTCGTCCTCGCCCTCGCCGACGTATTTGGCCGAAAGCGCGATCGACTGGTTATCGTGGCGCGGGTCCATGACCACGTCCGAGGGCAATTCGCCCATCATCCATTCGCGAATCGCCTCGCGCGCTTCTGACGGCTCGTCGCCGGTCAATTCGGCAATATACGCGATGAAGGCGCGCTGATCGCCATCAACCTCTTCAAGCGCCGATTCCTCGGCATCTGGCCAGCGATCAAGGATCGCCTCGAAGAAAGCGGGCCAGTTTTCCTGCACATGGTGCCATTTCATCGCCTGTTCCTCCGTCGTAGTGCCCCCTGATTCAGATCTATGGGCAAGCGGGCCGAATTCAACCTCATCGGGTGCGGATCAGCGGGCGGGTTCATACCACCAGACATCGGGTTGATACCCGATCCAATCGCCATAAAGCGGAACATATTCGGGGTAGTGTAGTGTTGCGTCATGGGCGAGGCGCGAGACAGGGCTGAACCAGATCGGAATTACATAGCGCCCTGCGGTCAGAATACGGTCAAGCGCCTGCGTCGCGGCGATGAATTCGCCTTGGTCTGTTGCGCTGAGCATGTGCGATATCATCGCTTCGGCGGCGGGCGAGGACATGCCCATCCAGTTGCGGCTACCCGGCTCGTTCACGCCTTGCGACCCCCAGTAGAGCATCTGCTCATTACCGGGGCTAAGCGACAGGCCGCGGAAATACCATGCCATGTCAAAATCATAGGCGTTGGTGCGTTCGGTGTATTGCGCCGAATCAACCTGCGTGACGGTCGGGGTGATGCCGAGCCGCGTCAGCGCCTGTGTGTAGATTTCGACGATGGAGGTCACCTCGCGCGCGCCCTGCGCCAACACGATTTCAAAGCTGAAGGGCGTGCCGGAGGCGTCCTTCAGCACGCCGTCCTGCACGGTCCAGCCCGCCTCTTGCAACAGTGCGAGTGCGGTGCGGGTGTTGGCGCGATTAAGCTCGCTCCCATCGCCCACGGGTAGCGTGTAGCCCTCGATCGTGCCGGGGGGCAGATCGGCGGCGAAGGGGGCAAGCAATTCGGCCACGCGGCCCGTGGCGGGGCCGGGCAGCATGCCCAAGGGAGAGTTCGAGAAATACGAGGAGATACGCGGCTGGGTACCGCCGTTCAGGGTCTGGTTGATGAACTCGAAGTTGAAGGCTTGCGTCAGCGCTTCGCGCACGCGCCAATCGGCAAACTGCGCATGGCGCGTATTGAACACAAGGCCAGTGATGCCCGATGGCCGTTGATGCGGGATTACCGATTTGATGACGCGGCCTTCCACCACTGCGGGAAAGTCATAGGCGGTGTCCCATTTGGCCGCGTTCCCCTCGCGCCAACTGGTAATCTCGCCTGCCTTGAACGCCTCAAAAACGATGCCGCCATCGCCGAAATAGTCATAGCGGATTTCATCAAAGTTGTGCTGGCCGCGATTGAAGGGCAGATCGGTGCCCCACCAATCGGGATTGCGCTTCAGCACGATGAATCGACCATCCTCGAAGCGGTCGATCATATAGGGGCCCGAACCGATCGGTGGTTCGAGCGTGGTGGCGGTGAAATCCTTGCCTTCCCACTGCGCACGATTCAGCACCGGGCGCATACCCATCAGCAGCGCAAGTTCGCGGTCCGGCTCGGTAAAGGTAAAGCGCAGGCTTCGGGGGCCGGTCTGTTCCATCTTCGCAACCTTGGCCCAGGCGGTATGATAGCGCGGGTGGCCAAGCGTGCCCAAGGTCTCATAGCTCCACATCACGTCGTCAATCGTAACCGGGCTGCCATCGGAAAACCGCGCACCGTCGCGCAGCGTGAATTCGACCCAACTGCGCGCCGCGTCGGTTTCAATGGTTTCGGCCAAAAGCCCGTAGAGCGCGAAAGGTTCGTCATAGTTGCGCCCCATCAGCGACTCGACCACATAAGAGGCGATTGCCGCCGGGGCGCGACCCTTGAGGATCCATGGGTTCAGCGAATCGAAGCCACCCGATTCGCCGAATCGGATCTCACCACCCTTTGGCGCATCGGGATTGGCTTGCGGAAGATGGGTAAAATCGGCTGGAAGGGCAGGGGTGCCATACATTGCAATGGCGTGCTGCGGCTCGGCCCCAGCACCCGCGCCCATGAAAACAAGCCCGAAAGCAGCAGCACAGAGGCGCAATCCTTGGAAAAACACCGATCTCGTCATGGCAACAATCTCCCTCTGGCCAGCATTTGCTGGAAGAAGGCTATCCAAGCTCGCGGTATCACGCAAACTTTTCTCTTGGAGTGCGGCGGAGTTAGGCTTATAACATAGGGACTGCTCGATAGGTTTCTTGCCTGTATGAAACCTGCCTCATGACTTGACGCCCGCCTTGTGCGGGCGTTTTTTTTGCTCCATGCCTTGCTTCGGATCGTTTGAGGAGCATCAACATGACACTTCGCGGCAAGAGCGCCATCATCACCGGATCAAACTCTGGCATCGGCCTTGGTATTGCGCGCGAACTGGCGCGAGCGGGGGCGGATGTGGTGCTGAACTCGTTTACCGACCGGGCCGAAGACCACGCGCTGGCGGCCGAGCTTGGCGGCGAGTTTGGTGTGAGCGCGCGCTATATCAAGGCAGATATGTCGATCGGTGATGAATGCCGGGCGCTGGTAGAACAGGCGGGCGGCTGCGACATTCTGGTGAACAACGCGGGCATTCAGTTCGTGGCACCGATTGAGGATTTTCCGGCCGCGAAATGGGACGCGATCATCGCAATCAACCTTTCCTCGGCGTTTCATACCATCGCGGCGGCGTTACCGTACATGCGCAAGCGTGGCTGGGGCAGGGTGGTCAACATCGCCTCGGCGCATGGGTTGACCGCGAGCCCCTACAAAGCGGCCTATGTCGCGGCCAAGCATGGCATTGTCGGGCTGACCAAGACGGTGGCGCTGGAAACCGCGCAAGAGCCGATCACCGTAAACGCGATCTGCCCCGGATATGTGCTGACCCCGTTGGTTGAAGCGCAGATCCCCGATCAGATGAAAACCCACGGCATGAGCCGCGAAGATGTGATCAAGAAGGTGATGCTGGAGCGTCAGCCCTCGCGCGAATTCGCGACGGTCGAGCAGCTTGGCGGCACGACGGTGTTTCTGTGCAGCCCATCGGCCGAGCAGATCACTGGCACCACGATTTCGGTCGATGGTGGCTGGACCGCAGTTTAATCGCCGGGCGCGAGTGTGTTGGCCGCCGCGCGCGCCTTGGCCTTGGCCAAGGCCTTTGCGGCAGCGGCAGCCCCTGCGGGCGGCGAGGGGTAAACCAGCCCGGCCGAAATAATCAGCTTGGCCGCATCTTCAACGCTCATATCCAAGTAAACCACATCGCGTTCGGGCACATAAAGCAGATAGCCCGAGGTCGGGTTTGGCGTGGTTGGCAGAAACACCGACAGAATCGTTTCACCATGCGGGATCTTTTCGGCAAGTTCGCCCCGCGCTTTGGTCGAGACAAAGCCGATCGCCCAGATCCCCACGCGCGGGTATTCAAACATGCAAGCGCGATCGAAACTCGCCTCGTTCTGCGCGAATACGGTTTCGGCGATCTGCTTGATTCCGTTGTAGATCGAACGCACCACCGGCATCCGGTCCACCATGTCCTCGCCCCAGTTCAGCAGTGAGCGGCCGAAGAAACCCTTGGCAAGCCAACCCATGATGATCGTGAAGACAAGGAAGATGATCACGCCGACGCCGCGCAGGTTGACGCCCATATACTTGTCGGGTCGCCATTGTGCCGGAATGAACGGCAGCACGACTGCGTCGATCCAGCCCGTCACGGTCCAGATCAGCCAGAGTGTCAGGCCGATTGGCATAACAACAACCAGCCCGGTCAGAAACGAGGCCCGGAGTGATGCGAGAATCCGCCTGCGGCGCACTGGCTGCGGATGCGGATGGTCTTGGTTGGTCATGCTTTTCCCCTGCTGAGCGCCAAATCTAGGTGCGCTGCGGCGCGGCGGCAATGGGTTGGCTAGGTTTGCCGGACTATTTCGCACGCGATTGCCGCCGCAAGACGCGCATTTGCGCGCACGAGTGCGATATTGGCGGTAAGCGAGCGCCCCTCGGTCAGCTCAAAAAGGCGCGCCAGCAGGAACGGCGTCACCGCCTTTGCGCCAATACCTGCCGCAGCAGCCTCGGTCAGTGCGCGCTCGATCAGCGGAGAAATCTCGGCGCGGGCAATTTCGTCTTCGCGTGCAATCGGGTTGGCCACCAGTTGACCGCCGGGCAGGCCAAGGGCTGCGCGCATTTTGTGCGCGGCGGCGATTTCGGCGGCGCTATCCATACGCAACGGCGCGCGCAAGCCGGAATCGCGCGACCAGAAGGCGGGAAGGGCGTCTTGCCCAAAAGCGATCACCGGCACCCCCAGGGTTTCGAGCACCTCAAGCGTTTTTGGCAGATCGAGTATCGCTTTGGCACCTGCGGCCACCACAGTGACCTGGGTTTCGGCAAGCTCGCGCAGATCGGCAGAGATATCAAAGCTGTGTTCAGCACCCCGGTGCACGCCCCCGATTCCGCCCGTGGCAAAGACCGAAATCCCAGCCAGCCGCGCTGCGATCATCGTGGCGGCGACCGTGGTGGCCCCCGTGGCTGCGCGCGCAAGGCAAACCGCCAGATCAGCACGGCTGAGCTTCATCGCGTCGGGGCTACGGGCGAGCGCATCGAGTGCGCCGTTATCCAACCCGATGTGGATGCGCCCCGCCATCACCGCGATGGTGGCAGGCACAGCACCTGAGGCGCGCACCTCGGCCTCGACCGCGCGGGCGGTTTCAAGGTTTTGCGGATAGGGCATGCCATGCGTGATGATGGTTGATTCGAGCGCAACGATCGGGCACCCCGTGCCCTGCGCCGCCGCAACCTCGGGCGAAAGTACTAAAAGATTGTTCATTCCACACCCTCACCTGAAACATAGCGCGCCGCTGCCGCCAATGCGGCCGCAAGCGCCTCGGGGCGCGCCGCACCGCGCCGCTCGGCTACCAGATGCGCGGCCATGAAGGTATCGCCTGCGCCGGTGACGCGCGTCACCATCACAGCGGCGGGGCAGCCTTCAATCACACCCTCGGGTGCGCCGTCTGCCGCCACTTGGCCGCCGTTTGTGACCAGCACCCGGTGCGCGCCGCGCGCTAGCAACCCTGCGGCGGCATTGGGTGCGGAATCAAAGCTGGTCTGGCAAAGCAGCCCCGCCTCTTCAAGGTTGACGTAAAGTGTGACGCCGGGATGCGTGAGCAGGGGTAGCAACCGCTCGGCCTTTCCAGGGCTGGCGGGGGCCACGCGCAGATCAGCAGCGGCGAACAGCGGCGAGGCGGCAATATCGGCCAACAGCGCCTCGGTCAGGTTGCCATCAAGCGCAATTGGCCCCGCCCATGGCGCGCTTTCGCTGCCAAACCGCCCATCGGCAAGCGGGCGCAGGATCTTGTCACCCACCGCTTCCAGCGAATGGGCATCGGCAATTGCGGCGATCAGACCATTGGCACCTTCAACGGCCATATACACGTCTGTTGGCAAGTCGTCAGAGCGGTACAGATAGTCGCAGATCAACCCCATCCGTTCGCAAGCCGCCACGAGCTCCGCCCCCTCGCTATCGCGCCCTATGCTGGAAAGCACGGCGGGGCGTAGCCCAAAGCGCGCCAAGGTCATGGCAATATTCATGGCCACGCCGCCCGGTGCACGCGTGATGCGCCCGGGAACATCAGCGCCCGCGCGCATATGCACCGGCGCGCGGCCGATAATGTCCCACAAAAAGGAACCGATACAGAGGATGTCTGGCGCTGGGGTCATGGCCTTTCTTGGCGCGGCTTGCGCGATTGTGCAAGCCAAGGCGTGGTCAGGTGTTGATCGGGTAGCGGTCAGGCTCTTCAAACACGTCAATCACCACGGCACCTGCGGGAATGCGCGCGCTATGCGTGACGCCAGCGAGGATCGAGTAGCTGTCGCCGGGCCGATAGACGCGCGTCTCATCACCGATGGTCAACTCGACCGAACCTTCGATCACCGTGCCCCATTGGCCTTTATGCGCATGCGGCGGCAAAACCATTGCCTGCTTGAAGATGAAAAACACTACCAGCCCGCGATCAGAGCGCACCGCGCGCGTGGTTACAACATCGTCGGGGAACGGAAGCTGAAGCGACGGAAAGCCGAGAATGAAATCGGGTAACGACATGGGAGAACCTTTCGTTATATGCGTGAACGCAATATCACAGAACGTCGTTTCGGACACGGGCACGGCGGGCGGGCAGGCGTGCTAGGCGCGAAGGGCGGGCTTGCATTGCGTCAATGGCCGTTTTATACGCGCGCTACTTCACAGGCGGGGTCGGGTTCGTGGGGGAGAAATCCCCATGAGTCCACCGGTTGGGGCGCAAGCCCTGAAAACCCCGCCAAGGCGCAAACCGGAAAGGAACATGGAATGGCGCTTCCCGAATTCTCGATGCGTCAGCTTTTGGAAGCTGGCGTACACTATGGTCACCAGAAGGCCCGTTGGAACCCGCGTATGGCGGAGTACATCTACGGCGACCGCAACGGTATACACATCATCGACCTGACCCAAACCGTGCCGATGCTCGACGCGGCGCTTCAGGTGGTGCGTGATACGGTTGCCAAGGGTGGGCGCATCCTGTTTGTCGGCACCAAGCGGCAGGCACAGAAATCGGTGGCTGAAGCCGCTGAACGCTGCGCGCAATACTACATGAACCACCGTTGGCTCGGCGGCACGCTGACCAACTGGCAAACGGTTTCCAAGTCGATCCAGCGTCTGAAGCAGATCGACGAAGTGATGGCCGCGGGCGCCGAAGGGCTGACCAAAAAAGAACGCCTCGGCATGGAACGTGAACAGACCAAGCTACAATCGAGCCTTGGTGGCATCCGCGAAATGGGCGGCTTGCCGGACCTGCTGTTCATCATTGATGTGAGTAAGGAAGACCTCGCGATTCTCGAAGCGCAAAAGCTCGGGATTCCGGTTGTGGCCGTGGTCGATACCAACTGCTCACCCAAGGGCGTTGACTATGTGATCCCCGGCAACGACGACGCGGCACGCGCCATCTCGCTTTACTGCGAACTGGTCGCCCGCGCGGCGCTTGACGGGATGAGCGCGCAGATGGGTGCAGCCGGGGTTGACCTTGGCGCGCTTGACGCAGCACCGGTCGAAGAAGCGGTCACCGAAGTGGCCCCCGAAGCGGTCGCCGAGGCCTGATTCAGGCCCCACCGCCACGACATGAACGGGCGGGGGCAACCCCGCCTGCCCCCATTCAGAGGAGAGCCAATATGGCTATCACCGCATCTCAGGTGAAGGAACTGCGCGACTCGACCGGCGCAGGTATGATGGACGCCAAAAAGGCGCTGACCGAGACCGATGGCAACATGGAAGCAGCCGTTGATTGGCTGCGCACCAAAGGCCTGGCCAAGGCCGCCAAAAAGGCCGGTCGCGTCGCAGCCGAAGGGCTGGTCGGTGTCGCGGTTCGCGGCGGGCAGGGCGTTGCAGTTGAAGTGAACTCGGAAACCGACTTTGTGGCCAAAAACCCCGACTTCCAGAGCATGGTCGCGGCATTCACCGAAGCGGCGCTGGACGTAGCAGATATTGACGCGCTGAAAGCCGCCGATCACAACGGCAAATCGGTTGATGCGGCGCTGACCGAGGCGATTACCGTGATCGGTGAAAACCTGTCGCTGCGCCGTCTGGTGCGTGTGGAAGGCGAAACCGTGGTTTCCTACGTCCACAACGCCGCTACCGCAGGCATGGGCAAGATTGGCGTGCTGGTTGCGCTGAAGGGCAAGGACAATGGCATCGGCAAGCAAATCGCCATGCACGTTGCCGCGACCGCGCCCGCTTCGCTGAGCGCCGCCGACCTCGACCCCGCGCTGATTGAGCGCGAAAAGCATGTGCTGAGCGAGCAAGCGCGCGAATCGGGCAAGCCCGAAGCGGTGATCGAAAAGATGATCGTCGGGCGGATGGCGAAGTTCTTTGAAGAAGTCACGCTGCTGGGCCAGAAATTTGTAATCAACCCTGATGTGACCGTGGCACAGGCTGCCAAGGATGCAGGCGTTGAGGTTACGGGTTTCGTGCGCGTCGCCGTTGGCGAAGGCATCGAAAAGCGCAACGAAGACTTTGCCGCCGAAGTTGCGAAAACGCTTCAAGGCAACTGATCCAGTTGCTACGAGATAAAAACGCCGGTCCTGTTCGGGCCGGCGTTTGCATATGCGCGCCGGTCATTTCCTCGGCTGCGGCAAACTGTTAGGCAGAGCGCCGAGTCGCTGACGGAGAGCAAGATGCAGACAGGACCGGATGTGTTGGTGATTGGTGGCGGGGTGATGGGCGCCTCTGTTGCGTATTGGCTGACGCGCATGGCGCCGGGCACCAAAGTGCGCGTGGTCGAGATGGACCCGTCCTATACCTATGCATCGACCGCGCTTTCGGTGGCCTCGATCCGGTCGCAGTTTTCCAACCCGGTGAATGTTCAGATCAGCCGCTTCGGGCTAGAGTTCATCCGCGATTTTGCCCAGTTCGTGCCCTTGGGCGGCGTGCCAGATCTGGGGCTAAAGGAAAATGGCTATCTGTTCCTGTCAGCGCATCCGCAAGCGGGCGAGTTGATGGGCGAGTTGGCCGAGATGCAACGCAGCTTTGGCGCCTCGACCGAAGTGCTGGATGCGGCTGCGATTAGCGCGCGGTTTCCCTGGATGGCGGTTGACGATCTGGTGGCCGCGACCTTTGGCGAGGTGGGCGAGGGCTGGTTTGATAACATGGGCTTGCTTGGTGGGTTGAAGGCACAGGCGCGCGCGCAAGGCGCCGAGTTTGTGAATGACCGGGTGATCGGACTGGAACGCGATGGCGATGCGGTGGTGGCGGCAAAATTGGCCAAAGGCGGGCGAGTTGAGGCTGCTGCCTTCGTGAACGCCGCTGGCCCGCGTGCTGCCGAGGTTCTAAGCTGGCTGGGCGAAAGCTATCCGGTAGAGCCGCGCAAGCGCACGGTTTTCGTGATCGACGCCCCGAACGCGCGCCACCCCGAAGCACCGCTGATTATTGACCACCTTGGCTATTACGCGCGCCCCGAACAGGGGCACTGGATCACCGCCACCGTGCCTGCCAACGATGGGCCCTGCGCCGCCGATGATTTCGAGCCCGATCTCGACCAGTTTGAAGAGTTGATCTGGCCTGCGCTTTATGCCCGCGCCACAGGCTTTGACGCGGTCAAGGTGATCCGCCACTGGGTTGGGCACTATGCCTATAACACACTGGATCAGAACGCTATTTTGGGCCGTCACCCGGGTTTTCAAAACCTCTATCTGGCGAACGGCTTTTCTGGGCACGGGCTGCAACAAGCCCCCGCTGTGGGGCGCGGTCTGGCAGAGGTGATTCTGACCGGCGATTGGCAAAGCCTTGATCTATCGGAACTCGACATGCGCCGGGTGCTTGAGTCGCGGCCGTTCTATGAGCGTGCGATCGTCTAGCGCGCGCCGCGCTCGCGCAATTCATCGCTCAGATCGCTCAGGTCGTAGCCTGCCGCTGCGCCAAGCGCGATGATTTCGGCCAGCGGTCGGCGCGGCGCCTCGGCCATCGCCCAAAGAAAGCTCGACCGCGTGCCAGAGCGGCAATAGGCCAGCACCGGCGCCTCGGCCGCACCGAGAGCCGCGCTGAAACCTTCAACCAGCTCGGGCGTCATGTGCCTGGGGGAATAGGGCAGGCGGTGATAGGCAAGCCCCGCCGCCGCTGCCGCCGCCGCCATCGCCTCGTGCGCAAAATAGGGGTCCACCTCGCTATCGGGGCGGTTGTTGATGATCGTGCGAAAACCCATGGCCGCAAGATCAGCCATGTCTTCAGGTTCAATCTGCGGGGCCACGGCAAAGCCGGGGACGATTTGGCGAATTTGCATGCAGGATTCCTTAGCGCGCTGCTTCTGCGGCCGCACGAATCGCGGCGATATGGGCACCGTAAGGCGCTGAGTTGGTGACCGATCCGCCCTTGAAGACGGCCGAGCCTGCCACCAGCACATCGGCCCCTGCGGCGGCCACCAGTGGTGCTGTTTCCACCGTTACGCCGCCGTCAATCTCGATATGCACAGGGCGCGCGCCGAGCATGGCGCGCAACCGGCGCACTTTATCGACTTGCGAGGCGATAAAGCTTTGGCCGCCAAAGCCGGGGTTGACGGTCATCACGCAGATCAGATCGACCATGTCCAAAAGGTGTTCAACCGCCTCGATCCCGGTTCCGGGGTTGAGTGCAAGGCCCGCCTTTTTACCTGTGGTGCGAATGGCTTGCAGGGTGCAGTGAATGTGCGGGCCAGCCTCGATATGGGCGGTGATGATGTCGGCACCCGCATTTGCGAAGGCGGCGATATAGGGATCGACCGGGGCGATCATCAGATGCACGTCCATCACCGTCTTGATATGCGGGCGGAGTGCTGCGCACATCGCCGGGCCAAAGGTCAGGTTCGGCACAAAATGCCCATCCATCACGTCGACATGCACCCAGTCGGCACCTTCGGCCTCGATCGCGCGACACTCAGCGCCGAAATTCGCGAAATCGGCAGAAAGAATCGACGGGGCAATCTTGATCGGCAGCTGCATTGGGGCCTCCATTTGTCGCCTCATAACGCGGGAGGGCGGAACGCGCCAGTCACGATTGACCCCAGCCGGGCAGGGTGTCAGGTTCGCGGCAAGCAGGAGTGCAATATGGCCACGATTACCCCGCCTGAAAACCCAAAGGCCAACTCGCGCCTGATTGAGGCGTTCAACGATATCCGCGCCGCCCACAGAGCGGCAATGCGCCAGACGGAGACAGCCAGTTTTTACCGAGTGGTGGCGCCGACTGACACAAAATACAACCCTAGCAACGCTTTACACGCGCCCGTTGATGCCGCGTTCCAGATGGAGATGACATGATGGCCTATGCAATGGCAATCGCCGCACCCGGCGGCACCGAGCAGATTTTTCGCAAAGAGATCGAGGTTCCGCGCCCCGGGCCGGGTGAAATTGCCTTAAAGCAAACGGCTATAGGACTGAATTACATTGACATTTACTTTCGCTCCGGTGCTTACCCCTGGCCCGTGCCGCACGATCTGGTGACCGGGTCGGAAGGTGCTGGGGTGGTTGAAGCGGTGGGCGAGGGGGTCGCCTTGCAGGTTGGCCAGCGCGTTGCCTACACCACGCCCAACGGCGCCTATGCGAGCCATCGGTTGCTGCCCGCTGAACTCGCGGTGCCGCTACCCGATACAGTCAGCGATGAGGTCGCGGCTGCGGTGATGCTAAAAGGGCTGACAGCCTATTACCTGTTACATCACTCATTTCGCGTAACCGCCGATGATACCGTGCTTTTTCACGCAGCGGCCGGGGGTGTTGGGCTGTTGGCAGGGCAATGGCTTGCGGCGAAAGGCGTGCGCGCTATCGGTACCGCCGGGGGGCCTGAAAAATGCGCCTTGGCACGGGCAAACGGCTATGCCGAAGTCATCGACTACCGCGCCGCGGATTTTGTGGCCGAAACCATGCGCCTGACCGGCGGTCATGGCGTTGCTGCAGTCTATGATTCGATTGGTTTTGATACCATTTTGAAATCGCTCGAGGTTTTGAAGCCGTTTGGCATGCTGGTCAACTTTGGCCAATCATCCGGCGTGCCCGACAATTTCCGCATCAGCCATCTGGCGCGTGCCAGCCTGAGTGTTACGCGACCGACGCTGTTTCACTTTACGCGGCAACCGGGGTGGCTGGTAGAGGCTTCGGGCGCGCTGTTCAAGATGATCGCGTCTGGCGCCATCAAGGTGGAAATTGCGCAGCGTTATCCGCTGGATGCAGTAGGTTCCGCACATGAAGCGCTGGCCGGGCGGCAAACTGTGGGGTCAACGGTTCTTGTGCCGTAGCGGTTTGGGTGGACCTTTATAATACATAATACCTATTATCGGCGCTACAGACGTGCCGATTTGGCGACGCTTTTGTGCTTGGGCGGCCCCTTGTCAGGTTACGACATCGGGCCCCTTGCGCCCGCTGAGACGGCAGACTCCGACCAGCGCCTCAACCGTGGCGCCGACGGGTGCGAGCATGGCTTGCGTATCTTCGCCCAAACCCTGCGGCCCCGGCGCGTAGCGTTCAAGGTAAAGCCGCAACGTCGCGCCTTCGGTGCCGGTGCCCGACAGGCGCAACACTGCGCGCGCGCCACCGTCAAAGAACAGGCGCACCCCCTGCCCGCCAGAAACCGTGCCATCCACCGGATCGGTATACGAAAACTCATCCGCCGCCGAAACTTGCAGGCCCGCAGCGCCTTGCCCTGGCAAATCGTCAAGCCGTGCGCGCAAATCGGCCATCATCGCCTCGGCCATCGCCACGGGCAACGCCTCGTAGTCGTGGCGTGAGTAGTAAGTGCGCCCAAACCGTGCCCAATGGTCGGCCAGCACCTCGTCAACCGGTTTGCCGGTTTGGGCAAGGATCGTCAGCCACATCAGCACCGCCCAGAGCCCGTCTTTTTCGCGCACATGGTCAGAGCCGGTGCCAAAGCTTTCCTCGCCGCAGAGCGTGACTTTGCCGGCATCAAGCAGATTGCCAAAGAACTTCCACCCTGTCGGCGTTTCAAAACAAGCAATCCCTAGCGCCTGTGCCACCCGGTCCAGCGCGGTCGAGGTGGGCATGCTACGCGCCACACCTTTCGGCCCATTCGCGTAAGCCGGGGCAAGGTGCAACTGTTCGGCCAGCACCGCAAGGCTGTCGGACGGGCTGACATAGATGCCGCGCCCAAGCACCATGTTGCGGTCGCCATCGCCATCAGAGGCCGCGCCAAAATCAGGCGCATCGGGGCGCATCATCTCGGCCATCAGCGTGTGGGCCCATGTCGGGTTGGGATCGGGGTGCATGCCGCCAAAGTCGGGCAAAGGCTTGGCGTGCACCACCGTCCCTTTCGCTGCCCCGAGCCGGTGTTCAAAAATCTCGACTGCATAGGGGCCGGTGATGGCATTCATGCTGTCGATCCGGGCGCGAAAACCGGAGGCGAACAACCGCCTTAGGGCGGCAAAATCGAAGAGCGTTTCCATCAGATCGGCGTATGCCGCGACGGGATCGACAATTTCGACTGTCATGCCCGCCAGTTGATGCGCGCCCAGTTGGTCAAGGTCGATATCCGGTGCGTCGGCCTTGCGATACTCGGTTAGTCGCTGGGTTGCGGCAAAGATTGCCTCGGTCACTGCTTCGGGTGCCGGACCGCCATTGGCGATGTTGTATTTGACGCCAAAATCTTCGTCCGGCCCGCCGGGGTTGTGGCTGGCCGACAGGATGATACCGCCATCCGCGCGTCTGAGGCGGATCAGATGCGAGGCGGCGGGCGTGGAAAGCCAGGCCCCCTGCCCCAAAATCACCCGCGCGGCACCATTGGCGGCGGCCATTTTGAGGATGGTTTCTGCCGCCTCGCGGCCGAAGTAGCGCCCGTCACCGCCCAGCACCAATACTTTGCCCGCGACACCGCCAATGGCATCAAAAGTGGCCTGAACGAAGTTTTCCAGATACCCCGGCGCCATGAAAACGCGGGTTTTCTTGCGCAGCCCCGAGGTGCCGGGGCGCTGGCCTTCGATCGGTTGGGTCGGGTAGCGCATTTTCACCTCGCAAGAAAAAGTTGCACTGATTGCGCCGCCACGTCGGCCTCGCCACTTGCGGGCGATTCTGGTGCATCCGGGCGGGCAGAGTCGAGCGCCATCATCCAATCGCCCGGTGGCAAGACAACGGTGCACGCAGGCCCTGCGTTAAAGGCGGCAAAGGCGGCGCGCGGCGAATGCGCGGCCTCTGCTGCACCCCGCAGCACCACGCACAGGCAATGCGCGCCGGGGTCTTGCCAATCGGCGGGCGTCGGCTCGCGCCCTGAAGGTAAGCGCCAGACCAGATCGCGCAGCCCATCGCTGCGCGCCCGCCCGTGCAGATAATCTGGCTGGCGCAGCACCGGATTGGCCGCGCGCAAGGCGCCAAGCCGCGCCACAAATGCGCTCAGCACGGCGTCGCCGGGCCAAGCCTGCCAACTGGTCGCGTTGTCTTGGGCATAGGCATTGTTGTTGCCTCCCTGGCTTTGCCCAATCTCGTCGCCCGCGCGCAGCATCACGCTGCCTTGGGCAAGGTAAAGCGTCGCCAACATCGCGCGCACCCGTGCGGCGCGGCGCGCGGCAAGTGCTGGATCGGGGCTTGGCCCTTCATGGCCCATATTATCCGAAAAGTTCTCGGCATGCCCGTCACGGCCGTCTTCGCCATTCGCTTCGTTGTGCTTAACCGCATAAGAAACAATATCTTGCAGCGCAAAGCCGTCATGGGACGCGAGGTAGTTGAGCGAGGCCGTCGGCCCGCGCCCACCCGGTTCGAATACCTCGGCGCTGCCTGCGATGCGGCGCGCAAGCTCTGGCAGCATCCCCGCCTCAGCGCGCCAAAATCGCCGCACGCCGTCGCGGAACCTGTCGTTCCATTCGGCAAACGGGTGCGGAAAGCCACCCAGCCTGTACCCGCCTGGGCCAAGATCCCACGGTTCGGCAATCAGCTTCAGCCCGGCCAGCACCGGGTCTTGCCGGATCGCGGTCAGAAATAGCCCCGCCGCATCGAATTCGCCGCGACGCCCGCGCCCCAAGGATGTCGCCAGATCAAAGCGAAAGCCATCAACCCCAAGCGCGGCCCAGTAGCGCAGGCTGTCCATCACCATGCGCAGCACCGCCGGATGCGACAGGTTCAGCGTATTGCCGCAGCCCGTGTCGTTGACGTAAGTGCCCCCCTCGCGCAGCCGGTAATAGCTTGCGTTGTCCAGCCCGCGAAAGGCAAGCGTCGGCCCCGCCTCATCGCCTTCGCCCGAGTGATTGAACACCACATCAAGGATGACCTCGAGCCCGGCTTCGTGCAAATCAGCCGCCATCGCGGCAAATTCGGCCATGTCGCCATAGCGCGGATCGGGCGCGAAAAAGCCGAGGCTTTGATAGCCCCAGTAGTTGGATAGCCCACGCTCCACCACAAAGCGGTCATCGATGAAGGCGTGCACCGGCAGCAGTTCCAGCGCCGTCACCCCAAGGCTGCGGTAATGAGCGAGCATCACCGGTGCCGCCAGGCCCGCAAAGCGGCCGCGCGCGGCCTCGGGCACATCAGGGTGCAGCGCCGTCAGCCCCTTGACATGCGCCTCGTAGATCACCGTTTCGGCCCAAGGTCTCGATACCGCCTTGGGCGCGGCCTCCGGCATTGGTTGCACCACGGATTTTGGCACAAGTGCTGCGGTATCGACCCCCTGCCCCATCAGCCCGCTTTGCCAGCGCCACGGCGCGCTGATTTGGCGCGCGTAAGGGTCAAGCAGTAGCTTGGCCACATCAAAGCGGTGGCCATGTTTGGGCGCCCAAGGCCCGTGCAGGCGAAAGCCGTATTCCGCCCCAGCCCTCAAACCCGGTACGAACCCGGCCCAGATGTCGCCCTCGCGGGTTGGCAGGGTCAGGCGCTGCTCGATCCCGCCCTCGAAAAGGCACAGCTCCACCTGCTCGCAATGGGCGGAAAAAAGCGCGAAGGTCACCCCCTCCGCCGAAACTGTTGCGCCCAGTGCCTGCGTCTGCCCCGGTTGAATCTTCCGTTCAGCCACGCCGCAACCCCTCGTACAGCGCAGCATAGCGCGCCGCCGAAGCATCCCAACCAAGATTGGCCTTCATCGCGCGTCGTTGCAGCGCCGCCCATGCCGCGCGGTCGGCATATAGCGCAACCAGCCTGCGCAGCGCCTGCCTAAGCGCCAGCGCATCAACCGGGTGAAACACCACGCCGGTCGCCGCCTTCGCCGCAAGGCTGGCCGGGGTGGCGCCTATCACCGTATCGGCCAGCCCCCCCACCGCAGATACGACCGGCACCGTGCCATAGCGAAGGCCCATCATCTGCGTTAACCCGCAAGGCTCGAACCGCGAGGGCACAAGCACCGCATCGCCGCCCGCAAACATCCGGTGGCTCAGGCCTTCATCATAGCCAAGCCTCACGCCTACCCGCCCCGGAAACCGCGCCATAAGGGCGCGCATTGCTTCTTCGGCCCAGGCGTCGCCAGTGCCAAGCACGCAAAGCCCGCCGCCGCCCCCCAAAAACTCGCCAAGCGCTTCGGGCAAAAGGTCGATGCCCTTCTGATCTGTCAGGCGGCTGACAACAATCGCCAAGGGCCCCGCAACCGCCGCCAGCTCGAACTCGGCCAACAGCCGCGCGCGGTTTTCGCCCTTGCCTGCCAACGCGCGCCCCGAAAAGGGCACGATCGCCGCATCCGCCGCAGGGTTCCAAAGTGTCGTGTCGATACCGTTCAGAATGCCATGCACCACCCCGGCCCGCGCCGCGATCATCCCCTCCAGGCCCAACCCGAACTCTGGCCGCATCAATTCATCCGCATAGCGCGGGCTGACTGTGGTGATTGAATCCGCACACATGAGCCCCGCCTTCAGTGCAGAAATATTGCCCCAGTATTCCACCCCGTCAGGTCCAAACGCCTCGGGCGGAAGCTGCAGCGATGCCAGCCGGTCGGCGCCCGTCACCCCTTGAAAGGCGATGTTGTGCACGGTGATAAGCGAGGGCACGTCGATCTTGCGATAGCGAAGATACGCAGGCGCAAGCCCGCCCTGCCAGTCATGCGCATGCACAATGTCGGGGCGCCAACCTTCGCCATCACCGCTGCGCGCAAGCTCTGCGCCCACCCAGCAAAGTGCCGCAAACCGCTCTGGGTTATCCCCAAAATCGCCTGCTGTGTCGCTATAGGGACCGCCTGCGCGCGCAAACAGATGCGGTGCATCCAGCGCCAGCACCTCAAACTCTGCGGTGCTGCCCAGCATCACCCGGCCCGGCCCGCCGAACAACTCTGGCGCCGCCCAGACCTCGCGCGCCGCCCCAAGCTTGGCCAACACGCCCGGATAGGCTGGCAACAGCACGCGCGTCTGCCAGCCCAACTGCGCCAGCGCACCCGGCAAAGCCCCGACCACATCGGCCAACCCGCCGGTCTTGATCAGAGGCACCGCCTCTGATGCCACTGAAAGCACCCGCCCGCCCATCATTCGCCTCAATCCGCTTCTGCTTCAGTCAAATATCCTCGGGGGGTGAGCGGGCCGCAAGGCCCGCGAGGGGGGCAGACGGCCCCCCTACCCCAACGCGGCCGCCCGCGCCGCAAGCATGTCATCGGTGATCAGCACGATGCCGCCCTCGCTGCAGCGAAACCAGCGCGCATCCTCCTCGGGGTCTTCTCCAACTACCAGCCCAGGCGGTATCAGCACGCCACGGTCCAGTACGCAGCGGTGAAGCCGCGCGCCGCGCCCGACATCGGCATAAGGCAGCGCCACCACATGGTCGAGTTCGGCAAAGCTGTGGGTACGGCAACCAGTAAACAGCAGTGAATTGCGCACCTCGGACCCCGAAACGATGCAGTCCCCCGAAACCAGCGAAGACACCGCCATACCGCGCCGCCCATCTTCATCATGGATGAACTTGGCGGGTGGCACGATCTCGGCATAGGTCCAGATTGGCCAAGCGTTATCGTAAAGATCAAGCTTGGGCGTGAATTCGGTCAAGTCGATATTGGCCTGCCAAAAGGCGTCAATCGTGCCCACATCACGCCAATACGGCTCGGTCTCCAACCCGCTTGTCACGCAGCTTTCCGTAAAGCGATGCGCCATCGCCTTGCCGTTTTTGACGACTGCCGGGATCAGGTCGTTACCGAAATCGTGGCTAGAGTTGCTGTCGTCCGCGTCGCGCAGCAAAAGATCGCGCAAAAAGGCCCAGTCGAACACGTAAATGCCCATCGAGGCGAGCGAATTGGTCGCATCGCCCGGCAATCCTGGCGGATTTTTCGGCTTTTCAAGAAAGTCGGTGATCCGCCCCATCGCATCAACTGCCATTACGCCAAAGGCGCTGGCCTCGGCGCGCGGCACCGTCAGGCAGCCGATTGTTACATCGGCACCGGTGGCGACGTGCTGTTGCAGCATCACCTCGTAATCCATCTTGTAAACGTGGTCGCCCGCCAGCACGATCACGTATTTCACGCCGTAACTATCGACGATATCAATGTTTTGCGTCACGGCATCGGCGGTGCCCAGATACCACTGGCTCTCGCTCACCCGCTGGCTGGCGGGTAGGATGTCGAGATATTCGTTGCGCTCGGCACGAAAGAACGACCAGCCGCGCTGCATGTGGCGAATGAGGCTGTGCGCCTTGTATTGCGTGGCTATCGCCATTTTGCGGATGCCGGAATTGAGCGCATTCGAAAGCGCAAAGTCGATGATCCGTGCCTTGCCGCCAAAATAGACAGCAGGCTTGGCGCGCTTGTCGGTAAGCTCTTTCAGTCGACTTCCGCGCCCGCCTGCCAGTACAAAGGCCATCGCGTGGCTTGAAAGCCGGGCATTTGGCTGCGGTTTCATCGCTCCCCCCTTCCCGGGCTCAACCGGGGCTGAACATCACCACCGACAAGGGCGGCAGATAAAAGGTGCCACTGGCAGCGCGGCCCCGCCAAGGCTTTTTCTCGGCCTTCACGGCACCCATGTTGCCACGATTCGCCCCACCATAATGCGCGCTGTCACTGTTCAAAACTTCGTGCCAATTGCCACCCTGCGAAAGGCCAAGCTGGTAGCCCCTGCGCTCGATCGGAGTGAGGTTGGCCACCACCAGCACCGGAGCCTGGCCCGGCGCGTGCCGCTCGAACGCATAGACCGAATTCGCCGCGTCATCCGCCTCGACCCATTCAAAGCCTTCAGCTTGGCAATCGCCCCAGTGCAGCGCGGGTGTTTGGCGGTAAAGCTGGTTCAAATCGCGCACGAGGGTTTGCACACCTATGTGGCGAGGATCGCCCAGCAAATGCCAGTCAAGTTCACCCGCCTGCGCCCATTCACTGAGCTGCGCAAACTCTTGACCCATAAACAAAAGCTTCTTCCCCGGATGCCCCCACATCAGCGCCAGAAAGGCGCGCAGGTTGGCAAAACGTTCCCCTTCCAGCCCCGGCATCTTGCCGAGCAGACTGCCCTTGCCGTGCACCACCTCGTCATGGCTAAGAGGAAGAATAAAGTTCTCGCTCCAAGCGTAGGAACTTGCGAATGTTATTTCGTTATGGTGGTGACGGCGATGAACTGGGTCGCGCGCAAAATAGCGCAGCCAGTCGTTCATCCAGCCCATGTTCCACTTGTAGCCAAAGCCCAACCCGCCCTCATGCACCGGGCGCGATACGCCGGGGTAGGATGTGCTTTCCTCGGCCACCGTCATGATGCCCGGCGCGCCGCCATAGGCTTCGGCATTCATGCTTTGCAAAAAAGCAATTGCTTCAAGGTTTTCGCGCCCGCCATTGATGTTGGGTATCCACTCGCCCGCAGGGCGTGAATAGTCGCGGTAAAGCATTGATGCCACGGCATCGACACGCAGCCCGTCAAGATGGTATTCTTCTAGCCAGAACAAGGCATTGGCGAGCAGATAGTTGGCCACCTCGCGGCGCCCGTAGTTGAAGATGAGCGTGTTCCAATCGCGATGGAAACCCTCGCGCGGGTCGGCGTGTTCGTAAAGCGGGGTGCCATCAAACTGCGCCAGCCCATGCGCGTCGGTTGGAAAGTGCCCCGGCACCCAGTCAAGAATGACGCCGAGCCCTTTTTGATGCGCGGCATCGACGAGGGCAGCAAACTCTTCGGGGCGGCCGTGGCGGATGGTGGGGGCATACAGGCCAATCGGCTGATACCCCCAACTGCCATCGAACGGATGTTCAGTGATGGGCAGTAACTCGATATGCGTAAAGCCAAGATCAGAAACATAGTCAACAAGTTGCGATGCGGCCTCAAAGTAACTTAAGGGTCGGTTTTCCTCGCCGGCCACGCGCCGCCAGCTGCCCAGATGCACCTCGTAAATCGAGATTGGCGCACCGATCGCACTGGCCCCGGCGCGGGTGCCAAGATACCCTGCATCGCCCCAGCCGTGCTTGCCCAAGGCACGCACTACCGAGGCGGTCTGCGGTGGATGTTCCGCACCAAAGCCAAGCGGGTCGGCCTTCAGCGGTTGCAACTGACCGGTGGCGCCGACAATTTCGTATTTATAGGCCTCGCCCTCGACCAACCCCGGCGCAAAGATTTCCCACACGCCACTGGCCCCGCGACGACGCATTTGATGGCGCCGCCCGTCCCAGTTGTTGAAGCCACCCACGACCGAGACGCGCCGTGCGTTCGGCGCCCAAACCGCAAAATGCACCCCTGCCACGCCCTGATGCGTGACTAGATGCGCACCAAGCACCTGCCAAAGCTGGCGATGGCGGCCCTCGCCAATCAGGTATTCGTCGATTTCGCCTAAAACCGGGGCAAAGCGATACGGGTCTTCAAACTCCCACTGCCCTGCGGCCCCTTCGGCGCGCAGCCGATAGGGCGCACCCTCGGGCCAGTCAGCGGCAAAAACGCCCGGCACGATCACACGCAGTTCGACCGTTTTGCTTCCCACGGCCCAAAGCCGCGTTGCATCGGGAACCAGCGCCACGATCTGCCCGCCGTGCAGCCCGAGCAGCGCAAAGGGGTCATCGTGCCGCCCCTCGGCCAGTGCGCGCGCTACTTTGGCGTCGGGTCGTGCCATGCCACCCCCTAAAGTGCCGATACCGTGCCCCAGATCCTTATCATGTATTCGCGGATCGCCCGGTCCGACGAAAAATAGCCCATCCGCGCAGTGTTCAAGGCCGCCATGCGCCACCAGCGGTCACGGTCGCCGAACGCAACGTCAACCTCTGCCTGCGCGGCATCATAGGCGGCAAAGTCTGACGCCACGAGGAAATAATCGGAATTCCAGATGTTATGCACAAGGCCGTGATAGCGGCCCGGCTCGTCAGGGCTGAAACGGCCCTCTGCAATCATTTGCAGCACATCTCGCAAGGGCTGGTTTGCCATGATCGCCTTGCGCGCGTGTTCAGGATCGCGGCGCCGTTCGGTGACCTCGGCGGCGGTCAGACCGAACAGAAAGAAGTTTTCCGCCCCCACATGCTCGCGGATCTCAACGTTGGCACCATCAAGCGTGCCGATCGTCAGCGCGCCATTCAGCGCAAACTTCATGTTCCCGGTGCCCGAGGCCTCTTTGCCCGCAGTCGAGATTTGCTCGGAAAGGTCAGCGGCGGGCACAAGCCGTTCTGCCATGCTGACGTTGTAGTTTTCAGGATACACAATCTGCAGCGCGTCGCGGGTTTTCGGGTCTGCGTTTACAACGACTGCCACGTCATTGATAAGGCGAATGATTTCTTTTGCGGCTTGATAGCCCGGCGCGGCCTTGCCACCAAAGATGCGCAACCGCGGCAGCGCGCTTTCGGGATTTTCGTGCAAGCGTTGCCAATGCGCGATGGTTTGCAGGATGTTCAGCAACTGGCGCTTGTATTCATGCACGCGCTTGACCTGTACATCGAAGATCGCGTCGGGGTTGGCCTCGATTCCTTGGGTTTCGCGCAACCAGCTTGTGAGCGCAATTTTGTTGCTACGCTTGGTGGCGGCAAATTCGGCGCGAAAGCCCGCATCCTCGACCAGCGGCTCCAGCCCCTGCAGACGCTCGAGATCTGCCTCCCATCCTGGCCCGATCGAGCGGGTGATAAGGGATGCAAGCGCGGGGTTGGCAAGGCGCAGCCAGCGCCGCGGTGTCACTCCGTTGGTTACGTTGACAACTCGGCCGGGGTGCAGCGCGTCAAGTTCGGGGAAAAGGGTCTTTTTCACCAGTTCGCTGTGCAGTGCGGAAACGCCGTTGACCCGATGCGAGGTGATGAAGGCCAGATCGCCCATCCGCACCTCTTGGTGTTTGACGATCCCGACCCAATGCGGCCGCGTGGGGTGCTGGCGTGCGTGCCATGCGTCGATCTCTTCGATGATCTGCATATGGCGCGGCAGAACCGAGCCCATAAGGTAGGTGGCCCAGCGTTCCAGCGCCTCGGGCAAAAGCGTGTGGTTGGTGTAGCCAAGGCAGGCCACGGTAATGCCGATTGCCTCTTCAAAGCGCATTCCATGCAAATCAACCAAAAGCCGCACCAGCTCGGGCCCGGCGAGCGCGGGATGGGTGTCGTTCATCTGGATCGCGGCCAAGGCGGGCAGATCGGACAGCGCGTGACCACCCGCAAGGTGGCGGCGAAGAATGTCCTGCAAGGCAGCGGAAACAAGGAAATATTCCTGTTTCAGCCGCAGCTCTTTGCCGGCGTATGTCGTATCGTCTGGGTACAGCACGCGGCTAAGCGTGCGCGCCAGCGCCTCGGGTTCGGCGGCGGCGGCATATTCTCCGTGGTTGAAACGGGCAAGATCGAACAGCGCGGTTGGCTTGGCGCTCCAGAGTCGAAGCGTGTTGGCCCAACGACTGCCCCAGCCGATCACTGGCGTATCATGCGCCTGGGCGCGCACGGTTTCCGCCGGGGTCCAGACGGCGCGGCCTTGCGCCTGTGTCACCTCACCGCGAAATCCGATCGCATAGGCGACCTCGGGGCGCTCAAACTCCCACGGGTGGCGTTGGGTCAGCCAGTTTTCGGCCTGCTCGTGTTGCTCTCCATCAACGATGCTTTGGTGAAACAGCCCGTGTTCGTAGCGAATGCCGTAGCCGTAACCGGGGCAGCCGAGCGTTGCCATGCTATCCATGTAGCAAGCCGCAAGCCGCCCGAGCCCGCCGTTGCCAAGTGCTGCGTCCGGCTCTTCGCCCACCAGCGCCGCAAAATCGACGCCAAGCCCCGCCAGCGCCTCGCGCGCCACGTCGCGCAGGCCAAGGTTGATGGCGGCATCTTCCAGCAGGCGGCCAACCAGAAACTCCATCGACAGATAGTAAACCCGCTTGGCGCCGGTTTCCCAAGTGCGCCGGGTGGCGGCAAACCACGGCTCTACGATTCGGTCGCGCAGCGCAAAGGACAGCGCCAGCCGCCAGTCATAGTGCGAGGCGTGCGGTGCATCCTTGCCCATCGTATAGGTAATGTGGCGCAATACGTCGGCGCGAAAGGCGGCAACGCTGGCAGCGGTGGTTTCATTGGGCAAGATAAAGCCTTCCAAAGCGGTTTGGAACCTTTGTGAAGCCCTACCCCCGCCCCGTCAAGCGCGCCTGCCGAATTCGCTTTCGCCGCGCGCGCGCACCGCTAGGTTTGTAGAAACGGCAGGCATATGGGTGCGCAATGGCTGAATGGTGGCGCGGAGCGGTGGTCTATCAGATCTATCCGCGCAGTTTTCAAGATAGCAATGGCGACGGGATTGGCGACCTTGCAGGCATTACCGCGCGGCTTGCGCATGTGGCAGAGCTTGGCGCTGACGCAATCTGGCTCTCGCCGTTGTTCCGCTCGCCGATGGCTGACATGGGCTATGATGTAAGCGATTATTGCGAGGTTGATCCGCTGTTCGGCACGCTGGCTGATTTTGACCTGCTAGTGGCGCGCGCACATGCATTGGGGTTGAAGGTAATCCTCGATCAGGTGCTGAACCATTCCTCTGATGCGCACCCATGGTTTGCCGATAGCCGCGCGCGCGCCGACAAGGCGGATTGGTACGTTTGGGCCGATGCCAAACCCGATGGCAGCCCGCCGAACAACTGGCTTTCGGTGTTTGGCGGCTCTGCCTGGGAGTGGGACGCTGGGCGGCGGCAGTATTACCTGCACAATTTCCTTGCCCGCCAACCCGACCTGAACCTGCATAACCCCGAGGTGCAAAAGGCCGTGGAAGGTGTGCTGCGCTTTTGGCTGGCGCGCGGTGTCGATGGGTTCCGGCTTGATACGGTGAATTATTACCTGCACGACCCTGCCCTTCGCGACAATCCACCCGCCCCCCTGCCAGCCGATGGAATACCGCCCAAAAGCGCCTACGACATGCAGGACCACCGATTTGACAAGACCCAGCCGGAAAATCTGGCGTTGTTGGCGCGGCTGCGCGCCGTGTGCGACGGTTTCCCCGGCACCTGCCTTTTGGGCGAAGTGGGTGAAGTTGCCGGGCGCGCGCTGCCGATCATGGCCGAATACACCCGACCGGGGCGGCTAAACATGGCGTACAGCTTTGATCTGTTGGGCGACGACTATTCGCCTGCGCATTTTCGCGCGGTGATCGAGGGTTTTTTTGCGGCCGCGCCGGATGGCTGGCCCTATTGGTCGTTTTCCAACCATGATGTGACGCGCCCGGTCAGTCGCTGGGCGGCGCACGGCGCAAACCCCGCGGCGCTGGCGCGCCAGGCGCTGGCGTTGCTGGCGTCGCTGCCTGGCACGATCGGGCTGTATCAGGGCGAAGAGCTTGGCCTTCCCGAAACCCAACTTGACTACGCTGAACTGTCTGACCCGGTGGGCTTGCGATTCTGGCCCGAGATCAAGGGCCGCGATGGGTGCCGCACGCCGATGGTCTGGGATGCGAGCGCAAACGCGGGCTTCAGCACCGCGCGCCCTTGGCTGCCGATCAAGCCGCCGCAAGCCGCCCTAAACCTTGCCGCACAAGTTACGGCACCGGATTCGGTTTGGCACCATGCCCGCGCCGTGCTGGCGCTGCGCCGCGCGACACCGCCGCTGCGGCTGGGTGCAGTGCGCTTTCTTGATCTGTCCGCGCCACTTTTGGGCATGATTCGCAACTATGGCGATGCTGAAGTGACCTGTGTATTCAACCTATCGGCGAGCCCCGTGCTGCTTTTGCAAGCACCGCGCGGGCACATGAGCGCGCTATCCGAAGGTGTTGAGCAGCGGGGTCAATCGCTTTACTTTACCGCTAACTCCTTCACGTGGTTTCATTTTGCCCCCTCTTGAGGTGGTTATGGCTCTTGAGAACGGATTTGCGACTCGCTAATCTTTTGGGCGCAGGGTGCTTTAGGTGGTGCAAAAAATTGGCATATTTTCGACGAAGGCAATAAGACATGACAGGTTCGCAATCGGGTAAAGCCGTTTTGTGTGTATGCTGCGGCACTTCCGACGGAACCCGCCCTCCGCAAGTCTCTGGTGATAAAAACACGCCAACCGCTTCCAGCCGCTATTCGCGGGCCTGATGGCACCGAAGTGAATTTTGCGACTCTCGCGATGCTTGACGTCGATCTTCTGGCGCGGATTCGCCCTGATGTGGTGTTGGCGCCGCTAATGACTTCGGGCTTTGATGTGCATGATCTTGCATCGCGGCTTGTTGCGATAGGCTACCGCGGCCCGCTGCGCGCGATTACGCGGCAAATCCCGAACCCGAGGCTGGTGGAACGCGAAATCAGCTTGGCCTTCCCTAAGCTCGAATTTGATCTCTACGTTCTCGACGCTGATTAAACCGCCGCAAGCCCTGCGGCGTAGCGGCGGGCATTGGCGCGGTAATGCTCGGCAGACCGCAGCAACCGCGCGACCTGCGCCTCATCAAGCGTGCGCACCACGCGGCCCGGCGCGCCGATCACGAGTGAGAAATCAGGTATCACCTTACCCTCGGCGATCAACGCCCCCGCGCCGATCAGGCATCCCCGCCCGATCACTGCGCCGTTTAGCACCGTAGCGCCCATGCCGATCAGCGAACCAGCACCCACCGTACAGCCATGCAGCATCGCCTTGTGGCCGACCGTACAATTGGCGCCGATGGTCAGCGGAAAGCCCATGTCGGTGTGCAGCACGCAAGCATCCTGCACGTTCGACCCTGCGCCGACGCGAATTTCCTCGTTATCGCCGCGCAATGTGGCACCGAACCAGACAGAAGCGGCGGTTTCCAGCACCACCTTACCGATCAGGTTGGCGTCAGGTGCAATCCATGCGTCGGGCGCAAGCGTCGGGGCGATACCGTCGAGCGAGTAGATCATTTCGCGCCTTTCTCTGCATTCAGGGCGCGCACAAAATCGGTCAGCCCGGTCTGGCGTTCGCGACGCATCCGTTCGGCGGCGAGGATGGTGTCAAGATCGGCGCTGGCTTGGTCGATGTCCCGGTTGACCAGTACGTAGTCGTATTCGGCCCAGTGGCTGATTTCGTCCTGCGCGCGCGCCATGCGCCCAGCGATCACCTCGGGGCTGTCTTGCCCACGGGCGCGCAGACGGCCTTCCAACTCAGCGATCGAGGGCGGCAGGATGAAGATCGAGACGACATCGCGCCCCAGCGCCGAATTGCGCACCTGTTGGCCGCCCTGCCAGTCGATATCAAGAATTACATCATGCCCGGCCGCAAGTTCAGCCTCAATCGGCGCGCGCGGAGAGCCGTAAAGGTTGGCGAACACTTCGGCATGTTCCAGCATATCGCCGCGCGCGGTGGCTGCTTCAAAGCCTGCGCGATCCATGAACCAATATTCCTTGCCGTCGGTTTCACCCGGTCGTGGCGCGCGCGTGGTGGCGGAAACCGAAAAGCGCAGCGCCGGGTCTTTGGCCATAAGCCTGCGCGCCAGCGTGGTTTTGCCCGCGCCCGAGGGCGAGGACAGGATGATTAGCAGACCACGACGGGCGCTTTGCGTCATCGCTCACTCCAGATTCTGGATCTGCTCGCGCATCTGGTCGATCACATGCTTGAGGTCAAGCCCGATCGCGGTCAGGGCGGCCGAGCCGGACTTGGAACAAAGCGTGTTAGCCTCGCGCACGAATTCCTGGGTCAAAAACTCAAGCTTGCGCCCCACCGGGCCGTCTGCGGCCAAATGTGCGCGGGCGGCGACGACATGGGTGCGCAGCCGGTCGATTTCTTCGGTCACATCGGCCTTGATCGCCAACATGGCAAGTTCGCCGGCAACGCGGGCCGGGTCAACGCCCGGTGCCGCATCGGCCACGCGCGCCAGTGCCGCGCGCAAATTTTCGGCTACCTCGGGGCGGCGCGCCTCGGCCGCAAGGGCGGCGGCATCGGTCAGCGCGGCAATGCGGTCGATCTGTGCTCCCAGCACACGCGCGAGCGCAGCACCTTCGGTGCGCCGCATGGCGTTGAAATCGTCGAGCAAAGCGGCAAGGTCTTGCAGCAGCGCCGCGCGCAACGCTACCGGGTCGGGTGCTTCGGCAACGCCTTGCTGCGTGACCCCGCGAAGACCCAGCACTTGCGCCGCTGAGGTGCGCGCCAGTTCCAGCCCCTGCCCCGCGGCCTGTGCCTCGGCCGTGGCCAGCGCGGCGAGCGCCGCAGTCAGGCCAGGCGGGTTGATCTGCAAGGTTTCGGCGCCTGCGCCCGTTGCAAGCTTCAGCCCCAGTTGCACCGAGCCGCGCGCTACCACGCGCGCCACCGCCTCGCGCACGCCCGCCTCAAGCCCGTCAATGCCGTCAGGCAACCGCAGCCGAAGATCAAATCCTTTGCCGTTGACCGCGCGCAGATCCCACGCCCATTCCATGCCCGCACCGCCGCCTTGGCGCGCGGCAAACCCGGTCATTGATAGCGGGCTCGCCGCCTCTGCCTGGTTAACCATTTGTAAACTTTCCTCACCTTTTCGCCGCGGAACGGGCTAGATTCATCTTGCGGTAACGATGTCGCCCCGGACCTAGCATAGCAAAGGCGCCAGCGACAGAGCCGGGGATTGCGCTTGGGCCGCGCGGAGGGTTTTGGTATGATTGACAAGGTTGCAGACGACGCGGGAACGGTTGTGACACTCGCCGCGGCGGAGGGTGGGATGCGGTTTCGTGCTTTAGGCGAAGTGCGGGCGTATTGGGAGGCGCTGCGCAAGGGGCGCCGGGTGCCCGCGCGCGCCGATGTGGACCCGCGCGGAATCGAGAATGCGCTCGAATTTGCCTTCATCGCGGAACGCATCGCCCCCGGCATGGCGCGGTTTCGGCTGGCGGGGATGCATCTGAACGACCTGATCGGCATGGAAGTGCGCGGGATGCCGCTTTCAGCTTTTTTCGCCCCCGCGGCGCGCAAACGCATTGGCGAGGTTATCGAAGAGGTTTTTCAGGGCCCCGCCGCTGCGGAGCTCGGGCTTTTGGGCGAGACAGCCATCGGTAAGCCACCGCTATCGGCGCGGCTGTTGCTGTTGCCGCTGAAATCGGACCTTGGTGATGTCAACCGCATGCTCGGCTGTCTGATGAGCGAAGGCCAGATCGGCCGGTGCCCCCGCCGCTTTCTGATCGACACGGCGCAAGTGGCCTCGATTACCGCAGGCTATCCGACAGAATTTGCTGCAAAAGCATTAGGCCCACGCGTGGGCGAACCCGTGACCGCACTGCAGCCGGGGTTTTCCGAACCGGCCACCCACTTTGCGCCCCCCAGCGCCAGCCCCGAGGCGCGGCGCGCCCAGTTTCGGCTGGTGGTCAAGAACGAATAGGCCAAGGTCACCGCGCGAAACCTGCCCGCGCGGTGCGATGTTTCAGATAGCCGCCGCGTGGCGCTGATCGCGCAGGGTTTGCAGCTCTTCAGCCACCAGAAACGCCAGCTCTAGCGACTGGCTGGCGTTAAGGCGGGGATCGCAGGCGGTGTGATAGCGGCTCGAGAGGTCTTCATCTGTCACCGCGCGCACACCACCGGTGCATTCTGTCACGTCCTTGCCGGTCATTTCAAAATGCACGCCACCCGGAATCGAACCTTCTGCGCGGTGCACTGCAAAGAACTCGCGCACCTCGCGCAGCACCGAATCGAAGGGTCGGGTCTTGAAGCCCGAAGGCGATTTGATCGTGTTGCCGTGCATCGGATCGCAGGTCCACACCACTTTGGCACCCATCTCGCCCACTGTACGGATCAAGCGTGGCAGATGCTCGCCTACCTTGCCCGCACCGAACCGCGCGATCAGCGTCAGCCGCCCGGGTTCGTTTTCGGGATTGAGCGTTTCGATCAGAACCTTGAGGTCGTCGGAGGTGAGTGACGGGCCACATTTCAGCCCGATCGGGTTTTGCACGCCCCGGCAAAAGGCGACATGCGCGCCGTCCGGTTGGCGTGTGCGATCGCCGATCCAAAGCATATGGCCAGAACCCGCCACCGGCAGCCCGGTGGTCGAGTCGATCCGGCAGAGCGCTTCTTCATATTCCAGCAGCAACGCCTCGTGGCTGGTGTAAAAATCAACCTGCCCAAGCTCGGGCGCTGTTTCTGATGTCACCCCGGCGGCGGTCATAAAGGCCATCGCGTCGGAAATGCGCTGCGCGATATCGCGATACCGCTCCGCGTCGTCATCGTCGGTGAAACCTGAGATCCAGTTCTGCACGCGGTGGATATCGGCAAAACCACCGGTCGAGAAGGCGCGCAACAGGTTCAGGCTGGCTGCAGCCTGTGTATAGGCCTGTAACATCCGCCCCGGTTCGGGCAAGCGCGCGGCGGCGGTAAAATCGAACCCGTTGATGATATCGCCCCGGTAACTTGGCAGCTCAACACCGCCGATCGCCTCGAATGAGGCTGAGCGCGGCTTGGCGAATTGCCCGGCCATCCGGCCAACCTTGATGACCGGCACCTTGGCGCCCCAGGTCAGCACCACCGCCATTTGCAGCAATACCTTGAAAGTGTCGCGGATGTTGTCGGCGGAAAACTCTGAAAAGCTCTCGGCACAGTCGCCACCTTGCAGCAGAAAAGCACGTCCCTCGGCAACTTGAGCCAGAGCGCGCTTGAGCTTGCGCGCTTCGCCGGCAAAGACCAGCGGCGGCATCCGGCCAAGCTGCGCCTCGACCGCGCTCAGCGCCATCGGGTCGGGGTAATCCGGCATTTGCAGCCGCGGCAATTTGCGCCAATCGGATTTGGTCCAGGCCGTGGTCATTGGTCGTCCTCTCAGGTCTTTGCGGTAACGGGGCGGGTTATACGCGGCAGAACGGCATTGCGCAAATGCCCACGCGCGTGTCCCCTTGCGGCGTTGATCAAAGCCTGTATTGGTGGCTTAAACGACATGAAATGGTCGCAAATGCGTAGTCCTTCGCCCACCGTCGCCGCGCGAAAAGCTCCGGTCGCACCGACGCGCCCGCGCCGTTTTGTGTTTTTACTGCTCGACCGCTTCACGCTGATCGCCTTTGCCTCGGCAATCGAGCCGTTGCGGCTGGCCAATCAGGTGAGCGGCAAAAAACTCTATTCCTGGGTGCTGGCGGGCGAAAGCGGGCAAGAGGCGCGGTGTTCAAACGGCACGGTTGTGCGGCTCGACATCGGGCTGGAGGAGATTTTGCGCGACGATACGGTGGTGGTGTGCGGCGGCCTTGATGTGGCCGAGGCGACCTCGAAGCCGATCCTGAACTGGTTGCGCCGCGAGGCACGGCGCGGTGCGGCAATCGGCGCGCTTTGTACCGGGGCTTGGGCGGTGGCAAGAGCCGGGCTGCTGGAAGGGCGACGCGCCACGATTCACTGGGAAAATCAGGACAGTTTTGCAGAAGATTTCGAAGATGTGCGCCTGACGAAATCGGTTTTCGTGATCGACGGCAATCGCATGACATCGGCGGGTGGCACAGCCTCGATCGATTTGATGCTGCGCGTCGTGGCGCAGGACCACGGCGAGCAGTTGGCAAATACCGTTGCCGATCAGCTGATCTACAACTCGATCCGCACCGACCAAGATAGCCAGCGGATGTCGATTCCAACGCGAATCGGGGTCCGCCACCCCAAGCTTGCACAGGTGATCGCGCGGATGGAGGCTAACCTGGAAGATCCGATCAGCCCCGCAAAACTTGCCGAAGATGCGGGCATGTCCACTCGGCAGCTGGAACGGCTGTTCCGCCGTTACCTCAACCGCAGTCCGAAGCGATACAACATGGAAATTCGCCTACAAAAGGCGCGCAACTTGCTGATGCAGACCGAGATGAGCGTCATTAACGTGGCCCTGGCCTGCGGCTTTGCCAGCCCCTCGCATTTTTCAAAATGCTATCGCGCGCAATACGCCACCACGCCGTACCGCGAACGGGGCACCTCTGGCGCACCCAGCGGCGCAGATGCCGGGTAGCGCGCAATATCACTCTGTTGCGCTCCATTGCCGCGCAGGAAAGTTGCTTAGAGCGCTTTTCTTTTGCAATTGAAATCACTACCCTCTCGCGCCAGGACAACGATCCAATAAGGGAGCCTGTTTATGAAGAAGTTACTTTTGGCGAGCGCGGCAATCGCGCTTGTGGCCGGCGCCGCAGGTGCCGAGGAAATCAAACTCGGTGTCGCGGTGGGCTTCACCGGGCCGCTCGAGTCGCTGGCGCCGAACATGGCGCTGGGCGCAGAAATGGCGATCGCCGAGGTGTCAAACTCGGGCCTGCTGCTTGGCGGCTCGACAGTAGTTGCGGTGCGCGGCGATACCACTTGCACCGACGCAGCCGCCGCAACGGCGATGGCTGAACGCTTGGTTACCGCTGAACGCATCAACGGCATGATCGGCGGCATGTGTTCGGGCGAGACGACCGCAACCTTGCAAAACGTTGCCATGCCCAACGGCATCGTGATGATTTCACCCTCGGCCACCTCGCCGGCGCTTACGACTATCGATGACAACGGCCTGTTCTTCCGCACCTCGCCGTCTGACGCGCGCCAAGGTGATGTCATGACCGAAATCATGATGGAACGTGGCATCAAGAGCGCGGCAGTAACCTATACCAATAACGACTATGGCAAAGGCCTGGCCGACAGCTTTGCCGCGGCGTTCGAGGCTGCGGGCGGGACAATCACCATCGTGCAAGCGCATGATGATGGCAAAGCCGACTATTCGGCCGACGTTGCAGCACTTGCCGCAGCGGGCGGCGATATTCTGGTCGTTGCCGGTTACATCGACCAGGGCGGCGCGGGCATCGTGCGGGGTGCGCTTGATGCAGGCGCCTTCGATCTGTTCGAATTCCCTGACGGCATGATCGGCCAAAACCTGGTAGACAAGTTCGGCCCGGAAATTACCGGCTCGTTCGGCCAAAACACCGCCGCTGCTGGCGTCGGCCGTGACACCTATCTGGCGATGGCAACCGCCGCTGGCTTTGACGGCACTTCGGCCTATTCGTCGGAATCCTATGACGCGGCGGCGCTGATCTTGCTTTCGATGGCGGCTGCAGGGTCATCTGACCCGGCCGTGTACAAAGGCAAAATCATGGACGTGGCCAACGCGCCGGGCGAACAGATCCTGCCGGGTGAACTGGCCAAAGCGCTGGAAATCATCGCTGCGGGCGGCGAAGTTGACTATGTCGGCGCCACCGCCGTCGAAATGATCGAACCGGGTGAAAGCGCGGGCTCGTTCCGTGAGCTGGAGTTCCAAGGCGGCCAAATGAACGTGGTCAGATACCGCTGAAGCGGATTGGATACCTAAGGATCAGCCCGGAGAAATCCGGGCTGTTTCAATGAAAACAAAGCCCTTGCTGGGCACGCTTCATGCAAAACATGAAGATCGGGGGATGCATGATTCAGGTTGAGCACCTGCATAGACATTTTGGCGGCTTTCGTGCCGTTGACGATGTTTCCATCAGCATCACGAAGAGCTCGATTACCGGATTGATTGGCCCTAATGGCGCAGGAAAATCTACGCTTTTCAATGTTATAGCTGGCATGCTTAAGCCGACATCGGGGCGCGTGACGATGGCGGGTGAAGATATCACAGGCCTGCCGCCGCACGAATTGTTTGGCAAAGGTCTGCTGCGCACCTTCCAGATTGCGCAGGAATTTTCGTCAATGACGGTGCGCGAAAACCTGATGATGGTGCCCTCGGGCCAAGCGGGCGAGACGCTGTGGAACACGTGGTTCGCTCGCACCCGGATTCGCGCCGAAGAGGCCGCCCTTTCCGCAAAGGCTGACGAGGTGCTCGATTTTCTGACCATTTCGCATCTTGCTGAGGAAAAGGCGGGCAATTTGTCGGGTGGGCAGAAAAAACTGCTCGAACTTGGCCGCACGATGATGGTCGAAGCCAAGATCGTATTTCTGGATGAGGTCGGCGCAGGCGTGAACCGCACCCTGCTCAACACTATCGGCGATGCCATCGTGCGGTTGAACAAGGAACGTGGTTATACCTTTTGCGTGATCGAACACGACATGGACTTCATCGCGCGCCTTTGCGACCCGGTCATCGTGATGGCTGAAGGGCGCGTGCTTGCCACCGGCAAATCGGACGAAATCATGCAGAATGAGGCAGTGATCGAGGCGTATCTGGGCACCGGGTTGAAAAACAAGGTTCGGGAGGGGATGGCATGACCTTTCTCGTCGCCGAAAACATGACCGGCGGTTACGGCGCGGTCGATATTTTGCACGGCTGCACGTTGCGCGTCGAAAAGGGCCAGATCGTGGTGATCGTGGGCCCCAATGGCGCAGGCAAATCCACCGCGATGAAGGCAGTCTTTGGCATGCTGAAGCTGCGCGGTGGCCATGTGATGCTGGACGGCGAAGACATTTCAGCACTGAGCCCGCAGGCGCGTGTGGCAAAGGGCATGGCTTTTGTGCCGCAAACCTCGAACGTCTTTCCCTCCATGAGTGTTGAGGAAAACCTAGAGATGGGCGCGTTTCTGCGCCGCGATAACGTCGCTGCGACGATGGAGCAGGTCTATGCGCTGTTCCCGATCCTCAAGGAAAAGCGGCGCCAGGCAGCGGGTGAGCTTTCGGGCGGGCAGCGCCAGCAGGTGGCCGTGGGCCGCGCACTGATGACCGAGCCGAAGCTTTTGATGCTTGATGAACCGACTGCGGGTGTCAGCCCGATCGTCATGGACGAACTGTTTGATCGCATTATTGAGGTGGCGCGTACTGGAATCTCGATCCTGATGGTCGAACAGAACGCGCGCCAAGCCCTGAATATCGCCAATATGGGCTATGTGCTGGTGCAAGGCTCCAATCGCTACACCGACACGGGCGAAGCGCTGCTGGCCGATCCTGACGTGCGCCGCACCTTCCTGGGGGGCTGAGCGATGATCGCGTCCTATCTGGCCCCTTGCCGCACCGCGCCCATCCAATTCTTCGAGAGGCACTGACATGGATTTCCTGAACGCCATTGTGACGCTTCTCAATTACGTCATCATCCCGGCATCGTCTTATGGTGCGCAACTGGCGCTTGGGGCGCTAGGGGTGACGCTGATCTACGGTATCCTGCGGTTTTCCAACTTTGCCCACGGCGACACCATGGCTTTTGGCACCGCCGCCACCATTGTCGTAACGTGGGGTCTGCAATCGCTTGGGGTTTCGATCTCGCCGCTGCCGACCGCGTTGCTGGCGCTGCCGTTTGGCATCCTCATCACTGCGGCGCTGGTTCTGGGCACCGACCGGGCCGTATATCGGTTTTACCGCGCCAAAAAGTCGGCGCCGATCATTCTGGTCATGGCCTCGGTTGGGGTGATGTTCGTGATGAACGGGCTGACCCGCTTTTTGATAGGCGTGCGCGAAATCCAGTTTGATGACGGAGTGCGTTTTGTGATCAACGCGCGCGAGTTCAAGGCCGCAACCGGCTTGGCCGAAGGGCTGGCGCTGCGCTCGACACAGGTAATCACCTTGGTCACCGCGGTGATCGTGGTTTGGGCGCTTTTCTGGTTTCTGGGGCGCACCCGCACTGGCAAGTCGATGCGCGCGTTTTCCGATAACGAAGACCTCGCCCTGCTTTCGGGCATCAACCCCGAGAAGGTGGTGGCGGTAACCTGGATCATCGCGGCCGCGATCACGACCATTGCGGGCACGCTGTTCGGCCTTGATAAAAGCTTCAAGGCTTTCAACTACTTTCAGCTTTTGTTGCCGATCTTCGCGGCGGCCATTGTGGGCGGGCTTGGAAACCCGATCGGCGCGATTGCGGGGGGCTTTGTGATTGCCTTTTCCGAGGTGGCGGTCACCTTCGATTTTCGCAGGGTGGTGGCCTACCTTGTGCCCGGCGACTGGACGCCCAGCGGGCCGATCCAGCTTTTGTCCACTGAATACAAGTTCGCGGTCAGCTTTGCGATTCTGATCATCGTGCTACTGTTCAAACCCACGGGCCTGTTCAAGGGGAAATCGGTATGAAGCGCACTCCGATACTGTTTGCCACAATGGGCCTGCTGCTTTTGGCCGAAGGCTATTTTGGCAGCTGGAACACCGCGCTTGGCATTTTCAACATGGGGCTCATTTCGGCGGTGCTTGCGCTTGGGGTGAACATGCAATGGGGTTATGCGGGCCTCTTCAACTCGGGCATCGTGGGGTTTGTGGCCATTGGCGGGCTGGCGCCTGTATTGATCTCGATGCCACCCAACCCCGGCGCGTTTTCTGCTGGTGGACTTGGGCTTATCCTTTCGTTCGCAGTTGCAGTTGCCGCGCTTTGGGCGGCGGTCATCGTGAACCGGCGCGCTAGCCTGCACGTGCGAATGGTGGCGATTCCGCTGATTCTGTTCGCTGGCTTTCTGGCCTATCGGGCGTTTTTCGGGCCCGCGACCAATGCGATTGAGGCGATCAACACGGCGGCGGCGGGCAACCTTGGCGGCCTTGGCCTACCGGTGGCGGTCTCGTGGCCTGTCGGGGCGCTATTTGCAGCGGGTGCGGCATGGGTGGTGGGCAAGACGGCGCTTGGCCTGCGCTCGGATTACCTTGCGATTGCCACACTCGGGATCGGCGAAATCATCGTCTCGGTTCTGCGCAACGAAGAGTGGTTGGCGCGCGGCGTTCTGAACGTGAACGGCATCCCTCGCCCCTGGCCTGTGCCGCGCGAGGTTGATCTGCAACTGAGCACAAGCTTTACCGAGCGCGCTGCGAGCTTTGGCATCGACCCGGTCACAGCCTCGACCCTGACGGTCAAACTGCTCTATGCGGCGCTGTTTCTGATCGTGCTCATAGCGCTGATCTGGCTGGCGCAAAAGGCGCTCAGCTCGCCCTGGGGGCGGATGATGCGCGCCATTCGTGATAACGAAACTGCCGCCGCCGCGATGGGCAAGAACGTAACGCTTCGGCATTTGCAGATATTCATCATCGGCTCGGCGGTGTGCGGGCTGGGTGGTGCCATGATGATCACGCTTGATGGGCAGATGACGCCGGGCAGCTACATTCCGCTGCGCTATACGTTCCTGATCTGGGTGATGGTGATCGTCGGCGGCTCTGGCAACAACTTTGGCTCGGTGCTTGGGGCCGTGCTGATCTGGTATCTATACACCAAGGCCGAAACCTGGGGCCCGCAACTGATGGGTTACATCACCGCGGGCATGACCGATGGCTCGGTGCTGAAAACGCATTTGCAGGATTCGGCGGAACAGATGCGCCTGCTGACCATGGGCTTAGTGATGCTTTTGGTGCTGCGCTTCAGCCCGCGTGGTCTGATACCCGAAAAATAATAATGCGGGGCGTTCGCCCCCCACTTGCCTCAACGCACGGCAAGCGCGTCGATGAGCAGCGCGCGTAGCGTTTCGCGCGGCACCGCGTCGGTTACGAAAGCCGCCCCAATGCCGCGCGCCAGAATAAAGCGCTGCCGCCCATCGACCACCTTTTTGTCCTGTGCCATCAGCGCGATCAGCGCGTCTGCGTCGGGCAGATCGCCGGGGATTTCGGCAAGGTCCACCTTCATGCCCATGTCGCGCAGATGCGCGCGCAACCGGCTTGGCGCTTCTTGCGCGCACAGCCCCAAGCGCTGGCTCAACTCGAACGCCAGCGCCGATCCGATTGCCACTCCTTCGCCATGTAGCAAGCGCGCGGAATAGCCAGTCGCGGCTTCAAGCGCGTGCCCGAAGGTATGGCCCAGATTAAGAAGCGCGCGCTCTCCCTCTTCGGTTTCATCGCGCGCCACAATCGCGGCCTTCATCGCCACCGAGCGGCGCACCGCCTCGGCGCGCAGCGCCGTGTCGCCCGCCGCAAGGGCGGGCCCGTGCTTTTCAAGCCAGTCGAAAAAGGCAGAATCGCCAAGTGCGCCGTATTTCACCACCTCACCGTAACCTGCCAGAAAGTCGCGCTTGGGCAAGGTTGCAAGCAAGTCGATGTCAGCCAGCACAAGGCTAGGTTGATGAAAGGCGCCAATCAGGTTTTTGCCGTGGCGCGAATTGATCCCGGTCTTGCCGCCGACCGAACTGTCAACTTGGGCCAGTAGCGTTGTGGGTATCTGCACAAAGCGCACCCCGCGGCGCAACACAGCCGCCGCAAAGCCCGCAAGATCACCGATCACGCCACCGCCGAACGCCACCACCAGATCGGCGCGTTCCACCTGCTCGCTGACCAGCCATTCCACCGCGCGGCTGAATTGTTCCCACCCCTTCGTCGCTTCGCCCGCAGGCAGTGCAAGGGCGCGCATCGCCACGTCGCCCAAACCGGCACGTAAGGCTTCAAGATGCAGTGCAGACACCGTTTCGTCGGTAATCACCGCAACGCGCGGGCGGCGCAGCAGCGGCGCGATTTCTGCGCCAGCGCGCGTCAGAAGCCCCGCGCCGATCACCACCTCATAGGCGCGCGCGCCCAGTTCCACACGAACCCGCTCCATGCTCAGCCCCCCTGCCCCGTAAATACGCCCGGCGTCGCTTGCAGCGCCGTTTGCACCTTGCGTGCCATGCGATCGACACTCAACCCCGCCTCGGCCTCGACCACCACCTGCGCCAACCCGTAGATCGGCGCGCGCGCTGCCAGAAGCGCCGTCAACGTGCCCAATGGGTCGGCGGTGCGCAGCAAGGGGCGCGTCGTCTTGGCGCGCACCCGCTGCCAAAGCAATTCAATATCGGCCTTGAGCCAGACCGAAACACCCTGTGCCGCAATCAGGCTGCGATTGTGTTCTGACATGAAGGCGCCGCCACCCGTCGAAAGAATGGCAGGAGGCCCAGCCAAAAGCCGCGCCAAAACTTCGGATTCGCGGGCCCGAAAGAACGCCTCGCCATCACGCGCAAAGATTTCGCCAATCGAGCGGTTGGCAGCGCGTTCAATCTCGGCATCGCTATCAAGAAAAGCCACGCGCAAAAGCCGCGCGAGCTGCGTGCCCACGGCGGTTTTGCCGGCGCCCATCATGCCCACCAGAACCACCGGGCGGGCCAATTTGGGCGGCTTTGCCGCAGCTTTGGGCATGCCTTTCCTTCCGATCCGGTGGCGCCGCATTGCGGCGCTGCGCGCGTTTGCAAATCTTGCGCCCTGAATGGCGTGATCTTCGGAAAAATGCCATATATAATTGCCGGGTCGACCAACCGAGGCGGCGGGCGATAACAGGGGCAGGCAATGATACGGATTCTCAAGGCGATAGTGATTCTGGCGGTACTCGCTATGGCGGGGCTGGCGGGCTATGCCTATCTTGGCGACATGAGCGCACCGCCACAGGAAACGCGTCTGCCGGTTAATATTGATGCGACGAATTAAACCTCGCCTTGCAACCCTGACATTTGGACTGGCGGTGGTGCTTCAGGCGCTGCCTGCAATGGCGCAAGAGCCTTTGTCGGCAATCGACTGGCTTTCGCGTTCGGTGTTGGTACCACCGCAGGTGGGCGGGGATGCGGTCAACCCGCTAGGCCCCGAGGCTCCGGTCAGCAACGGTGTGACAATCGGCACGGTTATTACCTCGCCACTTGGCCCGCTCAACCCGCTGGCGCCGGGGCTAATTGCACCCGAGCGTAGCGGCTTGCCGCGCGGGCTTTGGGGGGCGACTCCCGAGGCGGATCTTGCCACGCTGTTGCAACGCGAGCGCACCGACACTTTGCCGTCGTTACTGGCGTTGTTGCGGCTGGTAATTCTGGCAGAACTTGATGCCCCCCAGCAGCCATCAAGCACCAATCCGCTGCTTTTGGCGCGCGTCGATGCGCTGTTGGAAATGGGTGCGCTGGAACCTGCTTTTGCGCTGTTGCAAATGGCGGGCGCGGCCGAGCCAGAGCGGTTCCGCCGTCTGTTCGACATCGCGCTTCTATTGGGCGAAGAATCGCGCGCCTGCCGTATCTTAGGCGCCACACCCGAGGTTTCGCCCTCGTACCCGGTGCAGGTTTTCTGCCTTGCGCGAAACGGTGATTGGCAGGCAGCGGTGCTCAGCTTTCAAGGGGCTCAGGCGCTGGAGTTGATCGAGCTTGATATGATCGACTTGCTTGCGCGCTTTCTCGACCCCGAGGCGGCGGATGGCGCAGAGGATTTGCCCGCACCCACACGCGTATCGCCGCTGCGGTTTCGCCTGATGGAGGCGGTGGGCCAGCCGCTGCCCACAGCACCGCTGCCGCTGGCTTTCGCGCAGGCCGATCTGCGCACCAACACCGGCTGGAAAGCGCGGATCGAGGCGGGCGAGCGGTTAGCGCGGATGGGTTCGGTCGAGCCAAACCAGTTACTCGGGCTATATACTGAGCAAAGCGCTGCAGCCTCGGGGGGGGTCTGGGAACGCGCCGCAGCGATGGCGCGGCTGGATGCGGCGATCACCGCGCGCAATGCAGACGCGGTGGCGGCGGTCTTGCCAGATACACGCAACCTGTTGGCCGAGGCGGGACTGGAAAGCCACCTTGCGGCGCTATTTGCGCGCTCGCTCGCCACGCTCGCGCTTTCAGGCGAGGCGGCCGTGGTTGCCTTCCGCTTGGGGATGCTGTCGGAAGATTTCGAATCGATAGCGGCGCAGCACGTGCCGCAAACCGCAGGCGAGCGAATTTTGCTTGGCGTCGCCAAGGGGGATACGGCGGGGTTGGTGGCGCCAAACGTGCGCGGCGTGGCGGTAAAATCAGCCTTTGATGCGCGCGCCGATCTGGCGGAGCCCTACGCGGGTTTGGTAGCCGCGAACCGGCAGGGCGAGGCGTTGTTATTGGCAATCGAGGCGCTCAGCAGCGGCGCGCGCGGCGATTTGCGGCAGGTTGGTGCGGCGCTGACGCTGCTGCGCACGCTTGGGCTTGAAACCGCCGCGCGACGCGTAGCGCTGGAATTACTGCTGCTGGAGCCACTGGCGTGAGCACGGATGCAAGCCGAATATCCGCATTTCTTGAGGCGCAGGCGGCCGAAGCAGGGGCCGCGCGCAACACGCTATTGGCCTATGGTCGCGATCTGCTCGATTTTTCCGAGTGGCTTGGGGCGCGAAGCCTTGGCTTTGAAACTGCAACACAAGCCGATATCGAAGCCTATCTGGTGGGATGCGAGGCGCTGGGGCTAGCGAAGTCAACGCGCGCGCGGCGACTTTCATCGATCCGCCAGCTTTATCGTTTTGCGTATGAAGAAGGCTGGCGGGGCGAAAACCCGAGCCTGCGTCTTTCCGGCCCCGGCCGCAGCAAAGCCTTGCCAAAAACCCTGGCCCTTACCGAGGTCGAGGCGCTTTTGGCGGCGGCAAGTGTGCATGGGCGCAACACGGGCGAACGCCTGCGCAATGCCTGCCTGATGGAGCTACTTTACGCCACGGGAATGCGGGTCAGTGAGTTGGTGGGCCTGCCGGTCGCGGCGGCGCGCGGCAACCCGGCGATGCTGATGGTGCGCGGCAAGGGTGGCAAAGACCGGATGGTGCCGCTGTCACGCCCGGCGCGCGAAGCGTTGGTCGCATGGCTCGAATGCCGCGATGCGGGCGAAGAGGAGGCGCGAATTGCGCGTAAAGCGCCCCCCTCGAAATACCTCTTCCCAGGAACCGGCGCTGAGGGGCACCTTTCGCGGCAACAGTTTTTTGTGTTGCTAAAGGGGCTTGCGCTAAGCGCAGGGATTGCGCCCACCCGCGTCAGCCCGCATGTGTTGCGCCATGCCTTTGCCACGCATTTGCTGGAAGGTGGCGCCGATTTGCGCGCCATCCAGATGATGCTTGGCCATGCCGAGCTTTCTACAACCGAAATCTATACCCATGTGCTTGACGCCCGCCTGCGCGATCTGGTGCTGATGCATCACCCGCTGGCGCGAAAGGACGAAAAATGACCCTACCTGCCGCTGCTGCCTTCGACCTAGCCTTCTGGATCAGCGCGTGCGCGATCGTTGCGCTTCTGGTCGTATCGGCCTTTTTCTCGGGCTCCGAGACTGCTCTTACGGCCGCTTCGCGCCCCAGCCTGCGGGCCCGCGCAGACCGTGGCGACCGTGGCGCACGCGCGGCGCTGGTGGTGACCGAAGACAGCGAACAACTGATCGGCTCGCTGCTTTTGGGCAACAACGTCGTCAACATTTTTGCGGCGTCTTTGGCAACCGCACTTATGACCCGCCTTTTCGGTGATAGCGGCGTGGCGCTTGCAACGCTGGTGATGACCACGTTGGTGCTGATTTTTTCCGAAGTGTTACCAAAGACCTACGCGATCACCTTGCCCGAGGCGGTTGCCGCGCGTGTGGCGCGCCCGGTACAGATTCTGACGCGGGTGCTGACTCCAGTGGTAAGCTTGGTGCGCATGATCGTGCGCGGCATCCTGATGTTGTTCGGGGTGCGCACAGACCCCACCAAGCAGGTCTTTCGTATCCACGAGGAAATTGCCGGGGCACTGAGTCTGGGCGAGTCCGAAGGTACCGTCGCCAAGGAAGACCGCGACCGGTTGCTCGGCGCGCTCGATCTGGGTAACCGCACCGTGGAAGAGGTGATGCGCCACCGCAGTCAAGTCGAAATGATCGATGCTGACGCCGGCCCTGATGTGATCCTCACGGCGGTGCTAGCCTCGCCGCACACCCGCGTGCCGCTGTATAAGGGCGAGCGCGAGAACGTGGTGGGGGTGCTGCACGCCAAAGACCTTTTGCGCGCGGTCGAAAAGGTGGTGCGCGGCGAAGATGGCAACTTTTCATCGGTACGCGAGCTTGACGTGATGAAGATCGCCATGAAGCCCTATTTCGTGCCCGAAACCACGCCTTTGGACGAACAAATGCGCGAGTTTCTGAAGCGGCGCACTCATTTTGCGCTGGTCGTCGATGAGTATGGCGATTTGCGCGGGCTGGTGACGCTGGAAGATATTCTTGAGGAGATCGTTGGCGAGATCACCGATGAATTCGACGTGGCCCGTGAAGCCCAACTCAAGCGCACTGAAACGGGCGACTATCTTGTCGATGGCACCATGACGATCCGCGATCTCAACCGCGCGATGGATTGGCAGCTACCCGACGACGAGGCCAATACTATCGCCGGGTTGGTGATTCACGAGGCGCAAATGATCCCGACCGAGGGGCAGGTCTTTTCGTTCCACGGTTTCCGCTTTGAGGTGATCAGCCGCAAAGAAAACCGCATTGCCCGCATGAAAATCCGCCCGCTTTAGGGTTCTACAGCGCGCTGGCGGCGGTGCACCGCCAGCGCCCGCATTGCCTTTCCGACCTCCAGCACCAAAAGCACCGCCAACGCGGCCACCAGAGGCACGATGTAAAGGGCTGCGGGCAACGTCGCAAAACCGAACAACGCCTGCGCCGGGGCCCACATCAGCACCAGTGCCAGCATCGCTGCAACCAGCGGAAGCACTACCGCAAATGCGCGATTCGGGCGCAGCAACGCCTCTAGCGGCGAAGCGCCCTCGGTTCGGTTCACCGCGATCAGCGCGACGATCACCAGCACCAATGTCGCAAAGCAGAGCGTGCGCACCTGCTCGCTCGCCATCCCGTAACCCGGTGCGAACCACAACACCAAAGCCACAGCAACAAAGCCAAGCAGCCCTTGCAAACCCGCCCAAGCCATCATCGCGCCCGAAAACAGCGGCGCATCCGCGCGCCGGGGCGGGCGGCGCATCACGTCGCGTTCCTCGCGTTCGGCCTCAAATACCAGCGAACAGACCGGGTCGATCACCATTTCCAGAAACGCCACATGCATGGGCCCCAGAATTAGCGGCAGACCAAACAGCAACGGCATCAGCGCGATTCCGGCCACGGGGATGTGCACCGCCATGATAAAGCGCATCGCCTTGCGCAGGTTGTCGTTGATCCGCCGCCCCAACCGTATGGTGTGAACGATAGAGCCGAAATCGTCATCAAGCAGCACGATCGCCGAGGCTTCGCGCGCCACATCTGTGCCCCGCCCCCCCATGGCTACGCCGATATGCGCAGCCTTAAGCGACGGTGCGTCATTTACACCGTCGCCCGTCATTGCCACGACCGCGCCCTTAGCCTTGAACGCGCGCACGATACGTAGCTTTTGCTCGGGCAGGATGCGCGCGAAAACTTGGGTTTCGCTGAGAGCTGCGGCAAGTACGGCATCGTCCAGTGTTGCCAGTTCCTCGCCGCTCATCACGCGGCCCTCGGCGATTCCGGCGGCGGTGGCAATGGCGCGCGCAGTGGCGGGGTAATCGCCCGTAATCATAATCACGCGAATCCCTGCCGCGTGGCATTCGCCCACTGCGGCGGGCACCTCGGGGCGCAGCGGATCAACAAATCCGGCCAGCCCCAGAAAGCAAAAGTCAAACTTGCGTTGGGTATCTGGCAAGTCACCGTCGCAGGCGGCGGATGCCATTGCCAGTACGCGCAACCCGGCGGCGGCCAGCGCATCGACTTGATCCCCAAGTGCAGCAAGTTCATCGCCCCTGATGGCGCAAAGCTGCGCAATCGCTTCGGGTGCACCTTTGGCAAACGCCACACGCCCTGCCCCATAATCCCAGATCTGCGTCATCGCCAGCAAATCCGGCCCAAGCGCATAGCTGCGCGCGAGTCGGGCGTCCTCGGGCGGGGGCGCGAGTGCATGAAACGCGCGCTCCATCGGGTCGAACGGTTCGGGCGCAGAGGCGGCAGTGCCCGCCGCGGCCAGTGCGGCAAATCGGGGCGGCACGGGCGTGCCCTGGCCTGGCAGAAAGCTTGCGCCATCAGGCAGTTGCAGCACCGCGATCTCCATGTGGTTCTGGGTCAGGGTGCCGGTCTTGTCGGTGCAAAGCACATCCGCCGCCCCCAGCGCCTCAATCGCCGAAGCGCGGCGCGTCAGCACGCGGGCTTGCGAAATGCGCCATGCCCCCATCGCCATGAACACCGCCAAGACCATTGGAAATTCTTCGGGCAGCATCGACATGCCAACCGCGATGCCCGCCAACGCCGCATCAAGCCAACTGCCGCGCGAAAGCCCGTAAAGAGCCACCACCGCAAGGCTGACCGCCAGCCCCATGACGCCAAACAGCAGCACCACGCGGTTCAGTTGCGCCTGTAATCGTGGCGTCTCAAGTTCGAGCATGGAAAGCGAGGCACCGATCTTGCCAATCTCGCTTTGGGCGCCGGTAGCAGTAACCTCTCCCAAGGCGGTACCGCGCACGATCATGGTGCCGGAATAGACTTGTGGTTGGTCATCTCCGCCCGGACGCGGCGCGGGGCCGGAAACCGCGTCGAGGGCCGCACGTTTGCGCACTGGCACCGCCTCGCCGGTCAGAAGTGACTCGTCCGCCAAAAGCGCCTCGGCCGAAAGAAGCCGCGCATCGGCGGGCACGCGGTCGCCCTCGGCCAGCACCACCAGATCGCCACACACCACATCTCGCCCGGCGATGCGCTGACGGGTGCCATCGCGGATGACCAGCGCGCGCGGGCTTGTAAGATCGCGCAGGGCTTCCAGCACGCGTTCGGTGCGCGCTTCTTGCACCACGGTGATAGTGACCGAAAGACACGCGAAGACCAAAAGGATCAGCGCCTCGGCCCGATCTCCAAGCGCCAGATAAACCAGCCCCGCGCCCAAAAGCAGCGCCAGCATCGGCTCGCGCAGCACATCAAAGATCAGTCGCGCGGGGCTTCGACGGCGCGCGCGCGGCAATTCGTTCGGGCCATCCGCCGCCAGTCGCGCGGCGGCTTCGGCGGCACTCAGGCCTTGGCGAGGGGGTGTGGGGCTGTGCATGGCCAGATCCGGAATACATCTGCGGCGGAACTGAAGCCTAGGCAGACAGGCCCTGTGCCGCAATGACTTGAATCAGCCGCGCGTCAATGTTGCCCTGTCAACACTTGTGCGCCATGCTCGCCGCAAAAGCCAAGCGGGGGAGTTAGGGCGATGTGCTGGGGTGTCGAGGTTACGGCCGGAATGGCGGCTGTGGGGGTTGTGGCGGCAGCAATAACGTGGCGGCGGGGCGACCCCGGGGTGGTGCCGCTGACACTGGGCTTCTTCGCGGCGATGGAGGGGTTGCAGTTTGGCGGCTATCTGGTTGTCGATCAGTGTTCGACCCCGGCAAACCAAACCATCGCCTTCCTCTCGATCCTGCACATCATCATCCAGCCCTTCATCATCAACGCCTTCGCGATGCAATTGGTGCCAGAGCAGGTGCGCCGCCGCGCGCAGGTGCCGGTCTATCTGCTGTGTCTGGCATCCGCTACGGTGATGCTGATGCAACTGATTCCGTTCGATTGGGCCGGTACCTGCACCCCCGGCTCTATCTTGTGCGGACAGGCTTGGTGCACGGTTTCGGGGGCGTGGCATATCGCATGGAACGTGCCCTACAATGCGCTGATGGCGCCGGTAGATGCCGCGCTGGGAATGCGCTGGGGGTTTCCAACCTATCTGGCGGTGGTGTTCGTGGTGCCGCTTTTCTATGGCGCGTGGCGGTTTGTGATTTTCCACGCGGCAATTGGGCCGATGCTTGCATCGCAACTGACGCCCAACCCGAATGAGATTCCAGCGATCTGGTGCCTGTTCTCTATCGGCATTGCGATGATTGCCGTGTTCCCGCAGGTGCGACGCTTCTTTGCGGTGCAGCCCCGGCCTATGATGGCCTGACGCAGTATGCCTTAGCCTAGCGCGTAGCCTGCGCCGCGCACCGTGCGGATCGGGTCAACAGCGCCTGCGCGGCTTAATGATTTGCGCAAACGCCCGACATGCACGTCAACCGTGCGGCTTTCGACATAGATCTCGCGCCCCCAGACCCGATCAAGCAACTGCTCGCGGCTCCAGACGCGGCCGGGGCGTTCGAGAAAGGTGGCAAGCAGGCGAAACTCGGTCGGGCCGAGCTTTATTGGCGCTTCACCGCGAAAAACCCGGTGCGTTTCGGGGTCAAGGCGGATGTCATCCCATTCCAGCACCTGACCAACCGTAGCGGGGCGGGTGCGGCGCAATAGCGCGCGAATGCGCGCCATCAGTTCCGCCAGCGCATAGGGTTTGGACACATAATCGTCAGCGCCAGTTTCCAATCCGCGCACCATGTCCACCTCGTCCGAGCGCGCCGACAGCATCAGCACCGGCACATCGCGCGTGGCCGAACGAGCCTTCAGGCGGCGGCACACCTCTAGCCCAGAGACGCGCGGCATCATCCAGTCGAGCACGATTATGTCGGGGGCATGTTCACTGATCAGCGCTAGCGCCTCTTCGCCCTGCGTGGCGGTCAGCACCTCGTAACCCTCAGCGGCAAGGTTATAGGCCAGCAATTCGCGCTGTGCCGGTTCGTCCTCGACCAGCAACACCGTGGCGCGCGCGGCGGCGGCCATCACAACCCCCTGCCCGGAGCGCCAAGTGCCGCGCCCTCATCCTTGGGCCGCTCTTCCTCGGGCAGCGCACCCGAGACGAGGTAAATCACCTGCTCGGCAATACCGGTGGCATGGTCGCCCACCCGCTCGATATTCTTGGCGATGAAATGCAGGTGCAGACAGGGTGAAATCTGGCGCGGGTCTTCCATCATGTGGGTGACGAATTCGCGAAACAGCGCGCCATACATCTGATCCACTTCCTCGTCGCGCGCGCGCACTTCGCGCGCAAGCTCGGCGTCGCGGCGGGCATAGGAATCAAGTGCATCACGCAGCAGCAAACCCACCTGCCGCGCCATCCTTCGAATCGAGCCCGCAGCGCCTTCGACGCGCGGTAATTCGGCCAGCAACAGCGAGCGTTTGGCGAGGTTCTTGGCATAATCGCCGCAGCGTTCCAGCGCCGCCGCGATCTTCATCACCGTCAGGACAGAGCGTAAATCGCCCGCAATGGGCGCACGAAGTGCGATCAGACGGGCGGCTTCGACATTGATTTCTTCTTCCAGCGCATCAAGCGCCGCATCGCCCGCACGCACCCGTTCGGCCAAATCGGCATCGCGCGATTCAAGCGCCATCGCGGCGTCGTTCAGCGCGGCTTCGGCCAGCCCGCCCATCTTCATCACAAGCGCCTGAATGTGCTCAAGGTCGCGGTCGAAGGCGGCAGAGATATGTTCTTGGCTCATCGCGTGCTCCCTTAGCCGATCCGGCCGGTAATATAGCTTTCGGTGCGCGGATCTTGCGGATTGGTAAAAATCTGCCCGGTCTCGCCAAACTCGACCAGCGAGCCGAGGTGGAAAAACGCGGTTTTCTGGCTGACGCGCGCTGCCTGCTGCATCGAGTGGGTAACGATTACCACCGAAAAAGCCGAGCGCAACTCGTCGATCAGTTCCTCGATTTGCGCGGTCGCAATGGGATCAAGTGCGGAGGCGGGTTCATCCATCAAGAGCACTTCGGGCGCGGTGGCGATGGCGCGCGCGATGCAAAGCCGTTGCTGCTGGCCCCCCGAAAGCCCGGTGCCAGGCGCGGTGAGGCGATCCTTCACCTCATCCCAAAGGGCGGCGCGGCGCAACGATTTCTCGACAATCTCATCCAGTTCCGCACGACCGCGCGCCAGCCCGTGAATTCGCGGCCCGTAGGCGACGTTTTCAAAGATCGATTTGGGAAACGGGTTCGGCTTCTGAAACACCATGCCGACGCGGGCGCGCAGTTGCACCGGGTCAACGGTGGGCGCATAGATATCTTCTCCGTCGAGTGTAATCTGCCCCTCAACGCGGCAACCGACGATGGTATCGTTCATCCGGTTCAAACATCGCAGAAAGGTTGATTTTCCGCAGCCCGAAGGGCCGATGAAGGCGGTCACGGTCTTGTCGGCGATGTCGACATCGACATCTTTCAGCGCGTGATTGGTGCCGTAATATACCTGCACCCCTCGGGCACCGATCTTGATTTCGCTGTCCGCCAACGCGTTCTCCACTTTTTGCATTGTGTTCATGGCATGCCCCTACCAGCGCCGCTCGAACCGGCGACGCAGCACGATCGCTACCGAGTTGATTACCAGCAAGAACACCAAAAGCACGATGATCGCCCCGGAGGCGCGCTCGGCAAAAGCCGGGTCGGCGCGTTGGGTCCAGTTATACACCTGCACCGGCAGCGCCGATGCGGGGTCGAAAAAGCCTTCAGGTGGTGCTGCGGGAAAATCGCGCACAAAGGCGACCATGCCAATCAGCAATAGCGGCGCTGTTTCGCCCAAGGCCTGCGCAAGCCCAATGATCAGCCCGGTCAGAATGCCCGGCATGGCCAGCGGCAGCACATGGTGCAACACCGTCTGCATTTTCGACGCCCCAACCGCCAGTGCTGCATCGCGAATGGACGGTGGCACCGATTTCAGGCTGGCGCGGGCCGGAATGATGATCCGGGGCAGCGTAATCAGCGTTAGAACCAGCGCCCCGACCACCGGCGCCGACTGCGGCAACCCGGCAAAGTTGATGAAAAGCGCCAGTCCGAGGATGCCAAACACGATCGAGGGCACTGCTGCAAGGTTGGCGATATTCACCTCGATCAGATCGGTCCAGCGGTTCTGCGGTGCGAATTCCTCCAGATAGATCGACGCGGCAACGCCAATCGGCAGCGCCAGCACCAGCACGATCAGCATCATGTAGAGCGAGCCGAGAATGGCAACGCCAAGCCCTGCAGCCTCGGGGCGCAGTTCAGAGGCGTCAGGGCCGGTCAGAAAGCCCCAGTTGAAACCAACTTCCATCAGCCCTGTTGCGCGCATTTTGTCGGCCAGTTGCAACTGAGCGGGGCTGATGTTGCTATCGCGCACAGCACTTTCCATTGACACGCGGCCCTTGAAATAGCCGTCGATACGCGCGTTGGCATAGCCGCGAAAGTGGATAGTGCTGCCAAGTAGCGCGGGGTTTGCCAGCACTATGTTGCGCAGTTGCGCGGGTGACTCTTTGGAAATCAGCGCCGATACGTCTTTGGCCGAAATCTCTGCGCTGGAAATGCCCTTGGCTTCCAGCGCATGTACCAGCGCCGCTTCGATCTGCTTGCCGTAACCGATGGTGGTGACCTTTGCCATTGCGGCGGGGTCGCGCTGGCCGGTCGGGTCGAGTGCCGCGCTATCAAGTGTGATGTCCATTACGATGAACGTCTGGCGAAACGCGCTTATCCCGTTGGAAAAAACCGAGTACAGCAGCACCGCCAGCGCCAGCATCGCCAACGAAACCGCGATGATGCCATAGGCGCGAAACCGGGTTTCTGCGGCATTGCGTCGGCGTGTGCGCGCATCAACCGTCAATAACGAGCGGCGCGGGGATTGCACGGGGGTCATTCATACTGCTCCCGATAGCGGCGTACGACGACAAGTGCGACGACGTTCAACGCCAGTGTGATAACGAACAGTGTCAGCCCCAGCGCAAAGGCAACCAGTGTTTCGGGCGAACCAAACTCGGTATCGCCGGTCAACTGGCTGACGATCTTAACGGTGATGGTGGTCATCGCCTCGAACGGATCAAGGCTTAGCCGCGCGGCGGCCCCCGCCCCCATCACCACGATCATCGTTTCACCGATAGCGCGGCTGGTGGCCAGAAGGATGGCACCCACGATGCCAGGCAGCGCCGCGGGCAAGATCACCCGCCGCACGGTTTCAGACCGGGTCGCGCCAAGCGCATACGAGCCATCGCGCAGGCTTTGCGGCACGGCGTTGATGACATCGTCGGATAGGGACGACACAAAGGGGATCAGCATGATCCCCATCACCAGCCCCGCCGTCATCACCGACGATGAACTGCTGCCAATGCCAAGCGGGGCGGCGAAATAGTCGCGCAGCACCGGGCCCACGGTGACCAGCGCGAAAAGCCCGTAAACGATGGTGGGAATACCCGCCAAAACCTCGATCGCGGGCTTTGCTGCCGAACGCACGGGTTTGGAGGCGTATTCCGCCAGAAAGATCGCCGCAAACAAGCCGACCGGCACCGAAACCACAAGTGCCACGAACGAGACATAAAGCGTGCCCCAAAGCAGCGGCGCAATGCCAAGGTCAGAACCGCCGCGAAACTGCGGGTTCCACGTCAGGCTGAAAAAGAAGTCTTTGGCCGGATACAGCCGAAAGAAGTGCACCGTCTCAAAGGCCAGCGACAACACGATGCCAACGGTCGTCAGCACTGCAACAAACGAGGCGGCAATCAGCAGCACCTTGAACGAGGCTTCAGAAACATTTCGGGCCCGAAAATCAGGCAGAATGCGCCGGAAAGCAAAAACGGCACCTGTCACGGCCAACAAAAGAACCACCGCAGCCATCGCCATACGCGCGAAAATGCTGATCCGGCGGTACTCTTTAGCGGCTTCAAAGACGTTTTGCACAACGTCGGACCCAAGCGCCACGCCGACATCGGCCATACGGGAGCGCAGGTCCGACTGCTCTGTGCTCAATGTGCGTAGGTCCGCCTCGCTCAAAACCTGCTGCGCCACAAGCTGATCGATCCCGTTTGCAATGCGGCGAACATCGCTCATTACCAGATCGCGTGTGCTGCCTTCGGCGATGCTTTCAGGGGCGATCAATGCGCCAATGCGCGCCTCGATCACCATCGGTTGCACCAGCAGCCAAAGGATCAGCGCCGCAAAGGCAGGGACGGCAGCAAAGATCAGCACCAACTGGCCGTAATATCCGGGCAGCGAGTGCAGCTTACGCGCGTCGCCGCCAACCAACGACATCGCCCGCGCGCGCCCGATGAAAAACCCGCCAACCGCAATGGCCAGAACAATCAGGGTAATGATGCCAACGCTCATTGCGACCTCGGGGCTAGGACAAAGGCGGGCGGCGCCGGAGCGCCGCCCGTTTTAGAGATCAGTTCAGCGGGCCCATGGCTTGACGCCCGGCAACGTTTGCTTGGGTCTGCGCCAGTTCCGGGTCCGACACTAGGCCGTAATCAGCCAGCGGGCCATCGGGGCCAGCCATATCGTCGGAAACGAAGAACTCGATGAACTCTTGCAGGCCGGGGATCACGTCCAGATGCGCGGTTTTGACGTAGAAGTAGAGCGGGCGCGAAACTGGGTAGGTGCCGTTTGCGATGGTTTCGGTCGAGGGCACAATGTCGCCCATCGTTGCCACGCGCAGCTTGTCGGTGTTGTTTTGGTAGAACGACAGGCCAAACACGCCGATCGCGTTCTTGTTGGCATCAAGGCGGGCCAGCGTTTCGGTATAATCGCCGTCGATATCAACCGATACACCGTCGGTGCGCAGCATCATGCACGAGGCGGACGCCGCTTTGGCATCACCGCCATTGGCCGCCAGAAAGGCCGCTTCGGCGCCCGACGCTTTGCAGCCAGCCTCGATCACCTTGATGTCGAACACTTCGCGGGTGCCGTGCTTGGTGCCCGGAACAAAGGCCAAAAGCGCCTGCGCCGGAAGCGCGGGGTTCACATCCGCCCAAGTCTTGTTCGGGTTGGCGACAAGCACGCCGTCTTTGAGCACCTGCGCGCCGATCGCATTGAACCAGTCGGTCGGGGTAAAGGCGAACTCGGGGCCATTCACGTCCGAGGCAAAGACGATACCGTCATACCCGATCCGCACTTCCATGATCTCGTTGACACCATTGCTGGCGCAAAGGTCGATGTCGCTCTGCCCGATGCGGCTGGACGAGTTGGCGATGTCGGTGGTGTTTTCGCCAACGCCTTCGCACATTTTCTTGCGCCCGGCACCCGAACCGCCACCCTCAACCACCGGAGTCGGGAAGCCGAAGTTTTCACCGAAAATTTCGGCAACGATAGTGGCGTAGGGCAGCACGGTCGAAGACCCTGCGATCTGGATCTGGTCGCGCGCTTGAGCGGCGGTGGCAGACACGGCGGCAATGGCCAGTGTCGAAAGGGTCATTCTCACGAGGGTCATCATGATCTCCTGGACTATCGGTTGGCGGCCGCCCGTATGACGACCTTGACCACGTCTCTAGGCCGCGCACCCGATGGTTTTGCGACAGATCCGTAACAGTTTCATGACAGTCCGCGCCAACGCCGGTGCGTGCCCCTACTGCGCGGGCAAAATAACCGTGAAGGTCGAGCCCCTTCCCGGCTCGCTGGCAATGGCCAAGCGGCCCCGGTGGCGCTGCACGATATGCTTGACGATGGCTAGGCCTAGCCCGGTGCCGCCTTCGGCGCGCGAACGGTGGGTATCGACCCGATAAAAACGCTCCGCCAAGCGCGGAATATGCTTTGCCTCGATTCCCTCGCCCTCGTCGCGCACATCCACCGCAAATGCTTCGCCGCGCAGGCCAGCGTCGTGCGACAGATGGCGCAACGTAACCGTGACATCGCCCTTGGCGGCACCATATTTAACGGCATTTTCAATAAGATTTTGAAACACTTGCGTCAGCTGATCGGCATCAGCTGGCACCAACGCTGTGGTGGGTTCGCCGTGCTGCACAATCGTAACACCTGCGGCATCGGCCATGGGGCGCAGCGCGCGCACAACGCTGGTCAGCACCGCCGCCAGATCAACGCGCGCGGTCGGGCGCACGCGTTCTTCTGCCTCAACGCGGCTGAGGTGCAAAAGATCGCTCACCAGACGGTTCATCCGCTCGGCCTCTTGCGCCATCACCAGCAAAAACCGCTCGCGCGCCTGCGCGTCAGCCTTGGCCGGACCGCGCAGGGTTTCAATGAACCCCAAAAGCGAGGTCAGCGGCGTGCGCAGCTCGTGGCTGACATTAGCCACGAAATCGCGGCGAAACTGCCCGATCTGTTCAGCCGCGCTGACATCTTCAAAACTCGCCAGCACCTCGCGCCGCCCGTCCCCCGCGACGGGGCGCACCAGCATCCGATAAACGGTTTCACGCGAGCGCTCACTTTGCAGATGCTGCGCTTGGGTTTCACGGCCCTCGGCCAGCGCGGTTTCGATTGCGCCAAGCGGCCCTGGTTGGCGCAAGGCCAACGTATAGTGGCGCCCGACCACCTCGGCGCCAAACAGTGCCCGTGCCGCGGCATTTGCGGCGCTGATGCGCGCGGATGCGTCGATCAGCAGCAATGGCTGGGGCAACGCATCCAGAAGAGAGTCCAAGAAATGCGTATCCATACTCGGCCCGACTTTCAAAACTGCCCCCGACATAGCATGTTTCGCAAAGAGTTCAGCCGTTTTCGCGCCAGCGCGTGCCCAATTTTTGCCGCAGACACGCGGGGTTAAACGGATAGTCATGAACGGTTCGTGAACAAAAGGCAGGGGAAGGTGTATTTGTTCAGGTCCGTTGCTAGAATGTCGTAAACACGTCCTATATATGTGGGCAGGTATCTGGTGCCCGTTGCACAGCACCGGTATTGCGCAATGCAGATAGTTTGGCAGGTTGCATGACACGCGTTTCAAATAGCCCTGTTAGCGCCAAAGTCCCCGCGCCAGCGCCCGCAATATCGCGCCATCACCGCTCGCTTTTTCTTTCGGATCTGCACTTGGGCGCGCGCGCCTGCCGTGCCGACAGAATCATGGATTTCCTGTCGTACAACACCGCCGACACCATCTATCTGGTCGGCGATATCTTCGATTTGTGGCACCCGAACGCATCGGCTTGGACGCATGACCATGACCGTGTTGTGCAGACAATATTGCGCCGCGCCCGCGACGGTACGCGGGTCATCTATCTTGCAGGCAACCACGACGAAACCGTGCACCGCATTTTTGCGTGGCATTTCGAGCGGATCGAGGTTGCCTCGCAAGTGATGCACCGCACCGCTGACGGGCGCAGTTTTTTGGTGCTGCATGGCGACAGTTGTGATGCGGCGTGGCAGAAATCGCGCCTGATCACCCGGATTGGTAGCCGTATCGAAGACACGTTGCGCGCCTTCGACAGCACGGTGAAGTTCTTGCGCCGCAACCTGCGGGCCGAGGGAACAGGTGCCATCGAAAATCTGCTGGTTCGCTTTAACAAACTGCTGCGGATGGGCAACCGCTACGAGCGCAGGCTGACCGATCTGGCGCGATCGCAGGGCGCGCAGGGGGTTATCTGTGGCCATTTCCATCAGGCGGCGTTGCACGAAAGTTATGGCCTCATCTATGCCAACTGCGGCGACTGGGTCGCGGCGATGACCGCAATCACCGAAGACGACGCGGGCAATCTGGCGCTGCTGAACTGGAATGAATGCCTGCAGGAACGCCCCGCTATAGGCGCCCTGCCGCAGGCTGCCGCACACGCCCGCTCGGTGGTACGCTGAATGCTCGCCACGCCGCTTACCACGGTGCTGGTGGCGTTTGTTGCCGTAATGGTCACCTTGCAGGTTGCGAGCAGCGCACTGGTCTGGCGGCGGCTGCGCCGACCCTTGCGGATGCCCCGTGGCCCGCTGCCCGAAATCAGCTTGCTGCGGCCGGTTTGTGGGTTAGATGCGCACGACACCGAGACCTTGGGCTCATCCTTTGCCCTCACCTATCCAAAGTACGAACTGATCTTTTGCATTGCATCGCCCGACGACCCCGCAGTGCCCTTGGTCAAGCGCCTGATCGCCGAACATCCTGACCATCGCGCGCGACTGCTATTGGGGGACAACCCAGTCAGCGGCAACCCCAAGCTCAACAACCTCATCAAGGGCTGGGACGGCGCGCACTGCGAATATGTGCTGATGACTGACAGCAACGTGCTGCTGCCGCCCGACTATTTGCAACAGATGATTGCGGCGTGGCAGCCTGATACTGGGCTCGTGTCATCGCCCGCCATCGGGCAGCACGGCGAAGGGTTCTGGGGTGCACTCGAATGTGGTTTTCTCAACGGCTATCAGGCGCGCTGGCAACTTGCCTCTGACGAATTTGGCAATGGCTTTGCGCAGGGCAAAAACTTGCTTTGGCAGCGAGATTTTCTGGCCAGCGTGGGCGGGCCTGCGGTGCTTGGGCGCGATCTGGCTGAAGATGTCGGTGCCACCAAATTGGTGCGTGGCGCCGGGTTGCGGGTACGGCTTGCGCAAAAGCCCTTTGCGCAGCCGATCGGGCGGCGCAGCTTTGCGCAGGTTTGGTCGCGCCAATTGCGTTGGGCAAGGGTGCGCCGTGCAGGTTTTGTGAGGATTTTTGCAAGCGAAATCCTGACCGGAGCAGCCGCGCCCGCGCTGGCAACCGGCGCACTTGTGGCGCTGGGGGCGCTGCCTTGGGTGGTGTTGCCATTGGGCCTTGCAGGCTGGTTCGGGGTCGAGTGGGCACTGGCGCGCGCGGTGGGCTGGCCTTCGAAGTGGCGCGATGTTTTCGCGTGGGTCTTGCGCGATACGCTGATTCCTGCGCTTTGGATTGGCGGCTGGTCGGGGCGCGGTTTTGTCTGGCGTGGCACCGTGATGAGCGAAGCACCGCCAAGGCACGAACCCGGCGAGCGGAAGGGATTGGGCTGATGTTTGGTGCCGAGGCTGTGCTGGTTTTGCTAAAGCTGCATGGGCTTTCGCTTTTGGCGCCTCTGGCGGTGCTGGAGGGGCCGATTGTCACCGTGATCGCGGCCTATCTGGCCAGCCTCGCCTTTTTTGACGTGCGGCTGGTCTATCTGGTGGTGGTGCTGGCCGATCTGGTTGGCGACAGCATCTTTTATGGCCTTGGTCGGCGCGGCCCCGGGCTTTTGTCGCAGCGCTGGCGCACCCGCTTTGGAGTGAGCGACGCGCGACTAGAGGCGTTGAAGGGGCATTTCATCAAACAGGGTGGCCGCACGCTGGTGGTGGGCAAGCTGACACATTCGGCGGGCATGGTGGTGCTACTTGCCGCGGGTGCGGCGCGGATGCCATTCTGGCGGTTTCTGGGTTTCAACCTGCTGGCCACTTTGCCCAAAAGCCTAGTGTTCGTGATTATCGGCTACACGCTGGGACGCGCTTATACTGCGATTGACGGCTGGATCTTTCGCGTCTCGTTCGCGCTGCTGGTGGCGACGCTGGTGGCGATTGCGGCGTGGTTTCTTTATCGCCGGGGCGTGCGCGGATGACTGACGCGGCCCCACACCCACAAGGCGTCAGCTGCATCATCCCGGCTTTTAACGAGGTGGCGCGGATTGGCGGCGTGTTGGCGGCGGTGGCCGGGCACCCGGAAATTGCCGAGGTGATCGTGGTTGATGACGCCTCGCACGACGGCACCGCCGAGGTTGCAGCGGCGGCAAGGGTGCGCCTGATCCGCCTGCCGCAAAACCGCGGCAAGACCTGGGCATTGGCCGAAGGCATCGAGGCGGCGGTGCAACCGTTGTTACTGTTGCTCGACGCCGATCTTGTGGGCTTGACGGCCGCGGCGGTATCCGCGCTGATCGCGCCGGTGCGTGAAGGGCGCGCCGAGGTTTCCATCAGCTTGCGCCAAAACGCCCCGCGCCTCTGGCAGATGATCGGGCTCGATTACATTTCTGGCGAAAGGGTGTTGCCGCGCGCCCAGCTTGCCGGGCGCACCGATGCATTGCGCGGCTTGCCGCGTTTTGGCTTTGAAGTGCATCTCAACACAATCTGGATAAGCGCGGGCTCGCCCCTGGCGGTGGTGCGTTGGGACGGTGTGCAAAGCCCCTACAAAGGCGCAAAAATGGGTACCTGGCGCGGCCTGCGCGCCGATGCCGCGATGATCGGTGACATCATGCACACCATCTCGCCGCTTGACGCGCTGGCACAGATCCGTGCCCTTCGCCGGTTGCGACGGGGCTGAGACTGGCGCGCGCGAAACCTTTGCCTCAGGGCATCCGCACATAGTCACCCGGTGCATCGGTCAGCACGCCATACCCCGCCTCGCCGCGCCCCATTGGTGGCGGCGGGGCGCTACCGGGGGCAAGATCCTGCAACCATGCGGCCCAGACCGGCCACCACGACCCCGGTTCTGACGCAACCGAGGCCGCCCATTCATCAGCGCTTTCATGGCGGCTACCCAAGAGATGGTGCTTCAAGCGGTAGCGCGCGCGCGGGTTTGTTGGGGCGGAAATGATGCCGCTGTTGTGCCCGCCTGACACCAGCGCAAAGCTGATGTCGCCGTGCAGCAGATGCGTGAGCTTAAACACCGAATGCCAAGGTGCGATGTGATCGGCTTCGCTCGCCACGGCAAAGACTGGCGCTCTTATATCGGCCAAAAACACCGGCTCGCCGCCCGCCTCGAAGCGCCCACCCGCAAGGTCGTTGCCCAAGAACAGACGTCGCAGATACTGCGAATGCATCCGGTAGGGCATGCGCGTCGCATCATGGCTCCAGGCGCTGAGGTCGCTTTCATGGTCACGCTCGCCCATCAGATATTCACGCGTCATGCGCGACCAGATCAGGTCTTGCGAGCGTAGCATGTTGAAAGCACCCGCCATGCGCTTCTGGTCAAGGTATCCTTCTTCCCACATCATGTCTTCCAGCAACGCGACCTGCGGCGCAGTGGTGAAAATCGAGAGCTCGCCAGCTTCTGAAAAATCGACCTGCGCGGCAAGCATGGACACCGACGCAAGCCGGTCGTCGCTATCGCGCGCCATCGCCGCTGCGGTCACCGCCAGCAAAGTGCCACCAAGGCAATAGCCAAGCGCATGCACCGCCCGCGCGCCGGTAATCGCTGTAACCGCATCCAGTGCGGTCATTACCCCGCCTCGCGGTAATCGTCAAAACCAAGGTCGCGGTCGTCTGCATCGGGATTCTTCCAGGAAATGCAGAACACGGTGAAGCCCTGCCCTACCAGCCAGCCGATCAGCGAATTTTCGGCCGAAAGATCTAGGATATAGTATTTCATGATCCATGCAGGCACGATCAGCAGCGGCACGGCATGCACGGTGTCAGACTGCGGCGCATATTGGATCAATTCGATCAGGTGGTTGCGATAGACCACCTTGCCTGGCGTTACGGCAACCTCGTGGCCGGCACGAAAGGCGCTGGTTCCAGTTTGCACTTCACTAAAGGCGTGCGCCGCGTCCTCCAGCAAAAAGCCCGCGCCGCGCGCGAGGTTGGCGCCCCCCTCGCGCAGAGTTTGCTCGATCAGTTGCGGGTTGGTAGCCAGAAAGTTGGCAGGCGAAAGCATATCAAGCCACTGGCGCGAGAAAAACTCGACCATTCGTTCGTTTTCACGCGTCATGCCGGGGATGTCGGTGGTGGCGTTGGTCCACCATTGCTGCGTCATCAAGAAACCCTGCGACAGCGCGCGGTAGGGCATTTGTTGCCATTCGGGCGCGTCAAAACGGCGATCCTGCGGCAAGGGTTCGATCGCGGTGGCGCCTTCAGCCTCGGGCGCGCGCGCCAATGCCTCACCAAGGCGTCGCGTCTTGCGCGCGGCCTTCCAGGCCAGTTCCATCTGCTTGCCCGGCGACAGCGCCAGATGCGCCGCCCAATCGGCCCAGGCTTGTGCCAACCCGATCACCGAAACGCCGCCCACGGCAGCACCCAGACGCGCGTGGACATGCCGATCAAGGCGGCGCCACGCCTCTTCGGCAACCGCGCTGTCCGAGGCAGGTTGTGGCACCGTTGCCGGGCGGGGTTTTTGCGAAAGGATGCGCGGGCGGCGCGCTTTTCTGCCTGTTTGCGCTATTTTTCCTGCCTCCAGCACGGGCCTCAGACCTTGCCTTTGCGCGGCGCACCGCCGGTTGCCGCCTTGACCTCGTCGTCAATGCCTTCGATCACTTCTTCGGTCGTTACCGCAGCCAGCGCGCCCAACTTGCCGGCCTCGGCGCTATAATCTGATTTGGCGCTTGCAAGAAATTCTGACCAAAGTGCCGAGACTTGCTGGCTGTTTTCAGCTTGCGCCAGTGCTGCGTAAAGCGCGCGGTCTTTTTCGTAGCGGGTTTTCAGAAAATCGAGCGCCTCAATGTTTTGGCGCAGCATTGCGTCCATGATCCGGGCCTGCGCGCGCATCATGCCCTGCATCATGTCGCCAAGATGCGCAGGATCCGCCAGCGGGGCCATATCGGGTGCCTGCTTGCGCTTGGTCTTTTCATTGGCCATATCGCGGCCCTCCCTTAAAACAGGGTTAGCACCGCCGTGCCCCGGGGCGTCATCGCCCCGAAACCGGAGGCGCGAGGGAATATGCTAGGCGTGGTGCGCCCTTTGGGCCATGACCTGTATCAAGCGCGTGTTTACGCCGCGCCGACGATCTGCGCGCCGCCGCGCCAGACAGCTTGCACCTGCAATGCTGCATCAAGATGCACCAGATCGGCACGCGCCCCCGCGCCAAGCTGCCCACGGTCTGCCAACCCCAGAAACGCTGCCGGATAGGCCGATGCCATCCGCAGCGCCTCGGCCTTGCCGTTGACCAGCGACTTTGCGGCAAACCGCACCGCCGACGCCATGTCGAGGTCAGAACCCGCAAGCGTGCCATCGGCTAGCGTCAGGCGCGAAATGCCATCTACGACGGCGCGGCTGATAAGGCGCCCATCAAGCGTCAGACTGTCTTGCGCAACGCCCACCAGCGACATCGCGTCTGTCACCAAGAACAGCTTTCCAGGGCCCAGCTTGGCACGCAGCGCCACCCGCAATGCCGTGGGTGCCACATGCGCACCATCCGCGATAATCCCGCCCCAAATGCGGCCATCATCAAGCGTGGCACCTACCAGCCCCGGTGCACGGTGGCCAAGCCCGCTCATCGCGTTGAAAAGATGCGTGACGCCGCGTGCGCCCGCCTCGAAATAGGCGCGCGCCGTGGCCTCATCACAGTCGGTGTGGCCAAGGCAGACAATGGCCCCCGCCGCCACCAGCTGCGCCACTTGCGCGGTGCTGACCTGTTCGGGCGCGATCGTCAGCATCAACAGCGGCAGGGCTGCGGCGGCTGCGGCAAGTTCGTTGGCGTCAGCTTCGTTCATTGGGCGCAGATGCGCGGCCAGATGCGTGCCCTTGCGCGCAACTGACAAATGCGGCCCTTCCAGATGCAGCCCCGCGACCCCATGCCCGCCCGCCACCGCCACCTTGGCAGCCGCAATCGCGGCATTTGCGACCCCCGGCCTGTCCGAGATCAGCGTCGGCAAAATGCTCGTGGTGCCAAAGGCCGCATGTGCCGCAGCAATCTGCAACATCGTCGCAGCGGTGGGCGCGTCGTTCAGCAACACACCGCCACCGCCGTTTACCTGCGCGTCGATGAAGCCAGGGGCAAGCACGCCCCCCGCCAGCAGCCACGGCACGGTCCCCTCGGGCAGCGCCGAGATTGGCACAATACCCGCCACATGTGCGCCGTCCAGCAGCAGCGCCGCGCGCGCATAAAACCGCGTGCCGTCGAATATCCGTGCCCCTGTCAGTGCCCGCAACGCCATCAGAGGGTCTCCGTAACCTTGGCAAGGTTCGGCGGACGGTCAGGGTCGAACCCGCGCGCGCGCGACACCGCCTCGATCAGGCGGTAATAGTGCAGCAAGGCCACCAGCGGATCGATCAGACCGCAACCGGTGGAGGGCAGTGCAACCTCGTCCGCCTCAGGGCGCGAGCCAAGCGCCAGGCAGCGCGCACCCATGCCGCTAAGCCGCTTTAGCACCTGCCGGTTGCCTACCAGCCCTGCATCGTCGGGCAAAAAGGCAACGATTGGAAAGCCGGGGCCGACAAGGCGCATCGGCCCGTGCTGCAATTCCGCCAGCGAAAATGCCTCGGCATGTAGCGCCGCAACCTCTTTGGCCTTCAGCGCCGCTTCAAGCGCTATGCCATAGCCCGGACCACGCCCGGCAACGAACAGCGAATTTGCCACCGATAGCACATCAAGTGCCGCGCCAAACGGCAGCCCTTCGGTTGCGCTCAGCGCCGCAGGCAGGCGCTCTAGCCCCGCCTTTAGCGCCTCGCCCCCGCCCACCGCCGCCGCGACTGCCGCCAACGCCGCGACCGAAGAGACAAAGCTTTTGGTGGCAGCGACACTGCGCTCTTCGCCCGCGCCAAGGCTGACTACGATGTCGGCGGCCGCAGCGACCGGGCTTTGCACCACGTTTACCACCGCAACCGTCAGCGCCCCGCCCGCCTTGGCCGCCGCTTGCAGCGCCACGATGTCAGGGCTGGCACCCGACTGCGAAATGGTCACATGCATCGCGCCCTCCAGTCGCAGTGGGCGGTCATAGACCGAGGCGATCGAGGGGCCGATGGAAACCACCGGCAGGCCGGTTTCCAGTTCCATCAGATATTTGAAAACGGTCGCCGCGTGGTCAGATGACCCGCGCGCGGCGGTCGAGACAAGCCGCAGGTCACGCCCGCGCACCGCGCGCGCAAGTGCTTCAAACGCTGGCGCCTCGCGCGCCAATAGTTCGGCCACTACTTGCGGCGATTGCCCGGCCTCGGCCAGCATCAGGGATCTGGACATGGCAAAAAGCCTCCGGGATCAGGGTTGCAGTGTCAGTTCGGCGATGAAATCATAGCGGTCGCCGCGATAGGATGAAGTCGTAATTTCGATCGGTCGCCCGTTGGCTAGAAACGCGCGCCGTTCGATATGCAGGATCGGGCTGCCAAGCGCCACCCCCAAGAGGCGCGCCTCATCGACATTGGCCACCGCGGCGCGCAGCCGTTGAAGCGCGCGCGCAGGCATGTGCCCCGAGGCGCGCAATGCTTCATAGAGCGACTCGCCCAAAGTTTCCGGGTCAATCGCGTAGGCAGGCACAATCGCATTTTCGATGGCCAGCGGCTCGCCGTCAGACAAGCGCACGCGGGCAAGACAAAACACCTGCTCGCTTGGCGAAAGCCCCAGCTTGAGCATATCCGAAGGGTCAGGTGCGCAAATCTGTTTTTGCAGCACGCGCGAAGAAACCTTGGCCCCGCGCCGCTTCATATCTTCGCTAAAGCCGACCAGCACCGAAAGCGGCTGGTCGATTTGGCGCGTAACGAACGATCCGGCACCGTGTCGGCGCGCCACCAGCCCTTCGCGGCAAAGCTCGTCAACCGCTTTACGCACGGTCACGCGCGAAAAGTTTGTGGCGCGCACCAGATCACGCTCGGAAGGCATCGCATCGCCGCCACGCAGATCACCCGTCTCGATCAGCCCTCGCAGTGCGCCCGCAAGGCTCAGATACAGTGGTTGGTCGCCAGAACCAGTCAACCGCGCCACAAGTGTCTCAAGCAGCGAGGGGGCCGCAACGGCATCTGCGGCGTGTGCCTGGTTCATCGCCGCGCCCCTTCAGCGTCGCGCAGGCGCGGATCAAGCGTATCACGCAGCGCATCGCCCAAAAGGTTGAAGCCAAATGACAAAAGCAAGATCGCAATGCCCGCAAACACCGCAGGCCAAGGTGATAGCAGCAGAAAGTTGCGCCCCTCCGACAGCATCAGCCCAAGTGATGGCGTTGGCGGTTGCGCACCAAGCCCCAGAAACGACAGCGACGCTTCTACCAGAATCGCCGCCGAAAGCAGGATCGAGGTTTGCACCAGAATCACCGAAATTAGGTTGGGCAGAATGTGGCTAAAGATGATCCGTACGTCCGAGGCGCCAACTGCACGCGCCCCCAACACATATTCCGCCTCGCAAAGCACCAGCGCGGGCCCGCGCAGCAGCCGCGCAAAGATCGGTGTATAAACGATGGCAATGGCGATAGCGGCACTCCACGCGTTTGGTCCAAGCACGGCGATCACGCCAATCGCCAGCAGCAGAATCGGAAAGGCAAACAGCACATCCATCAGCCGCATCACGATGCGGTCGAACCAGCCGCGGTAAAAGGCGGCGGCAAGGCCGATGCTTCCCCCCGCGATCAGCGCAAGCCCCACCGCCGTCGAGGTGGTGAACAACGACGTGCGCGCGCCCCAGATGATGCGCGAAAGCACATCGCGCCCCAACTGATCGGTGCCAAGCAGGTTCATCGCGTTTGGCGGTTTGATGCGTTGCACCATGATTTGCTTGAATGGGTCTTGAAACCCAAGCCACGGTGCGGCCAGCGCCAGCACGACCTGCACCACAACGAACACCGCCGCGAAGGCCAGCAGTTTGTTTTTCATTAGCCCACGCATCAGTTGCGCACCCTCGGGTCGATGGCTGCATACAGCAGATCGACTGCAAAATTGACCAGAACGAAGGTTGCGGTAATGACCAGAATGGTCGCCTGCACCAGCGGATAGTTACGCTCCGAAATGGCACCCAGAACCAGCCGCCCAAGGCCGGGAATGGCAAACACCTGTTCCACCACAATGGCGCCGCCCAACAGATAGCCGACCGATACGCCGACCGACGTGATGAACGGAATCAGCGCATTGCGCAGTGCATGGCGATAGACGACGCGGCGCCGACTCGCCCCCTTGGCGCGCGCGGTGCGCACATAATCTTGCCCAAGCGCGTCAAGCATGGCCGAACGCACGAGGCGTGAGAGGTTGGCCAGCATCGGCAAGCTTAGCGCGATGACCGGCAGCACCATGCGTTGCAGATTGCCTATTGGGTTTTCGGAAAACGGCACATAGCCCAGTGCGGAAACGCCGGGCAATAATTTGGCGACCGCGAAAATCGACACGATGCCCAGCCAGAAAGAGGGAATGGTCAACCCGGCAATCGCGCCGATCCGCACCGTTACCTCTGCCGCGCCGCCGCGCGCCTGTGCCATGAATGCGCCGATTGGCACCGAAAGCCCGGCACCCACCAGCACCGATAGCGCCGTCAACTCAAGCGTCGGCCAGATCGCTAGCGAAATTTCGCCCAAGACCGGCCTTCCGGTCCAGATCGACGTGCCAAGATCGCCGTGCAGCACACCCCAAAGCCAGTGCCCGTATTGCACCAGCATCGGGTCATCAAGTCCCAGCCTGTCACGCAATTCAGCAATGCGGTCGGGGGTGATTTCGGTGTTGGCCCCCAGCATGATTGCGACGGCGTCGCCCGGGATCATCCGGATCATCAGAAAGACCACGATCGAGACCCCAAGCAGCACAAAGCTGAGGTCGATCAGGCGGCCGATAAGAAAGCGCGTGTTCAAGGGGCTTATCCTGCTGGCAAATTCCCGGCGGGCGCGGGAGGGGCACCCGCCGGGAAAGCAGTTACTCGGACAGAGTAACGTTGACGAGGCTGGTCAGACGGCCGAGCGGGTTGATAACAAACCCGTTCACCTTCGCATTGGTCGCCGTGGCAAGGTCGCCATAGGCGATATGCGCAATCGGCCCGGTGCAGGCAAGTTGGCGCTGCGCTTCGTCGTAGATCGCTTTGCGCTCTGCCTGATCAATCACCGAACGACCCTTGTCGAGCAGCGCGTTGAGGCCCGCGTCTTCATATTTGAAAACGTTGGTCGAGCCGCCCGAATAGAAGGTGCGGTAGAAGTAAAGGTCCGGGTCCGGGCTACCACCGTTGGCCGATACGAACATGTCGAACTCAGAGTTGCGCCAGTCCTGCACGAACTGGCCGATTTCCTGGTTGACAAGCTCTACCTCGAACCCGCCAGCCGCCAGTTGCTGCTGCACAACCTGCGCGATGTCACGCGTGTCTTGCCGCGGCAAAACCTTCATCACGATTTTGACCGGTGCCGTCACACCCGCCTCTGCCAAAAGCGCCTTGGCGCCTTCAACGTTCGGGGTGTAGCAGGCGTAGTCAGAAGTCGGCAGCGCCCATTCGACCAGCGCAGGCGACAACGGGCCACCGGGCACGCCAGCACCAAACAGCGCGCCATCGATGATTTCTTGGCGGTCAAGCAGCATGTTCACCGCTTCGCGCACGCGCGGATCGCCCAAGGGGCCGCTGGTCACGTTCATGCCGACCAGCGTGTAACCAAGATCGCGGGTTTCGTGCACGGTGATGCCGGGCTGGCCTTGCAATTGCAGCGCGGTGGCCGGGTCGATCGAGGGCAGAATGTCGTATTCGCCGCTTGCAAGCCCCACCTGACGGGTTGCCGCCTCGGGCACGAAGCTGAACTTGATCCCATCAAGCACCGGCAGACCCGCTTCGCGGTAGTCTGCGAATTTCTCAAGGCTGATGAAGCTGTTGGGCTGCCATTCGACAAACTTGAACGGGCCAGTGCCGACCGGCACCTGTTGCAGCGCCTCTTTGTTGGTCTCGGCCTCGGCGGGCACGATTGCGATGTAGGACAGCGATGCCAGCAACGGCGCGAAGGGCGCGTTGAGCGTCAGTTCCACCGTCAGCGGGTCGAGCACCTTGACACCTACCACCGGCGAGATGCGGCTGGACATCGGCGAGGCAATATCGGGCGATTGCACGCGCCGGATCGAAGCAGCCACGTCTTCGGCATCAAACACGCTGCCGTCGTGGAAGGTTACGCCGGGATGCAGCTTGAACGTATAGACCAGACCATCTTCCGAAATCGTCCAGCTATCGGCAAGCGAGGGCACCACACTCAGGTCAGCGGTCAGGCCAGTGAGGCCCTGATAGACGTTGTCCTGCACGATCATGACCGAGTTGAACGCGGTCACCAAATGCGGGTCGAGCCCGGCGGGCGACGTATCCATCGCCACGTCGATTGTTGCCGCCGAAGCAGCCCCTGTCAGAAATGTCGTCGCCAGAAGCGTAATCGCGAGCCTTTTCTTAAGCATGTTTATCCCACCCTGGTAAGGCGCCTTTCACCCCTTCGGCTTGCCGCCGTGGCCGAACGCGCCGTGCTATATGATAAGTCCAGTTTGTTACCACCCTAGACAACTGGAACGCTATGGTATTAGAAATCGTCTGACAAGGGGTTGCTTGGGCCGCCCGTCATTCACCGCAACTTGGCCTGCGCCGCGCACCAAAAAACAGGAGCACGACTTGACCGACACGCCGTTGCTAGTCATCGACGGGCTACAAATAGACGCGGGCAACCGGCCGGTGGTCGAAGACCTCGCCATGACGATCGGCGCGGGCGAGATGCTGGGGCTGGTCGGCGAATCAGGGTGCGGCAAGTCGGTCACTGCGCTGGCTATCATGCGCCTGCTTGCCACACCGCCAATGCACATTCGCACGGGAACGATCCGCTTTGGTGGACGCGATATCCTCGCCCTTTCGGAAACCGAAATGGAAGGCCTACGCGGCGACGACATCGCAATGATCTTTCAAGAGCCGATGACCTCGCTTAACCCTGTCTTTACCGTGGGCGACCAGATCGCCGAGGCGTTGCGTCTGCATCGTGGCATGGCAGGTGGCGAGGCATGGCGCGAGGCGGTGCGGCTGTTGGAACTGGTCGGAATGCCCGCCCCAGAAACCACCGTGCGCCGCTATCCGCACCAAATTTCAGGCGGGCAACGCCAGCGGGTGATGATCGCCATGGCGCTCGCCTGCGAGCCTGAACTGTTGATCGCCGATGAGCCGACGACCGCGCTTGATGTAACCGTGCAGGCGCAGATTCTTGATTTGCTAGACGATTTGCGGCGCAAGCGCGGCATGGCGGTGCTGTTGATCACCCACGATCTGGGCGTGGTATCGCAATATTGCGACCGCGTGGCGGTGATGTACGGCGGCCGAATTGTTGAGGTTGCGCCCTCAACCGAGCTGTTTACGCACCCGCGCCATCGCTACACTGCCGCGCTGCTGGCCACGATTCCCGCCTCGAACCCGCCGGGCACGGAGTTGCCTGCGATTGCGGGCACCGTGCCACCGCCCGGGCATCGCCCGCCTGGCTGTGCCTTTGCGCCGCGCTGTTCAGCCGCAATCGCGCGCTGTCACACTGAAATGCCGCCACTTGGCGGAGATACCCACCTTTACCGTTGCTGGAACCCGGTATGACGCTTCTGGAAACTCGTGCCCTGAGCAAAACCTACCCCGGCGCGCATGGCGCGACCGTGCAGGCGGTGTCTGAGGTCTCCCTTACCCTAGATGCGGGCGAAGTGCTTGGCATCGTGGGCGAATCGGGGTGTGGTAAATCTACGCTCGGGCGCAGTATTCTGCGGCTTGCAGAACCCACCGGCGGACAGATCCTGTTTCGCGGTAAAGACATCACGCGGGCGACCAAGAACGAGATGAAGGCGCTTCGGCGCGATATGCAGATCATCTTTCAAGACCCGTTCGGCGCGCTGAACCCGCGCCACAAAGTCGGCCATATTCTGGCAGAACCGCTGATCGTGCAGCGCGTGGGCGATAGCGCCAGCCGCAGTGCGCGCGTGGCAGAACTGCTTGACCTTGTGGGCCTGCCACCAGACGCCGCAGCGCTTTACCCGCACGAGTTTTCGGGTGGTCAGCGTCAGCGCATCGCGATTGCCCGCGCCCTTTCGCTCGACCCGGCGCTGATCGTCGCGGACGAGGCCGTCAGCGCGCTTGATGTTTCGATCCAGAGCCAAATCATTAACCTGATCGCCAGCTTGCGCCGCAGGCTTGGGCTTGCCATCCTGTTCATCAGCCACGATCTTTCGGTCATTCGCCACGTCTCGGACCGGATCGCGGTGATGTATCTGGGGCGGATCGTCGAAATGGGGCCGACCGAAGCGATCATGTCAGCACCGCAGCACCCTTACACGAAGGCGCTGCTGTCATCGATTCCGAAGCTGGGTGTGGATCATCATTCACGCATCGTGCTGCAAGGCGAAGTGCCCGACCCCGCGCACCCGCCCGCAGGCTGCGCCTTTCACAGCCGCTGCACGCAAGCGATGGATATTTGCAAGCAGGCGCGCCCGCCGCTGGTGCACCACGATGGCGCCCCGCAGGAGGTTGCATGCCACCTCTACCCCTGATCGAGCGCGCCTTTGCCCCGGTGCGGGCGGCAATCGCCGCAAACCGCATTCCCGGCGCGGTGCTCGGGCTGATCGATGGCGCGGATCGCGCGGTTCTGGCGGCGGGTTCGGCGCAGACTGTGCCGCTGAAGCGCGCGATGACGCGCGAGACATGGTTCGACCTCGCCTCGCTGACCAAGGTGCTATTCACCACGCCGCACATTCTGGCGCTGGCCGAAGCCGGGCATATCGACCTTGACGGGCCACTGACCCAGCTTTTGCCAGATTTGCGCCAATATGACAGCGAGGCGTGGGAGCGGCGCGTGACCTTTCGCCAGTGCCTTGGCCATCTGACGCCGTTTCCGGCGGTGGTGCCGATCTACACCCTCGGGCGCGACCCAGACCTGCTGCGCGCCTGGGTGCTGCAAAACGAATGGCGGGCCTGTCCATCGGTGTATTCAGACATTAACTTCATCCTCTTGGGTATTGCTTTGGAACGGTTTTATGGCAAGTCGATCCGCGCGATGGACCCCGGTGCTGGCTTTGCCTGGTCTGCCGCCCCCGAACTCAGCGCTGCCACCGAAGATTGCACATGGCGCGGCCGCGTGCTTTCGGGCGAGGTGCATGACGACAATACATCTGCGCTGCAAGGTGCTGGCCACGCGGGGCTTTTTGCCGCCGCCGATACCTTGCTGGACCGCGCGCAGGGGCTGCTTGACGGCACCGCGGCCAGCGCTGGTGTGATCGCGGCGATGCGCGCCCCGCTTTCGGATACCCGCACACACGGCTGGCAGCGCGCCCACAAGGGCTGGTCGGGCGGAGACGCCGCCCCCGGCGCAACCATCGGCCACACCGGGTTCACTGGCACCGGGCTTTGGATTGATTTCGCCTCGGGCCGCGCTTGGGTGCTGTTGACCAACCGCATCCACCCGACCCGGCATTTTGACAGCGGCATCATCGCATTGCGCCGTGCAGTCGGCGATGCGATTTGCGAGGGAGACTGACATGGACCCCGTCTGGGCTGTTGGGCTGATGACCGGAACCGTGCTTGATGGCAACATCGACGTGGCGATGCTGAAAACCGATGGCGAAACCGTTGCGGAACTTGGCCCCTATCGGCTCGCTCCCTACCCGCCCGGTCTGCGCGATCTGCTGGAAGCGACGCTGGCGAAGGCGCGCCAATGGAACTTTGAGGGCCCTGACCCCGCGATCTTTGCCGAGGCAGAAGCGGCGCTGACCCGTGCGCAGGCCGAAGCGGTGCGCGATCTTGTCGAAGGTGAAGGGCCGGGGTTGGCGCAGCTGGGCATCGTCGGGTTTCATGGCCAAACCGTGCTGCACCGCGCACCGCAACCGGGGCGCAAAGGTGCCACCCGGCAACTGGGCGACGGGCAGTTGATGGCCGATCTGCTGGGCGTGCCCGTGGCCTATGATTTCCGCTCCGCCGACGTGGCGGCAGGTGGGCAAGGCGCGCCGCTATCGGCAATTTATCATGCGGCGCTGTTGCGCGGGTTGGCACAAGGGCCGGGCACCGCGGTGCTGAACCTTGGCGGCGTTGCCAACGTGACGTGGTGGGATGGGGCCGAGGGCGTGATTGCCTTTGACACTGGCCCTGCCAATGCGCCGATCAACGATTGGGTCAAGGCGCAGGGCTTGGGCGAAATGGACCGTGGTGGCGCGCTAGCGCTGAGCGGCAAGGTCGATGAGGCACGGCTGGCCGACCTTTTAACCCACCCGTGGCTTGCAGCTCCCTACCCCAAGTCGCTCGACCGGTTCGATTTTCCCGCTGCGATGGCATCAGGCCTTGGCGCGGCAGATGGTGCTGCAACGCTGACCGCCTTTACCGCCGCCGCCGTGGGCCGTGCGCTTGATTTGTTGCCCCAACGCCCCACGCGGCTGATCGTTTGCGGTGGCGGGCGGCATAATCCGGCGATCATGGCGGCGCTGGCCAGCCGCGCGCACGTTGAGTCGCTGCCTGCCGAAGCGGTCGGCTGGCGGGGCGACGCGATCGAGGCGGAGTGTTTCGCGCTTTTGGCAAAACGCGTGGCGCGCGGTTTGCCGATTTCCTTTCCCACCACCACTGGCGCACCGCTCCCGATGACCGGGGGCCGTCTGGCACAACCGCATGCGAGGGCACGATGACATCCACCGAAACCGCCTCGCCACGTTATGCGGGGATCGACGAATGGCCGTCCGCAGAGCTGACCACCGCGATAGTCGAGGCGCAGTTTTCCGCGGTTGCCGCAGTGCAGGCCGTATCGGGCGCGATCGCGCGTGCGGTCGATTTGGCAGCAATGCGGCTGGGGCCGGGCAGCGGGCGGCTTGTCTATATCGGCGCGGGCACCTCGGGGCGTATCGCCACACAGGACTGCGTTGAACTGCGCCCCACCTTCAACTGGCCCGATGCGCGCACACTGGTGCTGATGGCGGGCGGAAGCGGTGCCTTTCTGCGCGCTCATGAAGGCGCCGAAGATAGCGAGGCCGACGCGATTTCGGTGCTAGAGGCTGCGGCGGTCGGGCCAAACGATGTGGTGTTGGGGGTGGCGGCCAGTGGCGGCACGCCCTTTACCTGCGCCGGGCTGCGCCATGCGCGCGCAGCGGGCGCGCTGACGATCGGGTTTTTCAACAACCCAGGTGCAGCCCTTGGCGAGGTGGCCGAGTTACCCGTACTTTTGGCCACGGGGGCGGAGTTTCCGGCAGGCTCGACCCGGATGAAAGCTGGCAGCGCGCAAAAAGTGGCGCTGAACGCTTTTTCCACCGCTTTGATGGTGCGACTTGGCTTTGTTTACAAAGGCTTGATGGTCGAGATGAAACCGACCAACGCCAAGCTTCGTATCCGCGCGCAAGGCATGGTGGCAACACTGGCGGGCAGCACGCCCGAGGCTGCGCTTGTGGCACTGGACGCCGCCGGGGGTAGCATCAAGCTGGCCACCTTGATGCTGGCGCGCGGGCTTTCGCGCGCCAAAGCCGAGGCTGCGTTACAGGCGGCTGCAGGGCAGCTTGGCGCGGCGATGGCCGCAACCGCAGCAAGATGACACCCGAGGTCGAACTGACCGCCACGCCCGCCGAAGCCGATCTGGCCGCTATCGGTGCCGGGCTTGGCGCGTTTAACGCCGAGGATGTCGGCCCGTCCGGTCGCCTTACGCTTGCCGTGATCCTGCGCGCCGCTTCGGGCGATGTTCTGGGCGGGCTATCTGGCTACACCGCGTGGGGCTGGCTTTATGTGCAGTGGCTTTGGCTTGCCGAGCCCCTGCGCGGCCAAGGCTGGGCCGGGCGGATGCTAGCGCTGGCCGAGGCCGAGGCACGCACGCGCGGCTGCCATGGTGCGTGGATTGACACGTTCAACCCGGTGGCGCTGGCGGCTTACAGGCGCGCAGGCTACGCGGAGTTTGGCAAGTTGCCCGAGTTTCCGCGCGGCCGCAGCCGATATTTTCTGCAAAAACCGCTCTGATCTGTCGCTGCTCAGACCGCCATGGGCGCACGTGCGTGCGACCCCGCCAGCGCCTGCCAAGCATCCCATTGCGACAAATACACCTGACCAGTCAGCGCCGAAAGGAAATGCGCGCGCTGCAGACGGTCCATCACCGGCCCCTTCACCTCGGATAGATGCAACGCCACGCCGGTTTCTGCCAACCGCGCGTTGATCGCCTCTAAGCTTTCTAGCGCGCTGAGGTCGATCTCGTTGACCGCCGAGCACATCAGCACCACATCGCGGATCGCGTGGTCTTCTGCGAGACGGTCGAACACCAGATCCTCCAGAAACTGCGCGTTGGCAAAATAGAGACTCTGATCGATCCGAAGTGTTAGAAGCTCGGGATCAGTGGTTACTCGGTGGCGCAGGATGTTGCGAAAATGCTGGGTGCCGGGCACCAGCCCCACCTCAGCCACATGCGGGCGCGAGCTGCGCAAAAGATGCAAACCCACCGAAAGCGCGACCCCCGCAGAAATGCCCGCCTCTACGCCAACGCCAAGCGTGACCAGAATGGTTGCCACAACTGCAACGAAATCGCCCTTCGCAAAGGCCCAAGCGCGGTTCAGAATCGTCAGGTCGACCAGCGACAGCACCGCCACGATGATCGTTGCTGCCAGCGTGGCATTGGGCAGATAATGCAGCAAGGGCGTCAGCAAAAACGCCGCCAACCCCAGCCCCACGGCGGTAAAGGCCCCAGCCGCAGGAGTTTCGGCCCCCGCATCAAAGTTGACGACCGAGCGGGCGAAACCGCCGGTCACCGGAAATCCGCCCGAAAAGGCGGCACCCAGATTGGCCGCGCCAAGCCCGATCAGCTCTTGGTCCGGGTTGATGCGTTGGCGCTTTTTAGCCGCAAGGGCTTGCGCCACCGAGATCGATTCGACAAAGCCCACGATCGAGATCAGCGCGGCAGGTAGCAGCAATGCGGAAACCAGTTCCGGTGCAAACGAAGGCAACGTGAACGGCGGCAAGCCCTGCGGCACCGCCCCCACGATCTGCACCCCGCGCGCCTCTAGCCCGAAGGCCCAGACGGCAAAGGTGCTGGCAAAAACCGCCACCACCGGCCCTGCGCGCGCGGCCCGCTCGGCCGCCAGCGCGCCCATCCCAAGCCCGCGCAGCGCCGGTTTCAGCCGCTTTCGCGCCCAGAACAAAAAGCCGGTGGCGCCAAGGCCAATAGCAAGCGTGTAGGCGTTGGTCGTGGGCAGCGCGTGCCAGAGCGAGGCGAGCATTTTGGGCAGCGTGTCGCCGCCCGCACTCACTCCCAGAATGTTGCGCAACTGGCTGGTCGCAATCAATATTCCGCTGGCGGTGATAAAGCCGGAAATGACCGGGTGCGACAGGAAGTTGGCCAGAAACCCCAGCCGCAACACGCCCATCGCCAAAAGCATCGCGCCCGAAAGCCCCGCCAGTGTCAGCGCCGCCATCGCATAACCCGCAGTGCCTTGCGCGGCCACTGCACCCAGGCTGGCCGCTGTCATCAACGACACTACCGCCACCGGCCCTACGGCCAGCGCGCGGCTGGTGCCAAACAGCGCATAGAGCAGGATCGGCACAATCGAGGCATAGAGCCCCGCTTCGGGCGGCAGACCCGCCAGCATCGCATAGGCGAGCGATTGCGGGATGAGCATGATCGTCACGATCAAGGCCGCCGTTGCATCGCCCGACAGCGTCTGCCGTCTATAGCCCCTGCCCCAATCAAGCACCGGCAGATAGCGTGCAAGCGCGTGCACCTTCATACCTGCACCGCGCCGCGCGCTACCTCAAAGCCCATTGACCGGCACCTTCAACATCGGCCGCCCGTCATGATCGGTGGGTATTTCGCCAGCACGCATATTGACCTGCAACGAGGGAATGATCAGTCGCGGCATCGCAAGCGTTGCATCACGCTCGGTGCGCAGCTTCACGAAGGCCTCTTTCGTGGTGCCGTGGCCAACGTGGATATTATGCTCTTTCTCCGCGCCCACAGTGGTTTCCCACTGAATATCGCGCCCGTTTGGCCCGTAATCATGGCACATGAAAAGCCGTGTCGCATCGGGCAGGGTCAACAGCTTCTGGATGCTGTCATACAGCGCCCCCGCATCCCCGCCCGGAAAATCGGCCCGCGCCGAGCCACCGTCGGGCATGAACAGCGTATCACCCACAAAGGCGGCATCTCCCATCACATGCACCATGCAGGCGGGTGTGTGGCCGGGGGTAAAGATCGTTTGTACCTGCATCGTGCCAACGCGGTAGGTATCGCCATCGCGAAACAGCTTGTCAAACTGGCTGCCATCGCGCTGAAACTCGGTGCCTTCGTTGAAAATCTTGCCGAATGTATCTTGCACGACGAGGATATTTTCGCCGATGCCGATCTTGCCGCCCAGCTTTTGCTGAATATATGGCGCGGCCGAAAGGTGATCGGCGTGCACATGGGTTTCGATGATCCATTCCAACTGCAAGCTCTGCTCGCGGATATAGGCGATCATCGCATCGGCATGGGCATAGGTGATGCGCCCGGCGGCATAATCGATATCCATCACCGAATCGACCACCGCGCAGGCGCTCGAATCAGGGTCTTTGACGACATAACTGATTGTGTTGGTCGCCGGGTCAAAGAAGGCCTTGACCTCGGGCTTGACGGTCAGATCGAAAGAGTAATGCGTCATTGTCGGGCTCCTCAAAGTTCACTGCGCGCGCGGGGCGGTCATGTCAAAGCCAGATAGGCTGCCAGACGGTATATTCAATAGTCGGAATATAATGTCCACCCCCATCCATGATGGGTCAACTGCACCCGCCCTCACGATCACCTGTTCGTGTGATCACCGCGACCTCTGATACGCTGTGCAAACGACTGCACCAATTGCGACCCCGTTCTGAAGTCGCCCCCCTCTCAAGAACTTTATGTATTCTTTCGCAATAACCCTGCATTAAGCGTCGCTGCTGCAGTATGTGGCTAAGTGCAGAGGTGGCCGTTCGGCCCGGGCTTCGACTTGTTATAGGTAACAAACTGCCATACTTTTCAAAAGATGCGACAGAATGTCTAATTTGACGCGGGGCACAAAGGGCGCGTAGTTCGGTCCAAACGGCAAAGGTTCTAAATCAAAGCCATGACGCGCAAGCACAGCAATTCCAACGGTCCACAGCGCCCGCGCAGTTTTGCGCGGATGCTGGCGTTGCTGGCGATGCTGATGCAGATCGTGGTTTCCACGGCGCATACGGCCGGAAGCGCACCAAGCCTTGCCGATAGCGAGCGGCTTGATCCGCGTTTCGCATTTCTGGAAATCTGCACCGGTCACGGAATCGAGATACTTTCGCCCGCTGGCAGTGCAAGCACGGCAGGTTCCGCTGTTTGCCCAGTCTGCACCAGTGCCTGCGTTTCCGGCTTTGACCAACCAGCACTTGTAACCGGCATCGTGCAGGTCGCATTTGCGGAATTCAATTTTGAAGCGCCACCCGTTTTTACCCTTCATGCTTGGGTGCGCGCCCTCTCTGATGGTCCGATCCGCGCGCCCCCGACTCTCAGGGTTTGATCTGCCGCAGGCAGATTGACCGCGATCGCAATTGAAGGGTGCAATGGCTCGACAGCTCTGCGTCCGATGGTCCGGAAACTCCGCCTCGCGCAGAGGAATGCACCGAGCCGCATCACGCGAACAGCGGCGGCTGCAAGTTGCAATGCCCAAATCACCTCCTGAGAGGACCTCATCATGAGACGTCGTGACTTTATCATCTCTACCTCGATCGGTGCTGCAGGTGCGCTTGCAGGAACCGCGGCGACTGCGCAGATGAACATGCAGATGCCAATGAACCATGCTGCCCCCGCATCGTCGGAATACGGGCTCACACTTAATCTTCGGGTTGATACCAACCCGTTGGAAAATGAGTTCGAAAAGTATCCGACCTGCACTTATTGCGGTATGAACCGGCAGCGGTTCAGCCACACTCGCCATCTCGTGGTCTATGCCAACGACATGGTGGATGGCACCTGCTCGATCAAATGCGCAGCGGTCAGCCTAGCGCTCAATCTCGATTTTAGCCCCAAAGCGATCTACGTGGGTGATGCTGGTGCCGATGCGGCGGTGAAGCCGCTGATCGTCGCCGAAACCGCTTACTACGTCATCGACCCAAACAAGATGGGCACGATGTCGGCGATCTCTAAATGGGCCTATTCAGACAAGGCCAAGGCCGAAGCCGCTGCGGCGGCACCGAACGCCCAGTTTACCGACTTCAACGGTGCGCTGTTGGCGGCCTATACGGGCATCGTCGCAGATACCAACCGCATCCGGGCGCGGCGCGCTGAAATGCGCCCGCCTGTCACCAAGTAAAACTTTGAGTAGCACGCGCGGTTTGGCCGACGCTCTGGCCACTCGTCTGCATACTCAACACGCAATATCTGGAGAAACTTCATGAAACGTCGCGATTTTCTAATCACCTCGTCGATCGGCGCAGTTGCCACGCTCGTAGCCGGTGGCGCACAAGCGCAAATGGCCATGCAGATGCCGTGGGAATGGACCAATGAAAACGGGCTCGCTCGGTTTCTGAAGGTCGATACCGACCCGCTGACGGACGAATTCGCCAAATACCCGCGCTGCCCGTATTGCGGCATGGTGCGCCAAGCCTTCAGCTTCAGCCGCCACCTGATCGTCTATGATGATGACGCGGTTGACGGCACCTGCTCGATCCGTTGCGCTGCGGTCAGCCTCGCGCTGAACCTCGACCGCAAACCCAAGACGATCTACGCGGGCGACGCCGGTTCGGACGCCGAAGTGAAGCCGCTGGTCGATGTGGCGAACGCGGTCTATGTGATCGACGCCAAACTCCCCGGCACGATGTCGCCGGTGTCGAAGTTCGCCTATGCCGACAAAGCCAAGGCCGAAGCAGCCGCGGCCGTCAACGGCGGCACCATGACCGACTTCGACGGTGCCCTGCGCGCGGCCTATATGAGCCTTGCGGATGATACCATGCGCACGCGCCAGATGCGCTCTGACAAGCGCGCTGCTGCGAAAAAGATGTAAGCTCACACCTCGCGCGGCCGGCCCCATCCATTGCTACAAAGCATCGGGGTCGGCCGCGCTTTCTCACACGCCCGAACGGGCCGAAAATCGAGCTAGGAGCCATCATGTGCACTTCTCATAATCACCGGGCCGATCGGCGCGCGCTTTTGACCGGGGTCTCTGCCCTCGCTGCTACCTTCGTTGTAGGACTTCCCGCACTACCCGCCTTCGCCCAGGCACTGCCGGTTGATCTGCCCCCGCCCGGCCCATCGGATACTTGCCCCGTCTGTGGCATGTTCGTTTACCGCTATACCGACTGGGTCGCGACGGTGGTCTTTGCCGATGGCAAAGCGTTCCACTTTGACGGCGCCAAGGACTTCTTCAAATACCTTAACAATGTCGGCAAATATACGCCCGGCCGCGCCCGCGAAGAGATCGTGGGAATGGGTGTTACCGACTATTATACGGTGCAGTTGGTTGACCCGGTCGAGGCGCTCTATTCGATCGGCTCAGACGTGCTCGGCCCGATGGGCCATGAGCTTGTGCCGTTGATGACCGAAGCTGACGCGACGGATTTCATGAAAGACCATGCTGGCAAACGCCTGCTGACCTACGCTGAAGTTGACGATGCAGTGCTGGCCGGGCTTGATGCGGGCACGTTCGAATGAGCCTGCGCTCCGCCATTGCCTCGGCGCGTCCAACGACGCCCGCGTTCATCGCCATTGCGGTGTTTTCGGTCGGGCTGGGGCTGGCGGGGCTGCATGCCAAGTTAAGCGAGCCTGCTGAAAACCTGCGCCTTGCGGCAAACGCAGACCTGGTCGAGCGGATCGGGCTGACCGATCTGGCGCTTTTCACCGAAGCACGTTACACGCGCCACCCGTCTATGGCTGACCTGCATACCGCGTTTCAGGATCACCCGGCTTCGTTCGAGCATTTTCCATCGGGTATTTTCGTGCCGCCGCCGACCGGGCTGGCCTCGGGAACGCTCTCTACTTCCATCGAGGACCTCTCGCAATGAAACACTGGCTACGCCGGCAACGTTATCTGGCCGATTTCACGCTGGCCGCGCTCGCAAGGCGGCGCGTCAAGAACACCGGGCTGATCGTGATTTATTCGATCATCGTGTTCGTTTTGGCCTCGGCGATGATGTTTTCGGCCGCACTTCGGCACGAAGCGGGAACTGTGCTGGCCAAGTCGCCCGAGCTGATTGTGCAGCAACTGGTGATGGGGCGCCACGAGATGATCCCGGGCAGCGAGATTGAAAAGCTGGCCGGAATCCGCGGCGTCGCCGCAGTCAAGGGGCGGCTTTGGGGCTATTTCTACGATAGCGTGAATGGCGCCAACTACACCTTCATGGTGCCCGACGACGACAGCTATGACCTGCAACCGGGCGAAGCGATCCTTGGCGAAGGCATTGGCAAAGCGCGCGACTTCACGTGGGATACCGCGCCGCTGTTTGTAACCTCGCTTGCGGGCAAGATGGTCAAGTTCACCGTGCGTGAGACGTTCGCGGACGACTCTGCGCTGCTGACCGCTGATCTTGTGTTGATTTCCGAGGCCGACTTTCGCTCGTTCTTTGATCTGCCACCCGATGTGTATACCGACATCGGCGTGAGCATCCGCAATGAGCGCGAAATTGGCACGATCGTTCAAAAGGCGCAGCTCGTCATGCCGAACGCACGCTTTGTGACGCGCTCTGATATCGAGCGCACGTATCAGCGCCTGTTCGACTGGCGCGAAGGTCTGATGACCGCGCTTGCGGCTGCGGGCGTGCTTGCCTTTGCAATCTTCGCGGCCGAAAAAGCCTCGGGGCTAAGCGCCGAAGAAGCCCGTGAGATTGGTATTCTAAAGGCAATCGGCTGGGATACCGGCGACGTGATCGCCATGAAGCTTTGGGAGGGTGGGCTGATCTCGTTTGGCGCCTTCCTTGCCGGAACCGTGTTTGCCTATATCCATGTGTTCAGTTTTCAGGCCGGGCTGTTTGAACCGATCCTGAAAGGTTGGGCCGTGATCTACCCCGACTTCGCGCTGGCGCCGTATATCGACGGGCTGCAATTGGCGACGCTGTTTGCCATCACCGTCATTCCCTATACCGCCGCAACCCTCGTGCCGATCTGGCGCGCCGCCACCGCCGACCCCGATCAGGTCATGCGCTGAACCCGAGGACAGATCGTCATGATTTCGCTCAAGAACGTATCAAAACTCTATAACGAAGGGCGCCCCAACGAGGTGTGCGCCGCACAAGACATCGACCTCGAACTCGCGCGCAATAAAGTCACCGTACTGACCGGGCCATCGGGTTCGGGCAAGACCACGCTGCTGTCGATGATCGGCTGCCTGACGCGGCCGACTACGGGGCGGGTGTTTGTGGATGGCGCAATGGTTTCGGGCCTTCCAGAAAAGTTTCAGACCGAGCTTAGGCGCACCAAGTTCGGTTTCGTATTTCAGCGCTTCAACCTGATCCGCGGCGTCAGCGTGATCGAAAACGTGATGCTGCCCGCGGCCCCGCTTGGCCCGGAATATCACGAGCTGCGCGAGCGGGCGCAAAGCCGGTTGGAGCGGCTGGGCCTTGGCGCCAAGGCCGATATGCCGATCGAGTTTCTTTCGGGCGGCGAAACCCAGCGTGCTGCGATTGCGCGCGCCCTCATTAACGACGCGCCGGTGCTGATCGCCGACGAGCCAACTGCCAACCTCGACACTGTGTTGACCGAGCGATTCCTTGAAATCGTCGGAGAGCTTCAGTCCGAGGGCAAGACCGTCGTCATGACCAGCCACGACCCGCGCATTTGGCAATCAAGCCATGTCAACACGGTCGTGCGAATGCAGGACGGTCGCATCATTGGAGTAGATGCATGATTTTCCAGACCCCCATCCTGGCGTTGCTGCTGATTTCAGCGCTTTCATCCGTTGTGATGCTGTGGGCGGGGTGGTTTGCACTGCGGTTGCTGCTGCGGTGGGATCTGGCCAGCGGCAGCCGCGCGCAACTGGAAATGGAGCGTGCAACCGATCTGGTTTCAACGCTTTTTGGTTTTGTGATGCTGGCGCAGCTTTTGTCGCTGTTGCTCTATGTTTTCAACGCCGACCGGATGGCCACGCTGTTTGTGGGCGCGATGTGCGCGGTGGGCACGCTGAATAACAACGACTGGGGCTTTCCCACACTTTACGCCAAGCTTGCGATTTTCTTTGTGGCCACCATGTGGCTGATACTCGATCGTGCAGATCGTACCGGGCATGACTATCCGCTGACGCGGGTGAAATTTGCGCTGGTGTTGCTGATCGTGCCGCTGGTGCTGGCGGCGGGTGCATCCGAGCTGACCTATTTCCTCAACCTTCAGGCCGATGTCATCACCTCGTGCTGCTCGACCGAGTTCACAGCCGACACAGAGGACGCGGGGCTAGGTTCAGACATGTCGAGCCTCGCCCCTGCCACCGCTTTGTGGCTGCTGGCGGCAAGCGGTGCCGCAGTGGCATTGATCGGGGCTGTCAGCCTGATCTGGAAGCGTGGCACGATGCTGTTTGCGGCCGCAGGAGCTGTGTTCTTTGTGGTGGCACTGACCGCGATCATTTCGGTGATCTCGCCCTACGTTTACGAGCACCCGACGCACCACTGCCCGTTCTGCATTCTCAAGCCAGAATACAACTACTTTGGCTATGTACTATACGTGCCGCTGTTTTTGGGCACGGCGTTCGCACTGGGTGCGGGCCTGCTGCAGCCCTTCCGCAAGGTTGAAAGCCTGGCCGCTACCCTGCCTGCGCGCATTCGCAAGCAGGTGGCGCTGTCGCTCGCCTCCTTTGTGGTCTTTGGGTTGGTGGTGCTCTGGACCATCTGGCAATCGCAGCTGATCCTGTTTGGCTAAGCGAAAAGGCTCGGGCGGCGGTCAAACCCCGCCCGAGTGCACCACCTTGTAGTAAAGCGCCTCAAGCTCGTTCTTGTGCTCAGTCTCTTCAAGCGCCAGCGCTACGAACAGATCCTTCAGCACGCCGGGCGGTGTTTCCTCGGCCAGCGCGGTATATTGATCCATCGCGGCCGCTTCGCGGGTCAGTGCGTATTGCAGCACTGTTTGATCATCAGGCGCGTCGCCCAGATCGGGCACCTGCACACAGTCTGAAAAGCGCCGGTCACTGGCTGGCCGCTTGATGCGGGCGTCCAGAATGTCGGCCAGATCGGCGCGCTCTGCCCAGCCGGAAAAAAGGTCCACGTGACCCTGTTCTTCGGCGGCGAGTTCTTCGACCAGATAGCGCAGGTTCTTGGAAACCTTGGGCACCAGCGCTGTATAGAAATCGCGCGCAGTCTCTTCGAACGCGGTCGCGGTTTCAAGCACCTCGCGGATCGTCGTCAGCGGCTTGAGCTTGGCGTAGCCATGTCCTTCAACCATTACGTACCTCCTTTGCGGCGAATGCCGCTTCGATGCTTTGTGCCATGTGGTGCCCGTCGGCCACCGCATGCACCACGTCGGGGCCACGAACACAGTCCCCCCCCGACCAGAGCCAGTCAAGGCTGGTGCGCCCGTCGGCATCCACCGCGATCCGGCCCCGGTTCCATTCAAGCGCCTCGGTCAGCGCCGGGCCGAGCAGGCTGATGTCAGCCATCTGTCCGATTGCTTCGATCACCATCTCGCCCATATGGCGACGCTCATCGTCTTCGTCATAGGCTGGGGCAAAGCGGCCCTGCGCGTCAAAGATGCTCGTGACAGCCCAGGTGCGCAGGCCAGTGACCTTGCCCTTGGCATCGCGCGTCACCTCTTGCGGGCCGCGTGCGTCGATGATGTCGATGCCTTCCTCGCGCGCCTCTTTCACCTCTTCTGGGTCGGCGAGAAAATGCGCTAGGTCTTCCAGTGCCGTTACGGTCATGCCGACCTTGCCGTATTTCTGCTTTTGAAGGCGTGCGAGCGAACGGGCAATGTCCATCGCCACGTTGCCGCCACCAATTACCACCGCCGTGCGCGGCACCTCGATGGCCTCGCCATCTGTGATCTGGCGCAGCAGGTCCACCGCCTTGGTCACACCCTGCCCCTCTGAGCCTGGAACGCGGGTCGAGCGGCCCATGTGCAGTCCGATTGTCAGCAACACCGCGTCAAAGTCCGCGTGCAGCGCCTCTAGCGTCACATCGGTGCCGATGCGAGTATTGAGCCGTAGATCCACACCAAGCCCGGTGATGACTCCGATTTCGTGGTCGAGCACATCGTAGGGCAACCGGTATTCGGGGATGCCGTAGCGCAGCATCCCGCCCGCGGCGGCGCGCGATTCAAACACGGTGACCGCGTGACCTGCGCGTGCAAGGTCGAAGGCGGCGGTCAGCCCCGCAGGGCCCGCGCCAACGATCGCCACCTTGTGCCCGGTGGGGGCGGCAGGGCGGCCGATGATATCGGCGTAGCGTTCGCGCGGCACTTGATCGGTGATGTGGCGTTTCAGCCAGCGGATGGCGATGGGGTCGCCCTCGTGAGCGGTGGAACAGACATCTTCGCATTTATGCGTGCAGACCCGCCCGCAACTGATAGAGAAGGGGTTGGTTTCGTAAAGGATCGACAGGCCCTTTTCGTAATCCCCTTCGCGGATTGTGGCGATGTAATCGGGTATGGACATATGCGTGGGGCATGTGGCGACGCAGAGCCCGCAGGCAACGCAGCGATCCGCCTCCAGCAGCGCCTCGGCGATCGAATAACCCGCAACGATTTCATCAAAGTTGCCGATCCGATCTTCGGGTTCTGCCTCGCGCATCTCGATCCGCTCGCGCGGCGTGATGGCGTAGTCCGAGGGGCGCTTGTAGCCTTCGGGGGTTTCGTCCCAGTCACGACCTTCGGCGCCGGGGAAAAAGCGGAACGCATCCGGGTCAGGATCGGCCCATTGGTAGAAGTTCGACATGTTCAGCGAGCCGGTCATGCACACATCGACGCAAAGCGCGCACCAGCAGCAGCGCCCATAGTCGATGCGCGGGCGCAGCCCGCTGTCGCCGGGGCGCGTTTCGATGCCTTCGATGGGCAGCATGTCGATTGCGCCGTTCTGGCAGATCGCCTCGCAGGTGCCGCAGCCAATGCAGGCGGCCATATCGTTCTGGTGAAACCCGCGGTAGCGCTCGGCAGCTTGCCGCGCGATTGGGTCTTTGATCGTCACCGGTTCCTCGAACAGATATTTCCATGCCCGGAACGGTGAGAGAATGTCTTTGGCGGCCATGGTGCTACCTCTCGATTTCCGGCGGATAGGTATGCAGCGACACCATCAGCGCCGCCACATCCGATATATTGACGCCCACGATCAGCCGCTCTAGCAGCGCCATCGCATGGGTGTAGGAAGGCCCTCGCACGTTTACGCGGCGCGGATAGCCCGAGCCGTCGGTGACAAGGTAATAGCCATATTCACCGCGCGAACATTCGCCGCGCAGATAGGTTTCGCCGCGTGGGATCTTCCAGTGCAGCACATTGGGCAAGCGCGCCATGTAGGGCCCGCCATCGGGCATCTTTGCGACGATCTGACGGATCAGATCGACCGACAGGTGCACATCGCGGCGACGCACATCGGCGCGGGCGAACATGTCAGAGGCAGTTGCGGTGGGAACCTCGAAATCAAGTTCTGGGTAAACAAGATAGGGCTGATCCTTGCGCACATCCTTGGCCACGCCGCCTGCACGGGCGTTGGGGCCGGTTACGCCGTAGGGTTCGAACAGCGCGGGGTCGATAACGCCCACACCCACGGTGCGCTTCTTGAACACCGCGTTCTGGAACATCACCTCTTGCACGTCCTTGAGCACCCGCTCAACCTCGCAAAGCGTGCCTTCAAGCCGCGCCTTGAAGCCCTCTGGCAGCCCATCGCGCACGCCGCCGGGCAGGATGAACATGTGATAGATACGCGCGCCGGTCAGTTCTTCGAACCGATCCAGCATCAGATCGCGCGCATAGGTGGTCCACTGCCCGATCACGCCAAGGCCAAGTGCGCCTGCCTGCCCGCCCAGATACATCATGTAGCTGTTCAGCCGCCCCATCTCGAGGATCAGCGTGCGAATCCAGCGCGCGGCCTCTGGCGCCTTGATACCCGCCAATTCTTCTACGGCGGCGGCATAAAGGTATTCGTTGAAATCGGGTTCGGGCACACAGATGCGACAAACGATGGGAAAACACTGAATGAAGGTGCGCCGCTCCATCAGCTTTTCAAAGCCGCGGTGCAAGTAGCCCACGTGGGTAATGCCCTCGACCACCTCATCGCCGCAGACGGTCAGTTCTACCGACATGTTGCCGGTGATGCCCGGGTGGTTCGGTCCCTGCCAGAGCTTCAGATATTTGCCCGAGGCAAGGTCGATTTCGCAGCTGCCATCGGCGCGACGAACGGGGTATTGGCTGCGGTCTGGTTCAAACATGGCCTAGCCCTTTTCCGGGTAGAGCTTGTGTTTCATATGCGCCGCCGGGTCGCGCGTTTCGCGCCCCTCGCGGTGTCGGAAGTTGCTTTCAGCAAAGGCCAGGGTATCAAAATCGCGCCGGTAGGGCGGCGGGCCGATCCAGCCTTCGAGAATGAACTCGGCATCGACGCGCGGGCTGCCGGGAAAATCGATCCCGAACATCTCGCGCAGTTCGCGCTGATAGGTTGCGCCGGTGGGCCAGAGGTCGTGGATGCTTTCCATCGTGGCGGCGTCGCGCGCCAGCATGACGCGTAGCCCGATATCGCAAGCCCGCGCGCGATTGTGGAGCAGGTAGGTCAGTTGAAACTGCCCCGCCTCCAGCCAATCAACCGCGGTCAGCAGCACCAGATGCGTGAACCCCTCGCGGTCGCGCAGATGCAGGGCCGCCTCGCGCAGCCACGCGGCCTCGATGGTGACAAAGGCCAGATCGGGCCTCTGACGCGTGGTTGCGCGCCCCGGAAACCGCTCCTCTAGCCGTGCAAGAATTTTGTCCATCACACTCACCAATTGTAATCGGGCATGTCCCAGTCATGGATCACCGCTTTCTGGCGCTCCTTGTACTGGGCGAAGTTTTCGGCATAGGCGTTCGCACCTTCGGCTTTGCCGGCGCGAATGATCTTTTTCAGATCCTCAAAGCCCTTCAGCAATGCCTCGGGGCGCGGCATGCAGCCTGCGATGTAAAGGTCAACCGGCAGGTAGTCATCCAGCCGCTTGATCGTATTGTAGCTATCGAAATACATCCCACCATTGATCGTGCACGACCCAAGGCCCACGACGTATTTTGGGCTTTGCATCTGCTCGTACGATCGGATCGCGCGCTTCAGCGTTTTCACGCTCAGATAGCCGGAAATCATCAACAGGTTCGCCTGCCGCGGCGTTGGGCGCCACTGGATGCCAAAGCGATAGGCATCAAAGCGCGGCGTCATCAGCGGGCGCATCTCGATCGCACCGCACCCGGTGCCAAAGCCGAGGATCCAGAGCGATTCAGAACGCGCCCAGTTGAAGAAATCCTCGACGATCTTGACATAGACCGGCGCGTGCACACGCGGTGCCGCCTCGCAAAAGTAATCGCGCAGGGGGTCAACCGTGATGGTTTGCCCGTCGGGGGTCTTGACCTCGCGCGGCTCCAGTTCGGGGCGCAGAGGAAACTTGCGGCTGTCGTCTTTCATCGCATTACACCCAATAAAGCCCGACTATCGCCAGGGGCACGCCCCAGATCAGGAAGAACCGCACAGACTGTTCAACCCGGAAGCGCGGAAAGGCCACGCCCACAAAGGCCGAGACCAGATACAGCAGAAACACCTTGATTCCGAAGACCGGCCAGCTTGCCGCGCCGCCAAAGAAAAGGTTCATGTAGATCACGATCTTGGCGACCGGAAAGATGTTGCGGTTGGTCTGCAACAGCGCCAGATACGCGGAATGGAACTCGGTCGGCGGGCCGATCGGAATTTCTTGCGGTGCCAGCACCACATCGAAGGGCGCGCGCATCATCGAACCAAGAAAGCCCAGCATCGCAGCGGCGACGGCAAAGGGGTTGGTGAACAGCGTCCAACTCATCACACCGCCCTGCTGCGCCGCCACGATCTCGGTTACCGACAGCGTTTGATACTGCAACGCCACCGCAAAAACCGCGATCGCAAAAGGCAGTTCTGCCGATGTCACCTGGCTCAGGCCGCGCGAAACGCCGAGCGCTGACAAGGGATGCCCGCTTTCCCCCGCCCCGAGCGCCATGCCAAGTGTGCCGAAGAACACGAAGTAGAGCGCCAAGATCAGATCGCCTGAAAACGAGAAGTTAGCCCACATTTCAGACCCGTAGATGGTGGGCACAAAAAGCAGCAAGCCGATGCCGCCGGTCAGCCGGAACACCGGGCCGAGGTAGTACATGTAGCCATGCGTGATTTTTGAGCGCAGCACGTAGTTCTTCAGAAGGTCGATGTAGTTCTGATACACGCGGATGCCGTAGCGCCGCCCCGCCCGCGCGCCCATCTTCTGAATCACCGCGGTCATGAGAAGCCCGTAGTTCAGCACGATGAACAGTGTCAGCAGCGCGTAGGCGACCTTGATCCATTGAAAGTCCATCACAGGCCCCCTCCGACGATCAGGATAAGCACCAGCACGAAGCCAAGCACATGGTAGGCATAATGCTGACCGTCACCGGTGTAGAAGCGGCGCAGGAAATCGGCAGCGCCATGCAGGCTACCGGTAACGCCATCCCAGAAGGTGGTAGCCAACGGTGCCAGCAGAAAGCCAAGCGCCTTGCGATACGGCGCAAAGAAGTTCCAGGCAAAATGCGTGGTCTCTGGCCGGAAGGGGCGCTCTGCGGAATAGACGATGTTGAACTGCTTGACCTTCTGCGCGCGGTGATTGAGCAGCACCAGCAGCAACAGAACCGAGGCAAAGATCCCCACTGTCACCGCCATCACCGACACCGGGCTCCAGTAACCATAGTCCGAACGGATGGTCAGCCCATCCCAGTTCAACCCATGCTCGGGGAATATGGTCGAAAGATAGCCATCGACCCGGCGCAGCGCGAGGCCCGGCACCACCGCAAACACCAGAAGGAACGCGGTGTAGAGCATTTGCGGCAGCACGATCCAGAACGGCGCTTCACGCAGGCGTCGGTTTTCATCCTTGAGTTGGCCAAGGAAGATCGAGTGGATCAGGCGGAACAGGTACAGAAAGGCTATCGGCCCCGACAGGAAGATCACGATCATCGGCGCGCGCGCGTCCGATTCCATGATCGCGTTGTAAAAGATCCAGCGTCCGCCAAAGCCTGACAGCGGCGGCACACCCGACATCGCGATAATGCCGATCAGCACCGCAATGAACGACAGCGGCATCAGCGCAATCAGCCCGCCCATCTTGTACATGAGCCGTGTGCCGGTGCGTTTGGCAACGCCGCCGACCGACAAGAACAGCATGGACTTGTAGATGTAGTGGTTGATGACGAACATCAGCGCCATCAGCCAGCCGAGGTGATTCATCAGCGCGATGCCAAAGATCGCATAGCCCATCTGGCCGATCGAGCTGTAGGCAAGCAGACGTTTCGCGTCTTCTTGAAACGCGGCGATCAGGTTGCCGATCAACGCGGTCAGCGCGCCAATCCAAAGCAGCACATAGGTCAGCTTGACCCCATAAAGGCTGGGAGAGCCCATTTGCAGCATCAGCACCATCAGCCCGAATAACCCTGCCTTCAGCAGAATGCCCGAAACCATGGGCGAGACATCGGTTTCCGCCTCGGCATGGGCGCCGGGCAGCCAGATATGCAGGCCGATTGCGGCGGTCTTGGTCATGAAACCAAGGGCCAGCAGAATGAAGACCCAAGGCGCCAATGTCAGCGGCACCTGCGCAAGCGCGGCCATCGTGAAGTTCGCCATCCCGCCCGAGGCAAGCGCGAACCCAGCCATGATCGCAAAGGCACCGCCAAGCGAGAACAGCACATAGGACAGCGCGTGCGGTTCCGAATATTTGCCGCGCAGGATCAGGAAGTAGGAACCAACCGTCAACACTTCCCATGCAGCAAAGAAGCCAAAGCTCGATTGTGCGACGATCAACATCGCCATGCCCGCGAACATTAGCATCGCTGACGGGTAAAACCCGACGCGCCGCCCGTGTTCGTAGAAACTGGCAAGCAAGATCACCGCGCCGCCGGGCATGATGATCGCGGCAAAGATCATTTGTAGCGGGTCGTAGCTGGCAAAGCTTGCCGCGAAGCCGCCGATCAGGGCGGCAATTGCCGCCACGTTCTTGACCCGTGCGGGCAGCCAGTCCAGCAGCAGGAAGGCAAGCGCCAGCAGCAGCGCAGGCGCGCGCAAAAGGTTTTCATACGGGCCCACCTCGCCCCAGATCCAGCCTGCACCCCAACCGGCGAGTGCGACCGCCAGCACCAGCGCCAGTTCGGCGGGTGTGCTCGCCACTGCTTCTGACGCTTCGCGTTTCATCGTGAAGCCGAACCAGCGCAACAGGTATCCCGCCTCGATCAGCGCGCCGATCAAAACCAGCGCCACCAACGCGCCGCCGCCGCTGGCCACCAACCCGTGCACGAGCGCCCATTTGGCATAAAAACCTGGGAACGGCGGCAAGCCCAGCAACATCGCAAGAAAGGTCGCCATTGCAAAGACCAGCAGTGGGCTGCGCCGCAGTGTTGCCCAATCGGTCAGATCGCGCCCCTTCACCAGCCCCGAAAGCCAGAACAGCCCCGCTTTGGCTATCGCATGGCCCACCAAAAGCCCGCCTGCGATCAGCAGATAACTTTCGCCCAAAGCCTCGCGCTGGCCGATCACGGCCAGAATGAGCCCGGTCTGTGCCACCGACGAATACCCCAGAAGCCTGCGGTCGTTGGTTTGTGCCAGCCCAAGCAGGTTCGCCGCAACAAAGGTCAAAAGCCCAAGGCCCGTCAGCACCGGTGCCAGCGCCGCGCCCCCCGCGCCTGCAAACTTGTCAACCGCTATCAATGCAGCAGTGCCCGTGCCCGCCGAAAGGATCGCCGAAAACCCAGGATGCGCCGCCTGATAGATGTCTAGCGCCCAACCGTTTGCCGGGAACGGCTTGGTTTCCAGCACCAGTGCTGCGACAACCAGAAACACCGCCAGCGCCGCGCCCCCACCCATGGCCGCAAGCCCGCCCATGTCGTCGATATTCAGCGAGCCGGTGGCGTGATAGGCAAAGATGATCCCGATCAAGAGCAAGATCGAGACAATCTGCGCCACGATCATGTATTTGAATCCGGCCCCAAGCGCGTCTTCGTCATCAGATAAAAGCACCATCCCGCCAGTTGAAATCGCGGCGAGTTCGAAGAACACGAACAGGTTGAAAAGATCGCGCGTCATCACGATGCCGGCCAGCGCCATCACCGCGATCAGCAACACCGCCATTGCCCGCCGCCCCATGCGCAGCAAGACCGCGCGCATGTGCAACGCCGAGGCAAGGCCTGCAAGCGTGATCATCACCAGCGCCACCGCCTCGGTTAGCCCGACGCGCAGGTTTATGGCAAAGGGCGGCATCGTGCCCGCCGTAGTGATTTCTTGCACCGCTGCGCCACCGGGGCCGAGCAGCCACAGCCAGCCGACGGCAACCGCGCTCATCGCGCCTAGCGCCAGCACGGTCAGCGCGTGTGCCAACGCCTCGCGCCCCTCGCGCATCAATCCGAGCAGAAACGCTGCGCCAAGCCCGATGGCGATGATGGAGATGGCGCTTACCATTTCAACTGCCTCAGTCTGGAGATGTCGAGCGTGCCGCGCGTGGCATAGATGCGCCATGCGTAGGCGAGCATCAGCGCAGTCACGCCCAGCCCGATCACGATTGCGGTCAAGACCAGCGCTTGCGGCACCGGGTCGATGATGCGCAGCGCGGCCACTTCAGGCGGCACAGCGGCGCCAAGTATGGGTGCGGTGCGCCCGGGCAAATAGCCCACCGACACCATCACAAGATGCGTTCCGGTATCGGCGACGGTGAAGCCCACGATCAGCCGCAGCAGGTTGCGCCGGGTGATCGCGCCATAAAGCCCGAGCAGGATCAGCGCAAATCCGGTGGCGAGTGCCAGATAGACCATCTTATTTCTCCCGCTCGGATAGGCTGAGCAGGATCGAGGAAAACTCGGCCCCCACCTTTAGCCCGATCAGCGCATAAATCAGTGGAATTGCCCCGGCCGACAGGATCGAGCCAAACTCGCCCATCGGCAGGATGCGGTTGTCCAGAAACCCGCCCGCCAGCGCCATTCCGGCAAGCCCGATCGCCACATAGGCAAGGCCCGAAACTGACTCGGTCGTGGCAATCAGGCGATGGCTGAAGTTGCGCGCCGGATCGGTCAAAAGCATCAGCAACATTGCCGAGGCGATAATCGCTCCGCCCTGAAAACCGCCACCGGGCGTCAGATGCCCGTTCAAAAACACATAGGCGCCGAATAGCGCGATCAACGGCACCAGAAGCCGCGAGCCGGTGTGCAGCAATTCGCCCGTTGGCCAGCGACCCGGGCGAGGCCCGGAATCGGCAAGCCCGCCGCGCAGCACCATCGCCACGATGGCGGCGGTCAGAAACAGCACCGTCACCTCGCCTAGCGTATCAAGCCCGCGGTAGGTCACAATCACTGCGGCCACGATGTTTGCGGCACCGGTGTCGGTCACGGTGTTTTCGGCATAGTAAAGTGCGCTGCGGTTCAGCGACGGGTCGGGTTCAAAACCCTGCCAAAGTGCTAGGAATACCAGCCCCAGCCCTGCCAGCAGCGCAAATGCGATGGCGCGCTTAATCATCTCCGCCTCCCCGTACCCGACCAAGGACGAAGAAGAACAGGAAGGTGGTCAGGCCACTGCCGATTGCCGCCTCGGTCATCGCCACATCGGGCGCTGCCAAAAGCAGGAACATCACCGATGCGAACAGGCTGACTGCGCCGGACGCGATGATGGAAATGGCGATCGAGCGTTGCGGGCTGATGGCAACCAGCGCGGCCACAATCATGCCTGCCGCCAGCACAACGCTCATGCCGGTAAGAATGCTCATGCGCGACCCCCTTTCGCGTCGGGGTGGTCTTCGTCGAAACGGTCAACCGCGCCACCCAACACTTTGGGCGCATGGATGCGCGCTGCCGCCCGCGCCAGAACCTGCGAGGAAAGCGGGTTGGTGAACAGCAAGAACACCCCGATCAGCACCAGCTTGAACGCAAAGGTTGGCGCCAACAGCCCCGCGCCCAAAAGCACCAGCAGGGTGCCAAGCGTCGTGGCCTTTGTGCCCGCCTGAATGCGGTTGAAGCTGTCGGGCATCCGGATCAGCCCCAGCGCGCCCAATGCAAGAAACACCGTTCCGGCAAACAGCACCGCAGCCCCGAGAATTTCGAGTAGTCCGCTCATTTCGCCCGGTCCTCCAGATAGCGTGCCACTACGATCACCCCCAGAAACGACAGCAGCGCATAGACCAGCGCGACATCGAGATAGACCGCGCGGCCTTCCTCTAGCGCCACCAGCACGATGCCGGTCAGCGCCACGATGGTCAGCACGTCGAACGCGATCACCCGGTCAACCGCCGTCGGCCCTCGCAAGAACCGCACCAGCGCCAGCAAAAAGGCGATACCCGCCATCGCGGCAGCCGCAAGGATCAGAAGATCAGCCATACATCACCTCCAGATACCGCTCGAAGCCCTCGACGATTTCATGTGTAGCGCCTTCGATGTCAGGCGCATCGGCGGTGACCCAGTGCACATAAAGCCACTCGCCCTCGATCTCGACCGTCAGCGTGCCGGGGGTGAGCGTTATCGAATTGGCCAGCAAAAGCCGCCCCATCGGTGATTTGAGCCGCGTGCGCACCTTGACGAAGCCTGGGTTGATCGGCAGCGCGGGGCTTAGCACCAGCCCGGCCACCCGTAGGTTGGCCTTGACCAGCGCCAGCAGGAAATAACCGAAATAGGCGATCGCGGCCCGAACTGCGCGGCCCGAAAAGCGAAAATCGCTGAAAAACGACATCGCCCCCGGCAAGAGCCACGCGATGATCGCGCCAACTATAACACCGATGCCAAGCGTGGTGGGGGCAAGCGATCCGCTCAGCAAAACCCAAAACAGCAGTAAAGCGAAAAACACCCCGGTGCGGTGCGGCCTGGATGTAGTATATGCGACATTCATTGCAACAGCTTTCAGCCTGGTCGGACCTTGTGATGGTCGCTACGGCGAGGAGAGTGTCGGCTCCGCGTGCGCCGGTAGTCGGCCCGAGGATATGCTAGAAACATTCCACTTTTGGTATGAATTTCCAAGGTGGGCATTTGTCGCACAGGCTGTGCAATATCGTCGCAACATTCACGAAGCGCGATAGTAGCGGATACTCATCACGCCCAAGGGTCGGTGGATACACCTTCGGCGCGCGCGCGAACCAGCCTTGGAGGCCGTGCAAGCCACGCGCCGTGGGGCCGCGCTAACCCGTCGTCCAACAATCGCATGAAACCCGCCACGGCTTCGCTGCGCCCTGCGACAGAAAAAAAGTCGCCGCGCACATGTAACGCCGCCGCAAAAAGGCGCAGCAGCGCCCGCACCCCCTCTGGGTCGGGTGTAGTGGGACTGCGCCAGAAATCAGCCAAAGGTCCTTGATGCGTCAACCCGGCGATGTCGTAACTGGCGATACCAAGGCATTTCACCGGGCATCCGGCGCGCAGCGCGTGCAGCCCCACCGTGCTATTGACCACGACGCATCCCTGCGCGCGGCCCAAAAGCGCCGCCAGATCGCCGCCGTCCAGAAAATCGACCCGGTCTGCAATACCTGCCGCCGCAGCCTCGGCGCGCACCACGCGACCCCAGTTGGTGACGCCATTGTCCATCGGGTGCAGCTTGACCACCAGACGCGCAGCCCCCGGCGCATCGGTGGCAAAAGAGCGGATCACCTCGCGTACGAAATCGCGCATGTCGCGGTAGCGCGAATTGTGCCGGATCTGGTAATCGCCCTGCATTTGCAGCGCCAATACAAAGTAAGGCATAGTCCCCGCCACGCGCTCTGCCACCAGCACTTGCGCAGGGCCTGCCGCGCGCCGCCCGCGCCACTGACGCGGCAAATAGGCGAGGTATTCGAGCAGCGGCACATGCGCACGGTCGGCCACAAAGCGCGGATGCAGCGGCCAGAGCAGGAAGTTGCCAAGGTTGTAGGCCACTTCCTGCACCGCCTCTTGCCAGAACGGGTGGCTGAAACGCGATGTCATATCAGGGTCTGGCAAACCCTCTGCCTGCGCGCGGATCACGCCGAGATCGTCGGGAAAATGCGAAAACGCCGATTGCCCGCCTTCCTCGACCAAAATCCAGTCGGGCCGCAGATACCCAAACTCGTGCGAAACACAGACCACACCCAGCCGAAGCGCCGCGCGCTGTGCTGCCAGATGATAGGGCTGACGATCCGCGAAATAGACAAGATGCGTGATCTTCTCGCGCCGCATCAACGCCTCGACATGCGCTTCCCACGCGGCTAGCGAGCCGCGATAGAACGTGCATTCCGGCCCACGCCAAAACAGCCAATCCCCAACACAGAAGTTGATGCGTCGCACAAAGTGCCCATGCGCCATCAGCGCCCGGCCAAGATCGCGCGCGAAAAATGAGGGGTGGCCTTGCAGGAACAGAAACTTCATGCCACGCGCACCCATTGCCGAACACTGCAGACTGTGTTTCTAGGTCGTATTCCCCGGCGCGGCGCGAGGTGCCGCATTGCATCCCAAACAAGGAGCGGCGCGCGTATATGCCCGATCTGGTTCGCATCAAACATTCCACGGCCCCTGCCCCAATCCGGCTTGGCCTCTATCTGTTCGACCTTGCCGCTTACGAGGTTCTTTATCGCTTTTCGCCCGCGCGCAATCTGCGCTTTTTCAACGGCGGCTATCTGCCACTGGCGCCCGACATAGTGCCCTGCCCCGCCATCGCAGGCGAAGAACCCAATGCGATGATGTATCATCTGTTGCTGCACAGCATGGTGGCCGACCTTGCCCCACAGCCCGGCTCGCTGGTCGATGTCGGCTGTGGTCAAGGTGGCGGGCTGCTCTATGCACATTGCCTTTTTCCCAACGCGCGGCTGGCCGGCACAGACCGCAATGGCACCGTCACGCGGCTGGCGGCGCGCAACCTTTCCGGGGTGCCCGGTTGCCGTTTTGTCAAAGGCGGCGGCAAGGATGAGATCGCTTTTGAAGACGCCGCATTCGATTTTGTGCTCAGCGTCGGCGCACCCACATATTTTGGCCTGACGCGCTTTATCACCGAGGCCGCGCGCGTGTGCGCACCGGGCGGCACCATTGCCTTTTCCGGCGGCTACCGGCAGGGCGATCATGCCGCGATCGAGGCGGAACTGCGCAGTGCCGCGGCGGCAGAGGGGCTTGGCTTTCACCGCTATGCCAACATCACGCCTCACACCTTCGCAGCGCTTGAGACCGACATCCCGCGTCGGCGTGAAAAGCTTGCGCGCGTGCCATGGCCGTTTCGTGCCTATGGCTGGAAATGGGCTGACATGCCCGGAAGCACCGAATACGACGAATATGCCACCGGCAAGCGCGCCGATTTTGCGGCAGTTCTGACCAAACCTTGAAACGGCGGTCATTCGCGCTGGCGCGCAAACTCGCGCGCCCAGCGTGCCGGGCTGCGCAGCGCGTCGATTTCACCCGCCCACCGCCGCGCGGCAGCGCGGTAGCCAAGTGCATAGCGAAGCGCAATCCAAAGTGCGGCAAGCGTCATGCCTAGCAATCGCAGGCGATTTGGGCGCATCACCATGCAGTTTTCGCCATGCGCCCCCATCGCCAGCAGATACGGGTGCCCGCGGGTGTTTTCGGGCAGCGGCAGACCCCTTACCAGCAGCCGTTCGCGGTGTTCTGCCGGGCCCACGAGGATGCGAAAGAATAGCCAGATGTAAAGCACCGCTTGGCGCAGTATTGAAGGGTCGGCCAGCGCCGGAGGGGCCAGCGTCAGGCCCGGGGTTGATGCACAGTCACGCGCCACAGGCGGCTTCAGCCTGTCCACTTGCGCACGCAGACGCAGATGGCGGGTCAGACTGTCGGGGCCGACTGCTGCCTCGGGCCCGGCAAGAAAATCGGCGAGCGCAATCATGCTCGACAGCGCGGCGCGGTAGCGGTGCACCAGCAGGTAATGCATCACCCAGCCCAGAACGAACACCGGCTCGGGAAAGTTTGACAGCTTCGGATGGCTGGCTGCGTTGATCAACATGTTGCGCAGATCATAGTAGTGGATCATCCCCACATGCTTGTAACGATACGAGGAATGCCACACCCCCAACCCCGGTAGCGGCACGGTTTTAACCCCCGCTTCGCGCAAGCGCGCACCGTATTCGATATCGTCCCCATGCAGAAACACCGGCGCAGGCAAGCCGCAGCGCGCGATTGCTGCCATTGGGATCATGCAGAACCACCAGGCGTTGTAATCGACCACGAAGCTTTGGTCCCATAGCGCCAGCGTCTCGGGGCGCGAAAGGTCAGAATCATGCGCCAATTTGCGAGCCAGCCAGTTCGCCCCGAGCATGCCACCCGCTTCCTGCAGATGCGTGCGCGATTCCAACTCGATCGCCTGCCCGCCGATGGCGCATTCAGGCCCGGCATAGGCGGCAAAAACATGCGCGCGCTGCACGATGCGGGCATCAATTTCGATGTCGTCATCCATGAGCAATAGATGTGTTGGCGCCTCGGCGCTTGCCGCCGCCTCGATCATAGCGCGGCAAAAACCGCCCGCGCCGCCAAGGTTCGCTTGTTCGATGACCGAAAAGGCCGGGTGTTGCAGCGTTTCAACCAGATGCGGGCGATGAAAACTTCGGCCTTGGTTGATCACATGCACGCGCGCCACTTCGCCGCTTTCGATCAATGTATGCAGCACCGCAGCTGTGTGCTCGAATGCACTTTCCCGCTCAAAAGTGCAGAGCCCGACTGATAGCTTTACCGGATATTGGGGGGCAAGATCCGTAACAAAGGCAAGGCTTTCGATCACCGCGCCAAAGGGCGCCTCGATTTCTAGGTGCAGCCGCCCGATTCTAGCCGCCCCTTCAGCCTCACCCGCGCGCGCCCAGAGCCACTTTGGCATGGCCTCGCCCTGCCCGTTGTGGAGCCATTCCGCCAGCATCTCGCGCCGCCCGTTAGCAAGGTGCACCATTGCCCGCAGCCTGAGCGCGCCTTCAGCCCGACAGAGAACACCAAGCCGCGTCAACTGGGTGTGCGCGCGCCAAAAATCGAGGAAAAAGGCGTTGAAGAACGCGTCGGTGCTAAAACGACCACCCTCGGACAACCGCAAGGCCCCGGACGTATCGACCTCGGGCCAAGCTGCTTGGGGGCCAAAATAAAGCGCCTCTGGCACCCCCGCATAGGGTGTCAGAATCGGCTGCAGCACATGCACCGTGTCTGCGACTTGCTCATACTGGGGGGCGCGCGACGACACGGCCCACGCACGGCCCATTTCGGCCCGTTCACGCGCGAGCACGGCATCGTTGAAGCTCACCTCGGCCGCGCGATACTTCATGCTGCCACCCAGCCACAGTTGGTGGGGTGCGGTGTCATCGCAGATCCAGCAACGTTGGCGAAACGGCGGTGCCGAAACGCTCGTCGTGCAGGCGCTGCAATTCTTCACGCGTGGCCTCAATGGCGGCAAGGATATGCTCGGGCTCGTGCATCGCGGTCAAGAAAAAGCGCAAGCGCGCACCCTGCATCGGCACGGCAGGAAATACCACCGGCAGCGCATTGATGCCGCGCGCCAGCAGCCGCTCTGAAAGCTTGGCGGCCAGCGCCGAGTCACCCACCATGACTGGCACAATTGAAAACGGCTCAGCAGCACCGGTATCAAGCCCCGCCGCCTGCGCGGTTTCGATAAAGAAGGCGGTGTTTTGCTGCAGTTTTTGCGCGCGCCACGGTTCAGCCTCCAGCAGTTCCAGCGCCACCAGCGCCGACGCGGCGAGCGCAGGTGCCAGCGCGACCGAATAGACATAGCCCGAGGCATTGCCCATCAGCAGGTCGATCAACGCGGCACTGCCCGCAATATACCCCCCCGTCGCCGCGAGGGTTTTGGACAATGTGCCCATCCAGATGTCGACCTCGGTCGGGTCAACACCGTACTGTTCGAACACTCCTTTGCCCGTAGCCCCAACGCAGCCGAGCGCATGGGCCTCATCGACCATCAACCAGCAGCCATATTTACGTTTGAGGGCAATCAGTTGCGGCAGCGGCGGGGTATCACCGTCCATCGAGTAATGGCCTTCGACCACAATCAGCGCGTGGCGATAGCGGGCGCGGTTTTCGATCAGCAGCGCCTCGAGTGCAGTCATGTCATTATGTGCAAAGCTGCGCCGCGCGGCACCCGACAACTTGGCACCAACTTGCAGGCTGTTGTGCACCAGCGCATCCTGCACGATCAGATCGCTTTCCCCCATCAGGCAACCGATCGTTGATGTGTTGGTCGAATGACCCGAAACAAAGCAGATCGCGGCAGCCGTGCCGTAATGGCGCGCCAGTGCCGCTTCGAGCGCCAGATGAACTGGGCGCGCGCCCGAAACCAAACGGCTGCCCGAGGGCGAAACACCGTAGCGATCGATTGCATCTTTGGCAGCGGCGGCGGTGCGCGAGTCAGCGTTCAATCCGGCATAATCATACGAAGCAAAATTGAGCGTCTCACGCCCGTCGATCACTGTGCGCAGCCCGGCGTGGCCTTCGTGCAGGCGAAAATAGGGGTTTGCGAAGCCTACAGTTTCGCTGGCCCATCGCATCCGCTCGATCATCTTGTAATCGGGCAACTGATCGAATGACGTGGCCTTTGGCCAGGTCGTAGCACCCGCAGCCTGCGGACTGCCGCGCCCGCTGCGCCGCATTTGCGCTTGCCGTGCCTGCGCAATCGCGCGTTCGGTGGGGTCATCGGGCATGTTCATTCCGCCGCCTTTTCGCTAACCGCCTGTGCCGTTGGCTCAGCCGCCAGGTGCAAGTGCTGTGCGGCCAATCTAGCGCCACCGTTTTCGGCCGCTGCCGTGTCTGGATCGCCATGCAAATGCGCGACGATGCGCCGTGCAACCTCGCCAATGCTGAGCGCCTCAGACACCGAGCTGACCGGGATATCTTCGCCTAGGCCATCCTGTAGCGTCAGCGCCAATTCCACGCCCATCAATGAATCTATACCCAGATCTTTCATGGGCTTAACAACGTTCACGGCCTTTTCGCCGACCTGCAGAATATGCGCGATCCTTTCGATCAGATACGCGGTCAGCTTTTCTTCAGCCATGGCTGCGGGCATGCCGATCAGAATGGCGCGCAGGTCTTGATCGCCCAACTCGACGTTGCTTTTACGACCCAGCACGTTGAGCAAATGGTGGCTGGGCGCGGACAAGGTGGCAAGTGTTGCGGCAGCTGCGGTCCATCCCATGGTCGAGATATGCACAACCGGGTCGCCCGCCGCGCCAAGTTGCAGCACGCGTTCCAGCGCGCGCGTCAATTGCAGACTGGAAAATGCGACATTGCCGGACATCCGCTGCACCAAAACCGCCTTGTCCTTATCGCGCGCCAAATAGCCCACGTCGCTGACAGGCCCCCAACCGATGGCAAGCCCCGGCAGCCCTGCGGCGCGGCGCTGGCGGACCAGTCCTTCCTGATAGCCGTTCGCGGCAACATAGGCTGACTGCCCGTGGTTGCCGATCAGCGTGGAGATAGAGGAAAAGAGCACGAAGTAGTCAAGCGCATCCTGCCGCGTCAACCGATCCAGATTGTGCGCTCCGGCGATTTTGGCGGGCAAAGTGCGTGCCAGTGCCTCGGCGCTCAGCGCAGTCATCGGCATGTCTTCCAGCACCATCGCAGAATGGATCACGCTGGCGAGCGGAAGGCGGGCACGCAAGGCAGAAAGTGCCGCGTCCAAAGCCTCGGAGTCGGAAACGTCGCAAGCGACGAGTTCGACCTCGACCCCTTCCGCCCGCCAGTCTGTGATACGTTTGGCAACATCGGCCGATGTGTCGGTGCGCCGCCCCATCAGCGCTATGGCGCGCGCGCCGCCATTGACCAGCCACGCCGCAATCTCAACCCCAAGCCCGCCAAGCCCACCAACCACCAGATGCCACGCGGCGCGATTAACGACCAAGGCCCCCGGGCTTGGCGGGTACGCCGCGGCGCTCTCAACCCCCGGCGGGCGCACGACGATCTTGCCGATATGGCCGGATTTCTGCATCAGGCGAAAGGCGTCGACAACGTTCTCGCCGTCAAAGACACGCAGCGGTAGTGGCTTGAGCGCATTCTCGCGGAATGCTGCCAACACCTCTGCAAAGATTGCCTTTGCCTTGGCAGGGCGCACCGCCATCAACTCGTCCACGTCAATGCCGTGATAGGCGATGTTCTTTTTTAGCGGGCGCAGGCCAACTGCGGTGTTTGCGTAAAAATCCTGCTTGCCGAGTTCGAGGAAATGGCCAAACGGGGCCAGCAGATTCAGGCTGCGTTCCATCGCCTCGCCAGCCAGCGAGTTCAGCACCGCATCCACACCGCGCCCGCCCGTCAGCGCCAATACTTCTTGCGCAAAGTCGAGGCTGCGGCTGTCGAAGACATGCGCAACCCCCAATGATCGCAGGAACGAGCGTTTTACAGGCGTGCCTGCCGTGGCGATAACACGCGCGCCGCGATGCCGGGCGATCTGAATGGCGGCAAGCCCCACCCCGCCGCCGCCGCCGTGGATCAATACGGTAGCGCCCTGTTGAAGATCGGCAAGTGTTACCAGCGCATACCACGCGGTGAAAAAGGCCACCGGCACGGTGGTCGCCGCATCAAGGTCGAGCCCTTCGGGCAACAGAGCGGCCATGTCTTCGTGTAGGACAATATGCGTTGCAAAGCTTGACGGCCCGAATGCCAGAACCCGGTCGCCGGGCCTAAGGCGCGTTACGCCGGGCCCGGTGCGCAGCACAGTGCCTGCGCATTCAATGCCAAGCGTCGATCCGGCAAATCCATTTTCCAGCGCCTCTTCGGGCAGCAACCCCATCGACCACATCACATCGCGATAGTTTAGCCCGGTCGCCGCCACGGCGATTTCCACCTCGCCCACTTCGGGTGTCTGACGCGGCTCGCTGATCCAAGTCAGATCGTCAAGCTTGCCCGAGGCGGGTGCAATCAGTCGCTGGCGCGTCTCGGTCGAATACTGCGCCGATTGCGCGCTGCCGACGCCGTGCACAACGCGCAGCGCAGTATCGCCCGTGTTGCGCAGGACCATCTCGGTTTCGCGCGTCGGGTTCCCTTCCAGTGCGGCAATGCGCGGGCCCGCTTCCTCGGGGGCAAGCCCCTCGGCGATATCGTAGCAGACCAGCGAGATCCCGGCGTATTCGTTGGCTGCGGTGCGCAGCGCCGCCCAGATGCCTGCCTGACCGGCATCTGACGCGCCATCAGCCAACCCGCTGCCCCCCGGCACCAGTGCGACCAGACGACGATTCTCGGCCACGGCCGCGGCCGCCAGATCTTTCAGGGCAAGCAGGCGCGCGGACATGCATGCGACCGCATCGCCCCCCCGCCCCGTGCGATCAAATGCGAGCCAGAGCCGCGCAATCGCGCCCTCGGTGCGCACCGCCTGCAACGCCGCTGCAGAGTGGTCGCGCGGTTGGGTGGCGATCTCGGGCGCCAGAAGTGCCGCGACAACCGCCTGCAGACTTTCCTCCTCCCCCAGTGCCGTAACCTCGCGCAAAGGCGCGCGCGCAAGTAGCAGGCTTGCCACCGCACAGCCTTCGGACAGCGCCATCGCCGTCGGCTCGGTCAGCATCGCGCCGCGTGAAATGTTTAGCAAATCATCGGCGGAATATCTGCGTGAAACAGGTTTGAAAGGCGACGCGCCCGCAACAAACCATTCTGGGTCAAGCCCATGCACGAGGTCTGCAAAATCGGATGCTTCGGGCTCGACAGCCAGCAGTTGGCCGCTCGAACTTAGCGCAGCACCAAGCAGTGTGAAAATCGGCTGCAAGGTTTCTATGCGGTTCAGGATGCCCGCCGAGAGCACTAGATCAAAAGGCCCGGCAGCCTCGATTGCTTCGGCTTCGGCCGCAAGTGTCGTAACCCGGTCCAGCGGCAGATGCACGGCCGCCCCGGGTTCGTCTATCGTTGGCACGACGAGGTCAAAAAAGACCGCCCGGTCTCGCGGCAGACGTTGTAAAAGGTGCGGCAGAATTCGCGGCACGCCGTCAGAAAGCTCGGCAATGCGCAACGCCCGACCGACGGGCCAACGTGCGGTTAGGTCCAGTGCAGCCTTGACCAGAACGTCAACCTGCCAGCGTTCGAAAACTGACCCGTCACGCAAGTTTGCCAGCGCCTCGCGCCCAAAATGCTCTGCCGCTGAAGGCAAGGCATCGTAGCGCGCCAGAAGTCCGGGAAGCGTGGCACGCAAATGGCCAAGCAGCGATACCTCGGTGGCAAGCCCATGAAACTTGTTTCGCAACAGCGCCAAGAGCGGCTCCGGATCGCTTGTTCCGGCAGCTTCGGTCAAACACCAGCCTTTCGGCACGGGAGTTAATAAACCGGCGCGCAGACCAATTTCGATCAACTGCGATAGATAAAACGCCTGTGCAGTCTCGGGCACGCTAACTACGCCCGCAGAATCGGCTTGCGCACGAAGCACTTCGCCGACGATGGCTTGCGCGGCTGCCTCGATCAGGAAAAACGCCTTTTCGGCGCCTACAAAACCACTTTCTGAGGTGATAGCTTGCAAAGCGTCGGGTGTAAGCGCGGGCGCGTCAGTGCCAGCCGGAGTCAGTGCAACACCAATCTGGCGAAACGCGTGATGCTCCAGATTGGCCTCGCGCATAAGGCGCATCGCGTGAAAACGCACGCCTTCGAACAGCGCAATGCCCTCGCCCGCCGCGTCGTAAAGCGCAAAAGAGGCGAGCACAGAGCGCTGCCCGATACGCTCAATGCGCAGGCGCGCGCAAGCGACCTTGGCGTAAGGTTTCACCAAAGCCAGCCGTCCGATATGGATGGGCACAAATCCCAATGCCTCGCGCGCTATCTCGCTACCCTCCAGCGCCGCGATGAGGGTATGAAATGCAGCATCGGCGCCGATCACGTCGAGCAAAGTCGGGCTATCGGTTCCGCCAATCTGCGCCGCTTCGCGCAGGAAAACCTCGAATGATCCGTCGTCGCAGCGCCGCACCCGCTCAATCAGCGCAAATCCGGGGCCATAGTCCAACCCGATACGGCGCGCCGCGGCGTAAAGCGGAGTTCCACGGCGGTCTTTGGCGCGCGCGGCAGGGTCAGGCGCAGGCTCAGAGAGCCGATCCAACGAGGAATGGTAAAAGCGCGCTGTCAAATGCAGCCGCGCAGCCCCGCTGGTGCCACGGCGTTGACCGCTAATGCGCAGCCCCGTGTGATCTGGCGCAACACGGGTGTGCAATTCGTAAAGCGCATCACGGTTCAGCAACACCGGTGCGACGATGTCGGCATCACGAATTTCTACTTGATCGCTCGCCAGTGTCGCGCGCGCTGCGGCCAGTGCCATTTCGGCTAGCGCCGTGCCCGGCGCCACGACCCTGCCGCCTACCCGGTGATCGCTAAAGGCCGGGGCCAAGTGTTGGTCAATTTCAGAACGCCAGACCCCTGCCCCAAGCCCTTCTTCGCGGCCAAGCAGCGGGTGGCTGTCGGCATCGTTGCCAAACCGGTTCAGCACCATTGGCGTGCGATCAATACGAATTTCAGCACCGCTCCAGCCATAGTGCGGCAGATCGCGCCGTTGCTGACGCGGCGCAGATAGAAGCAGCGTTAGATCGAGTTTCAGCCCGTTGACCATGGCACGGGCCAGCACGCGCGCCACCGGGTTTACGGCGGTCGTATCGCGCATTTCAAAGCTTGCCAGCACTACGGCGTCATCGGCACCGCTTAGACAGTCTTCCGTGTATTTACCCAAAACAGGCGCGGCACCAATTTCCAAAAACGCGTTGAAGCCCATATTCCTGAGGGTCGTAATTGCATCAGCGTAGAGAACCGGGCTGCGCGCGTTGGCACACCAATAGTCCGCATCGAGTTCGCAGCCGTCGCACAGTTGCGCGGTGACCGTAGAAACCATGGGAATCTCTGCCTTGCCGGGCACAAGCCAGGTAAGCGCTTCACGCAAGCTCCCCGTCACTTCGTCGACCGCAGAGCTGTGAAAGGGGAAATCGATCGCAAGGGGTACCGCCGCCCAACGCATGGTTCGGCGTATATGGCGCAGGAAGGCATTGAGGTGCTCACGTTCGCCCACCAACGAAACACTTCGCGGGCTGTTCACCGCAGCAACCTCGATGCCGCCTCCAAATTCGGCTATGGCGTCAACAACCTGATCAACGGGGGCTTGAACCGCCGCCATTGTGCCGCGACCGCGCAGCTGCTGAAGCGCCCGTGATCGCTGATAGTTGAGCTCGAGCGCGTCTTGCAAGGAAAGGGCGCCCGAGGCGCAGGCCGCCGCCACCTCGCCGCCAGAATGGCCCATCACCGCAGCGGGCTTTAGCCCACGCGCTGCCAGTGCTGCGACCGTTGCCATTTGATCGGCAAACAGCAATGGCTGCGCCACCTCGGCTTCTTCCAACCTTTTTTTGAGGTCGGGGTGGTGCAGCATTTCAAGGATCGACCAGCCCGCAATGCGTTTGTAAGTCCGATCGATCTTTCGCAAGGCGCGCGCATAAGGCGCGTCTGTGGCAAGCGCGGCGCGCGACATGCCCGCGTATTGCGACCCGTTCCCAGAGAACACGAATACGGCGGGCGCATTGGTCAGACTGCACTGGGCTTGCAGCACGCGCGGATCCGACGCGCCAGTTTCGGCGTTGCGCAACGCGGCCACCGCAGCCTTGGCGGTGTCGCACACAACGGCGATGCGGTGCGGATAAACGCCGCGAAAGCGCGCGGCTTCGGCACAAAGCTCTGTAATGCGCGCCGCCTCACGCTCTGCACCGATCAATCGCTTGTAGTCGGCGACAGTGCGGCTCAGCGACTCGGGCGAAAAAGCGGACATGAACAGGATCGGAACATTGTCCCCATTCACAGGCCGCGCTGGTTTGGCCGCAAGCGGCGCAACCTTTTCGAAAATCGCGTGTGCATTTGCGCCGCCGAAGCCAAACGAGCTGACACCTGCAAAGCTGCGCCCCTCGCGTGTGGGCAACAGTATGTTCTGCTGCGCCACTTTCAAGTTCAACTCGTCGAAGGGTATAGCAGGGTTGAGCACTTCAGAGTGTAGCGAGGCGGGTAGCGCGCCCCTCTCAAGCGCCAATAGCGCCTTGAGCATCCCTGCGGCACCCGAGGCGGGTTCAAGGTGGCCGATGTTCGACTTGATCGACCCAATCGGAAGCGGCGTGCTGCGCCGCTGTCCAATAACCTGTCCAAGTGCTGCCGCCTCGACTGGATCGCCCGCGAGTGTGCCGGTGCCATGTGCCTCGACAAACAACAGATCTTCCGGATCAACCCCGGCGCGCTCATAGACGCGCTGTAGCAGCGCCGCTTGCCCATCAGCTGACGGAAACGCGACGTTGACCGTGCGCCCGTCCGAGTTGGTCTCGACCGCAACTAGTGCGGCGTAAGGTTGGCGCAAGCCGAGCGCTTTGCGGGTTTTGCGTTCAAGCACAAAAGCGACCGCACCTTCGGCGCGTACATAACCATCGGCATTTGCCGAAAACGGCTGGCAGCGCCCCTTTTGCGACATCATACGCGCCGCAGAAAACCCCACAAACGGAGTTGGGTCTAGCAAGGCGTTGACACCGGCAACAATCGCCGTGTCGATCTCGCCCGACAACAGCGCGTCTTCGGCAAGCTTGAGTGCAAACAGAGACGAGGAGCAGGCCGTATCAACAGTCATCGATGGGCCGCGCAGATCAAGCACATGCGAAATACGGTTCGAGACCAAGGCCAGCGTGTTGCCAGTCATCATATAGGAGTCGGTAAGCGAGGCATCTTGCGATAGGCGCGCCGCATAGGCTAGGGCCGAACTGCCAACAAAAACCCCGACAGATTTGCCCGCTAGGCTTCGCGGCGGGATTCCAGCATCTTCAAGCGCCTCCCATGTGACGTGCAAAAGCAGGCGCTGCTGTGGGTCCATCTGGCCCGCCTCGCGTGGCGAGATGCCGAACACTTCGGGATCGAATTGCCAGATCTCATCGACCACACCTGCCGCGAAGGTATAGGTCTTGCCCTTGGTTCCGGGCACCGGATGCAAGTAGTAGTCGTGCAGCCAGCGGTTGCGCGGAATCGCACTTACGGTATCGCGATTGCCAAAAATTACGTCGGCCAAGGCGTCAACGCTTGGGGCACCGGGAAGGCGGCACGAACGGCCCGTAATGAATACTTTGGTACGCGACAATTTATGCACTCGTCTCAATGGCGCCGAAAACTGCAGATAACAAACGAGTGAAGCGAATCCAACAGCGTTGGGATCTGCGCGGCATGGGATCGGCAACATCTGACCTAATAGCACCAAGCTTTGTCAGTCAGAGCCAAAGTGCGCAAGAGGAACTGATGCTTGTGGTCAGTTTATTAAAGTCGGCGCCTACGGTTTCACTAATTCCAACTTGACCGCCAACAGTTTGGCTGCATGACAGAAGCGGCTATTTCGCCTGCGATTGTGGGCGTTTGGCAGTGGCAGCGGGTCGAGTTAGTGGCGCGATGCCTTCAGCTTACCTGTTCCGCTCGGCCGCGTCACGCTTCTACAGAATTCGGCTTGGTTGCATATCGTCACTATTTCCAGCAGATGTGATCAGTAGGGTGGGTGGAGCGCAAGGTTTAGATGCAAGTGGCAGATTCGGCCTTGATAAACGATGGAGGCGATTCTCGCCCGGTGCGTGCAAGATCGTCGATGTTTGCGGCGCTCAAGGCAATGTTGCGCACTCTTTACGCACTAATTCTACGCGAGGCTCGCGTGCGGCACGGCCGCTCGCGCATCGGCTACGCATGGGCGGTGGTTGAACCATTCGCGGTTGTCTCGGTCATGGTGCTGTTTTTTAGCGCAATCGATCGGGGGGCGAACAGCGTACTGGCGTTTCCTGCCTTCTTTGCGTCGGGTATCTTGCCGTTTCAGTACTTTCGCCACACGTCCAGTTTCATTGGCCAGTCGCTTGAGGCGAACAAGCCGCTGTTCAACTACCCGACAGTACGTGAATTTGACGCGGTGCTTGCACGCCTTGTGCTCGAGTCGGCAACCTACTTGATCATTATGGCCTTGGTATTCAGCTTTCTGATAACTTTCCTCTCGGCCGATCCACCCGCACATATTGGCACCATGTTTATCGGGTTTGCGGGGCTTGGCCTGCTCGCCCTCGGTGTTGGGCTGAACATCGCGGTGCTTCAACGACGGTTCACCATGGTGAATTATGTTTACAACATGATTATGGCACCTTCGTTCTTCCTGTCCGGCGTTTTCTTCTCGATCGAAAGCGTGCCGCCGAAGTTTCGCGATGTTTTGGTGTGGAACCCGATCTTGCACGGCATCGAAACGTATCGCGCCGGTTTTTATGCTGTTTACCCTGACACCTATGTCAGTTTGAGCTACCTCTGCCTATTCGGTCTCATCGCGCTTTTTATCGGCATGGTGCAACTCAAACTCAGCCGCAGGGGTGAGTCGTGATTCACTTCGAACATGTTAGCAAATCGTTTCGCTTACGCAGCGGCGCGCGGCGGCGCGTGCTGAATGATCTGACATTGACACTTCCACATCGAAACATTGGCGTGCTGGGGCGCAATGGCGCAGGAAAATCGACGTTGCTGCAGCTGATTGCCGGGGTCATTGACCCCAATTGGGGGCATGTTCGGCGCGACCTGCGCGTGTCCTGGCCGATCGGTTTTCGCGGCAGCTTCCACCCGCAGTTGACCGGGTTGGAAAACATCCGCTTCGTGGCGCGAGTCTATGGCGTCGATGAACAGGCGGTGATCGATCACGTCGCGAATTTCGCCGAAATTGGCGAGTTTCTGAACGAGCCGGTGCGCACCTATTCCTCGGGGATGGGTGCGAGGCTTGCATTCGGGCTAAGCATGGCGCTGCGCTTTGACACCTATCTGGTGGACGAGTTGCTGGGCGTCGGCGACGCGAGTTTCAGAAAAAAATCACGCGCGGCATTTGACCAGTTGCTGCACCAGTCGCGCATGATCATGGTATCGCATTCGATGCAGGCCTTGCGCGAGTATTGCGATTGCGGATTGCTTGTCGATGGTGGCACTGCAGTATTCTACGAGGATTTAGACGAGGCGATCGAAGCCTATGACGCGATGATCGGCTGAACTAAGCATGGCAACTCGAAATGGCGGAGATGGGCAATTGAGCGACTTGACCGACAACACAAACGCCCCAGGCGCGGCGGGGGTTGCGGCACCTCAAACCACACGCGTTGCCGCTGAAAAACAAGAGCAGCAGGCCCACCCCAACGGCCCTGCCTCGCAGAAATCGCAGGGCGCGGGTGGCGGCAACGGGCACGCCACCCCATCAGAGAGGCCTGCAAAAGCCAAAGCAGGGCCTCAATCGAAAGCACCTGCGCCAACCTCCAGCTTTGTCGCCGGGCCGATTGATGTGCCCTCGGTCGGCACGCAGCGGCTGTTCAGTTGGTTCACGGTGGCAACCTTCGTGCTTCTTTTTCTTCTGCCCGTCGGTTTGGCCGCCTATTACTATGCTTTCATCGCCGCTGACCGCTATGCCGTCGAGGTGAAGTTTGCGATTCGCTCGCCCAGTGGAATAGGCTCTAACGACCTGCTTGGCATTGTCACAGGGGCAGCGGCGGCAGGCAGTACGCAGGCCGATTCCTATATGGTTGTCGACTTCCTCGAAAGCCGCCAGTTTCTTGACGCGATTTCGGACCGCGTTGATCTAAAGGCCATTTACGCCAACGACAAAGCCGATTTCCTGACCCGGTTGCCAGATGATGCAACCAAAGAAGAGCAGGTCGAATATCTGCCCAAGATGCTGTCGGCCTATTATGACAGCACATCGCAAATTCTGACCGTCGAGGTTCAGGCTTTCACCCCCGAAGACGCCTATGCGATGAGCGAGGCCGTGCTGGAGGCCACGAGTGACCTTGTGAACAATGTTTCAGAACGCGCGCGACAAGATACCGTGCGTCTGGCCGAGTCCGAGCTTGCGCGCGCGGAAGAGGGGCTTCGACAGCAGCGCGCCGCAATCGCATTGTTCCGCGACACCGAACAACAGATTGATCCAACCACCTCGGTCGCGGCACAAGAAGGCGTGCTGGCGCAGTTACAGGGGCAACTGGCTCGGACACTGACCGAAATGAGTAGCCTGAGAGAGTTTCTGGCGGAAGATGCACCCAGCGTGCGCGTGTTGCGTAGCCAGATTGATTCAATTGAGCGGCAAATCGCCGCAGAACGTTCGCGCCTGGGCACAGGAAGCAGCGGCGCGAGTGGCTTGGATGGCGCTCAGGGCTCGTCGCTCAACCTCGCGGTGGCGCAGTATGAGGCGCTGGCGGTCGATCTGGAGTTTCGCCAGCGCGCCTATCTCTCTGCGCTTTCATCGCTTGAGGCGGCGAGGATTGAGGCGGACCGCCAACAACGTTATGTTGCGGCTTTCGTGACGCCGTCAATCCCCGAGGAAGCCCTTTATCCTAAGGCCATGATCTCGCTTTCGGTGATCGCGCTCGTCACTTTTTTGATTTGGGGCGTGTTCAGCATGTTCATCCAGATCGTGCGCGAGCATCTGAGCTGACCCACGCGCGCAGCGGCCACTATTCCCCGAGCATGCGGATCAGTCGGCGCTGTTGCCAACGTGCGATCGGCGCGATCCATGGCCCGAAAAGGTAGAGCAATTTCACAGGCAAGCCGGGCAATACCAGAAACCGCCCCGCCTCCATGCCGCGCACCAGTGCACTTGCCACGACCCCGGCCGACAACACCGGTGCGCCAGCGGCAATGCGGTTTGTGACGGCCGGGCGTAACCCCAACTCGCCCGCAAGCATCGGCGTGTCGGTATCGGGCGGCAGGCACAAGGTCACGCTGATACCGCGCGTGGCAAGTTCGACTCGCAATACCTCGGCAAGTCCACGAAGGGCAAATTTTGATGGCGCATAGCCGCCGTAACCATAGGTGCCAATCAGCCCCGCCGCCGAACCTACGAGTGCAAGGCGCGATCCGGCGCGCATCAAGGGCGCCAGTGCCAGCACCATGTTGAGGCTGCCGAAGTAATTGATTTCCATGACCTCGCGCTGCGCCGCGAGGCTATTGGCATCGTGGCGCCCCGGCAGCGTGACACCCGCAGCCAGCACGACGCGGTCGGGTGCACCAAGCGCCGCAACGGCTTGCGAGATGATCGATGCCACATGCTCGGCATTGGCAACATCAAGCGCAAAGCAATGCACCTCTGCGCCCGAGACTTCGGCGCGAATTGTTACGGCAGCGCGGTCAAGCCGCTCTTGGTTTCGTGCAAATAGGGCTAACCGCGCTGTCTTGTGCACGCGCGCGTACGCAATCGCCGTGGCTAGCCCGATTCCGCTTGAGCCCCCTGAAATGAAGATCGTACCATCGGCGTTATTCATGCAACTCCCCAGACGGCGTAGCCGCCACAAAGCGCAGGATGGCGCCTTGGCGGCAGTGCTACAACCGATAACTGCGGTCAGCCAGACCCGGTACTAGACAGCACCTGCGCCATCAAATAGGTTCACCACCATTACTAGGTTTGCGCTGCCCGATCATTTCTCCACATGCAGGTTGCCGAAAGTGTCATTGCCAATCCATAGACGCAATCGGGCGGCAAAAATGCAGGCTCCAGCAACATGCGATCCAGCAATCCACGTAGTGCGGCGCCGTGCGGTGCTTGCAGGCGGGGTGGCGCTGCTTGCCGCATGTAGCCTGCCCCGGCAGGGGCCGGATACCGCCGGGGTACTGTCGGGTGGCGAAGCGCGCGATTACATTTTGTTGGATGTCGATGCCGCGGTGGTGCAGCACCTTGGCATACCGCATCGAAACGGGCTGGCCGCAATTCCTGCCAGTGCAACCGCACAACCCTCGCAAGCGGTCGGGTTGGGCGACGTGTTGAATGTGCGCGTGCTTGAAGCTGGTGCCGGCGGGCTTTTCGCCACCGGCAATGGCGGCGCCGGGGGAACCGATTTCCCTGCGGTTGTCGTGGATCGTAGCGGGCGCATTTCACTGCCATATGTCGGTGAAATCGAAGTCGCGGGAAACACGCCGAGCGAGATTCAGCAGAAGATCGTCGAAAAGCTTGCTGGTAAGGCGATCGAGCCGCAGGCGTTGGTCAACATCGTCCGTTCCGAGAACAACCGCGTAACCGTGGCGGGTGAGGTTGGCTCCCCAGGGGCCTATGCCTTGTCACTGCATGGTGACCGCATCTCGCAAGCGATCGCGGGTTCGGGTGGCAGCCGACATGCGGCGCACGAAACGCTTGTGACGCTGGTGCGCAACAGCCGCACGGCCAGCGCCTATCTTTCCGATATCCTGCTCAAACCCGGCAACGACATCAAACTGCAGCGTGACGATCTGATCGTGCTAACGCGCGAGCCGCAGCGCTACACCTTGTCAGGCGCGGTGGCGCGACCGGGGACCTTTGCGCTTGAAACCACCGATTACTCGGTACTCGAGGCGGTCTCGGCTTCGGGTGGGCCGATTGATGCGCGCGCTGATGCAACCGGGGTGTTCCTGTTTCGCTACGAGAGTGCCGCGCGTTTGCGCACCGTGGGGCGCAACGATCTTGCCGCCTACCCCCAAACCGCGCGCGGCATCCCAACAGTGTATCGTTTTGACATGAAGAATCCGACGACGCAGTTTCTGGCACAGTCATTTCTGCTGTCTGACAACGACGCGCTTTACGTCACCAATGCCGAGTCTGTGCAACTTTCCAAACTGATGTCGATCTTCAATTCCGTGGTTGCAACGGCCAACCGCGCACAAGATTTATAGCGCTAAATGGGCCAACGCGCGTGGGTGCGCTGCGCCCTTCCAGCGTGGTCTTTAAGGGACTGATTTGGCTCATTTGTATTGCCGGCACGGCAACCGAGCATTGGCAAACCTCCTTGCGTGTGGGAAAAGTTGCCAATAGCGTGCGGCGTAGTGTTCGACGCGCCTGCCGTGCATTTACTGCACAATATTGTAACACCGAAAGGCGCGCGGCCTACCGTTTGTGTCATACTGGGGAACGTTTGGATATTGCATGAAAGCCATCTGCCATATTGGGCATCACAAAACCGGAACGACGACACTTCAAGCCTTTCTCTCGCAGAACTCGCACCGATTGCTACAACAGGGCATTCTTTACCCTTGGGTTGAAAGTCAGGGCGCGGCCTATTCCTTGGCGAAGGCTATGGGCAAGGGCGACAAGCGCGAAATTCTGCCCATCAATATCAGAGAGGCGCACAACGCCCTCGCCTTTCGAATGTTGGCTGATACCCTGCAAAGCTGGAAAGTTCCACCGTACCATCAAAATCTGCCACATTCCAATCAACTGCTGCTAGCCGTGTCAAACCAGATCGAGGCCCTTCAACCCGACTGGATCGTGCTTTGTTCCGAGGTGATGTCTCATTTCGGCAAGGTAGCCCCCGATCAAATTTCTAGGCTGCGAAGTACGGGTTTGGCCGCTGCCGAGCAGATTGTGGTATGGTGCACCTTGCGCCGCCCAGACGAGCAATTGGTCTCTTGGCATGGGCAACAGGTTCGCTTCGGCCAAGCGCCTGCGCCACTTTCAGACACAAAGCATGGGTTGAACCTCGACTGGCTGCATGTGGATTACCGCGGTGTTCTGGAACCATGGTTGCAACAGATTCCCGAGGCAGAACTCGTGCTACGGCCTTATCGCGAAGCTTTGGCTGAAGGTGGCTCAGTTGACGATTTTCTGAAATACGCAGGGTTTGCGGTGCCAAAAGGCTTGTTGCAAACCCCGTCGATGAACATCAGCCGAAAACCCGCCGTGGTGTCTTTGCTACGCTTGGCCAACGCGCAATTGCCCCAGCCACAAGCTAAAGAGCTTGCGGATATGATCGGTATGCTGACCGATAAGATGACGCTATCAGGCACATCAGAGGTAGAGTTTCTCGGGCCCGCGTCGCGCGCCAAGCTGGTTGAGCGTTTCAGGCCTATTCATGATTGGCTGTCACAAGTAAGCGGGCGGGAAACCTTCTTCTCAGATATCGAGGAAATGGCCATATGTAAGCCAATTTCCGAAAGCGAGGCGCTGCAATCCCTTCTAGAACAACTTTCACCGCTAAAGATCGCGCAGATCGCGGCGCCCGAAGTTCGAGACTTTCTGACCCGATTGCGAACCCATGGCCCGGCGCTCTAGCTGTGGCACCCCGTTGGGCAAAAGTATAATGGCAGAGATAGAAGGTTATTGCTTACAGTCTCTGCTCTGGCCCGAGCCGGGCATCTCGACAGAGCGCGACCTCTACCTGCGCCTTCTCGGGCCCGTTGTGATGTCAATGAACGACCGCTGCTTGACCTTTGAAGCCGGTGGGAATGTTGAATTCAACACCGCCGCCAACGTGTTCAATCTTGGCAAATGGCAGCGCCATTGCGGTTTGGCGGACGTTTGGCTGCGGCTCGAGGGTAAAGGTCAATTCGATCTCGTCGTGTTTGGCGCGCAGTCAGGGCGGTTGAGTGAAGAACTTTTCAACGCACCTGTAGAACTGTCTCCGGGAAAGCCCCTGCGTTTTGATCTAACGCCACATATTCAGGCCTCTGCCTCGGTCGGCGTCGTGTTCTTTGCGCTACGAGCGCATGGCGAAGCGCGGTTTACAGATGGCGCATGGGAAACTGCCTCCCCGCCCAAGCGGTTGCCGCTACTGGCCGCCTCGATTACCACCTACAAGCGCGAGGCGGCCGTGCAGGCAACCGTGGAGCGATTTGAGCGTTTTATTGCGCGCAGCACGCTTGCCCCGCACCTGCATCTCTTCGTGGTGGATAACGGGCAAAGCGCCGATATCCGTGCCTCGGACCACGTCACCCCGATCGCCAATGCGAATCTTGGGGGATCAGGTGGCTTTGCCCGCGGCCTATTAGAGGCTGAGGCGCGCGGTTTCAGCCATTGCCTGTTCATGGATGATGACGCCGCGGTCCATATGGAGGCGTTGGAGCGGACGTGGGCATTTCTTGCCTACGCAGATGATCCAAAGGTCGCCGTTGGGGGCGGCCTCACATATGCCAATCACCGCTGGTCACTTTGGGAAAGCGGCGCGATCTTCGATCGCATCTGTCGGCCGCAATGGATGGGCACGGATCTGCGCGAGATCGATGAAGTTTTCCAGATGGAGCACGCATCAACCGGGCCTAAACCGCACAATTTTTACGGTGGCTGGTGGTTCTTTGCTTTCACCATTGCCGAGGCAAAGTATTGGCCATTCCCGTTTTTTGTGCGTGGTGACGACGTCAGTTTTTCGCTTGCCAATGACTTCGAGATTGTCACCCTGCCTGGTGTGCTCTGCTCTCAGGATGCCGACTTCACGGAAAAAGAAACGATCCTGACGCGTTACCTCGATTTGCGCAGCCACCTCGTGCACCATCTGGCACTTCCCTCCATGGATATCGGCCGGCGAGGCACACTCGGCATTCCGACCTGGTTCTTTGTGCGCAGCCTGATGCAAAGCCATTACGATACGCTGGCGGCGCTAAACCTTGCGCTCGAGGACGTTCTGCGGGGGCCGGGTTTCTTTGCTGCAAACGCCGACATGTCCGAACGCCGCACCCGCATCGCAAAAAAGCGCCAAACCGAGAACTGGGTACCGCTAAGCGGACAGCCACCCCAGACGCGCCACCGGTTCGACCCGCGCAAAAGCCGCTTCTGGCTGCTGCTGATGGTAAATTCGCTGAACGGTCACCTGCTGCCGTTCTTCGGGCTTTGGGGGAACCATGTCACACTGAAATCCGGCCAGCGCGGAAACCTGCATGAGGTCTGGGGGGCGGCGCGCATCACCTATGTGAGCGCAGACGGCACCCAAATCATGACCATGCGCCATTCCAAACTTTTGGCGTTGAAACAAAGCCTCCGCATGGCGAAAAACCTGGGAAAACTGGCGTGGAGATACCGCACGCTCAAGGGTGAGTGGCAGCGTGGGTATGAGAGCATCGCCACACGCGATTTTTGGCAAAAGATGTTCGAGTCATCTTGAGAAAGTTACAGGGCGACAGATGCATGATCGTGAACTAGTAAAAGGGACCGGTTCGACACAGCCTGTTACTTTCTGAGAAAGGGGCTAAACGAGATTACTCAGAGGAGCGTCGATTTTTGTTTTGGAAAAGAAGACCCGTGACCGCCCGCTGGTCGATTATTTCCACAATGCACGGCGTTCCAGAAGCCGTACTACCCTGCATCGCGCATCACCTGAACAGCGATGCCGAACGGATCCACATCTACCTCGATGACCATTTTCCAGAGATTGAGGCCGCCCTGGCAACCAACTCACGCTGCGTGGTCACGGTTTGCGATGACGCATATTGGGCCTCGCGACCCGCAGGGCGGCCACTCGGAGTGGCTCGCCGGCAGATTGCCAATCTGGCTCATGCACGCGAACATAGCGACAGCGACTGGCTGGTGCATATCGATTCCGACGAGTTTCTGGTGGCGACAGACCCAACGGCGCCCCTTGCGCTCGGCGCAGAATTGGCACGCGTCCCAAGGGAGCACGATTGGGTACGCATTTTGCCGATGGAGCGCGTGCTGCCACCAACGCCCGAACCACAGACGATATTTGACGGAGTGTTCCGCAGCCCGACCAATGACGCGGCACTGATCGCTGCTGCCTATGGCGAGGTCGCGAAGTTCTTGTTTTGCGGTATGTCCGGGCATGTCCGGGGCAAGGTAGGTTTTCGCAGCACGACACGGCTACGAGTGCGCCTTCATGACGTGATATTCCCTTTGCCACCGGGGGTGGAGGCGCCCATTTTTGTAAAACCATCAGAGCTGCCAAATTTTTTAGTATTGCTCAATACACGCTTGCTTCACTTCGAAAGTTGGACGCCACTTCAATGGGCATCGAAGCTGTTACGATTTGCTGAACGCAGTAATTTTGATGGCCATCATCCCGGGCGCCAAGCTAGCATTCGCTTCATGGCTGACCATCCCGAATCCAATGATCGATTGGGGTTGTTCGAACGCGTGCAGCGTCTGACGCCTGAGGCGCTGGCGCTGCTGGCCAAGGCAGGGCTTCTGCGGCAAGTGCCATTCGACCCAAGCGCATTGACCCGCGAAACCTTTCCGTCTGTGGCAATGGACTTTAGGCTTTTAGCCTTCGAGGCGCGGCTGCGGGCAAGCAATCCAGACTATCGCCGCCGCAACGGTCTTTAAGGCGGTGGGCAGAGGTGGGTAATTGCGCACCACCCGCCCCGTCGCAAAGGCGTTTTGTATGGTGGTCGAACCAGTCTTGTGATGCCCGATATGAAACAGCAGTTTGCGGCGCGGGTGTTCTGTGGACATTGAGATACCTGCTGTGGCGAGTGATACAACCAGTCACGACAAACCATATTGGTGAGATGGTCGCAATCTCATACCTTGCATTCGTTGTTTTGCGCGGTTAATGGAATCGGGCAAATCTGATTGCAGTGACACGATCTGCGACGCGGCTATTCACATAAATACACGGCGCAACCCATAGAATACAAATAATATTTATCTGCGCGGCAAAACAACGCGCGTTTCTTGCGGCAGTAAACAGTTCTGGAGGTATAATGAAAAAACACGTTTTGATGGTAGGTGCGGGTCTTTCTGGGGCCGTGATCGGGCGGACGCTTGCAGAGGCCGGGCACCGGGTAACGGTGCGCGATGCGCGTGACCATATCGCTGGCAATTGCCATACATCTCGCGACGCGGCGACCGGGATCATGGTGCATGTCTATGGCCCCCATATTTTTCACACGGATGACACCGAAGTTTGGGATTTTGTAAACCGTTTCGAGACGTTCCGCCCCTATCTTAACCGCGTGAAAACCACATCGCAGAACGCGGTTTATGCGCTGCCGATCAACCTGCACACTATCAACCAGTACTTCGGCCAGACACTACGCCCCGACGAGGCGCGCGCTTTTTTGGAAAGCAAGGCAGATCGCTCGATAAGCGACCCGCAAAGTTTTGAAGAACAAGCCCTTCGTTTTGTCGGACCCGAGCTTTATGAGGCCTTTTTCAAGGGCTACACGATCAAGCAATGGGGCTGCCCCCCCACCGAACTTCCAGCATCAATTCTGAAGCGCCTGCCTGTGCGGTTCAACTACGACGACAATTATTTCTTCCATAAGTTCCAAGGCATGCCCGAGCATGGTTATACCTCAATGGTCGCGGGCATCCTTGAACACCCAAATATTACGGTTGAGCTGAACCACGAAGTTCGCCGCGATGAGGCGGACGCATTCGATCATGTGTTTTATTCCGGCCCCATCGATAGTTGGTTCAATTACAGTTTAGGTCGTTTGCGCTATCGCACGCTGGATTTTGAACGCTTTGACTATTCCGGCGATTATCAGGGCTGCGCCGTGATGAATTATGGCGATATCGAGGTGCCGTATACACGTATTACCGAGCACAAGTATTTCGCGCCGTGGGAGCAGCATGAAGCCTCGGTGCTATTTCGCGAATATTCGCGCCCCTGCGGGCCAAACGACATTCCCTATTACCCGATCCGCCAGGTAGCCGAAAAGACGATGCTGAAAGAGTATGTGGACTTGGCCGAGGCTGAACACGGCGTGACCTTCGTTGGCCGCTTGGGAACGTATCGCTACCTCGATATGGACGTGACGATCCGTGAGGCGCTGGATTGCGGGCGCGCGTTTCTCAGGGCGCAAGAAAGCGGCGGTGCTATGCCCAGCTTTTTGGTACGCCCGATTTAAGGGTGCCAGCTTCATACCCGTGCGGTGCCATGAAACGACTGCTCAGCTCAGCCAAAATCAGCACCGGGGCGGGGTTGTTTGGCACCCCGCCCCGGCATTCCCTGCCCCAATGACCCGATCTTTACGCCGCACTCTTTGCGCTATGGCGCGGCGTGCGCCGAGTTAAACCCTATTTCTTGCCGGGTTTGGCGGCTGGCGCTTTCGCGGCTGGTTTGGCCGCTGCCGCGGCGGGTGCGGTGGGCTTGCCCATCGCTGTTTTAGAGCTTGCACTGCCGCTTTTGCCGGTCGGTGCGTCTTTCACAGTTCCTTTGGCCACTGCAGATCACTCCTGACGAACTGCCCTTGCCGGATGCCTCCGTGAAGGGCTTTCACGACACGCATCAACCCGGATGCCGCCTGCTTTCCGCCGGGCAAAAAACCCGAGCGGTCGGAACCCGGAACCCCGCGATGTGCCTCCCTTTCGCAGGGTGCCGGAGGGCGAGGCGCGATGCCCCGCCCCCCGGCGCCAATTCCCTTAGCTGCAGCCGCTAGTGCCGCCACAGGTATTGCACTTCATGCAAGTGCCGTTGCGCACCAGCGTGTAGTTGCCGCATTCGCCGCACGCTTCGCCCTCGTAGCCCTGCATCTTGGCCTTGGCGCGCGCGTCCATGCTGACCACCCCCGAAACGATCGCGGTGGCCGAGGCGCTGTAATGCGCGGTTTCGGGCACCAGCGTGTTCAGCTCCGTCAGTGCATCGCCGCCATGAAACGCGGTATTGCCGGAAATGCCGCCCTGAAACACCACCAGCTCCTGCGGCAGCCGTTTGCGCAGATAGCCAGTCGAAGAAATCTGGCGCAGCACTTCAAGCGATTTTGACGCGGCCGAGTCCGAGGGCTCAGAGATGTTGCGCTTGCCCTCGTCCTTGCCGCCGCCGATGTCGTCAAAGCTGGCACCCTGGGGTTTCACATGCGCCAGATCGGTGCGGTCAAGGTAACTTACCGCCAGTTCGCGGAACACGTAGTCTAGGATCGACGTTGCGTTTTTGATGCTGTCGTTACCCTGCACCATGCCCGCGGGTTCGAACTTGGTGAAAGTGAAGGCGTCGACAAACTCTTCCAGCGGCACCCCGTATTGCAGCCCTACCGAAATCGCGATGGCAAAGTTGTTCATCATCGCACGGAAGCCCGCGCCTTCCTTGTGCATGTCGATGAAAATCTCGCCAAGCTGGCCATCTTGGTATTCGCCGGTACGCAGATACACCTTGTGGCCGCCCACGACTGCCTTTTGCGTATAGCCCTTGCGCCGTTCGGGCAGTTTTTCACGGTGGCTGCGCACAATTTCCTTGATGATCACTTTTTCGATGATCTTCTCGGCCATCACGACCGCTTTTTGCTGCGGGGTGCCAGAGGCCATGATCTCTTCGGCCTCTTCGTCATCCTCGACCAGTGCCGAAGCCAGCGGTTGGCTGAGCTTGGAGCCGTCGCGGTACAGCGCGTTGGCCTTGATCCCAAGGCTGTGGCTTAGCTCGTAGGCTGCAAGCGTATCTTCGATGCTGGCCGAATTCGGCATGTTGATGGTTTTCGAGATTGCGCCCGAAATGAAGCTCTGCGCCGCCGCCATCATGCGGATATGCGCTTCAACACTCAGATAGCGCTTGCCGGTTTTGCCGCACGCATTGGCGCAGTCGAACACCGAATAATGCTCGCTCTTCAGATGCGGCGCACCTTCCAAGGTCATCGTGCCGCAAACGTGGTCGTTGGCGGCATCAACCTGCGCTTTGGTAAAGCCAAGGTGGCGCAGCATGTCGAAGGTGGGGTCCGCCAGCCGTTCGGCAGGTATGCCGAGCGTGCGGGTGCAGAACTCTTCGCCCAATGTCCACTGGTTGAAGACAAAGCGGATGTCGAAGGCCGACGGCAGCGCCGCCTCGATTTTCTCGATTTCGCGCGCGCCAAAGCCGTGGCCTAGAAGCGCGGTGTGGTTAATGCCGGGCGCTTGCCCAAGACTGCCATGCCCCACGGCATAAGCGATGATTTCCTCGATCTCCGACGAGCGGTAACCAAGCACGTCAAGCGCTGCTGGGACCGAGCGGTTGATGATCTTGAAATAGCCACCACCCGCAAGCTTCTTGAACTTTACCAGCGCAAAGTCAGGCTCGATGCCGGTGGTGTCGCAATCCATCACCAAGCCAATCGTGCCGGTAGGTGCAATGACGGAAACCTGCGCGTTACGATAGCCGTGCATCTCGCCCAGCCGCAGCGCCTCATCCCAAGTGGATTTTGCAAGCTCGACAAGGGTTTGATCGGGGCAGCTCGCGTGGTCGAACGGTACCGGCAGCACCTCCAGCCCGTGGTAGCCGCGCACCTTGGAATAGGCCGCGCGGCGGTGGTTGCGGATTACCCGCAGCATGTGCTGCGCGTTTTTGGCATAGCCCGCAAATGCCCCAAGCTCGCCCGCCATTTCTGCCGACGTGGCATAGGATACGCCGGTCATGATCGCGCTGAGGGCAGCACCAATCGCGCGGCCCTCACCGCTATCATAGCCGAGCCCCATCGACATCAGCAGTCCGCCGATATTGGCATAGCCAAGCCCGAGCGTGCGGAAATCATAGGACCGCTGCGCAATCTCGCGCGAGGGGAACTGCGCCATCGTGACCGAGATTTCCAGCGTCACGGTCCAAAGCCGGGTTGCGTGCATATAGGCTTCGGCGTCGAAGCGACCGCCTTTGTAGAAGGTCAGCAGGTTCATCGAAGCGAGGTTGCAGGCCGTATCGTCAAGGAACATGTATTCCGAACACGGGTTAGAGCCGCGGATTGCCCCGTCTTCGGGGCAGGTATGCCAAGCGTTTACCGTGTCGTGAAACTGGATTCCGGGGTCGGCACAGGCCCAAGCGGCATGTCCCACCTGATCCCACAGGTCGCGCGCCCTGACGGTCTTGGCGACCTTGCCATCGGTACGGCGCAGCAGCGCCCAGTCCGCATCATCCTTGACAGCCTGCAAGAAGGCATCGGTCACGCGCACCGAGTTGTTGGAGTTTTGCCCAGAGACGGAAAGATAGGCCTCACTGTCCCAATCGGTGTCATAGGTCGGAAACTCGATCGACGTATGGCCTTGGCGTGCATATTGCAGCACGCGGTTAATGTAGGTTTCGGGGATCAGCATCTTTTTGGCCGAACGGATCGCGCCCTTCAATGCGGTGTTCTTCGCAGGATCGGTGGCATCCGCTATGCTGCCATCCCAAGCGCGGATCGCCTCGAAAATCTTGTTGAGCTCGCGCTCGTGCATCTTGGAGCCGGCGACGAGGCTGGCTACCTTTTGCTCTTCGATCACCTTCCAGTTTATGAACTGCTCGACATCGGGGTGATCCATATCGCAGATCACCATTTTCGCGGCGCGCCGCGTGGTGCCACCCGACTTGATCGCCCCCGCTGCGCGGTCGCCAATTTTAAGAAACCCCATCAGCCCGCTGGATTTGCCACCGCCCGAAAGGTTTTCGCCCTCGCCGCGCAACGAACTGAAGTTGGTGCCGGTGCCCGAGCCATATTTGAACAACCGCGCCTCGCGCACCCAAAGGTCCATGATGCCACCGTCGCCCACCAGATCGTCTTTGACCGACTGGATAAAGCAGGCGTGCGGCTGGGGATGTTCATAGGCGCTGTCTGATTTGGTCAGCTTGCCGGTTTTGAAGTCGACGTAAAAGTGGCCCTGGCTCGGGCCGTCGATACCGTAGGCCCAGTGCAGGCCGGTGTTAAACCACTGCGGGCTGTTTGGCGCCGCCATCTGCATGGCAAGCATAAAGCGCATTTCGTCGTAATAGGCGCGGGCATCCGATTCGGTCGTGAAATAGCCGCCCTTCCAGCCCCAGTAGGCCCAAGCACCCGCCAGCCGATCAAACACCTGCCGGGCCGACGACTCACCGACATATCGTTTTGCCTCTGGCATGGCCTCCAACGCTTTGGCGTCGGGCACCGAACGCCACAGGAACTCGGGCACACCTTTTTCGGCAACACGCTTCAGTTGCGCGGCAACGCCTGCTTTGCGAAAATACTTCTGGGCCAGCACGTCCGAAGCCACCTGGCTCCAGTGCCGCGGCACCTCGACTGCGTCGTTGCGAAACACCACCGTGCCATCGGGGTTACGAATCTCAGAAACCATCGTAGCAAAGTCGATTTCGCCATAGGCCCCAGCGGCCTCGGATGTAAATTTACGCTCGATTTTCATGGTCTGCCCGTCCCGTTTCTTACCCTCGTGTCCAAAGCACCGCACTGCCCCGAAACATGAACGGGGCCTTGACCATTTTGCTATCGGCCAAGAGAAGCGGTTTAGCTTTGCACCGTCCGCGCCACCACTACATCTGGTAGCATTTCGATCGGTTCGCACAAGCTGACGGGTTTGGGAGGTATGGTCAACAAAGTTTTCAACCACAAAGTGATGTTTTTGAGGTTGACGCAGAAGCTCACCGGTGCCGCAGATTCGCCTTCTTGATTCATCCACAGGCGGCCTAACTAGCGAACCGGCGACATTATTAAGTATTGCGGCTGATTTGGCCGGGTTTTCTCAATTTCCGAATGAACTTTGCGCCACCTGCGTCGTGCATAATGCGCGGGGCAACCCCGTGGCCCTGCGACAACAGGGCAAGGTAACTTTGCAACTCATTTTGGATGAATGGTCGGGGTGACAGGATTTGAACCTGCGACCTACTGCTCCCAAAGCAGCCGCGCTACCAGACTGCGCCACACCCCGACAAAGGCCTATCTAGCGATAACACGTGCCAAGGGGAAGACCTATGGGCAGGGATATGCTGCGGTGGTTTGGTCAAGCCGCGGGTGCGCAAGTTCAGCGCCCGGCTGAATGCCGATCCTCCGCGCAAGACCACCGTTGATTTCCAGCACCATCAGCACATCGTCGCCGCCCGGAAGATTGGTTTCATCAAGCGGTTTGGCGTCGGCTTGAATCTGGCGGACAACCCCGGTCGAATCGATGAACAGCATATCAAGCGGGATCAGCGTGTTCTTCATCCAGAAAACCGAGGTCTGGGGGTGCTCATAGATGAACAGCATGCCTGCGCTGGTCGCGAGGCTTTCGCGAAACATCAGCCCCTGCTGGCGCTCGGCAGGTTCGTCGGCGATTTCAATATTGAATTGCGCCTGCCCGCCTTCCCAGCGGAACAGCGCAAGGTCGTCACGACATTCCAGCGCCGCTGCAGGCGTGGCCGCCAGCACTAAGAAAAGCGGCGCAACACCCCACCAGCGCATAACCTATACCCCTCGCACCGCAACTTCCCAAGCCAGCACCTGCGCTGCCATCCGGCCACGTTTGCCATCAATCACGCGCAGTGCAACCGCCTCACCCGGTCCCAGATCGGCAAGCCCCGACTGCCTGAGTACCTCGATATGGATAAAGACATCTTCGTTGCGCCCAAACACGTTCGCAAACCCGAAGCCCTTGACCTTGTCGAACCACTTTACCCGCGCCGCCTCAAGAGGCAAGGCCGCGATCGCTTCGAGAGAGGTTTCGTGGAGGTCTTCAATATGTGCGAGTCGGTCGCCTTCGGGGGGCAAAATTTCCAGCACCTCGACCGCCTGCGCGCCACGCGGGGTGATCTGCGCTAGCACTAGGACCGCCGCGCCATCGGCTACCGAACCCTGGCCGAAATTGCGCAATACGTTGGCATGAAGCAAAATATCTGGGCCACCTTCGGGGTCGACTACAAAGCCAAAGCCTTTTGTAGGGTCGAACCATTTGATGCGGCCTGCGACTTGGCGCAGTACACGCGGGTCTTGCTGCATATCTTGCGCTCTCGTTCCTCGCCACCATTGCCGCGCGAATTGCCACAAGTTGTGGCAGAGGTTCAAGCTAAAAAACGTAATAAATCTATAACCGTGCGTTTCACGAAGCGTGTAATTCATGGGTTCAGGCGCGTTATCACCCAGTTTTCTGCGGCAGAAAGCCGCTGCCAGCGGAAGCGATCGTGCAGCCGAAACGCCCCGTCTGCCCAAAACTCGATCTCGAGCGGCACAAGCCGAAAGCCGCCCCAGAACGGCGGCCTTGGTGGGTTCAACCCGTAAAGCGCGGTCACCCGCGCCACCTCGCCCATCAGTGCCCCACGCGACGCCAGGGGCTGACTTTGCCGCGAGGCCCATGCGCCGAGGCGGCTTTTGAGGCTGCGCGAAGCAAAATAGGCATCGGCCTTTGCCCCCTCTTCACGTGTAATCAACCCACGCACCCGAATCTGGCGATGCAGACTTTTCCAGTGCATTACAAACGCCGCGCGCCCAGATGAGGTCAGCTCTTGCGCCTTGGCGCTTTCATAGTTGGTGTAAAAGACAAAGGCATCTGCCTCGATCTCTTTCAGCAGCACCATCCGCACGTTGGGCAGACCGGCGGCGTCAACGGTGGCAAGTGCGATTGCGTTCGAGTCGTTCGGCTCCGTTTTCTCGGCCTCAGCAAGCCACTTTTGTGCAAGCACAAAAGGGTCGTCGCCCGCAAAAATACCGCTCCGGTCGCTCATTCTTTCCCCCGCGTAAGCCGCCTTGATGCATCAGTGGCTTTGGCCTAAAGCTTGCGGGTCAAAGTAGCAACGGCGGGGAGAGCGGATGTCAAGCAAACTGATGGAGGGTAAGCGCGGATTGATCATGGGCCTTGCCAACGACAAGTCGATTGCCTGGGGCATCGCCAAGGCGCTGGCCGATCAAGGTGCAGAGATCGCGCTGTCCTATCAGGGCGAGATGCTGCTCAAGCGGGTGCAACCGCTGGCCGCGACAATCAACGCCACTGAATTGATTGAATGCGATGTGGCCGACGACGCCTCGCTTGATGCACTGTTCGCGCGGCTAGGTGCGGTTTGGGGCAAGATCGACTTTCTGGTGCATGCCATCGCCTTTTCCGACAAGGCAGAATTGCGGGGCCGCTATGTCGATACCAGCCGCGAAAACTTCCGCGTTTCGATGGATATTTCAGTCTATTCCTTCACTGCGGCGGCGCGGCGGGCGGCGGCAATGATGCCCGAAGGCAGCGCGATGCTGACCCTGACCTATTATGGTGCTGAACGGGTGATGCCGCATTACAACGTGCAAGGTCTCGCGAAAGCGGCGCTTGAGGCGAGCGTGCGTTATATGGCCGAAGACCTTGGCAAGGACGGGCTGCGGGTCAACGCGATTTCCGCCGGGCCGATCAAGACGCTTGCGGCCAGCGGCATCGGCGATTTTCGCTACATCATGAAGTGGAACGAGCTGAACTCGCCCTTGCGGCGCAATGTGACGCAAGAAGAGGTCGGCAAGGCCGCGCTGTACCTTCTGTCCGATCTAGGGTCGGGCACCACCGGCGAAGTGCTGCATGTCGATGCAGGCTATCACGTGGTTGGCATGAAGGCAGTCGATTCGCCCGATATCGACGTGGTTACAGGGCGCAAGGAGGCCTGAGATGAGCGAACGGTTGCCACACGAAAAGGGGTTTCACGTCAGCTGGGACCAATTGCACCGCGACGCGCGGGCACTGGCATGGCGGCTGGATGGCAAGGGGCCCGGCGAAGGCGGGGCGTGGCGCGCGGTGGTGGGCATCACGCGCGGTGGTCTTGTGCCGGCGATGATCGTCAGCCGAGAGCTCGACGTGCGCGTGGTCGATACGATTTCGGTCAGAAGCTACGCCCATCAGGCGCAAGCGCCCGAGGCCAAGGTGATCAAGTCGCCGCAGGCCGAGTTGATGGGCGATGGCACCGGGATTCTGATCGTTGATGACCTTGTGGATACCGGCAAAACGCTCGAACTGGTGCGCAAGCTTTATCCGCACGCGCATTTTGCGACCGTCTATGCCAAACCCAAGGGTAAGCCCTTGGTTGACACCTATGTGACCGAGGTCAGCCAAGACACATGGATCTTCTTTCCTTGGGATATGGCGCTGCAATACGTTCAACCATTTCGCGGCACCGACTAGGCGCTATGCGCGCCGCCCGACGGCGTCCGCATACGCCTTCAATGCGCGGCGGGTGCTGTATGCGGCGCTTTGGCATGATTGCGGCAGGCGGCCGCCTGCCCTCGCTTGCACATTAAGAAAACGAGGCGCGACACGATGGCTTTGAGACCGGTAAACCCAGCTGTAGCAGGCACATTCGCGCCGCCCGTGATGGAGGCGCGCCGCTGGCTGGAAGGGGTGACGTTTGCGTCCGATCGCCCGCTGATCAACGTCAGTCAGGCCGCTCCGGTTGACCCACCACCAATTGCGCTGCGCCAGGCCATCGCTGAAGCGGCGCTGCACGATCCGCAAGCGCATCTTTACGGCCCGGTGCTGGGAATGGGCGCTTTGCGCGAAGAACTCGCGGCACAGTGGTCGGCGGCTTATGGCGGCGCAATCGCGCCCGCGCAGGTGGCAATCACCCAAGGCTGCAATCAGGCGTTTTGTGCGGTACTGGCAACGCTAGCTGGCGCCGGAGATGAAGTTTTGTTGCCAACCCCATGGTATTTCAACCACAAGATGTGGCTTGATATGCAAGGCGTGGGGGCCGTGCCACTGCCCACGGGGCCCGGATTGATCCCCGACCCAGAGGTTGCGGCCTCGCTAATTACGCCTGCCACGCGCGCGATCGTGCTGGTCAGCCCCAATAACCCCGGCGGTGTCGAATACCCGGCGGCGACCTTGCGCGCGTTTCGTGAATTGGCGCGGGCGCGCGGTCTGGCGCTGATCGTCGATGAAACCTACCGCGATTTCGACAGCCGCAGCGGTGCGCCGCACGACCTCTTTTCTGACTCCGACTGGGATGAGGGGTTCGTTCATCTCTACTCGTTTTCCAAGGCGTACCGGCTGACGGGGCACCGGGTCGGTGCGATTGTCGCCAGCTCCGCGCGGCTGGGAGAGGTCGAGAAGTTTCTGGATACGGTCGCCATCTGCCCCAGCCAGCTTGGCCAGATTGCCGCGCTTTGGGGAATGCGCAATTTAGGCCAATGGGTCGCGGGCGAACGGGCCGAAATTCTTGCCCGTCGCGCCGCTATGGCGACCGGGCTGGCCGCACTTCCGGGCTGGCGCACCTTGGGTGTGGGCGCCTATTTCGCCTATGTCGAGCACCCCTCACCCCTGCCCTCGCCCGAGTTTGCGCGCGCCTTGGTGCGCACGGCGGGTGTACTGCTTTTGCCCGGCACGATGTTCATGCCCGAGGGGCTGGGTACGCGGCAGTTGCGCATTGCTTTTGCCAACATCGACGTCGCTGGCATCGAGCAGTTGATGGGGCGGCTCAGTGGCCTTGCGATCTGAGCCTTGCCCGCGCGGGCGTGAACGCCTAAACACCGCCAAACGGCTTTCCGAAAGGTGCGTGCGATGAGTTCTCCGCTACGTTCAAAAGGTAAAAACTCGGTCACTTGGGTGCTAATGGCGCTTTTGGTGTTCGGACTTGGCGGGTTTGGTTTGAGCAACTTCTCCGGCTCAATCCGCATCATCGGAAAGGTTGGCAACACCGAAGTTACGGTGAACGACTATGCGCGCGCGCTGAACAACGAGATCAGCGCGTTTTCAACGCAGGTCGGCCAACAGATCACTTTTGATCTGGCTACGAACCTTGGTATTGACCGCGCGGTCCAATCGCAGCTTTTCACCAACGCCGCGCTTGACGACCAAGCTGCCAAGATCGGCATCTCCGCAGGCGATGCCGAAGTTTTGCGCCAGATCGTAGCTTCGCCTTCGTTTAGCGGTATCGATGGTACGTTCGACCGTCAGAACTATGCGCTGACGCTGCGCCAACAAGGCCTGAGCGAAACCGAGTTTGAAACCGCGCTGCGTGCCGATACTGGCCGCGCGGTGCTGCTGGCCGCAGCGATTGGCGGCGTCGAGGCGCCCGAGGCGCTGGTCACGCGGCTGGCCGCATGGCAGAGCGAAACACGCAGCCTGAGCTATGCCGAACTGACAGCGGCCGATCTGACCGAGGCACTGCCTGAGCCAACAGATGCAGACCTGCGCGCCTATCACGCCGCCCACCCGGAGGCGTTCACCGCACCCGAGACGCGCGATGTCAGCTATGTCTGGCTGACCCCGTCGATGCTGCGCGATGAAGCAACCCCCGACGAGGCTACGCTGCGCGCGCTTTATGACTCGCGGATCGACGAGTATGTGATTCCTGAACGGCGGCTGGTCGAACAACTGGTCTATCCTTCCGAGGGCGAAGCCGTCGCCGCAAAAGCGCGATATGATGCGGGCACCGCAACCTTTGCCGAGCTTGTGACCGAGCGTGGGCTGGCGCGCAGCGACATCGATCTGGGGGATGTCGGGCGCGAAGACCTTGGCACCGCCGCCGATGCGGTCTTTGCCGCCGAGGTGCCCGCGCTGATTGGCCCGCTGCCTTCGGATTTTGGGCCCGCGCTTTATGCCATCAACGCGTCGCTTCCTGCCGAAGAGACGTCGTTTGAACAGGCGCGCGTGCTTCTTGCCGCAGAACTATCAATGGACGGCGCGCGCCGCCTGATTGCTGCCCGCACGGAAGATTATGCAGACCTGCTTGCAGGTGGCGCTACGCTGGAAGATATGGCCAAAGAAACGCCAATGCAGCTGGAAACGTTGCACTATTCTGCCGACATGCGCGATGGCATCGCGGCCTACGAGCCGTTTCGCACCGCTATCGCCGCCGCCACGCCAGAAGATTTTCCAGAACTTGCCAACCTTGAAGATGGCAGCGTCTATGCCTTTCAGATCACCGCCATTAACCCGCCTGCCCTGATTCCCTTTGAAGAGGTTGCAGATGCGGTGCGCGCGGCGTGGAATGGTGAGCAGACCCACACGCTGTTGCTGGCTGCGGCCGACAAGATGGTGACTGCGATCAACGCCGGGGCGAGCCTGAGTGCGCAGGGGCTGATTACCACCTCGGTCGGCGCGTTGCCGCGTGGCGGATATCTTGAGAACTTGCCGGCATCGGTAGGCGAAACCGCGTTCACGCTGGCTCGTGGCGAGGCCAAGGTGATCGACGAAGAAGGCCGGGTTCTGGTGCTGGTGGTTGATGCGGTGCAAGAGGCCGCAGGCGACGATCCGGCGCTGATCGCGTCGCGCACGGCGCTGGCATCCTCGCTAGGCCAGGCGCTGTCGCGCGACATGGTCGATCTTTATGGCCGCGCAGCACTTGCCGAGGCGGGCATGACTATCGACAGCGCTGCGATTGCCGCGGTGCACGCGCAGATGCGCTAGGGAGTTATCGTGGTCGCGCTGAACCCAACTTTCGAGGATTTCGAAGCAGGCTGGAACGCCGGTCGCAACCAACTTGTGTTTGCGCGCCTTGCCGCCGACCTCGACACGCCGGTTTCGCTGATGCTGAAACTTGCAGATGCCGCGACAAACAGCTTCATGCTGGAAAGCGTCACCGGCGGCGAAGTGCGCGGGCGCTATTCGATGATCGGCATGAAGCCCGACCTGATCTGGGAATGCCGTGGCGAGGTGGCGCGGATCAACCGCACCGCGCGCTTTGAAGACCGATTCGAGCCGTTGCCCGGGCACCCTCTTGAAACCTTGCGCGCGCTGATTACGGAAAGCCGCATTGATATGCCCGAAGGGATGCCATCCGCAGCTGCCGGGCTGTTTGGCTATTTGGGCTACGACATGATCCGGCTGGTCGAGCGTTTGCCGGGCGGTAACCCAGACCCTCTGGGGGTACCCGATGCGATGCTGATGCGCCCCTCGGTGGTCGCGGTGCTAGATGGCGTCAAGGGCGAGGTTACGCTGTGTGCCCCCGCGTGGGCGAGCACGGGCCTTTCGGCGCGCGCAGCCTATGCACAGGCCGCCGAGCGGGTGATGGACGCGCTGCGCGATCTTGACCGCGCCCCCGCCGTCGCCGCTCGCGATCTGGGTGAGGCTGAAGCCGTGGGCGAGGCGCGGTCGAACTTTTCCAAGGCGGCCTATATGGCGGCGGTGGAAAAGGCCAAGGATTACATCCGCGCAGGCGACATCTTTCAGGTCGTCCCAAGCCAGCGTTGGGTGCAGGAGTTCCGGCTGCCGCCCTTTGCACTGTATCGCAGCCTGCGGCGCACCAACCCGTCGCCCTTCATGTTCTTTCTTAACTTCGGTGGCTTTCAGATTATTGGTGCCAGCCCCGAAATTCTGGTGCGGCTGCGCGAGGGCGAAGTGACGGTGCGCCCGATCGCTGGTACCCGGCCGCGCGGCGCGACCCCCGATGAAGACCGCGCGCTTGAGGCCGAGCTTTTGGCCGACCCCAAGGAACGCGCTGAACACTTGATGCTGCTCGACCTCGGGCGTAATGATGTGGGCCGCGTGGCGCGCATCGGCACGGTGCGCCCGACTGAACAATTCATCATCGAGCGGTATAGCCACGTCATGCATATCGTCTCGAACGTAGTAGGCGAACTGGCCGAGGGGCAGGATGCACTGTCAGCACTGCTGGCGGGGCTGCCCGCAGGCACGGTTTCAGGCGCCCCCAAAGTGCGCGCGATGGAAATCATCGATGAACTTGAGCCGGAAAAGCGCGGCGTTTACGGCGGCGGTGTTGGCTATTTCGCCGCCAATGGCGAGATGGACATGTGCATCGCGCTGCGCACCGCAGTGCTGAAAGGCGGCCAACTCTACACGCAGGCCGGGGGCGGCGTCGTCTATGACAGCAACCCCGAGGCAGAGTGGCAGGAATCGGTCAACAAAAGCCGCGCTCTGCGCAAGGCCGCCGAAGACGCGGGCTTGTTCGTGCGGCGCGGCAACGGCTGAACTGCTACTGCGTCATCAGCGCCAGTGCCGAAAACGGTGCAAGTTCCGGCCCGCTGCTGCGCGCCCTTTGCCATTCGGCCAGACCTGCCAGTGTTTCGGGCCATGCGTGCAGCATCACCGCCACCCCTGATCCGCGCTCCGCTTCAAACGCGGCGCGGTCAAGATAGCGCATGATCGCGGAGGCCTTGTCACCCTCGCTGTCGATCACGCGCCAGACGGCGACCTGTGGCACACCTGCGGCGGCGGCGAGCTGGGCTGCCGCGTTCAATCCCTTGCCCTCTTGTGTGGCCAGCCCAAGACCCTCGCGCGTCAACACCGCCACAAGTTGCTGCGCCAGAATGCGGTTGGACTGCAGCACCGGTTCCGGAGGCTCGATCAGCGCCACCGCCACCGGCAACACACGTCGCCACGCAGCAAGCGCCACCTCGACATCGGCAGGGGTTGCCCCCGTGGGCAAAGGTGCCGCTAGGATCGCCACCTCAAAGCCTGCCGCGCGCCAATGCTGCGCATCTTCGCTTGCACCAGCGCGCATCGGGTCAATCGCCACCGTCATCGGCACGCCCATCGCGGCAAGTGCGCCGATATCGACATTGGGGCCGGGGTCGAGCAGCACCAGCGCCAGCAACGGCCCGCCCGTCGGCAGAAACGCCGCACGAAACGCTTCAAGTGGCATCGTCGCTGCCTCGGCTTCGGGCTCGGGGGCCGCCGCTTGGGTGGTTGGTGTCGCCGCGCCACCAATCGAGGGCAGACGGTTTACCGCAACTCCCGGCGCATTGGCAAAACCGGGCGCGGTGCTGCTGGTAAAGCCCGGCTGCGGCGCCTCGCGCGGCAAAAGCACAATTTCGGATTGCGCCGTAACCTCGGTGCCCGGCGCGGGCGCGGCGGCACCCGGCAGCACCAGCGGATCAGGCGTTGCGGGGGCATCGCGCGCGGTCGCTTCAGGCAGCATCGGGGCCAGCGCCATTCCGGGTGGTGGCACTGGCAACGGTTGCTCGGTGCGCGGCATGGTCGGTTGTGCGACCTCGGCAAGTTCCACCGTAGGCGCCTCTGGCCCGCCCAAAGCCATCGGCCGCGCGGCAGGATCGGTGCCCGAAGTCATCGCGGGCGGCTCAGGCGCCGCAGCGGGGGCGCCCGAGGGTGGCGTGATTGTTGCGGGTGCTGCATCGGCGGCAGGGCGTTGGGCCAGAACATCGCCAGGCACGCGCGCAAACTCGGACCCGGGCGGCACCTGAACCACCTGCGGAGCAGGCTTATCGTCCGGCTCAGGCACGGATTCGACCACAGGTTCGCTCACCGGTGCAGGCGGTGGCGGCGCCAAAGTATCGGCGGCGCGCGCAACACTGGCAGCAGGCGACTCGGTCGCCCCTGTGGCCAGGTCAGTGGTGGGTGCCGCTGACGCCAAGGGGGCGGTGTCGGCGGTGGGGCCTGGTGTTGAAACCGGTGCCGCATCAGCGGGCAAGGCGGGGACCGGGGTTGCCATATCCGATGCGGGCGGCATGTCGGCAGCGGGCGGCGTCATTGCACCCGTCGCCGGTGGCGGCGCATCGGCCGCCGGAGCTTCGGCCGGTTCCGTAGTTTCAGCCGCAAGTGCTGTGTCTGCGCCTTGCATCGGCACGCCCGCCCCTGCCGGGTTGGCGGCATCGCCGATTTGGGGTAGCGGCAGCGTCAGTGCGATCGCGGCCAGCAACAGCGCGGAAAAAGCCGTGCCTGCCACCAGCCCGAATAGAATGCTGCGCCCCATATCTGCCCTCACTTGTGCCTCTATGCCGCTCGGCCCTTGACCCCACCGCGCGGCTCTGCCCATCTATAGCCCGACGCTAACCCCGGTTCACCCAGAATCCGGCCCGCCTTTGGGAATTTCACCTTCATGCTGCTGCTCATCGACAATTACGACAGCTTTACCTACAACCTCGTGCACTATTTCGGCGAACTTGGTGCCGATGTCGTGGTGCGGCGCAACGACGCGCTGGATGTGCAACAAGCGATGGCGATGGGCGCCGAGGCGATCGTGCTTTCGCCCGGCCCATGTGATCCGGCGCAGGCGGGCATCTGCCTGCCGCTTACGCTCGCCGCGGCTGAAAGTGGCATACCGCTGCTGGGCGTCTGCCTAGGCCATCAGGCCATCGGTGAAGCATTCGGGGGCAAGGTAGTGCGCGCGGGCGAGATTGTGCACGGCAAGATGGGCAACATTCAGCATGCAGGTGCTGGCGTGTTCGCAGGCCTGCCCTCGCCTTTCCTTGCGACGCGCTACCACAGCCTGATCGTTGATCGCGACAGCCTGCCCGACTGTCTCGAAGTGACCGCCTGGCTTGAAGACGGCACGATCATGGGCCTGCGCCACCGCGAGCGGCTGATTGAAGGTGTGCAGTTTCACCCCGAAAGCATCGCATCAGAGCACGGCCACCAATTGATCCGAAACTTTCTGACCGCCGCCGGAATCCACGCGAAGGCCACCGCATGAGCGATATTCGCCCGCTGATCGGAATTGCCGCCGAGCGCCCGCTGACCCGCGCCGAGGCAGAGGCCGCCTTTGGCGCGCTGTTCGAAGGGGCCGCGACGCCCAGCCAGATGGGTGGGTTTCTGATGGCGCTGCGGGTGCGCGGTGAAACGGTTGAAGAGATTGCCGCAGCCGCGCGGGTGATGCGCGCCAAGTGCAACCCGGTTACTGCGCCCGAAGGGGCGATGGACATTGTTGGCACCGGCGGCGATGGCAAGGGCACGCTCAACATCTCAACCGCCGCGGCCTTTGTGGTGGCGGGCGCCGGGGTCGTGGTGGCCAAGCATGGCAACCGTAACCTCAGCTCTAAATCCGGGGCGGCTGATGCGCTTACAGCGCTTGGCATAAACGTGATGCAAGGGCCGGAAGCGGCTGAAAAAATGCTGAAATCAGCCGGCATCGCCTTCATGATGGCACCGATGCACCACCCGGCCATTCGCCATGTGATGCCGACCCGTGCAGAGCTTGGTACACGCACGATGTTCAACCTGCTCGGCCCGCTGACCAACCCGGCAGGGGTCAAACGTCAACTGACGGGCGCCTTTTCGCGCGCTTGGATCCGCCCGATGGCCGAGGTGCTGGCGGCACTCGGGTCAGAGCGCGCCTGGCTTGTGCATGGCAGCGACGGCACGGATGAGCTTTCCATCGCCGGGATCTCTTATGTGGCAGCCCTTGAAGATGGCGCGGTGCGCGAGTTTGAGGTGCACCCCGAAGAGGCGGGTCTGCCTGTCCATGCGTTCGAAGAAATTATCGGCGGAGAGCCTGCACAAAATGCCGCCGCCTTCTGCGCACTACTGGCGGGCGAAAAAAGCGCCTACCGCGATGCGGTGCTGCTCAACGCCGCGGCCGCTTTGATGGTGGCCGAGGTTGCAGGAAACCTGCGTGAAGGTGTCGCGCGGGCAGCAGAAAGCATCGATTCCGGAGCCGCGGCCGCAAAACTCGCGGCGCTAAAGGCGGTTTCGGGCTGAAATGGATATTCTCGAACGCATCAAGACCTACAAGCTTGACGAAATCGCCGTCGCCAAGCAGGCGCGCCCGCTTGCCGCCATCGAGGCGGCGGCGCGCGCGGCCCCGCCTGTGCGGGGCTTTGCCGCGGCGCTGACAGCCAAATCCACCACGGGTTACGGGTTGATCGCCGAGATCAAGAAGGCAAGCCCCTCCAAAGGCCTGATCCGCGCCGATTTCGACCCGCCCGCGCTTGCCCGTGCCTATCAGGCAGGGGGGGCCGCCTGCCTTTCGGTGCTGACCGATGCCCCAAGCTTTCAGGGCGCGCCAGAGTACCTGATCGCGGCACGCGCGGCCTCTGATCTGCCAGTGCTGCGCAAGGATTTCCTTTACGACCCCTATCAGGTCGCTGAAGCCCGCGCATGGGGCGCGGATGCGGTGCTCATTATCATGGCCTCGGTGGACGACGCGCTTGCGGGCGAGCTTGAAGATGCGGCAACTGGCTGGGGTATGGATGCGCTGATCGAGGTGCATAACCGCTCCGAACTTGACCGCGCACTGCGCCTGCACTCACCACTGATTGGTGTAAACAACCGCAATCTCAATACGTTCTTAGTATCTCTTGATGTAACGCGCGAACTTTCCCCGCATATTCCGCACGACCGTGATCTGGTCTGCGAGAGCGGACTTTTTCTGCCCGCCGATCTAGCCGCGATGGCCAAAGTTGGCGCGCGACGGTTCTTAATTGGCGAAAGCCTGATGCGGCAAGCCGACGTGGCTGCCGCGACTCGAAGATTACTGGAGGAATCATGCCCCTAAGCCACTTTGACTCGAACGGCCTTGCGCATATGGTTGATGTTTCAGCGAAACCCATTACGCACAGGGTGGCCGTCGCGGCTGGCGCGGTGGTGATGGCGCCTGAAACACTGGCGCTGGTGCAGGCGGGCAGCGCGAAAAAGGGCGATGTGCTTGGCGTCGCGCGCCTCGCGGGCATCATGGGTGCCAAGCGCACGCCTGACCTCATCCCGCTCTGTCACCCGCTGCCGCTGACCCGCGTGGCGGTGGATCTTGCGGCAGACGAGACTTTGCCCGGGGTGCGGATTTCCGCAACAGTTGAAACCGAAGGCCGCACCGGGATCGAGATGGAGGCGCTGACGGCGGTTTCGGTGGCGGCGCTGACGGTTTTTGACATGCTCAAGGCAGTTGACCGCGCCATGCACATCGAAGAAATTCGCGTGACGCTGAAAGATGGCGGCAAATCGGGGCGTTACGAGGCGCCTTGATGATTTCGATTGAAGAGGCGCTGACAGAGGTTCTGGCACTTGCCGGGCCGATCGAAGCTGAAACGGTGCCGCTACGCGCTGCCTGCGGCAGGGTTCTCGCCGCGCCAGCAATCGCGCAACTAACACAGCCGCCCTTCGATGCAGCCTCGATGGATGGCTATGCGGTCAGCACTGCTGACCACACACCCGGCGCGCAGCTGCGGGTGGTGGGCGAGTCGAGTGCGGGCGCGGGCTATGCGGGCACGCTCGCCAGCGGCGAGGCGCTGCGCATTTTCACGGGTGCGCCAGTGCCTGCGGGGGCCGACTGGGTGGTGATCCAAGAGGATATCACGCGTGAAGGCGCGCTGATTACCCTGCCCGCCCAACTTGATCCGCAACCGAACATCCGACCGCGTGGGCAAGACTTTGCAACGGGCACGCGCCTTGCGGCACCGCTACGCCTTGCGCCGCGCCACATCGGTCTATTGGCGGCGATGAACGTGCCCACCGTGTCGGTGGCGCGCCGCCCGGTCGTGGCGGTGATTGCCACAGGAAACGAGTTGGTGATGCCCGGTGAAAGCCCCGGACCCGACCAGATCATCTGTTCCAACTCTTTCGCGCTGGTGGCCATGGCCGAGGCCGCGGGCGCCGAGGCGCGCCTTCTGCCGATCGCGCGCGATAACGAGGCGGCGCTGTTGGAGGCATTCAAGCTGGCCGAAAGCGCGGACGTTATTGTCACGTCGGGCGGCGCTTCGGTTGGTGAATACGATCTGGTGGGGCGCGTTGCCGAGACACTCGGGCTAAAACGTGCGTTCTGGAAGGTCGCGATGCGGCCGGGCAAACCGCTTATGGCGGGGCGAATGGGCAAGACCGTGTTGCTTGGCCTGCCGGGCAACCCGGTTTCAGCCTTTGTCACCGCACGGCTTTTCCTGCTGCCGTTGCTTGAGACGATGCAGGGTTTGGCGGGCGGCCACCGGCCGCAGCGCGCGCGCCTTGCCGCAGCAGTTTCAGCTAACGGCGCGCGCACGCATTACATGCGCGCCCGACTTGGTGCGGGCGATGCGCCCACCATCGCACCGTTTGACGCGCAGGATTCGGCCCTGCTGACAATTCTGACCGAGGCCGACGCGCTGCTGATCCGCCCGGCAGAGGATGGCCCGCGCGCCGTGGGCGACTGGGTGGATTACTTGCCACTTTAGCTCAAAGTGTTGACACGAAACGGGAACACGGTTAGAACATAGATTGAACAAACTTGTGGAGCTGTGCCCATGCTAACGCGCAAGCAACTGGAATTACTAGATTTCATTCAAAAGCGCACGCAGCGCGACGGGGTTCCGCCTTCGTTCGACGAAATGAAGGACGCATTAGACCTGCGGTCAAAGTCGGGGATCCACCGGCTGATCACCGCATTGGAAGAGCGCGGCTTTATCCGCCGCCTCGCGCACCGCGCCCGCGCCATCGAAATTCTCAAGTTGCCCGAAGCGATGGAACGCCCCGGCTTTAGCCCGAAGGTGATTACCGGCGATCGTCGCGACCCGCCGCGCGGCGCACAGCCTGTGGTGGCCGGGGTGATGGAATTGCCGCTGATGGGCAAAATTGCCGCCGGTGTGCCGATCGAAGCGATTTCCGAGATCTCGAATCACATCACGGTGCCCGATTCCATGCTCTCGGGGCGCGGACAGCACTATGCGCTAGAGGTAAAGGGCGATTCGATGATCGAGGCGGGTATCAACGATGGCGACATCGTGGTGATCCGCGAACAGGGTACCGCCGAAAACGGTGATATCGTGGTAGCGCTGGTCGAGGGGCACGAGGCGACGCTAAAGCGGTTTCGCCGCAAGAATGGCATGATCGCGCTGGAAGCCGCTAACCCCGCCTACGAAACCCGGCTGCTGCGCGATGACCAGGTAACGGTGCAAGGGCGCCTAGTCGGGTTGATCCGCAGCTATTGAACTGACAGCGAGGTCAGCACGCGATCCCTGATCTCGCAGCTTGACGTCGCATGGCGCGCGCCTGATCCTAAGGAACCTTTGCGGCGGGGGCCCAAAGTCGCGCGCCGCTCGCTTCTGCCACGGTCTGTATGCGCAATCCCGCCCCCTCTGGGGTAATTGAGACAGCGCCGCTTTGGCGCAGAGCGGCAAGATCGAATAACAGACAGCCTTCCGGCGCAGGGCCTTCGGCCACGGCCGCCAGCACCACCACAGCACCCGGCGTGCAGGCGACATTCACTCGCGCAGACGCGCCCTTCCCCGTGAGATGCACCACCCGCCGCCCGGCGAACTCTGCCTCGCGCGTTCCCGCTGGGCCTGACCAGTCGGGCCGGGCAGCGGCCTCCTCGGGGCGCGCAGTGTCGCCGTCTTCAAGCAACCACGTTTCGGCCACGAATCCTGCGCCCGGCTTGGAAAGCGCGCGCCCCTCGGGCGTCATCAACCCGACCAACTCGCCCTCGGGGGCAATCAACAGCGTCGGACGCGCGGCCTGTGCCCACAGCATTGCGGCCCCAAGCGCCAGCACCATTCCAAGGCCACGCACGGCCCCACGCCCCAGCACCGACAGCGCCGCCGCCGATGCCAGCATCGGCAGCACAGTCTCTGGCGGAACCGTCACCGCGCGCTGCGCGCCCTCCAGCCCCGCCACCCAGTCGGACACAAAGATCATCCAGCGCGTGCCCTGCTCCATCACCCAAAGCGGCGGCTCGGCAAGCCCGAAGGGCGCGGCAATCGCCGCGATGACGCCCGCAGGCATCACCACCGTGCCCATCACCGGCACGACGAGCAGGTTGGCTAGCAGCCCGTATTCCTGCATCCGGTTGAAATGCACCGCAGCAATCGGGGCCGAGGCGAGCCCTGCCGCCAACGAGGATATGGTCAACATCGCCGCAGGTTTCAGCAATGCGGGCACATGGTGTTGCACTGCGGCCCAAGGCCGATACACCAGAATCAGCGCCACCGTCGCGCCGAATGACATCTGAAAACCCGGCTCCACCAGACTTTCAGGCTCTTTCACCAGCAGCACCAATGCGGCCACCGCCACGGTGCGCAGGCTGATGGCGCGCCGGTCGATCAGCACTGCCACCAACATCGTTGCGGCCATCACATAGGCCCGCTCGGTCGCCACATTGGGCCCGGCAACCCAGAGGTAGATGCTGGCCGCCAGCAGCGCCACTGCCGCTGCGATCTTTTTGACCGGCAACCAGAGCGCCAACCCGCCTACCATCGCAAGCCCATAGCGCAGCGCGGTAAAGACAAAGCCAGCCAACATGCCCATGTGCAGGCCGGAAATCGACACGATGTGATACAGGTTCGAGGCGCGCATCGAGGCGTTGGTCGCCTCGGCAATGGCAGAGCGATCGCCCGTCATCAATGCCGCCGCCACCGCCCCCGCCTGCCCCGGCATGTGCGCCTGCATCGCGCCCGAAAGGCGCATCCTGAGCCGGTGCCCCGCCAAGGCCCAATCGCCCGCCTCGGGCGGTGCGACAAGCAGCACGGGTGCGCGCACATAGCCTACCGCGCCAAGCTTTGAAAACCACGAGTTACGCCGAAAATCATAGCTTTGCGGTGATGCGGGGCCCGCGGGTGGCATCAGGTTTGCGGTCATCATTACGCGTTGGCCGGGTTCGGGCAAAATCTGCGACTGATCGCCGTGCAATGCCACCCGCAGCGTGGCCGGAGTGCGCGCGGGAGCTATGTTTTCCAGTACCACACGGTCGAGCGTGAGGCGGATGTAGTCGGCGCCAGACCGGTCGATTCCGATAATTCGGCCTTCGACCGGGCCGTAAAAGCGAAAGCCCAGCACCGGCGCTGCCAGTTCATGCGCGCGTTGCCCGGCCAGCAAAAACCCGGCCGCCGTCACCGCCAGCGCGGCGGCAGGCAGGCGCGCGGCGTCGGGTGCGCGCACCCAAGCCACGCCACCCAGCACCGCCAAGGCGCAGGCAAGCGCATAGCTTGCCCGACCGGGTTCCCAGTCAAGCGCGAACCAAAGTCCGATGCCTGTGCCCAACCAGATTGGCAGCCATAAAAAGCCGTCGGCGCGCGCACCGGCAAGGGCTGCGAGCGGGTCGCGAAGCCCACCCCAGGCCGGCGCGCGCCGCGCGGGGCTGGGGTGCGCCGCACCCTCATATGGCTCGGCAAGACTGGCCAATCTTGTTTCTCCGCGCATCCTTGCCTATGGATCGGCGCGAAAGCCTAGCCGGCTCATGGTTAGCGAAAGGTTAATGCAGATGTCCTCCCCGTCCTCCCCGACCCCGGTGGTTACCCGGTTCGCGCCCTCTCCCACCGGGTATCTGCACATCGGCGGCGCGCGCACGGCGTTGTTCAACTGGCTTTATGCGCGCGGGCGTGGCGGCAAGTTCTTGTTGCGCATCGAAGATACCGACCGCGAGCGTTCCACCCCCGAAGCCACAGCCGCGATTCTGCGCGGGCTCGAATGGCTGGGGCTCGATTGGGACGGCGAGGCGATCAGCCAGTTCGCGCGGCGCGAGCGCCACGCCGAGGTGGCGCGCGAAATGCTGGCGCGCGGTGCCGCCTACAAGTGCTTTTCAACCCAAGAAGAAATCGAAACCTTCCGCGAGGCGGCCCGCGCCGAGGGCCGCTCGACGCTGTTTCAAAGCCCTTGGCGGGACGCCGATCCGGCCAGCCACCCGAATGCGCCTTTCGTGATCCGCCTGAAGGCGCCGCGCGAAGGTGTTACGGTGATCGAGGATGCCGTGCAGGGCGCGGTTACCTTTGGCAACGATCAGCTCGACGACATGGTTTGTTTACGTTCCGATGGCACACCCACTTATATGCACGCCGTTGTGGTTGACGATCATGACATGAAAGTAACCCATATCATCCGCGGCGATGATCATTTGACCAATGCCGCGCGGCAGGTGCAAATCTACCGCGCGATGGGGTGGGCGGTGCCAGTCTTCGCGCATATCCCGCTGATCCACGGCCCCGACGGCAAAAAACTTAGCAAGCGCCACGGCGCGGTCGGGCTCGAAGAATATCAGGCGATGGGCTACCCGGCGGCGGGCCTGCGCAACTACCTCACCCGCCTCGGCTGGAGCCATGGCGACGATGAACTTTTCGACGATGCGCAGGCCCGAGAGTGGTTCGATCTGCCCGGAATCGGGCGCGCCCCTGCACGACTCGATTTCAAGAAGCTCGAGAGCGTTTCGGGCTATCACATCGCGCGGGCTGCAGACGCAGAACTATTGCTGGAAATTGAGGCATATCTGGTCGCGGCCGAAAAGCCTGCACTGAATGCAGCGCAGCGCGACGGGCTGCGCCAAGCGCTTCCCTACACCAAGGAACGCGCCAAGACATTTCCGGAACTCCTTGAAAAAGCGCATTTTGCGCTAACCACACGGCCACTGGAGCTAGAGCCGAAGGCGGCGGCAGCACTCGATGCAACCGCCCTTGGCATGCTACGCGATTTGACGCCGCAATTGCAAAATGCTAGCTGGAAACGAGAGGCGCTCGAGGCCACTGCAGCCGCGGTTGCCGAGGCTCATGGTCTTGGCCTTGGCAAACTCGCCGGGCCATTGCGGGCGGCACTCGCAGGGCGCATTGTTACGCCTAGCGTTTTCGACATGATGCTGGTGCTTGGCCGCGATGAAACGTTGGCGCGCATTGGCGACCAGGTGGCCTGAACAGGCCATCACCGAGAGGGATAACGCCCGACGCGATCGGGCAATGCGAGAGGGAAAAACATGGCCGAGACCAAGACCGCGACTCTGAACCTCGACGGAAAAACATACACCCTGCCGATCCTAAGCCCGACGGTGGGCCCCGACGTGCTCGACATCCGCAAGCTTTATGGCGAAGCCGATGTCTTTACCTATGACCCGGGCTTTACCTCGACCGCGGCTTGCGAAAGCGCGATCACCTATATCGATGGCGACAAGGGAGAGTTGCTGTATCGCGGCTACCCGATCGAGCAATTGGCGGAAAACTCGCATTTCCTCGAAGTCTGCTTTCTGCTGCTGAACGGCGAATTGCCGGAGGCCAAGCAGCTTTCCGATTTCGAGGCCCGCATCACGCGCCACACCATGGTGCATGAACAAATGCATTACTTCTTCCGCGGCTTCCGCCGTGACAGCCACCCGATGGCGACGATGGTAGGCGTGGTTGGCGCGATGTCGGCCTTCTATCACGACAGCCTCGATATCAACGATCCGTGGCAACGCGAAGTGGCCGCGATGCGCATGATCGCCAAACTGCCGACGATCGCGGCAATGGCGTTCAAGTATTCGGTTGGCCAACCCTTCGTTTACCCGCGCAACGACCTCGATTACGCGTCGAACTTCCTGCACATGTGCTTCTCGGTTCCCGCCGAAACCTACGTCGTGAAACCGGCGCTGGCGAAAGCGATGGACCGCATCATGATGCTGCACGCCGACCACGAGCAGAACGCCTCAACCTCGACGGTGCGTCTGGCGGGCTCTTCGGGTGCAAACCCGTTTGCCTGCGTGGCTGCGGGCATCGCCTGCCTTTGGGGCCCCGCACATGGCGGTGCCAACCAGGCCTGTCTCGAGATGCTGCGCGAAATCGGCACCGTGGATCGTATTCCCGAGTTCATCGCCAAGGCCAAAGACAAGAACGACCCGTTCCGCCTGATGGGCTTTGGGCACCGCGTCTATAAAAACTTCGACCCGCGCGCCAAGGTGATGAAAGAGTCGGCCGACGAGGTGCTCGACCTTCTGGGCATCCACAACAACGAAACCCTGAAAGTCGCGAAAGAGTTGGAGCGTATTGCGCTGGAAGACGAGTATTTCGTTTCCAAAAAGCTCTACCCCAACGTCGATTTCTACTCGGGCATCATTCTCGAGGCCATGGGCTTCCCCACCGCGATGTTCACACCGATCTTCGCGCTCAGCCGCACCGTCGGCTGGATCAGCCAGTGGAAAGAAATGATCGGCGATCCGAGCCTAAAGATCGGCCGCCCGCGTCAGCTCTACATCGGCGAAACCACGCGCGACTATGTGCCACTCGAAAAACGCTGATCCCTCGGGGCGAACAAATACGGCCGGAGCGAAAGCTCCGGCCTTTTGCGTTACCCCGCAAATGAAACGGGGCGCCTAAAGGCGCCCCGCAACTATTTCGGTTGACGCAAACGTTAGCCGTGCTTGCGGCTGAGCGCGGCCCAGCCGCCCGTCACCGCCAGCGCCGCCAGCACCGATTTCACCATGTCGCCCGCAACAAAGGGCACCATGCCTTTTTCGATCGCGCCCGAAATCGACAGCGCGGTTACAGCGTCAAGCCAAAGTACACCCGGCACATAGATGAGTAGCGAGGCCGCGACCGATGCGGCCAGTGCAGGCAGAAATCGGCGTGCGCCAAGATCGGCGGCAAGCCCGGCCAACACCACCATCGGCAAGTATCCGAGGATGAAACCCGTGGTCGGCCCACCAAGCACCGATCCCGCGGCCAATACGGGCAACCCGGCGGCGGCCTCGGCGATATAGGCGACAACAGTGGCGAGCCCGAGGCGCCAGCCCATGCTCAGCCCGACCAGCAACACCGCAAGCGTCGACAGTGTCATCGGCACCGGAAACATCGGCACCGAAATCCGCGCGGCGAGCGCGATGAAAAGCGAACCACCCAGCACCATGAATGCACGTGTGGCGAGCGAGTGGGTGGGTAGCAGAGCCTTGGAAAGCGTCATTGGGAGGCCTCTTGCAAAAGGGGTCAGGGTCCGCGCAGTTATGCCGCAGCAGGCCAAGATGTCAACGCTCCCCCTTGCAAGGGTTGCCGCAGAATGCGAAAGCCAGCGCCATGAGCACAGATGTCACCCCCCCCGCTACCGCCCCGAAGATCGCCCTTGTAACCGGCGCCTCGCGCGGCCTGGGCGCGGCGCTCGCCGAAGCCCTCGCCGGCGAAGGCTGGCATGTGGTCGCCGTGGCGCGCACCCAAGGCGGGCTCGAAGAACTTGACGATCGGATCCGCGCCGCGGGCGGCAGCGCAACACTCGCGCCGATGGATGTGACCAATGGCGAAGCGATGGCGCAACTGGCCACCACCATCTTTCAACGTTGGGGCGGGCTGCAGCTCTGGGTGCATACTGCGGTGCATGTGGAATCACTTTCCCCCGTTGCGCATATCGCGGCCAAAGACCTTGCCAAGTCGGTTGCCTGCAACATCACCACCACACTAGACCTTATCACCACGATCGAACCACTGCTGCGCGTCGGCCACGGCAGCGCGATCTTCTTTGATGATCCGCGCGCCGGGCAAAAGTTTTTTGGCGCCTATGGTGCCACCAAGGCCGCGCAGATCGCACTCGCGCAAAGTTGGCAGGCCGAGAGTGTCAAGATCGGGCCGCGCGTGCTGATCCACACACCGGCACCGATGCCGACCGCCACGCGCGCGCGCTTCTTCCCCGGCGAGGATCGCACCGCACTAACCCCCGCCAAAGCCGAAGCCGCGCGGATTCTGACGCTACTCTGAACTGCTTCAGATAAAATATCCCCCGCGGAGCGCAGCTTTGCCCGCAGCGGCGCCTCCGGCGGGGATATTTGAGCTGAAGCAGACCCAGGCGGCTTTACGCCCCGCCCTGCGCGGGATAATCAGAACCAGTCCAACCGCGGGGGTTTCATGCGCATTCTGATCACCAATGACGACGGCATCAATGCGCCGGGGCTCGTGGTGCTTGAAGAAATCGCGCAGGCGATCGCGGGGGCCGATGGCGAGGTCTGGACCGTGGCACCCGCTTTTGAACAATCGGGCGTGGGTCACTGCATCAGCTACACCCACCCGATGATGATTGCCCGCATGGGCCCGCGCCGCTATGCCGCCGAAGGTAGCCCGGCGGATTGCGTGTTGGCGGGCATTTATGACGTGCTGCAAGGCGCGCGCCCCGACCTTGTGCTGTCTGGCGTCAACCGCGGCAACAACGCCGCCGAGAACGCGCTTTATTCGGGCACCGTGGGCGGTGCGATGGAAGCGGCGTTGCAGGGGGTTCCGGCAATTGCGCTTAGCCAATTCCTTGGCCCCGAAACCGAAGACCTTGCCGACCCGTTTGAAGCCGCGCGCGCGCACGGTACAGAAATGGTGCGCAAGCTGCTGGAACGCGGGCGCTGGGACGGCGGCGAGTATCGGCTATTCTACAATGTCAACTTTCCGCCCATTGCGGCGGCCAAGGTGCGCGGCCACAAGGTTGCGACGCAGGGCTGGCGGACGGATACTTTTTTTGGTGTCGAGCCGCATGTCTCACCTTCGGGGCGCAAATTCCTGTGGATCACTGGCGGGCCGCAGCACCTGCCTACGGCACCGGGCACCGATGTTGCGGTTAACCTTGAGGGGTATATCTCGATCACCCCGATGCGGGCCGATCTGACTGCGCATGATGTGCTGAAAGACCTTGAGGCGCGGTTAAAATGACCGCAGCTGAGGGCGAAGAAGGTGACATCGCAGAACGCAAGATGCGCTTTCTTTTCGCGCTGCGCTCGCGTGGTGTGACCGAGCCTCGGGTGTTGCGCGCGATGGAAAGTGTCGACCGGGGGCTGTTCGTGCGCGGCTTGTTTGCCGAACGCGCCTACGAAGACATGCCGCTGCCGATTGCGTGCGGGCAAACCATCAGCCAGCCCTCTATAGTGGGCTTGATGGCCCAGGCGCTCGAGGTTGGGCCGCGCGATACGGTGCTTGAGATTGGCACCGGGTCGGGCTATCAGGCTGCGATTTTGGCACAGTTGGCGCGTAGGGTCTATACAGTAGACCGCCACCGCAGGCTGGTGCGCGAGGCCGAAGGCGTTTTTGCCAATCTCGGGCTGCGCAATGTGGTGGCGATCACTGCCGATGGCAGCCACGGGCTGCCCGATCAGGCGCCCTTTGATAGAATTCTGGTTACCGCCGCCGCCGAAGACCCACCAGGGCCGCTCTTGGCGCAGCTAAAAATCGGCGGTATCATGGTGTTGCCGGTAGGCCAATCGGATGCCGTGCAAAGCCTGATCCGTGTGCGGCGCGGCGAATCCGGCTATGAATATGATGAGTTGCGCCCAGTGCGGTTTGTTCCCCTCGTCGAGGGTGTGAGTTACGACTAGGCGATTTTGTCGCAAGGGCCCGGTCACAGGGCCCCCAAATTTGAGGATACGAGCCAATGCCTTTTCACTGTGCAGGCCCCCGCCGCGTCTCGGTTGCCGCAGCCGCGCTGCTGGCGTTGGCGGGATGCAACGATCAGGGCAACTTCGACTTTGATCTGCGCAATCTTGGCAATACCGGCATCGACACTTCGGCGGCAGTGCAGCAGGCGGTAAACCCGCGCCCCGAACCCGATGCGCGCGGCGTCATTTCGTATCCGACCTATCAGGTGGTGGTGGCAAAGCGCGGTGACAGCGTCGCCGCGCTTGCGGCGCGGATCGGCGTCGGCAGTGCCGAGCTTGCCTCGTATAACGCGCTCAAGCCTGAAACCGTGCTGAATGGTGGCGAGGTTCTGGTGTTGCCAAGCCGTGTGGCCGAAACTACGGGCACCACCGCCGCGCCGGGGCGCATCGATATCACCGAATTGGCGAGCGGTGCGATTGACCGGGCCACCGCGACTGGCACGACCACCAGCCCGAGCTCCACAACCGCCGCCGCAAGCGAGCCGATCCGCCATAAGGTGTTGCGCGGCGAAACCGCCTATTCGATTGCGCGTTATTACAGCATTGATGTGCGCTCGCTGGCCGATTGGAATGGCCTGCCATCCGATCTGAGCGTGCGCGAGGGGCAATATCTGATGATCCCGACCCCGGCTCCTGTGGTGCGCGCCAGTGCGGAGCTGCCGGTTACAACCACCGCCCCGGGCCAGGGGTCACCAACCCCGGTGCCGCCCTCGGCAGCGCAACCGCTACCCGCTGATAACCCGCCAGCCGCCTCTTCGCCGGTGGTCACGCCGCCAGCCGCTGACCTTGGCGCCACCCGCACCTCCACGACCGCGGCGCAAATGGCGATGCCGGTGACCGGCTCGATCATCCGCCCTTACGCAAAAGGCGTTAACGATGGCGTGGACATTGCCGCGTCTGCGGGAACCTCGGTGCGTGCGGCAGAGGCTGGCACGGTGGCCGCGATTACCCGCGACACGGACGGGGTGACTGTTCTGGTCATCCGGCTCGATAGTGGCCTGCTGACCGTGTACCAGTTCATTGACAATGCAACCGTCGCCAAGGGCGATCGGGTGACGCGTGGACAAGTGGTCGCAAAAGTGCGCGCCGGAACGCCGAGCTTCCTGCATTTTGAAGTGCGCGACGGTTTTGATAGCCTCGACCCGATGACCTATCTGCAATAGGCGCAAGGCAGATCAAAAACCCGCCTAGGCGGCCCTCTGCTGCGCGCTGCGCGGGCAGAAAGGTTCGACTTTCATATCTTCGCCATCAAAGGTGCTGAAGGTGCCTTGCGGCACCTGTTCCCAGCCAAGCTCACCGGTTTCAAGCGGTTCCGAAACAACAGCGCGCCCGCCGCGCGAAGCTGACCAGCGGTGGTAGAGCGTGGGCGCAAGATCGTCGCTGGCGTAGCGGATCGCATAAAGGCGCACACCGTCTGAAAAGGCACAGGTCAGGCGCACATAAGGTTCAATACCCCGTGCGCGCGCCAGCACCTCCATCCGCGCGGTCGCCCGCTCCATCGCGCCTTTGGGGTCATCGGCCAGCCCCTCGCCAAGGGCAACCAGAAACAGCGCCTCGCTATCGGTCGCGCCTTTGCGGTGCGGATAGTAGGCCTCTGGGATCAGCATTTCAGCATCGCGCCGATAGCTGTCGTAGCCGCCAAACTGACCGTTATGCATAAAGCTCCAGCTGCCCACCGCAAATGGGTGGCAATTGTTGCGGCTGGTGGCGGTGCCAGTCGAGGCGCGCACATGTGCGAGGAACAGGCGCGATTGCACATGCGCGGTCAGTGATTTCAGGTTTGGATCGCTCCACGCAGGCAGCATGTCGCGGTAAAGTCCGGGCTCAGAGCGCGCACCGTACCATGCGATGCCAAAACCGTCGCCATTGACGGTGGAGTGGCACTGATTGGCGCAGTGGCTTTGCTCGACCAGCGAATGTCCGGGTCGGCTGACAATTTCTTCAAGATAGATCGGTTCCCCGATATAGGCCGCCCAACGGCACATGGTGTTTCCCTGCCCCTACCCCGGCTGTTGCGCCGGTTACCTGCATATTACAGGCAAAAGGTTGCAAATTTAACCCCGTTTTGAAATTTCAGGGCGCAACCTCTTCGACAATCATCAAATCGCGCTCGGATGCCCCTTTTGCATGCGCCATGGCAGCCTGATAGGCAGGCGAAAGATAGCAGGCATGCGCGGCCTCAAGGCTGGGAAAGCGCGCGACCACATTGCGCGCCCGATCACGGCCTTCAAGCTGTAGGTAGCGCCCGCCCCGCGCCAGAAACACACCGCCAAACGATGCAATCGCCGGGCCCGCCGCGGCGGCGTAGCGCCCATAGGCGGCTGCGTCCGTCACGTGCACATGCGCAATCCAGAGTGCGGTGGGAGTTGCTGTTTTTTCGCTCATTTCAATTCCCCTAACACGGCCTCGGCCGCAGCGACTGCCTCGCTTGCACGCGACGCATCAGCCCCGCCCGCTTGTGCCATATCGGCGCGCCCGCCGCCGCCCTTGCCACCCAAGGCTGCGGCCGCCGCACGCACCAAATCAACCGCTGAAAGCCGCGCGGTGAGGTCTTCGGTCACCCCCGCAGCCACTGCCGCCTTGCCGCCGGTATCGGCCACAATCAGCACAGCGCCAGAACCCACGCGCGCCTTCAGCGCATCTACCAGCCCCGGCAAATCGCGCCCGGAAACCCCAGAAACGACCTGAGCTATAAACCGTATTCCGCTGATTTCCTTGATCTCTGCGCCGTCTTGCCCGCCGCCGCCACCAAGCGCCATCTCGCGCTTCAGCTGCGCCAGTTCGTTGCTCAGCGCCCGCTTTTCGTCGGCCAACGCGCGCACCCTACCCGCAAGTTCGCCAGCGGGTGCCTTGAGCATGGCACCAATTTCCGCCAACCGCGCGGCTTGCAGCTTGAGGTAGTCCAGCGCCGCCTGCCCGGTCAGCGCCTCAATCCGGCGAACCCCGGCGCTCGACGCGCTGTCGCCAAGCGCCACGAAGGCGCCGATTTCGCCGGTGCGCGCCACATGCGTACCGCCGCAAAGCTCGAGGCTGTAGGTGGCCCCATCGCCGCCCTTGCCGGTCCCTGCAAGATGACCCATCGAGACCACGCGCACCTCGTCGCCGTACTTCTCGCCAAAAAGCGCCTGCGCGCCAAGTGCGCGCGCGTCGTCGGGCGTCATGATTCGGGTTTCGACGGGGCTGTTCTGGCGGACGTAAGCGTTGACCTCGGCCTCAACAACCGAAAGTTCCTCTGCGCCCAGCCCTTTGGAATGGCTGAAATCGAACCGCAGCCGGTCGGGCGCATTCAAGCTGCCCTTTTGCGCCACATGCGCCCCAAGCGCGCGCCGTAACGCCTCGTTCAAAAGGTGCGTGGCCGAATGGTTGGCGCGAATCGCCCCCCGGCGCGCGTGGTTCACCTCAAGCCGCGCGGGTTGGCCTGCCCGAAGCGCACCCTCGCGCAGCTCTGCAAAATGGATGATCACGCCCGCGACCTTTTGCGTATCGATCACCTCGGCCAAGCCGGTTTCGGTGCGAATAAGCCCCGCATCGCCCACCTGACCGCCGCTTTCAGCGTAAAATGGGGTCTGGTTCACCACAATCTGCACCGTGCCAGTGGCCTCTGCCACTTCGGCACCGGCAACGACCAGCGCCAGCACTTGCGCCTCTGCCCTCTCGGTGTCGTAGCCCAGAAATTCGGTAACCCCATGTTTTTCGGCCAACTCGTACCAGATCGTCGCGTCTTTGGCCTCGCCCGAACCGGCCCAACTGGCGCGCGCCTTGGCCTTTTGCTCGGCCATCGCGGCATCAAACCCGGCCACTTCAACCTCGCGGCCCTTTTCGCGCAACGCATCTTGCGTCAAATCAAGTGGAAAACCATAGGTGTCATACAGCTTGAATGCCGCAGCCCCCGGCAGCGCACCGCCCTCGGGCAGGTTAGCCAATTCATCGTCAAGCAGCTTAAGGCCGCGATCAAGCGTCGTGCGAAAGCGCGTTTCCTCAAGCTTCAAAGTTTCTTCGATCAGCGGTTGAGCGCGGGTCAGCTCTGGGTAGGCCGCGCCCATCTGGCGCACCAGTGCAGGCACCAGTTTGTGCATCACCGGGTCTTGTGTGCCCAGCATATGCGCATGACGCATGGCGCGGCGCATGATGCGGCGCAACACATAGCCGCGCCCCTCGTTGCCCGGCAATACGCCGTCGGCAATCAAAAATGCGGTCGAGCGTAGATGGTCGGCAATGACACGGTGGTGCACCTTGCCGGGGCCATCGGGATCGGCGCTAGTGGCATGTGCGCTAGCCTCGATCAGGCTGCGCATCAGATCGGTGTCGTAGTTGTCGTGCTTGCCCTGCAGCAGCGCGCCGATCCGCTCCAACCCCATGCCGGTGTCGATGGATTGCAATTCGAGCTTGCGCAGCGACCCGTCTGCCATTTGCTCGTTTTGCATGAAGACGTTGTTCCAGATCTCAATGAAACGATCGCCGCCTTCTTCTGGCGTGCCGGGCGGGCCACCCCAGATGCTGGGCCCGTGATCGTAGAAAATCTCAGTGCAGGGGCCGCAGGGGCCGGTGGGGCCCATGCGCCAAAAGTTGTCGTCTGATGCAATGCGGATGATGCGCTCGTCCGGCAGGCCCGCGACCTTTTTCCAAATCGCCGCAGCCTCATCGTCGGTATGATAGACGGTAACGGTCAGCTTTTCGGGGTTGAGGGCGAAATCCTTGGTCAGCAGTTCCCACGCGAAATCGATCGCCTCAGCCTTGAAATAGTCGCCAAAGCTGAAGTTGCCGAGCATCTCGAAGAACGTGTGGTGACGCGCGGTGTAGCCCACATTGTCGAGGTCATTGTGCTTGCCACCGGCGCGCACACATTTTTGCGCGGTGGTCGCGCGGGTGTAATCGCGCGTCTCGATCCCGGTGAAGCAGTTTTTAAACTGCACCATGCCCGAATTGGTGAACATGAGCGTTGGGTCGTTGCGCGGCACCAGTGGACTAGAGGCGACCACGCGGTGGCCGTTGCGCTCGAAGAAGTTGAGGAAGGTCGAGCGGATATCATTCAGGCTGGGCATGTCTTTTGGCCTATGTCGGGCGGGTTGCCCCCCGTTTAGCGCCCGGCCCCTGCCCTGTCCAGAAAGCAAAGCGGCCGGGCGATTGGCCCGACCGCTGAACAAAGGGGGTCGCCGAAAAAACAGCCCACGCGCGGGCGAGTCGTTATTCCTCAGTCACCGCTTCGTCCATGTCAGTGGCTGAAAAATCGAGCCCATGCCCGGCGCGAATCTTGTCTTCGATGGCATTGGCCATCGCCGGGTTGTCGCGCAGAAACTGCTTGGCGTTTTCGCGCCCCTGTCCGATGCGCTCGTCGCCATAAGAATACCAGGCGCCCGATTTTTCCACGACCCCGGCCTTGACGCCCAGATCGACCAGTTCGCCCACTTTCGAGATGCCTTCGCCATACATGATGTCGAATTCCACCTGCTTGAAGGGTGGTGCTACCTTGTTCTTGACCACTTTAACGCGGGTGGTATTGCCCACCACCTCGTCGCGATCCTTGATCGAACCGGTGCGGCGGATGTCGAGGCGCACGCTCGCGTAAAACTTCAGCGCCTGCCCGCCCGAGGTGGTTTCGGGGCTGCCAAACATCACGCCAATTTTCATGCGGATCTGGTTGATGAAAATCACCATGCAGTTTGATCGCCCGATCGAGGCTGTCAGCTTACGCATCGCCTGGCTCATCAGCCGCGCCTGTGCGCCCACCTGATGGTCGCCCATATCACCTTCGATTTCCGCCTTCGGCGTCAGTGCTGCAACCGAGTCGATCACCACCAAGCTGACCGCACCAGAGCGCACCAGCGTATCGACAATCTCTAGCGCCTGCTCGCCCGTGTCGGGCTGCGAGATCAAGAGATCATCAAGGTTCACGCCCAGCTTGCGCGCATATTGTGGATCAAGCGCGTGTTCGGCATCGACAAAGGCGCAGACGCCGCCTTTTTTCTGCTCTTCCGCCACAACGTGCAGCGTCAGCGTCGTCTTGCCCGAGCTTTCCGGCCCGTAAATCTCGATCACCCGCCCCTTGGGAAGGCCACCGATTCCAAGCGCGATGTCGAGCCCGAGAGAGCCTGTCGAGGTGGCCTCGACATCCATCACCGGGTTGTCGGAACCCAGCCGCATGATCGAACCCTTGCCGAACTGGCGCTCAATCTGTGCCAGCGCCGAATCGAGCGCCTTCTGCTTGTCCGAGGCTCTTTTGTCATTCATTTCGAATACATTCGCCGTTGCCATTGTTCGCGTCCTTATCCCACAGGGCACGCCGGGGGGCAATCGACTGCCTACGGCGCATGTTCTCGTCTTGTTCTGGCGTTTATGGGACCGAAACAAGAACATTACAACTAAAATCTTACAGATCAGCGTTGCAAAAGGTGGTTAAGATACGGTTTACGCAGGATTGCTTTCCGGTTAGGCAAGTAGAAATTATTCTGGCGGTTCACATGCTCATTTTCTGGCAACAGCGACTGGTTCTTCTGGCCACCCCAAAAACCGGCTCTACCGCCCTTTCGGTTGCGCTTGAACCACTTACCGCGATTGCTGTGCAACGCCCGCCCGCGCTCAAGCACACCACCGCGCAGCGTTTTCGCCGCTTTCTTGCACCCTACCTTGAAACCGCCGCTGGCGAGCGGTTCGACGTGGTCGCCCTGATGCGCGAGCCGTTCGACTGGCTGGGAAGCTGGTATCGGTATCGCCAGCGCGACGACATCATGGGCACCGCCAACTCGACCGAAGGGTTGAGCTTTGATCAGTTCGCCACCGCCTATATGGAGCGCAAGCAACCAGCTTACGCTCAACTTGGATCGCAAGCGCGGTTTCTCAGCCTCGCGGATGGTACGCTCGGGGTGGATAAACTGTTTTGCTACGAGGATATCGGGCGCTTCGTGAATTTTCTTGAAGATCGGCTCGATTTTGAAATCGTGCTGCCACGGGTGAACGTTTCGCCCGAAGGCGAGACGTCGCTTTCCACGCCCGTGCGCGAAAAGTTGCAGACGCATCTTTCCGAAGATCTCACACTCTATCACCGCGTCAGGTCCGGCTCGACCGCCTGAGCACAAGGCGCGGTAGCGGCGAAAAAGATCTATACTGTTTAGGCCCTTGCCAAACACACAGCGTCAGGCGCGCAGTTGCTTGCTAACCGTTTCTGCAAGCTCGCTCAGCGAAAATGGCTTTGGCAAAAACACCGCACCTGGCACCGGTACGCGGCCATCGTTAAACACGTCTTCGGCGTAACCTGACACGAAAATCACCGGCGTTCCTGGCCGCACCCTGAGTGCCTCTTGCACCCAGGATGGTCCGTCCATGCCGGGCATGATGACATCGGTCAGGAACACGTCGATCTGCATGGCCGCATCTTCAAGAATGCGCAGCGCCTCTTCGCCGGTTTCGGCCTCGAACACCGTATAGCCACGCAACTTCAATGCGCGGCATGCGAAAGCGCGCACGGGCGATTCGTCCTCGACCAGCAGCACCGTGGCCTGTGCAGCGCTGGCGCGTGGGAGGGCCGGCTCGCGCCGGTCTTGCGGTTCGGGCTCGGCAAGCCTTTCATGCGCGGGAAAGTAGAGCGTGAAGCAAGTGCCAGAACCCACCACAGAATCGCAGAAAACATACCCGCCTGTCTGTTTGACAATGCCGTACACCGTGGAAAGCCCTAGCCCGGTGCCTTCGCCGGTGCGTTTGGTGGTATAGAAAGGCTCGAAGATCTTCGGCATCTTGTCGGGTGCGATCCCTGTACCCTCGTCGATCACTCGCACCACCACATAATTGCCGGGTGCCAGCGTCGCACGACCTTTGCGCAACTCGTCCGCCAGATGCAAATTCTCGGTCTCGATACTGATCTTGCCGCCACCCGGCATCGCATCGCGCGCGTTTACCACAAGGTTCATGATGACCTGTTCCAGTTGACGCTTGTCGGCGCGGATCGGGCTAAGCTCTGACGCATGGCTCAAATGCAGAATCACCTTTGCGCCGACCAGACGGTTCAGCAGATGCGTGAGATCTGAAAGCGTATCGCGCAAGTCGATCACCTGCGGCTTGAGCGTCTGCTTGCGTGAAAACGCAAGCAACTGGCCAACAAGGCTCGCCGCGCGATTGGCGTTTTGGCTGATCTGGTTGAGGTCTGAAAAATCCGGGTCGCCCTTGTCGTGGCGCAACATCAGAAGGTCGCAATGCCCGGAAATGGCGGTCAGCAGGTTGTTGAAATCATGTGCGATTCCGCCGGCAAGCTGGCCAATCGCCTGCATCTTCTGGCTTTGCACAAATTGCGCCTCAAGCGTTTTCAACTGCGTTGCGTCCGAAAGCACAGCCACAAGCCCCGCCTGCCCGTTTTCGACCGCACGTGCCAACGTCACCTGCAAAAAAATCTCGCGTTCGGCTTGGCGCGCGCGCAGCACTTCGGGGCGCCCTTCGGCGCGGCCGTCAATCGCGTCTGCAAGCCAATCGTTGACCGGGCGTCCAAGCCCCTCGAACAACTCGGCAAAGCGCGCCTCGCCCGCAATATCGCCAATCAGGGCCCGGGCGGCGCGGTTGGCCGCTAGCACTTGACCATCCGCTGCCAGCCGCAGCAGCGCCACCGGCAACGCATCGAAAGAGGTGGGGTCCGCGGCAGTGGCGTGCCCAGTTGCCATGGGCAGCAAGAACACTTCTCGCCGCCCGCCCGCACCCGTTACCTCGGCCACAACGGCGCGCACCGTGCCTGTCGGCGACGCAATTTCATGCTCCTCCCCCGAGCGAAGTGGCAATTTTGAAAATATGCGGTCGAGTGTTCGCACCCGCGCGCCTACCAGTCGCCGCATCGCTTCGTTCATGAACAGGACTGTGTCGTTTTTGGACGCCGTCAACATCGGCAAGCTCAGCGTTTCGCCACCGCGCCCGCCGGGGGCACGTTCGACCAGCTCTTCGATTCGCCAGAGAAAACTACCCTCGCCGACCCGATGCACCGCCAGACGTGCGTGGCCGCGCCGGGTCACAAGGTCGTCACGCGCGGCACCTTGCACTGCGGCCCGCGCCTGCAACCGCGCGAGCATTGCGGCGGGGTTGGCGAAAACCTCACCAAGAGCGCGAGTTAGCGTCTGCCCGCCCCGCGCGCCAAATCGTTCAAGCGCCGCTTGGTTTTGAAATCCGATGCTGCCATCGGCGCTGGAGGTAAAGCTTGGGGTTGCGTCATACGCAATGAAATCAGAAAGTTGACGGTGTAGCGCGGCGCGCGTTTGCGCATGCCGCCGGGCCATCAGACGTAGTAAAAGCGCGGTGCTGGCAAGTGCACCCGCGACCGCAAGACAAAGCAACATAACCCGCTGTTCACCAACCACAAACGCGGCAGCAGCTAGCGCCGCAGCTGCAAGCAAAAGCGCCGACCCACCCGGCGCAAGTGCCAGCGCCGTGCGCGTCAGCGGTGAGGGCGTGGACACCGGATAGCTCACCCGAGGCTCCCTAAAGCAGATTCGTTGCGACCATTGCGCGGGCAAATGCTTAAAGGGAGATTAAACGGCGCCGACTTTCAACTCTAGCGTGTTGTCGATTTACGCTTTTCGCGAAAAAACCGCCAGAAAGAAGCCATCGCCCCCAGTGAACGGGCTGAAACGACGTGCCTGACCAAGCTCCCAGCCGGGATGATTGGCAAGAAACTGCGCCATCTGCGCCTCGTTTTCTTCGGTGAGTAGCGAGCAGGTCATGTAGGCCAGCACCCCGCCCGGTGCGACAAGCTGCTGCGCCTTGGCAAGGATCGTGGCCTGCAACGCGGTCAGTTCCGCAAGTCGGGCCGGCGTCAGGCGCCACTTTGCCTCGGGCGTGCGCCGCCAGGTGCCAGACCCGGTGCACGGCGCATCGACCAAGACCAGATCCTGCCCGCCCGGCGCCTGGTCGGGTTCGGCCAGACGCACCACGACGCCCGCCCTCTCAGCGCGCGCAGGAAGGTCGTGCATCCGGCGCGGATCTACGTCATGCGCCACAAAATCTGCCGCCCCACGCGCCGCCATCGCCAAAAGCTTGCCGCCACCACCCGCGCAGTAATCCAGCACTCGCCCGCCCTTTGGCAGGGGTAGTGCCTCGACCGCGCATTGCGACGAAAGGTCCTGCACCTCGACAACGCCATGAAGATACGCCTGCGATGATGCGACTTTGCGAGCGTTTTCCGTAACTTCAAGTGCATAGCTCGCTTCACTTCGCGATACCGTGGCAATACCTTCAGCCGCCAACGCCGCTGCCGCTTCTGCTCGGGTCGCACGGGCGGCGTTAACGCGCAGAAACAAAGGCGCGCGGTGGCGCTGTGCGGCCATAATAAGGGCAAAATCTTTTCCAAGTGCCGCCTGTAGCCGAGGCGCGAGCCAATCGGGGCAGTCGAGTGCCGCAAGCCCCTCGGGCGCAGCGCGTGGCGCACGCTCGGCCTCGGTCAAGGTTGCGGGGGCAAACCGCTCTGCCGTGAAAATTGTTTCTGGATCAATGCCTTGTGCGGCGCAATAGCCCAGCATGAGGCCCCGCCCGGTCAGCGCGCCACCCAATGCCGCGTAGGAGCGACGACACCGAAGCGCATCGTACACTAGGTCGCGAACGGCGGCGCGATCGCCCGAGCCTGCGTAGCGGTTGGCGCGCGCCCAGCCGGTCAGTGCCGCCTCGCCCGCCTCGCCGCCCAAGTGACGGTCAAGCACCTCGATCGCAGCGGCAACGCGGGCGGCCGGGGTCACGCCTCAGCCCCTTCATACGATACCTTCAGAGTTCCGCGTAATGCCATGCGGTGCCTCACATAACCCGATAGTTCGGGCTCTCACGGGTGATCTGCACATCGTGCACGTGGCTTTCCTTCAGACCCGCCCCGGTAATGCGCACGAACTCGCAGTTGGCGCGCATTTCGGCAATCGTGCGATTACCGGTGTAGCCCATCGCGGCACGCAGGCCGCCGACCAGTTGGTGCACGACCGCCGAGGCTGAGCCCTTGTAGGGCACCTGCCCCTCGATCCCTTCCGGCACCAGCTTGTCTGATGCGGCATCCTTTTGAAAATATCGATCAGCCGAGCCGCGCGCCATCGCGCCAAGGCTGCCCATGCCGCGATAGGATTTGAAGCTGCGGCCCTGATACAGGATGATTTCGCCCGGGCTTTCGTCGGTGCCCGCAATCGCACTGCCAACCATCGCACAGCTTGCACCCGCCGCGATCGCCTTGGCGAAATCACCCGAATACTTGATGCCACCGTCCGCGATAACCGGAATATCGCCCGCCGCACTGGCGGCATCCATGATCGCGGTCATCTGCGGCACGCCGACACCGGCCACAATGCGCGTGGTGCAAATGCTGCCAGGGCCGATCCCAACCTTGACCGCATCGGCGCCCGCCGCGATCAACGCGCGCGTAGCGGCTGCGGTGGCCACGTTGCCCGCCACCACCTGCACCGAATTGGAAAGCGCTTTAACCCGTTCAACCGCACGCACCACGCCATCATTATGGCCATGCGCCGTATCGATGACGATCAGGTCGCACCCCGCCTCGATCAGTGCCGCCGAGCGTTCAAAGCCCGCATCGCCCACCGTGGTGGCCGCGGCCACGCGCAAGCGCCCCATCTCGTCTTTGCAGGCGTGCGGGTTCAGCACAGCCTTTTCGGTGTCTTTCAGTGTCAAGAGCCCGGTCAGCTTGCCCTTACCATCGGTGACCAGCAGCTTTTCGATGCGCCGCACCTTCATCAGGTTTTTGGCCTCGTCGAGATCCGCAGGCTCGGTCAGCATCGCGAGGTTGTCCGAGGTCATCATCACGCGCACCGGGGTTTTGTCGTCTGAGGCAAAGCGCATGTCGCGGTTGGTCACGATGCCCACCACTAGGCCGCGCTCATCCACCACGGGAAAGCCGGTGACGTTGTAGCGTTCCTGCAAGGCTTTGGCATCGGCCAGCGTTTGGTCTGGCTTTAGCGTGATCGGGTTAAAGACCACACCCGATTCAAAACGCTTCACGCGGCGCACTTCGTTCGCCTGTGCTTCGATGTCGAGGTTGCGGTGAATCACCCCCATGCCGCCCGCCTGCGCCATGGCAATTGCCATTTTCGCCTCGGTCACGGTATCCATGGCCGAGCTGAGAAGCGGGATGTTTAGCCGTATGAGTTTGGTGACATAGGTTGCCACATCGGCCTCGGAAGGGAGCACCGATGACGCGGCGGGAACCAGAAGCACGTCATCAAAAGTGAGGGCCTCGCGAATCTGCATGGAATGCCTCCTTGGCAGCTTTCGTTTGGCGGTTTTCTGTTTCACCTCGCGCAGCGTTTGGCAAGCCCTCAGGCCACCGCCGCGTTGGTTTTTATGGCAAGCCGCCCTGCGGCCCAATCCCGCAGGATCATGAAGGCGATGGGAACGGTAATCAGCGTGCCCAGCACCAGCATCAGCCCGCCCGCCAGATGCCAGCGCCCGGCCGCCATTAGCCAGAGCCCTGCAGTCGAGGCCGCAGGATAGGTCAACGCACCCCAAAGCGGGCTGAAACCGGCCTCAAGCAGCCAGCGCGCGCTCACAATCATCACCAGCGCCACCACCACCGCCACCGCGGCCAAGGCATGCCCCAGCCCCGACATCTGCAATTCCCATGCAAGCGCGCCCACATAGCCCATTGGCGCCAGATGTATGGCCATCAGCGGGCGCAGTGCCGCAGGCACCCGCTCGCGGCGAAACTGCTCGGCCGCAGCCGCCCAGATCATCATTGACAGCGCAAGCGCTGCCCAGAACAGCACCGTTGCAAGGCCGCTCAGGCCCAGATGCTGCGCCGCAAGCCCCGCCACCCCAAGCCCGGACCACGGCAGATGCCAGGCGGGCGTTACGCGGCGCTGCACACCCGGCGCGGTAAAGAACACCCAAACAAGGCTTGCCAGCAGCCCAAGGTGCAGCGCCAGCGCCAGCCAGAAAACCCCCCGCGCCTCAAGCGGGGCGTAGGGGGCCATCACCGAGATCAGCTGTTCAAGGCAAAGCACCGCCGCCGAGACACCCGCGTAGCCCGGTAGAATCCGCAGATCTTCGAACAGCACAGCGGGGCGGCGCAGCAGTTTGACCGCGTAAGCGACAAGCGCGAAGGTCGCAAGCAACGTCAGCGCGCCGAGCAACGTCTCAACCGCCTCGCCCGGAACGCCAAAGCTCGCAGCGCCCCAGCGCCACGCAAGGCCCATGCCGAGTGCGCCGAGTATCGGGGGAAAGATCGCCGGAGGCGTGCGCCGCCATAGCCCTTTCGGGGTGGGTTTGGGGTATTTGAATGCCATAACTGCCTCGCCTGCGCCGCCCGCCCTGCTCTTGCCAGAAACTGGCAGCGTGCGAAAGTCCCCGCCTTTTCGCGCAGTGCGTCCCAGATCGGGCGCGCTGTGGCACAGGCGCCAACCCCAAGGCCCCGGCCCATGTTGGGACTATGGACAAGCGCGTTCTGCGGCGCGAGAAGTGGCGGCGCAACCTTAGGTTCTTCATGCCACAAACCAGCCGCCCGTTTGCCGCCGCGCTCTGGATGCTCGGTGCCATTACCGCCTTCATGTCGATGGCGATCGCGGGGCGTGAGGTCGCCCCCTTTCATGACACATTCGAGATCATGACCTATCGCTCGGTGATCGGTCTTGTGATCGTACTATGTGTGGCACTGCTCAGCGGTCAGATGCACAACATTCGGGCGCGCAACCTTGGGCGTCACGCCTTGCGCAACGCCGTTCACTTCGCCGGGCAGAACCTCTGGTTCTATGCGCTGACGATCATTCCGCTGGCGCAGTTGTTCGCGGTCGAGTTTTCTTATCCGATCATGGTGGCGCTGGCGGCGCCGTTCGTGCTGGGTGAGCGCCTTACACAGGTGCGCGTCATCGCGGCGGGCTTGGGCTTTTTCGGTGTGCTGATCGCCGCCGATCCTTGGGCGGCGGGGGGGCTTTCACCGGGTATCCTGATCGCATTGGGGGCCGCAGTGGGCTTTGCTGGCTCGGCGCTGGTGACCAAGCAACTGACGCGCCTTGCGCCGATGATCGAGATTCTGTTTTGGCTGACCGTGTTCCAGCTGATCTTCGGCTTGGTTCTTGCGGGCTACGACGGCGTCATCGCTGCCCCCAGCGCCGCCAGCGCGCCTTGGCTGTTGCTGATCGGAATTGCCGGGCTTGGGGGGCATTTCTGCCTGACCCGTGCGCTCAGCCTTGCGCCCGCCTCGGTCGTGGTGCCAATCGACTTTTTGCGACTGCCGATCATCGGAGTAGTTGGCATGATGCTGTATGACGAGCCGCTGCAAGCAGCGGTTTTCATCGGCGGTGCGATAATCTTTGCGGCGACTTGGCTGACCATCCGCTCTGAAGGGCGCGCGCGCAGGGCGCTGACGGGCAAAGTGTAATTGGCACAAGTTCCGGGTGGCGCGGCAGCGCAGGCTCGCCTAGCAAGAGGCATGGAACGCCCCTCGCCACCCCAGCAAACCATGATGTCGCCTCTCGTCTGGGGGTTGTTGGCGGCGCTTGCGCTGATCTGGGGCACGTCTTTCCTATCCAACCGCATCGCGCTGGCCGAGGCGGGCGTGTTGAGCGTTGTCGGGTTGCGCGTGTTGGGTGGAGCCGCGCTGCTGTGGGTTTGGGTGCTGGCGCGCCGCCTGCCGCTGCCGCGCGATCCGCGCTATCTCTACCGTTTTCTGATCATGGGCGCGCTGAACAACGCCATTCCATTTTCGCTGATTGTCTGGGGCCAACGCCATATCGACAGCGGGCTGACTGCCATTCTGAACGCTTCAACCGCGGTGTTCGCGGTGGTGATTGCGGCGCTGGTTTTTGCCGACGAACGACTGACGTTGAACAAAGCGGCGGGCGTGGCAATCGGTTTTCTGGGCGTGGTGCTGGCGGTTGGGCCCACGGCGATTGCAGGCTTCAGCCTGGCGTCGGCGGGGCAGATCGCAGTTATCGGCGCCTCAATCTCTTACGCGTTTGCTTTTGCCTATGCGCGCCGCGCGATCCGCGGCATCAGCCCGGAGGTGGCAGCGGCAGGTATGTTGACCGGCGGCGTGGTCTGGATGTTGCCCGCGATGCTTTTGATCGAGGGGGTGCCAAAACTTGCGTGGTCATTTTCGATCTGGGCGGCCATTGGCTGGCTGGCTTTTGGCTGCTCGGCGCTCGCCTATCTGATCTATTACCGCATCCTCGCACTAGCGGGTGCGGGCAACCTGTCGCTGGTGACACTGCTGATTCCACCAGTGGCCATCGTGGCGGGCTGGGCGGTTTATGGCGAACAGCTAAGCTGGAACGCCTGGGCCGGGTTTCTTGTACTGATGGTGGGGTTGGTGCTTCTGAACCGCAAACCACCGCGAATCCCCTAAGCCGCGCGCAATAGCCGGTGACGGCAGCGCCTGCGCGCGTTAAACCCCGGGGCGAGAGCGACGAGCGCCAGAAGCCGGGATTTGCAGATGATTTACCCAACAACCAGCGACTGGCGCGCCGCGCCGCGAAAAAAGGTGCTTTTGTTCGGCATGTCCGGCTTGGGAAAAACGCATGTCGCTTCGATGCTGCGCGGCACGGCAGACTGGTTCCACTACTCGGTCGATTACCGCATTGGTACGCGCTACATGGGCGAGCACATTGCCGATAATTTCAAGCGCGAAGCAATGCGCGTGCCGCTGCTGCGCGAGCTTCTAATGACCGACTCGGTCTACATCGGCTCGAACATCGCCTTCGACAATCTGGCGCCGCTATCAACCTACCTTGGCAAGCCGGGCGATAGCGCCAGGGGCGGCCTCGCCTTTGACGAATATCAGCGCCGCCAAGACCAACATCGCAGCGCCGAAATCGCCGCCCTGCTTGATGCGCCCCTGTTCATCGATCGCGCGCATGACATTTATGGCTATCAGCACTTCGTCTGCGACACGGGCGGTTCGATCTGCGAAGTGGTAGAACCCGAAAACCCCGCCGACCGGGTGCTGACGGCGCTAGCCGAGGCGATGCTGATGGTCTGGGTGGAAGGCAGCGACGAGCATACCGAAGAACTCGTGCGTCGTTTTGACCGCGCGCCAAAGCCGATGTATTACCAGCCCGCCTTTCTTGAGGCTGCCTGGGCCGACTATCGCGCCGAAACCGGCTTGGCCGCAGAGCGCGTTGATCCCGATGCTTTCGTGCGCTGGACCTATCGGCGCGCGCTGGCGCATCGCCAGCCACGCTATGCCGCGATGGCGCGCCATTGGGGCGTCAAGGTCGCCGCCGCCGAGGTGGCGCGCCTGCGCTCGCCACATTCCTTCATTGAACTGATCGCACATGCCCTTGAGGCAGCGCGTTAGGCGGACTATCTGTCCGCCACAAGGAGAGCCCATGCCCATTACCCTACCCGAAACCCTGCCCGCCTACGACGTGCTTTCGCGTGAAGGCGTGATGGTGATGAGTCCGGGGCGCGCTGCCACGCAAGACATTCGCCCGCTGCGCATCGGGCTTTTGAACCTGATGCCGAAAAAAATTCAGACCGAAACCCAGTTTTCGCGCCTGATTGGCGCAACCCCGCTGCAGATCAACCTGACGCTGATCCGCATGACCGACCACGAGGCGCGCAATACCGCCTCCGACCACATGGAAGCCTTTTACCGCCCCTTTGCCGAGGTTGCCGCCAGTGGCGAAAAACTCGACGGCCTTGTCATCACCGGCGCGCCTATCGAGCATTTGCCCTTTGAGCAGGTCGATTACTGGAAAGAGTTGACCGAGGTGTTTGACTGGACCCAGACCCATGTGCATTCGACCTTTGGCGTCTGCTGGGGCGGCATGGCTATGGCCTATCACTTTCACGGGTTGGCCAAGCATATGCTCGAGCGCAAGGCGTTTGGCTGCTTTCGCCACCGCAACCTTGCCGCCGCCTCGCCCTATCTGCGCGGTTTTTCCGACGAATTCGTGATTCCGGTCAGCCGCTGGACCGAGGTGCGCCAGCCCGAGGTTGATGCGCGAGCAGGCCTGCGCACGCTGCTAGCCTCTGACGACGCCGGGCCATGCCTGATCGAAGATGCGGGCCACCGCGCGCTCTACATCTTCAACCATTTCGAATACGACAGCGGCACCCTCAAGGAAGAATACGACCGCGATGTCGCGGCTGGAAAAGCCATCAACGTGCCGCAAAACTACTACCCAAAGGATGATCCAAGCCTGCCGCCCTCAAACCGCTGGCGCAGTCACGCCCACCTGCTTTATGGTAATTGGATCAACGAGATCTATCAGTCCACGCCTTACGATCTGGAGCGCATTGGAAGCTAGCGTCGCCATTCTGGTTCTTGTCGTTGTGGCCTTTGCCGCCTTAGCGCATCTGCGCGCAAGAAAAGTCGAAGCCCACATCGAGCAGCTTTACCCCCCGCTGGGGACGCTGGTGGCGGTGCAAGACGGCGTCGTCCACGCGCTGCAGCAAGGCTCAGGCCCCGATGTCGTTCTGCTGCACGGTGCGCTGACCAATCTTAGGGATTTCCCCGACAATTTGGTTGCAAGCCTTGCCAGAAACTATCGCGTCACGCTGATGGATCGCCCCGGTTGCGGCTATTCAACGGGGCATAGTGATGCGGCTACGCCCAAGGAACAGGCCAAAGCGCTTGCGCAGGCAGCGGATGCGCTGGGGGTGCGCGCCCCGATTGTGGTCGGGCATAGCTTTGGCGCCACCGTCGCGGCGGCTTGGGCGCTCAGCGCGCAGGCGTTGCCAGTGCGCCCTGCGGCGTTGGTGCTGATCGGGGGGCCGCTCTTGCCCGCGCCCGTTGCAATGCCGTGGTTGCGCATCTTGGCAAAGTCGGCGACCTTGCGCCTAATTTCGTCCTATCTCGCCACCGCCTGGAGCCCGAGCCGCGTTGTGCGCCGCTTGGTCGCGAATGCCTTCGCACCAGAGCCGATGGAAAAAGGATATGCCAAGCATAGCGGCGCGCGGCTCACATTGCGCCGCGCGACGTTTCGCGCCAACGCCAAACAGATGTCGATCCTGTCGCCATCGCTAAAGCAACTGGGCACCGAGCTGGCGCAGTTAACGCTGCCCGTCGAGCTTTTACACGGCACCAAAGACAGGGTCGTCCCTTGCAACGCCCATTCGCTAGCGGCTGCGAAATTGATCCCAAGCGTGCGCCTGAATCTGCTAGCTGGGCGCGGCCACATGGTGCACCATACTGACCCTCAGGCGGTTATCGCGACGATCGCGCGCGCTGCTCTGGTCTTGCCCGCCTGATCCCGCCATACTGGACCAAAGCACCGGACCAGAGGTAAAAATGACCAGTGAAATCCCCTTTGTCGGCGACATTACCGAATTCTTGAAAAATGAAGCGCCAAAGGAGATCCGTGAGGCTCTCGAAGAAGCAAAACGCAAGGATGTCCTCGACCCCGCCTACCCCTACCCGCGTGAGATGAAGGATTCCGATTACGACCCGATCATGGACGCACTGCAGGTGGAACTGGTCAAGATGGCGTGGGATCTGCGCAACTCCGGGCGCCGCCTCGTGGTGGTGTTCGAAGGGCGCGATGCGGCGGGCAAGGGCGGCACTATCGAGCGGATGCGCGACAATCTGAACCCACGGCAGGCCTATATCGTAGCGCTTTCCAAACCCTCGGAACGCGAGGCGAGCCAGTGGTATTTTCAGCGCTACGTCGATTGGCTGCCCGCTGCGGGCGAAATCGCTCTGTTCGATCGCAGTTGGTATAACCGCGGCGTGGTAGAACAGGTGTTCAACTTCTGCACACCCGAGCAGCGCGAACGCTTTTTCGGCCAGGTTCCCGCCTTCGAGCAGATGTTAATCGATGAAGGCATTGTGCTGGTCAAACTTTGGCTTAACGTCGGGCGCGCCGAACAGCTACGCCGCTTTCTTGACCGCGAAAACGAACCGCTCAAGCAATGGAAACTCAGCTGGATCGACGTCGAAGGGCTAAAGAAGTGGGATGAATATTCGGCGGCCATCCGCGAAACCCTGACCCGCACCGATACCGCGCATGCCCCTTGGACGGTGATCCGCGCCGACGACAAGGCGCGCGCGCGTATTGCCGCTATCCAGACCGTGCTCGCCGCTGTCGATTACAAAGGCCGCGACCTCGCCGCGATTGGCGAGCGCGATGCGGCCATCGCCGGTGGGGTCGCGCTTTGGCATGACTAAGCAGGGTTATCATCACGGCAATCTCAAGCAGGCGCTGGTCGAGGCGGCGCTGCGGCTGATTGAGGAACGTGGGCCAACCGGCTTCACGCTTTCCGAAGCCGCCAAGCAGGCAGGCGTCACTCCGGCTGCGGTCTATCGCCATTTTGAAGGCCGCGAAGACCTGATCGCGGAATGTGCGCGCCAAGGCTACGCGATCTTTGCCGACCTGATGGAGCACGCCTATGCTGGCGGCACACCCTCGGCGCTGGCCGCGTTTGGCGCTACCGGGCGCGCTTATCTGGCCTTCGCGCGCAAATTCCCGGGTCACTACATGTCGATGTTTGAATCCGGTATTTCGCCCAACCGCACACCCGAACTGGCCGCAGCCTCTGGTCGCGCCGAAGCGGTGTTGACCCGCGCCGCAGATACCTTATCGCGCCACATCCCCGAGGCGCGCCGCCCGCCGGCTGCGATGTTTGCGGCCCATATCTGGGCGCTCAGCCACGGTGTGGTCGAACTTTACGCCCGCACCGCACCCGGCACCCGCAGCCCTTACGCGGCCGAAGACCTGCTCGAATCCGGCATCGGCATCTATCTGCGCGGGCTCGGGCTGCTGCCGCCTGATGCTTGAAAGCAGGGTGCGGGGGGGCGCCGCCCCCCTCGACCCCCCGGGATATTTGAGCTGAAGCAATTCACTGCTTCAGAGAGAAATATCCCCGCCGGAGGCCAGCATCATCGCCTCTTGTAGCCGGCCCGGTTTTCTGGTGCAGAGGGCAAAATGGCGGAGGGTGGCGAATGAAACTTGCGGCGCGCTATGCGCATATGCTGGGTGCTACAGGCGACGGCTGGGCAATTCTGTTTCGGGCACGCGAGATGATCGCGGCGGGCCAACAGGTTACGATGCTGACGATCGGCGAGCCCGATGTGAAAACCGCCCCCGCAATTCTGGCGGCGATGGATGCATCGGCGCGGGGCGGCAACACGGGTTATACCGATATCGAGGGACAGAGGTCCTTGCGCCGCGAAATCGCGGCGCGTGTGCAGGCGCGCACCGGTGTTCCCACGCGCCCCGGGCAGGTGATCGTTACCCCCGGGGGGCAAGCGGCGCTTTTTGCGGCGCATATGCTGGTGCTTGATGCGGGTGACACCGGGCTTTACATTGAGCCTTACTATCCCACCTACCCCGGCACCATTCGCGCGGGCGGCGGCGAGGCACTTGCGGTGCCGACCAGGCCTGAGAACAATTTTCAACCCGAAGTCGCGCAGCTTGATTCGGCAGCAAAGGCAAGCGGGGCGAAATCCTTGCTCATCAACACCCCCAACAACCCGACCGGTGTGATCTATTCTCGCGCAACACTCGACGGGGTGGCCGAGGTGTGCCAACGCCACGATCTGTGGCTGATTTCGGACGAGGTCTATGACACCCAAGTTTGGGCGGGCACGCATGTGAGCCCGCGCACCCTGCCGGGGATGCAGGAGCGCACGATGGTGCTGGGGTCGCTGTCGAAAAGCCACGCGATGACGGGTTCGCGGATCGGCTGGATCGTGGCTCCGGAACCAGTGGTGGAAGCGACGCACCAGTTGGCAATCAACACCACCTACGGGGTGCCCGGCTTTGTGCAGGATGCGGCACTTTTCGCGCTGCGCCAAGGTAGCGAGGCTGAGGCGCGCAATGCCGCCCCCTACCGGCGGCGGCGCGACATCGCCGCACGCACTCTGGGCGGCAGTCAGGCGCTGCGCCTGATCCATCCGGAGGGCGCAATGTATGTGATGGCCGATGTCCGCGCGACCGGGCTTTCGGGCGATGCGTTCGCGCGGCGCCTGCTCGATGAGGCGCGGATCGGGGTTATGCCGGGTGAAAGCTTTGGCAAGGCGGCGGCTGGGCATTTGCGGATTGCGCTGACGCAAGAGGATGCGGTGCTGGAAGACGCTCTCGGCCGCTTGCGCGCCTTTGCCGAGGCGCTGCTGCCCTGAGGCGGCGCGCTTTGGTTCAGCCAATCACGCGCACCAGCGACCAGAGGCCGAACCCGCCCATCATCAGGCTCGAGATGCGCGCCACCCAAAGCGCGAATGCCTCTGGCAGGCGGTGATGCGCCAACGCGATACTGCCCGCAAGCGCGCACCACCACAGCATCGACCCCGCAAAAATGCCCGCCACCACCGTTGACGCCACGGCGGCATCCGCGGCTTCGCCAAGCCCGAGGCCTGCGAAAATGGCGGCGAACGAAAGGATCGTAGCCGGGTTGGCAATGGTCAGCGCATAGGTCACTGCCGTTGTTGCCAACAGACCGCGCGCAGCGGGCGCGGCGGCGGCCTGCATACGTGGCGCGCCGCGCGGCCAGCCGCGCCAGGCAAGCCAAAGCAAAAACCCACCCCCCCCCAGCCCCAGTGGCACCGAAACAGAGGCCAGCAGCGCCGCAAAGGCCGCAAACCCCGCTGCGGCGAGTGCGCCGTAGCTTGCGTCGGCCAGCGCCGTGCCAAGCCCGCCCGCCACCCCTGCCCAGAATCCCCGCGCCAGCGTGCGCTGGATGCACAGCGCGCCAATCGGGCCAAGTGGTGCGGCGATTGCCAGCCCCATAGCCAACGCTTTGAGAAACAGCATCACCGCGCGCCTCGATAGCGAAACGGCGGCGCGACCACCTCGGAAAGCGCGAGGATCGTTTCGCTGCGCGCCAGCCAACCTGCGTCCTTTAGCGTGCCAAGAAACGCCTCGACTGCAGCAAGGTCGGGCACCTGAATTTGCAAAAGGTAGGCCCAGGGGCCGGTGACGTGGTGGCAGGCGGTCACCTCGAAGCGCTCTGCAATCGCGGCGCGAAAGGCGGGTTCGGATGCGGACGGGTTGAGTGTCAACCAGACGAAAGCGCGCACCGGCAGACCAAAGGCTGCGGGGTCGGTATCGGCGCGCACCGCGCGAATGGCGCCGCCCTCGCTCATGCGGCGGACACGCTCGTTCACGGCCGAGGTTGAGAGCCCCACCGCGCGGCCAAGTGCGGCAAGAGGCTGGCGCGCGTCATTGGCAAGTAGAGAGGATATTTTACGGTCTATTTCATCGATAGCCATTTCTGTTCCTGCCAATATTAGTTTTGACCGTTTTATTATCCAAATCCGTTCATCCCGTCAACCCCGTCGTGTGCCTTGCAACCGCGTCCGTCCCGTGCACTGTTTGGCGCAAAGGAGTCGCCTCATGAACCATGAAGATCTGCGCTATTGGTCCAAGCGCGCCGCCGACTGGGCCGCCGATTACCACGCAAGTCTGCGCGATCGCCCAGTGCGCCCCAACATTGCGCCCGGCGACTTTGCCAAGGCGCTGCCGGAACTCGCGCCAGAGGCCGGGGAACCGATTCAGACGATCTGGGATGATTTCATTCACCTTGTGCCGGGCGCCATGACGCATTGGCAGCACCCGCGCTTTTTTGCCTATTTTCCGGCGAACGCCGCCCCCGCCTCGATGTTGGCCGAGCAACTGGCCAACGCGATGGCGGCACAGGCGATGCTATGGCAAACCTCGCCCGCCGCGACCGAGATGGAGGTGGTGGTGGTGCGCTGGTTGGCAACGGCACTGGGCCTGCCGCACACGCGCGGCGTGATCCACGACAGCGCAACCACCGCGACGCTTTCAGCGGTGCTGACCATGCGCGAACGCGCATTAGGTTGGGAGGGGTTGAGCAAGGGGCTTTCTGGGGCGCCGTGCTTGCGCCTTTACACTTCGGACCAGACCCATTCCTCAGTCGACAAAGCGGCGCGGTTAACCGGAATCGGGCAGGAAAACCTGGTCAAGATCGCCACCGATGCCAGCGGCGCGATGCACGCCGACGCGCTTTCCGCCGCGATCGCCGCTGACCGCGCGGCGGGAATGTTGCCGATCGGGGTTGTCGCATGCGCGGGCGGCACCTCGGTTGGAGCCTTTGACCGCATCGGCGAGGTGGTGGCGATCGCGCGCGCCGAAGGGTTGATGAGCCATGTCGACGCCGCCTGGGCCGGAAGCGCGATGATTTGCCCCGAGTTTCGCGCGCTATGGGCGGGGGCCGAGGCGGCCGATTCGGTGGTGATGAACCCGCACAAATGGCTTGGCGCGCAGTTCGATTGCTCGGTGCAGTTTCTGGCCGATCCGGGGCCGCAGATTCGCACATTGGGCCTGCGCCCCGCCTATCTTGAAACGCCTGGGCAGGAAGAGATAACCAATTTCAACGAATGGACCGTACCACTTGGCCGCCGTTTTCGCGCGCTGAAGCTTTGGTTCTTGCTGCGCGCCTATGGGCTGGAGGGCTTGCGCACGCGCATCCGCAATCATGTGACATGGGCGGAAGAGGCCGCAGCCGACCTTGCCGCGCTACCGGGGGTAGAGATTGTGACGCCCCCTTCCCTATCGCTGTTCAGCTTTGCGCTGGCATCGGGCGACGGTGCAACCGAGGCGTTGCTGGCGCGCATCAACACCGACGGGCGCATTTATTTGACCCAGACCCGCCATGAAGGTCGCTACGCCATTCGTGTGCAGGTCGGCCAATTTGACTGCACCGCAGAAGATGTCAGAATGATTGCGACAGTCGTATCGGAGCTTTTGCCATGAAACGCCTGCTGTTTTCACTTGCATTGATCCTTGCTCCACTGATTGCGGGCGCAGAACTTTATCCGCCACATCTGACCACCACGCTCAATGACTATGCTGACCTTTTGGCACCCGATATGGAGGCCAAGGTCATCGCTGAAATCGACGCGTTGCGCGCCGAGACCGGGGTGGAGTTGACGGTGCTGACCATCGAAACTCGCGCGGCCTACGATCCATCGCCGTCGATCGAAGCCTTCGCCACCGGGCTCTTCAACGTCTGGGGCATTGGCGATGCTGAGCGGAATGACGGCATCTTGATTTTAGTGGTGCGCGATGACCGCGAAATGCGCATCGAACTAGGTTCGGGCTACAACCCCGAATACGACCTGCCTGCGCAGGACATCATCAATAACGTGATGCTGCCCGCATTTCGCGCCGAACGCTACGATGAGGGTATTCTGAGCGGCACCCGCGCGAGCGCAGACCACATCGCGCGCCGCTTTGCTGGGCTGGCGCCGCGCGAGGGCGCCGTGTCGATCGGTGTGCCCGATCAGGGGGGCGCGGGGCTGGCAATCGGGGTCGTGGCCTCCGAAGTTCTCTTTGGTCTCGGCATTCTGGCCCTGATCTTCCGGCGCAGGCTGGGTCAGGTGATCGACCGCTACCGCCGCTGTCCGCAATGCGGCGCGCGCGGCCTGCACACCGAGCGCCACGTGCTGGTACAGCCAACCAAAGCCAGCCGCGGCCAGGGAGAAAAGCTTACACGCTGCGACCACTGCAGTTGGAGCGTCACAACATCCTATACGATCCCCGACACATCTTCGTCCTCCTCCTCGTCGGGGGGCAGTTTCGGCGGCGGATCATCCTCTGGTGGCGGCGCATCAGGCAAATGGTAGCGGCTTGCGCGCAGGTTTGACGGGCGCTATTTTCTGAACAAGTGTTCAGTTTTTCGAAGGGATAATGCGATGCGGCTTGGCGACGTAAAGGCAATTGTCACCGGCGCGGCCTCGGGGCTTGGCGCGGCCACCGCACGGCATCTGTGCAAAGCTGGCGCCATGGTTACCATAGCCGACCGCGACACAGCGCGTGGCACGGCGCTGGCGGGTGAGATCGGCGCCAGTTTTGCCGAGGTCGATGTTACTGGCGAGGCAAGCGCCAGCGCAGCGATTGCCTCTGCCAAGGCGGCGATGGGCGGGTTGAACGTGCTCGTCAACTGCGCAGGCATTGCCACCGGCGAACGGGTGCTGGGCCGCGCCGGCCCGCACAAACTGGAAAGCTTTGCGCGCACCATCGAGATCAATTTGATCGGCAGCTTCAACATGATCCGCCTAGCTGCTGCCGAAATGGCCACCAACGCGGGGCCCGAGCGCGGAGTAATCGTCAACACCGCCTCGATTGCCGCCTTTGACGGGCAAAAGGGCCAAGCCGCCTATGCTGCCTCCAAGGCGGGCATCGCGGGTATGACCCTGCCACTTGCGCGCGACTTGGCCAGCCAAGAGGTGCGCGTTTGTGCCATCGCGCCCGGCATCTTTGCCACACCGATGCTGGCAGGCTTGCCTGCCGACGTACAAGCGGGCCTTGCCAGCGAGGTCACCTTTCCGCGCCGCTTGGGTGACCCGGCCGAATACGCCGCGCTGGTTGGATTCATCCTCGAATGCGGTTATCTGAACGGCGAAGTGATCCGCTTAGACGGCGCGCTGCGGATGCGCTGAGCGCGCAGCACGACACCCGCACCGGTGCGGCACAAATAGCGGTTGCAAGCCCCCGCGCAGCGCGATAAATCCCGCCTCCATGACGGCCCTACCGCGGAGAGGTGGCAGAGTGGTCGAATGCGGCGGTCTCGAAAACCGTTGTGGGTGAAAGCCCACCCAGGGTTCGAATCCCTGTCTCTCCGCCACTTGCCTCTGAAATCATTAAGTAAAACGATGATTTTGGCAGGCTACCCAACAACCCACTCCACAAAGAAAAATCGCTTGAATCGCCCCTTCGCGTTTCCTTTCGGTAAGGCAACGTGGCGCGCGCGGAGTACGTTGCGCGATCCAGAGCGGCAAATCGGCGCGGACAAACATGAGCAAATCAGCGAGTTTGCGGCATGACACTTCAGAAATAGTTCTTAGTTTACGTAGACTGTCATGAAATAGATCTTAAAAATTATTGCCAAAACTGAGCCAGGAGACCCTCCTAATGCGCGGCTTTTTGAATTGGTTTCTATTCTTGCTTTGCGGCATGGGAGCAGCACATGCCGATCTAATACCCAATAGCGATTTTGCATAAGGCAACTGGCGCGGAGCGGCTTACACCTCGCAAGGAAGCAGTCAGTTTTAACAGTGCAGCATAGGCGCGAGCTATCTGTCCGGTGACTCGCTATACTTCACCGTAAACAGGCAAGCCACTGTGACGATAGCCATTGCCAGCCCCGCGATGCAGGGGTTGTCGCCCAATCTGACGTTCCCGGCGACTATTCGTGTGGACCAGCGCGCCCCATTCTGCGGCACAGCTAAAGTTCTGCTTCCGGGTTTTGCCGGACTCGAGATTGTGGAATTCGATAGGGCGATGAGGTCAAAGAAACATTTCTGAGTAAGTTTTTTTCGGGCACAAGCATCGTCTACAACTTGCTTCAGTTTGATGGAACCGAGCAGCCGAGTACCGCGACGAGCAGGCAGAGCCAGAGCGCTGCAATACACGCTGCCAGTTTTATGTTGGAGTGACAGCAGCAGTGCACTAATGCCACTGCTAGAGCTTAGGTTTCCGATTTGAGGCCGCGCGGTCATTCGTGCGCAAGTTCAATGTGTCCCCGGCAAGTCAGATCGACAGTGATGACTTCGATTTCCTGCGGCTATGGGTATCCATTAATCAACTGTTCTGCTTCGCGGCGTTCCCGCACTAACTCGTCAACCTGCCACCGCGTGTCGATCTGTTCCCGGGCCGCCGCCTGCGCCGTGAAACCGGCAGGCGCGCCCCCACAGTGACTGTGGTGCTTTTGCGCCACTCGCTCGTTCGCTTTGAGTGCGCCGCTCATCTGGGCGCAGCATTGGCCGCGCTAGGGGAGGTTCAAGTCCCGAAAACCGCGGCGAGAGCAAAGACCTTCTGCGGACTGCGAGGTTCGGTGCTCCGCAAAGCGTGTGCCCGAAGCAAACAAAAGTTTGCGTCATCTGAATTATGGCTTAGAAAGTTAACTTGACAGAGCCCGGAGGGCTTCAGATGCGTCTCGATCTTTTTGGAAAGAAGACGGTACTGGCATGGTTGGCGCAGACCGGCACTTATATCATTTTTGTATCTTCCGTGCTCTTGCTCATTTCGACTTTCCGCGGCGCTGAGTTTGGCATCGCTCTTACCGAAGCTATTGGGCTGGTCTTGGTCGCCTGCATCATCTACCTGCGGCCAAGGCCAGTGACTGTGCTCCTGGCACTGATCATTTCGGGAACACTCGTTCTCCTGCTAGAGGAAGCAAACCGACAAAAAGCGGCGGCCACAGACTTTCCGCTGATGGCTACTGACCTGAAAATGTTTGTCGTCAGCAGTTCGGGTGTGCTGGCCTCGATAGGCGCGCCCGGTTGGGTCTATCCCGCAATTCTGACATTGGTTGTTGCCGCGATTGTCTGGTTGGGATGGTCAACCTTTCGCATGGTCAAGGCGCGCGGCGTGACCGGCATGGTGCGACCAGCGGTTTCAGTCACGCTTAAGATACTGATCATTGCGCCGGTGCTTTTTTTGTTAAACGGCAGCATAGTTGGGGCGGTCACAGCCTACGTAAATGACCATTTTGACGAGCTTTCGATCTGGGAGCCCGATGGTCTTGTCGATCTTTCACAGCGCGTTGGTATTCTCGGATTCCTTGGCTATGCTCATTTCATAGAAACTGGTGAGCGCGAGAACTTTCTAGTCTATGAGCCTCTCGACCCGCCGCCACCGCGCGCAACGATCCGGCGTTCTGCCGAAAAATATGTCAATGCAGAAGCCTTGCATTCGGGCGTTCTCCCAAACGTGATCCTTGTGCAGGCCGAGTCGACCTTCGACCCCAACGATGTCCTGCGCCTTGCTACACCAATAGAAAACAGCTTGTTTTATACAAATTACGGCGCAGAAGACCCATTGGTGCATTTGCGGGGGCCCATGTTCGTCAATATTATCGGTGGCGGCAGTTGGGTGTCAGAGTTCGAGATAATAACGGGCATGGACTCTCGCCTTTTCGGCGTTGCCGGTCGCTTCACACATGCTTCCCTTTCGCAATATGCGCGAAACACCTTCCCGAGGTATATGCAGGCGCGCGGCTATACTACTGCGGCCTTCACCAACGCTGAAGCAAGCTTTTACAACTATGGTCCGGGCTATCTGAATTACGGGTACCAACACTTTTTCGGCGGCGAGACTGTTGGTTTCCCCTCGGTCGATATTCCAATCATGGAAGCCGCGCTGAAACAGCCAGTAGATGACGCCGACGCCCCCTTCTTCAAGCACATTTTGCTGGCGGAAAATCATGCGCCGCATTGGTGCGACTCCGAGTTCGTCGACGAATATGAAGAGGTCGCATTTGTCGGCGAGGCCAGCGAGGCGATGATTTGTGCGCTCAAGGAGTATGCGCGTCGGGCGAAGTTAACCGAACGCGCCATTGCTCTTGCCCGAGACTATCTCGAAGCCGAAAAGGCCAGAACGGGGCGCGAATATGTGTTGGCTATTTATGGCGACCACCAGCCCTATTCCTTCACTGGTGGCGGTGGCAGCGAGCACAACATGGGCTTGAACTTTTCTGCGGTGCGCACAGACGTTACCAAGCGTAAAACCGTTCTCGAAATTTTTTCGTCAATGCCAAACCCGCTGACATGTTGTGGTGATTTGCCAGTTCCAGCGACCATGCTGCCGACGCTGATCAGCAGCTATGTCGCTACCACGCTGTCGGACTTGTACTTGCCGGAAAATCTGTATCAGTTTGACCGTTGCGGCAGCGACTGGATCGGCGAACTGATCGGAACCAGCTTCTATGGTCGCAATAACACGGGCGGAGGCCACACTTGCGCCACCTTTGAGCCACTGCTCGCTGCATACAAGTCGCGCGGCATCATTCAGGAAGGGGCTGCAGTAGCTAGACCGCTTGCGGCAAGCGCATCAGCTGCAATTTCACCGAGCGTCGCAAAGTTTTTGGGAACCTGTCTTGATGAATCCGGCAATCTGCAAATTAGTGTGACTGCATCGGGGACATGGATTGGCGAGGCACCGAAGTTTCGCGTGATGCTAGATGAAACCTATCTGGGCGAAGCTTCTGTTGAGAATGCGTTAGAAAACTCTTCGCGCATAATTAATGCCAGTGAAATCGAAGCTAACTCGGTGCAGTTCCACTTCGCGGCACCCATCACCTCGAAGCCAGAGACGCTCCGGCTCTACTTCACCAACGACCGCTGGGCGGGGCCGGATCTTCCCGGCGATACTGACCTATGGATTCATTCGATTATGGTTGCGGATCGGCAATTCTTGGCGTCCGATTTCGATTTTGAAATGTCAGATACCATGCGCGGTGAGTACCGTGGCGAGTGGTTCCGTTTCGCTACAAACGGGCTCGTTTATTTGGATTTGCCGGATACTTTCTGTAACTGATACGGTTTTGACATTGTGTCGGTAGGGTTAGTTGAGCCCACATGGGTCTTTTTAAAATTGTGCAGATGTCGAATTTTGGCTACCATGGGCCGTGTCACTCACGGCGTTCACTTTGCGGTTTTCCAAAGGCCGTGGCGCGGTTTAGGATCATCGTCCGGATCTGAAGTGTGCGCAGCTTTCTGCCGACTATGTGGTTGCTAGGTTAAGGCTTTGCAATTTGTTGAGCGGCATGAGTTAACCGCGCTGAGTTGCCCCGTATAGGTCCCGCCTACGGGAAGAACCCACGCCGCCAAGTGGTTTTAGAATGCCCGTTAAAATGCATAAGAGCGCGGCCCGTGGGCCTTCCTAGCCGCTGCGCCGCTTTCGCCCACTCGCCTGATACGGAACGCCCTGCCAGCTTTGGCTTGCTCAGAGGCAGGGGGAGGGCAAATCTCTGTGGGCGTGCACTTAGGGACCGGCGCGTGAAGTTGTTTTCTGCACTGCCAGTTGGCGGCTCTGAGGCCAACCCCGTCATAGTGATTTTGTGCTGCATGCGCTTCTTTGGCGGCACTGCAATGCGGCGGAAAAACCGGTCATTCATGCTTTGAGCAGCTAAGTTGGCCTGTCCAACTCAGAGGTCGCGGAACGAGGCTGACATTTGCTGTTACACGTACATCGAGGCGGCAGCGTATGCGGACTCTGCGTCGATCAGGGCTTGGCGGTTTTGCGAGAGTGTCATCAGTCAACTCCTTCTATTCATTTAAGCCTAGGCGGGCGCATGTACCGCCGCCGAATCTCGTTTGAAGAGAAGTGCCAAACCAACCGCGATGAACCATGCAATCGCACCAAGGCCAAAGACAGCGCCTGGGACCTCGCCCAAAGGCGGCAGGATTGTGAGCAGTCCGCCAAGGCCTGTGAGCAACCCAAGCCCAATGACGATCTTTCCAAAGGTCCGGAGCAACAGGCCCGCAATGCTGACACTTAGGATCCAGACCCCTCCGGCGATTTCGTTCCCGCCGCCAAGGCCAAGCTCAACCGCATACAGGGTTTCCCAAGTCTGAACAGCCGCTTCAAGGTCGGTCGAGGCCAATGCAGCCACCCGTTCCGTTGCCACGTTGGCGATCATGCCCGCGCCCAGAACAAGCGTCGCCCAGATCAAGCCAAAGGCAAGCGCAATGCTGCCCCAGTCTGGTGACTTGCTTTTTAAACGGCTTGCCAGTGCAACAACCAGCAGGGCGAGAGCCAGCGAGTTGACGATATAGATGACCGTGTTGAAGGTGATCAAAATGGTCTGATTTTCCGCAGTGAAGCGGACCACAGTGGCCGCGTCGATCACGTCCGTGCCGTAGCCCGATCCCGCCAGCAAAGTGACAAGCAGAACAAAGCCAAAGATGTAAGTGCCAGCACAAGTTAAGGCGGCAATCCCGCCAATACGTTGCATATTCACAATTCTTTCCTTTCTGTTGAAATAGAGTGAACGCTTGCCGCCTCTGGGGCGGCAATGACCACTCTAGCAAAAAGGGACGTAACTTGACCCATGGATTTAGGCTAAGTCAGTTGAAAGCACGTTCCAAGCCTTCCGGCAGCAAAGCAGTCATTCCCGTTGTCTTGATGGACGACGGACAGAAATCACTCGAGTATCAGAATCGCTGAGATTTTGGCTCATAATCTGAAGGTCACAGGTTCAAATCCTGCCCCCGCAACCAAAATCAACAAATATTATCAAAACCATACGCCCCGCCCTATAGCGGGGCTTTCGCATGGCTAAACCCCGTGTCCGCACAAAGCGGAGTGCGCGTGATGCGTGAGGCGAGGGTCGCACTCTGGCTTTTGCCTATTGTCATGTTCATCCACGATTGGATTTTGCGCGCCACTAGGGCTGTGGCATTATGCAGGTTCGGGGCAGGTGCAGAAAATCGTCAAGGCGGGGAAGGTCGGTGGCAACAGGGTAAAGGTGATGCGCAATATTCGCGGACTTGCATCGTTGACAACACTGACCACGGCGCTGGTGATCGCCGTTGGCCCCGCTGCTGCGCAAACGTCGATTGAGGAATGGGCGATTGGCGCGGTCGATCACTTCGTCCAAAACTGTGGAGGGGCGCTCGCAAACCCTGAATATTATGTGAAAACGGCCAGCCAGGTGCCGGGTGTCGCGTTTTCCAGCAGCCCAGATGGGGCGATCCTGATGGTCGTCACCAATCAACACATTCCAATAACCGGGTTGGAGCCAGCTTTCAGCGCCGCGATCGCCATTGCAGCGATTGGCTCTATGAGGGTTAGCGGCTGTCACCTCAGCGCGTTCCACCCGGCGCAAGACGTGGTGGCGGTTGAAGCGGCTTTCCTTGCGGCAATTGCCCGCTTTCCCGCCGCCCGACGCGTTGGTGGGCGGATGCCGCCGGTGGCGATAACCCTATCACACGGCGCATGGTCCAATGATGTATCGATCCTGCCTTTTGCCAGCTATCTGGTAACCGGGTGGAGTGCCGAAGATTCTGAACTGCCGATGCTGGCTGAGATCGGCGAATTCGGAATGGATATCTGGACCGATCAAACGATAGGCGCACGCCGCTAAGGCGCTTCATTCCTGTGTTTCGATCCGTTTTAAGAACTGCGGCTTTCGTGGGGAGTTGCCAGCGGTGCAACACAACAACCATCGTTACCACAAGAGCATCGGCAACCTGACACCCGCTGACGTCTACTTCGGGCGCGGTGAAACCATCTTGGATGAAAGGAGGCGCATCAAACACCAAACCATCCAAAACCGCCGCTTGAACCATGAGCGTCAAGCGGCATAACCTGAACCCGATGAGCCCAATACTTCCGCTCCAAAATCAGCGAGGCTGTTCCAAGTCATTCGACGACGGACAATCAACAGATGCAACGCGCCTGCACTGGGCCTCTTCGCTACAAAGACGCCCGACGGCCCTCCCTCGATCACCACCGAGTGCCGTTCATGTCTTCACAGTATCCAGCGTAAGGATTAAAACTGTACCCGACGGGGCAGTTGCCCATCATACTGTTTGCTTCTTTCTGCTGCCTTCTGAGCTCCACATCGGAAATGTTGGCCGGAACATCCCCATCGTTCGCAAGTCCGTCAATGATTGCTGCCGCGATCACTGCGACCAGTATGGTAGTAACTACGGCAGTTCCTGTGTCAATCTCGTGGGCGCGCAGCCAACTAATCGCGTTTTCGTTTCCGCGTTCACCCGCCATGCCAGCCCAGCCAATCGCAGTTCCGCGACTCTGCGGAACGTGCTCTCCTTGCAGGTAAAGTTCCGCCATCTTCCACTGCGCGTCCGCATACTCACGCATCGCTGCCTGAAGTATCAATTTGACAGCTTCCTGAGACTTTTCAGGCGTGTCCGCCACCTCAAGCCTGCGCCGTCCTTCCTTAAACATCGCCTCGGGGTGACCTTGGGCAAGCGCCTTCGCGAGCCAGAACTCGCCTGAAGCCGGATCGTTGAGTTGCATTTGCGGATCCAGATAAAGGTAGGCAAGCGCCATTTGTGCGGAAGCCTTGCCCGCCGTCGCGTCCGCAAGATAGGTCTCGGGCATGAAGTATTGGCGACCCTCTTCGACATACCAAGCAACCACGCTCGGAGTCAGGCGGCTCTTGTCGCGCACCTGTTCAGCTTCCCACTTAATTTTGCGGGCCTCGAGCGTGGCTCCCCAAATGTTTTGGGCGGGGCCTTCAGCCAAATAGGCACGAATAAGGCGATAGGTTGTTTCGGGCTCTGGTTCGGCAACATATGTACTGCCCGGCTTGCCACTAAGCGGACCGTAGATGGCTTGAAAGCAAGCCAGCACCGCGGCCTGCGACTCGATATCTTCCAGAGCGACCCCGACGCCACCCCGATTGGGTTCTTCAGGATCGGCCGCGAGTCTTTCGCAGTCTTCAGCGTAACCGGCAAAAGCTGGCGCGGTCAGCAATCCACCTACCGCCATACAGACCACCGGCAGAACCCACTTCCGCTCCATCGGACCCCCCAATTTGTCCTTGGCCAGACTCGGAAATCTATCATGAAACTTGGTGCCGCAGAAGCATCACCGACGGAACGTTCTCAAATTCGGCGGCTGCCTGAATGCGCGGAACCCGACATCGTTATTGAGCCGAACTTCAATTGCGGCAAAAGATGTCGCAGGAAGCTATTCTCCCCAAAGACTTCCTGAATGTATTCCTTTATTTAGCTGGAACCATCTTCCAGTTGCCCTTCAGCACTTGGTCATTCAGGTTCTTATCTGCGAGGGTGTCGTTGCTTATGGGTTTTCAAAACCAAGCGATGCACTGCGCACGCGGTCGCGCGCTGTTAGGCAATACCTCGCTTCTCCCATTGCTCGTGGTGGTCTAAGGTCACTTTGCCCTGCCATCATTCTTCTACTCAACACCTTCGCCCGATAGAAGCGGCACCCCTAACCCTAGCGGGACCACAACACATGCTACTTGAACTTTTGATCGTCTTTGCCCTGACCCTCGTGAACGGCGTGCTGGCAATGTCGGAACTTGCCATCGTCTCGTCCCGCAGTTCAAGATTGCAGGTCCTTGCAAGCAGCGGAAGCCGGGGCGCTGAGATCGCTTTGCGTTTGGCAGCTGATCCGGGCAAATTTCTATCGAGTGTTCAGATCGGCATCACGCTCGTAGGTGTTCTTTCAGGGGCTTTTTCCGGGGCGACTTTGGGGGTGCGGCTGGCCGAAACACTCGCGGCGGCGGGAATGAGCCCAGCTTTGGCGCAGACTTTGGGCGTTGGCGGGGTGGTTGTCGCGATCACCTATCTTTCGTTGACCGTTGGGGAACTCGTTCCAAAGCAAATCGCGTTGCGTGCGCCTGAGGCCGTCGCCACCCGGATCGCGCCGTTTTTGAACATCATCGCGATCGTTGCAGCACCGATTGTCTGGATCCTCGATGGTTCGGGCAAGCTGGTGCTGGCGCTTCTGGGGCAGTCCGGAGCGGTTGATCGCAACATGAGCGACGAAGAGGTGAAGCTGGTGCTGTCAGATGCCCAGTCTGCCGGCATCATGGAAGCGGCCGAAACTGAAATGATCGCAGGCGTCATGCGGATTGCTGACCGCACTGCCCGCGGTCTGATGGTGCCACGCCACGAGGTGGATGTGGCCAACATCACCGAGAGCCCGGCCGCGATCATCCGCCGGTTCCGCGACACGGGCCATTCGCGCCTGCCGGTTCGCGATGGTGGACCAGACAATATCGTTGGCGTCCTGAAATCACGCGATTTTCTTGATACCGGCGCAGGCGCGGTGGCGGACGCCAAGTCCCTGATGTTTGAGGCGCCCGTTGTTCCTGATGGCATGGCGGCACTGGATGTGCTCGAGACGCTGCGCACGTCCCCCGCTCATATGGTTCTGGTCTATGATGAATATGGCCATTTCGAGGGGATCATCACACCGATGGACGTTCTTGAGGCCATCGCGGGCGAGTTCCCGGACGGCGATGAAGATCAGGTAAAAATCATGGAACGCAAGGACGGGAGCTTTTTGGTGGCGGGCTGGACCCCAGCAGACGAATTCGCGGAACGGGTTGGCCTGACGCTCGAGATGGGGCGCGATTATGAAACGGTCGCCGGATTAATCATCGGAAAAATGGATAGAGTGCCGCAACTGGGCGACCACATCGACCTTGGCAATTGGCGCATCGAAGTTGTGGACATCGATGGCCGACGCATCGACAAACTTTTGGTCCAACGGCGCGCCAGCCTATGAACTCGCTTCGTTCCCTCTGGCACTAAGTCCGGTTCCGCGGCGGCATGGTATGGCCGCTTTGGAAAGGCCTGTGGGGCCATGACTGCGTTGCTGCGCGCCAACCTTTGACTAGGCGAAGGCACAAATTCTGGGTCCTGCCGGACCATCAGAACCCCCCGGCAGGTGGCAAGTTTATGCGTCAAACTTAATCCTCATCGACCAGTGCTGTCCTTCGGGTAGTCCGCACCGAGGGTAGAGCATCGGCAATCAGGGCCAAAGCCGCGATGGCCAGCAAAGTTGCGCTGATCGGCTCGCGCACAAAGATCAGAGGATCACCGCGCGAAATCAGTAGAGCACGCTGGATATGCCCCTCTAGCATCGGGCCAAGGATAAACCCAAGGATCATCGGCGCAGGTTCGCAGTTCAGTTTGCGCAGCAGATAGCCAAACACCCCGAACCCGGCCAGCGTCAGCACCCCGATTGCCGAGTTGTTGATGCTGTACACACCAATACACGCGAAGATGATAACAATAGGAAACAGGTACTTATAGGGTATCGATATCAATTTCACCCACAATCCGACCAGCGGAAGGTTAAGCACCAGCAACATCAGGTTCCCGATCCACATCGAGGCGATAACCCCCCAGAAAAGGTCGGGATGCGCAGTGATGAGTGCAGGCCCCGGCGCGATGCCTTGAATGACCAACGCGCCTATCATCAAGGCCATCACCGGGTTCGACGGAATCCCGAGCGTCAGCATCGGAATGAACGACGTCTGCGCGCCCGAATTGTTTGCAGATTCTGGCGCTGCAACCCCGGCGATGGCTCCTTTGCCGAACTTCTCAGGCGTCTTGGATATCTTTTTTTCAAGCGCATAGGCCGAGAATGATGCGAGCAGCGCGCCGCCGCCCGGCAAAACCCCTAAGAATGACCCCAGAAACGTACCACGCACCATGGGCGCGAACATCTCACGCAGGTCGGCTAAGCTTGGCATCAAGCTGGTCACTTTCGACATCACGATGTCGCGATCTTGGGAGTATTCAAGGTTTCGGATGATCTCGCCCAGACCAAAGATTCCCATGGCTATGGCCGCTATGCTTAGTCCATCGGCAAGCTCTGGGATACCAAAGGTAAAACGTTGGATGCCGGTTTGAACGTCAGTGCCGATGATACCCAGCAAAAGGCCAAGCACCATCATCCCAACCGCCTTGAAAATAGATCCGCTGGCCAGCACGACCGAAACGATCAGCCCGCAAATCATCAACGACGCATATTCGGCCGGGCCGAACCGATAGGCCAAATTGGCCAACGGCGGCGCAAAAAGACCGATCAACAAAGTCGAAACGCATCCCGCAAAGAACGACCCGATTGCCGCAATCGCCAGCGCCTTGCCCGCGTTGCCTTGCTTGGCCATTTGATGGCCGTCAAGCGTGGTAACAATCGATGACGCCTCACCCGGCAGGTTGATCAAGATCGCGGTGGTAGAACCGCCATACTGTGCGCCGTAGAAAATTCCGGCGAGCATGATCATCGAAGCAACCGGGTCCAGACCGAAGGTAAAGGGCAACAGCACGGAAATGGCAACAACCGGGCCTAAACCGGGCAGAACGCCAATCACGGTTCCCAGCAAGACGCCAAAAAAGGAAAACAGCAGGTTCTGCACGGTAAGAACGGTCGCAAAGCCAAGGCCCAGGTTGGAGATGAGTTCCATTTTCTTTCCCTACGCAGGCCAAAGAGGAATCGGCAGCCGTAGCGCCACGATGAACAAAAGCGCACTGAAACTGGCCAGACCCGTTGCCACAAGCAGCCTTGAGCGCACGCCGTAACCCCAGCGGGCAAAGGTGGCCACCATGGCGGCCACAAAGACCGCAATCACCATTCCAAGACGATCAATGGAAAGGGCAAACAGCACCACAGCCAGCGGGATACTTATCAAGGGCAGCCCATACAGCCGTTCGATCCGGTCGGCAGCCAACAAAAACCCTTTGAGGGCTACGCCCGCCCCGATGAAGAACAGCAGGGTGGACAGAACAATCGGGAAGAAACCGGGGCCAGGCGACCTGGTGGTCCCAAAATCATAGCGCGACGACAGCGCCAAGCCGAGCAGGCCAAAAGCCATGAACATTAGGCCCGACAGAAAATCTCTATCCGCAAGGTTTTTCACAGAGTCACACTCCAGTCATGTTGACGCGAACCGTGGACCGGGTGCGACCATCTAGGGCCGCACCCGGACCTCCATCACTTCGAAAGGATGCCGGCCCAGTCGCTCAACTCTGTGGCGATGACTTTGCCAAACTCCTCGGGTGTTCCCAAGATCGGCTCTAGCCCAGCGCTCGCGAGAGCCTCTTGAAACGCCGGGCTGGCAGATTGGCGGATAACCTCGGCATTAATGGTGGCAATAACGTCATCTGGTGTTCCAGCCGGGGCGATAAAGCCAAACCACGACCGGAATTCATACCCTTCGACACCTTGCGCAGCGATCGGTAGCAGATCAGGCGCGGCGGGGTTCGGGGTCAAACCGGTTATCCCCAAGGCGTTCAGCTTGCCGTCGTTGACAAACTGCATTCCCTGCGCCGCCGAGACAAAAACCGTCGATACCCGCCCGGCCACGACATCAAGCACGCCAAGATCAAGCTTGTCATAGGGAATGGCGATCATGTCAGTCCCGGTGCGGACCTGGAACAGCTCTGCCGCAAGGTTGGCCGAACTGCCTGCCCCGGCGGTCGCAAAGGTCAGCGAACCCGGGTTTGCCTTGGCATAGGCGATGAAATCGGCTTCGGTTTTGATGCCAAGCTCTGCGTTCACGTAGTGAACCATCGATGCCCCTGCGACCTGAATCACCGGCACAAAATCGGCCTGCACATCGTAGGTGATTTCATAAAGGTAAGGCAGTGTCGTCAAGTTGGCGGGGACAAACCCGATCGTATAGCCATCGGGATCCGCCGCCGCCAGTTGCGTAACGCCGATTGAGCCACCGGCCCCCGCGACGTTCGCGACAACGACCTGTTGCCCCCACTGCTCTCGCATTCCCTCAGCAACGAGGCGCGCGAGCAGGTCCACTAGGCTTCCCGGGCCTGTTGGCGCGATGATTGTGATCTGTTTGTCGGGATAGGCCTCCGCTGCCCCTACCCCCGCAACCATCGCAACTGCGAACGCAGTTGCAGACAGCGTCTTTCGGCCAAAGCCGTTAATAGAAAACATAGTCTCCTCCCTCTGTTTTCGGTATTTCGTCTCTTAGTAGTAGGTTAGCGCTTCGATCCCCTTGCCTGCTGGCACACATTCAAGCGCGCGTGCGGTTGCCAGATCAACGCGGGTAATCAGCCCACAGTCGTGGTTGGATACCAGAACGTGATTCTCATCCGCCGGAAAGGCGATGCCCTGGGGCCCCTTTGCAATCGGTATCAAAACGTGATCCGCCGGATTGGCGCCATCATGAATATGCATCACACCCGATGCATAGTTCGTGCTGACCAGCCACGCTCCATCCGGCGAAAACCGCATCCGAATAAGACGGCTGGTCTTGGGGTTACTTAGTACCGCACCCTTCAGTTCGATCTTGCCAGCAATCTTGTCGCTGGCAGCATCAATCACCAGCAAATCCTGCCGGGTGTTTTCGGCGGCATATAGCCGGGATCCATCGGGCGAAATCGCAATGCCTTCAGTGCCTTTGGGCACCGCGATTGTTGCCACGACGCTGCGGGTTTCGGTGTCGAACACGATCAGGCTGCCCAGTTTGCACGAGACATAGATCTTGCGTCCATCCGGCGTGACCTCGATGAACGGCGGGCGCCCGTTTTCTGCGCCAATTTCAAACGTCTCGACCAGTTCCAGTGTCTCGCAATCTAGCCGACCCAATTCGCCAGTTTCTTCAAAGATTACCCAAAGGCTACCGTCGGCGCCAAACCGCATGGCATGGGGCCCTTTGTAGGGCCCGGTCGGGATGCGGCGGACCACATCTTTGGTTGCCAGATCAAGCACCGTGATATGTGCGCCGGATTCAATGAAATGACCGCCTGCAAATTTCCCGAATTCGGATGCGAAGGCAAACTTGTGGTCAGGCGAAATTGCCACCTCGTGATGGTTCTTGAGGGCGATGACCTTCTCTTCTGCAAGACTTGTCGGATCAAAGAACCGGATGGCATCACCAAGCTTGTCGATCCCTATCAACCCAGCCTTGCCGGTCGGGTTGTTTGTAGCCCAAAGAACGCCCTTGGCGTCGGTCTTATAGGTTGAATGCAATGCTTCCATGGCCCCTCCAGAACACGGATATTGCGAACAGATATATTTCGAGTCAAATATGACATTCGCACACTATATTCCTAAACGGACTACTCCATGCGCTACACTTTGGTTCAACTCGAGTCTTTTGTTGTGACGGTGCGAAGCGGGTTTCACGTATCGCGCGCTGCTGGTCAACTAAACACATCCCAATCCGCAATGAGCAAGCACTTGAAATCGTTTGAAGACGCAATTGGCAAAGCGCTGTTCACCCGGTCAGGTAAGCGCTTGACAGGGCTTTCCCCCGAAGGGAACACGATCCTGCCCTTTGCCGAAAGAATGCTGCTCGACCACGAATCGATCCAAAAGATCGGCGAAGAGGCCAGCAAGGGCGAACGCGAGACGCTATCGGTTGCAACCACGCCGACACTGGCACGGTACTTGCTGGCTGATGCCGTTCATGCCTTTACCTTGTCGCATCCTGAAGTTCAGCTGCACATTCAGGTTGAGGAATCCGACAAGGCGGCTGAGGCGGTTCGTCTGGGCAGTTGTCAGTTTGCCATTATTCCGATCGGCAGGAAGGTGGCGGCTGACCTGTCGATCTCACATCTGACCAATTGGACACGTTTGCTGATCGGGCTGCCCGATTGCCCTTTGTTCGCGCTCGAGCATCTTACACTTGAAATGATCGCTTCGGTTCCGATCATTACCTATGAAACGCCGACGGTTTCCATGCGAGAGGCCTTTGACGCCCACGGCATCCACCCACAAATCGCGGTCACGACCAGCAACCCCGAAGTGATGAAGGCCTATTCCGCGCTTGGGCTTGGCGTTGCGGTTGTCGCAAAGCCAACATTTGATGCGGTGCGCGACGCACCGCTGATCTGCCGGGATGTATCCGACCTATTCCCTGGCGTGCAGATCGCCGCGGTTGAGCGAGCCGACAGCTATCAACCAAAGACCCAGAAACGTTTTCTGGACTATCTGCGTGCCAGCCTTTCCCCAAAACAATCGACGTAAGCTGGGCCAGACATAACGAGCCCACCAGAAAAGCAAGCTGCCCGGGTTGACCCTGAAAAAGCATGTGTACCTGTGCGAACCTGCCCGTCGAGTTCAGCCAGGTCGTTGTGCAATTCCGGCCCAGCTTCCGCAAGGCCGCGCCCCGCTTTGGTCAAGCTGATTGCGCGCGTTGTCCGGTTCAGCAGGGGCACGCCGTAATGTGCCGCCAATCGTTCTGACACAGTGGTTGGCGACAAGCCCTTCTCTCGCCTTGCGGCGGTGAGGCTGCCTTTTTCCGAAATGCCGACTTTGACCATCGTTCCAAACATCTATGCCAACCCCGACCAGATTAAGCGTTTAGCGGCGGTGTTGCTCTAGCTGATCCCGATTACGCGGGCGGAATAGGGCTGCATTCAGTACGACCTTCATCAAAACAACGAAAACCCTGCGCAGTTCAGTTTTTACGCGACATGGGAGAGCCCTGTTCTGTGGCAGACCCACATGAGCGCGCCGCACTTGCAGGCCTATCCCTTATTCCCCGAACTGACCGGGATTTGGACCGATGGGCCGAACTGGCGGCCGGGTCACCGGCTGACCGGGCGGCTCGGCGCCGTGTCACTGGCGGCCCTCGCGCGCCACCTCTGCTTGCGCGCTGGGCTGGCGGAAAGTCTGATCGACGTCTCCGGCCTCTGGGGCACGCTCGAGGGGTATGGCCTTCGATCCGCCCACAAAACGTTTTGCGGTGGCGATAACCGCACTACGCGTTGCCCAACTGCCCCGCCGCCCGACGGCCACAGGAGCAGCCAAAACGCAAGCGCGCCAGGTTCAGTTCAGCAACCCTGTGATGCGACGCACGGCCACGCGGCGGTTGAGCAGTTCAGCCGCGAGCGTCGGGATTTTCAGGAACTGTTCGCCGTAGCCTTGCACCACCATGTTTTCAGGCGGCACGCCAAAATATTCGGCTAGCGCCAGTGCCACGGTTTCGGCCCGACGATCTGACAGAGCGAGGTTGTAGGCAGGATCGCCAATTGCATCGGTGTGGCCCTCGATCAGGAACACTTCGCGCGGGTCTTGTGCCACTAAATCGGTCATGAGAACTCCCAATTGGCGCAGACGTTCGGCTTGGGCGGGCGGGATCGCGGCCGAGGCGGTTTCGAACGTAATGGCCTGCAGATTGATCTCGAGCGCAAGTTCGCGCACTTCGCGGATTTCGCGGATCTGGCGCAGGCTGAAACTGCGGCCGATCTGCTGCTGTTCAGTTGCCAGCAAAGCCGCACGCAACGCATCCTGGTTGCCACTGTCGGCGTAGGTATAGTCGGTACGGTCATAGCTAGGAAGCGTGCGCAGATCGACCACCTCGACGGGGCGGGTATCGTCAATCAGCGTCGTTTCAAGCCCGTTCACCCCAACATGAACTCGCCGCTGAACGCGGCCATCGGCATCGCGGATGGTGACAATTTTGGTGCCGTCGGCGCGCGTGACAAAGGAGCGGGTCGATCCGTCGCTGAAGGTTTCGGTGCGCACGTTCGCGCCCGGCTGCATCAGCAAAACGTCATCGTCTTTATACACCCGATAGTCGCCATTCGGGTCTTGCACCACCACGCGATCGCCGGTGTTGGCCACGACTTTTTCGTTGTTGTTGAGAATGGCGCCCACGACCACGGCACCGAGCAACAAGAGGCCCGCCTTCTCAAGGTTGGTCAAACCGCCGTCGTCCGCCCTTGGTGCAGCGCTGACGGTATTGTTGAAGTCCTGATCACTCGACCGGGTACTGTCCTCGGTCACAGTCCGGGTCACGACATCGGCGGCAGGCGCCACGCCTTCGACGACACTCGCAGCCTCTGTTGCCGGTGCCACGGTGGGCACATTGGGAATACTGGCTATCGGGGCGTCTGGCAGGCTCTTGGCCGGGTCACATACGACGGCGGGCAGCAGCGGGTCGCAAGGCGGAAGCGCCGCCACGTTTGCGGCGGCAGCTGCAGCCGCGTCGGCTGCCATGGTCGCGGCAAGCGCTGCGGCTTCGGCCTCTGTGCGTGCGGCGGCGTCGGCCTCGGCAGCTTTCTGCGCTGCCTCGGCATCGGTGAGCGCCGTCGCGCGCGCGCTGGCTTCCGCAGCTTTTGCACGCTCGGCATCGGCGGCTGTGGCGTCCATTTCGGCCGCTTTCACGCGGGCCGCTTCGGCGGCGGCTGCGGCATCTGCCTCGGCCTTCGCCGCAGCAGCGGCCTCAGCTGCGGCTACCTCTGCGGCTCTCGCGGCCTTGGCAGCGGTGTCTATTTCAGCGGCTTTTGCGCGCTCGGTCTCGGCGACGGCAGCATCTGCGGCAGCTTGGGCTGCAGCGTCATTGGCCGACTTCGCGTCGGCGGCAGCGGCGGCGTCCATTTCGGCTGCTTTGGCGAGGGCGGCTTCAGCTGCCGCAATATCGGCTGCTGCTGCTTCTGCCGCGGCCTTTGCCGCTTCTTCCAGCGCCGCTGCAGCGGCCTTTTCGGCGTCTACTGTTGCCGCCTCGGCACTATTTGTTGAACTTGTGCCCGGCAGCACAAGAAGCTTCGTGATCGGGTCGATGCAGGCCAAGCCATCGCGAAGGAGTTCGGGGGTGCACTCGGCCGTTACCGGCTCTTGCGCGATTGCAACCATTGGCTGAAGAAGTGAGAGAGTCATCACCAAGGCCGTGGTCGACTTGTAGGAGTTGTGTTTCATTTGCTTCCTCGCATCCGAGCCGGTCCCAACCCGCAAAGGCATGGTTGTGGTGCGGCAATGGTGTGGTTTCCCAAGAGTAACACGCATGCACGGGTTTGGTTCCATGCCGCGTTTGCCAAACCACGGATCAGCGCACGCGCCTTTCGTTGGAACCTTCTGCGGCATGGCGGTGTTGAGGCTGTGGTAGCTGGTCAGCGCCACATCTTTGGGTGACTGACCGCCGTATTAAGGGAAATCCGATGTTTGGTAAGAAAATTCTGGGCCTATCGATGGTTGGCCTGCTGTTGGCCTCGGCGGCGGTTGCCGAAACTCAGGCGACGGCATGGACCGACCTCAACTTGCGTGCGGGCCCCGGCCCTATCTACAAGATCCGTGGCGTGATCCCGGCAAACGAAGCCGTTGTTGTTGAAGGCTGCACTGACGGTGCGACATGGTGCAAAGTCAGTTATGCGGGCATGGAGGGGTGGGCTGCGGGCAACTATCTGACCGCCAACGTCGAAAATATGCCCATGGCGCTGACCCTTGTCGGGCCGAAAATGGAAATCGCCACAGTGACCTACACCGAAAACCCGGATGACGCGGCCATCGCGGGCGGCGCCGCGGGTGCCTTGGCGGGTGCGTTGATTGCAGGCCCGGTTGGTGCGGTCATCGGCGGAATTATCGGCATCAAAGCGGGCGTTGCAGCGGCGACGCCGCCGGAGCCGCAGTACATCACCTATGTTCAAAGCAACCCCGTTGATACCGTTTATCTCGACGGCGAAGTGGTGGTGGGTGCAGGCATCCCAGAGATGGTGACGCTCTATCCGGTTCCGGACAGCACCTATTCCTACATCTATGTCAATGGCTTGCCGGTGATGGTTGAAACCCCGACCCGCGAGGTCGTCTACATCGTGCGCTAAGACCGCAGGGCAAAGTTCAGGCGGCCCCGAACGTCGGGGCCGCCCTTTCGCGCACATCAAAGGAATTGCGAAATGCCGGTCATCAATCTTGTTTTCGCGCTTGTTGCGGTTGGGGTGCTGCTGTGGCTCGTCAACACCTACGTGCCAATGGATGGCAAGATCAAACGTATCCTGAACATCGTCGTGGTTGTTCTTGTGGTGGTTTGGCTGCTGCAAGTATTTGGCGTTATTGGCAATCTCGGCAGCCTGCGCATCGGCACTTGAACCGTCGCCGCTCCCTTTGCCGTCAAGTGTATGCGCAAATGGGGGTTGGTGCGGTCACGGCCGGGGCGGCCGCAAAGTCCATCGGCCCAAGCACATGCAACATTCCCATAAGATGCGTGCGCGCGCGGCTGACGCGGCTTTTGATTGTGCCGCTTTCAGTACCGGTCAGCTCGGCCGCTTCGATGTAGGAATGGCCGAACGCGCCGACCAGTATCAACGCCTCGCGTTGCGCTGCGGGTAGCACGGCGAGTGCTGTGCGAAAGTCGCGCATGTCGAGCGTCGCGTCATGCGTGGGTTGGGTGCTCAGGCGCGCGGAATGCGCTCCATCGACATCTTGCACTTCGCGCTTGTGCTTGCGTAGCTGGTTCAAAAAGCTGTTCCGCAGGATCGTGAACAGCCAAGCGTTGAGGTTGCTGCCGACCTGAAACCTTTCGCGTTGCGACCAGGCTTTGAACAGCGTCTCTTGCACAAGGTCGTCAGCGCCATCTGCCGTGCGACAAAGCGAGAGCGCATAGCGCCTGAGGCTTGGCATCGCCGAAAGAAGTCCCACGGTGAAGGCGCAGTTTTTCGGTTGAAGCGGCATGGTGCGGGTATCCTCAAACAGGCCATCGGCCGGGGGGCAGAGGCGCGGGGGTAGCGCGTTAGGGGCGGGGAAAGCCGATCGCGACCTTACTTGCCGCGTTGTGCCTCGGCGGCTGCGGCACCTGCGGCAAGTGCTGCGAGCAGCAGTGCCATTTTGTTGGCGCTGAAGGTTGACAGCGCTGCTGCGGCTAGGTCGGGGGCAGAGGGTGCGGCGGTCAGCGCGCAGGCGGCCCTGTGCCGGGCTAGGGCATACCGCGCCCAAAGTGTCGCGCCGCTTGTCAGTAGCAATATCGCAGCCGCAGCCAGTGCTGCGCCCGGCGCGCCGATCATCGGCACAAGCCGCATCCATAGCGCCGCCACTACGCAGCCGATCGCGGCCAGCGCCAGCAATGCGGCGATGATTGTCAGCCCCGCATCGAACGCGGCCCGGCGTGTCTCGAAGGCCAGAACCGAAACCCGCGACCGGGTGCGCTGCAGAAGCGCCTGTGCAAAGGGGTTCTCCATGTTCCAGCCTCCGAGTAAGTTCATTTGGCCAGCAGGCGGCTGCCCACAAAGCCAAGGCCAAAAGCGAGCATCAGGCTGGCCATTGGGTGCAGGTCTATCTGCCGCTCAACCGCCTTGAGCGACGATTTCGAGGCGTCCGTGACCGTGCCCATCAGGCGCGTGGCTTCGGCGCTGACTTGTTCTGCCGCACTTTCTGCGGCGCTTACGCTGCTGGATTTCACGTAGCCAGCCAGCTTCGCCACATCGGCGCGCAACGCCGCCAGATCGGCCATCATGGCCTTGAATTCGGCACTGCTTTCGATAGCAGTTACGGGGTTCTTCGTGTCCATTTTTTTATCCTTATTGGCCGGGCCAATTGCCCGGCTCGTTGAAGTATGTGCAAGGTTGCGGTTGCCCGAAGGCGCCTACATGCGCCCGGTCAGCAGCAGTACCAGCACCACCACAAGAACGATGCCAAGCACGCCTGACGGCCCGTAGCCCCAATTGAGGCTGTGCGGCCATCTGGGGAAGGCCCCAACCAGCGCGAGCACAAGCAAGATGATGAGAATGGTCGATATGGTCATGGGAAACTCCTGGGCACATTGGCGGCCCTGCCAGCAATCTGATCCGCCCGTTCGGCACAAGGCGCACCCTGGGCAGGCTACGTTCTGGCGCTGTTGTCGTAGAAAGTTTCCCCGAGGGACGGAAGGAACTCGAAAGACGCAGCGCCAGAACACCTGTTTAATCTGCCCCCTTTTTGCGCCGCGCGGCAGACTCGGACAATACGCAGTCTCAGGGGGCAAAATGCGAGGGGCGGGATCAATTACACTGCCCCGCCCGCGCACCATCAAGGTGGTTTAGGCCGCGCGGGTCATCGTGGTGCATTCCGGTATGCCTAAGGATTCGGCAAAGGTCATGCTGACCTTGTCACCAGCCTTGAACTTGGCCAGATCGACCGTGGTGGCGCAATGGCAGGTCTTTCCGCTGTCCAACACAACGGTATGTGCGGCAGAATCGATCGATTTGATCGTGCCTAAAGTCGGTTTGGCAGGCGCAAGTTGTGCGCCTTTCCTCATTTCCATGATGACCTCCTGGTGTTCAAGCGATGGGCAAAACGACGCCTGACCCGGCATCTTCGCCCCTAAATGCCTATGCCTATCCCCTGCCGCCGGGGCAGACTCGGGAACTACCAAGGGCCGAAATCCGCCGACCACGGCGCGGCGCAGTTAATCGCACGCGCCCAGAGCAACCGTGGTATCCTGACGCCGCCATCAAGCGCCCGGCAGGTGCGATGGCGATCTGGGCGGTTGGCGCCCTTACCTAGCGAGGCCCATACCAAACCTGATGCCGTCGCTGCTCCAGTCATACAGAAACCCGGCATTTGCCGTAGTAGGCATTGGCGCGTCGGCCGGTGGGCCGGAGGCGTGTCAGCGCCTTTTTGACACAATCTCTGCCAAGACGGGCATGGCCTTTATTCTTGTCCAGCACCTCGACCCGGGGCACCCAAGCATGATGGCGGAACTGCTGGCTGGGCACACCGGCATGACGGTGGCGCAAGCGGTCGAAGGGGTGCAGGTCGAGCCCAATCATCTGTACCTGATCCCGCCGGGCAAGTTGATGTCGTATGCGGGTGGTAAACTGCACCTTTCGCCCGCGCAAACCGGGCAGGCGCTGCGTTTGCCGTTTGACCAACTGCTGCGTTCAATGGCAGCCGAGCTTGGCCCGCGCGCTATTGCCGTGGTGCTGACCGGCACCGGTGCTGACGGTAGCGCCTCGTTGGCCGACATCCGAGCTGCGGGCGGCACGGTTTTGGTACAAGACCCGGTAGAGGCTGCATTTGACGGTATGCCGCGCAACGCGCTCGCCACCGGGCAGGTGGCAGATGTTGCGCCGATTGTCGGCCTCGCAGCCGCGTTGGAGGTCTTGGCCAATACGGCGCCGAGCGCGCACGCTGAAGAAGATGCCCCGGCAACGCTGGCCGATATCAGCGCGCCATCGCGCAGGAGCAACAAAGATGCCGCCGAGTGAGACATCCACATCTCCCGAAAACCCGAAGGTGCAAGGCCATGCGGGCCCCTCCGCGCCACCAACCTCAGCCGCTGCGATTGCCACGCCTTCAGCGGCTGGCATAAAGGCAGTGCGCGCCGAGCTTGCCGCAGCATTGCAAGAGCTGGACATCGTGCGCGCCGCCCACCGTGCGCTGCACGACGAGTCGCTATCAATTTCCAAAGAATATCAGGCGGCTAACGAGGAATTGCTCGCCTCGAAGGAAGAGTTTCAGTCGCTGAGCGAAGAGCTTGCGGCACTGAACGCGCAGCTTCAGGAAGCGCTTGAAAAACAGCGCACTACCGCCGATGATCTGCAAAATGTGTTGTTCAGCACCAATGTCGCGACGCTGTTTCTCGATGCCGACCTGAACATCCGCTTTTTTACCCCCGCCACGCGAGAGCATTTCAGCGTCAGAGCCGGTGATATTGGCCGCCCGCTGGCCGACCTTGCGCCGCTGTCGATGGATCGCGACCTGCTGGACGACGCGCGGCTGGTGCTGGGCGGCGCGCCTTTGCGCGAGCGCGAGATCGAGGCGCTTCAGGGCACCTGGTTCACCCGGCGCGTGTTACCCTACAGAGCCTCGGATGGCCGGGTCGCAGGGGTGGTCATCACATTCTCGGAAATCACCGAGCGACATCGCGCGCACGAGGCGCTGGAAAATGCCGAACGCATCGCGCAGCACGCGACTGATGCGAAATCGCGCTTTCTGGCGGTCGCCAGCCACGATCTGCGCCAGCCGCTGCAAACCCTGGTGATTTTGCAGGGGCTTCTGGTCAGCGCTGTCACCGCCCCCCATGCCGGCAATCTTGTCGTTCGGATAGGCGAAACGCTTGCTGCGATGACGCGCATGCTTGATGTGCTACTCGATATCAACCAGATCGAGGCGGGCGCTATTCGTCCCGTGAAAGCAGCATTTCGCATCAATGAGATATTCGAGCGGCTGGTGGCCGAGTTTGCCTATACCGCGCACGCCAAAGGGTTGGAGCTGCGCATGGTGCCGTGCAGCCTGATCGTCAATTCCGACCCGGTTCTGCTGGAGCAGATGCTACGCAATCTGGTGTCGAACGCACTGAAATACACCCCCAAAGGCCGGGTGCTGATCGGCTGCCGCAGGCAGGGCAAAGGCGCGGTGATCGAGGTTTGGGATACCGGCATCGGCATCGCCAAAAGTGAGATCTTGGCTATTTTCGAGGAATACCATCAGGTCAACAACCCGGCGCGCGAACGCTCGTTGGGGCTTGGCCTTGGGCTGAGTATCGTGCAGCGGCTCTCCAACCTGCTTGGCCACCGCATCAACGCCATCTCGACACCGGAGCGTGGTTCGGTGTTCAGCATTCAAATCGACGATATTGTGCCAAGGCCGGCGCTTGCCGCAGAAATGCCGCGCGAGGTGGTGCCGACACCTGCCCCTGTTGCCTCTGGCAAGGCCCGCATACTGATTGTTGAAGACGATCCCGAAGTGCTTGACCTGCTTGATATGATGCTGCGTGACCGCGGCCATGAAACCATTTTGGCACCAGATGGCCCAACAGCGTTGGCGATGCTTGCCGGCGACGCGGCAAAACCGCCGGACCTTGTACTGACAGATTACAATCTGCCCGGCGGGTTGAATGGGCTGGCTCTCACTGAAAAACTGCGCCTTGCGGTCGATCGCGATGTTCCCGCGATTGTTTTGACGGGGGACATATCAACGCTGGCGATGCGGCGGATTTCTCAGCGCGACGTGCTGCATTTGGCCAAACCCGTCACCATTGACAGGCTGGCACGCGCAGTTTCAGACCTGCTCGGACCCGCCTTGGCTGACCCTTCCGCGCTCGCTTTGCTCGGCGCAACCCCGCTACCCGACACGCACGAATTGCGTGATGGAACTTTGGCTCCAATTTTTCTGGTTGATGACGATGATGCGCTGCGCTTTGCGCTTTGTGACTTGCTGCGCGAAGCCGGTTACACGGTGCACGATTACCCCAACGCCGAAGCTTTTCTGGCAGAATACACCTCCGGCACGCGCGGCTGTCTGCTGATAGACGCGTACCTTCCGGGGATCGGTGGCATCGACCTTTTGGAAACGCTCAAGTCGCGCGCCGAACCGTTGAAGTCGATCATGATCACCGGACAAAGCGATGTGGCAATCGCGGTTGCGGCGATGCGTGCTGGGGCGGTTGATTTTGTCGAAAAACCGATTTTCGGAAAAGAGCTGCTGGCTCGGATCGAAGCGGGATTGGCGGGCAACAATGTTTCAACTGATATTTCGGATGCGCGGCAGGCCAGCGAGGCCGCTTTTGCCAAGTTGACAACGCGCCAGCGCGAGGTCCTAGATGCCGTTCTTGCGGGAAAGGCAAGCAAAATCATTGCATTTGAGCTTGATATCAGCCAGCGGACAGTCGAAAGCCACCGCGCAGCGATTATGGAAAAACTGGGCGCGAAGTCAGTGCCGGCACTGGTGCGCTTGGCTTTGGGCGCAAACTAGGCGCCCCCGCTATCCGCAGATTCCGAGCCTGCCGCTGAGGAACTTTCCGGCGCATGGTTCGTTCAATCAGGAAATGACGGCCGCAGGAACTGCCCCGCGCCGCGTTTCGGATGGAGGACTGACATGGCATATCCCAAATCCCTCGTCGCCGTCGCTGCGGCGGTTCTTGCGCTCGGCGCGTGCAGCAATGTTGATGGAACCAACAATCAAACGGGCACCGGCGCCATCATCGGTGGGCTTACTGGGGCTGCCGCAGGCCAGTTGATTGGCGGGGATACCAGAGGCACTATTATCGGCGGCGTGATTGGCGCTGGTATTGGTGCCGCGATCGGCAACGATCTTGCCAATCAGGAACGTGAACTACGCCAATCCCTCGCCGGCACCAATGCAGGGATAGTGAATACTGGTGAAACCCTTGTCGTAAATCTGCCAGAAGCGATCACCTTTGATTTCGACTCTGCTGTTGTGCACCAGAATTTCCGCTCGTCATTGGCTGCCATCTCGCGCAGTCTGCAGAACTACCCCAACACGACAGTTCGTGTGGTTGGCCATACCGACAACGTTGGAACGCTTGCGGTGAACCAGCAGCTTAGCGAGCAGCGCGCGTTGGCGGTCGCGCAAATTCTGATCAGCTCGGGCACACCTGCTTCGCGCGTTGGGTATCTTGGCCGCGCCTACTATGATCCGATTGCCTCAAACAACACCGCCGCAGGCCGGGCTACCAACCGCCGCGTCGAAATCATCATTACGCCGAACGGCTGATACTAAGCAGCGGCGGGCGCGGAACTGGCGGGGGCTCTCCAGAGGCGCGGCATCCAAACCCACCGCAGCGCGGCTTGCCGGTTCAGCGCTGGATGCGACATCTGTAGGCGTCTGTCGAAAACATCAGGGCAAACACCAAAACGCGGCCGGGCCAGCCGACCACCGGGTCGATCATGCATCGGTGGCGGTTGCGGGCGCGCTGGGCGAATGCCGGCACAGGCGGCGCTAGGCAAACTTCGCTTGCGCTGTTGGATCGCTGCGCCAGAATTCGGCCATGACCATGCGCGCCCAGTTCCAATAGTTCAAGTCCTGCGCCCGTGATCAACTGTTTGGCCGTGACTATGTGGACTTGTTTCCGACTGTTGCTACGGAGTTTCGAGTAGTGCTGCGTATGCATGGATCGGGATCAGCCGCAAAACGGTGCGGCCTAAGTAGACTGATTTGACCCGACGTTCGGCGCGGGATTTGGCAGGAAACGTGTTTTAAATATGCATGCCGTTTAAAAATCGGTGCTTTGGGACTCAGAGACGGCTCAATACTCGTATCTTTCCCTTTCCCAGATTATCTCGCGAATGGGGCGACCCCATGAATGCGGCAACCCATTAAAAATGCGAGGATGTTTTACGCCGTCCCGTGGCCGTCGAGGGGCGCTCGAAGAGAGACACGGGCCATTCGGAGACCCGTTCCGCGTCAAGCGCCCAGTCTCCGAAGGGCGGATGGCCATGCCAACGCCCTCTGAAACAAAAAGAAAAAAAGCCCCAATCGGGGCCCTTGGACGGATTCAGTGTCCGAATGTAGCGGAGGGTATGGGACTGTGGACGAGCCTCCTCAATTGTAGCTGAGCCAGCGTAAAAGGCACATAGCGAATTACTGCCGCTTAGCATTGGCAGGTGGACCTCCTCATTCAGTGCCTTGCTGCAAGCTAGCGTCGCGACTGGGCCGAAAAGACCGATTTAGAGTTTGACTAGCCGCGCGATTGTGACAGGTATCGTCGGCCTGGTTGCGACTATCTGTAGGACCTATCGATTCAGCGAGACACCTTCCGTAATCTCCATTTTGGAGTGGGAGGGCGCGTTCGACGACCAAAGACCAACAGGAAATCCGGCGCAAGCTGCGCATTCTGGATCGCGCTGCGGCGTCGGGTGACGTCAGCAAGACCTGCCGATACTTCGGGATCGGGAGAGCCAGTTTCTATCGATGGCGTCATGCCCTCGCAGATCATGGCGAGGCCGGACTGGCCAATAAGCGATCGGTTCTGCACAACCATCCGAACCGGACGCCGGAGGCAGTTACGGAGAAAGTCCTGCATCTGCGCTGCGAATACCATCTCGGGCCGATCCGCATCGTCGGGTATCTGGAGCGGTATCATGGGCTCAAAACCTCGGACGCCGGCGTCTGCCGGATCCTCAAGCGCAATGGCGTGAACCGCCTGCCGGGCGGCACGCGGGTACGCAAGATCCACACCAAGCACTATAACAAGCAGGTTCCCGTTGCCCGACAACGGTTTGCCTTCAAACCGTGAGAGGGGGGGGTATCAGATCCAGATGGATGTCAAGTTCGTGACTTTCATAGACAAATCTGGCGCCAAAACTCGGCGTTTTCAATACACGGCCATTGATGACGCGACAAGAATCCGGGCGCTGAAGATCTACGAACGCCACAACCAGGCCAATGCCATCAATTTCGTGGATCACGTCAATGCAACCTTTCCCTTTCGCATTCAGGAAATCCGCACTGATAACAGCCATGAGTTCCAGGCCAAATCCCATTGGCATGTCGAAGACAAAGGCATCCGCCATGCCTACATCAAACCCGGTTCGCCGCAACTCAACGGCAAGGTCGAACGATCTCACCGATCCGACGAGCAGGAGTTCTACCAGTTGCTCAGCTACACGGGCGATGTCGATCTGAACGCCAAACTGGCCGAGTGCGAACAGTTTTACAACCTCGCAAGACCCCACGGTGCCCACAACGGCAAAACGCCTTACGAGGCGCTCAGAGAAAAGCTATAGCACCATGAAATGGTGTCTCGCCAAATCGGCCACATTACACGCAGGGCCACACGAAAGAATTTGTAGGATCGTTGCGTTGGGTCTGGTAACGCAAAGCTCTAACATCGGAAGGAGGCTATGCGCATGCGCCACACCGTCGTTTTCTCACTGCTATTCTCGCTGGCTCTGCCGGCCGCGGCTATGGCGCAGGAAACATCCCAGAGCGCGCCCATGGTGATGGATCACACCGCCATGATGCAAGCGGGCGTGGGCCTGCCGACACTGGCCGAAGATACGATACCGCAGCAAGGTGGGCAGGCAGCATTTTCGGCAATTGGCGAGATCGTGGCGCGGCTTGTTGCTGACCCGGCGACCGACTGGACAAAGGTTGATGTCGAAGCGTTGCGCCAGCACCTGATCGATATGGATAACGTGATCTTGCACGCCGAGGTTGCGACAACTGAAATCGAGGGGGGGCGCGCTTCGACGCAAGCGCGGTTGACCCGGTGGTTCAGGCCTCGATCCGGCGGATGGCACTGGCACATGTGGCCACGATGAACGGCTACCTTGGGCTGAACCTGAGCGCGGAACCAACCGAGCGGGGCGCCGTGTTAACTGCCACGGGCGGCGCGGCGCAGGTGCCGATGCTACGCGGGCTTGGCTTCATTGGCGTTCTGTCACTTGGCGCGCACCATCAAACGCACCATCTAGCACTCGCGACAGGTCAAAACCCGCATTAACCATTGCCACGCAGTCGCTGGCAGTGCGCAATAATCGGCGGGGGCTAGCGCGAGCGCAAAACGCAGAATTGCTCGCTCAATTCGACTGGCGAACGCAGCTTTGCCCCGGCGCAACCGCCGCGAGGTCTGCAAGAATGGGGCAGTCGGGCCGGTCGTCACCCGCACAAGCCTCGACCAGATGCGACAGGGTTCTTCGCATCTCGGTCAGCTCGACAATCTTGCGGTCGATGCAGGCCAGATGGTCTTGCGCGACATGCTTTACGTCGGCGCTGGCGCGCGAGCGGTCGCGATAGAGCGTCAGCAGCGTGCGGCAATCGTCGATGGTAAAACCCAGCGAGCGCGCACGACCCAGAAAAGTGAGCTTGTGAAGATCGCTTTCGCGAAAACTGCGGTAGCCGTTGGCGGAACGCAACGGTTCTATCAGACCGATATCTTCGTAATAGCGGATGGTTTTGGCCGGAAGGCCCGAAAGCTGCGCGGCGTCTCCGATATTCATGGCACGATCCTTGTGTTCGGGGGGCGGTGCGGCCTGCGGCTTACTTATGCTTCCAGTCATAGGAAGGTCAAGTGCGCGGCCACGGCACGGCGGAAAACCGCAAAATATCCTCCAATTGCCAGTTGGGCACTTGACCTTCCAGCGCGGGAAACTCCCACCTTCACGCTAACCTGCATAGGAGACTGAGATGACTCGATTTGACGTGCCTGAAATGAGTTGCGGCCATTGCTCGGCGACCATCACCAAAGCCATCGGCGCCGTCGACGTAGGCGCCAGCGTCGAATGCGATCTGGCAACGCATACGGTCACGGTTGCCAAGGCGTTACTCAGCGACGAGGCGCTGGTGGCGACACTCAAGGCAGCGGGTTACGCGGCTTCGCCCGTGCGTTGAACTACCCAGCCCGGTTCAAGGGTTTCGCTCGGCTTCAGAGCGCGCTGCCTGTGCTTGGCGCTCGCGATCGGGCCAGGTCGATTTGATAAAGGTAAGAATATCCACGATCTGCGCATCGGTCAGAGTATCGGCGAAGCCGGGCATGCCGCTGTCATAGGCCATGCCCTGCTGCGCAAGCGCCTCGGCGCCGCCGAGCTTGGTATAGTCGAACAACAGCATATCGCCATGGTGCCAAGTATGGCCGCTTTTATCATGCGGCGGCGGCGGCAGGCGGCCATCGGCGCCGGGTACTTGCCAATCCTCGGCGCCTTCTAGATTTGCGCCGTGGCAGGCAGCGCAGTTGGCCTGATAAAGCGCCGCGCCCGCTACCGTGTCGGCGGCGGCAAAGATCGGCGCTTGCGAGGTGCTGGTAGCGCCGCGCCACCAATAGGCACCACCGATGCTGGCGATCAGCGCCGTTGTCGCCAGAACCAAGACAGGTCTTTTCATCACTGATGCCCTCTCGGCCAGCTCGGCCGTCCTATCATCACCCCGGAATGCCGTTTTCGCGCTGCACTTCGCGAATATAGGCTTCGATGCTTTTCACGATGCCCGGCGGCACGCCCGGAACCGGGGCCATGTCGCCAAAATGCCAGTGATGCGCGGGAACGCCTTTTTGCACCGCTGAAAGAAACGCGATTTGCGGGTGGTGGTTCGGCTCGTAGATAAAATGGATCAAGGGTGGCGCGGTGCCATTGATCCCGGCAGCATTTTCACCGTGGCACGACGCGCATTTCGCATCAAACGCCCGCTTGCCGGTGACCGCCATGGGCGACAGTGTTTCAGGCAACTTCGGCGCCACCAGCGGTGCTCCGATCGGAATCCCCGAAGTATCGGGCGGCACCATCGAGTGCCCCGCCACCATCGGCGATCCAAAGGAAATTGTCTGTGCGCTCAAAGCGGCGGGCAAGCCGCCCGCGACCATCAGCGCGCCTAGTCCGTAAACAAGAAGTCCGTTCATTCTCTACCTTTTGTGTTGTCGCATAGGTGGCCGCATTTCGCAGGCAGACAGGTCATCAAACTGGCGTTGCGCCTGTGCGGGACGGCGCCGGCAAACCGCCTAGTGCAAAGTTCAAACTCCGCCCGCACATTGCCGCAGCCTCATCTTCAACTTGCAGTCTTTTGCGGCCTTCCCCCGCTGGAAGGTCAACCATCCTTCGTCTCACGAATAGGTGAGCCGCGCGGCATCACGTGGCCCTAACGAAAGGTAATCTGCGGGGCAGTGCGTGGCAGCCGAAACCGAGACAGCCGCGCGCCCCTTGACCTTCCCCCAACTGGAAGCCCCATGTTGGTCTGGAAGCGACCAAGGTTAGGACATCACATGGACCACGCACACGACCGTCACGGGCACGGGCACGGGCACGCCGGCAAAGGCGACCTCCCGCCTGGCACCAAGTCGGCAATTGATCCCGTCTGCGGCATGGCGGTTGCAATCACGCCTTCCGCACGGTCACTCGAACATGGCGGCAAGACCCATTACTTTTGTTCGCAAAAGTGCCAGACTTCGTTCGAGGTCGATCCATGGTTTTACGCCTCGGGCAATGCCGCCAAGCGTGGCGCGGTGGTGCAACCCGGTGCGCAATACACCTGTCCGATGCACCCCGAAATCGTTCGCGACGCGCCGGGTGCCTGCCCGATCTGCGGCATGGCGCTGGAACCAATGCTGCCCTCTGACGAGCCCAACCATGAATTGACGGATTTCACGCGCCGGATGTGGATCAGCGCGGCGGCGTCGGTCCCGCTGATCGCGTTGACGATGGGCGAGCTGGTCGGGTTGCCGTTTCGCGTATGGATCGGGCACCCTTGGGCAGGCTATCTCGAGTTTGCGCTGGCCAGTCCGGTCGTTCTCTGGGCGGCGCTGCCGTTTTTCCAACGCGGTTGGGATTCACTGCGTAACCGCTCGCCGAATATGTGGACGTTGATCTCGCTGGGTGTCGGTGCCGCCTATCTCTATTCGTTGGTGGCCACCTTTTTGCCGGGGGTCTTTCCCGCGCAGTACCGCTCGGGCGAGGGTGTTGGCACCTATTTCGAGGCCGCAGCGGTGATTATCGCGCTGGTCTTTTTGGGTCAGGTGTTGGAATTGCGGGCCCGCGAACGCACTGGCGATGCGATCCGCGCGCTGCTGGACCTGGCACCCAAGACTGCACGGCGGATTCTGCCCGACGGCACTGAATACGATGCACCACTCGAAAACGTCATGACGGGCGACCGGCTTCGGGTGCGGCCGGGTGATGCCGTGCCGGTTGATGGTGTGGTGATTTCGGGCACGTCGTCGGTTGATGAAAGCATGCTGACGGGCGAGTCGATGCCGGTGGAAAAGACCGAAGGCGATACCGTCACCGGCGCCACAATCAACAAGAACGGCAGTCTGGTAATCGAGGCGGCCAAGGTGGGCGCCGATACGGTGCTGGCGCAGATTGTCAAGATGGTCAGCAACGCCCGCCGCTCACGTGCGCCAATTCAGGGGCTTGCTGACAAGGTCTCGGCGGTGTTCGTGCCGACAGTGGTTTTGGTGGCGCTGGCGGCGTTCGCGGCTTGGCTTACCATCGGCCCGCAACCCGGATTCGTATTCGCGATGGCAGCGGCGGTATCGGTGCTGATCATTGCCTGCCCCTGCGCGCTCGGGCTGGCCACGCCGATTTCCATTACCACCGCCGCAGGGCGCGGCGCGCAAGCGGGGGTGCTGATCAAGGATGCCGAGGCGCTGGAACGGATGGCGGCGGTCGATACGCTGATCGTCGACAAGACCGGTACGCTAACCGAAGGCCGCCCCAAGCTGACCGATGTGCTGGCACTGGGCGACGAGTTGGAGGACACGATCCTGAAGCTGGCGGCAACGCTGGAAAAGGGCTCGGAACATCCGCTGGCTGAAGCGATCATTGCTGGCGCGGTGGCGCGCGGCGTTACGCCGGGCGAAACCGACGGCTTCGAGGCGGTAACCGGCAAAGGTGTGCAGGGCGTTGTTGGTGGGCGCAAAGTGGCGCTCGGCAACGCCGCGATGATGGCCGATCTTGGCCTTGTGACAGAGGCCGCAGACGTTGCCGCCGACACGCTGCGTGCCGAGGGCAAGACGGCGATGTTTGTGGCGGTCGATGGCAAGGTCGCAGGCATCGTCGCGGTGGCAGACCCGATCAAGGAAACCGCCGCTGCTGCCATTGATGCGCTGCATGCCCAAGGCATACGCGTGATCATGGCCACCGGCGACAACGAGCGCACGGCCCTTGCCGTTGCCGGGAAACTGGGCATCGACGAGGTGCGCGCGGGGGTTCTGCCCGAGGGCAAGAAAAACCTGATCGACGCCTTGCGCGCCAAAGGCCGCAAGGTCGCGATGGCTGGTGACGGTGTCAACGACGCCCCGGCGCTGGCCGCCGCCGATGTCGGCATAGCGATGGGCACTGGGGCGGATGTGGCAATGGAAAGTGCGGGCATCACGCTGCTGGGCGGTGATCTGACCGGCATCGTGCGGGCGCGCAACCTGGCCCGCGCCACCTTGCGCAACATCAAGCAAAACCTGTTTTTCGCTTTCATCTACAATGCCGCCGGGGTGCCGATTGCCGCCGGGGTGCTTTACCCGGTATTTGGGCTGCTGCTGTCGCCGATGATTGCGGCGGCCGCGATGAGCCTCTCATCGGTCTCGGTCATCTCCAACGCATTACGTCTGCGCAACGTCAAGCTCTAGGGCGCAGCGCTGAAATGCGCGACAGGG